>NZ_BCXG01000023.1 GCF_001894985.1 Rhodococcus tukisamuensis NBRC 100609 | reverse complement strand
GCTGAGGTTGTCGACGCCGACCGAAGCGTCGGTGACCAACGCCTCGGTCCGCAACGGCACGATCTCGGACACCGCACCGACCAGCGTGGTCTTGCCGACGCCGAACCCCCCGGCCACGACGATCTTGGTCGACGTCACCCGGCCGGGTTGCGCGCTAGATTTTCCGAAGTCCACCGAGGACCCTTTCAATGAGTTCACGACGTTCGCTGTCGCTGGCGTCTTCTTTCAGGGTGGCCAGGATTCGCAACTGACCGGACTCGACCAGGTCCGCGACCAGCACCCGCGCGACACCGATCGGCACACCGACCCGGGCAGCGATCTCGGCCACGGACGGCGACTGTGCGCACAATGCCACGATCGTCGCGTCCACGTCCCCGAGTTCCCAGTTTCGGTTCGCGGTGTCCGGCAGGGCCTGGATCAGCGCCTCGAGCGCCAACTCGACCGCCGGCAGGGTACGCCCGGACGTCAGCGAGTACGGCCGGACCAGACTCGGCCCGCCACCGGCACGTGCGAAGTTCTGGCTGTCGTCCATGGCCACCTCGCGGTCAGGTCCCGACGGCGGCCCGCGGCGCCGCCTGCACGGACGCGCCGACACGGTCGACCAGCAGCGCCATCTCGTAGCCGACCTGCCCGATGTCGCAGCCCGCCGACGTCAGCGTCGCCAGGTGCGAGCCGTCGCCGACGCTCATCAGCAGCAGGTAGCCACGCTGCATCTCGACCACCGACTGGAGCACTCCGCCGCCCTCGAACAGCCGCGAAACGCCTGCCGACAGGCTCGCGAGCCCGGAGGTCACCGCCGCCAGCTGCTCGGCCCGGTCCACCGGCAGGTGGGAACTGGCCGCCATCAGCAGCCCGTCCGCGGACACCAGCACCGCGTGGGTGACACCCTGCACGTCGCGGGCGAAGTTCGAGACCAGCCAGTCGAGCGAGCTGCGGCCCGCGGATCCCTGATCCAGGTTGAGCTCGGATCCCTGATCCATGTTCATCTGTCTCCTTAGATGCTGTTGCGTTCGGCCTGGCCGGCGGCGCGGCCCTCGCGGATGCCCTGTTGGTGCCTGCTGAGCTTCTCGCGGATCGCATCCGGGTCGCGCAGCCTCGGCGGCGTGTTGATCTTGTCAGCCCCGTCGACGCCGCCGGGAACCAGTCGGTGTCCGGGTCGACGTTGCGGCAGCCCCGAAGCGGTACGCGACTCGCCGCGTGGCCCGGCGGCCCGGTTGGCGGCGTCCCAGCCTACGTCCGCAGCGGACTTCCAGGCCCGGTTTCCCTCTGCCGAGATGGGGTCTGTCAGCCAATCGGAGACCATCCCCATGAAGATCGGTGTCGTCTCGGTGGAGAGCAGCGCCGGCGGCTCCTCGACCCGCGGTCGGGCCATGAAGAACGACGCCGTCTTTTCGGAGTTCAGGCGGTAGCGGTGTCGCCTCGCCCGGGCCGGGTCGTCGTTGTCCGGGCCGGTGACGGGTGACGGACCGACGACCGGATCCGGGGTGGCGGCCGGCGTGACCGGCCCAGCCACCAGGTCGCTCCGCGGTGGCAGGCCTGGTGTGGCACCGGGGGTCCGCCGCGGCAGCGCCACCGTGGACTCGGGGACACGCTGCGGAGGCGCCGCCGTGGGCCCGGGTGCACGCTGCGGCAGCGCCGCCGGGCGGTCGGGTGTGCGCTCCGGGGGCCGGGGCCCGTCGGGACGCTCGGGGGCGCCCTCGGTGAACCCGGCCGCGACGCCCGGGGTGCGCTGCGGCAGACCGGGCTGCTCGGCGGCAGGAGGCTCGGCGGCAGGAGGCTCGGCGGCAGGAGGCTCGGCGGCAGGAGGCTCGGCGGCAGGAGGCTGGGCGGCAGGAGGCTGGGCGGCAGGAGGCTGGGCGGCAGGAGGCTGGGCGCTGGGTACCTCGGTGCCGGGCGCCAACGTCAGTGGGCCGGGACCCAGTGTGACGGTTACCGGGACCACGGGCCCCGACCGCGTCTCGGGCACCTGAGACTCGGGCACCTGAGACTGAGGCGCCTGCGTCTGAAGCGCCTGCGTCTGCGGCTGAGGCACCTGGGCCATGGGCGCTGCGGGCCGGGGCCGAGGAGCCGGCTCCTCGCCGTAGGCATCCACGGACGCCTGCGGCCCGGTCATCGCCAGCGCCAGCGGCGACACCATCACGGTGTGTGGGATGTGCACGCTCGTCGTGACGCCCTGGTTCCGCATCGTGTCGAAGGTCGGACGCATCCGGACCGTCAGTCCGTGCTGCGCGGCGAGCTCGCTGATCACGTACAGGCCCATGTGGCGGGCCGTCTCGGCGCTCACCTCGCCGCCGGACGCGAGCCGCTCGTTGATCTTTGCCAGCTCCGCCGGCTGGATGCCGATGCCGCGGTCGGAGATCTCGAGCAGCAGCCCGCCGTCGACGGCGCGGGCGAAGTTGAACGTCACCTTGGACTCGGGCGGGGACGCGCGCAGCGAGTTGTCCAGCAGTTCGGCCAGCAGGTGCACGATGTCCGTGGCGACGGCACCCGCGATCGCGCCCTGCGGCGTGTTGCCGACCTCGACCCGCTGGTAGTCCTCGACCTCGGACATCGCGGCGCGCAGGACGTCGCCGACCTGGACGGGTTCGGAGTGGCCGCGGCGGGTGCGAGTACCGGAGAGGATCAGCAGGTTCTCGCCGTTTCGGCGCATGCGGGCCGCGAGGTGGTCGAGCCGGAAGAGGCTCTCGAGCCGCCGGGGATCCTTCTCCTCGAACTCGAGGTTCTCGATCAGGCCGAGCTGCTGGTCGACCAGCGACTTGCTGCGCCGGGCGAGGGTCTCGAACATGTCGCCGATCTGCAGGCGCAGTTGCGCCTGCTCCCCGGCCAGCTTGAGTGCCTGACCGTGCATGTCGTCGACAGCGCGGGCGAGCGTGCCGATCTCCTCGGTGGTGTGCACCGGGATCGGCTCGAAGTCGGTGACCGCGGAGGTGTCGCCGACCTTGATCCGCTCGAGCGCGTTGGGGAGGTCCTCGTCGGCGACCTTGATCGCCCCGCGCCGGAGCCGGTTGATCGGGCGGATCAGTGACCGCGCGACAAGCAGGCCCAGCAGGATCGTGGCGAGCAGCGTGGCGAGCACCACGACGGCGGCCTGCACTGCCGCGGAACGGGTCTCGCTGGCCTTCGCGGCCACCAGGTCGATGATCTTGGCGGTCGAGCTCTTGATCAGCGGGGTGTAGATCGACTGGCTGTCGAGCATCGTCTGATGCATCTCGAGCTTCGGCGGCGTACCGGCCGGCGTGTTCAGCATCAGTTCGCTGCGGGTGTTGACCGCCTGCCGCAGAGCGGCCAGGTTGGGGTCGTCCTCCGGGAAGTAGCGGGCCAGGATGTCGATCATGGCCAGCTCGGCGCCGATGCCGGCAGCCAGCTCGCCGTCGGTGATGTTCGGATCCTGATAGCGCTTGATGATCGCGAGCGTCTGGTCGAAGAGACGGCGCTGCGCGGCCCAGGCGTCGATCAGCCGGGTTCCCTCGTTGAGGATCGTCTCGTCACCGATGGGCGCGATGGCCTCGATGACGGTCTTCGCCGCGTCCGACTGGATCGCCGCCGTCCGGGCACCGAGGTCGTCGAGCGACAGTTTCGTCATGTCGCCGCGGAGCGCCTCGGTGTCGCCGATCACCCGGTCCACGGAGGCCACCAGGTCGGGATCCATCTCGGGGTCCGCGACCGCCTCGCGCATCGCCTCGATCGTCCTGCTGACCTGCGCGGCGTCGTCGGTCGGCGACCCCTGCCGGGAGAGGTAGTTGGCGATGAGGAAGCCGGTCGCGACGTCCATGTCCAGCAGCGGCGCGACGATGGAGGTTCGCGTCGCGGCCTCGCTGAAGTGGGCGGCGGTGCTGAGCTGGTCCTGCACGCGGAGCCCACCGAGCACCATCGCCGCGGTGATCGGTAGCGCGACCACCGCGGTGACCTTCCATCGCAGACCCCAGCCCTCGAGGTTCCACGGCCTGTTGACAGGCGGCGACTGCGTCTTCATCTTCCAAACTCACTTTCCACCCAGGTCCGGCACAAGTTCCCGTACTCGTGCCGCCCCCCCGGACCACAGAACGACTGTTCGGTGGAGGGAGTCGAGGACTGACTCCTCGGCGGCTCCGGAGTCTAGAGGCTCCGAGACCCCGGCGCGTGCCTTATTGTTCTCGAGTCGTTATGACGCCGTGATCGAACGGCCCGGCCAATCCCGCAGGCGTCAGGACAATCCCGGCACAACGGTCGCAATTGCGCCATATCAGGCCCACTGGTGCCGTCGTACCCCACCAGCTTCTCCGGATTGCGCCGAGCCGGGCGCCAAAGTGATTCACTTCACACGCGCCCGGCTCGGTTCCCTGGGTCTCTCAGACGTCGAGGAAGCGGACATCCTTCGCGTTACGGGTGATGAAGCTGCGACGGGCCTCGACGTCCTCACCCATCAGGATGCTGAACAGCTCGTCGGCCGCCGCCGCGTCGTCGAGGGTCACCAGGCGCAGCACCCGCACCGTCGGATCCATGGTGGTCTCCCACAGTTCCTTGGCGTTCATCTCGCCGAGACCCTTGTAGCGCTGGATGCCGTCGTCCTTGTTGATCTTCTTGCCGCTCTTGAGGCCGGCGTCGAGCAGCGCGTCGCGCTCGCGGTCCGAGTACGCGAAGTCCGGGTCCGACCGCTGCCACTTGAGCTTGTACAGCGGCGGCTGCGCGAGGTAGACGTGGCCGTGCTCGACCAGCGGACGCATGAACCGGAACAGCAGCGTGAGCAGGAGGGTGGCGATGTGCTGGCCGTCGACGTCGGCGTCGGCCATCAGCACGATCTTGTGGTACCGCAGCTTGGCGATGTCGAACTCGTCGTGGATGCCGGTGCCGAACGCGGTGATGATCGACTGGACCTCGGTGTTCTTGAGGACGCGGTCGATGCGGGCCTTCTCGACGTTGATGATCTTGCCCCGCAGCGGCAGGATCGCCTGGTACATCGAGTCGCGACCGGACTTGGCCGAGCCGCCTGCGGAGTCGCCCTCCACGATGTAGATCTCGGACTTGGCCGGGTCGTTGGAGCGGCAGTCGGCGAGCTTGCCGGGCAGGCCGCCGAGGTCGGTGGCGCTCTTGCGCCGGACCAGTTCGCGCGCCTTGCGGGCCGCGACGCGGGCCTGCGCGGAGGACACCGCCTTGCCGACGATCGTCTTGGCGTCGGCCGGGTTGGACTCGAACCAGTGCCCGAGGTGCTCGTTGCACGCCTTCTGCACGAACGACTTGACCTCGGTGTTGCCGAGCTTGGTCTTGGTCTGGCCCTCGAACTGCGGCTCGCTGACCTTGACGCTGACGATGGCCGCGAGGCCCTCGCGGATGTCGTCACCGGTGAGCTTCGGGTCCTTGTCCTTGAGCAGCTTCTTGTCCAGCGCGTACTTGTTGACGGTGGCCGTCAACGCGGCGCGGAAGCCCTCTTCGTGGGTGCCGCCCTCGTGGGTGTTGATGGTGTTGGCGAAGGTGTGCACGGACTCCGAGTACCCGGAGTTCCATTGCATCGCGACCTCGAGCTCGTGGCCGGTGCCCTTACCGGTGAAGCCCACCACCGAGTTGTGGATCGGGGTCTTGCTCTTGTTGATGTGCCGGACGTAGTCCTCGAGCCCACCGGGGTAGTGGTAGATGCGGGACTTCGTCTTCGCCTTCCCCGACTTCTCCTCCTCCTCCACCTCGGCGGCCGACCTCGGCGCCTCGGCGACTTCGGCGGCCTCGTCGTCGATGACCTCGGCGCGCTCGTCGGTCAGCGTGATGGTCAGGCCCTTGTTCAGGAAGGCCATCTCCTGCAGGCGACGGGCGACGGTCTCGAAGTTGTAGCGAGTCGTCTCGAAGATCTCCGGGTCGGCCCAGAAGGTGACCGTGGTTCCGGTCGCCTTGGTCGGTGCGCCCTGGATCAGCTCACCCGGCTTTGAATCTGTGTACGTCTGGTGCCACTCGAAGCCGTCGACGTTGATGTCCACGTCGAGGCGGGTGGACAGCGCGTTGACCACGGAGATGCCAACGCCGTGCAGGCCACCGGACACCGCGTACGAGTCGCTGTCGAACTTGCCACCCGCGTGCAGCTGCGTGAGGACGACCTCGACGGTCGGTATCCCGGACGCGTGCATACCCACGGGAATGCCGCGGCCGTCGTCGACGACCCGGATGCCGCCGTCCTCGAGCAGCGTCACCTCGACCTTGCTCGCGTACCCGGCCATCGCCTCGTCGACCGAGTTGTCGACGACCTCCCAGATCAGGTGGTGCAGGCCGCGCTCACCGGTGGAACCGATGTACATGCCGGGGCGCTTGCGTACCGCCTCGAGTCCCTCGAGGACGGTGATGGAAGAAGCGCCGTATTCCTTGTTCGGAGTGCTCTTGTCTGACTTCTGGGCAGCCACGGGCGGGGTGCTCTCCTTCTCATCTGCATGCCGAGCGCGGCCAGTGGAGCCGCGGCCGCGAGGTACCACGCCATCCTACTTGTACGCGCGTGACCGGGAGCGCCTACGACACCCCTGACGTCCCCGTCAGCGCATTTTCGACGACCCCGGTAGGTTCCGGCCTGGGTGGATCGGGTCAGGACTCGACCGCGTCGGCGTCCGTCACGGCCTCACGGTCGAGCACGTCCTCGACGAACTCCGCGGTCAGCCGGGCCACCTCCGCGGCGTGCGAGATCGGCGACCAGTGCCCGGCCGGGATCACCCGACGCCGCAGGTCGGGGGCCCACTTCTCGGTGTCCTGGAAACCCACCGGACGGACCGCGCGGTCGTTGGCGTTGAGGATCAACTGCACCGGCACGTCCGTGCGGCGCTCCCGCGGCGCGCCGAGACGCGGCCGGATGTTCGCCCGGTAGAGCTTGAGGCCGTTGACCATGTCCGCGCGCAGTGTCGGCGCGGTCGGGACCAGGGCGGGGTCGAGTCCGTCGAAGAACCGCAGGAACGTCGGCCACAGCCGGTCCAGACCGAGCCGGAACGGCAGCGGGCCCAGCACGGGAATCTGGAAGAGCACGGTGTACGCCGACGCCAGGGCCTGCGTGAGCCGGTCCCGGATCCGGCGGGGGCTCGGGTCGGCGAACCCCTCGCGGGCCCAGGTGCCGAGGTGGTCGAGGTTCGGGCCGGAGATCGAGGTGAACGACGCGATGCGGCGACCGGCGTCGGGCTCGCACACCGCCTCCCAGGACTCGACCGAACCCCAGTCGTGGGCGAGCACGTGCACCGGCGCGGCCGGGCTGACCGCGTCGATCACCGCG
Organism: Rhodococcus tukisamuensis NBRC 100609; assembly: GCF_001894985.1. Classification (GTDB taxonomy): domain Bacteria; phylum Actinomycetota; class Actinomycetes; order Mycobacteriales; family Mycobacteriaceae; genus Rhodococcus_G; species Rhodococcus_G tukisamuensis. The sequence continues at coordinate 75,798 of NZ_BCXG01000023.1, read as the reverse complement.
AACAGGTCCTGGGCGATCAACTCGAGCCGGTAGGCCGACACGGCGGCCGGCACGGTGCTGCGGCCTGCGCCGCGGCTGTCGTAGCTGACCACCCGGAACCTCTCCGCCAGTCGCGGCACCACGTGCTCCCACAACTGGTGGGTGTCCGGCCAGCCGTGCACCAGCACCAGCGTGGGACCGTTCGGGTTTCCCTGCTCGAATACGGCCAGTTCGACGTCACCGTTGCCGACGGTCGATGCGACGGCCGGTCGGACCGAGCGGGATCCGTTGCTGCTGTTGCTCATTCACTGTTCCTCACGTCTGGAGATCCAGGACCAGGCGATCGCCGGCGGATCGGGACACACAGATCAACATCTCGGTCTCCTGCTCGGCCGCGCTCAGCCGCGTCTCGCGGTGCTCGGGGGTGCCGCCGAGCACCCGCACCCGGCAGGTGCCGCAGAACCCCTGCTGGCAGGAGTAGCCGACGCCGGGCAGTCGCTCCCTGATCACGTCGAGCGCGGACCGGTCCGCGGGCACCGTGAGCACCTCGCCGCTGCCCGCGAGTTCGACCTCGAATGCGGTCCCGTCGAGCACCGGCGGCGCACCGAACCGCTCGAAGTGCAGTGCGGTCGCCGGGGTGTCGGGGAACGCGGTGCGCACCAGTTCGAGCATGGGCGTCGGACCGCAGCAGTAGACGGCGCCGCCGGCCGGTGCCCGGCCCAGCAGGTCCTGGGCGGCCGGGATCCCGAACTCGTCGTCGGGACGAACGAAAACCCTTGCCGGATCCCATGACTCGATCTCGTCGAGGAAGGGCATCGACTCGCGGGAGCGCCCCGAGTACACGAACTGCCAGTCCATCCCGGCGTCCCGCGCCGCGCGCACCATCGCCAGGATCGGGGTGATCCCGATGCCGCCGGCGACGAACAGCGCGCGCCCGTGCCCGACGAAGGGGAAGCCGTTGCGGGGGCCGCGGACGGTCACCGTGGTGCCGGGCCGCAGGCCGTGCATCTCGACGGACCCGCCACCGCCGCCCGGAATCGCCCGGACCGCGATGCGGTAGCGGGAGCGGTCCGCGGGGTCCCCGCACAGCGAGTACTGGCGACGCCGCCCGGAGGGCAGGTGGAAGTCGAGGTGACAGCCCGGCTGCCAGGCCGGCAGGTCGCCGCCGCCGGGGGCCGCGAAGGTGAGCGCGGCGACGTTCTCGTCGAGCGCGACGACCTCACGCGCCGTCACCGTCAGGGTCATCGCGGAGTCCGGGTTGCGCCCGGCATGGTCGGGGTTGTATTCGTGCCGCTCGAGAATCCGAAAGTATTTGTCCGCCAACAGTTTTATCGCGGACATCACCCGGTCGCCGCGGGCCCGGCCGCGCAGGTCCCGCGGGGGCGCGACGTTCGCGTCGGGCACGTTCGTCATGATCGTCATCGAGGGCGGCGCTACCGGGTCGCGGCCTGCGCGGCCGGGGAGGCGGCGAGATACGCGACCGCCTGGGCCGTCGACCCCTCGTGTGAGGGGTGGTAGTTGCGGCCGAAGTAACGGCCCATCCGCACCACCACCTCCCGGGTCCCCGGCAGCACGCCGCGCCGGCCCGCCGCCCGGAAGTCGGACCAGTGCGGCTTGCGGCGGTGCGGTGCCCAACTCGCCAGCTCGGGGTCGTTCGCCATCAGGAACCGGGTGCCGCGCACCCACAGGTAGACGATGGCCGGGGTGGCGATCAGCTGGGTGCGCAGGCGCCGGGACTCCCGCTTGTCGAAGTACCGCATCACGTCGTAGGCGACGGCGCGGTGCTCGACCTCCTCGCTGCCGTGCCAGCGCAGCAGGTCCAGCATCGTCGGGTGCGGGTTGGCCCGGTCGAGGCCCTTGGCGTTGAGCACCCAGTCGCCGAGGAACGCGGTCAGGTGCTCGATCGCCGCGATCAGCGCGAGCCGCTCGACCAGGTAGTTCTCCCTGCGCCCCGCGGTGAACGGTCGCGGTCCGAGGAGCTTGCCGAACACCCACTCCATCTGGTCTGTGAACGGCGTCGGGTCCAGGCCCCTGTCCTTGAGGTGCGAGAGCACGCCGGTGTGGGCGTGCGAGTGCATCGCCTCCTGGCCGATGAAGCCGGCGACGTCGGCGCGCAGCTCCTCGTCCTCGATCAGCGGGAGCGCCTCCTTGAAGGTCTCGACGAACCAGTCCTCGCCGGCGGGCAGCAGCAGGTGCAGCACGTTGAACACGTGGGTCGCGAAGGGGTCGCCCGGGATCCAGTGCATCGGCAGGTCCGACCAGTCGAACTCGACGTTCCGCGCCTGCAGCAGGAGGTGGTCGGGTTCCGCCACGGTCGGCGCGGGCGCGGTCTCGACGGACATCGGGCTCCCCTTTCGGCGTCGCGCGACGACGCCTGTGACACAGTTCACTCGTTAATTCGAGTAACTGTAACATGGGGTAATAGACAAATACAGGTCTCCCGACGGGTCCCGCCCGGTCCTATCCGTAGGTGTCCCGCGGGCCCCGTCCGCGGATGTGCCGTTCGCCCTTGCGCCAGCTGGGGGCGCTGGGCCCGGTGATCCGCAGCGTCGTCACCACGCCGTTCCCGACGGCCGCGGCGATCTTCGCCAGGATCTGCGCCTGCATCATCCGCAGTTGGGTGGCCCAGGCCGTGGACTCGGCCGAGATGCTCAGCACGCCCTCACGCAGGCTCAACGGCACGGCGTGCACCGCGATGTCCTCCCCCACCACCTCCGGCCACCGGCCCAGCACCGTTCCCTCGGAGACTCTCGGCGACCATCCCCGCTTCTTGGCCACGGAACTGGTCAGCGCACCGAACGTCTGCGGGTCCCGGGTGTCCGGACCCGGGCCCGACCAGCCGCGACGGCCGGTGCGTCGGGTCCCCGGCGACGACCGGCCCTGCCCGACAGACTGCCCCTTTGCCTTCGCCGCCGCACGGGCCTCCTCCAGCGCACGGCGCGCCAGGTCGATGCCGCGGAGCTCGGGATCTTTGTCCCGGCCGCCGGCGGCCGGTGTCTCGTCGGGCATGGGTGTCCTTTCCTGCTCTGGATCAGCCGAGAGTGGAGGTGCGGCCGTCGGGCCGCTCCACGGCCGCGACCGCGAACCGGGCCGCGTCGAGTTCGGCCGGCACGTCCTCCGCGACGGCCGCGGTGATGAGCACCTGCTCGGCGTCGGCCGCGACCGCCGCCAGTGCGCTGCGACGCTTGCGGTCCAACTCGGCGAACACGTCGTCGAGCATCAGCACCGGGTCGGTGCCGTCGGTGCGCAGCAGCGCGAAGGCCGCGAGCCGCAGCGACAGCGCGAACGACCACGACTCGCCGTGACTGGCGAAGCCCTTGGCCGGCTGGTCCCCGAGCACCAGGTCGAGATCGTCGCGGTGCGGGCCCACCAGGCACACCCCGCGATCGATCTCGCGCTGCCGGGCGACGGCGAGTTCGCTGAGGAAGCTGGCCTCGAGCACCTCGACGTCCTCGCGCACCCACTCGCGCCGCGGGTCGGCGAGCTCGGGCGGCATCGACGCGCCCAGGCTACTGCGGTAGCGGATGCTCGCAGGCCGGGACTCCGGCGCGATGTCCCGGTAGGCCTGGGTCACGTGGTCGGTGAGCTCGCCGACCAGCCGCAACCGTCCGGCCAGCAGTTCGGCACCGTGCGCGGCCAGGTGCCCATCCCAGACATCAAGTGTCGCAAGGGCGCTCGCACCGTCGGTGGACCGCCCTCCGCGGCGCAGCGCCCCTCCCGCGGTCTTGAGCAGGGCCGAGCGCTGCCGCAGCACCTTCTCGTAGTCCGCCTTGACCGCGGCCATCCGCGGTATCCGCGAACACAGCAGTTCGTCGAGGAACCGGCGCCGGTCCCCCGGGTCGCCCCGCACCAGCGAGAGGTCCTCGGGGGCGAACAACACGCTGCGGAGCACGCCGAGGATCTCGCGGGGCCGACGCAGCGGCGAACCGTTCATCCGGGCCCGGTTCGCGCGGCCGTCGTTGATCTCGAGGTCGACGGCCAGCTCCCGGCCGTCGTTGACCACGACCGCACCGACCTGGGCCTGGGCCGCACCCGCCCGGATCAACGGCGCGTCCGTCGAGACCCGGTGCGAGGAGAGGGTCGCGAGGTAGCCGAGCGCCTCGAGCAGGTTGGTCTTGCCGTGTCCGTTCGGGCCGAGGAACAAGGTGATGCCCGGGCCGGGCTCGAGGGTGACTCCGTCCCAGGACCGGAAGTCGCGGAGCGTGAACTTGCGAACGAACACTTAGCCGGATTCCGAGACCCGTTGGACGGCGTGACCACCGAACTGGTTGCGCAGGGCCGAGACGGCCTTCATCGCCGGCGAGTCGGACTGCCGGGAGGCGAACCGGGCAAACAGCGCCGCGGAGATCACCGGCGCCGGCACGGCATGGTTGATCGCCTCCTCCACGGTCCACCGTCCTTCTCCGGAATCCTGTGTGTAGCCAGAGATTTCGGCAAACTCGGGGTCCTCGGCGAGCGCCTTGACCAACAGTTCCAACAGCCAGGACCGCACGACGGTGCCCTTGGTCCAGGCCCGCAGCACGCCGTGCACGTCGGTGACGAGGTCCTCCGCCTCGAGCAGCTCGTACCCCTCTGCGTACGCCTGCATCAGCCCGTACTCGATGCCGTTGTGCACCATCTTGGCGAAGTGCCCGGCGCCGACCGGTCCGGCGTGCACATAGCCGTCGGCCCGCTCGCCCTCCGGACGCAGCGAGTCGAAGATCGGCAGGGCGCGTGCGACGTCGGACTCGCCGCCGCCGACCATCAGCCCGTAACCGCTCTCGAGCCCCCACACGCCGCCGGAGACGCCGCAGTCGAGGAACCCGATGCCGGCCGCGCCGAGCAGGTCCGCGTGCGGGCGGTCCTCGGTGAACCGGGAGTTCCCGCCGTCGATCACCAGGTCACCGGCGTCGAGCACCTGGGCTAGTTCGGCAATGGTGTCCCGGGTGATCTGCCCGGACGGCACCATCACCCACACCACCCGGGGCGCCGTGAGGCCGGCGGCGAGGTCCGCGAGGGAGGCCACGTCGGTCACCTCCGGTCGCGGGTCGTACCCGAGCACCTCGTGGCCGTGCGCGCGGAGACGTTCGCGCATGTTGAAGCCCATCTTCCCGAGTCCGACCAGTCCCAGTTGCATCCTGTGATGTCCCTTCACTCGGATAGACGGTGCGTGACGACTCGGTGTTCCGACGGCGGTGACCGCCCGGGTGTCAGCCCGGCAGCCGGACCGGCATGAGCAGGTACGTGTAGTCGCTCTCGGGGGCGGCGAAGGCGCCGTTCTCGCCGGGCACCGGCTCCTCCTCCGGGGCGGGGCGGAGCACGGCCGGCCGGCTCGGGGTGGTGAATCCGAACGACACCCGCTCGCTGTGCAGCGAACCGAGACCGTCGATCAGGTAGCCGGGGTTGAACGCGATGGTCAGCGCCTCGCCCTGGAACTGGGCCTCGAGCGCCTCCTCGGCGCGGCCGGCGTCGTCGCCACCCGCAGCGAGCAGCAGACCGTCGGCCGAGAACTGCATCCGCACCTGCGCACCGCGCTCGGCGACCAGCGCGACACGCTTGATGGCCTCGACCAGCGGGAGCACCTCGACGGTCGCGATCGCGGTGTGCTCCGGCGGGAGCAGCTGACGGAACTTGGGGAATTCCGCGTCGAGCAGTCGGGTGGTGGTGCGACGACCCTCGCCGACGATGCCGAGCAGACCTTCCGAGCCCACCGTGGAACCGGCGCCGAATGCCAGCTGGACCGGCGAATTCGACGGCCCCCCAAGGGTTTTCGCTGCCTCGGACAGGGTCTTTGCTGGGATGAGCACCGCGGCGCTGGTGTCGGCGGCGGTGGGAGTCCACTCGATCTGACGGACCGCGAGGCGGAACCGGTCGGTGGCCGCGAGGACGACATTGGTGCCCTCGATCTCGACCCGGATGCCGGTCAGCATCGGCAGCGTGTCGTCCTTGCCGGCGGCGACCGCGACCTGGCCGATGGCCTCGGAGAAGACGTCGACGGGCAGGGTTCCGGTCTGCTGCGGCAGTTCGGGAAGCTGCGGGTAGTCCTCGACCGGCATGGTGGGCAGGGAGAACTTGGCACTACCGCAGGCGATGAGCACCCGGGTGCCGTCGACGGTGACGTCCACCGGCTTGGCGGGCAGCGACCGGGTGATGTCGGCAAGGAGCTTGCCGGAGACCAGCGACTGGCCCGGACCGGAGACCTCTGCGGAGATCCTGACCTGTGCGGACGTCTCGTAGTCGAACCCGGAGATCGTCAGGCCCTGCTCGTCCGCGGAGATCAGGACGCCGCCGAGGACCGGAACGGGCGGACGGGAAGGCAGGCTGCGAGCCACCCACGCGACGGAATCCGCAAAGTCTTCCCGGGCGACCCGAAACTTCATACTCCCGAGCTCCATCGGTGGGTTGGTCCTCTCCGTAGACGTGGCCTTACGCGTCCATGCCGAATCCCAAGAATCCGGCACTGACGACAGAAGCACACCGTATGCCCTCCAGCTCGAAGTTGAAAGCTGAAACCGGCGTGAGCCGCGCTTGCGGCTCAGTGCCGGCCACTGTTGCTCACAGGACCTGTTTTCAACTGATCTCTCCGGAGATAGAACAGCAGTAGTAATAGGTCCTGTGGAATCTGTGGACAGCACGGTCAACGTGCTGGTGTACCGGCGTGGCGTGCTGTGCAGTACTCGAGGATGCACTCGAGGACAGATCGGGCGTGCTGTGGACAGAGGAAATGTTGTTCGAAACAATCCTCGAGTACTCCACAGGTACTCCTCGAGTCATCCTCGAGTACTCCTCGAGTCCATCCTCGAGTACTCCTCGAGTACTCCTCGAGTCATCCTCGAGTACTCCACAGACTCATGGAGTTGCACACAGGGTTATCCACAGGTGTGACACACATAATTACCCACAGGTGTGAATAGATTCTCAGGCTGGTTCGGGCGCGTCGGGACTCACACCCGAGGAGATCGGCACGGGGACCGGACGGGGCTTGCGGCTCGCGAGGCACGCCAGACGGGATGCGCGGACGGACAGGTGGGGCCGACCCCGTGATGTCTCAGGACTTCGCGGACAGTGCGGTCAACGGTCGAAACCGGACCGACGGGTCGAGAGTGCGTTGCCGCCTCGCCCGTGACACCGCCGCCTGGTCCCCCGCTGCTCTGTCCAGGGAGATCGAATGCCCGTCGAAGGCGGGACCGGTCGAGCGACCGCACCGTGTCCGGTCTTCGGCTCCGGCTGGCGGCGACAGCGGGTTTCTCGTCGTATTCGAACCGGCGCCTCGTCTCGGGTCGTGGTTCGCGCCGGCGGATCCCTCGGGTTCGATCCGTTTCCGTCGCCGGCGACGGTCTGGCGGATCCTCCTCGACCACGGCCGGATCGTCGCTCGACACCATCCCCGATCGTCGCGGGGTGTGCCGTTCGGAGTTCACGTTGTCCTGGGACATCCACCTGTCCCGAACGCAGACATGGGGGGCGTGCGACCCCCTGTCACGCACGCCCCCCACGCCTGTACCAAGAATGGACCCCAGCGATCCGCGCGTCGTGCGTAGTGCACTACCTGTTTCTTCCGCCGGGGACCGCGCAGGCGACCGGCCGACACGCTGATCCGCATGCCGGCCGGTTGATCAGCGCTTTGAGCGCTGCTTGATTCGTGCGGTGAGCTCCTGCACCTGGTCGTAGACCTTGCGTCGCTCGGTCATCTCCTTGCGGATCTTCTTGTCGGCGTACATCACAGTGGTGTGGTCGCGACCGAAGGTCTGACCGATCTTCGGCAACGAGAGATCGGTCAGTTCGCGGCAGAGGTACATCGAGATCTGTCGGGCCTGTGCGATCGGCCGGGTCTTCCCGGGGCTGCACAGCTCCTCGATGCTGGTGTTGAAGTACTCGGCGGTGACGGCCATGATCGTCGCGGCGTTGATCTCGATCGTCGCGGCGTCCGGCATCAGGTCGCGCAGCACCACCTCCGCGAGGGTCAGGTCCAGGGCCTGCCGGTTCAGCGAGGCGAACGCGGTGACCCGGATCAGTGCGCCCTCGAGCTCGCGGATGTTGCGCTCGATCCGGCTCGCGATCAGTTCGAGCACGTCATCCGGGACATCGAGCCGGTCCATCCGGGCCTTCTTGCTCAGGATGGCGATCCGGGTTTCGAGCTCGGGCGGCTGGACGTCGGTGATCAGGCCCCACTCGAAGCGGGTCCGGAGCCGTTCCTCGAGGGTCGCGAGCTGCTTCGGGGGCCGGTCGGAGGCGATGACGATCTGCTTGTTGGCATTGTGCAGGGCCTCGAAGGTGTAGAAGAACTCCTCCTGGATGGCTTCCTTGCCCTCGATGAACTGGATGTCGTCGACCAGCAGGACATCCGTCTCGCGGTAGCGGCGCTTGAAGGCGACCTTGCGGTCGTCGCGCAGGCTGTTGATGAAGTCGTTGGTGAATTCCTCGGTGGAGACGTACTTCACCCGGATTCCGGGGAACAGTCGCTGCGAGTAGTGCCCGGCCGCATGCAACAGGTGTGTCTTGCCCAGCCCCGAGGAACCCCACACGAACAGGGGGTTGTAGGCCCGCGCGGGGGCCTCGGCGATCGCGACCGCGGCGGCGTGGGCGAAGCGATTCGACGAACCGATGACATAGGTGTCGAAGGTGTACTTCGCGTTGAGACTGTTGCCGCCGGATTCGGAGGGGGCCGAGACCGGCGGCTTGGTGAAGTACGACGGCCAGGACTCGTGCACGCTGGCGATCGCCTCCCGGTCCTCGTCGATCTCTTCCGGATCGGAGTCGTCGGGCTCGGGCGCCGCGGCGTCCGCGGTCTCGTCGGGGCCGGGCCGACGGCGTCGGTACGTCGGCATGCTGAGCGCGGAAGGTTCGACGGAGACGGCGGGGTAGTCGGGCCGGCTGAACAGGTCGGGTTCCGATTCTGCCTCCGCGGCCTCCTCGGGCGGCGCGACCCGGACGCCGAGGCCCTCGACGCCGGAGCTGACGTACCGGTTGAGTGCCTGCATGATCGGTTCCCGCAGATCGCGCTCGATCGACTCCTGCACGAATGCCGACGGGACGGAGAGCAGGGCGAAGCCCTGAGTGAGGGTGAGCGGCCGAACCAGCGCGAGCATCGCCTTCTGGGCCCTCGACAGAGGTGTGTGGGAGTCGTCGGCCGTCAGTTCAGCGAGGACCTCCACCCAGACCTGCTCCAGGGTGTGTGCTTCCTCGTTCAACTTCAGTCCTCCCAGGTCAGTGCGGTGAGGCGGAGTCTTTCTCGACTGGAGTACCGGCAACTGGCAACGCTTCCACCTGGGGATAACTATCCCCGCTCAAGGCACCGAATATGCCACCTGGACTGTAATTCCACACAATTATCCACATCTGTGGATAAGCCGCGGGGGTGTGAGCGGATCCGCCACTCGACGGCAACGCCCGGGCCCCGGCGCGGGCTTACCTGCGGAGACGAGGTCGAGGCAGGTCGGATCGGTGCCGCGCGGCCGTGTGCGACCGGGCGAGGTCGGTGTTAGTTGCCTTACATGCATCGCCGACGGACCGACGCCATGGCACAGTCGAGGTGCAGAGGCAAGGACCCCGGGATTGCAGCGTGTCCGTGCGAATCTTGGTTTGACCTCGAGGATTGTCCTGCGTACCCTCGTACAGTCACCTGAATTCGAGGTGACGGTTTCGTGCTGGCTGCATCTCGCCGGGCGCGAGTCCGTCACGGCCTCGGCTGCGGGCGACCACCAATTTTCAGTTTGAGAGGCGTCGACTGGCGCCGATGATCTATAGGAGTTGACCGTGGCCAAGGGCAAGCGGACGTTCCAGCCGAACAACCGACGCCGCGCGCGCGTCCACGGCTTCCGTCTTCGTATGCGTACCCGTGCAGGGCGCGCCATCGTTTCTGCGCGTCGCCAAAAGGGCCGCGCTTCTCTCACCGCCTGATTCTGACTTCGGGAGCTCGGGATGCTTCCTGAGCCGCACCGGTTGCGTCGACGGTCGGACTTCGCGTCCACCGTTCGGCGCGGTCAGCGGGCTGCCCGGCGGGACGTGGTCGTACACGCCCTGGCCGGTAACCCGACTGAGGTTTTGGTGAGTGACACCGGTCCGCGTTTCGGGCTGGTGGTAAGCAAGGCTGTCGGGCCGGCGGTGATTCGACATCGAGTCGCGCGCCGGCTTCGTCATATCTGTGTGGGCCTCGTCGCGGAGGTGCCGGAGGGCACCAACGTGGTGATCCGGGCGCTGCCCGGGTCCGCGACGGCCTCATCGAAGGAGCTCGACCGGCAACTCCGGTCCGGCCTTCGCAAACTCAACCTTCTTGTCAGTGTGGGAAATTCGGTATGACCGACAGTCGATCTACGGGCACGTCCCGGTGGACCTCGCTGCGTCGTGTCCCCGCCCGAGCTCTGATCTTCGTCATCGAGCTGTATCGCAGCTACGTCTCTCCGTTGCGGTTGCCCACCTGTCGTTTCACGCCCACCTGCAGCGAGTACGCCGTGGACGCCCTGCGTGACCGCGGCGTCGTGATCGGCCTCGGGTTGACCGTTGTGCGCCTGCTCAAGTGCGCACCCTGGCACCCTGGAGGCTGGGATCCAGTCCCGCCGCGCAGGTCCAGCCGTCCGTGTGGCGATGCTGCCGCGGATTCCGAGCCGTCCGGTAGGGATACTGGCAAGCAAACCCACCGTCTGGTGGACGCGCACGAACAGAGGAGTACCTAGAGCCGTGCTCGACGTCATTTATTATCCGGTGTCTGGGATCCTCTGGGTCTGGCACAAGATCTTCGGCGCCATCCCGTTCCTGGGGCCCAACAGCGGCATCACTTGGGCCCTGTCGGTGATGTTCCTGGTGTTCACGCTGCGTGCGATCCTGTACAAGCCGTTCGTCAAGCAGGTGCGTACCACCCGGCAGATGCAGGAACTGCAGCCGCAGATCAAGGCGCTGCAGAAGAAGTACAGCAAGGACCGCCAGCGAATGGCGCTGGAGATGCAGAAGCTCCAGAAGGAGCACGGCTTCAACCCGATCATGGGTTGCCTTCCGGTGCTGCTGCAGGCGCCCGTGTTCATCGGCCTGTTCCACGTGCTGCGGTCCTTCAACCGGACCGGTGAGGGCTTCGGCCAGCTCGGCATGTCGATCGAGGAGAACGCGAACACCCCGAACTACTTCTTCAGCGCGGCCGACGTCCAGTCCTTCCTGGATGCCCGCCTGTTCGGTGCCCCGATCTCCGCGGCCATGACCACCCCGCCGGCGCAGCTCGAGGCCTACGGCGTGCCGATCCCGAGCGTCTGGAGCATCGCGGCCGTCGCGGTCCCGCTGATGATCATCGCGTCCATCGCCACGCACTTCAACTCGCGCGCCTCGGTGGCCCGGCAGAGCGAGGCCGCCGCCGCGAACCCGCAGTCCGCGATCATGAACAAGCTCGCGCTGTACGTGTTCCCGCTGGGTGTGCTCGTCGGTGGCCCGTTCCTGATGATCGCCATCCTGCTGTACTGGGTGTCGAACAACATCTGGACCTATGCGCAGCAGCACCTCGTGTTCCGTCGCATCGACGCGGAGGAAGAGGAGAAGAGGCTGGCCGCCATCGAGCGCCGCTCGGACAACGCCCCCAAGCCGGGGGTGCGTCCGGACATGACGAAGAAGCGCAAGGCCGCCTCGACGTCGAGCGACTCCTCCCCCGCCGCCGAGGTCGAGGCGGGTGGCGACGAGCCGGACGTGCAGGCCAAGGCGCCGAAGCCCGGTGCCCGGCCGGCCGCGAACCGAGGAAAGACTTCCAAGCGCAACAAGCGGCGCTGACTCGAGAAAAGGGAACGACGATGGCGAATGATCCGGTAACCGCGCGGGACGGAGACGACGAGGTCGTGGCGGATGTGGCGGATGTGTCTGGTGAGACCGAGGCTGACGACTTGGATCCCGAGGACGCGCTGATCGAAGAGGGCGAGATCGCCGGCGACTACCTCGAGCAGTTGCTCGACGTGCTGGACTTCGACGGCGACATCGACCTCGATGTCGAGGGCGACCGCGCGGTCGTCAGCATCGACGGCGGCGAGGACCTCGCGAAGCTCGTCGGCCGCAAGGGCGAGGTGCTCGACGCGCTCCAGGAACTGACCCGGCTGGCGGTGCAGCAGGCGACCGGCGAGCGCAGTCGGCTGATGCTCGACGTGGCCGGCTGGCGCGCGGGTCGGCGTGCAGAGCTCACCGAGATCGGCGTGGCCGCGGCGAAGCGGGTGCTCGAGTCCGGCGAGCCGGAGTCGCTCACCCCGATGACGCCGTTCGAGCGCAAGATCGTGCACGACGCGGTCGCGAAGATCGACGGCGTCTCCAGCGAGAGCGAGGGCGCGGAGCCGTCGCGCCGCGTGGTGGTCCTGAAGGACTGACCCGAGTGCCGCACCTTCCGTGCGGAGTCGTGAGAAGGCCCCCAACCTTTCGGTTGGGGGCCTTCTCGTTTCCAGGTCCGCCCCACCGTTCCGGCTGGGCGCCCTCAGCTCACCGGACCGGCGTGCCACTCCCCTCCCCCGCCGTCGACCGGACCCCGGCGACCCGACCTGACCCACCGACGGGTCACGGCGCCGGTCGCCGATTGGTACACACCTCGCCGTGGCCGGCCATCCGGATGCAGATTGCGTCGGACGCGCATCGCGCGCCACCCCGGTCGTGCCCGGCGTTCGAGCACGGCCGCCCGCGGCGTGACGGTCGAGTCGTGCGCCCAGATCCGACTGCCGTGGCACCGCCGCCGTACCCCGCGTAGGTTCCGGGATCCGGGCGCCGCTGGGAGGCGGACCCCGGCCGCACTGTCGGCGGGACTCCGGACACCGATGGGCCTACTCGCTCGCGTCGGCCCCATTTCGTCACCCGTCACCGTGACGAAACTCCCGGGGGTGGCGGGGTGCATGAAATCCGCCGTCGAAATTCCGCTTTGGCGCCGAATTTGTTCCGGCTCCCCGGGTTCGCTCCCCGTCTCATGGCTGAGCTGTTTCACGTGGAACCCGGGTGCCGTCGGTCCTGTCGGGGCGGTGACCCCCGGTCCGAACGACGCACCGGGGTGGGATCCCGCGGGGGTGGATCGCGCGGGGGTGAGGCGATGCCGTTCCCCCGGGTTCGCGTAGGGGTGTCGCCGTCTGCCGTGCGATCCGTCCGCCCGGTGAGCGTCGGCGGGCCGCCCCGGCGTCGGCCGTCTGCCGGGTTCCAGTCGATCTCGGGATGCCGGGCTCCGCACGCCCTCCGCGAGCGTCGGCGGACTGCCCCGGCGTCGGCCGTCTGCCGGGTGTCGGGTTCCAGTCGATCTCGGAATGCCGAGCCCCGCACGCCGTCCGCGGTCGTTGGGTTGGTCGCCCGCATCGCGGGGCGGCAAGCGCGGTGTCCCGGATTCGTGGTGCACGGAGCTGATGGCATCGACGCCACCGGGTTGGCGGCGGCCTGTTCTCCGGTGACGAGTCGGGAGGCCTGAGGGCAAGCGGATCCTCGCGCCGCCCTCCCGGAGGTGTCGCACTCGAATGCGCCTCGCCGTCCGGGGTGTGCACGACGGTGTGCCGGCCCGCTCCGATTGCATTCGAGGCCCGTGCGGTTGGCCGGAACTGCCGCGGCCGGCGCGCGTGATTCGGTCGAGGTCCGTCGGCGGGTCCGGGCACCCACGGGGTTCGGCTCTGACCGGTCGAGGAGGTCGGAACCCTGATTGATGGACGGTTCTGCGGCATGTTTCACGTGAAGCACCTACTTCGGGTGCCACCAGGCGGTCGAAGCGTTCGCGACCCTCTGTCGAACCCGCGACCACGGGAGTCGGCCGGCACCCGCGTGCCATGCATCGAGACCGCTGTCTGTGGTGAGGCATGGTGGCTGTCGATGTGATGTTTCACGTGAATCGGCTCCGTGCGGATCGCCCCCGCCGTGTGACCGAATGCGACATTCGTTCGGTTCAAGTGAACGAATGTCGCATTCGGTCAGTCGGGTGGACGTCTGGCGGGTGGTGCGTGGGCTACGGCTGCTGACGGCCAGACGGGCGACGCCACAGGGGTTGGCTTGGTCATCTTTGGTGGACCTGAGCGGAACCGATGCTGCAACGGGCGTGCGGCGGGCCCACGCCGAGGCATGTCCGCTGCACGCGATCTGAGGGACGTGCTCGGGGCGACCCACGACGCGGGCCCTGAAATGTTCGGTGCTCGGGGTCGGCGTCCGGGCCCCGCCTGAGACACCCGCGGATTCGGGGCGCTGCCCGAGGCCGTGCCGTCGACCTGGCGCGGGACACCGAGCCTTCACGGGTGTTGTTTCACGTGTCCGCGCCGGCGGTGACATCGCGACCGGCCGGGCCGACGCCCACGACATGGGGCGCTCGTCGCACTCCCCGGTCCCGATCGTGGGACACGTCGGCTGAGCCGAGCCCGCCGGACCGGCGTGCCACTCCCCTCCCCCACCACGGGCGCCCGCTGCCGAGGGAGCTTGCCGACCGTCCCGGCACAGTCGCCGCTCCGAAGCCGGTGGGTCCCCGTCGGCCAGACGAGGGAGAGGTGTCGAATCCGCGGCAGCCCGTCCGGGTGGAGTCCCATTCGAGTGATCGGGGCGAGCCCGAAGCCCGGCAGCGGCGGCGGGGCGCATGCGAGGAGTGGTCGTCGCCGGCATCGACGCCAGGCGCATCGGGTTCCCGGGCCAGCCGTCCGCACCCCGCCTGTCGTCGTGGGCATTGCGTCGGGCGGGAAGCCGGGGGTTGGTCGCGCACACTGCAGCCGGCCCTCCGCGGGAACCGCCCGGCACCCGCCTGGGCGTCCTCGCGGCGCCTTCCTCGGCGGCCGTCGGGTCGTGCCCTGGTCGGCGCCGGCTTCAGAAAACGGGATCGACGCGCACCGGCTCCCTGGTATCGACCGGCGCGAGGAAGCCCGGGGCAGCACCTGGCCCAGGCCGCGGCGCGTACGGATCCGTCGACAACGGCGACCGCTGTCGGAGCGGCCCAATCGGCACTGTGTTCCCCGCCCTTGCCGGGCGATGCTGCCGGGCCGGTTCCACGTGAAACACGACCCGCGGGGGTCGCGCCCACACGCGGGTGCACCACGCGCCGCCCGGCGTCGTCACGCCTTCATCTCGCGCCGGTGGAAGCCCCTGGCGCGGTGAGGCACCCATCCGTGAGGTGGGTCGCTCGGACTCGCTCAGTCCGGCCGCCGGCAGCGACGAACTGCTGGGCGTAGTCCCGCCTGCTGCTGATCCGGCGAGCTTGCAGCGCTCGTCCACGCCGTGGCGCACGGGCAGGCGGATCTCAGGTTCGGTGCCCGACGCCCGCGGGATGCTCCTCCGGCCGCGATCGGGCGACCGGTCGTCCGACCTTCGCGGCCGGCCCGGCCGCGGTGAACCGGCAGGGTGGACGCTCCCCCCGACGGGGCGGCGCGGCTGCGCCATCGGCGGGACTGTGCCATCGGCGGGACTGGATCCATCCCGCGGGCGGGTCGTCTCTCGGGCCGGCGCCCGGCCTCCGAGTCGGGTCCGTTCGCGACGACGGACGGCATTGGATGAGTGGGTGCGGGTCCGGCCCATCCCATTTCGGCGGGGTGCCGCGCGTTGGCCGGGGGCGGGCGGACGTGGTGGCTCGCGTTGTCGCGGCCGCACTGATGCTCGACCCGCGTGTGACGCCACTTGTGCTCCGGCGGCTCCGAACCCTCGCGGGCCTTCGTGCTGTGGACTTCGTGCGTGCTGTGGACTTCGTGTTCGAGAGGCGTCGCAGTCGTGCACCGCTCGGCGTGCGCTCCTCCAAGGGCCTCGGCGTCCGATGTGGGAGCGCCCGCGTGCGGCACCTCACCTGCCTCCGCCCCGATCCCGCGCCGGCGCCTCGTGGGTGGGCGGCCCCCGGCTGGCCGGGCCTGCCGGCATCGGTGACTGGCTGGCGGCCGTGCGCTTCGGCGGCAGCATCCCGGCCGCGCGCGCAGCACCGAGCCTGCGGCAGTGGTGGGCCGGCGGCCGTACCGACTCGGCGTTGGAAACCCGCGTGCACGCAAGGCCCACCCGCAAGGCCCACCCGCAAGGCCCACCCGCAAGGCCCCACTGGCGGAGCCGCGCCGGCGACCGCCGCCGCACGGGTTTCCGCAACGGCGGTTGCGTGTCGACCGGGGTGCCGGCGTCGGCTAGAGGCCCGGCAACGAACCGGCGGTCGCGGCCGGTGTCCGCTCGCACGGGACGACACCTCTGCGAGTCGGCCAGCCCCTCCCCTCCCCCACCGCCCGACGCCCCCTGCCATCCGGCTCCCGGCCGAACCGACCCGGCCCGCGACTCCCTCCCCCGGGTCGGTGATGGCCGGGAACGCGGCGGTTCGGTCAGGTTGATCGGACCCCGCAGGGTCCGGATTCATCGGGATCCGAATATTCCGCGCGTCTGGTTTGTGGAATGTATCGGCGTCACGGGAAGATGTTTCACGTGGAACACATCGAGTCCGACGACATGCCCGAGGCCGCTCAGACCGTCTTTGGGGACCGCCTCGACCTCGCGGTGAAGTACCGCGACTCGCTCGCCACGGCGGGTGTGGAGCGGGGCCTGATCGGACCGCGTGAGGTCCCCCGACTCTGGGACCGGCACCTGCTCAACTGCGCCGTGATCGGTGAGCTGATCGCCGAGGGCGAGTCCGTCGTCGACGTGGGCAGCGGGGCCGGCCTGCCCGGCATCCCGCTCGCGATCGCCCGCCCGGACCTCCGGATCACGTTGGTCGAGCCGCTGCTGCGGCGCTCGGTGTACCTGGCCGAGTTCATCGAAGAGGTCGGTCTCGATGTCCGCGTGGTCCGCGGGCGCGCGGAACAGCCCGGCGTCCTGCACGAGGCCGGTGGCGCCGACGTCGTGACCTCCCGGGCCGTCGCGCCGCTGGAGAAGCTTGCCCGCTGGTCCATCCCGCTGGTGCACGAGGGCGGCCGGATGCTGGCGATGAAGGGATCGAGTGCGGCGGAAGAGATCTCCCGCGATCAGGCTTCCCTGACTCGCCTGGGGGCCGGCAAGTTGGAGATCGTCGAGTGCGGCGCCGCGATTCTGCCGACACCGACGATCGTGGTTCGCGCGGAACGCGTCCCCCGGCGAGGTCATCGCCGATAATGGACCCGTCGAACCGATGAATTCACGCCGTGGTGATCGAGCAAGATCTGTGAAGGAGCAACACATGTCGGGTGGACCCGCGGTTTCACGTGAAACCGGACACGACCCTTCGAAACCCACCAACGGCGATGGTGTGAACCCCTATCCGGCGTCCGCGTATTCGGGCATCTCGCTGGAGGAGACACCGATCGGTGCGGCCGCGCAGCGGGCGAGTCAGGTCCTGCACCCGCACGGGGTGTCGATGCCCAGGCCGAACCGCCGCCGCGTCCTCACCATCGCGAACCAGAAGGGCGGCGTCGGCAAGACGACCACCGCGGTGAACCTCGCGTCCTCGCTCGCGGTCCTCGGCCTGACCGTCCTGGTGGTCGATTTGGACCCTCAGGGCAACGCCAGCACCGCGCTGGGCGTCCCCCATCACTCGGGTACCCCCTCGAGCTACGAGCTGCTCATAGGCGAAGTCACGGCAGCCGAGGCGATCCAGCAGAGCCCGCACAGTGACCGGCTGTACTGCATCCCCGCGACCATCGACCTGGCCGGCGCCGAGATCGAGCTGGTTTCCATGGTCGCCCGTGAGGGCCGGCTCAAGACCGCCCTCGCCCCCGCCGCCCTCGCCGGCGTCGACGTCGACTTCATCCTCATCGACTGCCCGCCGTCGCTGGGTCTGCTCACGGTCAACGCGATGGTCGCCGCGCAGGAGGTGCTGATCCCCATCCAGTGCGAGTACTACGCACTCGAGGGCGTCGGGCAGCTGCTGCGCAACATCGAGCTGGTCCAGTCCCACCTCAACCCCGACCTGCATGTCTCGACGGTCCTGCTGACCATGTACGACGGCCGGACCAAGCTGGCCGACCAGGTCGCCGAGGAGGTGCGCAAGCACTTCGGTGACCGGGTGCTGCGCGCCGTGATCCCCCGCAGCGTGAAGGTCTCGGAGGCGCCCGGATACGGGATGACCGTCCTCGACTACGACCCGGGCTCACGCGGTGCCATGAGTTACCTCGACGCCGGCCGCGAACTCGCAGCCCGCACCGCCACGATGAACGCGCAGGAGACGTAGTGAGCACGAGAAGCAAGGGTGGCCTGGGACGCGGCCTCGCGGCACTGATCCCGACCGGCCCCGAGGCCGGACCGCGGCTCGGCAGCGCCGCCGCCGACGTGATCATCGGCAACGCGCCCGCCCCGGCGGACGCGGCGACCAAGACCGGCAAGGCACCGGCACCCGCTCCGGTCGACGGTGCGGCGCCGAAGGCCCCGGCGACCAAGGCTGCCACCGCCAAGACGGCGGCGGCGAAGACCACGAAGACGGCGAAGGCCGCCCCGGCGTCCGACGGGGAGTCGGCACCCGACCTCTCCCCCGTCGGCGCCATCTACCGGGAGATCCCGGCCGCGCAGATCGAGCCGAACCCGAAGCAGCCGCGCCAGGTGTTCGACGAGGAGGCGCTCGCCGAACTGGTCTTCTCGATCCGCGAGTTCGGCCTGATGCAGCCGATCGTCGTGCGCCGCGTCGCAGACGACCGCTACCAGCTGGTGATGGGTGAGCGACGGTGGCGGGCCAGCCAGCAGGCCGGGCTCGAGACCATCCCGGCGATCGTCCGCGAGACGAACGACGGCTCGATGTTGCGCGACGCACTGCTCGAGAACATCCACCGGGTGCAGCTGAACCCGCTCGAGGAGGCGGCGGCGTACCAGCAGCTGCTCGAGGAGTTCAACGTCACCCACGAGGAGCTGGCCGCCCGGATCGGGCGTTCGCGGCCCGTGGTGACCAACATGATCCGGCTCCTCCGGCTGCCGATCCCGGTGCAGCGGCGGGTCGCGGCGGGCGTGCTCTCCGCCGGCCACGCCCGGGCCCTGCTCTCGCTCGAGGCGGGCGCCGAGGCACAGGAACTGCTGGCCGCGCGGATCGTCGCCGAGGGCATGTCGGTGCGTGCCACCGAGGAGGCGGTGACGCTGGCCAACCGTGAGGATGCCGCCACGCTCACTCCCCCGGTGAAGCGCAAGCCGATTCAGATGCCGGGCCTCCAGGACGTCGCGGACCGGCTGTCCGGGGCGTTCGACACCCGCGTCACGGTGAGCCTCGGCAAGCGCAAGGGCAAGATCGTCGTCGAGTTCGGCTCGGTGGACGACCTGCAGCGGATCGTCGAGATGATGGAACACCAGGGCGGCTCGTAGCGCCGGGTTCCCGGCACCCGACCACCCTCGGCCGATCCGTCACTGTGACACCACGACGGGTCGGCCGAGTCGTCCGCGGGGTTGGGTGATCGAATCATCTTTCCCACCAAGATGATTCGAGGGCTGTCCGATCTGGTCCGGCCGTCGGCCCGCCGATCGCCTATTCTGGAGGAAGAATAATGTGTCCCGCGGGCGTCCGATGCCCGCTGTCGGGTGTTGGAGGCTGGTTCACCGGTGTCGATGCGCATCAGCCCGCTCACGCTCGACGGACTCGACCAGCTTCCCCGGCACTCCCGCCGTTGTGTCTTCTGGGAAATGGACCCGGCTGCGGTGCAGAGCTCCCGGAGCTTCTCGGACCCCGAGTTCGAGAAGGAAGCCTGGCTCTCGATGGTGATGCTGGAGTGGGGGTCCTGCGGTCAGGTCGCCACCCTCGACGGACGGCCCGCCGGCTGCGCGCTCTACTCCCCGCCCGGCGACGTGCCACGGGCGAAGCTCTTCCCCACCTCCCCCGTCAGTGCGGACGCGGTCCTGCTGACCACGCTGCGGCTCGAACCGGCCGCGGAGCTGGACGGGGTGGGCCCGAGCCTGATGCAGGCCGTCGTGGGCGATCTGGTGCACCGCGGGGTGCGGGCGCTCGAGGCATTCGGGATCGTCCGGGACGAGGACGAGGCCCGCGTCGGCCGACGTCCGGGGCCTGACTGTGCGCCCGCCGACTGCATGATCGACGCCAGTTTCCTGATCGACATGGGCTTCGAAGTGGTTGCGGCGCACCATCGTTACCCGCGGTTGCGGCTCGAGCTCAATCGCGACCACGGCTGGAAGGCGGACGTGGAGTCGGCGCTCGAGCGGCTGCTGATGACGGCCTCGCTGGCGGTCGTCGACATCGAACAGAAGTCGACGGTCGGCGCGCACTGAGACCCGCCGCCCGTCGCCGACGGGCTCGGACTAGGCCGGGTCGGACTTCGCCAGTTCCTCGGCGAGCAGCTCCGCGAACGTGAACGTCCCGGTCGGCTGGTCGTCCTGTCCGAGCAGGTACAGCCGCTTGACCGCGATCAGGATCGCCTCGGCGATGATGTCCCGGTTTCGGGGGTTCACGAGCACATTGACGTCGGATTCGTTTGTGAGATAACCGATGTCGACCTGAACGGTCGGCATGTTGGTCAGCCGCAACAGATCCCACGACCGCCCGTGCGTGCGGCAGTCCTGAAGTGGTGCGCGAGCGACGATTTCGCGCTGGATGAAGCTGGACAGCACCTGCCCGATCCGCGAGGTGGCACCGTGCGAGTTCCCGAAGTGGAAGCTGGCGACGCCGTTCGCGTGGGGGCTCGCGCTGCTGGCGCAGCGCAGCGAGATCATCAGGTCCGCGTCGAACGTGTTGGAGATCTCGGCCCGGGACGTGACCGACGGGTTCGCGTTGTGCGGCCGGGACAGGAACGTCTCCATGCCCGTCGCGGCCATCCGGCCCTCGAGCCGACTGGCGAGGTCCCACAGGATCTCCGCCTCGGTGATCGGGCCGTTGGGCGTCTGGAGCACCGCTCCGGTCGCCTCGCCGCCGAGGTCCGGGTCGATCACGATCCGCTTGCCGCTGAGCTGCGGGCCGGACCGACGGACCGACTCCTCCTCGGTGATCGCGTGCGGCGAGCCGCCGGTGACGCGGGTGCCGAGCAGTTCGAGCGAGCGCAGCGTCTGGGGTCCGCAGATGCCGTCGGAGGCGATGCCGATCTCACGCTGGAACGAGGACAGGCCCTCGTGGGTCTTCGGCCCGAAGTGGCCGTCCGCCCGCGCCGAGTAGAAGCCGAGGTCCTGCAGCCGGTTCTGCAGCGTCGCGACGTCGTCGCCGTACAGCGGTGCGGACAGCTGGTAGATCAGGGTGCGGGCGCCGAGGCGGTACGACGCCTCCTTGAGCCCGCGGTACGTTGCCGCACCGACCACGCCGTCGACCAGGAGGCCGCGTTGCTGCTGGAACGCGCGCACGGCGCTGTCGAGGTGGTGGTCGAACACGGCGTCCGGGGCCACCCACTGGGAGCCGTTGACCGCGTCCCGGGGCGCCGTCGACATGCCGTTGTGCAGGAACCCCAGGCTGGAAAGGGTGCTGCGGACCTCGGCTACGGCGGGACCGTGATCGCCGTGACAGAGACGCTGCATACTTTCCGGTCCTCTCGTGGTCCTGGCACGTCGCGGCGGGGCGTCGCACACGCGTCGATTGTCGCAGAAACCCCCGAGGATTCGGCAATCTCGGGGGCTGCGGCGTCGGTTACAGGATGTCGGAAAGGTCCTTGAGCAGGGCAGCCTTGCCCTTGGCGCCGACAATCTGCTTCACCGGCTTGCCGCCCTGGAACAGGATCATCGTCGGGATCGACATGACCTGGAAGTCGCGGGCGGCGGCCGGGTTGGCATCGATGTCGAGCTTGGCGACGGTGAGCTTGTCGCCGTGCTCGCCGGCGATCTCCTCGAGCACCGGCGCGACCATCTTGCACGGGCCGCACCAGGTCGCCCAGAAGTCGACGAGTACGGGCTTGTCGGAGTCGAGGACGTCCTGCTTGAAGGAGTCGTCGGTGATGGTGATCGTGTTCGACATGGTTGTCTCCTCAGGTGGCGGGGTGGGGTCCGCGAGGCGGGTGGTGGTCAGACCTCGGCGCCGACGGGGCGGTCGGCCGCCGCGAGCGTGTTGGCGGTGATGTCGCCCTTCTCGGCCAGCCAGCGCTCCGCGTCGATCGCGGCGGAGCAGCCGGTGCCGGCGGCGGTGATGGCCTGACGGTAGGTGTGGTCGACCAGGTCGCCGGCCGCGAAGACACCCTCGATGGAGGTCTGCGTGGTCGGGGACTGCACCCGCACGTAGCCCTCGTCGTCGATGTCGACCTGGCCCTTGACCAGCTCGCTGCGCGGGTCGTGGCCGATCGCGACGAACATGCCGGTGATCGGCAGGGTGGACTGCTCGCCGGTGACGGTGTCGCGGAGCACCAGGCCGGTGACGCTGGTCTCGCCGAGGACCTCGACCGGCTCGGCGTTGGTCAGGAAGCGGATCTTCTCGTTCGCCTTGGCGCGCTCGAGCATGATCCGCGAGGCGCGGAACTCCTCGCGGCGGTGCACCAGCGTGACCGAGCGGGCGAAGCGGGTGAGGAAGGTGGCCTCCTCCATCGCGGAGTCGCCGCCGCCGATCACGGCGATGTCCTGGTCCTTGAAGAAGAAGCCGTCGCAGGTGGCGCAGGCGCTGACGCCGCGGCCGAGCAGGGTCTCCTCGCCGGGGATGCCGAGGTAGCGGGCCGCCGCGCCCATCGCCAGGATGACGGCGTGCGCGTAGTAGGTCTCGCCGTTCGCGACGATGCGCTTGACGCCGCTGGACAGGTCGATCTCCTCGACGTCCTCGGTGCGGATCTCGGCGCCGAAGCGCTTGGCCTGCTCGCGCATCTCGTCCATGAGGTCCGGGCCCATGATGCCCTCGCGGAAGCCGGGGAAGTTCTCCACCTCGGTGGTGGTCATCAGGGCGCCGCCGAACTGGGTGCCCTCGAAGAGCAGGGGTGCCAGCTCCGCACGGGCGGCGTAGACGCCGGCGGTGTATCCGGAGGGTCCGGATCCGACGATGATGAGGTCTCGTACCGAGGTCGGGTTAGTCATGGGGCCTTCCGGGTTGTGAACGTTGCCTGGCTCAACAACAGACTAAGGGTTGATGTTCCCGGTGGCCCTGGATGTGGCGGCGAAGGTGAGGTACGGCTCGATCAGTTCCGCGGCCCGGGCCTGAACCGCGACGGGGTCACCACCGGCCTCGACCTGCCGGGTCGCGGCGTGCACGACGGCGTTGATGAGCTCGGCGGTGGCGGCCGGGTCGGTGGCGCCGAGCTCGGTGAGCGCCGTCACCAGCGGGGTCACCAGCTTGCGGTGCAGCAGCGCGCTGGTCTCGGTCATCTTCTCGGTCGGCGCGATGGCGGCGATCGACGAGGCGATGGCGTGTTCCCCCTCGGCGACCAGGTCCAGGTTCGCGCGGACGTAGGCGAGGACCCGGCGGTCCGGTGCCCCGGCCGCGTCCATCTCCCGTTCGACCCGATCGGACCAGCGCGGGAAGGAGTCCTCGACCAGTGCGTCGAGGAGGTCCCGCCGGGACTTGAAGTACTGGTACATGCTCGACCGCGCCAGGCCCGCGCGGGCCGCGACCTCGGCGAACCCCGGGATGTCGGTGGCGCCCTCGGTGAGCACCTCGCGGGCGGCGTCGAGGAGGGCGCGCCGCTGTGCGGCGCGGTGCTGCGCCACCGTGGGCGCGCTGATCCGCGGCACCGCACCTCCCCTCGCCGGTGCGTCGGGTGGGCGACGCCTCATGTGTCGGTCCTGCGCCCGTCGGTCGTCGTGACGACGCGGGCGCAGCGGTCGAGGACATCGTAGTCGGGGGACACCGTCACGGTGGTAACCGCCGAGCGACGGCACCGCGCCATCACACATGTCGACTCCTTGGGGAGCGGCACCGTCAGCTCCGACGGGGATGGCAAGGGTGCCAACAGGTTGTTGGGAAAATTGGCCGGGAGGCTCGACTCAGCCGGCGTGGCCCAGCGTTGGGTCGGGGAGGGCGGCGAGGGCCTCGCGGACCACGCACCGGGTGCCGGTGTAGATGGTCGGCATGCACTTGTTGCAGTGCACGCAGTTGCCCTCGGTAGCCTCGTCGTCTCGAAACTTGTTGACCAGGTTGGGATCCCGAAGCAGCGCGCGGGCCATGCCGACGAACTCGAAGCCCTCCCCCAGTGCGGTCTCGATGGTCTCGACCCGGTTGATCCCGCCGAGCATGATCAGCGGCATCGACAGCGCCTCGCGGAACTGGCGCGCGAACGGCCGGAAGAAGGCCTCCTCGAAGGGGTAGGTGGGAAAAAGGTGCGGGCCGTAGAAACGCAGCCCCACTCCCACCAGTTTTGGTTGCGACGCAATGAATTCCGCCATCGGGACCTCGCCGCGGAAGAAGTACATGCCGTTGAGCAGGGAGCTGCCGCCGGTGAGCTGCATGGCGTCGACGTGCCCGTCGGACTCGATCAGCCTGGCGATCTGCAGGCTCTGGTCCAGCCAGAGTCCCTTGGGGACGCCGTCGGCCATGTTGAACTTGACGGTGACCGCGACGGAGTCCCCCGCCGCGGCGCGAACCCGCTTGAGCACCTCGCGCGGGAAGCGGGAGCGGGCCGCCACGCTGCCGCCGTACCGGTCGTGGCGCCTGTTCAGGTTCGGGCTCATGAAGCTGCTCAGCAGGTAGTTGTGGCCCAGGTGCACCTCGAGCGCATCGAACCCGGAGTCGACCGCGACCCGCGCCGCGTGTTCGAAGTCCGTGGCCACCTCGGCGAGCTGGTCGAGCGATGCACCGCGGACCAAACCCATTGCGGGAGGACTGATCCGGGTGGACGGCGCCAGGGTCTTGGTGCCGTTGGAGAGGGTGTTGGCGACCAGTCCGGCGTGCCCGATCTGGGCCGCGGCCAGGGCGCCCTCCGCGTGCACGGCGTCGGTGAGTCGGATGAGTCCCGGTCTGGTGGCCTCGTTCAGGACGAGGGTGTCGCGGTGCACCCGGCCCGACTCGGACACCGCGCAGTACGCGACGGTGGTCAACGCCGCGCCGCCGGCCGCCACCGCGCGGTGGAACTCGACGAGTTCGTCGGAGACGACGCCGCGCCGCATCACGCCCTCGAAGGTCGCGGCCTTGACGATGCGGTTGCGCAGGGTCAGGGGGCCGAGCCGGGCGGGCTCGAAGATCCGTCGGGCGGGGGTGGGTGCGGCGTTCATCGTGGAGGCGTCCTCGTTGCTGTCGGGCGATCATTGCGATGCCACTGGACTCGTAAAGGACACGGTATAGCCCGACGGCCCCCGATGGAAGAGAATTCGATCGATGACCGCCACCGGATCGGGCCGCCCCCGTGACCCCCGCATCGACGCCGCCGTGCTCGACGCCGCCCGCGACATGCTCGTCGAGGTGGGATACGACCAGCTCAGCCTGCGGGCGCTCGCGGCCCGGGCGGGTGTCAGCCGCGCCGCCATGGCGCGGCGGTGGGAGTCCAAGGCGCACCTGGTCCTCGACGCCGTCCTCGGCCTGGAGCCGGACCTGCGGCCGTTCGAGGGTGCGGACCGGGCCGGCTGGATCCGCTGGGTGGCGACGGGTAGTTCCGAGGTGTTCCGCAGCCCCGCGGTCCGGGCGGCGGTGCCGGCGCTCCTGGCCACGCTGCGCGACCACCAAGAACTGCGCGGGGCGGTGTGGCGGAACTTCAGCGGGCCCAGCGCCGCCATGCTGCCGCCCGCCGACGGGTCCGGGGCCGAGGATCAGCTCGAGGCCGGCGCGCTGCTGGCGCTGGGCGCGGGCGCCGCGATGTTCCTGTCGCTGATCGCGCCCGAGGTGGATACCCCGCAGATGCGGGCCAAGGTGCTCGAGATCCTGCTGTTGGCGGCCGGACCGGAGTGAACTTCCGCCGAACGGGCGGTTGTCGGGGCATCGGCCGAGAGCCGGCCCCGGTAACCGCCCGTTCGGCGTTTGACGTCTAGCCGATGTCGGCGCGGGCCAGCGTCGCCGGGTCGGAGTCGGTGCATCCCGAGCCGACCACCAGCGCGGTGATCTGGGGTACCTGTGCCCCCGGGAAGAGCATCAGCAGCCCGGGGACACCCCGCAGGCGGACCGGACCGGAACCCAGCAGCGGGGTGGTCGGGTCCACGCCGTTGGCTCGCAGGCATCCGTCCCGGGCCCCCGGCGCCGACAGTGGGCCGAGGTCGGTACGGCCGAGCAGCCCGAGCGCGACCGTGGGCTGCAGGTCGGACCCGAGGTCCACGCTCGTGGCGGACGGGGTCGGCGAGTCGAGGGCGACGGCGGGCGTCGCGGGTCCGGTCTCGTCGTCGGGTCGGGTCAGCGCGAACAGGGCGCCGGCGGCGACGACCGCCACGGCGGCGGCCGCGGCGAGCAGTCGGACGGGCCGGCGTCGACGTTCGGTCCGCCCGGCCAGGGCGGAGACGGCGGCCGGTGCTGCGGCGCCGGCGACCTCGGCGGCCAGCGCGGCCTCGATCCGGGCGACCACCTCCGGCGGCGCGGGTGGCGGCGTCGCGTCGGCGCTGCGCAGCGCGCCGAGCTGCCCGCGCACGGAGTCGAGCGCGGCGAGGACGCGCTGGGCTTCCGGGTCCTGTGCGGACGCCACGCCAAGCCGATCCGCGAACTCCGGCGGCAGCGCCCCGGCGTGCAGATCGGCGAGCAGGTCTGGGTCGAAAGGGGGGTGCAGTGCATCCTCACCCTGGGCGACCATGACACCTCCTTTTAGTTGGAACGAACCGAAACTCGAACTCGAAACTACGTGAGCGAAACCGCCGACGCCCGTGCCCGTGACCCGCCGCGCCGATCGACCGCCGCTACTGGGATTAGACCTCGTTGGCGTCGATCTGGTTCCGTCCGGCCTGCAAATAACTCAACTCCTGGGCGAGCCGGTGCCGGGCCCGCGCGCACCGACTCTTCACGGTGCCCTCCGGGATCCCGAGCAACGCCGCAGCCTCGGCCACCGAGTACCCCTCGAGGTCGACCGCGACCACCGCGGCCCGCTGCTCCGGCGACAGTGTGAACAGCGCATCCTCGATGGCCATGGACGTCTCGCGGTCCGTCATGGCGTCGCGTGGGTGGCTGGGTTCGTGCTGGTCGTCCTCCGGCAGCGGCACCGTCGGCCGGGCCTTGTTCCGCCGGATCCGGTCCAGACAGGCGTTCACCACGATTCGGTGCAGCCAGCTGCGCACCGCGGCATCGGCCCGGAAGGTCGCGGCCGTCCGATGCGCGTTGAGCAGCGCCTCCTGCAACGCGTCCGCGGCGTCCTCCGGCGTGTAACTCGTCCGCCGGGCCGTCTGCCACAGATGGTCGTAGTGTCTGCCGAGCAGTTCCGAAAATGCGCGTGCGTCCCCCGACGCGTGCGCTGCCAGTAGCTGGGCGTCAGACATGCCCGCTGCGGCGATCCCCCTGTTGATTCGCACGCGGAATGTTAACCGACCATCGCGTCTCGAGTCCTCAAACTCGACCACATCGACGCCGGAGGGCGCGCTGGGTGGGTCCCCGCGCTACGGCGTCTTGTTGAAGCCGACCTCGGAGATCGACGACTGGACCTTCCCGCCGTCCTCGGACAGCTTGGTCACCCACACCAGGATCCGGCCGACATTGCCGTCCGTGGTGACCGGGATGGTGGTGACGCCCTTGCCGAGCACCGCCGTGCCGATCAGCTGGGTCTGGTCCAGGGCCGAGTTGGCGCCGGGGGCCGTCCGGATCTCGACGGTGGTGCCGGCGCTCGGCGAGTCGATCCACACGTCCCGCACCGCGGTGGGCTCGGCGAGGTCGACCATGAGGCCCACACCGGTCTTGAAGGACGGGAACTGCTGGAAGTAGGTGTCGGTGCTCCACTTGGTCGCCGTGTTGCCGTCGACCGCCAGCCCGGCGGTGCTCGGGTTGTCCGGCGAGCCCTGCGGCGAGTAGACGGTGGCACCGGCCGGTTTCACCGGGACCGCGGCCGCCGGCGGGGCCGCCGAGGCGGCGGTGGTGGTGTTCCCGTCGGGCTCGGCGGCGCTGGTGGTCAGGCCGATGTTCTGCTCGTTGAGAGGTTCGCTGGAACCGCCGCCCGCCAGCGCATTCGCCAGCCACCAGCCGAGGAATGCCAGCACGATCACGGTCAGGACGCCGAGGGCGGCCAGCGCCATCACCATCCGGTTGCTCTTGAGCCGTTCCGCCGCCGCCTGCTCGGGATCGCTCAGTGCGTGCCCGGACGCGCCCGCGGGGCGCTGGCCGAGCCGCAGTGCCGGCATCAGGTCCGTCTTCTGGTCGACGACCGACGCCTGGTCCAGCACGTGCTGCACGGTGGCGGCGGTGCGGATGCCGCTGCCCTGTTCGAGAGCGCGGATCGCCACCGCGGAGATCTCGAACGGCACCTCCGGGCGGATCACGCGAGGCTCGACGGGCACACCGTCGGAGCCGCGGTCCGCAGGGGGCATCCCGCCGACCGGCCCGGCGGGTGCATCCGCGGGCGCACCCGGCTCGCCGAGCGGCCAGCGCGCGGTGATCAGCGCGTACAACATGGCGCCGAGGCCGCGGACGTCGGTCGGGGCGTCCGCATCGGCGAGGGTGGCCGGGAACGCGAGGACCGCGTCGCCCGCCGCCGAGATCCGGACCCGGTCCGGGTGGTCGATCGACAACGCGCCGCCGCTGCGGTGTGCGGCCTCCGCCGCGGACGCCAGCGCGCGAATGGCGCGGGCGGCGCCGATCGGGGACGGTGTCGTCTCGGACATCTCCTTGAGGGAGCGGCCCGGGGTCCACTCGGCCACCACGATGCCGCCGGAGCTGCCGCGGACCACGTCGAGGACTCGGGCGAGGCCGGGCGAGTTGATCCGGCCCAGCCGGAGGGTGCGCGAGAGCACGGCCTGCGGGTCCTCGGCCACCTCTGCGCCGGTGCCGGCGCGCTGCTCGGCGTCGACGAAGGTCAGCGCCACCTCGCGGTCGAGCTTGATGTCGTGGGCCTGCCAGAACTTGAGGCCACGGGACCCGCCGTGCGGTGCCAGCAGCCGGTAGCGGCCACCGGCGACGGACGCGCCGGCGATCAGCTTCGGGCCGCGCGGCTGCCGGGGAGCGGTGTCCGCCGCGCCGACGCGCATCGGGGGCAGCGGCGGCGAGCCGATCGGGATGACGCCGGTGTCCACCATGAGGTCGCGCTCGGGGGCCTTGCGGACCGGGGCCGCCGGCCGGGACACCGACCGGGCCTCGCCCTTGCCCGCGTCGCCCTTGTCGGGGTCGGCACCGGTCTTGCCGGGTGCCGCGACAGCGGTCGAGGCCTCGGTGGGTTCGGTTGTGCGAGTTGCCGATCCGGGATCGGACGCGTGCGTCGTCGAACTACCGGTCTTGCCGCCGGCAACGTCTTCGTCGCTCACCCGCACTCCTTCACGCATCTGGCCGGAACCCTCCCTCGCAGTGATTGGCACCCCCGCAGGCCCTGGTCCAGGGTACGGGAGCTGCTGATCTTTCCTAAGTAGTACCTGAGTACGGCCGATCGCGGGAAGCAACACGGTGACGGCGTCGTAGTCGGGGATCGGTGTGAAGTCCTCGACGGCCACCGGTTGCGGCGACCGGCCACGCGCCCGGTTCACCAGACGGGTGACCGCCACCGTGGCGGCGACCACCTCCGGGATGCCCGCGAACCGCAGCAGGGTGAACGTCACGCCGAGCATGAGCACCGCGCAGATCCCGACCTGGACGAAGGCGCCCGGGCCGCCGAAGCGGTCGCCGAGCTCGTCCAGGCCCAGCAGCTCCTCCGCGGTGAGCATCGCGATCGACCCGGCCAGCGAGGCGACCACGACCAGGAACGCGGTCTTGCCGACGTTCGCCATCCGCAACGACCCGAGGCTCCGCCGCAGCAGGATGGCGCCGATGATCGCGCCCGCCGTGAAACCGAGACCGTTCGCGACGCCGAGCAGGCTCACCACCTGGGTGTCGTCGGAGGCCACCACCGGCGCCAGCAACGAGAGCCCCACCTTCACGCCGGTGATGCCGAGAATGATCCAGGTGGGGGTCCAGGCCTGCTCGCGGGCGTAGAAGACCCGCAGGTGGATCAGGACCAGCGCGTACGGGATCAGCGTGAAGGCGGACCAGCTGACCGCGTGCCCGAGGCGCTCGGCGTCGGCCGCGCCGAAGTTGCCGTAGCCGAACAGCGCCTGGCCGACCTGCGGGCCGGCGAAGGTCAGGAACACCACCACCGGCACCAGCGAGACCATGGTCAGCCGGGTGGCGACGGACAGGTCGTCGACGACGGCCGGGGTGTCCTCCGCGGCGGCGTTGCGGCTCAGTCGCGGCATGATCGCGGTCAGGACGGTGACGCCGATGATGCCGTACGGCAGCTGCAGCAGGATCCAGGCCTGGTTGTAGATGACCGGCCCGGCCCCGTCGACGCTCGCGGCGATGCGGGTGCCGATGCTGAACCCGACCTGGCTGATCAGCACGTACAGCACGATGGCGACGCCCATGCCGGCGAACAGCCTGAGCCGGTCGTCGAGCCCCCACAGCGGCTTCAGGCTGATGCCCTGGCGTCGGATCGCGGGCAGCAGGGTGGCGGCCTGGGTGACCACGCCGAGGGTGACGCCGATCCCGAGGACCAGCAGCTGCGCGGTGGTGATCTCGTCGGACCCCCGCGACATCATCCAGAACACGCCGAGCACCACCAGCACGACGCAGTTGTTGAGCACCGGCGCCCAGGCGCCCGGCTTGAACACGCCCCGGGTGTTGAGGATCGCCGTGAGCAGCGCGGACAGGCCGTAGAACAGGATGGCCGGCAGCAGCAGGTAGGCGAATTGGGTGGTCAGGACCGGGTCGACCTTGCCGTCCGACGGCAGGAACAGCCGCACCAGCAGGGGTGCGCTGAGCACCGCGACCACCGCGGCCACGCCGAGCACCAGGCCGGCGATGGTGAACAGCCGGCGCACGAACGCGGCGCCCCCGTCGTCGTCCTCCTTCTCGGCGCGGACCAGCACCGGGACCACGATCGCGGACAGGACCGCGCCGAGCACCAGCTCGGAGATCATGTTCGGCAGCTGGCTGGCGACGGTGAACGCGCTGGCGGTGACGGCGCCCAGCGTGGTCAGCAGCAGCACCTGCTTGAGGAAGCCGGTGATCCGGCTGACCATCGTGGCCACCGCGATCGAGCCGGTCGCGGCCATCAGTGACGAGTTCGAGTTCCCGGACTCGTCGTCCTCGGCCGTCTCGGGCTCGGGCGGTTCGACGGGCGGCGGGGCGGTGGTGTCCGCGGGGCGCGGGTCCGTCGGCCGCGGTCCCGGCGGGACCGGACGGGCCGGCCGGGTGGCCGCGGTCAGATTGGGGTCGCCGGGCTGGTAGCGCTGCGGCGCGGCGCGCTGTGGCGCGGGCTGCGGGCGGTACGGCTGGTCGGACTGGTGGAGCGGCCGGTACGGCTCGTGTGACTGCTGTGACTGCTGTGACTGCTGGGGCGGGGCGGGGCGGGGCGCGTGCTGCTGGGGGGCCTGCCGCCGCGGCTCGTCCTCGTGCCGGGGCAGTCCGGGCTGGGTCCGTTCCCAGGGGGCCGGCGGTGTGGGCGCGACCTTCCCGGGTCGCTGCGCCGCAGGACCTCCGGGTCGCGCCGGCTCCGCTGCAGTGCCACGGGGTCGCTCCGCCGGCTCGGCTGCAGTGCCACGGGGTCGCTCCGCCGGCTCCGCTCCCGGCGAACCCGGTGGTCGTTGCATGCTCCCCGTCATCGCGGTTCGTACCCTTCGTCTGCTCGGTCCGGCTGGCCCCGGAACCGGTGCCACAGCCGTCGTCCCGCAAGAAGCAACAGTAGTGCGCCCGCGCAGCCGGTGATCACGGCCAACGCGCGGCCGTACGCATTCGTGCGGATCGAAACGGCGGTCGGCTCGCCGAGCTCGCGGCCGTTGACGGTGGTCATGGCCACGTCCACGATCATCTTCCCGGACCCCTCGACCTTCGCGGGCACCTGCAGAGCCCGGCTCCCGCGGGCCGGCAGCTGCTGGTCCCCGATGTCGGTGACGGTCATCTCGGGTGGCGCCGAGACGTGCAGCTGGACCGTGATCCCCACCGGCAGGTCGTTGCGTGCCACCAGCAGCAGCGGGCTCTGCTCCGACGCCAGCGTGTACGCGCCGCCCGGGGCCAGCACGGTCACCGCGCCGTAGATCCGGTCCAGGGCCTGCCGGACCTGGGCGATCCGCAGGTCGGCCGCCACCGTCGCCGAGGCGCGGTCCCGGTCTCGGCGTCCGGAGGTGCTCATCGCCCGCAGCAGGTCCTCGTTCAGCGGCGCGGTGAACCGGACCGGGGTGAGGGCCGACTGCGGGTCGTTGACCAGCGTTTCGGTGACCGCCTCGATCTCGGGGGCCGACGCGGACGCGCCGTCCTGCACCGACGTCGGTGCGCCGTCGCGGACCGCCTGTTCCGGGTAGGCGAGGTCGAGCGGAGGCGTCGGCATGTTGCGGTCCAGCACGTCGGCCAGCGGCCGGGAAGTGGCCAGGCCCGAGCGCAACATCGTCGAGACCGTGGACAGCATCGCGCGGGCCTCGTCGCCGTCGACGGACCATTCCTGCGGGGGCACCAGCAGCAGCGACCGCGGGTCCGGGTTGGCCATCCGGTCCTCGACGGGACGGGCCGTCAGCGACTGCCAGGTGACTGCGCCCAGCGCGTCCTGCAGCCGGGCCGTCCGGGAGTCGCCGGTCAGGTCGTACCGCGCACTCGCCGGCGTGTAGGTGGGCGTCTGGGGGGTGGCGCCGACGGCCGCGAGCGCGGTGCCCGCGGGCACGTCGAACAGCGCGGCGTACAGCGGGCCGCCGTTGTTCCCGCCGCTCAGCGGCACCTTCGCCTGGGCACTCTTGCCCGCGACCGCGTTGGCGGCCAGCAGCACGGTCGGACCCAGGCCGTTGAGGGACGCCGCGGCCTCGGCGTCGAGCACCCCGGAGTCCGGCCAGGTCAGCCCGCGCAGCGACGTCACCCCGAGGGTGCCGTCGACGATGTCCGCCGGGGTGGCCAGCGCCCGCGCCACCAGCGTCGGGTCGCCGACGCGGTGCAGCGCCGTGAGGTCGACCTGGGCGAACGGGACGGCGGTGGTGCACATCCGCGAGGCCAGCGCCTTGAGCCGGTCCAGCCACGCGGCGGCCGCCGCCTGCCCGGTACCGCTGTGCGCGGCGCCGGTCGGGTCCGCCGGGTCGTCCACCACCAGGTAGCCGCGGGTCATGTTGCTCACCGTGATCAACAGGTCGGGGTCGACGGCCAGGCACATGCTCTGCGCCAGCTTGTGCTCCCGGTCGATGCCGTCGCCGGTGGCGAACTCGGCCGCCGCGAGCAGCTGCTCGAGTCGGCCGCCGTCCGCGAGGGAGCCGGCCAGGCCGTCGTCGACCAGCCGCACCTGCTCGTCGGTGGAGCCTGGGATTCCCGCCGCCAGCCGCGGACGGTCGGCCAACGGCCACATCAGCGTCACGGCCACCGGGTCCGCGGTCGACGGCGGCACCGGTGCGGCGTCGGGGTCCTCGGTGCTGGGGTCGCGGGGCAGGCCGAGCACCGGCAGCAGGAAGCGGGCGTCGTCGAGCCGTGCCGTGCCGCCGTACTCGGGGGTGCCGTTGACGTTCACCAGCAGCGGGTAGACGCCCGGGTCGGTGATGTCGAGGGACGCCCCGGTGGCCGAGCGCAGCGGCAGGGTGAGGGTGAACGGGACCGACCTGCCGACGTCGAGCTTCTCGGCGACCGAGTCGAACGCGCCGACGGTGTCGAAGTTCTCCTGGTCGGAGGTGAGCACGGTCCGCAACTGCGCGGGCGCCGCGACCTTCGGGGCCCGTTGCAGGCGCACCTGCACGTCCTCGACCGGCCGGTCGCCGACATTGGTGACGGTGCCCCCGACCGTCACGAACGGGTCGCTGGAGGTGGTGACGGCGTTCGGCGCGACCGAGTCGACGGACAGCGAGACGAACTGCTGCTGGGTCCCGCGGGCCGCGGCGGGCGCGGTACTCGTCGCCTGCGCGCCGGTGGTCCGGGCGCCGGACGTCGGTGTGGTCGGGGTGGGGCTCCCGCTGCTGGGCGCGGCGATGCTCGGTGCGGTGAATCCGAGCGGTGCGGCGGCCAGCGCCAGTGTGGTCAGGGTCGTCGCGGTGAAACGACGCAGGGCTGTCCTCATCCGTGCTTTCCGGTCGTCTCGCGGGACCCGCCGCCGCGCACCGGACCCCGGCGTGTGGTGGTCACCTCGCGGGACCCGCGGTTGTCGTGCGGGATCGGGCCGGGCAGGGGGCGCGGTGTCGGGGAGTCAGCCATCCGGTCGATCAGCGCCCCCGCGACCTCGGCAAGCCGGCGTTCGTCGGCGTACGCCAACCGCGACCCGAGTTCGAGCAGCGGCACCCACGCCACCTCCGTGACCTCGACGTCCTCGTCGCTGAGCTCGCCGCCCTGGAACCTGAGCAGGTAGTGGTGCACCGTCTTGTGCACGCGCCGGCCGTCGGTGACGAACCAGTAGTCGATGCTGCCCAGTTCGGCCAGCACCGTGCCCTGGATGCCGGTCTCCTCGGCCACCTCACGCATGGCCGTCTGCTCGGCGGTCTCCCCCGCCTCGATGTGTCCTTTCGGCAGCGACCACAGCAGCCGGCCCCGCCGGTCGGTGCGCCCGATCAGTGCCGCGCACTGCTCGTCGCGGGGGCCGTCGAGGCCGTCGACCACCAGGCCGCCGGCCGAGGTCTCACGGACGGTACGCATGCGCTGGTTCGTGCGTTCGCCGTGCGCGCTTCGTCGCCGCGGGTTGCGGCGACTGCGATTCGCACGTTCGGCAGCAGACACCCAATCAATACTAGTTGGCCCGCGGGACCTGCCCCGAATCCCACACCGCGGCGCCACCCTGCTCGCTCCGCAGGCTCCGCTGCTCCCCCACCCTGCTCGCTCCGCAGGCTCCGCTCGCGCCGGTAAGCTGCACAGTCGTGGTTTCCCCAACTCCAGACGCCGACCGACGCGCCCGACTGCTCTCGGCCGCCACCGCGACCCTGCGCGACCTCTCCGAGGTGCTGACGCCCCTCGGTGCGAGGTTCGCCGCCGCGGGCCACGAGCTGTACCTGGTCGGTGGCAGCGTCCGGGACGCGGTTCTCGGCCGGCTCGGCACCGACCTGGACTTCACCACCGACGCGCGACCGGAGCAGGTGCAGGCCCTGCTCAAGGGCTGGGCCGACAACCAGTGGGACACCGGCATCGCCTTCGG
Organism: Rhodococcus tukisamuensis NBRC 100609; assembly: GCF_001894985.1. Lineage (GTDB taxonomy): Bacteria > Actinomycetota > Actinomycetes > Mycobacteriales > Mycobacteriaceae > Rhodococcus_G > Rhodococcus_G tukisamuensis. The sequence goes on along the minus strand of NZ_BCXG01000023.1, from coordinate 40,985 downwards.
CACGATCAGCGCCGCGAAGGCCGACCAGCAGATCGAGATCACCACCTTCCGCACCGACGCGTACGACGGCGTCACCCGGAACCCCGAGGTCCGCTACGGCACCAGCCTCGAGGAGGACCTGGTGCGCCGCGACTTCACCGTCAACGCGATGGCCGTGCGGCTCGGCGCGGACGGCACCCAGGAGTTCGTCGACCCGCTCGGCGGGATGGACGCCCTGCTCGCCGGCGTGCTCGACACCCCCGCCGCCCCGGAGATCTCGTTCAACGACGACCCGCTCCGGATGCTGCGCGCGGCACGGTTCGTCTCGCAGCTCGGTTTCGCGCTGGCCCCGCGGGTCCGCGAGGCGATCGTCGCGATGGCCGACCAGATCGACCGGATCACCGCCGAACGCGTGCACGCCGAGCTCGACAAGCTGATCCTCGGCGAGTACCCGGTCGACGGCATCAACGTCATGTGCGAGACCGGCCTGGCGGCCCGCGTGCTCCCCGAGATCCCGGAGATGGAACTCGAGATCGACGAGCACCACCAGCACAAGGACGTCTACCAGCACTCCCTCACCGTGCTGCAGCAGGCGATCGACCTGGAGGACGGTGACCCGGACCTGGTGCTGCGCTGGGCGGCGATCCTGCACGACATCGGCAAGCCCGACACCAAGCGCAACGAGCCCGGCGGCGGCGTCAGCTTCCACCACCACGAGGTGGTCGGCGCCAAGATGGTCCGTCGCCGGATGCGGGCGCTGAAGTACTCCAAGCAGATGATCGACGACGTCGGCCAGCTGGTGTTCCTGCACCTGAGGTTCCACGGCTACGGCGAGGGCCAGTGGACCGACTCGGCGGTGCGCCGGTACGTCAACGATGCCGGCGACCTGCTGCCGCGGCTGCACAAGCTGGTCCGGGCCGACTGCACCACCCGCAACAAGCGGCGCGCCGCCAAGCTGCAGGCCACCTACGACGACCTCGAGCAGCGGATCGCCCGGCTCGCCGAGCAGGAGGACCTGGCGCGGGTGCGCCCGGACCTCGACGGCAACGCGATCATGGAGCTGCTCGGCATCCCCGCCGGCCCGGAGGTCGGGAAGGCCTGGAACTTCCTCAAGGAGCTGCGCCTGGACCGCGGCCCGCTCAGCCGCGACGAGGCCGAGGCCGAGCTGCTGAAGTGGTGGCAGCAGCAGACGTAGGCTGGTTCCCGGGCGCCCGGTTCGCCCACCGGAGGAGTCCGCTCATGACGACGGATCTGCAGGCCTGGCAGGCGCGCGGGCGGTACCTCACCGTCGGCGCGGACCGCATTTTCGTCGTCGAGGTGGGCGGGGGGGCCGGCTCGCCGGTGGTGATCGTGCACGGGTTCCCCGGTTCGTCGCACGACTTCGCGCGGGTCGCGGAACTGCTCGGCGCCGGTCGCCGGGTGGTCCTGCTGGACCTGCTGGGCTTCGGGCTCTCCGACAAGCCTGCGGTCGCGCGCTACTCGCTCTTCGAGCAGGCGGACCTGGTCGAGACGGTGTTGGCGCGGTTGGACATCGGTCGGTGCATCCTCCTCGGCCACGACATGGGCGACACCGTCGTCGCGGAGCTGATGCACCGCCACAACCACGGCGGACTCGGGTTCGTGGTGGAGCAGGTGGTGTTGACCAACGGCTCGATCTTCATCGACCTCGCGCAGCTGACGCCCGCCCAGCGGGGGATGCTCCGGTTGCCGGGGCGGGCGCTGCCCATCTCGCCCCCGCGACGCCTGCTCGCGCGTTCCCTCGAGCGCAGCTTCTCCCCCGCTGCGCCGGCGCCGCCGGGCGCGATCGACGCGCTGGTGCAGGCGATCGAGCGCAACTCCGGCGGCCGACTGCTGCCGCGCCAGAACCGCTACCTCCTCGAGCGGCGTCAGCACCAACCGCGGTGGACCGCGGCGCTGGTGGAGTACGCCGGCCCGCTGGGCCTGGTCTGGGGCGCGCTGGACCCCATCGCGACGAAGGACATGCCGGCGCACCTGCTCGACCTGCGCCCGCAGACGCGGGTGACGATGCTCCCCGACGTCGGGCACTGGCCCTCGCTGGAGGTCCCCGAGCGCCTCGCGGAACTCGTCGAGCAGCTGCTCGGTTGAGCCGAAAGCTGCTGCGTCAGTTCAGCTTCGCGTGCATCAGGTAGACGTTGTAGCTGTCCCACTCCGACATCGTGAAGTACAGGTCGTCCTCGGTGGACCACGGGTGGATGAAGCCGCCGTACATCTTGGGGTAGTCCGCGGCGCGCACCATCGGCACCCCGGCGGTCCATTCGCCCTGCGGACTGTCGGCCTGCCGCAACACGATTGCGCCGGCCACGGTGTCCAGGTAGCTCATCTGCCAGAGGTCGCGTTCGGCGTCGTAGCGCACCGACAGTTCGGCCGCGGTACCGGACATCACCGGGGTGGGTGACGCCTCCCCGACGGGGCTCCAGGTGCCGTCCACCCAGTACTGGTACGCGGACTTGTTCAGCACCTGGTCCTTGGGCGCCCGGGCCAGCGCGACGGTGCCGAGCCGACCGTTCGGGGTGCCGAACATGTACACGTGGTCGCCGGCCGGAACCATGCTGGCCACCTGGAAGTGGTTGCGCCCGAACAGGTTCTCCCAGTTGGCGTACGGGTCCTTCGTCCAGGTCTGGCCCCGGTCGTCGGAGTAGGCGATGCCGCCGCGGTTGGTGTACCACATGCCGGGGACCATGCTCCAGCGTCGCACCGACATGTAGCTCATGTACTGCCGGTCGCCGATCGCGAACCCGGACGTGGGGATGGTGGTGGTCTCCCAGTTCTTGACCTTGCGGCTGCCGAGCACCTCCACGGCGTGGCAGCGGCTGTCCTGCACCATCGAGTCGATCGTCATGCCGTCGGACAGGTCGCGATCAGTGCTGTGGCCCAACACATTCGACCGCCAGTCGGAGCCGTTGGCGCCGGGCGGAGTCCAGCCCTTGCCGAAGGTGTCGCCGAACACCACGGACACCTCGCCGGGGCCGGACTCCCAGGTGATGCCGAGGTCGGTGCTGTTGACCTGCCAGCGCTTGTCGGTGCGGTTGATCGACCCCTGCCCGGTGAGCTGGGCGACCAGGGAGACCTCGCCGACCTCGGCCGCGGGCGCGACCGGAGCGGCCGGGCCGGGTTCGGTGGGCGGCGACTGCGGCGTCGGTGCCGGCGGCAGGGGCTGGGCGGGGCCGGGGATCGGGATGGGGATCGGCTCGGGGTCGGGGCCGATGGAGATCCGCGGCACCTGCAGGCCCAACGAGCCGGAACCCGACCCGGACGAGCCCGCCGAGGACCCGGACGAGCCCGAGGAACTCGACCCCGACGAACTCGCGGAGCCCGACCCGGACGACTCGGACGACTCGGACGAGCCGGCGTCCGGCTGCTCCGGTGCTGGGTCGGTGAGGTCCGGACACGGGTCCGCGCACGGGTCGACGGGCAGCGGTGCCTGCGGCACCCGGGTGAGGTCCTGGGGCGGATCGGGGACGGGCACCGGGACGATCTCCGGCCACGGGTACTTGAGGTCCAGGCTCGGCGGCCCCGTGGTCTGCCCGCTGTCCGCGGCCGACGGGTCGAAGCCGGTCTCGCCGCAGGCGTTCGTCGGCGCCGCGGTCGGCGCGGCCGTGGCCGGTGAGCCGGTCAGCAGTGATCCCGTGACCGCAAGTGTCAGCGCGCACAGCGGTGCCCCGATACGACGAATCACAACGCCCCCTGTCCATTCCACGATCACTCGGCGCTGCGGTACGCCGACCCCGAGGTGTGTGGAGAAAGTAGCAGAGGTTCGCGGCATGGAGCGGGGTCATGGGCTCGTCGGCGGGCGGCATCGCCGCGCGGCCGATTACACCGAAACCGTTGTCGTGCCAGGTGAGTACGGGTTCCGACGTACGGAAGCCGAGCGTGTTTCCCGTCGTGCGAAATCCGTCCGCCACCGCGTGGCGGTGGCGGACGGACCCGTCTGAGTCCCAACGTGAGGGAGAGTTGGTGGCATGCCCGTTCCATCAGGGCGGAGGTCGCGCCCACGAAGCCGGGAGCGGGCTTGCCGATCGGCAGATTCGTCACCGAATCCCGGCGATCACCCAGGTGGAGCTATGTCGCGAGCCGGTCGAAGGACAAACCAGTCGGGCGGCGATCTCCGTGCCGACGGGCAGCGTCGGGCTCAGCTGCCAAGTCCTGTCGACAACTTGTCGACCACGTCGAGGATGGTCTTGAACGCTCCGAGCAGATCAGAGAGGTCTGACGATGACATGTACTCCTCCTTCGTACTGAGTGGTGAGTGGCAGTGCCGTCCGTTCCGGCCGCGGTGAGTTCGGCGGAATCTTCCGGCAAGCACGCCGGGATCTGACGAACCCGTGCAATTGCAAAGCGAAATTCCGAATGTCCAACTGCGGCACGGTGGCGTCCGGATCGGAACCGGACCGCCGGGGGGCAGATCTCTTCTAGTGGTGCGGATGATCTCTCGTGTTCTGGCATGGCGTCGACGCAAGTCGTGTCGTCGTCGACTCCGGTCGGTGCGAGGCAAAGAAGTTGGCCCACGATTCGATGTCGGGATGGTCCTTCAGCAGTGCCCTGCGCCGGCGTTCGGTCATTCCGCCCCAGACCCCGAACTCGGTGCGACTGTCGAGGGCGTCCGCGCCGCACGGCGCGACCACGGGGCAGTGGCGACAGATCGTGACCGCGTCGTGCTGGGCGGCCCCCCGCACGAACATCCGGTCCGGGTTGTCGATGCATCGTGCGAACGCTCGCCAGGTGGCGGGGATCTCGGGCGATTGTGTTGCCGTGGGTCCGCCGTTCTTGGTGATGCTCATTGCGCCTGTCCTTGTTCGTGCGGAGTATCCGGTGCGGTGCTGAGGGTGTCGAATTCGCGTGACCACGACAGGGAGAACGGTAGGGGGAAGAGTTAAACGTAAGACTGCCGTCAGATGACGCATCCTGGACGATCGTCCAGGATTTGAATGAACGCATGACACCCCGTGCGCGGCCTGCTTGACGACGCCGTGTGGCAGCGCGACGGGACGGCCGCCGGCCGGGCGGCGCTCCACCTGGACGGACGGCACGGCGCTATTGATTAAGTGACTGCTCAATGTATTATTCCTCCCGGAGGCGAGAGGAGTGCCGAAATGCGCACGGTTGACGTTGACGCCCGAGCGGCGAAGGCAACGGCGATCCTCGACGCCGCGGCACGGTGCTTCGCGGAACGTGGGTTTGCCGCCACCCGGACGGCGGACATCTGTGCGCTCGCGGGAATGAGTTCGGGCAACCTGTTCCACTACTTCCCCACCAAGCATGCTGTGCTGTTGGCTCTCGTCGAGCGTGACGGTGCCGAGACGAACGCGTCGATGGCGGAGCTGGCCCAGGCGGACGACCCCTTCGGGGCCCTGCTCGTCCTGCTCGACGAGATCTGCCGACTCGCCGGGGATCCGTTGTATTCCGGTCTGGCGTTGGAGATCTCGGCGGTGGCGCATCGCGACGAGGAGGTCGCGGCGCGTTTCAAGGCCAATGACATCGCGTTCCGGGGTGGCCTCGCTGCGCTGGTGCGCAGAGCGGATGCCGCAGGTCAGCTGAGCACCACGTTGTCGGCGGAGCACGCCGCCACCTGGCTGGCCGCACTCGTCGACGGCATGTTCGCGCGGGTCGCGGCCGATCCCGAGTTCGACGCACCCGCACAGGCCGCCGTGCTCCGGCGCGTCGTCGCGCAGCTCCTCGGAGGCGTCGTCGCGTGAGCGACCGCACCGAAAACGTTGCAGTGTCGGGTGAGTCCGCACCGCCGCCTCGGCTCCTCAACGTGGATGCGCTTCGTGGGTTCGCCCTGTTCGGCATCCTCGCGGTCAACATCTGGGCGTTCGCGGACCCCTACTACGCATCGCCGTCGTCGAACCCGACATTCGACTCCGGGTTGGACCACGCGCTGCGCTTCGTGGTTGCGCTGCTGTTCGAGACGAAGTTCTACCTGCTGTTCTCGTTCCTGTTCGGGTACAGCTTCACCCTGCAGATGGCGGCCGCGGAGCGCGCCGGGACCGCCTTCGTACCCCGGATGCTGCGTCGCCAGGGCGCGCTGCTCGTCATCGGACTGGTGCACGGCGCGGTGCTCTACTACGGGGAGATCCTCTCCACCTACGCGGTTCTGGGGCTGGCCCTGCTCGCCTGCCGGGGGATGCCCCCCGCCCGGGCGATCAAGGTCGGCATCGGTCTGGTGCTTGCGGTCGGCGTCGTCTGGATGCTGCTGGGGCTGGCGCAACTCGCCGAGGGTGACGCCGGCGGCACCCCCTCGTCGGACGTGACGGCCAAGCTGGTCGGATTCGGTGGCGATGCGGCAGCGACGCTCGGGTTCCACTCCGGGCACCTTCCCTCGACGCTCGCGGCGGTAGCGGCACTGCAGGCGCCGAGTGCGATGGCGATGTTCCTGTTCGGGTTCGCCGCGGGGCGGCTGCGGGTGTTCGCGGACCCGGACGGGTACCGGCCGCTGATGCGCCGAATCCTGTTGCTGGGGTTGCCGGTCGGGTTGACGGGAGCGGTCGCGTACGCGCTGGCCGCGGCCTACGCGCCGGGTGGAGGCCTCGAGACGTTCGCGTTCGGCCTCGGCCAGCTGACGGCCCCGGGGCTCACCGCGTCGTACGTCGTGGCCGCCCTCATGCTGTTCCAGACCGTCCGGGGCGGACGGATCGAGCGGGCGCTGGCCCCGATGGGCCGGATCGCGCTGACCAACTACCTGCTCCAGTCGGTGGTGCTTGGCGTGCTGTTCACCGGCTACGGCCTCGGGCTGGTGGACCGGCTGTCGCCACCGGTGGTCCTGGCCGTCGTGCCGGCGGTCTTCCTGTGCCAGGCGGAGATGAGTCGACGGTGGCTGCGCCGGCACCGTTACGGCCCCGCGGAGTGGGTGCTGCGCGCCGCCACCCTCGCCGCGATCCCGCCCTGGCGTGCGCGGTAGCGGAACCGCAGGGCACCCTCCCGCGTCCAACACGTATGGGCTTCGTGGTGGAGTACGCGTTCGGGACCGGCGACGGCGACCAGTCCGTCTGGGAGTCGGTGGCGGACTTGGGCATCGGTGCCGACGACGCGACCGACGCGGTCCGCCTGGACTTCGACGGCGACGGCCTGCTCGACGACGCCATGTGGGACAGCGACGGGGACGGCCGCGCCGACCGGTCGGTGCTCGACGTGGACGGCCCCGGCACTCGATACTTCACCGATCCGAGCGGCCTGGGGACCTGGGACCACGAGGTGCCCGGACCGGCACACGAGCAGGAAACGGAACCGGCGGGGTGGTCCTGGGGCCCGGACCCGCACTCGGTGCTGGTGGACGAGGACGGCGACGGGACACCGGAGGTGGCCGTGTCGGACACCGACGGCGACGGCCGCCTCGACGCCGTCCGGCGACATCCGTCGCGGCCCGGCGACTGACCAGCCGAGGCGTTAACGCCGCAGGGAGTTCGCGGCGACGGCGACCAGTCCCAGCGCGTACACCCCGGCACCGGCGAGCACCAGCCCCGGCGACCGGCCGTCGGGCGCGATCACCGTCGCCGCCGCGGCGATCGCGGCGATGAACGCGACGTTGAACACGGTGTCCTGCAACGCGAACACCTGTCCCCGGCGGGCGTCGTCGATGTCGATCTGCATGGCGGCGTCGCCGGTGAGCTTGATGGTCTGGCCGGCCAGGCCGAGCAGGAATGCGCCCGCCAACAGCATCGGCTGGGTGAGCGCGGAGATGAGGGTCAGCTGCACGACGATGGCGGCCACCAGCGCCAGCGCGACCGTGCGGGGCCGGCCGAGCCGGGGTATCAGGAACGGGGCGAGGGCCGCGGCCAGCAGCATCCCGGTCGCGGTGGCGCCGACCGCGACGCCAAAGCCGGCCAGGCCACCCGGCAGCGAGCCCTGGGCGGCGGGGTCCCGCAACACCAGCACCATCACCAGGGTGTCGATGCCGAACACGATCCGGTGCGCCCCGATGCCGCACATCGCGGTGGTGACCCCGGGCGCCAGCCACACCGCCGTCGCGCCGGTGCGCAGGCCGGCCGCGACGGCGCGCACGGCGGCCCTCCGGGTGGGTGCGGCCGTGGGTCGGTCGGCATCGCCGGGGCCGAGACCGCGCGGGGCGAACCGGGCCGCGGCGACGGCGCCCACCGCGGAGCCGACGGCTGCCACCGCGACGGCGACCCCGGAGCCGCGGTCGCCCGCCCCCACCAGGCCGATCACCGCGACAGCCGCCGCCGCGCCGGCTGCGGCGACGCCGGACCCCGCGGTGGCGAGCACGGAATTTGTTGGTACCAGCCATGACTGGCGCACCACGTGGGGCAGCGCTGCGGACACCCCGGCGCCGACGAACCGGCTGACGCCGACCGCGGCGAGGGCGAACAGCAGCAGCGGGGTCTCGGGTGCCCCGGTGAGCAGCAGGCCGGCGGTGCACAGGATCAGCACGCCGCGCAGCACGTTCGCCCACATCAGCACGGCGCGGCGGTCCCAGCGGTCCAGCAGGGCGCCGGCGAAGGGGCCGAGCAGGGAGTAGGGCAGTAGCAGCACCGCGAACCCGGCGGCGATGGCGAGGGGTTCGGTCTCGCGTTCCGGGTTGAACAGGATCGCGCCGCCGAGCGCGGCCTGGAACAGTCCGTCGCCGAACTGTCCGGCGAACCGGACGGTGGCGAGGCGGCCGAGGCCGGGCGAGCCGCGCAGTGCCGCGCGCAGGAGTCCGGCCGTCGAGTCCACCACCGCGCGACCTTATCGCGCGGCGGTCACCCGGTCCCGCGCCCGCCACCAGGCGACGGTGGCGGCGGCCGCCTCGGGCAGCGGCGTCGGCGCCAGGCCGAGCAGGCGTTCGCTGCGCGCGGAGTCCAGGACGAACGGCCGCTCGAACTGGTACAGCGTCTCGGCGAGCTCGCGGGTCTCGCCGTGCACCCGGCCGGCGGCGCGGATCAACCAGGCCGGCAGCACCCCCACGCGGGGGTCGTCGACACCGGCCGCGGCGGCGAAGGCATGCACCATCTCCCGCTGGGTGAGCGCAGGCCCGGTCGGCGCGTGCAGCACGGTGTTCCACCGCGCCGGATCCGCGGCGGCGGCGATCATCGCGGCCGCGAGGTCCGGCACGTAGGTGAAGGAGTGCGGGACGTCCAGCGCGGCCAGTACTCGAACCGTCTTGCCCGCCAAGATCTTCGGGACCATTCGCTCCCCCGCGTGCGCCATCAGTGCGCGTGGCCCGAAGAAGTCCGAGGCGGCGACGCTCACCGTCGGGGTTGCGGAGTCCGCGCGCTGGCGCAGCAGCTCGGTGCGGACCCCGAGCTTGCCGGTGGCGGCGTCGCGGGGGGTGTCCTCGGTGATCGGCCCGTCGACCCGGCCGTAGGAGTAGAGGCTCTCGGGGAACACCGCCACCGCTCCGGCCCGGCCGGCGGCCGCCAGTACCTCGCGTTCGGTGCTCGGCAACTCGCGCCGCCAGGCAGCCGCCGAGTATGCGGAGCCGTGGGTGCAGTGGAACACAGCCGCGGCGCCGTCGAGCGCGTCGTCGAGTGCCCCGGGTCGGGAGACGTCCACCCGCATCCGCCGCACGCCGGGGTGCTCCGGCCCGGACCCGGAGCGGGTGAGCACCCGCACGGTGTGGCCCCGGTCGGCGAGTTGCTGCGCGACCGTCCACCCGACCGGGCCTGCCCCGGTCACCACCTGTACTGCCGACATCGTGATCACATCCTGTCCGTCTGGGTTCATTGAGAGCACTGCTCTCGAATCAACAGTGCGCCACGGACGCCCCCTTGTCAAGAGCAGTGCTCTCTAAAGTTGACAGTGCTCACGAACGGGGTTCACCCTGGACGGCGTGACCGGTACCCCCCGCGCCCGTGCCCGCGAACAGACCCTGGCCGACATCACCCGGATCGGCCGCGAGCACCTGGCCCGCGACGGGGCGGCGGCGCTGTCGCTGCGCGCCGTGGCCCGCGACCTCGGCGTCGTCTCGTCCGCCGTGTACCGGTACGTCAAGAGTCGCGACGAGCTGCTCACCCTGCTGGTGGTCGAGGGCTACACCGAGCTCGGCGACGCCGCGGCGGCAGCGCTCGGCGCCGCACCCGCCGACAGTCCGCGTGCCCGCTTCCATGCCCTGGGTCATGCCGTCCGGGACTGGGCGTTGCGGGAGAAGGCTTGCTACGGACTGCTTTTCGGCAGCCCGGTGCCCGGCTACCGGGCGCCCGCCGAGCGCACCACGGGGCCGGGCACCCGGGTGGTCAACGCCCTGGTGAGCCTCATCGACGACGCGCACCGCGCCGGCCTGCTGCGGCCGGTGTCCGCCCCCGCCGCGGCGCCGCCGCTGCGCGAGAACCTCGTCGCGATCCGCGCCGAGCTGGGCCTCGACCTGCCCGACGAGGTGCTCCTGCGCGGGGTGCTGGTGTGGTCGTCGCTCTTCGGTGCCGTCAACTTCGAGGTCTTCGGGCAGTACGGCCCCGACACCTTCACCGACCCGCGGTCGCTCTTCGATCACCACCTGTCGGTGCTCGCCGAGACGGTCGGCCTGCTTGGGTGACCGTCGCGCCGCGCCGGGCTGTGTCCGGCCGGTCCGCGGTGCGATGATTGTCCGGTGGAGTACGCAGACGAGCCCGACGACCGAATGGCCTCGACTGAACCGGTCGTGCGTCCCGGCAGCCTGCTGGTCTCCGCCACCGACCTCACCGAACCGGCGTTCCGGCGCACCGTGGTCTACGTCATCGAGCACAACGACGCGGGCAGTCTCGGCGTGGTCCTCAACCGTGCCAGCGCCACCGCGGTGCACACCGTGCTGCCGCAGTGGGCCGACCTGTGCGCCCGCCCGCGGGCGCTGTTCGTCGGCGGACCCGTCAAACGTGACGCCGCCCTGTGCCTGGCCACCCTGCGCACCGGGGCCGTCATCGAAGGTGTGGAGGGGCTGCGGCGGGTGCACGGCCGGGTGGTGATGGTGGACCTCGACTGCGACCCGGACCAGGTCGGTCCGTTGGTCGAGGGCGCGCGGGTGTTCGCCGGCTACTCGGGCTGGACGATGGGCCAGCTGGACGGCGAGCTCGAGCGCGCCGACTGGACCGTCCTGTCGGCGCTGCCGTCCGACGTGATCGGGCCGCCGCGCACGGACCTGTGGGCGCAGGTGCTCCGGCGTCAGCCGCTGCCGCTGGCGCTGCGCGCCACCCACCCGATAGACGTCGAGCGGAACTGAGCCGCCCCCGCTCGACCGACCTCGTGAAGGGCGGAACCGTCCGGTCGGCGTGAACCACCCGAGCGCCGGCGGCGTGTGTACCACTGGAGGTGCCCGATGCCGCAGGACCAGGCCGAACTCATGCGCGTTCTGTACGGCGAGCACGCGGCCGCGTTGTGGCGGTACGCGATGCGGCTGACCGGCGACCGGGCCCGGGCCGAGGACGTGGTGCAGGAGACGTTGCTGCGCGCCTGGCAGCACCCACGGGTGCTGGACCAGAGCGAGAACTCGGCGCGGGCGTGGCTGTTCACCGTGGCCCGGAACCTCGTGTTCGACCAGTACCGCAGCGCCCGCTCGAAACGCGAGTTCGGCACCGACTCGCCGCCGGAGCAGGCGAGCCCGGACGGCACCGACGCCGCGCTGGACGCCTGGCTGGTCGCGGACGCCCTCGCCGGGCTGACCCCCGAGCACCGCGGGGTGCTGGTCCGGGCCTACTACCGCGGGATGTCCACCCACCAGATCGCCGAGGAGCTGGAGATCCCCGACGGGACGGTGAAGTCGCGGATGCACTACGCGCTGAGGGCATTACGACTGATTCTTCAGGAAATGGGGGTGACGCAATGAGCATCGAACTGGACCCGTACGCCCGCTGGGACGCCGCCTACGTGCTCGGTGCGCTCACATCCGACGAGCGCCTCGAGTTCGAGCGGCACCTGACCGCCTGCGACACCTGCGCCGTGGCGGTCGCGGAGGTCGCCGGCATGCCGGGCCTGCTCGGCAAGGTGCCGGCGTCGACCGCCCTCGAGTTCGGTGACGACCCGGTCGGCGGCGGCGCCGTCGAACCCGCCGAGCCGCCCGCCGACCTGCTGCCGAGGCTGATGACCCGCGCCCGCCCGCACCGTCGTCGCCGCAGGCTGGTCCTGGTCGGCGGGGTCGCAACGGCCGCGGCGGCCGCCGCAGTCGGTGTCGCGGTGGTGCTGCCCGCCGCCTCGGAGGGGCCTGCCCCGGATGTCCCGCCCGGCCCGTCCGCCCCGGTCACGGCGCGCCCGATGGACGCGGTGACGCCGAGCCCGTTGACCGCGGAGGTCTCGCTCGTGGCCCAGGAGTGGGGCACCCGCGTCGACGTGACGTGCCGGTACCCGGCCGCCCCCGACGGCGGCTACGGCTACGGCAGCCGGGAGTACGCGCTGGTGGTCACCGACAAGACCGGTGCCGTCACCCAGCTCGCCACCTGGACCGCCGGGGCCGGTCAGACGGTGACACCGTCGGCCACCACCAGCGTCCCGATGCCGTGGATCGCCAGCATCGACATCCGTTCCGTCGCAACGGATCAGGTGCTCCTCTCGAGTACCTTCTGACGCCGCGGCCCGGAGTTGTACCGAGGAGACGGAGGTGTACCGATGAGACAGACCGACCCTCGCGACGTGCGCCCGCAGGGACGCGTCGCCGACTACCTGGTCGACGCGGTCGCGGACCTCGGGGTCCGGCACGTCTTCGGGGTGGACGGCGCGAACATCGAGGACGTCTACGACGCGCTGGGCCGCACGCGGCGTCACGTCGTCGGCATCGTCGCCAAGCACGAGTTCTCGGCGGCGACGATGGCCGACGGCTACGCGCGCGGCGGCGGCGGTCTCGGCGTGGTGGTCGCCACCTCCGGCGGCGGTGCGCTGAACCTGGTGCCGGGCCTCGGTGAGGCCTTCGCGTCCCGGGTCCCGGTGCTGGCCCTCGTCGGTCAGCCGCCGACCGCGCTGGAGGGGCACGGCGGCTTCCAGGACTCGAGCGGCCGGGCGGGCTCGATCGACGCCGCCCGGTTGTTCGCGGAGGTCTCCCGGTACTGCGCCCGCGTCGAGCGGTCCGAGGGCGTGGGCCTGCACCTGACGCGGGCGGTCTCCGCCGCACTGCGCGGCGGCCCGGCGGTGCTGCTGATCCCGAAGGACGTGCAGCAGGCGCACATCGCCCCCGGTGCCTGCGCCCCGATCCACCCGCGGCCCGCGGTGGCGCAGGACAAGCTCGGGATGGGCCGGCTGGTCAGGCTGCTCTCCCTTGCCCGGGACCGCGGCAAGATCCTGGTGATCGCCGGCGACGAGGTGGCCCGGGCCGACGCCCGCGGCGAACTCGCCGAACTGGTGAGCGCCCTGGACGCCTCGGTGGGGGTGACCCCCGACGCCAAGGACGTGGTGGACGCACGCAGCCACGGCTACTGCGGCGTGGCGGGCAGCATGGGCCACCCGGAGCTGGTGGACGCGCTGCGGTACGCGGACCTGTGCCTGCTGGTCGGGACCCGGATGCCGGTGTTCGCCCGGACCGGGCTCGAGGACGGGTTGCACGCCGCGCGGGTGGCCTCGCTCGGCCACGCGCCGCCCTTCCTGGCGTCGTCGCACACGATCAGCCTGGACCTGCGTCACTCCCTCCGGCACCTGGTCGACGCGCTCGGCCCGGGGCGCGGCGGGGCCGACACCCAACCGCCCGCGCTCTCCAGCCTCGCGGTTCCGCCGGCGACCGGCCCCGGGTTGCGGTACCGCGACGCGGTCGCGATCGTCGCCCGGCACCTGCCGGCGGGGGCGGACGTGGTCGCCGACGCCGGGAATACCGGGGCGGCCGTGGTGCACCACCTCCCGGCGACCGTGGGCGGCCGGTTCGTGGTCGCGCTCGGCATGGGGGGGATGGGGTACGCCTTCGGCGCCGGGATCGGGTCCGCTTTCGCGCGCCGCAGGCGCACCTTCGTCATCGCCGGGGACGGCGCGTTCTACATGCACGGCATGGAGGTGCACACGGCGGTCGAGCACCAGTTGCCCGTCACCTTCGTGGTGTTCAACAACAACGCGCACGCCATGTGCGTCACCCGGGAACAGTTGCTCTACCGGGGCGACTACAGCTTCAACAGGTTTCAGCCCGCGTTCCCCGGTGCGGGCCTGGCCGCGATGTTCCCGACGCTGTTCGCCCGCGAGGCCGCCACCGCGCCGGAACTCGGTCGCGCCCTCGCCGACGCCGCGCACGTCCCGGGTCCGGCGTTCGTCTCCGTCACCTGTGACCCCGACGAGGTGCCCCCGTTCCTGCCCTTCCTGTCCGCCGCCACCGCCAGCAGGGGAGAACGCTCGTGACCGCAGCGCTCGACGACATTGCCCCGGAGGCGATCCCGCAGGTCCATCGCATCGAGTCCACCGACATCGAGACGGCCGAGCCGATGGTCGCGGAGATGCTGCACTCGGTGTACCCGCACGAGCAGGTCTACGGCGAGTACTGCACGCTCCACGGCTACGTGGACTGTCCGCCGCGGCAGCTGTACGACTACCTCGCGCACATCCGTTCCCTGGAGGAGTGGACCTACAGCCTGCGCGGCCTCACCGTGACCGACACACCCGGACTGTGGCAGGGGTACGACCGGCTCGGCGCGGACACCGAGGTATACGCCAGGGTCGAGGCGAACCCCGACGCGATGACCGTGGACTACCACTGCGCATGGGACCAGGGCGCGCACCTGTGGATGATCTACCTGATGCGGGTGGTCGACGCGCAGGCGGTGCTCGACAGGCCGGGATCGGTTGTGCTGTGGACCAATTGCCGCCACCCGTTCTACGACCGCAACCCGTTTCCCGCCGCCGCCCCGGCGGCCCGCGACGGATGGGTGGGTGACTACTGGGACATCTTCTACCCGGGGCACCTGCTCGAGATGCACAACCTCAAGGCCATTGCCGAGTACCGGCACTCCCACGGGCTCCCGGTGACGCCGGAATGGGTGCGGGGAGCGTGACCGCCGTGACCGCCACCCCGCCTCCCCCGGTGAGCCTCGTCGACGTCGCCAGCTACCTGCCCGTCACGCGCGTCCCCGCCGAGTACTTCCTGGAGTTCGCCAAGAACCGGCGGGCGCCGAAGGGGCCGATGTTCCGGGCGCCGCGGTACCGGCACCACGTCGCCGACGGCGAGCGCGCGGCGGACATGGTGCTGCGGGCCGCCGAGCCGCTGATCGACCGGCACGGGGCCGCCGCGATCGCCGACGTCGACGTGCTGATCACGCACACCCAACTCCCCGACCTGCCGGTGCTCGGCTGCGCGGGCGAGGTGGCACATCGCCTCGGCGCGCACCCGGAATGGGTGATCGACCTGCACAACAGCGGCTGCGCGTCGTTCGTCTACATGATGAAGATCGCCCGCCAGATCCTGCAGTCCGGCGGCGGCCGGACCGCGCTGATCGCCGCCACCCAGAACAGCGCCGGGCAGGTGTTCACCCAGACCGAGGTGCGCGGGCTGGCGCAGGCGCCGGTACCCGGGGACGGCTGCGGTGTGGGGCTGCTGGCGGTGGCGGACGAGGCGCCGGTACTCGGGGTCGAATGCCGGTCCTACGGAGAGTTCCACGGCGACATGACCGGCGAGGTGGACCCGCCGCGCAAGTACTGGGAGCCGGGCCCGGGGCAGTTCCGGATCGCCTTCAGCGACAGCAAGATCGCGAAGGTGTTCGCCCGCGGCAACCGGCTGGTCCCCGAGGTCTCGCGCGCCCTGTGCGACCGCCTCGGCATCGACCCGCGGACCGTCGACACCTTCGTCACCAACCAGCCGAATCGCCTGTTCCTGCGCAATTGGCGTGAGGCACTGGAACTTTCGTCTGACCGTCATCCCGACACCTTCGACGAGTGCGGCAACCTGTTCGGGGCCGGCATCCCGGTCACCCTGGACACCGAGAACCGGGCCGGCCGCATCCCCAACGGCTCGCTGGTGCTGATGTCCGCGTTCGCGCACGCCGGCGACTTCGCCGGGTCGGCGGCCGTCCGGTGGGGCGCGGCACCGGACGGCCGCGCCCCGTCGGACGGCTGAGGAGGGTTGCCGGGACGAGGGCTAGTTGGCGGAACCGGACCCGGCGCCGGACGGCGCGTCCGCGCAGGTGTCCAGCACGCGGGAGATGGCGTCCTTCTCGGCCTGGGTGACCCAGAGCCGGTAGGCCGCCTTCACCTCCACCTGCTTGGCCACGTAGGTGCAGCGGTAGGCCTTGTTGGGCGGCAGCCAGGACGCGGCGTCGCTGTCGGACTTCTGCTGGTTCGCCGGCCCGTCGGAGGCGAGCAGGTTGCGGGGGTCGTTGGCGAAGTCCTTGCGGGTCTGCGGATCGAGCTGCTGCGCGCCCTTCTGCCAGGAGTCGGACAGCGCCACGACGTGGTCGATCTGCACGGCGCTCGAGGTGTCCTGGCCGCGGACGAAGTCGATGGTCTTGCCGGTGTAGGGGTCGGCCAGGGTGCCGGTGGCCACGACGCAGTCCCGCGTCCCCGGCTTGTAGGTCTCGTTGGTCAGGTCCCGTTCGAGGATGTCGTTGCGGGTGTCGCAGCCGTTGTGCCCGCCGTCCACGCGGACGTCGTCCGTCCACGACGGCCCGAACTCGTCACGGCTGTAGCCGGTCTTGGGGGCGCGGCCCTTGACCGGCAGGGTGTCGAGCGTCGAGCGCACGGCGCTGGCGCCGGGGAAGGAACCGCCCTCGGTCGGTGCGGCGTCGGCCGGGAGGGTGCTGCAACCGGTCGCCACCAGGGCGGCCGCACACAGGGCGACGAGGGTGCTACGGCGGCCGCTGACGGTACGAAAACTCAACAGGAGTACTCCTTTTCACGGATCGGACCACCCGATTATGGTCATCCGGGCACCAGGGGGACGAATCCCCTGGTGCCCGATCCGATTTCCGTGACATGGACCTCAGTCGTGACATGGACCTCAGTCGCGACGAGGACCTCAGTCGCGACGAGGACCTCAGTCGCGACGAGGACCTCAGTGGCCGGCGACCGCCTGCTCCGGCTGCGGGTCCGCCCGCCGCGCGTACCGCTGGGCCAAGGCCGCGC
Organism: Rhodococcus tukisamuensis NBRC 100609; assembly: GCF_001894985.1. Classification (GTDB taxonomy): domain Bacteria; phylum Actinomycetota; class Actinomycetes; order Mycobacteriales; family Mycobacteriaceae; genus Rhodococcus_G; species Rhodococcus_G tukisamuensis. Next base: position 24,068 of record NZ_BCXG01000023.1, on the reverse strand, counting down.
ACACGATCAGCTGGATCTGGTGGAAGATCATCAGCGGCAGCACGATCAGGCCGATCGGCTGCCCGGCGAACAGCACCGTCGCCATCGGCAGGCCGGTGGCGAGGGACTTCTTGGAACCGCAGAAGACGATGACGATCTGGTCCGCCACCGGGAAGCCCAGCCGCCGGCCCGCGAACCAGGTGACGGCCAGCACCACGGCCAGCAGCCCGCACATCACCGCGACCAGCCCGACGACCTGCCACGGGGAGAGCCCGGCCCACGCGTTTTCGACCATGCCTGCGCTGAAGGCCGCGTAGACCACCAGCAGGATCGAGCCGCGGTCGACGAGCTTGGTGGGGGCGGCGTTGCGCTGCAGCCAGTCCGCGATCAGCGGCCGCAACAGCTGGCCCAGCACGAACGGCAGCAGCAGCTGCACGACGATGTCGAGCACCGAGGAGGCGTCCACGTGCGCCTCGCCGGTGGTGTTCATCAGGAGGATCACCAGCGCCGGGGTCAGGAACACCCCGGCCATGTTGGACAGGGTGGCGCTGACCATGGCCCCCGGCACGTTGCCGCGGGCGATGGAGGTGAAGGCGATCGACGACTGCACCGTCGAGGGCACCAGGCACAGGTACAGCACGCCGGTGTACAGCCCGCCGCTCAGCAGGGTCGGCTCGAGCACCTTCAATGCCAGCCCCAGCAGTGGGAACAGCACGAACGTCGCCGCGAACACCACCGAGTGCAGCCGCCAGTGGGTCAGGCCGGCGAGCGCCTCGCGGGGGTGCAGCCGGGCGCCGTAGAGCAGGAACAGCAGGAAGATGGCGACCTTGGTGGCCCACCCGAGTACCTCCGCCGCGGTCCCCTGGGCCGGGAAGATGCTGGCCAGTACCGCGACGGCGATGATCGACAGGATGAACCCGTCGATGTAGAACCTGGAGAGAAACTTCACGACGACCACGGTAGTTCGGCGGCGGCGTATCGGAGAAGTCGATCAGATCGTTTAGTTCCATCGCGGAACATGATAAATATGGCGAATGCTGGATCCGGTGCTGCTGCGCAGCTTCGTCGCCGTCGAGCGCGCCGGCGGGTTCACGGCCGCGGGCAGGCAGCTCGGCCTGCGCCAGTCGACGGTGAGCGGGCACGTCGCGCGGCTCGAGAAGTCCGTCGGCCGGGAACTGTTCCGCCGAGACACCCGCAACCTCGAACTCACCGCGGACGGCGCCGCCATGCTCGGCTTCGCCCGCACCGTGCTCGACGTCTCGCAGCAGGCGCAGGCGTACTTCGCCGAGGCCGAGCTGTCCGGGCGGCTGCGGTTCGGGGCGTCGGACGACCTCGTCGCCGCGGAACTGCCGGAGGTGCTGCTCGACTTCCGCCGCAGCCACCCCCGGATCGACCTGGAGCTCACCGTCGGGCTCAGCGAGACGCTCGGTGCCAAGGTGTCGGCCGGCGAGCTGGACCTCGCGTTCGGCATGCGCCGGCCCGGCGAACGGCACGGTGAACTGGTCTGGCGCGACGCCCTGGTGTGGGCGGGACCGCGCGGCGCGGACGCGCCCGACCTGTCGCAGGGACCCGTCCCGCTGGTCACCTATCCCCCGCCCAGCATCACCCGGCGGGCCGCGATGGAGGCGATGGAGCGGGCCGGCCTGGTCTGGCGGACCACCTGCGTCACCGACAGCCTGCTGGGGTTGCGGGCGGCGGTGCTCGCCGGGCTCGGGTACGTCGTGCACGCGGAGTCGCTGCTGCCCGGCGGCCTGGCGCCGCTGCCCGGGCACGTGCTCCCGGACCCGGGCGACGCCGACTTCGTGCTGATGCGCCGGCCCCGGCCCGCCACCGGACCCGAGGCGGCGCTGACCGCGGCCATCCTCGCCAACGAGCGGCGTCTGCGGCGCAGCTAGGTCCGAATCACCCAAGTGAGCGGGATCCACGGCGGCAGGACCACCGCGCGGTGGGGGATCCTGCCGCCGGTCGTGTTTAACGCTGTGGCCTGCGGAAACTCGAATCCTATTCGGCTGCCGGGCTGGCCGATTCGCCCTATTCTGGCTCGGTCGGGGGGCGCCGCGTCGGGGGTGGTCGCCCCGGTTCTACAAATTCGAACGAAGGAAGTTGCATGTCTCGAAATCTGGCGCGCCGTGGCGCGTCCGTCCTGGTCGCGGCGGCACTGCTCGGCGGTGGCCTGGCCCTCGGTGGGGGCACCGCGTCAGCCGAGGAGCCTGGCCCCGCCTCTGGCGGTTCGCTCTCCGATCTCGCCGGAGCCATTTTTGCCCCACCGGCCCAGGAGGCGGGCAGCGCTGCGGGCAGCCTTGAGGCGGGCAGCGCTGCTGTGGGCAGCAGCGATCCCTGCCCGGGGTTCTCGGCAGGAGAGGCCCCCGGCTGTGTTGGTCCTTTCCGCGTCCTCCCCGACGAACTGGGGGTGGTAGTGCGCGTCTGGCTGAAGACCCTTCCCGGCATTTCCAGTTAGGGCATGTCTCCCGATCCCCGTTGCGGGATTGGGAGACACGCCCCGGGTCGACGCCCGCGCACCGTAGGGCCCTGTTCGGCCCGACGGTGGCGGAGCGTCCGCACGAGCGGGATCAGAAGACGATCACGCCGCGCAGGTTCTGCCCGGCGTGCATGTCCTCGAACCCGCGGGCCACCTCGTCGAGGGTGTAGGTGCGAGTGACCAGGCCGTCGAGCTCGAGCTTGCCGGCGGTGTAGAGGTCGATGAGCCACGGGATGTCCGCGCTGGGCGCCGACGCACCGAAGAGCGAGCCCTGCAGCCGCTTCTGGTAGAGCGTCAGCTCCATCGGGCTGATCGGGATGCCGACGTCGGTCATCATGCCGAGGCCGGTCACCACGCACACCCCGGCCTTGCGGATCGCCGAGAAGGCCTGCGCGATGTGTTCGCCCGTGGTCACCCCGACGGTGACGATGGCCGCGTCGGCGCCCTGCCCGTTGGTCAGCGAACGGGCCACCTCGGTGGCCTCCTCCATGTTCGAGAAGGCTTGGGTGGCACCGAACTTCAGTGCACTCTCGCGCTTGAACGCCACCGGGTCCACGGCCAGGATGTGCGCGGCGCCGGCGTGAGCGGCGCCCTGCACCGCGTTGATGCCGATGCCCCCGACGCCCATCACGATCACCGTCTGACCCGGGTACACCTGCGCGGAGTTCACCGCCGCACCCCAGCCGGTGCCGACACCGCAGCCCAGCAGGCACAGCACCTCGAGCGGCAGGCTCTTGTCCTGGACCCTGACCGCGGAGTCGGTGCTGACGGTGGTGTACTCGCTGAACGTGGACAGCCCGCAGGTCTGGGCCACCGGCTGCCCGTCCAGGCTCAGCCGGAAGCTGGTCGGGTCGTCCGGGCGGCTGCCGGTCATGATCGCGGCGCCGCGGTCGCACAGGTTCTGCAGCCCCTTCGCGCACCAGCGGCAGCGTCCGCAGCCCGCGACGAAGGAGAACAGCACATGGTCGCCCTCGGCGAAACCCGTTGTCTCCGGTCCCACCTCGACGACGACGCCGGCGCCCTCGTGCCCACCGCAGATCGGGTAGACGCCCACGGCGTGGTCGCCGAGGGCCACGTGGTCGTCGGAGTGGCACAGGCCCGACGCCACCATCTTGACGGTGATCTCGCCCCGCCGGGGCGCGTCGAGGTCCATCTCGACCACCTCGTAGGTGCCGGGGGTGCTGCGGATGATCGCGCCGCGGGTCTTCACTGAATGTCTCCTCGTTGAAAGATGATGCGGAACAGGGTGTTACGGGGTGACCTGGGCGGCCATCATGGCGCGGAACTGGTCGGTGTACGGCGGCAGCATGCCCCACTCGCCGCGCAGGTCCGGTCCCGCGGACTCGTAGACGGCGCGGGCGTGGCTGAACTCGAGGAAGCCCTCGCGGCCGTTGTAGTGGCCCATGCCGGACGCGCCGACGCCGCCGAACGGGGCGTCCTGCAGGCCGGGGTGCATCATCACCTCGTTGATCGTCACGCCGCCGGAGGAGGTACGGCCGACGACGGCCTCCTGCTCCGCGGTGTCGGTGCCGAAGTAGTACAGTGCCAACGGCTTCGGTCCCGCGTTGATTGCGTCGACCACCTCGTCGATCGCGTCGTATCCGAGCAGCACGACGGCGGGGCCGAAGATCTCCTCCTGCCGGATGACGGCATCGGCGGGCGGCTCGATCACCATCCGCAGCGGCCGGCGGCGGCCGGTGGCGGGCAGCGGGACGTCCGGCGCGGACTCGACGCGGGCCCCGCGGTCGGCGGCGTCGGCGACGTAGCCGTCGATCCGGGCGGCGTGCCGGTCACTGACGATCGCGACAGCGTCTGCGTTGCCGTCGATCGTCGGCAGCAGCGCGGTGTATGCCTCGCGCAGCGCGGTGACGAACTCGTCGATGCGTTCGCGGGGCACGTGCACGGTGTCGGGGCTGACGCAGATCTGGCCGCCGTTGGTGGCCTTGCCGACGGCGATGCGGTGGGCGGCGTCGGCGAGGTCGGCGCCGCGTCCGATCACGGTCGGGGACTTGCCGCCGAGTTCGAGGGTCACCGGCACCAGGTTCTGCGCCGCGTTGGCCATCACGAGCTTGCCGACCGCGCTGCTGCCGGTGAAGACGAGGTGGTCGAGCGGCAGCGACGTGAGCGCGTCGGCGACGTCGGGGCCACCGGTGACGATGGCGACCTCGGCGGGGTCGAGCAGGGTGGCCACCGCGTCGGCCAGCACCTCCGCGGTGCGCGGCACCACCTCCGACGGCTTGAGGACGGCCCGGTTGCCGGCGGCGAGCACCCCGGCGAGCGGGCTCATCAGGGTGTACACCGGGGCGTTCCAGGTGCCGATGATCCCGACCGTGCCCTTCGGCTGGTGCAGCACCCGCGCGCGGGCGCCGAGCTGGTCGTAGGGCGCGAAGACGGGCCGCTCGTCCGGGGCCATCCAGGTGTCGAGGTTGTCGCGCGCGTGCTTGAGGGCGGTGATGGAGCCGACCACGTCGTTCATCAGCGAGTAACCCTCGGGGCGTCCGCCGAAGTCGGCGTCCAGGGCCTTGGCGATGTCGTCGGCGCGGGCCACGAGCAGATCGATGACCCGCTGGATGCGGTGGCGCCGTTGCTCGGCGTTGCTCTGGCCTTCGGCCAGGTGGGCGCGGCGTTGGAGGTCGAGAAGGTCGGTGAGGCGCGTCGCCGCGCTGCTGTTCGGGTCCACGAGGCGAACGCTAGGACTGGCCCAGACCGCCCGATGTCCGAATCCCGGTGACCGGGATCAGGTGCTGTGCTGGTTGTGAAATCTTCTGTCCGCCAAAGTGTTCAGCGCGCCCGCCATCTCCTCCGCGCGCGCCGTGGTGACGGTCAGCCGCTGGCCGTTCGCCGCGGTGAACACCACCGCCGGGCCGGACCGGGTGGCCACCGCGTAGTTGCCGCGGCCCTTCACCCGCAGGCCCCACCCGCCGAAGTCGCGGAACGGCTGGACCTCGTCCACCTTGGCGCCGATCAGCTCCTCGACGCCGTAGTGCACGGTGTCCATCCCCATGTTGCGCACGCGCAGGCCGGTCTCGTCGACGGTGACCCGATACCGCAGCAGCGAGAGGGTCAGCAGTCCCACCGCGCCGAACACCGGGAACAGCCACCAGGAGCCGGCCAGCAGGCACAGCCCGACGGTGATCGCGCCGCCGCCGAGCACCCAGCAGGCGGCGGCGACGGTGCTCAGGCCCAGCTGGTCGACGATCGGCAGCTCCACCGGTCCGCGGGGCAGGCCCGGGTCGGGCGGCGCGTCTGCCGCGGCGCGCTCGCGGTGCTCGCGCAGCAGGGCGGCGCCCAGGACCCCGACGGCGAGGCCGATGACCAGGCCCACCGCGAGTGCGGACATCGGCATCCGTGCGTCCGCCGCGTCCGCGATGTCCAGTTGCGCCCACAGCAGCGCGACCCAGGCGGCGGTCAGCAGGCCGACCACGCCGAGTCCGATCAGCAGCATGGTGCGCCGCATCATCAGCTGGGCGCCGGCGAGCGCCGCGAACGCGCTGCAGCCGCCGCCGACCAGCATCAGCACGATCGCCATCGTGGCGGCCGTGGACCAGGCGGAGCCGAAGCCGTCGGGCGTCTGACCGGACCAGTGGGTGGCGATCGGCGCGGGCAGCCGCGACGACCAGAGCCAGGTCAGCAGCAGGCCAGCGGCGGCGGCGAGGACTGGGAGCGCGATCCCGAACAGGGCGCCGGCCGGGTCCACCGTGCGGGGCTGCGCCGGGGCGGGCGGCACGGGCCGGGCGGCCGCGGATTTGCTCATGGCGGCGATTCAACCAGCCGCGTGAGGGAGCTCACCCCGGCGGTGCGCCGGGGCGGGTGTCAAGACGGCAGGCAGGCGCCCTTGAGGGCGCAGGACCCGCAGGAGTCCATCCCGCAGTCGGCCGCGGCCGCGACGTCGGCGGGCGTCTCCGCGGCCGGCTCGGGGGCGCTGCCGCAGTTGCAGTCGTTGCCGCAGCCGGACGCCGCGGCGGGCATGGCGGCGGCGGCGCGGGAGCCGAGCGATCCGCCGAAGCCGGCGGTGACCAGGGCCGCGACCATGGCGACGACGGCCACCGCGGTCCCGGTGACCCCGCCGAGGACGAGGGCGCCGACACCGCCCATGACCAGCAGCAACGCCGCGGCGAGCAGCGTGGGCCCGGCGATCCGGTTGGCGAGGACGAAGGACTCCTCGGTGGCGAGGGTGTCCGCGGTGCGGACCCCGGCCCAGCGGTTGCGCGGCAGCTTGCCGGCGAGTCCGGCGACCGCCACTCCGCCGACGACGACGGCGACTACGAACAGCACGGTTGCAAGGATCAGCACGGCCCCATGGTACGTGGGTGACCGCGGGCGGGGGCCGCTGGGCCGAACCGTTTACCCTGGTGGTCGGAGATCTCTACCTGAAATCGCCGGACTCCCCCAGTTCCACCCGTATCCGGCGCACCACCCGAAGCCGAGCGCAGAGAAGACAGCGAATCACGTGAGCAGCCCAGTGCAGCAGTCAGCGGACGACGCCACCCCCCAGCACCGATACACCGCGGAACTCGCGGGCCGGGTCGAGCAGCGGTGGCAGGAGCTGTGGCGCGAGCGCGGCACCTTCAACGCGCCGAACCCGGTCGGCGACCTCGCCGGCGACCTCCCGGCGGACAAGCTGTTCGTCCAGGACATGTTCCCGTACCCGTCGGGCGCGGGCCTGCACGTCGGGCACCCCCTCGGTTACATCGCCACCGACGTCTTCGCCCGGTTCCACCGGATGCACGGCCACAACGTGCTGCACACGCTCGGCTACGACGCCTTCGGTCTGCCCGCCGAGCAGTACGCGGTGCAGACGGGTACCCACCCGCGGACCACCACCGAGGCGAACATCGCGAACATGAAGCGGCAGCTGCGCCGACTCGGTCTCGGCCACGACGAGCGCCGCAGCGTCGCCACCACCGACGTGGACTTCTACCACTGGACGCAGTGGATCTTCCTGCAGATCTACAACGCCTGGTACGACACCGAGCTGAACCGGGCCCGGCCCGTCGCCGAGCTGGAGGGCGAGTTCGACGCCGGCACCCGCGTCCCCGCCGACGGGCGCGCGTGGTCGGACCTGTCGGACGCCGAGAAGCACGCCGAGATCGACTCGTACCGCCTTGTCTACCAGTCCGATTCGATGGTCAACTGGTGCCCGGGTCTGGGCACCGTGCTCGCCAACGAGGAGGTCACGGCCGACGGGCGCTCCGAGCGCGGCAACTTCCCGGTGTTCCGCAAGCACCTGCGGCAGTGGATGATGCGGATTACCGCGTACTCCGATCGGCTCACGGACGACCTCGAGTTCCTGGACTGGCCGGAGAAGGTCAAGTCCATGCAGCGCAACTGGATCGGCCGCAGCCACGGTGCGCGGGTCAAGTTCGCCGCCCACCGCGAGCACGGTGCCGCGACTCCGGACTACGACATCGAGGTGTTCACCACTCGCGCGGACACGTTGTTCGGCGCGACCTACGTCGCGCTCGCCCCCGAGCACGAGCTGGTCGACCGGCTGGTCGCCGACGTCTACCCGGACGGCACGGACCCGCGCTGGACCGGCGGCGCCGCAACGCCCACCGCGGCCGTCGCCGCGTACCGTGCCGCGATCGCCGCGAAGTCGGACCTCGAACGGCAGGAGAGCAAGGAGAAGACCGGTGTCTTCCTCGGCTCCTACGCCGTCAATCCGGTTAACGGACACAAGGTTCCGGTATTCATCGCCGACTACGTGCTCACCGGTTACGGTACCGGCGCCGTGATGGCGGTGCCCGGCCACGACCACCGCGACTGGGAGTTCGCCACCGAACTGGGGCTGCCGATCCTCGAGGTCATCTCGGGTGGCGACATCACCGAGGGCGCCTACACCGGCGACGGTCCGCTGGTGAACTCGGGCTTCCTCGACGGAATGTCGGTGGACGAGGCCAAGAAGGCCGTCATCGCGCGCCTCGAGGCCGACGGCCGCGGGGTGGGCACCATCCAGTACAAGCTGCGGGACTGGCTGTTCGCCCGGCAGCGGTACTGGGGCGAGCCGTTCCCGGTCGTGTACGACGAGCAGGGTCTCGCGCACGCGCTGCCGGAATCCGCTCTGCCGGTGGAACTTCCGGAGGTCGAGGACTACGCGCCGGTGTCGTTCGATTCCGACGACGCGAACTCCGAGCCGTCGCCGCCGCTGGCGAAGGCGTCGGACTGGGTGAACGTCGAGCTCGACCTCGGCGACGGGATGCAGAACTACCACCGCGACACCAACGTGATGCCGCAGTGGGCGGGCAGCTCCTGGTACCAGCTGCGCTACATCGACCCCACCAACCAGGACACGTTCTGCGCCAAGGAGAACGAGCAGTACTGGATGGGACCGCGGCCGGAGCTGCACGGGCCCAACGACCCGGGTGGACTGGACCTGTACGTCGGCGGCGTCGAGCACGCGGTGCTGCACCTGCTGTACTCGCGGTTCTGGCACAAGGTGCTCTTCGACCTCGGACACGTCAGTTCCTCGGAGCCGTACCGTCGGCTGTTCAACCAGGGCTACATCCAGGCGTACGCCTACACCGACAGCCGCGGCGTGTACGTGCCGGCCGCCGATGTCGTCGAGTCCGGCGGGAAGTTCTTCTACGAGGGCGCGGAGGTCAACCGCGAGTACGGCAAGATGGGCAAGTCCCTGAAGAACGCCGTGGCGCCCGACGAGATCTGCGAGGAGTACGGCGCGGACACGCTGCGCGTGTACGAGATGTCGATGGGTCCGCTGGACACCTCGCGGCCGTGGGCGACCAAGGACGTCGTCGGCGCGCAGCGGTTCCTGCAGCGGGCGTGGCGCACCGTGGTGGACGAGGAGACCGGCGCGGTGCGGGTCACGGACGCGGAGCCGACCGAGGACACCCTGCGGGCGCTGAACAAGGCGATCGACGGCGTGAACGCCGACTACACGGCGCTGCGTGACAACACGGCGGTCGCGAAGCTGATCGAGCTCACCAACCACCTGACGAAGGCGTACCCGGACGGGGCGCCGCGGGGGGCAGTCGAGCCGTTGGTGCTCATGCTCGCCCCGGTCGCGCCGCACGTGGCCGAGGAACTGTGGTCGCGGCTCGGGCACGAGACCTCGCTCGCGCACGGTCCCTTCCCGGCCGCGGACGAGAAGTGGCTGGTCGAGGACTCGGTCGAGTACCCGATCCAGGTCAACGGCAAGGTGCGCAGCCGCATCACCGTCGCCGCGGACGCGGACCCGAAGACGATCGAGGCGGCCGCGCTGGCCGACGAGAAGATCGTCGCGTTCCTGGAGGGCGCCGAGCCCCGCAAGGTGATCGTGGTGCCCGGCAAGATGGTCAACATCGTCAAGTAGGACGACGTCCCCGTGGCCCCGGCGATCGTGTGATCGCCGGGGCCACGGGCGTTTTCAGCACTCGTTGGGTGCGGCTTCCCCGCGCAGCCGGGCGTCGACCCAGTCGAATGCCCCGGGGTTCCCGGTCAGTGCGGCGATGAGGTGTTCGCCGGGTACCTGCCGGTACACCGCACGCACGCCGTAGCCGCACTGCTCGTCGTAGAGGTTGCGTGAGCCGAGCGCCGGGACCCAGAACTCCTGACCGCCGCTGTAGATGTACAGCGGGGTTCCGGACTTGCGATCCGCCATCTTCATCTTCGTGTAGATGTCATGTGCGACAGGTGAATCCAGCGCGCGCCGGATGTTTGCGAGCGCCTCGGCGGGTATCCCGGGGATGCCGGCGAGGGCGAGGGTGTTCGCGCACTGGTCCTTGATCGACGTGATGCCCATCTGCTGTCCGAGACTGTTGATCAGCGGCAGTATCTCGGTGTTCTCCCTCGCGATCCCGAACACCGCCGCGAGGAACAGTCCCCCGGCGAGGTTGCCGTTCATGGTGCGTCCGAGCATCTCGAAGTCCGCCGGTACCCCGCCCATCGCTGCGCCGACGATGTCGCCGGCCAGCTCGGGGGCGTAGGTGTCGATCAGCTTGACCGCGCCGTGCGTCGCGATCGCGCCTCCGGAGTAGCCCATCATGGCGAGTTTGCTGCTGCCGAACTCGGCCGGGAACACGGTGCGCACGCCGCGGATGGAGTCGAGGATCGCGTGCCCGGCAACGAAGGGTTCGGCGTACGCCATCCGGGGACCCTCGTGGTCGGGGATGAGGACCGCGTAGCCGCGTTCCTCGGCCTTCGTGGTGTCGGGCCGGAGAAAGTCGAAGAAGTTCTCCGACTGCGTGATTCCGTTCCCGAGGGTGTGTCCCGGGGTGCAGGACCGGCCGAGGCCGTTGATCGGCACGTTGTTCACCAGGACCGGGCGCGGGCCCGGACCGGGCCAGGGCGTGGCGGGCACGACGAGAGTCGCAGTGGCGAACGACGGAGCGCCGGCCGAGTCGGTGCTCTTCACCTTGATCTGGCGGACCTCCCGGACCGGCCCGCGCAGGAGTGCCCGGGCGGCCGTCGTCACATCGCGGGTCTCGATGACCTGGCCGTTGGTCATACCGGGCAGGCCGGGCGGGTACTCGTCGAAGAACGGGTCACCGACCGGTTTGGGCAGCATCTTGGCGTACAGCGTCTCGAGCGGCGGCGGGGGATCGAGGTCCGGACCCGGGATCACCGAGCCGACCACGCTCGGGATCGCGGACCCCAGCGGCGACCCGGCCGCCGACCCGGTCCCCAGCGATCCGGTGATCATCGTCGTCCCGTTCAAGGGTGAGCCGTCCGAGGCGGTGCCGTCCGTCAACGACCCGGTGCCGACCGACCCCTCACCGCCGGCACTGCCGGTGGATTGGGCGAAGGCCGTACCGACCGACGCGCCACCCCCGACCCCGACTGTCACCGCTAGGGCGGCGACGCACATTCGTACCCAGAAACCCCCGTGCTGGATAGGCATGCGCGGCACAGTAGCACCGGAAATTCCTGTCCCGAGCCGATTTTCGCGGCCATGGCCAGCGTGTCGCGAGCACTGGTCGCTTGATACCGGACGAACCGGCCGAACCGGTCACGGCGCGGCGACGGGCGCCCGGCCCGGTTCCATGGAATCGCGTCGACATCGCCGGTACCCTCTCGATACTAGAACAAGTTCTAACAACGAAGGGGTACCGGCATGGCGGCATCACGCGAAGACATTCTGAACACCATCGAGGGCTACGTGAAGTCGGTGGCCGGCGGCACCGTCGACGACGTGCTCGCGCTCTACGCGCCCGGCGCCACCGTCGAGGACCCGGTGGGCACCGAGCCGCGCACCACCGAGGCCGCCCTGCGCGAGTTCTACGGCATCATCGAACCGCTCGAGCAGACCGGTGAGCTGGGCATCGTCAAGATCGCGGGCAACGAGGCGGCGTTCAACTTCGTGCTCACCACCACGATGGGCGAGAACAGCGTCGAGATCTCCGTCATCGACGTGATGACCTTCGACGACGACGCGAAGATCACCAGCATGAAGGCCTACTGGGGCCAGGAGGACATGGTCGCCCGCTGACCCCATCGTCGAGTGTGCGCCCAGGTGCACACTCGGCGTCCGGCGGCGCTCTCAGCCGGCGACGGCGAACGTCGCCCAGGCGCGGGCCGCGACCGCGCCGCCGTTACGGGTCGCGGTCAGCGCGACATCCACCCGCGGCTCACCGTCCGCCACGTACTCGGCCACCACCTCGCCGGTGCAGTGCAGCGGCTCCCCGACCGGCACCGGTCCGGTGAACCGGGTGCGGAAGCGTCGCACTCGGTCCGGGCCCAGCCAGTCGGTCGCGTAGTTCGCCAGCTGGCCGGTCGCGATCGCGTCGGCGTCGCCGTGCGGGCCGTGCGTCCACGAGTCAGCCACCAGGCGGCCCTCCGGATCCCGGAACTCGGTCACCCGGTCGCCGCCCGCTCCCCGCGTCACCGCGGTCAGCCGGTCGCCCGCGCGCGGCGGCGGCCCGAAGAACCGGCAGTCCTGCTCGGCCGGCACCGCGCTGTCCACGGCATCGCCGGCGGCGATTCCCTCGAAGCACAGGTAGACCGGCGGCACCACCGGCCGCTCGTCGTCGCGGTAGGCGCGATGGGTGGCGTGCGTGGCGTCCGCGAACTCGCGGATCCGCCCCCGCTCGATGTCCAGCACGTAGCGCTCGCCTGCGGCTTCGGGCGCGTAAACCTCGCCTGCGGTCGAAACTGACATCGCCGAACCTCCTCGATCACTTCTTCTGTGGCGACCGTAGGTCCGCCGGGCGCCACCCCGGACACGACTTCCCGCTGATCGGGAGGTGCGGACGACCGGCGTGCTGGGCGGGGACGAAAGGCTCCCGGTCAGCGGGAAGCACTACTGAACTCACGTGACGTGACTGCGGAGTATGAAACGCATCACAGGCCAGACATGAGCGTGAGAGAAGAGGTAGCGATGTCGCTGCAATCCAAGTCCGACGCCGACCAGGTCCGGGTCATCGAGGCGGCGGCGGCCCCGACCCGGTTCGCCCGTGGCTGGCACTGCCTCGGTCTGCTGAAGTCCTTCCAGGACGGAAAGCCTCACGAGGTCAAGGCATTCGGGACCTCGCTGGTGGTCTTCGCGTCCGAGTCCGACGGCAAGATCAACGTCCTCGACGGGTTCTGCCGGCACATGGGCGGCAACCTCGCCCAGGGCACCGTCAAGGGCGACTCGATCGCCTGCCCGTTCCACGACTGGCGCTGGGCCGGCAACGGCAAGTGCAGCGGCATCCCGTACGCGCGCCGGGTGCCGCCGCTGGCGAAGACCCGGTCCTGGCCGACCCTCGAGCGCAACGGTCAGCTGTTCGTCTGGCACGACCCGCAGGGCAGCAAGCCCACCGACGAGGTGACCATCCCCGAGATCGAGGGCTACGGCACCGACGAGTGGACCGACTGGAGCTGGAATTCCATGCTGATCGAGGGCTCGCACTGCCGCGAGATCATCGACAACGTCGTGGACATGGCGCACTTCTTCTACGTGCACTACTCGATGCCGACCTACTTCAAGAACGTCTTCGAGGGCCACACCGCCACCCAGTTCATGATCTCCAAGCCGCGGGCGGACATCGACAACGGCACCAACTACGACGACCCGAACTCGCACCTGAGTTCCGATGCGTCGTACCACGGCCCGTCGTACATGATCGACCGGATCCTCAACGAGGTGAACGGGATGACGATCGAGACCATCCTGATCAACTCCCACTACCCGGTCTCCGACAACTCCTTCCTGCTGCAGTACGGCGCGATGGTGCGCAAGCTCCCGGGCCTGTCCGAGGAGGAGAACAACGGCATCGGGTCGCAGTTCATCACCGGGCTGGAGATCGGTTTCGAGCAGGACATCGAGATCTGGAAGAACAAGTCGCCCATCGACAACCCGCTGCTCTCCGAGGAGGACGGCCCCGTCTACCAGCTTCGCCGCTGGTACAAGCAGTTCTACGTGGACGTCGAGGACGTCACCGAGGACATGACCGCGCGGTTCGAGTTCGAGATCGACACCACCCGGGCCCTGCAGAGCTGGGACCAGGAGATCGCCGAGAACCTCGCCAAGGGCGCGCCGGCGTCCGCCGACGCCTGACGCAGACCGCGTCCCCAGCCACACACCGCAAGAGAAGACAAGGACACCGAAGATGAGCAACAGGCCACTCGACAACATCGCGGCCATCGCCGACCAGCTCCGCGACCAGGCCACCGAGGCCGAGCGTCTCGGTCAGCTCCCTGACGAGACCGCCAAGAAGCTCAAGGCCGCCGGACCGATGAAGCTGTTGCAGCCCAAGAAGTACGGCGGATTCGAGGCCCACCCGCGGGAGTTCTCGGAGACGGTGATGAAGGCCGCCTCGCTGGACCCGGCCACCGGCTGGGTGTGCGGCATCGTCGGTGTCCACCCGTGGCAGCTGGCGTTCGCGGACCCGAAGGTGCAGGAGGAGGTGTGGGGCCCGGACAACGACATCTGGATGGCCTCCCCCTACGCGCCCACCGGGATCGCCAAGCCGGTCGACGGCGGCTACATCTTCAACGGTCGCTGGCAGTTCTCCTCCGGCACCGACCACTGTGACTGGATCTTCCTCGGCGCCATGGAAGGCGACAAGGACGGCAACATGGCGCTGCCGCCGCGGATGCTGCACATGATCCTGCCGCGCAAGGACTACGAGATCGTCGAGGACTCCTGGAACGTGGTGGGCCTGCGGGGCACCGGCTCCAAGGACATCATCGTGCGCGACGCCTTCGTCCCGTCCTACCGGGTGATGGACGGCGACGAGGTGATCAACGGGACGGCGCAGAAGAACGCCGGCATGACCGAGACCCTGTACAAGATGCCGTGGTCCAACATGTTCCCGCTCGGGATCTCCTCCGCCGTCGTCGGTATCGCGGAGGGCGCGCTGGCCGCGCACCTGGACTACCAGCGCGACCGCGTCGGGGCGCAGGGCACCGCCGTCAAGGACGACCCGTACGTGCTCTTCGCCATCGGCGAGGCGGCCGCGGACATCAACGCGGCGCGGCAGGAACTGCTGGCCAACGTGGACCGGATGTGGGACATCGTCGAGTCCGGTCGCGAGGTCACCTTCGAGGAGCGGGCCGCCGGTCGCCGCACCCAGGTGCGGGCCGCGTGGCGCGCGGTCGGTGCCGTCGACCAGATCTTCGCGCGCTCCGGCGGCAACGCGCTGCGCATGGACAAGCCCCTGCAGCGGTACTGGCGCGACGCGCACGCCGGCCTGGCGCACGCGATCCACGTGCCCAGCACCGTGTACCACGCGTCGGCGCTGACCTCGCTCGGCATCGATCCCGCGGACAACCTCAAGTCGATGATCTGACCGTCTCTCTCGGCATCGAACTCCAAATACCAAGAAGGGCAGCAGAAATGACCGACATCAAGGGACTGGGCTACATCAAGGTCCAGACCAACGACATGGAGCGCTGGCGCACGTTCGCCTTCGACGTGCTCGGCTTCGCCAAGGGCTCCGGCCCCGACGCCGACGCGCTCTACCTGCGGATGGACGAGCGGGCCGCCCGCATCGTCGTGGTCCCGGGCGAGTCCGACGAGATCGTCACCATCGGCTGGGAGGTCCGCGACCATGCCGCCCTGGTCCGGGTCACCGAGGCCGTCGAGCGGGCGGGCATCGCGGTCAAGCCGCTCTCGGTCGAGGAGGCCGACGCCCGCCGGGTCGAGGAGGTCGTCACCTTCCAGGACCCGGCCGGCGCGACGCTGGAGATCTTCCACGGCGCCGTGCTCGACCACAGCCCCGTGGTGACCCCGTTCGGCGCCAAGTTCGTCACCGGCGCACAGGGTCTCGGCCACGTGGTGCTCCCGACGATGGACCCGAACGGCGCCTTCGACTTCTATACCGACGTGCTCGGCTTCCTGCCCCGCGGCGCGTTCCGGATCCCGGCACCGCCGGAGTTCGGGCCGATGCGGGTGCGCTTCATGGGCGTCAACGAGCGCCACCACAGCCTGGCGCTGTGCCCCGCGCCCCACGGCGGAGCGCCCGGCCTGGTGCACGTGATGGTCGAGGTCGACACCCTGGACGCGGTCGGACAGGCGTTGGACCGGGTGGTCAAGGACGGCTTCTCGGTGTCCTCGACGCTGGGCCGGCACACCAACGACAAGATGGTCTCGTTCTACGTCCGCGCCCCCGGTGGCTGGGACGTCGAGTTCGGCACCGAGGGCATGAAGGTCGACGAGAAGTACTACTCCGCGGAGGAGATCACCGCGGACAGCTACTGGGGCCACGACTGGTCCGGCAGCGAGCCGCTCGCGGCGATGTAGGTCACAACGCACAGGTAGCACCGTCAGGGGCCCCGGGTCGAGTCATTCGACCCGGGGCCTTTTCGCGTGTGCGATTCGTCCGGTTCCGAAAATTGGGGTGTGACAGCCGACACCTCCCGTGGTATCAATAGGTATATTCCTAATCGAAACACCATGGTCGGACCCCCTGCCGATCACCGTGCGAACCTGGAGGACCCACATGACCACACAGGTCGAGACCAGTACCCCGAGCGCCGTCCTTGATCGCGTCTCGCTGGTGCTGGACGCCTTCGACGGTCCGGGCCGGCTGACGCTCGCGCAGATCGTCCGCCGCACCGGGCTGCCGCGGTCCTCCGCCCACCGGATGCTCGAGCGCCTGGTGCAGATGCGGTGGCTGCGTCGTCAGGGCCGTGACTACGAGCTGGGCATGCGGCTGGTGGAGTTGGGTTCGCTGGCCGTGCACCAGGACCGGATGCACCGCGCGGCGCTGCCCTTCCTGCACGAGCTGCACCGGGTGACCGGTCAGGTGGTGCACCTGGCCATCCTCGACGGGTCCGACGTGGTCTACCTCGAGAAGATCGGCGGCCGGATGGCGGCGGCCATCCCGACCCGGGTCGGCGGTCGCTACCCCGCGCACTGCACCGCCGTCGGCAAGGCGCTGCTCGGGTTCGCCACCGATGCCGAGCTGGCCGCGGTGGACGCCGACCTGCTGGCCCGCAAGACCAAGTACTCCATCTCCACCGGTGCCCAGCTGCGCACCGAACTCGAGAAGGTGCGCGCCCACGGCATCGCCTACGAGCGGGAGGAGTCGGTGCCCGGCTTCAGCTGTGTGGCGGCGCCGATCGGCAACATCGGCGAGGCCATCGCGGCGGTTTCGATCTGCGGACCCGTCACCGCGATGCGGCTCGACCACCGGCTCGCCGCCCCCGTGCGGATGGCCGCGATGGGGATCTGGCGCAACATCGAGGGCGGCCCGGTGCGGGTGCAGCCCACCCTGCAGCAGCAGTCCCGGCCGCTGCTCGGCGGCCCGTCCGCCGTCCGCACCCGGCCCGCCGCGATCGCGCCGACGCAGGACCTGCAGTACGCATGAGTCTCGATGCGGAGGTGGCGGCGCTGCTCGGCGCGCTGAACACCGGATTCCCGAAGGTCGAGACCATGACCGGGGCACAGGCCCGGGCCACCGTCCGGGCGCGACTCCAGTTGCCCGCCGAACCGGAGCCCGTCGGCGGTCTCGTCGAGGCGGCCGTGCCCGGGCCCGCCGGCGAGATCCCGGTCCGGATCTACCGTCCCGCAAGCACTTCCGACGTGGCGCTTCCGGTGGTGGTGTTCGCGCACGGTGGCGGGTTCGTGTTCTGCGACCTCGACACCCACGACGGCTTCTGCCGTGCGATGTCCAACGGCACCGGCGCGGTGGTGGTCTCGGTGGACTACCGGCTGGCGCCGGAGTCCCCGTGGCCCGCGGCGGCCGAGGACGTCTACGCGGTGCTCGGCTGGGTGCACCGCGGGGCCGCGGCGCTGGGCGTCGATCCCGACCGGATCGCGGTGGCCGGGGACAGCGCGGGCGGCAACCTCGCCGCGGTGACCGCGCTGCTCACCCGTGACCGCGGCGGCCCGGCGCTGGCGGCGCAGGCGCTGCTGTACCCGGTGATCGCCGCGGACTTCGACACCGAGTCGTACCGGGCCTACGGCGAGGGTTACTTCAACACCCGCGCGGCGATGCAGTGGTACTGGGACCAGTACGTGCCGGTGGCCGACCGGGAGCACCCGTACGCCTCGCCGATCCGGGCACAGCTGGCCGGTCTGGCGCCGGCCGTGGTGCTGACCGCGGGCTTCGACCCGCTCTGCTCGGAGGGCGACGCCTATGCGGAAGCCCTTGCCGCGGAAGGTGTGCCGGTGACCCATCGGCGCTACGACGGGGCCATCCACGGGTTCGCCACGATCGGGGCGCTCACCATCGCCCGGCGCGCGCAGAAGCAGCTGTGGGCGGACCTGTCCGAGCTGCTCGGCGGCGCCGAACGCTGACGGCGGTCCGGTCGGCCGGTCGCCGTCAGTCCAGGTCGGGGTTCTCGTCCTCGGTCTCCTGGGCGACCTGCCGCCAGACGCCGGGGGTCGGCTTCGGGAAGCCGGCGTCGTCCCCGTCCTTCACCTGGGCGAGGACGGCGTCGGCCTTGTCGATGTCGGCGATCAGCTGCTCGGCCAGCTCCCGTTCCGCGGCGTAGTAGCGCTCCGACCACCGCAGCACGATCTGCGAGTACGCCCACGCGGGTTCCTTGTCCGCGCCCAGGGCGTCGGCGGCCGCGCGGCGTTCCATCTTCTTCACGTACTCGATGTGCTCGCGCAGGATTTCCTTGAGCCGGGCCGGTTCGTTGAGGTGACCGAGCCAGATGCGGAGCATCACACCGTGTTTGAGGATCGGCGGGTCGATCGGTGCCTCGTTGGACCACCGGCGCACCGCCTCGGTGCCCGACTCGGTGATCTTGTACAGCCGCCGACCGCGCACGCCGTTGTCGTGCTGGACCCGGGAGGTGACGAACCCGTGCGTCTCGAGCTTCTTCAGCTCGGTGTACACCTGGCTGAAGGACGGGCTCCAGTAGAAGAACTTGATGGACCAGTCGGCCCACTTCTTCAGGTCGTAGCCGGAGAGTTCCTCGTCGAACGCGAGCATGCCGAGTACGGCCCAGCTCGTCGCGGGGAGGTTGGGTAGATCCGACTCGGGGGCCGATTCGGTCGCTGACACCGGCCAATGCTATCAATCGGTATTCGCGTCGCAGCAGGTCGTGAGACCACTGACCGGGACACCGGATGGTGCGTTGCGCCGCTGCACCCGATTCTGGTCGTGCACATTCTGTCAGGAGGAGACACCCATGAGCGCAGAGATCACCGTCGTCGACGAGACCGCCCTTTCGGCCCCCGATGCCGCCACTCTGAAGAAGGTGATGGGGCACTTCTGCACGGGCGTCGCGGTCATCGCGGCCCACGACGGCGACCGGCCGCTCGGCTTCGCCTGCCAGTCGGTGGTGTCGGTGTCCCTGGAGCCGCCGTACATCTCGTTCTGCCCCGCCAAGACGTCGACCAGCTGGCCGCTGCTGCGCGAGGCCGGCGAGCTGTGCATCAACATCCTCGCCGCCGACCAGAAGGACGTGTGCTCGACCTTCGCGGTCAGCGGCGGCGACAAGTTCGCCCAGGTCGACTGGTCCCACGCCGGCAACGGCGCCCCGGCGCTGGCCGGCGCGCTGGCCCGGATCGAGGCGACCGTCGAGCTCGAGCACGACGCGGGTGACCACACCATCGTGCTGGCGCGGATCACCAGCCTCACCGCGGACGCCGACGGCAGCCCCCTGTTGTTCTTCAAGGGCGGTTTCGGCGGCTTCGCGGTCTGATCCGCCGGATCGTGCCTGCGTGAGATCGTGTCAGGCGGGGCGGCCGCCGGTCGTCCCGCCTTCCGGTCTCCACCACTGACGACAGGGACGTTCGAATGAGCATCGACCACATCGTGCCCGCGCTCGATGCCGCCGCTGCGGCCCGGATCCGGGCGGCCCTCGAGGCACTGCCCGACGCGGCGCCCGCGGAGTCGGAGGTGGTCGTCGACGGCGTCGCCGTCCCGGTCCCCGCCCCCGTGCGCGACGCCGTCCTGCAGCTGCTGACGCACCTGGGTGCCGGCGAGGGCGTCGGCCTCGGCCCGGTCGCCGACCTGCTCACCACCTCGCAGGCCGCCGAGGTCCTCGGCGTCTCCGACACCTACGTGCGGCGGCTCGCCGACGCGAAGGAACTGCCGATCGAACTCCGCGGGACCCACCGGCGCTTCCGGCTCGCCGACGTGATGGCGTACCGGGCACGGTTTCCGCGCACCAAGTAGGCGTCAGCGGGCGCGTCTGCCCGCCAGTTCCCGCAGCGCCCGGCGCGACGGCTTGCCCGACGCCAGCCGCGGCAGCTCCGCCAGCGTGATCACCGCCGCGGGCACCTTGTAGCCGGCCAGCTCGGCCCGGCAGCGGTCCAGCAGGTCCCGTACGGACACGGTCTGCCCGGGCACCGGCACCACGTAGGCGACGCCGCGTTCGCCCAGCCGTTCGTCCGGCACCCCCACCACCGCGACCTCCGCGACCGCGGGCGCCCGGCTCAGCACCTGCTCGACCTCCGAGGGGTAGACGTTGAAGCCGCCGACGATGAAGGTGTCGCCCAGGCGGTCGACGATCCGCAGCTCCCCCGTCGCGCCCAGCACCCCGACGTCGCCGGTGTGCAGCCAGCCGTCGGGGTCGATCGCCGCCGCGGTGGCGGCCGGGTCCTCGTAGTAGCCGCTGGTCACGTTGAACCCGCGCACCAGCACCTCCCCCGCCGTGCCCGTGTCCACGGGCCGGCCGCTGGCGTCGACCACCCGCAGCTCGACGCCGGGCAGCGGCGGCGCGCCGAGCGCGGCGGCGCTGGTGTCGCTCGACGGGTACCGCGCGGTGACGGTGCCGGTGGTCTCCGTCAACCCGTAGCCCGTCACGATCAGCTCGATCCCGAGCACGTCGCGGATCCGGTCCAGCAGTGCCGCGGTGACCGTGGTGGCACCGGTGACCGCGAGCCGCGGCGGCCGGTAGGCGCCGGCGCCGCCGCTCCGTAGCGCGCCCATCAGGTCGGTGAACAGGGTCGGCGGCCCGGAGAGCACGGTGATCGACTCCTGGCCGATCCGGTTCAGCGTGGTCGCCGGGTCGAAGACGTCAACCGCGACGTAGCAGCCGCCGGAGAGCAGCGTGGCCAGCAGTCCCGCGTTCAGGCCCATCGAGTGCGAGAGCGGGGTGACACCGAGGATCCGGTCGCCGCTGCCGATGCCGAGGCGCCGCGCGAGGTCGTGGTAGACCCGCAGCAACTGCCCGTGCCGCACCACCACGCCCTTGGCGTCCCCGGTGGACCCGGAGGTGGACATGACGTAGGCGATGTCGTCAGGGCCGGGTGTACCGCCGACGCCGGGCCTCAGGTCCACCCGCCGCGGCGCCGCGGCTGCCGCGAGGAACTGCGCCCAACTGGTCAGGTGGGCGTCGGGTTCGTTGAAGAAGTCGACGATCTGGCGCAGCCCGGGGAGGTCGCGCACCGGGCCGTCGGTGCCGGTGCCGCCGGCCGCCGCCCGGAGCATCGCCGAGTACCCGGTGCCGAGGAAGTCGTCCGCGACGAACAGCAGCCGGGCGTCGGTGCGGCGGAGCAGTCGGGCGGCCTCGCCGCCGCGGGCCCGGGTGTTGATCGGCACCACCACCGCGCCGATCGAGTGCGCACCCAGCGCGACGACGCCCCAGCGGACGGAGTTCGGCGCCCACAGCGCCACCCGGTCGCCGCGCCGGACGCCCGCGGCGGTCATTGCCGTGCCGACCTGGAATGCGGCCGCCGTGAGGCCCTCGTAGGTCAGCCGCTCTCGTCCGTCCACGACGGCCTCGCGGTCGGCATGCCGTCGTGCGGCCTGCACCAGCACCGTCCACACGGAGCCCGTTGTGAGCTCGCCGACCTCCATGAATCTGGAAGGTACCCGAGTTCGGAGATCCGCGGCACCCCCTCGGATTGCTCCCGCTGGGCGGGAAGCGGGGGCACCGCGCAGGGGCCTGCGTGTCTACCGTCACAGTTCATCACAGCCACACAGCCCGGGAGAGATCATGGCCTCAGCAGACGACATTCGCGCCACTGTGTCGAAGTACCTCGATGCGGTGGGCGGCGGCACCTCCGCCGATGTCGCCGCCCTGTACGCGGACGACGCGACGCTCGAGGACCCCGTGGGCACCGAGCCCAAGGTCGGCCGCGAGGCCATCGAGAAGTTCTACGCCGCGCTCGACGCGGTGCAGAACACCACCGAGCTGCTCACCGTCCGGGTCTCGGGCAACACCGCGGCGTTCCACTTCCGGGTGGTCACCGTCGCCGGGGAGCAGACCATCACGATCGAACCGATCGACGTCATGACGTTCGACGACCAGGCCCGCATCACAAGCATGCGCGCGATCTGGTCGCCGGACGACATGACGATCGTCTGACCCGGGAGAGAACGAACATGACTGCAAGCGAACAGAACTGGGACCACGAGGTCGACTTCCTCGTCGTCGGCAGCGGTTGTGGCGGTCTCACCGGCGCCCTGGCCGGCGCCGATCGCGGACTCGACACGTTGATCATCGAGAAGGCCACCGTCTACGGCGGCACCACCGCCCTGTCCGGCGGCAACATCTGGATCCCGAACAACCCGACGCTCACCCGGGAGGGGCTGGCCGACTCCCGCGAGGACGTGCGCCGGTACCTCGACGCCGTGGTCTGCGACACCGTGCCCTCGGCGAACCTCGACGCGTTCATCGACAACGGCCCGCAGACCATGGAGTTTCTCGAGAACACCAGCAGGCACCTGCGGTTCCAGTGGTGCACCGGGTACTCGGACTACCACCCGGAGCAGCCCGGCGGCCGCGCCGCCGGCCGCACGATCGAGCCGCTGCCGTTCGACCTCAAGGAGCTCGGCGAGGACGAGAAGCTGCTGCGTCCGGGTGCGCTGGCGACACCGGCGGGGCTGTACATCACCTCCAAGGAGTTCGCGAAGCTCAACATGGTGATGCGCACCTGGGCCGGCCGGCGTGCGGCGCTCGGTACCGGCTGGCGCGCGGTCAAGAGCCTGATCCTGCGTCGGCACATGGAGACCCTCGGGCAGGCGCTGATCGGCCGGCTGCGGCTGGCGGTCAAGGAGGCCGGCGTCCCGCTGTGGCTGGGCACCCCGATGCAGTCCCTGGTCACCGACGACTCCGGCGCGGTGGTCGGCGTGGTGGCCGAGCGCGGCGGCGCCGAAGTCCGGATCCGTACCCGCAAGGGCGTGCTGCTGGCCAGCGGCGGGTTCGAGCAGGGCGAGCAGATGCGCAAGCAGTACCTGCGCGAGGGCGGCAAGGAGAACTACAGCGCGGGCTCGGTGGACAACACCGGTGACGGCATCGTCGCGGGCGAACAGGTCGGTGCCGCACTGGATCTGATGGACGACGCCTGGTGGATGCCGTCGTTCCAGCGGCCCGACGGCATCATGCACGTGCTGGTCTCGGAGCGGTCCATACCGCGGTCGATCATCGTCGACCAGTCGGGCCGCCGGTTCACCAACGAGGCCGCGCCGTACGTGACGTTCGTGCACGAGCAGATCGCCGGGCGGCACGAGCCGATCTGGTTCATCTTCGACGGCAAGGCCAAGAACCGCTACCAGTTCGGCGGCGTCATGCCCGGCCAGAAGTTCCCGAAGTCGTGGTTCGCGACGGGGCTGATGCACCAGGCCGACACCCTCGCCGAACTCGCCTCGGCGATCGGCCTGCCGTCGGCGCAGCTGGCCGAGACTGTCCAGCGGTTCAACGGTTTTGCGCTGGGCGGCAAGGACGAGGACTTCGGTCGCGGCGAGAGCGCGTACGACAACTACTACGGCGACCCGACCCTGCCGGCCCCGGCGATGGACGTGCTCGACCAGGCGCCCTACTACGCGGTCCGGATGCAGGCGGGCGACCTGGGTACCAAGGGCGGACTGGTCTACAACGAGCACGCTCAGGTGCTGCGCGCGGACGGGTCGGTGATCGGCGGGCTCTACGCGACCGGCAACACCTCCGCCGCCGTGATGGGCAACGACTACGCGGGCGCCGGCGCCACCATCGGCCCCGCGATGGTGTTCGGCTACGTCGGGGCCCGGCATTGCGCCGCGTCCGAAAAGTCTGCGGACGACTAGGGATACGAGGAAACGACATGCAGGAACTGAGCTGCACCAGTTGCGGTAACCGGGTGCTGGTGGAGAAGTACAGCCCGACCCACACCAGTGTCCAGTGGCTGACGGACGCGGAGAAGTCCTGTCCGGACTTCGCTCGGCAGGCCGCGGAAGGCGTGCACAGCAACTGGGTTCGGACCTGCCCGTCGTTGCGGGACTCGATCGAGGAGGCGGCTCGCAAGGGCGTGCTCGAGACCGATTCACCCCGCAGCTATCCGGTACCCGGTCGACTGATGTAGCCCTCG
>NZ_BCXG01000022.1 GCF_001894985.1 Rhodococcus tukisamuensis NBRC 100609 | reverse complement strand
GACTCGCTCTCTGACGCAGGCGTCCTTCCCCGAATCGATCGGGGAAGGACGCCTGCGGTCGTTTCGTGGGCCTGTGACGGCGTCTAGGTGATCACGCTGCCGGTCGGGATGAGGGCGGTGGTGATCATCGCGATCACCATGGCGACGGGATCGAAGTCGTCGAGGCTGGCCATGCGGTGGCTCCCTTGCTCGGTGAAATGTCGGTGCGCGGCCCGAACGTACAAGCAGCTCGGCGACGTGGTGGTCGAAATGCCCGAAGTCGCCGGAGCACTCGGCCAGATGAGCCCTCGGACAGATGGGCGCTCAGGCAGAGTGGCTGGACGTGCTGGGTGCGGGGGCGCGACCGACCACCCCGGCGTAGCGGGACGCGACCAGTAGGAGCCCGAGCGGCACCAGCAGGGTCGCGGTCAGCGGCATCAGCGTGGTCAGCCAGCCGAGCAGCGCCGGTCCGGCGAGCAGGCCGACGTAACCCATCCCCACCACCCGCGACATGTTCACGCCCGCCGCGCCCTCGCTCAGGTTTCCGGCCGCGGTGAAGATCTGCGGGATGCAGCCGGACAGGCCGAGCCCGAACAGCGCCCAGCCGCAGAGCGTCAGCCACAACCAGCCGGACCCGATGATCACCGCCAGGCCGGCGGCCGCGATCAGGGTGCCGTAGCGGACCACCGCGAACGCGCCGAACGCCGCGCTGACCCGGTCCGCGGTGAAGCGACCGACGGTCATCATCACCGCGAACGCCCCGAACGCCAACGCCGCGGTCGACTCGGAAGCGCCCAGGTGCTCCTTGACCTGTAGGGTGCTCCAGTCGTTGGCCGCGCCCTCCGCGAGGAACAGTGCGAACGCGACCGCGCCGAGGGTGAGAACCTTGCGGGAGTTCGGCCTGGCCGCGGCAACAGGACGGTCGGACTCGTGCTCGTGCACGACGTGCTGCAACAGCAACGGTCCGCACGCCCCGACGGTGACGAGGCCGATCACCGACGCACCGGTCAGCGACGTCAGCGGCGTCCAGCCCGCGGCGAGCGTCGCCGCGCCGAGCAGCGAGCCGACCACCCCGCCGACCGAGAAGCACGCGTGGAACGCCGACATGATCGGCCGTCCGTACGCGCGCTCGGCGTGCACGGCCTGTGAGTTCATCGACACGTCCAGCGCGCCGTTGCCGAAGCCGAACACGGCCAGCGCCACCGCCAGCCCGGCGGTGTCGGTGGCCAGTGCCGGCCCGATCATCGCGGCGGAGATCAGCAGCCCGGCCGACACAGTCAGTCGCCTGCTGCCCCAACGGTCCGCCAGCGGGCCCGCGATCTGCATGCCGATCAGCGCGCCGCCCGCCAGGACCAGAAGCAGCCAGCCGAGGGTGGCGTGGCTGATGCCGGTGCGGTCGGAGATCGACGGAATGTGCACCACCCACGCGGCGAGCAGGAAGCCGTTGACGGCGAAGATGCCGAAGATCGCGGCGCGGGCCCGGCGGAGCCGGACGGGGCCGGTGATCGTCGGGCTTGTCAGTCGCACCCGTCCTTTCTACCTTTGTGCCGCCGGCGAGTCGGTGCCGACAGGAGCCCACACGGGCACCGGCCCCGTCACTTGGCGGTGCTCTTGCGCGGTCGCGCGCGCCGCACGGGCTTGACCGGAACCGCGGCTTCCGATTCGTCGGACGGACCGTCGCGCCAGCTGATCTCGATCTCGATCTCGGTCTTGTCGCCTTCGACCTCGATCTCGAGTTCCCACTGGACCTGGTCGGCGACGAGGATCGTGATCGAGTCGCCGTCCGAGCCAAGCTCGACCTCGGAGTCGCCCGCGAGGGCGCGCCCGAGCGCGATGAGCCGGTCGGACACTTCCTTCCGGGAGAGCTCGGACATTCTCTTGATCTCCAGCTTGGGCACGACTGCTCCTGACATCGGCGAAGTGTGTGACAACCGTAGCCCGTGAGAACTACGCGTGACACACTCGTTTCTAGTGACGTAAGAACGGCCTACCTCGGTTGCCCGACAGGCTGAGTGGCCGAAACGGGTGGGTGCCCCGGGAGGTGGCCGTGATGCTGTGGGCCTCGTGTTTCTGCGCCGAACCCCTGAGCCGCCGGACGGCGGCGGTCCGATGACGGGCCGGCTGGCCGCCGGTGAGTCCGAGCGGGCGACGGGCCCCCGACTGCTGCTCGCCGTGCTGCTGGCGATGGCGATGTTCGTGCTCGTCGTCGACACATCGCTCATGAACGTGTCGATCTCGTCGGTGGTGCGGGACCTCGACACGACGGTCAGCGGCGTTCAGGCGGCGATCGCTCTCGAGGCGCTGGTGTCCGCCGCGTTCATCCTGATCGGCGGCAAGGTCGGCGACCTCGTCGGACGCAAGCGGGCGTACGTGCTGGGTCTACTCGGCTACGCGGTCGGGGCATCGGCAATGGCGCTCGCGCAGAGCCTGACCGTGGTCATCGTCTTCTGGGCCGTGCTCGGAGGAATCGGCGCGTCGCTCCTGCTTCCCGCCATGCAGTCCCTCATCCACGGCAACTTCGAGGGCGGCGCTCAGAAGAAGGTCTATGCGCTCGTCGGGGCGGCGGCCGCGATTGCCGCTGCCGTCGGACCGCTGCTCGGAGGCTTCATCACCACTTATCTGTCGTGGCGCCTCGGCTTCGTGCTCGAGGTCGTCATCATCGCGGTCGTGCTGTCGGGCATCGGACTCGTCCGCGATGTGTCGTACACGGGGCCTCGGGGCGTGGACGCGGTCGGCGCGGCGCTCTCCGTTCTGGGCATGGGCGGCATCGTGCTGGGAATCCTGGTGTGGCAGGAGGGCGGCGAGGCCGTCGGTGCGCTCCTGGCGATGGGTGCGACTGCGCTGGCCGGGCTGGCCTACTGGCTCGTCCGGCGCAAGCGAGCAGGGCGGCCGGCGCTGCTGGACCCGGACCTGTTCCGCTCCAAGGTCTTCAGGCTGGGGATCACGGGACAGATGCTCCAGCAGATTGCCCTGGGCGGCACGATGATTGCGCTGCCGATCTACCTGCAGATGGTGCTCGAGTACAACGCGATGCAGGCGGGCCTGTCTCTCGCCCCGCTCTCGCTCAGCATGTTCGCAGTGGCGCTGCTCGCGGGGAAGAGGGCCGGCGATCGGCGTCCCAGCAGCATCATCCGGTGGGGATTCGTGCTTCTCACGATCGGGATCGCGGCGCTGATCCCGATCGTGCCGAGGGAGGAGTTCGGCTGGGGCCTCGTGATCCCCCTGGTGATCGCGGGATCGGGGTTGGGGCTGTTGGTCTCTCAACTCAACAACTACACCCTCGCCCCGATAGAGGAGGAACGGATCAGCGAAGCCGCCGGCGTGAATTCGGCGGCGGGGTCCTTCGGGCTCTCGTTCGGCCTGGCGTTCGCCGGCGCAGTCATGCTGGCAACCCTGTCCTTCACGTTCACCGCCATGACGGAATCGAGCACCGTGCTCCCGCCGGCCGATCAGCAGCGGGTGGCGCAGGTGCTCGAGGACGACGCCGAAGTCATGAGCAACACCCAGCTCGAACAACTGCTCGTCGGCCAACCGCCGGAGACTCAGGACGAGATCATCCGCATCAACACCGACGCGCGACCGCTCGCCCTGCAGATCGCGCTGCTCGTTCCGCTCCTCGCCGGTCTCGTCGGGCTGTTCAACTCGTACCGAATGATGCGGATGCCGGAGCCCCCGGCGAAGGCCTCCGGCGACGGGACCGGGCTGGTCTGACGCTGCCTGGTCAGAGCAGGGTGAGCGGATCGGTGAGCGTCGCGCCGACGTCGGCGAGGAAGCGCGAGCCCTGTTCGCCGTCGACCAGCCGATGGTCGAACGAGAGACCCAGGGTGACAACCTGGCGGACGACGACACGGTCCTCGACGACCCACGGGCGTGGCCGAATCGCGCCGAGGCACAGGATCGCGGCCTGCCCGGGGCCGAGGATCGGGGTGCCGGCGTCCACCCCGAAGACCCCGACATTGGTGATCGAGACGGTGGCGCCGGACAGGTCCGTCGGGGTGGCCCGGCCCGCCCGGGCGGTCTCGGCCAAGTCGTCGATCGCCCGGGTCAGCTCCAGCAGGCCCATCAGGTGCGCATCCCGGATCGTCGGGACGAGCAGGCCGCGCGGGGTGGCGGCGGCAATGCCGAGGTTCACGTAGTGCCGGGTGACGATCTCCTGACGCTCCTCGTCCCAGCTCGAGTTCAGGGCCGGGTGCGCGCGCAGCATCGCCACCAGGACCCTCGCCACCAGCGCCAGCGGGGTGAGCTTGAGCCCGGTGTAGGCGGGCGTGGCGCGGAGCGTGGCGAGCAGGTCCATCGAGGCGGTGACGTCGACGGTGAGGAACTCGGTGACGTGCGGGGCGGTGAATGCGCTGCGCACAACGGCGTCGGCGGTCTGCTTGCGGACGCCGCGGATCGGCGTGCGGGTCTCGCGCGCGGCGGTCGCGTCGGGCTGGGGTGCGCTCGGCTCGGCGGCATCATGGCAGGCCCGGACGTCGCCGGTGGTGATCGCGCCCCCCGCCCCGGAGCCGGGCACCTCGCTCAGGTCGACGCCGAGTTCGCGGGCGAGCTTGCGCGCCGACGGCTTGGCGTCGGGCCGGACCGGCGTGGACGCAGCGCTACCGGGGGTGGGGGGAGCGGCGGCACCCGGGGTCCGGCGCCGGCTGGGCGCGGCCGCGGTGGGACCGTACCCGACCAGCACCGACCCGGATCCGGACGCCTCCGGGCCAGGCTCGGAACCCTCCGCAGGACCCGCGCCCGGCTCGCCGATGCGGATCAGCGGCGCCCCCACCGCGACGGTGGCGCCGGGCTCGGCGAGCAGCGCCAGGACGGTGCCGGCGTACGGGGACGGCAGCTCCACCACCGCCTTGGCCGTCTCCACCTGCACGATCACCTGGTTGAGCGCGACGGTGTCGCCCACCGCGACGGACCAGGAGACGAGCTCCGCCTCGGTCAGGCCCTCGCCGAGGTCGGGCAGTCGGAACTCGTGCAGGGGCTGCGGGCTGCGGTCGGCCACGGCGGACCCCTCAGGCGGCGAGCGTCTTGTCGACCGCGTCGAGGATGCGGTCCGGGTCGGGCAGGAAGTACTTCTCGAGCTTCGCCGGTGGGTACGGGGTGGCGAACCCGCCGACCCGCAGCACCGGCGCCTCGAGCTGGTAGAAGCAACGTTCCGAGATCCGGGCGGCGATCTCCGCGCCGAGGCCGAGGAACACCGGCGCCTCGTGTGCGACCACCAATCGGCCCGTCTTGCGGACCGACGCCTCGACGGCGTCGAAGTCGACGGGGGAGAGCGAACGCAGGTCGATGACCTCGATCGAATGACCCTCCTGCTCGGCCACTTTCGCCGCGGCCAGCGCGGTCGGCACCACCGACCCGTATGCCACCACGGTGGCGTCGGTGCCCGGCGCCGCGACTCGGGCCCGGTGCAGGTCGAGTTCGGGCTGCGCGTCGGTGTCCACCTCGCCGCGGTCCCAGTACCGGCGCTTGGGCTCGAAGAAGAGCACCGGGTCGTCGGAGGCGATGGCCTGCTGGATCATCCAGTAGGCGTCGTTCGGGTTGGAGGGACTGACCAGTCGCAGCCCCGCGGTGTGCGCGAAGTAGGCCTCCGGCGACTCCGAGTGATGTTCGACCGCACCGATTCCGCCGCCGTAGGGCACCCGGATGGTCAGCGGTGCCCGCACCCGGCCCTGGGTGCGGTAGTGGATCTTCGCGACCTGCGAGACGATCTGGTCGAAGGCGGGGTAGACGAACCCGTCGAACTGGATCTCGCAGACCGGGCGGTAGCCGCGCAGCGCCATCCCGAATGCGGTGCCCACGATCCCGGACTCGGCCAGCGGGGTGTCGATGACCCGGTTGCCGCCGAAGTCCTTCTGGAGGGTGTCGGTGATCCGGAAGACGCCGCCGAGTTGGCCGATGTCCTCGCCCATCAGCACCACCTTCGGGTCCTGTTCGAGCGCCCGCCGCAGCCCGGCGTTCAGGGCGCCGCCGAGCGTCATCGTGGTCATGACCGGGCCTCCGACAGTGTTTCGGGAACGGACAGGGTGCCGAGGTAGCGGGCGAACTGTTCGCGTTCCTCGTCGATCAGCGGGTGGTCCTGGGTGTAGACGTGCTCGAAGAGCTGCATCGGGTCGGGATCGGGCAGGGTCACCGTCGCCGCCCGGAACGCGGCCGCGGTGTCCTCGGCCTTCGCATTCACCGCGGCCAGGAACTCGGCATCGAGGCCCTCCTCGCGTTCGAGCAGCCGGTGCAGCCGGTCGATCGGGTCACGCGCCCGCCAGACCTCCAGCTCCGCGCCGGTCCGGTACCGCGTCGGGTCGTCGGACGTGGTGTGCGGGCCCATCCGGTAGGTGACGGCCTCGACGAACGTCGGGCCGCTGCCCTCGCGGGCCCGGCGGGCGGCGCTGCGGGTGACGGCCAGGACGGCCAGCGCGTCGTTGCCGTCCACCCGGATCCCGGGGATGCCGAAGCCGGATGCGCGTTGTGCCAACGGGAACGGGCTCTGCAGCGTCACCGGTTCGCTGATCGCCCAGTGGTTGTTCTGGCAGAAGAACACCACGCCGGCGTTGAACGTGGCGGCGAAGCCGAGCGCCTCGGACAGGTCACCCTGGCTGGTGGCGCCGTCGCCGAAGTAGGCGAAGGTCGCGATCTCGGCGCCGTCGAAGTGCGCGCCCATCGCGTAGCCGGTGGCGTGCAGGCCCTGGGCGCCGACGATGATCGCCGGGTTGGTCAGGCCCAGCTCGTCGGGGTTCCAGCAGGACAGCGCGACGCCGCGCCAGAGCCGCGGCCACTGGGCCGGCTCGACGCCGCGGCAGTAGGCGACGCCGTGCTCGCGGTAGCTGGTGAAGACGTAGTCGTCGGGCGCCATCGCGTGGGCCGAGCCGACCTGCGCGGCCTCCTGCCCCAGGCTCGGCACCCAGATGCCGAGCTGGCCCTGGCGTTGCAGCGCCGTCGCCTCGCCGTCTACGCGCCGGACCACCACCATGTCCTCGTACAGTGCGCGCAGTTCCGCGGTGCCGACGTCGGCGACGAGCTCGGAGTAGGCGGCCCGGTGCACGCGTCGTCCGTCGGGTTGGACGAGCTGGACCGGGTAGGCGATCTTGTCGGTCATTGTCGACCTCCTGGTGCCTACGTCGGGAGGCCCTTGTGGGGCCTCGTCCGACGTTGTTGGAGTCCTACTCTCAGCATCCCCCTTTGGGCGGGCGGCGCAAGCGGGTGAGGGGCGTGCCCTAGTTCGCGAGGAGCAGCGCGACGATCACGACCACCGCGAGGACCGCGAGGCCGGCCGGGTACACGGCGGGACCGCGCATGTCGGGGTTGCCGAAGTCGCCGTACTTGACGTGAAAGGCGGTCGCGCCGAGCATCAGCAGCAGCAGTCCCACCGCCGCGACGACGCCGAGCGGCCACCAGAACAGCCCGACCAGCACGCCCACCGAACCGGTGATCTCTGCGGCCCCGATCGCGCGGACCTGGTTGGCGGTCAGACCGCGATCGCGCAGTGCGGTCCAGGCGGTACCGCGCAGCCGGACCTTGGGGATCGCCGCGCCGAGGGCACCGATCGCAAGGACGATCGTGCAAACGATGGCAACGACGTCCACTGGCTCTCCCTGACTGTCACAAAACTTTCAGCTGGCGTATGAATTACGCCCGCCGTCCGAGGCTACTGGGGATGCGGGCAGGGTCAAGGCGACACGGCCGAGCGTCAGCGGCGAACCAGTCCGAGCCGCAGGTTCGCGGGTTTGAGGGTGAACTCCTCGGCCACCTCGAGCGTGTACCCGGGCTCGGGCACCAGGTCGTAGCGGTGCAGGATCAGTGCGAGCGCCAGCACCGTCTCGTGCAACGCCAACTGGCGGCCGATGCAGGACCGGACGCCGGTGCCGAACGGCTTGTAGAGGCCCGGCGGCCGGGTCCGGGCGCGCTCAGGCCGGAACCGGTCCGGGTCGAAGGACTCCGCGTCCGCGCCCCAGACGGGGTCGCGGTGCACCTTCAGGGTCAACGCCAGCACCGCCTGTCCCGCGGCCAAGGGATAGCGTCCGCCGAGCAGGGTGTCGCGCCGCGGCTCCCGGAAGTACCCGGGGGCGATGGGCCACAGCCGCAGCGTCTCGTCCACGACGCGGCGCAGGAACCGCAGCTGGTGGATCTCGCCGAACGCCGGGTCCGGGTCGGCGCCGGCAGGCCACAACGTGTGCAGCTCGGCGCGCGCCTGCGCCGCGATCTCGGGATGGGTCGCGAGCATGTACAGCGCGAACGACAGGGTGCCGGAGGTGGTCTCGTGCCCGGCGTTGAGGAAGGTGATCACCTGGTTGCGTACGTTCGCGTCGTCGAGGTGCTCGCCGGTCGCGGGGTCGGCGGTGGTGAGCATCAGCGCCAGCAGGTCGTCGGGCGCGGCCTCGGGCGAGGCCCGGCGGGCCGCGATCACCTCGTCGACGACCCGGCGGATGTAGGCGACGTCGGCGTCCATCTGGGCGTTGGCGCGGTGGTGGACGAGGCGCTCGAGCCAGTCCACCGGGATCCGGTAGGCGCTGCGCCCGACGTAGGCGAAGGTCCGCATCACGGCGGCCGCGTACGGATCGGGCTCGCCGCGGGTGAACGGGTCGAAGTGGTAGCCGAAGCCGATCCTGGCGATGGTCTCGAGCGTCAGCTTGCTGGTGTCGATGTGCACGTCCACCGGTCCTGACTGCAGCCGGCGGTCCCAGTGCGCCAGCAGCTCGCGGACGGTGTCGAGGATCGTGTCGTGGTAGTTCTTCATCGCGGGCAGGGTGAAGGCCGGCATCAGGATGTTGTGCGCCCGCGACCAGTTCGGCTCGTCGGTGTAGGCGCTGAACAGCGCGTCGTCGAGGAATTCGCGGGCGGCGGCGATGCCGAATCCGACGTGTTTGCCGAAGCGTTTCTCGTCGCCGAGCTCCGCGTACAGGTCCGGCCCGGACACCACGACCATGCGGTTGCCGAAGAATTTCGTCTCGAAGATCGGCCCCAGGGTGCGGGCGTGCCGCGCCATGGTCTGGGTCGGGCTGGCCGGGTCCACGCTCAGCAGGTCGCCCAGCACCGGTATCCGGTGCGGAGGGTGCGGAATCTGGCGCGTGTCGACGACGCCGGGCGACGCCATGCCTCATTGTCTCGTAGACCGATCGGTTTGTCTGCTCTCGTGCGGCGAGCGGTCACCGGCGTCGCAGCTGGACCCGGAACCCGGACGGCTTGAGGGTGAGCAGTTCCTCGACGTCGAGCCGGTAGCCGGGCTCGGGTTCGAGGTCGTAGCGGTGCAGGATCAGCGCCAACGCCAGGACGGTCTCGTGCAGCGCGAACTGGCGGCCGATGCAGGAGCGGATGCCGGTGCCGAACGGCTTGTAGACGTGACCGGGCCGCGAGTGCGCGTGCTCGGGCAGGAACCGGTCGGGGTCGAAGGCGTCGGCGTCGGGACCCCACGCGGGGTCCCGGTGCACCTGCGGCAACAGCACGAACGCCGCGTCGCCCGCCTTCATCGGGTACCGACCGCCGATCAGGGTGTCCTCGCGGGCCTCTCGCATGTAGCCGGGCGCGGTGGGCCACAGCCGCAGGGTCTCGTCGAGGACGTGTCGCAGGTACCGGAGCTTTGCGACCTGTTCGAAGGTGGGGTCGGGTTCGGCACCCGCCGGCCAGGCCCGGTAGATCTCGGCGCGTGCCCGGTCCGCGACCTCCGGGTGGTTGGCGAGGTAGTACAGCGCGAACGACAATGCGCCCGATGATGTTTCGTGCCCGGCGATCAGGAAGGTGATCACCTGGTTGCGGATGTTGACCTCGTCGAGGCGTCGCCCGGACTCGGGATCGGTGCTGGTGAGCATCAGCTCGAGCAGGTCGTCGCGCCGCTCGTGGGGGTTCGCACGGCGCGACGCGATCACCTCGTCCACGACTTCCGCCAGGTACGCGAGGTCGGCGCGGTTCTGCTGCGCGGTGCGGCGGGTGAGCGCACCGCCGAGCAGCGGCACGGGGATCTTGAAGGTGGAGCGCTGCGCGAAGCTCAGCGCGCGGAGCATCGCCGCCACGAACGGGTGCTGCTCCTCGCTGCTGAACGAACCGAACTCGTAGCCGAATCCGGCGCGGCCGATGGTCTCGAGCGTCACCTTGTTCATGTCTGGTGTGACCGCCACCCAGGTGCCGTCGTCGCATTGGCGGTCCCAGTGCCGGGTCAGTTCGCGCACCGTGTCCAGCATCGTCTGGTGGTAGCCGCGCATCGCGGACTGGGTGAACCCGGGCAGCAGCACGTTGTGGGCGGTCGACCAGTTCGGTTCGTCGTTGTGGGCGGTGAACAGGCCGTCGTGGCCGATCGGGCGCAGCGCCTCGAGCGCCACCCCGAGCTGCTTGCGAAAACGCTTCTCGTCGTTGAGTTCGGCGGCCAGCTCGGCGCCCGAGACGAAGGTGAACCTGTAGCCGAGCACCCGCCGCTCGTAGATCGGCCCGAGCCGGCGCGCATACGCCATCGCGTTCTGTGTCGGTTTCGTGATGCTGACGCCGATCACGTCGCCCAGCAACGGGATACGGTGAGGCGGGTGTGGCACCCGAGGGTGCCGACGCGTGGTCGGGACGGCCATGCACCCATCCTGACCCGGGTCGCGACGACTGGCACGGTTTCGTTGCTTCCGGCCGCGTACCGCACGCGGTCGGCCTACCATCGACAGACGACTGTCGTCGGGGCTCGTCGCACTGTGCTTGCGGAGAGGATGATCGCTGATGGACTTCGCACCGACCGAGCGCTGCCAGGACTATCGGGAACGACTGCTCGCCTTCATGGACGAGCACGTCTACCCGGCGGAGGCCGTCTACGAAGAGCAGATGCGCGCGGCGGGCGATCCGCACTTCCAGCCGCCGATCCTCGAGGAGCTCAAGGTCGAGGCCCGCCGGCGCGGGCTGTGGAACCTCTTCCACCCGCATCCGGAGTGGGGCCCGGGCCTGACCCACTCCGAGTACGCCCCGCTCGCGGAGATCATGGGCCGCAGCCACCTGGCGTCGGAGGCGTGCAACTGCAGTGCGCCGGACACCGGAAACATGGAGGTGCTCACCCTCTTCGGCACCGAAGAGCACAAGCAGCGGTGGCTCGTCCCGCTGCTCGACGGCACCATCCGGTCGGCGTTCGCGATGACCGAGCCCGATGTCGCCAGTTCGGACGCCACGAACATCGCGATGACGATGGACCACGACGGCGGCGAGTGGGTGCTCAACGGGCGCAAGTGGTGGACCTCGAACGCGTTGCACGCCAACTGCAAGGTGCTCATCGTGATGGGCAAGACTGATCCCGGCGGCCCCGTCTACAGCCAGCAGTCGATGATGGTGGTGCCCATCGACGCCCCGGGCGTGACGGTGGTGCGGGGGCTGCCGGTGTTCGGCTACCAGGACCGTGAGGGCCACGCCGAGGTGCTGTTCGAGAACGTGCGGGTGCCCGATGCCGACGTGCTGGCCGGCCCCGGTGCCGGCTTCATGATCAGCCAGGCGCGGCTCGGACCCGGCCGGATCCACCACTGCATGCGGGCGATCGGAATGGCCGAGCGGGCACTGGAACTGATGTGCCTGCGCGCCTCGACCCGGGTGACGTTCGGCCGAACGCTCAGCGAGCGCGCGAACATCCAGGACTGGATTGCCGAGGCGCGCATCGAGATCGAGATGGTCCGACTGCTCACGCTCAAGGCGGCCTGGCTGATGGACACCGTCGGCAACAAGGAGGCCCGCACCGAGATCGCGGCAATCAAGGTGGCGGCCCCGCAGATGGCGCTGAAGATCGTCGACCGCGCGATCCAGGTGCACGGCGGCGGCGGGGTGTCCGACGACTTCCCGCTGGCGTCGGCGTACGCGCACCTGCGGACGCTGCGGCTCGCGGACGGCCCGGACGAGGTGCACAAGAGAACGATTGCCCGGCAGGAGTTGCGGCCGTACCGGCTCGATGCCGAGGCGGCGAAGGCGGCAGCGCAGGTCGACACAACGAAGGGAGCACGCGGATGAGCAACGCAGTGGGGCTCGACGAGGAGGCGGTGTCCGCGTGGATCGCCGACCTGGGGGTCGGCGCGGTCGCGCCGTTGACCTTCACCCGGATCGGGAACGGCCAGTCGAACCTGACCTTCCAGGTGGACGACTCGGGCGGCGCGCAGTGGGTGCTGCGCCGGCCGCCGCTCGGACACCTGCTGGCATCGGCGCACGACGTGGCCCGCGAGTACCGGATCCTCTCCGCGCTGCAGGGCACCGGCGTACCGGTCCCCAAAGTGCTTGCGTTGACCGAGGACCCGGCCGTCACCGACTCGCCGCTGATGCTGATGAGCTACGTCGACGGGGTGGTGATCGACAGCATCGGGGTGGCCAAAGCGCTCACCCCGGAGCGGCGCCGCGCCACCGGGCTGTCGATGCCCGCCGCGCTGGCCAGCATTCACCGCGTCGACCTCGAACTGGCCGGCCTCGAGGACCTGGCGAGCCATTCGCCGTACGCCGAGCGGCAGCTCAAGCGGTGGTCGGGACAGTGGGAGCAGTCCAAGACCCGTGACGTGCCCGAGGTCGACGAACTGGCCGGGGTGCTCGCCCGCTCGATCCCCGACCAGCGGGAACTGACCCTGGTGCACGGCGACTTCCACCTGAGCAACGTGATCACCTCGCGCGAGGACGGTCGGGTGGTCGCGGTGGTGGACTGGGAACTGTGCACGCTCGGTGACCCGCTGGCCGACGTCGGCGCGCTGCTGGCCTACTGGTCGGAGGCCGGCGACGTGGTGACCGGGCCGTTCATCGCGTCCACGCTCGACGGCTTCCCGACCCGGGCGGAACTGGCGCAGGCCTACTTCGACGAGACCCACCGCGATCCGGCCGCGCTCGGCTTCTGGCACGCGCTGGCGCTGTGGAAGCTCGCGATCATCGCGGAGGGGGTGCTGCGCCGCACGATGGAGGACCCGAGAAACACCGCCGCGGTGGGCGGTCCGTCGACCAAGATCATCGACGACATCGTGGCCCGGGCGACGATCGTCGCGGCGGAGGCCGGCCTGCAGTAGTTGCGCGGGTGATCGGTCCCTGTTTCGCGGCGGCTCGCCGCACTCGAAAGGGTCCGTCCAAAGCAGGTACACCGGTGGGTGGGGCAGTGCAGACTCCTCGTGGAGTCGCCCTCGGCGAACGACGTGAACATGATCAAGGAGAACCGCATGGAAGAAATCATCGCGACGATCGCCGCCCTGTTCGGCGGGGGCTCCATTGCACCGGGAATCGATCCGCGTACCACCGCCTGAGGTCTGCACCCTGGTTCCGCCGAGCGCCAAGTCCCGAACGCCCCGCGCACGAGCGCGGGGCGTTCGGCGTCTCACCCGCTGTTACCGCGGACGGGCCAGTCCGGCGGCGGTGCTCATCCGGCCGACGGTGACGTGGTCCTCCGGAACGGCCGGGCGCGCAGCATCAGCCGGATGGCCAGGCCCGCGAGCAGGGCCCAGAACGCCGACCCGATGCCGAGGATGCTGACCCCGGACGCCGCGATCAGGAAGGTGAGCACCGCGGACTCGCGGTCCGACTCGTCGGCGAGAGCGGCGACCAGCGAGCCGCCGAGCGTGGCGAGCAGGGCCAGGCCGGCCACCGTCTCGACGACTCCCGCCGGCGCCACCGCCACCAGCGCGGCCAGTGCCGCCGAGCACAACGCCAGCACCAGGTAGGCGCAGCCGGCGGTGAACGCCGCGACCCAGCGGCGTCTGGGGTCGGGGTGCGCGGTCGGTCCGGCCGCCAGAGCAGCGCTGATTGCGGCCAGGTTGATCGCGTGCCCGCCGGCCGGGGCGCCGACCACGGTGCCGATGCCGGTGACAGCCATCGCGGCTCGCCACGGCACCCGGTAGCCGAACGCACCCATCACCGCTGTGCCGGGGATGTTCTGCGACGCCATCGTCACGATGTACAGCGGGACCGCGATGCCGATCATCGCCTGCCCGGACCAGCGCGGGACGGTGAGCTCGAGCGTCGGCAGCAGCGTCGAGGTGTCGAGCGTGGCGTCCCCGGTGACCAGGTACACGCCGATCACCACCGCGGCCACGCCGAACGCGGCCGGGACCGCCCAGCGCTTGGAGAACCGCTGCAGCACAAGCCAGGTCAGCACCACCGGTGCGACGGCGGCGGGGGAGTCCCGGAAGGCGGTGATCGGCGCGAGGCACAGCGGCAGCAGCACCCCGGCGAGCATGGCCTGCGCGAGCGGCGTCGGGATCGCGGCGATCAGCCGGCTCAGCCGGGGCCACAGCCCGGTGAGCACCACGGCCAGGCCCACCACCACGAAGGCGCCGACCGCGGCGGGCCAGCCGCCGGCGACCATCCCGGTGCCCGCGAGCAGCGCGGCACCGGGCGTCGACCAGGCCAGGGTGAGGGGCATCCGGTAGCGGCGGGAGAGCCACAGCATCCCGACCGCCTGCGTGACGCACAGCGCCATCAGGCCGGACGCGGCCTGCGACGGGCTGGCGCCGACCGCGCGCAGGCCGGTCAGGACCACGGCGAACGAACTGGTGAACCCGACCAGGGCGGTGACCACGCCGGCGCTGATCGGGTGCGCGATCCCGACTTCGGCCGGCGGGGTGGCGGTCGGTGCGGCGGGCGCGGGTTGTTCGGGGCTGACGGCGTCGGGCATGGCGGTCATTGTCTCTCGCAGCGGTCGTGGTCGGCCTCGCGAATGCCCACGCTGCCCACGCGTGGCTACGCCCGCCCTCCCCGGACGCCGGGTGGGCGGGCGCAGCGGGACGCTACGTCAGCTCCTGACCTTCTTGACGATGAACAGCAGGATCACCGCGCCGAGCAGGCAGGTGAGGAAGCTGAAGATGAGCCCGCCGCCCTTGACGTCGACGCCGAAGAGGTTCAGCAGGAAACCGCCGGCCAGGCCGCCGATGATGCCGACGACGATGTTGGCGATGATGCCCTGCTGTTCGTCGGTGCCCATGATCTTGCTGCCGATCCAGCCGGCCAGGCCGCCGAGGATGATCCAGCTGAAGATTCCCAGTGAGAGCATGACCACTCCTTCGCTCGTTCGGGCGTTCGATGAGTTGTCGTAGTGCTGCATTCGTTCTACCCGACCCGGCCCATCACGACCAGCGGGACCGAGAATGCCGTTCTCGGGCGTACGGTGAATCGATGGTGGAACTCCACGTGGTTCGAGGTGACATCACCCGATTCCCCGCCGACGCGATCGTCAACGCGGCGAACTCGAGTCTGCTCGGCGGCGGGGGCGTCGACGGCGCGATCCACCGGGCCGGCGGACCGGAGATTCTCGCCGACTGCCGGCGGCTGCGCGCGAGCACGCTGCCGCACGGGCTGCCCGCCGGGGACGCGGTGGCGACCGGGGCCGGGGACCTGCCCGCCCGCTGGGTGAT
Source organism: Rhodococcus tukisamuensis NBRC 100609 (assembly GCF_001894985.1). Taxonomy (GTDB): domain Bacteria; phylum Actinomycetota; class Actinomycetes; order Mycobacteriales; family Mycobacteriaceae; genus Rhodococcus_G; species Rhodococcus_G tukisamuensis. The sequence continues at coordinate 75,364 of NZ_BCXG01000022.1, read as the reverse complement.
TCACACGGTCGGCCCGGTGTATCTCGAGACCGAGGACCGCTCGCCGGTGCTCCGCTCGGCGTACACCCGCAGCCTGGCGGTCGCCGACGAGTTGGGCGCCCGGACCGTCGCCTTCCCGCTGATCTCCGCTGGCGTGTACGGCTGGCCTCGGGCCGACGCCGTGCACCAGGCGGTGACCGCGGTGCGTCAGGCCCGGACGGCCGTGCAGGACGTCACCTTCGTCGCATTCAGCGACGAGGTGGCGGACCTGCTGCGCGACGAACTGCGGTCCGGCGGGTCGGCGGTGCTGGTCACCGCGGAAGAGCTGGCGGCGCAGATCGATTCGGGCGGCGCCTCGTCGGGGAGGCCGCCGGTACTGCTCGACGTCCGCTGGGCACTCGGCGACCGGCACGGCCGCCGCCACTTCGAGACCGCGCACCTGCCGGGGGCGGTCTTCGTGGACCTCGAGACCGAGCTCGCGGCGCCGGCCTCGGCCGGGCGGGGGCGGCACCCGCTGCCCGACGTGGCGGACCTGCAGGCCGCCGCGCGGCGGTGGGGCATCTCGGCGGGCGACCCGGTGGTGGTCTACGACGACACCGGCAACACCGCGGCCGCACGCGCGTGGTGGTTGCTGCGCTGGGCCGGGGTGGCCGACGTGCGACTGCTCGACGGCGGGCTGGCCGCGTGGACCGGCGCCGGATTCCCGGTGGAGTCCGGGCCGGGCGCGCCGCCCGCCGCCGGCGACGTGACGCTGTCGGCCGGACACCTGCCGACCGTCGACATCGGGCAGGCGGCCACCTGGTCGGCGTCCGGGGTGCTGCTCGACGCCCGCGCCGGCGAGCGGTACCGCGGCGAGGCGGAGCCGGTGGATCCGCGGGCCGGGCACATCCCGGGCGCGGTGAGCGCGCCGACCTCCGAGAACCTGGACGGGTCGGGCAGATTCGCCGACGAGGAGGAGCTGCGGCGACGGTTCGCCGACCTCGGGGTGGACGCGTCGACGCCGACCGCGGTCTACTGCGGGTCCGGGGTCACCGCCGCGCACCAGGTCGCCGCGCTCGCACTGGCCGGGATCGAGGCGGCGCTGTACCCGGGGTCCTGGTCGCAGTGGTCGGCCGATCCCGCCCGGCCGTCGGCCACCGGGCCCACGCCGGCCGGAGACAGCGATTCGTGAACCCGGAAATGCGAAGGTCGAGAAGGTGTTCGACGGTCGGCTACCTCGAGTCGGCGGGGTTCGTGGTCGACGAGGTCAGCCGAACGGGCCGGGGCGGCATCGTCTTTCGGGTGCTGGCGCACAAACCGACCTGAGCCGGCATCTCGGGTACTTCAGCGTCTCGAGACTTCAGCTTCTCGAGTACTCGGACGCCCGGCGCACCTGGTCCGCGGTGGGGGTGACCCCGGTGTAGAGCCGGAACTGGGCGGCCGCCTGCAGCGCGATCACCTCGGCGCCGGTGATGGTCTGCTTGCCGGCCGCCGTGGCGGCGCGGACCAGCGGGGTGTCCGGCGGCATCGCGACCACGTCGAACACGGCCCGCGACGCCTCGATCGCGGCGGCCTCGAACGGTGTCGACTCGGACTGGCCGCCCGGTCCGCCCGCCATCCCGACCGGGGAGGCGTTGACCAGGAGCTGCGGCCGCAGCTCGCCGAGTTCGGGGCGCCAGGCAAAGCCGTACTGCTCGGCGAGGTCGCGCCCGGTCTCGGAGTTCCGGGCGACGACCGTCACCGCGGCGAACCCGCTGTCGCGCAGTGCCGCGACGACCGCCTTCGCCATGCCGCCGCTGCCCGCGACGGCGACCTCGAAGTCGGTCGAGATCGCATGCTCGGTCAGCAGCGTGGCCACGGCCTCGTAATCGGTGTTGTAGGCGTGCAGCGTGCCGGCTTCGTTGACGATGGTGTTCACGGAGGAGATCGCGGAGGCCGACGGGTGCATGACGTCGACGTGTTCGATGCTCGCCTCCTTGAACGGCATCGACACCCCGCAACCCCGGATCCCGAGCGCGCGGATCCCGGCGATCGCGCTCGGCAGGTCGGTGGTGGTGAACGCCTTGTAGACGAAGTCCAGGCCGAGTTCGTCGTAGAGGTAGTTGTGGAACCTCGTGCCGATGTTCGACGGTCGAGCGGACAGCGACATGCACAGCGTCGTGTCCTTTGTGATGTCGTCCCTGCTCTTGGTGGCCACACGTCGACGCTAGCGCCGGGCGTCGGCGAGCGTCCAGCTGAACTCGATGACATGTGGCGGCCGCCTCAGCCGCCGCGGTTCCAAGAGTTTCGCCCGACTTCCGCCAAGCGTGCACGCGCAGGGTTTCGGTGGGACGCGCCCCGTCCCTTCCCTTCGAAACCCTAGGACGGACGATGACAGTCGAGACCATTCCGAAGAGCGCGGCCACGCGTCGAGCGACGCTGACGGTGGTGTGCGTGACCACCGCCATGTTGATGCTCGACATCGCGGTCGTCAACACGGCCCTGCCGTCGATCGCATCCGACCTCGACGCCGGTGTCAGCGGACTCCAGTGGGTCGTGGACGCGTACACCCTGGCGTTGGCCACCGTGGTCCTCAGCGCGGGCTCCTGGGCGGATCGGCGCGGCCGCCGCCATGTGTTCCAACTCGGGATCGTGTTGTTCACCGTTGCCTCCCTGCTGTGCGCGCTGGCACCGAACATCTGGGTCCTCGACCTGGCGCGGGCCGTGCAGGGTGTCGGCGGCGCCGTTCTCTTCGCCTGCTCGCTGGCCCTGTTGGCAGACGTGTTCGACGAGGGACCCGCGCGGGCGAGCGCCCTGGCCGCGTACGGGGCCACCATCGGCGGCGCGTTCGCCGTCGGCCCACTCGTCGGCGGGTTGCTGACCGAGATGTTGTCTTGGCGCGCAATCTTTCTGGTCAACATTCCGATCGGACTCGTCACACTGGCGGTGACCGCGAGGTGGGTGCCCGAGTCACGTGACCCGAATCCGCGGGGTGCCGACGTGATCGGCCAGATCCTGATCTCCACCGGGCTGGCGGCACTTGTCTTCGGGCTGTTGCGCGGCAACGAAACCGGCTGGACCGACGCGCAACCGGTCGTCGCACTCGTGGTCGCCGCGGCCGCGCTGATCGCGTTCGTCGGGCACGAAACTCGCACCAGCGCACCCATGCTGCCGCCGCACCTGCTTGCCAACCGGGCGTTCGCGGGAGCTCAGGTCGCGGCGTTCGCGATTTCCGCCTCCCTGTTCGCGGTGTTCGTCTACACCACCCTCTACCTGCAGAACGTGCTACACCTCTCGCCCGTCGAGGCGGGGTTGGTGTACCTGCCGGCGACGGTCGCCATGTTCGTCGTCGCGGGCGCCACGGCCAAGCTCGACGGACGAGTCCCGGTGTCCGTCCTGTTGACGGGCTCGCTGCTGCTGGTGGCCGTGGGCCTGCTGATGATGACCGTCGTCGACGTGTCGAGTTCGCCATACGCGATCCTGCCCGGGTTCGTGGTGAGCTGCGTCGGCGCCGGAGTGTTCAATCCGGTGATGAGCGGCCTCGTGCTCGGTGAGGGCACAGCGCAGCACTCGGGGCTGGCCGCGGGCATCAACGACGCGTTCCGCCAGACCGGAATCGCGGTCGGCGTCGCCGGCCTCGGCATCTTCCTGCCCGCCCAGTCGATGCTGCCGGGCGGGTCGCCGACCGAGTTCGTGGTCGGCCTGCAACAGGCCCTGCTGGTCGCCGCGTTGATCGCTGCCCTCGGCGCGCTGGTGTGTGCGGCGGCGCTGCCCGCGAGGCGATCCGCGGCCCGGGCCGTCGAGCAGTCCCGCGAGGTCGTCCCGGTACCCAGGTGACTGTTTTGGTGCGCACCGCCGGCTCGCTGTCCTTACACTCGAGCGACTCGGCGTCGGCAGATCGGGGGAGCACGCGGATGATCTATCGACTGCTCGGACCGCTCGAGGTGGCTCGCGCCGACACCGGCGAGCAGGCTCTCGATCTGGGACCGCGGAAGCAACGCACGGTTCTCGCGGTCCTGCTGCTCAGCAGGGGACGCGTGGTGTCCACCGATCGCCTGATCGACGCCCTGTGGCGGGACGAGGCTCCCGCGAGCGCGATGGCGAGCCTCCAGGCGTACATCTCGAATCTGCGACGGGCGCTCCGCGGTGCGAGCGGCGACACGTCGCCCATCGTGCGTCAACCGCCCGGGTACGTTCTCGACGTCTCGGCCGACCAGGTCGACCTGTCCACCTTCCTCGCGGACGCGGAGGCCGCGCGAGGGTTCGCGGAGGCCGGCGAGTGGGACAGCGCGTTGACGACGGCCGATCGAGCGTTGGTCACGGTGCGGGGCCGACTGCTCGAGGACCTGAGCGACGAACACTGGATGCAGGCGGAAGGTGCGGCCTTCGACGAGGCGCGGACCGAGTGCCGGGAGACCCGGATCACCGCGCTCCTCGCCCTGGGACGCCTGCCGCCTGCGCTCGTCGAGGCTGCTCAGTTGGCCGGCGAATTTCCGTTTCGAGACCGGACCTGCTGGCTCCGGATGCTCGCGTCGCACCGGGCCGGCCGGTCGTCGGAGGCGTTGGAACAGTTCCGGCTGCACGCCGACCGCCTGGACTCCGAGTTGGGTCTGGTGCCGGGCGCCGAGCTGCAGGCCCTTCAGGGGGCGATCCTGCGGCATGACCCGAGTCTGGCGGCCTGGCCTCGGACCCCCGGATGGACGGGGGCAGAGAAGGTTCCGGTGCCAGATCCGTCGTTCACGGGCACGGCCGGACCGGGCGAGGCCGGCGCTGCGGCGCCGCGGCGGGTGTTCGTCGGGCGCGGAACCGAGACCGAGATGGTCGAGCGCATGCTCGACGACGTCCGCCACGGCGCGAGCCGGTGGTTGGTCCTGACCGGACCCGCCGGGATCGGCAAGACCCGGTTCGCGGAGGAGTGTGCGGCGAGAACCGTGTCGGTCGGGGGAACCGCGGTGTGGGCTCGTTGCCCGGAGGACGACGGTGCCCCGGCGTGGTGGCCGATCCGTCGGATGGTGACTGAGGTCGGTGGCGACGGGGACACGGTGCTGATCCCACCGACCGATGTCGATCCGGACGAGGCGCGGTTCGCCGTGTACGAGCGGGTGCTGGCGGCGATCGAGTCCGCGGCGGAGGGCACACCCGCGCTGACCGTCATCGTCGACGACATCCAGTGGGCCGACCCGACGTCGCTGCGGTGCCTGACGTATCTGGTCGGCGCACTTCGCGACCGCCCCGTGTGGTTCGTGGTGACGGTCCGCGACTCCGAGATCGGGACAGTCGTACCCCGGTTCGTGGACTCGGTGCTTCGAGGGGAGGGCAATCGGCACATCGCGGTGCCGGCACTGGCCGAGAACGAGGTCGACACACTGGCCAGCTATGTCGCCGGCGAACAACTGAGCCCGGTCGAGGTGCGCATGCTCGCGGACCGGACCGGAGGTAACCCGTTGTTCGTCTCCGAGTACGCGCGACTGCCCCGGGACGAGCGTCTCGGCGACGGGATACCCATGGCCGTCCGCTCGGTTCTGGGCCGCCGACTCGCGGCCGTGGAACCGGCGGTGCTGCAGGTCCTTCGGGTTGCGGCCGTCCTCGGTGACGCGGTCGAGGTGGACGTCCTCGCCGCTGCCACCCGGCTCGACACGGACACGCTGGCCGACTACCTCGACGATGCGGCCGACGAACGAATCATCGTGTCCGCCCCCGGATCCGGTGGGTACGTCTTTGCCCACGGGCTGCTTCGGGACGAGGTACTGGCGGCCATACCGGCGTTGCGTCGACAACGTATCCACGCGCGCGTGGCCGAGGTGCTGGCGGCCTCGTCCGATGCCGACCGATCGAGCCGGCGGGCCCAGCACCTGTGCTCCGCACTGCCGTTGGTGGATCCGCGCGAGGTGCTCGACGCCTGCACGGCCGCCGCCCGAGAGGCGACGGAGCGGTGGAGTTCCGAGACCGCGGCGCACTGGTGGGAGGCCGCGGTGCAGGCCTTCGACCTGCTGCCCGCGTCGGAGCAGTCCGCGGGCGACCGCGACGACCTGCTGGTGGCCCGGGTTGAGGCGCTGGCGAGGGCCGGTCGCGGGCAGACAGTCCTCGACGTTGTCGATGCCGGTCTGCTCGATGCGGTGCGGGAGGGGCGGACGTCGGCCGCCGGGAGACTGGCCGCGGCTCTGCTGCGGGCGGCCGGCGCGTGGCCGTGGGTGTCGTACGGCCGCGATCCCGGCCCGCTGCTCGAGCGCCTCGCCGCACTGGAGTTGTTCGTCGAATCCGATCCGGTCGCGCATACGCGGGTCCTCGCTGCACTCGCCGTCGGCAGCTGCTATCACCCGAATTCGGCGGTGCCCGACGAGATGAGCCGTCGGTCACTCGAGCTTGCTCGCAACCACGGTGATCCCGATGTGGTGGCCGATGCACTGCTGGGACGGATACTCCTCTTCTCGGGTGTGGCACGCCGCAGTCGTGAATCCGTCGAGTTGTTGACCGAGCTTCTCCGACTGCCACACCAGCAGTCGCGGGTCGACGATGTCATTGCGCACACCGTCGCGTCCATGACGCAGTTGAATCTCGCCGATACCGAGGCCGCCGCCGCGCACGTGCGCCAGGGCATCATCGGTTGCGACCTGTTGCGCCTACCTGTGGTTCGAGTCCAGCTGCGATGGATGGAGGGCACGCTCGCGGAATGGCGCGGTGATTTCGAATGGACCGCGCGACAGTACGACACGGCGCGGCAGATTCACCTGAAGACCGAGCTGTACACCGCGGGCAGTGACGATCTCGCCCTGAACAGTCTGAAGTGGGCGCAGGGTGAGCTGGCCGACACGGTGCCCGGCTTCGTCGAACCGAGGGCCTGGGACATCGCGATCGCGGCGGCGAGGGGGGACCGGCGGGCCGCGGCCGACGGTATCGCGCGATGGACGTCGGATCCGGGACCGAACGTGTGGACCACGCTGGGACATCAGACATTGATCGCCCACGTGATCGCCGACCTGTCCCTGACCGAGTACGGCGACCTGTTCCTCGGACTCCTCTCGCCCTTCGCCGACCGGATCGCGAACGTCGGGCAGGTGGGAGTCATCGGTGCGGTGGCGGAAGCGTCCGCGCGTCTGCACGCGATGCTCGGCCGGATCGAGCACGCATCGACGTTGCTCGACCGCGCGGAGGAGATCTGCTCCAGAACCTCCGGCGCCCCGACCCTCCTGCGGTGCAGGCTGCTTCGCGCGCAGCTCATGTCCGCCTCCGCCGACCGCACCCGGGTGTTGGCCGCCGTGGTCGACGAAGCCGAACACCGCGGTATGCGGGCGGTTGCATCGCAGGCGCGCTCGCTCCTCGACTGAGCCAGGCCGTCGGGCTTGGCGAAACCTTGGATCCGTTCGGATCTGCGCGCCAAGAACCCGCCAAGTGGTTTCGGCCATCGTTTCCTCACCGCCCGAGAGCGGAACACGAGAGGAAGCCCCAGATGGACCTTCAGGCCCCCACGATCGATGCGGCAGTCGAGAACCTGCGCGCCCTCGTCTCCGGATCGGTCGCGCTCCCCGGAGAACCCGGATACGAGTTGGCAACGCCGTGGAACCTGGCAGTGCCGGTGTCCCCGCGGGCGGTGGTGGCGGTGGCCGACGCCGGCGACGTGGTCGCCACCGTTCGGTTCGCGGCCGAGCACGGAATGCGGGTCGCCGTCCAACGCACCGGCCACGGCGCCGTCGCGCTGGACGGTGACGTCCTCCTCGTCCACACCGGACGGCTGGACGAGTGCGTCGTCGATCCCGGCACCCGCAGCGCCCGGGTCGGTGCGGGCGCCATCTGGCAGGACGTCATCGACTCCGCCGCGCCCCACGGACTGGCGCCGCTGACCGGATCGTCCGCGACCGTCGGGGTCGCCGGCTTCCTGACCGGCGCGGGGATCGGCCCGCTGGTGCGGACCTACGGTCTGTCCTCCGACCATGTGCGGGCGTTCGACGTCGTCACCGGCGACGGCGAGTTCCTGCGAGTGACACCCGACGAGCATGCCGAGCTGTTCTGGGGCCTGCGCGGAGGCAAGGGCACGCTGGGGATTGTCACGGCGGTCGAGATCGACCTGCTGCCGCTCACCGATGTCTACGGCGGCGCGCTCTACTTCGACGGTGCCGACGTCGCCGCCGTGGCGCACGCGTGGCTCGACTGGTGCAGCGACCTGCCCGAGCACAGCTCGACGTCGATCGCCTTCCTGCAACTTCCCGCGCTGCCGCAGGTGCCGCCGCCGCTCGCCGGGCGACTGACGCTGGCGGTCCGCTTCGCAAGCGTCGCGCCCGCCGGCGAGGCCGAGTCGCTCGTTGCCCGTCTACGCGGCGTGGCGACTCCGCTGATCGATGCCGTGGACGTGCTGCCTTGCGTGGCGATCTCGGCGATCCACGCGGACCCGGTCGACCCGATGCCCACGCACGAGTTCAGTGGGCTGACCCGAGACCTGCCACACGAGGCCGTCGACGCACTGCTCGCGGTCGCCGGCCCGGGCTCCGGCTCGCCGCAGACCGTCGTCGAGCTGCGCCTGCTCGGTGGCGCATTGGCCCGAGAGCCCCGGCACCGCAGCGCCTTCTGCCATCGCGACGCGTCGTTCGCGCTGCTGGCAGTCGGAGTTCTGGCTCCGCCGAACGCGGGCGCGGTCGTCGACCACGCCCACGTCATCGGGCGGGCGTTGGCTCCCTGGACCACCGGGCGCACGCTGCCCAACTTCGCGGCGACCGCCGACCCCGAGCGGATTGCCCGGTGCTACGACGAGGACACCGCGCACTGGCTCGGCGCCCTGGCGAACGAGCACGACCCGGACGGCGTGCTGCGGGTCGGCCAGGTCATGCGCAGACCGCTGTGAACACCCGTTTCCGGCCCGCGCGACCCAGACAATTCGAGAGGCACACCATGAGTAGATCCCGGACCGTTCTCTGCACGGCAGTCGCCGCCTGCGCTGCACTGACACTCGGCGGGTGCGCGGCACCGTCGACACCGCACGCGCACGGCGGGGCGGTCAGCCCGGGTCCCGTCGCGGCGGGAACCCTGCCGGGGGCGGAAAGTCCTCTGGGCCAGGGGACGTCACGGACCTACGTGGTCAGCGACAACGACGGGAACCCCACCGAGGTCGGTATCCGGATCTCGGCGGCCGCACTCGAGGGACTGCCGGACGGCCCGGACGCGACCAGCCAGATGTCGATGCTCGCGCTGCCCGAGGGCGCGCCCGGGACCGGCTTCGACCACGTCATGCTGGACTGGAATCCGCACGGTCACGAGCCCCAGGTGCTTTTCGGCAAGCCACATTTCGACATGCACTTCTACACGGGCGCCGTGCAGGGCGACATCGACCCGGCCGCACCGGACTTCGCCGAGCGGGCCGCCAGGATGCCTGCGGCGAAGTACATTCCGCAGGGGTACGTGCCGCCGCCGGGACCCGCGGCCGCCAACACCGTGCCGTTCATGGGACTGCACTGGACCGACGCCGCCGACGCCGCCCTTCCGGGTTCCTTCGACTTCACCGAGGTGCTGATCAACGGGTCGTGGGACGGGAAGTTCACCTTCATCGAACCGATGATGACCCGGGAGTGGTTGAGGACCAAGCCGTCGCTGCGCGAGGACGTGAAGCAGCCGGCGTCGTACCAGAGTGACGGCTACTACCCGACGGTCTACTCGGTCGACTTCGACGATCAGGCAGGCGAGTACGTCATTGCGCTCGGTGGCCTGACGATGCGTCAGGCGTCGTAAAACCGGTACCGGGGCACGGACTCACACCGGTAGCATCCCGCCATGGCCATCCCACATCCCCACGTGTACTTCGGCGACCGGATCGTCGACGCCGCTCAGGCTTCTCTCGGCATCGCGACCTCGGCTGTGCTGTACGGCCTGAGCGTCTACACCGTTTTCCCGGTGCACGTCGACGGCTCGGCACGCTCGGCCTTCCGGTTGCGGGACCACTACCGACGCCTCGTCGAGTCGTGCCGGATCATCGGCATGGACACCTTCGAGGCGGACTGGGACTACGGGCGGTTCGTGGCCGCGGCCACCGAGGTGGTGGCGGCGAACGGGCCCGAGGCGGACGCATTCGTGCGGGTCAGCGTGCACGTCGACGAGTCCATCCCCGGTACCCGGGTGCGCGGCTGCCACACCCTGGTGAGCATGTTCGTCTACGACGCGGTGCCGATCGTGCCGCAGCATGGGATGCGCCTGAAGACCAGCACCTGGCGCCGCATCCCCGACGACGCGATCCCGTCCCGGGCGAAGGTCAACGGGGCGTACGTCAACTCGGTGCTGGCCAAGCAGGACGCCATCGACGCCGGTTACGACGACGCCATCTTCCTCGACGGCAACGGTCACGTTTGTGAGCTCAGCGCCGCCAACATCTTCCTCGTCCGCGACGACACGCTGATCACCCCCGACGTCTCGTGCGACATCCTCGACGGCATCAACCGGCGCACGGTGCTGACGCTCGCGGCCGAGGACGGCATCGAGGTCGTGGAGCGGACCGTCGACCTCACCGAGCTGTACATCGCCGACGAGGTGTTCGTCACCGGCACCTCGGCGGGCGTCGCCCCGGTCGTCGAGGTCGACGGTCGCCGGGTGGGTTCGGGCGTGCCGGGACCGGTGTGCGAGGCGTTGCGCAAGCGGCACGCCGCGGTGCTGCGGGCCGACCCGGCGCACGGCTGGGTCACCGCGATCTGACGGTTCGGCCCGCCCGCGCGGACCGGCGGACTGGCCCCGCGGGTGTCAGGGGAGCGGGAACTTCGTGGCAATGATCGAATCCCGGTCGGAACCGTCGTGGCCGATCATCCACGAGCCGCCCTGCCGCTCGCAGTCGGCGATCTTGTCGAAGATCCGCAGCAGGAAGTAGATGGAGTCGTCGGGGGTGGGAGTGAGCGCCAGCTGATGTGACTCGCCGTGACGGGCCATGTCGAGCCACACGCCGGACTGCCCGTCCAGTCGCATCCCGACGACGTGCGCGCTGTCGACGAACTGGTACCGGCGTTCCTGCCATGGCGTGCCGTGCGGGTACCCCTGCTCGAGGACCTGGATCAGTATGGTCATCGTCGCGCTCCCGATGTAGTCGACAGTCGCCATTATTCCGCTGGTCAGGGCGACAAATCCAGTGCCGGCGCGGCCTGTCTGCGGCGGGTGATTGGATGGTGCGGTGGTGCACGCGCTCTGGACTCCCGGCTCGGGCCTGCTGCTGTGGCGAGACGCGGGTGCGGCCGAGCCGGACCTCGACACGGACGAGCTGCCCGAGGCGCTGCAGCGGGCGCTCGCCCGCAAGTTCCGCCACCGGGTCACCGTCTCGCTGCCCAACGGCGACGGCACCCTCGCCGACGTCACGGTGCCCGCGCTCGCCCTGGCGCCGGACGCCGCGGCGGAACTCCTGCTGAACCTGTCGCTCGGCCCGGTCGCCGGTGCGGCCGCGGTCTCCGGTGACCTCCGCTTCCTCGCCCACGTCGCGCGGGGCATCCACCGGTGGTCGCGGGCGGGCCGGGTGGTGCCGGACCTGCAGCGCGCGGACGGCCAGTGGTGGGTGCGCTGGCAGCTGGTCGGCGGCGAGCGGCAGCGTGCCTGGGTCTCCGAACTCGCCGTCGCCATGCCCCCGGTGCTCCGGGTCTCCGGCGGCGGACGGAAGGCGCTCGAAGACCTGATCTTCGAACTCACCGACCCGATCGTCCGGCGGATGCTCGGCAATCAGTCCGCCGCCCACCCCGGTGCGCACCCGATGCTGCTGGCGCTGGCCACCGAGACCCCATTCGAGGAGGGCACCCAGCAGATCGCCAACGAGCTGCAGCAGTGGCGCAGCACCCTCGCGGTCGACGAACCCGAACTGGTGCTGCGGCTGATCGAACCCGAGGACGACGGTGCAGACCAGGCCGGGCCGGCGGGCGCCGCGGACGGCCAGGACCCCGATCCGCTGTGGCGTCTCGAGGTCTGCCTGCGCCCGACCGGGGAGGCGCCGGTCCCGGTTCCGGTCCACCTCGCCGACCCCGACGCGGTCCGGATGGGGATGCGCAAGCTCGGCGAGGCGATGACCGCTTACCCCCGGCTGCGCGGACTGCCGTCGGACCCCCGCAACCTCGACCTGCTGCTCCCGCTCGCCGTGGTCACCGACCTGGTCGCGCACGGTGCCCGCGAGCTCGCCGAGGCCGGCATCACCATGCTGCTCCCGCGCGCCTGGAGCGTGGTCGCCCCGTCGCTGCGGCTGCGGGTCACCAGCCCGTCGGTGCTGGTCGACACCGACGACCGGGCGGTCGGGCTGAACCAGTTGGTGGCCTACAACTGGGAACTCGCGCTCGGCGACGTCGTACTCACCTCCAACGAGATGGCGGAGCTGACGCGCACCAAGTCCGACCTGGTGAAGCTGCGCGGGCAGTGGGTGCAGGCGCAGGGCGGCGCGCTCGCGGACGCCATCGCCTACGTCACCAGGCGCGGCTCCGGGGACGACTCGACCCTGGCCGACCTGCTCGGCGAGCTCGCGGTCCACGACGCGCCGCCGATCCCGGTCGACGAGATCACCTCCACGGGTTGGGTTGCGGGCCTTCTGGATTCGGACGTCGCGCCGGTGAGGATCCCCGTCCCGCCCGGACTCGAGGCGACGCTGCGCCCCTACCAGCGGCGCGGCCTGGACTGGCTCGCGTACATGAGCGGCCTCGGCCTCGGCGGCATCCTCGCCGACGACATGGGCCTCGGCAAGACCGTGCAGCTCCTGGCGCTGCTGGCCCACGAGCAGGCCACCGGCGCCGAGGGGCCGACGCTGCTGGTGTGCCCGATGTCGGTGGTCGGCAACTGGCAACGCGAGGCCGCCCGCTTCACCCCGGGCCTGCGGGTCCACGTCCACCACGGCGCGGACCGGCTGCGCGGGGACGACCTCGGTGCCGTCGTCACCGGACACGACCTCGTGGTCACCACCTACGCGCTGCTCGCGAGGGACGTGGAGGTGCTGCGCGAGTTGCATTGGCGCCGAGTGGTTCTCGACGAGGCGCAGCACATCAAGAACTCCGCGACCGCGCAGGCCCGGGCGGCCCGGGCCGTCCCGGCGGCGCACCGGCTGGCGCTGACCGGCACCCCGGTCGAGAACCGGCTCGACGAGCTGCGCTCGATCCTGGACTTCGCGAACCCGAGGATGCTCGGCAGCCCGCAGCAGTTCCGGGCCCGCTTCGCCATTCCCATCGAGCGCTCGCAGGACAAGGCGGCGCTGGCCCGGTTGCAGGCCGTCACCTCGCCGTTCGTGCTGCGCCGGGTGAAGACCGATCCCGAGGTGATCTCCGACCTGCCCGAGAAGTTCGAGATGACGGTGCGCGCCAACCTCACCGCCGAGCAGGCCGCGCTCTACAAGGCGGTGCTCGACGACATGATGGCCAAGCTGAAGGACAAGGAGGGCGTCGCCCGCAAGGGGGCGGTGCTCGCCGCGCTGACCCGGCTCAAGCAGGTCTGCAACCACCCCGCGCACTTCCTCGGTGACGGCTCGTCGGTGCTGCGACGCGGCCGGCACCGGTCGGGGAAGCTCGGCCTGGTCGAGGACATCGTCGACTCGGTGCTCGCGGACGGCGAACGGGTGCTGCTGTTCACCCAGTTCCGGGAGTTCGGGGCGATCGTCGCCCCGTACCTGGCCGAACGGTTCGGCACCGAGGTGCCGTTCCTGCACGGCGGCGTCACGCGCGGCCGGCGGGACGCGATGGTCCACGACTTCCAGGCGGGCGGCAGCTCCGCGCCGATCATGCTGCTCTCGCTCAAGGCGGGCGGCACCGGCCTCAACCTCACCGCCGCCAACCACGTCGTGCACCTGGACCGGTGGTGGAACCCGGCGGTGGAGAACCAGGCCACCGACCGGGCGTTCCGGATCGGGCAGCGCCGCGACGTGCAGGTCCGCAAGCTGGTCTGCGTCGGCACCCTGGAGGAACGGATCGACGCGATGCTCGGCAACAAGGCGGAACTGGCCGACCTCGCGGTGCAGACCGGGGAGAACTGGATCACCGAGATGAGCAACGAGGAACTACGCGCACTGATGACGCTCGGCGACGAGGCGGTGGGGGAATGACCGGAACGCGACGCGGCGGGGACTTCGGCCAGTTCGGCCGGCCCCGACGGGCGAGCGGCGGCGTCACGGCGGTGTCACGCCGCGGGGCCTTCGCCCAGTCCTGGTGGGGCCGGGCGCTGGTGACCTCGATGGAACGAATCTCCGACCCGGGCCGGCTGGCGCGGGGCCGCAGCTACGCGCGCGCCGGTCAGGTGATCAGCTTCCGGGTCGCACCCGGTGCAGTGGTCGGGGAGGTGCAGGGCAGCCAGGTGGACCCGTTCACCGCGACGTTCACGCTGCGACGCCTCGAGCCCGAGACGGTGGACGCGCTGGTCGACCGGGTGCGGTCCACCCCCGGCATGCTGGCCGCGCTGGCGTCGGGCTCGGTCCCGCGGGAACTGGCGGACCTGTTGCTGCCCACCGAGTCCGGCGAGCTGGACTTCGGCTGCACCTGCCCCGACCAGGGCTGGCCGTGCAAGCACGCGGCGGCAATCGTGTACCTCACGGCGGAGCGGCTCGACAACAACCCGCTGGTGATGCTGACCCTGCGTGGTCTGGACCTCGACACCCTGATCCGCGGTCTCGACGACGAGGAGGCGGACCCGGCCCTCGACCTCGACGACTACTTCGGCGACCGGATCGAACTGCCGGCGCTGCCGCAGGCGGACTTCCGACCGGCCCCCGACGACCTCGCCCCGGCGCCGCTGCGCAAGGCGCTGCGGGCGGCCGGGGTCGAGGAACGCGTCGTCGCCGACGCGGCGCACCAGCTGGCCGGCTACTACCGCGCGCTCGGCGGGGAGTAGCCGGCCGGCCGGGTCAGCGCTGCGAGGAGATGTTGCCGCCGTCGACCACCAGCTCGCTCGCGGTGATGTAGCTGGCCTCGTCGGAGAGCAGGAAACGCACCGCCCGGCCGACCTCCTCGGGCCGGCCGAGGCGGCCGAGCAGGATGCGGCGCTCGAACGTGCCCTCGGGCAGCAGGTCCACGGTGGGCTGCAGCATCGGGGTGAGGATCTGTCCGGGCGAGACGCAGTTGATGCGGATCCCGTCCGGGCCGAGTCGGTCCGCGAGCGAGCGGACCATGGCCAGCATGCCGCCCTTGGCGGCGCTGTACACCGGGTTGATCGCGTTGCCGAGGGTGGCGTTGATCGAGGCGATGCCGACGACCGCCGAGCCCGGGTTCGCGGTGAAGTCCGGCATCAGCTCCTTGACCAGCAGGATCAGCGGACGCAGGTGGGTGTTGATGCCGAGGTCCCAGACGTCGACCGTGACGCCCTCGAGCGAACCGGTGTCCACGACGCCGGCGGCGTGCACCAGGCCGCCGATCTTCGGCAGTGCCGCGCGCGTGGTCGCCAGGGCGTCGGCGTAGAGCGCGGGGTCGCTGAGGTCGACCCCGACACCGATCGCGTCGACACCGAACTCGGCGGCGATCTCGGCCGCACCGGACTTGGCCCTGGTCTCGTTGATGTCCCACAGGGCGACGGGGCGACCGGCCTCGGCGAGCGCGCGGGCGGACGCCAGGCCGATGCCGGAGGCGCCGCCGGTGACGATCACCGCGGTGGTGGGGGAGGCGAGGTTGGAGACGGGTGATTCAGGCATGTCCCGACACTCCGCCAGCCCCGGGGGGTGGCGCAATCCCCGCTTCCCACTGAGCGGCCACGGCAACCCTAGACATACATGGACATCCAACTATAGGATGGCAATGTATTCAGACAGTGCTGCGCGACGACGCCGCGGGCTTCCTCATGAGGACGGGTTGAAGAAAATGGTTCGTGAGCTAACTCATTTCATCGGCGGCAAGGCCGTCGCAGGCACCTCCGGCAAGTTCGGTGACGTCTTCGACCCGAACACCGGCCAGGTCCAGTCCCGGGTGCCGCTGGCCAGCAAGTCCGAGGTCGAGGCCGTCGTCGCCAACGCGGCCGAGGCGCAGCGCGAGTGGGCGGCGTTCAACCCGCAGAAGCGGGCCCGCGTGTTGATGAAGTTCGTCGCGCTCGTCAACGACGAGATGGACTCGCTCGCGGCGCTGCTCTCCTCCGAGCACGGCAAGACCATCCCCGACGCCAAGGGCGACATCCAGCGCGGCCTCGAGGTGATCGAGTTCGCCATCGGCATCCCGCACCTGCTCAAGGGCGAGTACACCGAGAGCGCCGGCACCGGCATCGACGTCTACTCGATGCGTCAGCCGCTCGGCGTCGTCGCCGGCATCACGCCGTTCAACTTCCCGGCGATGATCCCGCTGTGGAAGGCCGGTCCGGCGCTGGCGTGCGGCAACGCGTTCGTGCTCAAGCCGTCCGAGCGGGACCCCTCGGTGCCGCTGCGGCTCGCGGAACTGTTCCTCGAGGCGGGCCTGCCCGCCGGCGTGTTCAACGTCGTCAACGGCGACAAGGAGGCCGTCGACGCGCTTCTGCACGACCCGCGCGTCAAGGCGGTCGGCTTCGTCGGCTCCACCCCGATCGCGCAGTACATCTACGAGACCGCCACCGCCAACGGCAAGCGCGCGCAGTGCTTCGGCGGCGCCAAGAACCACGCCATCGTGATGCCCGACGCGGACCTCGACGACGTCGCGGACCAGCTGATCGGCGCCGGCTACGGTTCCGCCGGCCAGCGCTGCATGGCCATCTCGGTGGCCGTGCCGGTCGGCGAGGAGACCGCGGACAAGCTGGTCGAGAAGCTCACCGAGCGGGTGCACAAGCTCAACGTCGGAAAGTCGGACGAGAAGGGCGTCGACTTCGGCCCGCTCGTCAGCGCGGACGCCGTGAAGCGAGTCCTGGACTACACCCAGATCGCGGTCGACGAGGGCGCCGACGTGGTCGTCGACGGCCGCGAGCAGAAGATCGAGGGGGCGGGCGACGGATTCTTCGCGGGCGCAACGCTGCTCGACCGGGTGACCAAGGACATGCGGGTGTACAAGGAGGAGATCTTCGGACCCGTGCTGCTCGTCGTCCGCGCACACGACTACGAGGAGGCCCTCGCGCTGCCGTCGGACCACGAGTACGGCAACGGCGTCGCGATCTTCACCCGCGACGGCGACACCGCCCGCGACTTCGCGAGCCGTGTCGAGGTCGGCATGGTCGGCATCAACGTGCCGATCCCGGTGCCGATCGCGTACCACACCTTCGGCGGCTGGAAGGCCTCCGGTTTCGGGGACCTGAACCAGCACGGCCCGGACTCGATCCGCTTCTACACCAAGACCAAGACGATCACCCAGCGTTGGCCCTCCGGCACCAAGGAGCACGCCACGGACCACTTCGTCATCCCCACGATGGACTAGGACAGACATGTTCACCCTCACCGATGACGAGCGGGCGATCTGCGACACCGCTCGCGACTTCGCCGCGGAGTGCCTGGCGCCCAACGCAGTCGAATGGGACCAGACCAAGCACTTCCCGGTCGACGTGCTGCGCAAGGCAGCCGCGCTCGGCATGGGCGGGATCTACATCCGCGAGGACGTGGGCGGCTCGGGCCTGACCCGGCTCGACGCCGTCCGCATCTTCGAGCAGCTCGCCACCGGCGACCCGTCGCTCGCCGCCTACGTGTCCATCCACAACATGGTCACCTGGATGATCGACTCCTACGGCACCGACGAGCAGCGTCACCAGTGGGTGCCCGGGCTGTGCTCGATGGACCAGCTCGGCAGCTACTGCCTCACCGAGCCCGGTGCCGGTTCGGACGCGGCGGCCCTGAGCACCAAGGCGGTTCGCGACGGCGACGAGTACGTGCTCACCGGGGTCAAGCAGTTCATCTCCGGCGCCGGCACCTCCGACGTCTACGTGGTGATGGCCCGGACCGGCGCGGCCGGCCCGAAGGGCATCTCCGCGTTCGTCGTGCCGCGGGAGTCCGCCGGGCTCTCGTTCGGCGCCAACGAGAAGAAGATGGGCTGGAACGCACAGCCCACCCGCCAGGTCATCCTCGACGAGGTGCGGGTGCCCGCGGCCAACCTCCTCGGCAACGAGGGCGACGGCTTCAAGATCGCGATGTCCGGGCTGAACGGCGGCCGGCTCAACATCGCCGCCTGTTCGGTCGGCGGCGCGCAGGCGGCGCTGGGCAAGGCGGTCGACTACCTGGCCCAGCGCAAGGCATTCGGCGAGGCGCTGCTGGGCTCGCAGGCCCTGCAGTTCCAGCTCGCCGACATGCGCACCGAGCTGGAGGCGGCGCGGACCCTGCTGTGGCGGGCCGCGGCGGCGCTCGACGAGAACGCCCCCGACAAGGTCGAACTGTGCGCGATGGCCAAGCGCTTCGCCACCGACACCGGCTTCGAGGTGGCCAACCGGGCACTGCAGATGCACGGCGGCTACGGCTATCTCGCCGAGTACGGGCTGGAGAAAATTGTCCGCGATCTGCGTGTGCACCAGATTCTCGAGGGCAGCAACGAGATCATGAGGGTTGTCATCGCGCGCGCGGTCGTCGGCTCGGCCGGCCCCGCGTGAGCGGACCGATCGATTCGACAGGAGTAAAGAGAGTGCAGGCAGTGAGCGAGCCCATCGGCGAGCCGGAGGTCCTGGTCGAGGTGTCCGGCGGCCTCGGCCGGCTGGTCCTCAACCGACCCAAGGCGATCAACGCGCTCAACCACAACATGGTGCGGCAGATGGCGTCCGCGCTGATCGAGTGGGGCGACGACGACTCCGTGCACGCCGTGGTGCTGACCGGCGCGGGGGAGCGCGGCCTGTGCGCGGGCGGCGACATCGTCTCGATCTACCACGACGCCAGGACCGGCGGCGACGGCTCGCGCGACTTCTGGCGTGACGAGTACGTGCTCAACGCGGCGATCGCGGCCTACCACAAGCCGTACGTGGCGATCATGGACGGCATCGTGATGGGCGGCGGTGTCGGCGTCTCCGCGCACGGCAGCGTCCGCATCGTCACCGAGCGCTCGATGATCGGGATGCCCGAGGTGGGCATCGGATTCGTCCCGGACGTCGGCGGCACCTACCTGCTCTCCCGGGCCCCGGGCGAGTTGGGCACCCACATCGCGCTGACCACCGCCCGGCTCAGCGCGGGCGACGCCCTCTACTGCGGACTGGCCGACCACTTCGTCCCGTCCGACCGGCTGGACGCCTTCGTCGCCGCCCTCTCCGGCGGCGCCGTCGTGGACGCGGTGGCCGAGTTCGCCGAGCCCGCACCGGAATCCGCCCTGCAGGCGCAGCGCGAGTGGATCGACGCCGCCTACTCGGCGGACACGGTCGAGGAGATCGTCGCGCGGCTGCGTGCCGACGGGTCGCCGGACGCCGCCGCCGCGGCCGAGCAGGTGCTCGCGAAGTCGCCGACCGCGGCCAAGGTGACGCTGCGGTCGCTGCGGCAGGCCCGCGGGCAGACCAGCCTCGAGGCCGTGCTGAACGAGGAGTACCGAGTGTCGTCGGCGTGCCTGGCGTCCCACGACCTGGTTGAGGGGATCCGCGCGCAGGTGGTGGAGAAGGACCGCAACCCGAAGTGGTCGCCGGCGACGCTCGAGGAGGTCACCGCCGAGCAGGTGGACGGCTTCTTCGCGGCACTCGGCGACCTCGAACTCGGGCTGCCCGAGGACGCGGCGCCGACGCGCGCCAGTGAACTGAGCACGCAGTGAACCACAATGTTGGGGAAGGAAATCAGATGAGCGCCGCAGAAAACCTCCGGATCGGGTTCGTCGGGCTCGGGCACATGGGCGGCCCGATGGCCGCGAACCTGGCCAAGTCCGGCTACGAGGTGGTCGGCTTCGACCTGGCACCCGCCGCGCTGGAACAGGCTCGGCGCGACGGCATCACGATCGCGGACTCCGCCAACGACGCGGCCGCCGGTGCCGACGTGGTCGTCACCATGCTGCCGAGCGGCAAGCACGTCCTCGACCTGTACGCCGGCGGGCTGCTCGCGGCGGCGACCCCGGGCACGCTGTTCATCGACTCGTCCACCATCGACGTGGCGGACGCCCGCGCCGCCCACGACCTCGCCGTCGCGGCGGGGCACCGCTCGGTGGACGCCCCCGTCTCCGGCGGTGTGGTCGGTGCCACGGCAGGCACCCTCGCATTCATGGTCGGCGGCTCGGACGAGGACTTCGAGTCGGCCCGGCCGCTCCTGGACGTGATGGGCCGAAAGGTGGTGCACTGCGGCGGTCCCGGCGTCGGTCAGGCCGCCAAGATCTGTAACAACATGATTCTCGGCGTCTCGATGATCGCCATCAGCGAGGCGTTCGTGCTGGGCGAGAAGCTCGGCCTGAGCAACCAGGCGCTGTTCGACGTCGCCTCCAATGCCTCGGGCCAGTGCTGGGCACTGAGCACCAACTGCCCGGTTCCGGGTCCGGTGCCGACCAGCCCCGCGAACAACGACTACCAGCCCGGGTTCGCCGCGGCGCTGATGGACAAGGACCTGGGCCTGGCCGCGAACGCGCTGCGCAGCAACGGCGTTCCCGGCGAGCTCGGCCTGCGCGCCGCCGAGATCTACTCCCGCTTCCACCAGGAGACGGGCGGCGGGCTGGACTTCTCCGCCATCGTCACCGACATCCGCAACCGTGCCAACGAGGAGAACGCGTGAGCGACTTCGAGACCATCCTGCTCGACAGGCGCGGACGCGTCGGTGTCATCACCCTGAACCGCCCGAAGGCACTCAACGCCCTCAACGCCCAGCTGATGGGCGAGGTGGTCGCGGCGGTCGAGGAGCTCGAGCAGGACCCGGAGATCGGCGCGATCCTGATCACCGGCTCCGAGCGGGCCTTCGCGGCGGGCGCGGACATCAAGGAGATGCAGCCGAAGACCTTCGCCGACGTCTACGCGGAGGACCTGTTCACGCAGTGGGACCGGCTCTCCGCGGCCCGCAAGCCGATCGTCGCTGCGGTCGCCGGCTACGCCCTCGGCGGCGGCTGCGAACTGGCGATGCTGTGCGACTTCATCATTGCCGCGGACACCGCTAAGTTCGGCCAGCCGGAGATCAAGCTCGGCGTCATCCCGGGAATCGGTGGCTCGCAACGGTTGACGCGCGCGGTCGGCAAGGCGAAGGCGATGGACCTGTGCCTGACCGGGCGCAACATGGACGCCGAGGAGGCCGAGCGCGCGGGCCTGGTCGCGCGGATCGTCCCGGCCGCGGACCTGCTCGACGAGGCGCTGAAGGCCGCGACAACCATCGCCGAGATGTCGCTGCCCATCGCGATGATGGCGAAGGAGGCGGTGAACCGCTCGTTCGAGACCACCCTCGCGGAGGGCGTCCGGTTCGAACGTCGGGTGTTCCACTCGACCTTCGCGACCGCCGACCAGAAGGAAGGCATGGCCGCCTTCATCGAGAAGCGGGCGCCGAACTTCAGCCACCGCTGACCGGCCGGCCGCCGGTCCGGCTCGTCACCGAGTCCGGCCGGCGGTTACCAGCCCCGGGTGCCGACCGCAGAGTCGGCGGCGGCGAGGATCACCGCACCCCGCGCCGACACCGCGGCCGGCTCCGGGGCGGCCGCGACCGGGATGCGCAGCGCCGACTCGAGTTCGGCCTGCAGTGAGGGCACGCCGGCCCCGCCGCCGAGCAGCACCACCAGCGACGGCGCCGTCCGCGACTGCGTGGCCATGGTGCGCAGCAGCGACGCCGAGTGCGCCACCACCGGACGGACCAGCGCCGCGAGGTCGTTGTTCGTCACCACCGTGCAGGCGCCGGTGTCCGGGTCCGCCACCGTCGTCAGCCGCTCGGCCGCGAGCCTCTCCTTGACGTCCCGGCACACGGCAAGGTCCAGACGGATCCCGTTGCCCGCCACATGGTCCTGTAGCAGCCGGTCGAACTGGTCGCCGCCGACCACGGCGCTGCGCCGCGAGGCGAGCACCTCGCCCGACGCGCTGTCGGCCACGCACAGTGACAGCCCGGAGCTGCCGACGTCGTAGAGGGCGACCGTGCCGGTGCGCGGCAGCAGCCCGGTGAACCTGAGGTACCGCAGCTGCGCGGAGGTCTCGGTGAACACCCGGACGTGCTGCCGGGTGGTGGTGGCGGTGGCGTTCTCCACCACGAACGGGTCGATGCCGGTGCGCAGGGTGACCGCGGTGGCGCCGACGAGGTCGCCCTGGTCGACCGCGGCGGCCCGCAGGGTGCGGATCGCGGACATCACCGGTTCGCCGACGTCGGCTCCGGGCCGGCGCCGGACGTCGCAACGCGCCATCGGCTCGCGATGGGGGCGATCGGAATGGGCCAACACCGCCCGGGCCCCGCTCGCGCCTGCCGACACCCCGAGAACCAGCACCAACCTAGAACTCCTCGCCTGTCATGTCACCACTTGGTGGGTGCGTCCCCGGTGTCGAAGTCCCCGGCCTCGCGGCGGAGCTCGGCGAGGATGCGCACAAGGGTGTTCAGTTTATCCGCGGACAGGCCGGGCTGAGCGAACACCTGCGAGTTGAGCTGCTCGGTGGCCCGCAACGCCAAATCGCGTCCGGCCTCGGTGATTTCGATGAGCGTCGCGCGGCGGTCGCTCGGGTGCGGCATCCGGCGGACCAGGTGCGCGGCCTCGAGCCGGTCGACGGCGTTGGTGACGCTGGTGGGGTGGACCTGCAGTCGCGCACTGGCCTTGGCCATCGGCAGCGCGCCGCTGCGGGTGAACGTCAGCAGCGTCAGCAGTTCGTACCGGGAGAAGGTCAGGCCGCTCGGCTTGAGCACCTCCTCGACCCGGGCCATCATGATCTGCTGCGCGCGCATCAGGGAGGTGACCGCGGCCATGCCGTCGGCGACCTCGCCCCAGCCGTGCGCCTCCCACTGGCGGTGGGCCTCCTCGATCGGGTCGAGTGGGAGCGGTTGCGGGCGCGACATACTCGCCATCATCCCACGAGGAGGCAGCTCCGCTGCTCGTGCGCGGTTGCCGGGTCTGGGGACCCCCGGTAGTCGCGCACGAGCTCGCAGAGCCTGTGGGGCTGGATCAGGCCGGTGGCAGGTGGCCGGTCAGGCGGTCGGCGCGCTGCCGCAGCAGCACGTCCGCCCGCTCCCGGTCGGTGTAGATCCAGAACTCGCCGGCGGCCAGGCCGTCGAACAGCGCCTCGGCGGCAGCGTCGGGGGTGACGCCACGCTCGCGGAGGAAGGTGAGCATCCGCCTCCGCACCGCGTCGCCGGCGGGACCGTCGGCGCCCGCGTTGGCGTAGATGGCGGTGTCGACCGGGCCGGGCAGCAGGGCGGCGACCGTGATGGGGGACTCGGCCAGTTCCAACGCCAGGCACTCGGTCAACGCGAGCGCCGCGTGCTTGCTCGCGACGTACGCGGCCTGGGCGGGCATCGTGGTCACCGCGCCGATCGAGGCTGTGGTGACGACGGTGGCGGGGGTGCCGGCGGCCAGCATCCGCGGCACGAAGGCGCGGACCCCGTGGAAGACCCCGCCGACGTTGACGCCGAGGACCCGGTCGAAATGGTCGGGCTCGAGTTCCCACAGGCGCCCGGTGCTCTCGATGCCGGCGTTGTTGACCAGCAGTCGCACCGCCCCGAAGCGTTCGGCGGTCGCGGCGGCGAGGTGTTCGACGTCCGCGGCCCGGGTGACGTCGCAGCGGACGGCGAGCACCTCGGTGCCCGCGTCGGAGAGCTCGGCGGCGACGCGGTCGAGGCCGGCGCCGTCGAAGTCGGCCAGTACCAACCGCATCCCGAGCGTCGCCGCCCTGCGGGAGACGGCGGCGCCGATTCCGGAGGCGGCGCCGGTGACCACCGCGGTCGTGCCCGTCAGGTCCCGCAGGTCGAGAGCAGTCATGCCCGCACGGTAGGCGAGGGTGCGTCGACGCGGCAGCGTGTGCTCCCTGTCAGCGGGAGAGTGGGCGATCGGTGGTGGCCGGCCGGGTAGCGTGCGAGCCGAAGGAGTGATCGTGACCGAACCCAGCACGCCGTGGCGCCAGCACCGTCTGATCCACTTCGTCTTCTTCCTGATGGGCGCCGAGCTGTTCCTGAGTTCGCCGCTGCTGCCCAAGATGTCGGAGGACTTCGGCACGTCGATCGCGCGCACCGCGTGGGTGGTCACCGCGTTCGGTCTGTCCTACGCCATCGCCAGTCCACTGGTCGGGGCGCTCACCGAACACCTGCCGCGTAAGCGGGTGATCCTCTCCGGCATTGCGGTGTTCATGACCGGTGAGCTGCTGTGCGCGGTCGCGCCGTCGCTGGGCTGGCTGATCGGCGCCAGGGTGGTCGGCGGCGTCGGCGGTGCCCTGATCGGGCCGGCGATGTGGGCCTATCTCGCGGAGACCGCGCTGCCCAGCCATCGGGGGAAGGCGATCGCGTTCGGCGCGTCCGCGTACGCCGGTGGCCAGATCATCGGCGTGCCGCTGGCGACCTTCGTCGCGTCCGGGTCCAGTTGGCGCCTGGCCTTCGCCGCGGTCGCCGCGGGCCTCGCCGTCGCCGGCACGCTGATCTGGCTGCGGCTGAGGGAATCTCGGTCGGTCGCCGCGGCGGCGCCGAGGAGTCCCGCGGCCGCGCTGCGGTCGTCGTTCGGCCTGTGGCGGGTGCGGGTGTTCCGGACGATCATGGCCGGAAACTTCTTCCTCCAGGCGGCCCGGCTGGGTACCTACGCGTACGCGGGCGCGCTGTTCGCGTCGAGGTTCGGCTTCTCCACCGCGGTGCTCGGCCTGGTCGGCGCGCTGGTGGGCATCGGGTCGCTGGTCGGGTCGCTGGCCGCGGGCCCGCTGGTGGACTGGTGGTCGTCGAAGGGGCGTCACGTGCCGGTGCTCAACGTCGGCTGGGGCCTGCTGCTCGCGGCGGCCCTGGCCGTGGCGACGACGGCGTCGAGTTGGCAGCTCGCCCTGGCCGGCTTCGTGCTCGCGTTCTTCTCCGGGACCGGGTTCTTCAGCTCGGCACAGGTGTACCTGACGACGGTGATGGCGGAGCGGCGCGGCGCGGCGGTGTCCTGGAACAACTCGGTGCTGTACGTCGGCAGTGGCGCCGGTACCGCGGCGCTCGGCCTCACGGCGCTGGGTGGGCAGGCCTTCGCGGCGCTGTCGGTGGTGTTCGCGCTGTGCACAGTGGGGTTCAGCGCCCGGTTGGCGTGGGCGCGGCCGTGAGGGCGAGTGGGGCGGATCGGTGCTGAGATAGCTGGATGGACATCGACCTCGCCGGAATGACCGTGCCGGAATTACTCGGGCTGTGGGCAACGAGCATGGACGAGCTGAAATCACGCGAACTGATCCGGACTAACAACAATCCGGTGGGAGATCTCGCCGAGGCGATCGCGTTTGCGCATTACGGCGGTGAGCGGGGGACGTTCAGCCAGAAGGGCTGGGACATTCGCACCCCCGACGGTGAGCGCATCCAGGTGAAGGGGATGCGGCGCACTTCCGGCAACAAGCGAACTGCTCTTGGTGCAATCCGAGATGCCGATTACGAAGCTCTGCTCGTGGTCATTTTCGACGTGGATTTCAATATTGCCGAGTCGTTCACGATGCCCCGTCACGCAGTCGAGTCTCAGTTCGCACGGAGCAACCACGTCAACGGGATAATCCCGCGCCTGTCGAAGGCGTTGCTGGCGAGCGAGATGATCACAGCGATTGACCTGCAAGATGCCTACCGGCGAATCAGTACACCGCGGGCAGAGTAGCGGCGGCCGTGACGGCGAGGTTTTCAATCACGCTGAGCCGAAACCTGTTCGGCGCGGCGGCCGATCGGCACAGTTCGTAGTCGATGCGGGTGTGGCTGAGTGGTCAGGCACCGGTCTGCAAAGCCGTTCACACGGGTTCGAATCCCGTCATCCGCTCGAGAAATCGGGGCCGGCCAGCTGTGGTCGGCCCCGATTCCTGTTGTGCAGGTGAGCTGTAGGTTTCGGACCTACTTGTCCGAGCAACCTGGGGTTTTCGCGACCTTTCGCGACACTTCAAGCGCCGATCGACGAGACCTTCGCGCGGAAGATCTGGGCGCCGCGCTGCCCGAGCACTACGCGAGCAGCACCCCGCTCCCGGCCGGCGAACCGCAGGAGGCACAATGCCTCGCGCGGGCATTGCGGTCCGGCAGCGGAGATGGCGAGCAGGTGTATCGCCTGAGCGAGCTCGGGGTCGCGTCGGTCGCCCTGAACCCGATGCCGCTCCCGCTGGGGAAGGTGAACTATGAGCGTTGATTTCGACGAGCTGGAGCTGCGCCTGATGCGTAGATTCCTGGACAGTGCGTCCGCGACCGAGTGGCTGCTGACGGCACTCACGATGAACTACGACGGCAAGTCCGAGCTGATCGCGTGGATGGCCGCGCATCCGCGGCTCGACAGGGCCACCGCGGCCGCCCTGTACTGGTACTCCCAGCCCGGCTACTACCAGAGGTTCCGCAGTGAGGCCGATGTCCCGCCGGTCAATCGCGCGGGATGGACGAACCTGC
The DNA here is from genome assembly GCF_001894985.1 of Rhodococcus tukisamuensis NBRC 100609. Lineage (GTDB taxonomy): Bacteria > Actinomycetota > Actinomycetes > Mycobacteriales > Mycobacteriaceae > Rhodococcus_G > Rhodococcus_G tukisamuensis. The sequence continues at coordinate 49,185 of NZ_BCXG01000022.1, read as the reverse complement.
ATGCGCTGCAGGACCGGGTCGCCTCCGGCACGGTGGCGGCAGCCGGCGCTTCGTTCGACCCGGCGAACGACCTCTCGACGCCGACCGGGAATCCGAAGCACCCCGGCCAGGACTGGACGGCGGAAGCGCTGGGCGCACAAGACGATCCGGGATGGCTGATCCCTCCGGTGATGTTCGAGTCCGTCACCGGAGACGACGTCGACATCCGTGGATACGCGGAGTCCAACGGATGGGGCGAGGGGATGCCGCCCGCTGTGCTCGAGGAACTCGAGGCGGCATGGCAGGCCGAAGATGAGGACGACGAATGATGACGCGCAATCCAGTTGGTGCGCTTTCGCTTCCGATGGTCGGCGCGAGGAAGGACGGCGCGGCGTGAGTAGCTACGAGGAAGTCGAGAACTCCGTTCGTGATTATGCAACCCGCGCTACTGCCCAGGCGCAGGTCGCGTTCGGGATCGCGGTCACGCGGGAGTTCCTCACCGCCGATGGCGTGGCAGCGGCCGCGGCAGCAGAGCTGACGGACGCCGGAGCAGGCGCCGTCAGCGCGGCCGCAGACGGAGCGGGTACGGCGTCCGCCGAGCAGCTTCGGGCATGGATCGTGGAGATCGACGAGGGCGACCTTTCGGATGGCGACATGGATCCGGACCTCCTGCGCGCGATCACCGCGCTGGAGGCGTGGGCCGCCTATCTGGAGGAACGATCGTCGGAGCGGATCGCCGCACTCGGCATCGCACTGCTCGAGGAGGCGGACTTCCGGGCGAGTGGGGCGCCGTTGGACGACTTCCTCGCGCCGCCGGAGACTCGGCAGGCGTTCGAGCGGATTCGTGCGGCGCTCACCGAGCCGGCGATTCACGGCAGCGGGTCGTAGGCCGTGTTCGAGAACAGCATCACGATCGATGCTGCGGACAGATCGGCTGTCCGGCGGGCGTTCGTCGATGCGGCGGTGTCGCGTCGCCTTCGGGTCACAGGCATGATCGCGCTCCCGATCGCGCTGGTCGTCGGCATTGTGCTGGCGGTGTCGGGTCGCCCCGTCGGGGTGTTCGCATTCGGGGTGATCGCAGCCCTCGCGCTGCTGCTTGTCGTCCTCGTGGGCGTCCTTCGTCGCGTTGCCGCGAAGGCGGTCGAAGACGGCATGAGTGTCGGATCGATTCTCACGGTGCGGATCGATGCGGACGGGCTGGGGTTGGATGGCAGGTTCGGCTCATCGCGTGCGCCGTGGAATTCGCTCTCCGGCGCGGTGCGCATCAAGGACGGCATCGTGTTTCGGAACATGGCGGGGAAGGCGGCGTTCTTCGTGCCAGGTCGCGCGCTCGACGACAGCGCACTCGCGCTGGCGCAGGAGTACATCGACGGGGATCGGACAAGGGCCGGAGATGAGTGACGAGGGCCGCGATCAGGCGTGGCGTGACGAACTGGAGTGCGTCGCGTGAGCGAGACCTACGACTGGAATCGGCTCTTCCACGCCTATGCCGTGGCAACGGACACGCCGGCGCACTTGGACGCGTTGGTGGCTGCCGACGAGACGGCCTTCTCGACGGCGATGGAGCACCTGTACGGTGCGGTGCTGCATCAGGGAACCATCTACCCGGCAACGGCACCCGCGGTTGCCGCCGTCGCACAATCCGTCTCGTTCTGGAGCGCCGATGCGGACCGGAAGACGGCGTCGGCGCGCCTGCCTGCGCTGGTGGATTTCCTAGATGCGGCGGGCGACAGTCTGACCCTGGTCGGGGAGCTGTTTGCGGACGAAGGCGAGGTCGTGTCGCCTTCGGACGAGGAGGAACGCGAGTTCTTCGAGGCCCTCGCGTCCGACGACGAAGAGGAATCGGAAGAGGCGTGGGCATCGCCTGTGGCAGGTGTGCTCATGGCTCTCGCCGTGCCAGCGCTCCGGCAGCAGACGCACCCGGTCCTGGAGGGGCTGCTTCAGCTGATGAGATCGGATACCACCGCCCACAAGGCTGGGGCGGTGAGCGCGCTGGCACGGTGGAACGGCAACTCCACTGCGCCGTATCAGCGCCGAGTCGTCGCAGCGCTGCGTTCCTTCGCGGACAGCGCCACGGAGCGTGACGACCGAGCCGCGGCCGTTCTCGCTCTCGGCACCGTCGGGGCCGACGTCAGCGCCTGGCTCGCCGACGCCGATCCCGCGATCCGCGCGTGTGCCGCCCTGTACCTGCCGCGCTCCGGGCAGGCGGCGGAAGAACTCGTTCGTGCGCTGACTCGGCCGGACGAGGTCGACCAGTGGTTCGGACGGCGGCCGAGCAGTTTTCCCATGCACGTCCGGTTCGCGCTGCTGAATTCGCTCCTGCAACGGGAAACGTCCTTCGCCGCGGTCCTGCCGGCGGCCGTCGCGACGGCGCAGCTTTCGACCCCGTACACGGCCGACAACGACTGGGGCCCGTTGCTTCGTGCCGCCTTCCCCGAGGTCGAGTTCGTGCCGGGCGAGTACCCACCGCTACCCGAGAACATCGGCGCGCCTCAGCGTCAATTCCTCGCGGCTTTGGTGGCGAACGAGAGTTTGTGGGGAACGAACGTCGGCAACGCGGGTCTGGCGTTCATGCGCGTCGGCCTGCCGTACGACCGACAGGCGATCGCGGTGTTGCTGGAGGACGGGGCCGGAGGTGAGTGACGGGGTTCGCGGTCAGGCGTGGCGGGACGAGCTGATCCGCCTGGGCGGCAGCATCCATCAGGACGAGGCGGGGCCGCTCAGCGACGAGGAGGACGCCGTCCAGCAGGCAGGCATCGATCGGTACCTCGCGATGCTCGATGCCCTCGACGGGCGGGCCGTCGATGCGGAAACCGTCGAGGCGATCCTGTGGTCGTTGCACCCGCTCGACGACTACGGCATCTACGAGGCCGCCTACGGCGTTCTCTCGCAAGCCGATCCGGCCACGGGTGGCGCCGCCACCGCCAGGGTGCTGCCGAACTGGCTGGAGTCGCGCGGGGATCACGAGAGCATCCGCACCGGCTCGATGTTCGTCACGGGCAGCGAGGACGCGAGCCGCGCGTTCCTCACGGTGACCGATACCTGGGGCGATGCGCAGCGCGCGCTCGTGCGCCGAACGCTCGGCCGCTGGGTCCGTGAAGACGAGCAGTGGGAACCGATCCACGAGGCACTCGGCGGCACGAACAGCAAGCCGGTGCTCGATCCGATCCCGGACGACTGGCCCGAGGACTGGAGATCCGCAGCCGAGGCGTTCCGCGAGAGCGGTCGGGTCGATCGCGCCTGGACGAACGAGAAGGACTTCCCGAGCAACTTCGACCGCGTGTTCGCGATCATGGAGCTCGGCCACGGCGGGCGCTGGCGGGAGGTGCCCGACTTCCTCAACGCGCTGCTCATGCGTCGGAGGAACGAACTCCCGAAGTTCATCGGTGCGCTCGCCGCGCTCTCTGACGATCGCCGCGAACGCATCGTCCTGGCCGTCGAGGCCGCGCGCCCGGACACCGCCGAGTACCTGCGCGGGCTCTTGGAGGAGCGATGAAGGCTGTTGACGTGAAGCCGAGTTGGACAAATGCCCCCGAAACGACGCCCGGAGGTCAGTGGGTGGAGTAGAACGGGATTCCGGCGCTGTCGGGGGCGTCCACTCAGGAGGAGGCCAGTGATGCTGTCCGGAAAAAGGCGCGTCGAGGATCAGGCCGGTTACGGCGTGCTCGGCATGGGGATGTACGTCCCGCAGCGCGTGGCGACCAACGCCGAGGTCGCGGCCGGCGCCGGTGTCACCGAACAGTGGATCGTCGAGAAGACCGGGGTCGTCGAGCGTCACCGAACCGCGCCGGGGGAGAACACCGCCGACATGGCCGCCGAGGCGGGCCGGCAGGCGCTCAAGCACGCGCGCGAACTGTCGTTGACGGCGGAGGCAGCCGAGGACCCGGGGATGCTCATCGTGGCGACGTCCACGCCCGACCGGCAGGTGCCCGCCCCGGTATCGGACGTGCACGCGCGGATCGGGCTGGCGCCCATGCCGACGTTGAGCCTCGACGGCGGCTGCGCCGGGTTCGCCCAGGCGATGGTGACCGCCGACGCGTACCGGCAGATCGGCCAGGCCCGTACCGCGCTGGTGATCGGCGCGCACCGCATCGAGAACTACCTGGTCCCGTCCGACCGCAAGACCGCGCCGCTGTTCGGCGACGGGGCAGGCGCCTACCTGATGGGCCCCGTGCCGCCCGGCTACGGGATGCTCGCCAGCCGCCTCGTCACGGACAGCACCTTCGTCGACGCCCTGTGCACCCCGTACCGCACCCCGGATTCCGCCGGGGTCGAACCGCTGCACATGGACGGTCGCCAGCTCGCGGAGGTGTTCGTCCGAGAACTGCCGGAGTTGCTCCGGGAGTCGCTCGACGAGGCCGGGTTGACGGTGGCGGACATCGACCATCTCTTCGTGCACCAGGCCAACGTGCAGATGGTGCGACTGTTCGGGCAGGTCCTCGGGCTTGCACCCGAGAAGGTGCCGACCACCGGGCAGTGGGTGGCGAACACGGCGGCGGCGTCGTTGCCGATCGGCACGGTCATGTCCGCGCGTGAGCGGAAGATCCAACGGGGGGACATCGTCGCGATGGTCACCGCCGGCGCCGGCGTCAGTGGCGCGGTCATCGTCATGCGGTGGTTCTGAGATGGGGGACCAGCAGCGCACCGCGGTGGTCACCGGCGGCGGCGGCGGCATCGGGTCGGCGATCAGCCGGCGACTGGCCGCCGACGGTTTCGACGTGGTGATCGCATACTGCGCCAACGAATCCGGCGCCGAGGATGCCGCACACGACTGCCGGGAGTCGGGGGTGCGGGCGGTGACCGTGCAGGCCGACCTCACCGAGCCCGAAGGCGTGCGGCTGCTGGTGGACACGGCGGTCGACGAATTCGGACGCCTCGACGCCTTCGTCCACAACGCGGCCACCGCGGTTTTCGGGTCACTCCCCAAGCTGGCGACCCAGCGGCACGACGACTACCTCCAGGTGTTTGCGCTCAATGCGCACGCGTTGCTGGTCGCGGCCGCCGAGTGTTCACAGCGGATGGCCGACGGCGGCCGCATCGTCAACATCTCGTCGGTCGCCACGGTGCAGGGACTGTTCGGCGGGGCGGCGTACGCGGCGAGCAAGGCGGCCGCCGAGTCGATCACCCGCACCGCGGCCAGCGAGCTCGGCGGACGCGGAATCACCTGCAACACCATCCAACTGGGCCTCGTGGACACCGCGACGGCGCGGGCGGTGACGAATCAGCAGGTGATCGACTTCTACGCGATGCAGGCGCCGGTTCGGCGGGTGGGGGAGCCCTCCGAGGTGGCTGCCCTGGTGAGCCACCTGGTCGGCGGGGAGTCCGGCTGGCTGACCGGTCAGACCATCGGCCTCAACGGGGGATTCCGGTTCTGATGTCGGAAACCACGAGCAGTCGAGCGCTCGGCGACGCCGAGGTCGAGGACCTCTCCCGCTGGCTCGCCGACCGGCTGCCGGGCCGGGGAGCGGTGACGGCGGCGCCGCTGGTGCAGGCCGCCGGGCACTCGCACGCGGTCTACCTGCTGACCCGCGGCGAGCTGCGGTGGGTGCTCCGGGTCGCGCCCGACCATCCGGAGGCGTCGGTGGGCGGCGGCTTCGACCTGAGCCGGGAGGCCAGGATTCTCGACGCCCTGACGGGCACCGGAGTCCCGCACCCGGCCGCGGTCGCCGTCCGCGACGAGTCCGCGCCGACGCGCCGAGACTTCCTGGTCAGCGAGTTCGTCGACGGGATCACCCTCGACCGGACGCTGCCGCAGGCGTACGCCAACCCCCGCGACGGCCGGGCCGTCGCGGAATCGATCGTCGACACCCTCGCCAGGGTGAACGCCGTCGACTGGCGCGCGACCGCACTCGGCGACATCGCGCGGCCCGACGGGTACCTCGGGCGCCAGTTCGACAAGGCCGCGGCGATGCTCGAGCGGTTCCGCACCCGCGACACCCCGGCCCTGCAGAAGCTCCTCGACCGGCTGCGCAGGGACCAGCCCTCGGCCTACGACCTGGGGCTGATCCACGGCGACTACAGCGCGATGAACATCATGGTCTCGCGCGAGCGTGCGGCGGTGCAGGCGGTCCTGGACTGGGAGACGGCGACCGTCGGCGACGCGATGATCGACATCGGGTACCTGACCGCGCGGTGGGTGCGGCCCGAGGAGAACCCGCTGGTGGCGGCGTTCGCGCTCGGCGGCCCCGACCCCGCCGCGCACGACCTGCTGCCGTCCCGGCAACACCTCGCCGAGCGGTACGCGCAGGTCAGCGGCCGGTCGATCGAGCTGCTGCCGTTCTACCAGGGCCTGGCGATGGCCCGGCTGGCGGTGGTGCTGGAGGGGCGGGTGGCGGCCGGCACGCGTCGCGGTCGCCCCGAGGCGGCCGCACTGTTCGCGACGATGGCGGACGGCTGCGCCGACCACGGACTGCGGCTCTCGGACGGCGATGGCTGAGCCGCTGCTGGCCGGGGTCCGCGTGGTCGAGTCGGCGAGCCTGCTGACCGGCGCCACGGTCGGGATGATGCTGGCCGACCTCGGGGCCGACGTCGTGAAGGTCGAACCGCCGCACGGCGACCTGATCCGCTGGGCGCTGGGCCAGGTGACCGCCGGATACAGCCCGGCGCACCTGCAGCTGAACCGCAACAAGCGGGCGATCACCCTCGACATGAGGACGCCCGAGGGGGCCGCCCGGTTCCGTCGGCTGCTCGAGGGCGCGGCGGTGTTTGTCGACGGCAACGCGCCGGGCACCCTCGCCAAGATGGGGCTGCCGGATCCCGTGCTGGCGCAGCTGAATCCGGGTCTCGTGCACTGCTCGGTCAGCGGCTACGGGGTGAGCGGTCCGTACTCCGCGATACCGACGCACGGGCTGATGATGAGCGCTCTGGTGGGCGCGAACCCGACGACGGTCGCCGCCGACGGGACGCTCGGCGCGGCGGAGCGCGAGGGCGCGTCGATCAGCGGGCGGGGCGGGGATGCGGCCGTCGCCGCGGGCAGTGCGGCGGCCACGGCGATCTGTGCCGCGTTGGTGCGTCGGGAACGCCGCGGCATCGGCGCTCGGATCGACGTGTCGGGTGCCGACGCGTTGCTGACGCAGTCGATGATTCCCGTTGTCTACCAGGCGAACCTGGACCGGATTGCCGACACCACGACGTTGCCGTTGCTCAGCGACGGCACCGGTGGGCCGCGGTACCGGCTCTACGCAACCGGCGATCGGCGGGCGGTGGCGTTCACCGCGCTGGAGCCGAAGTTCTGGGCCAGGTTCTGCCGCGCCGTCGGCCGCGAGGACCTGATCGACGCGAGCCCGGACGGGGTGGACCTCGAGCACACGCTGACCGAGATCTTCGCGACGAGGACACAGCAGCAGTGGATTTCGCTCGCGATCGACGCAGGCCTGGCGATCGGGCCGGTCCGCAGCACGCTCGGCGAGATGTCAGGCGACGAGCATCTGCGGCACCGGGGCGTATTCGTGGACGCCGAGCACCCGGTCGCCGGGCCATTCACCTACGTCGGCATGCCCGGCCTCGTCGACCACGCGCCCTTCGAGGTTCGGCTGCCCGCACCCGCCCTCGGCGAACACAACGACGCCTTCGAGGACGGCTGGCCGAGCTGAACCGCGCGGGTCGAGTGGGCGCCGACGGGGCGGTGTCCGCCGACGGGAGGGGGCGTCAGCCCGCGCTGGGCGGCTGGTCGACCAGTTGCGCGAGAAACAGCTGTTCGCCGAGCTTGTCGATCAGCTCGAGCTGAGTCTCGAGGTAGTCGACGTGCTCCTCCTCCTCGGCGAGGATCTGCTCGAGCAGGCCGGCGCTGGTGTGGTCGCCCTTCGCCCGGCACATGGTGATCCCGGGTCGCAGCCGTTCGACGACCTCGACCTCGACGGCCAGGTCGGAGGTGAACTGCTCGCGGATGGTCTGTCCGACCCGCAGGGGCAGCAGTCGCTGGTAGTTCGGCAGCGCCTCGAGCATCAGGATCCGGTCGGTGAGCAGCTCCGCGTGCCGCATCTCCTCGAAGGACTCCTCGCGGGTCTTCGCGGCGATCTTGGTCAGGCCCCAGTTCGCCTGCATCTTCGAGTGCAGGAAGTACTGGTTGATGGCCGTGAGTTCGCTGGTCAACTGCTCGTTGAGAAGGGCGATAACCTCGTCGTCTCCGCGCACGGTGACACCTCCGATGGGGGCGGGCTGAACCTTGATCGCAGCCTATCTCCCAATCGGAGTTTTTATGCGCCGAGTGGCCGGTGTTTCTACGCGCTGATCTGTTCGACCTCGCATTCGGAGTAGTGCTTCTCGATCATCGACTTGATGCGGTCGCGGCACAGTCCGCAGCCGCGGCCCTTGCCTGCCCCGCATCCCATCGCGACCTGCTTGGCGGTGTGTGCGCCCGCGGTGATGCACAGCTGGACCTGGTCCTCGGTGGCGGCCGCGCAGATGCACACGTACATGTTTCGAACTCCTCGATACGACGTCTTCCCAGGCGAGGCTACACTAAGAAGTCGATGGTTTAAAGGGTAGGCTAACCCAAATCTGACAACTTTCGATCGGTCGCGGTGAAGACCGGACAGCTCCTGCCCGCAGGCGCCGAGGCCCGTGGTGTCGGCGTGCAGGCCCGCGTAAGGTCCTACGCATGAGCGAGCGGATCGCCACGTTCACCCGCGCCGGCCTGATCTTCGACGTCCGGGACGCCGGCCCGCTCGACGGTGCGCCCGTCGTGCTGCTGCACGGCTTCCCGCAGGACTCCCGATCCTGGGACCGGCTCGCGCCGCTGCTGCACCGGCGCGGGTTCCGCACCCTCGCGCCGGACCTGCGTGGCTGTTCGGTCGGTGCGCGCCCCCACTTGCGCCGGGCCTACCGGTCCGCCGAGCTGAACCAGGACGTGGTCGCGCTGATCGAGCAGGCGGGCCTGGGCCCGGTGCACCTGGTCGGCCACGACTGGGGCGCCGCGGTGGCCTGGGGTGTCGCCGCGCAGCGCCCGGACCACGTGCGCACGCTCACCGCGCTGTCGGTGCCGCACCCGGCGGCGTTCGTGCGGGCGCTGCTCACCAGCAGTCAGATCGTCAAGTCCTGGTACATGCTCCTGTACCAGCTGCCCTGGCTGCCGGAACGGCTGTTCGCCTCCGGCCAGGTGATACGCCGCGCCCTTCTCGGCACCGGCATGAGCGCCGAGGTCGTGGATCGGGACCTCCCGCCGATGCGCGAGAAGTCCCGGGCCCGAGGCGGATTGAACTGGTACCGCGCGATGGCGCTGACCACGTGGCGGGCGACGGCGGGCAAGGTGCGGGTGCCCACCCTGCACGTGTGGAGCGACGGGGACACCGCTCTCGGCCGGGTCGGCGCCGAGCTGTCCGCCCGGTACGTCGACGCGCCATACGCCTTCGAGACACTGCGCGGGGTCAGCCACTGGATCCCGGACGAGGCGCCGGACCAGGTCGACGAGCTGCTCGCTCGGCATCTCGTCTGACCGGCAGGTAGTACCCGCGCCCTCTCGGGTGGGCGAGACGAACATCCTTGGGCCGGCCGTTACGCGGCGCGTCGCGCCCGGGACCTCGCGGGGTCGGCGCCCGCCCAGGCCTGCAGCAGCGATTCCGACAGCTGACGCTTGACGGTCCCGACGTAGTCGGCGGCGCCGTGCGGATCGAGGGCCTCGCGGAGCATCTGGATGTACCGCCCGGGTGAGACGCCGAACGTCTCGAGCAGCTCGGCCGGACTCGCGCCGCCGAACGGTGCCCACGTGATCGCGAAGTTGACCACCCACCGGGCGTGCGGGCTGACGGCGCCGTTGCGGGCGAGGTAGTCGCACAGCCGGCGCCACGCCTGGATCCGCTCGGCATCGGTCCTGCCGCCGGCGATCATGCGGCACCCGCCGTCGTGGCAGCGGTCGGAGCGGTCGAAATGACGACGAACAGGGGGGACCGCTCGCCGTCGCGCGTCGGCCGGAACCGGACCCGCACGGGAAGGTCGGGCGGGGTCGGGACCTCGCCTTCGATCCAGGTGTAGATCCTCGGGCCGTCGTCGAGCTTGACGATGGCGACCGCGCCGGGGGTCTGGCCCGAGTGGGGTGCGGGAGCCGCCGGCTGCCACGACACGATCGCTCCGGCGCCGGAGCTGAGCACCGCGCCGAGCTCGGTGCCCCGGCAGGAGGTGCACGTCTCGGTCAGCGGCGCGAGCAGCGTGGCGCAGCTCGCGCAGCGCTTGATGAACAGTCCGTCCGACGCGGGGGCGGCCGGCGTGCTGGGCGGGGAAACCTGCTGGTCTTGGTGCATGGGAACCTCGGCGGGTCGTGGCTGGTGATGTGAATCACACTGTGTCAGCGCTCGCCCCTGCCGGCGACGGCCGACCTACCCGGGTGCATACCTGTTTTTCGTCCGGACGGACCGGGGAGCAGACCCGCCGGGCCGGCCGGATCTGCTCCCCGAGCGGTGTCAGGCGCCGAAACGTTCCTCGACCTCGGCGGCGGTGAGCCCGAACTCCTCGAGGGTGTACTTGTGCGAGGGGCGGCGCGGCCCGCTGTGGCTCTCCTCGTGCATGGCCTCCATCGCGCCCTGCGCGGCGGAGGTCAGCGGCAGGCCGAACGTGGTGTAGATGCCCTCCACCGTGCCGAGCGGGTCCGCGACGAAGTCGTGGTAGTCGACGTCGATGAACTGCGCCGGGTTGTGCCGGGCCCGCGCCTCGGTGAACTGCTCGAGACCGCGCGCCCACAGCTCGAGCTGACTGCGGCCGATCACCTCGCCCTTGAACTTGTTGGACCAGCCGTCGGTGGCCTGCTCGGCGAGGCTGCACACCGACGGGATGATGGTGCTCGGCGCGCGGTGGGTCTGCACGATCAGCGCGTCGGGATACACCGCGAGCAGCTCGTCGAGCGCGAACAGGTGGCTCGGGTTCTTGAGCACCCACCGGCGGTCGCGATCGGGCAGCCCGATCAGCTGCAGGTTCTTCTTGTGCCGCTCGTAGGCGTTCGTCCAGTCCTGCCCCTCGAGCCACTTCGAGTACGTGGGCAGGTTGGCCAGGCACTCGTAGGAGACCGACTTGAAGGTCTGCCGCAGCAGCTGCCAGCATTCCTCGACCTCGGCGGCCGACATGTAGTGCACTCCCATGAACTCGGGGTGCTCGACGTGGTGCTTGCTGAACTGGGCCTCGATGCCCTGGAAGACCGGGTTCGACCCCCAGCTCTCGCGCGGCGGCCGAGGCTGCGGCATCTCGGTCAGCCACATCTCCAGGCCCTGGTGGGCCGGGTCGACGGTGAGCAGCCGGTGCAGGGCGGTGGTGCCCGTGCGGGGCAGGCCGGTGACGAAGATCGGCCGCTCGATCGCGACGCCGGCGTGTTCGGGATGCTGCTTCCACGCGGCCTCGGACAGCAGCCGGGCCACCAGCGCGCCGCGCAGGAACACCCGGGAGATCTTGCTGCCGAACGGGGTCAGGTCCTCGTCCCGGGCGTAGGAGTCGAGCAGGACGCCGAGGGCCTCGGTGTAGTCGTCGACGCCGAAGTCGGTCAGCCCGGTCATCTTGGTGGCCGAGGCGTGCAGGTCCTCGACGGTGCCGACGGTCGTCCGCTCGGCACTGGTGCGTTCAGTCATCTGTCTCGACCTTCTAGTGGTGGAACTCGCCGCAGTTGACGTCGAGGCACTGCCCGGTGACTGCGCTGGCCATCGGGGAGGCGAGGAAGAGCACCGCGTCCGCGACCTCCTCGGTCTCGGGCAGCCGCTTGAGGTCGGTGTTTGCGGCGGTGGCCTGGTAGATCTGCTCGACCGTCATGCCGTACTTCTCGGCCTGGTGTGCGAAATACCCCTTGAGGGTGTCGCCCCAGATGTAGCCCGGCGCCACCGAGTTGACCCGGATTCCCTTGGGGCCCAGTTCGGTCGCGAGCGACTGCGACATCGCCAGCAGGGCCGCCTTGGCCATCTTGTAGCTGCCGTAGCGCTCCTGCGAGTGCCGCAGCACCATCGAGTTGATGTTCACCACCGACCCCTTGGACTCCTCGAGTGCCGGGGTGAACAGCTGCGTCAGCCGCAGCGCGCCGAGCACCGTCAGCTCGACGGCGTCGCGGATGGACTGGAAGTCGGTGCGCGCCAACGGCTTCATCGACGGTACGGAGAAGGCGTTGTTGACCAGGGTGTCCACCCGGCCGTACGCCTCGACGCTGGCGGCGACCAGGTGCTCCGCCGAGTCCTGGTCGGTGATGTCGGTGGCGACGGTGACCGCACGCCGGCCGAGGTCGGTGACCTCCTTTGCCACCTCGTCGAGCCGGGCCTGCGTCCGGGCGGCCAGCACCACGTCCGCGCCGGCGGCGGCGCAGCGCAACGCCAGTGTGCGGCCCAGTGCGGGTCCGACCCCGGAGATGACGACGATCTTGTCCTGCAACAGGTTTGTCACGGTGAGTCCTATCCGAGCATGCGGTTGGCGACGGCGGCCTGGCGCTCCGCGATGCGGGCGGTCCAGTCCTCCGGCGTGATCTTGTTCTGTTCGTGGAAGGGCAGTTTCGCGGCGACCTCGTCGATGCCGACCACCTCGACGGTCGGTCCGTCGGCCGGCGTGAACTCCCGCGAGGTGCGCTGCCAGCGGAACTGCAGGATGCCGCGCGGGTGGCCGACGGTCTCGATCCAGTTGGTGACGCCCGGATTCCGCTCCGAGATCACCATGCGGATCATGCCGTCCGGGTCCGCCTGGGCCTGGGTGTTGTTCAGCGAGGTCTGGTGTCCGGTGTAGTCCAGCGAGATGTACCACATGCTCCCGAGCTGGAAACCCTGGTACGGCGCGTCGGACTTCGGCACGGTGATGATCATCGCCTGGTCGTCGGCGAGCTCGTAGTGCCCGACCGAGGAGAACTGGGTGGCCAGGCCGCCCGGTGTCAGCCGCGGCTCGGTCATCGTGTTCACCGGCAGCTTGAGGTAGAACCACTCCGGGAACTGCAGCCACGTCTTGACCCTGCTGACCAGGGCCTTGCCGGCGCGGGCGAAGCGCTTCGCCGTCTCCTCGGGCGTCAGCGGATCGAACGGGACGCCCCTGCGGTCCACGCGCTCGACGCGGATGGTGCCTCGGCGCTGGGACCAGTCGCTGTAGACCTCCCGCACCACCAGTTGTGATGCGCCCGGCGCGAGCGTGAAGTAGTTGCGGCGCCCGGCCGCGTTCTCGGCCCACGCCCCACCCGCGGGCCCGAATCGGACCTCGAAGTTGCCGTCGGCATCGATGTCGATGTCCCGGTCGTCGAACGCCGATGCGCTGCCGGGCACGTTGGAATCGGTGTAGTTGCCGCTGAGCACCTGGAAGCTGAGGTCGCAGGTGGTGCCCCGGGTTCCGGTGACGACGTACTCGGCGTCGTCGTCGACGCGGGTGCCGAAGTACAGGGTGTCGGGGTTGTCCAGGCCCATCTTCGTGTACGGACCGGTGCCCTGGATGAAACCCGGATGCGTCTTCTCGGTGGCCCAGGCGGCGTGCACCGTGGCCAGGATGCCGCCCGCGAGGTACTGGTAGCCCTCGAGCAGGTCCTGTTCGGACCGAATGTGCGGCGCCGCCTCGACGAGCTTCTCGGCCTCGGCAATGGCCTCGGCCAGTGGTTCTGTCAGCACTCCCGCTCCTCATGGTCAAAGTGGTACAAATATGTACCTACGTGGTAGGGACCTGCGATGGTCCGACAATAGAACGTGTTCTAAGGAGTGGTCAATGGCTGCCGAACCGGATGCCGTCGCCGGGCGTCGCTCGCCGCCCACCGAGCGGGTGATGGCCGTGCTTGACTACCTGGTCGCCCGCCCGGATCAGCGGTTCGGGCTCTCGGAGCTCGCGCGGGCCCTCGGGATCAGCAAGCCGACCTGCCTGGGCATCGTCTCGGCGCTGGTCGGCGGGGGATACCTGACCCGGGATTCCGGCGCCAAGACCTACGGGCTCGGCCCCGCCCTGATCGCGGCGGGTCGGGCGGCGCAGCGCGGGTTCGCGGTCGGGCCGATCGCGCGGGCGCAGCTCGACCGTCTCGCCGCCGAGTTCGGGTCCGTCTGCACGGCGTCCGCGGTGGTCGGGGACCGGGTCATGATCGTCGAGGTGGCGGTGCCGGACGGCGTGAAGGTCGGTCGGATGACGGTCAAGGTGGGCCAGGCGTACCCCTTCGCGCCACCGGTCGGGCTGATGTACGTGCTGTGGGGCGCCGACGAGGAACTCGAGGCGTGGCTGCGGCGCGAGCCCACGCTGCCCGTGGTGCTCGACCGTGACCTGCTGCGAGAGGTGGTCGAGGACTGCCGTGACGCGGGCTATCTCGTCGAGCGGTTGACGTCGATGGGCCGCCGGCTCTTCTCCCTCATGCAGGGCGTCGCGGGTCACGACCTGCCGTCGGAGATTCGTGAGCTGCTCGGCGAGATGGTGTCGAACCTGGGTGAGCGCGTGTACCTCGGTCGTGAGATGTCCTCCGACGCAGAGCATCCGGTGAGCCTGATCGCCGCGCCCGTCTACGACGCGGACGGACGTCAGGCGCTGGTGCTGACGCTGGACGTGGGTGGGTCGATCACCGGCTCCGAGATTGCGCGCAGGGGGAAGGCGCTGGCCGCGGCCGCGGATGCCGTGACCGCCGAGGTCGGCGGGCGATGGCCCGACCGGCGCGAGCGCGCGAGTGTGCGGGAGGGGATTGACCCGGCCTAGAACGCGTTCTATTGTCGGCGCAGACTTCAGTTTCGAACCGGGCCGGTACAAAAATGTACCGATGCCGGGATCCGGTCCAGTCGAGGAGCCGCACATGACAACCCTCCACTCCCCACCGGCCTACGAGCTCACCCATCTGGGTGCGCTCGAGGCGGAGTCGGTGCACATATTCCGGGAGGTGGCGGCCACCTTCGAGCGGCCTGCGCTCCTGTTCTCCGGGGGCAAGGACTCGGTGGTGATGCTGCACCTCGCGGCCAAGGCCTTCTGGCCGGCGCCGCTGCCCTTCCCGGTGATGCACGTCGACACCGGGCACAACTTCGACGAGGTGATCGCGTTCCGGGACGAGACGGTCGAGCGACTCGGGCTGCGACTGGTGGTCGCCGGGGTGCAGGACGACATCGACTCCGGCGGCGTGGTGGAGGAGACCGGTCCGCGGGCCAGCCGCAACCGGCTGCAGACCCACACCCTGCTGCGGGGGATCCGGGAGAACGGCTACGACGCGGTCTTCGGTGGCGCCCGCCGGGACGAGGAGAAGGCACGGGCCAAGGAGCGAGTGTTCAGCTTCCGCGACGAATTCGGGCAGTGGGACCCGCGCGCGCAGCGTCCCGAGCTGTGGAACCTCTACAACGGCCGGCACCGCAAGGGCGAGCACATCCGGGTGTTCCCGATCTCCAACTGGACCGAACTCGACATCTGGCAGTACATCCTCGAGGAGGACATCGCGCTGCCGTCGATCTACTACGCGCACCGCCGGCCGGTGGTCGAGCGCGACGGAATGCTGTTGGCGCAGACCCGTTTCCTGACGCTGCTGCCCGGTGAGGAGGCCCGCGACGAGCTGGTCCGCTTCCGCACCGTCGGCGACGCCACCTGCACCGGCTGTGTCGAGTCCTCGGCGGCCACCGCGGCCGAGGTGGTCACCGAGGTGGCCGCCAGCCGCATCACCGAGCGCGGCGCCACCCGCGCCGACGACCGCATCTCCGAGGCCGGGATGGAAGACCGCAAGAAGGAGGGGTACTTCTGATGGCGCAGTCCCAGCATCAACTCCAGCTGCTCCGGGTGGCCACCGCGGGCAGTGTCGACGACGGCAAGTCCACGCTGATCGGTCGGCTGCTCTACGACTCCAAGTCGATCTTCGAGGACCAGCTCGAGGCCGTCGAGCGCACCAGCCGCGCCCGCGGCGACGAGTACGCCGACCTGGCGCTGCTCACCGACGGCCTCCGCGCCGAACGCGAGCAGGGCATCACCATCGACGTCGCACACCGCTACTTCGCCACGCCGCGCCGCAAGTTCATCGTCGCCGACACCCCCGGACACGAGCAGTACACCCGCAACATGGTGACCGGCGCGTCCACCGCGGATCTCGCGCTGATCCTGGTCGACGCGCGCAAGGGCGTGCTCGAACAGACCCGGCGGCACGCGTTCCTCTCCACCCTGCTCGGCATCCCGCACCTGGTGCTGTGCGTGAACAAGATGGACCTGGTCGACTGGTCGCAGGAGCGCTTCGAGGAGATCAAGGAGGAGTTCCGGCAGTTCGCGATCAAGCTGGACATCCACGACCTCACCTTCGTCCCGGTCTCCGCGCTCAAGGGCGACAACATCGTCACCCGCACCGAGAACATGCCCTGGTACGAGGGCTCGTCGCTGCTGCACCACCTCGAGGAGGTGCACATCGCCTCGGACCGCAACCTGATCGACGCGCGCTTCCCGGTCCAGTACGTCATCCGCCCGCAGCAGCAGACCGACGCCGCGCTGCATGACTTCCGCGGCTACGCGGGCACCGTCGCCAGCGGCGTGTTCAAGGCGGGCGACGAGGTGATGGTGCTGCCGTCCGGCTTCACGTCCACCGTCGCGGCCGTCTACGGTCCGGGCGGGGTGCCGGTCGAGGAGGCGTTCGCGCCGTCGGCCGTCTGCGTCCAGCTCGCCGACGACATCGACATCGGCCGCGGCGACATGCTGTGCCGGCCGAACAACCGCCCCCTCGTCGGCCAGGAGGTCGACGCGATGGTCTGCTGGCTCACCGAGCAGTCGGCACTGAGCGAGAACGCGCGGTACTCGTTGCTGCACACCACCCGGTCCACCAAGGCGCAGGTGGTGAGCCTGGACTACCGGCTCGACGTCAACACCCTGCACCGCGACGAGTCCGCGGACCGCCTGCAGCTCAACGAGATCGGCCGCGTGCAGCTCAAGACGCAGCAGCCGTTGCTGTTCGACCCGTACCGCCGCAACCGCGTCACCGGCAGCTTCATCCTGGTCGACGAGGCCACCGGCGCGACCGTCGCGGCCGGGATGATCACCGGGCCGACGCTCAAGGAGTCGAAGGTGGTGTGGCACTCCGCCGCGGTCTCCCGCGAGGAGCGGGCCACCCGCGGTGCCACCGTCTGGTTGACCGGACTGTCGGCGTCGGGGAAGTCCACCGTCGCCGTGGAACTCGAACGTCGACTGGTCGCGGCCGGGGTGCCGGCCTACCGGCTCGACGGAGACAACCTCCGGCACGGACTCAACTCGGACCTCGGATTCAGCGCCGACGACCGGGCCGAGAACGTCCGCCGGGTGGGGGAGGTGGCGCAGCTGCTCGCGGACGCGGGAGTGATCGCGGTGGCCTCGCTGATCAGTCCCTACCGGGAGGACCGAGACCGGGTGCGGGCCCAGCACGAGGCGGCCGGGATCCCGTTCGTCGAGGTCTTCGTCGACACCCCGATCGAGCAGTGCGAGGCCCGGGACCCGAAGGGCATGTACGCCAAGGCGAGGGCGGGGGAGATCACCGGTTTCACCGGAGTCGACGACCCGTACGAGCGGCCCGAGCACGCCGAACTGGTGCTGACGCCCGAGGACGGCGATCCGGCTGCGCAGGCCGTGCGGATCGTGGAATATCTTTCGATATGAACGCCGACGCCGAATTTGCCGCCGACCTGGCCGCCCGTGCGGGTGAGCTGCTGACCGAGATCCGTGCCGGGGAGCTCGGCTCCACCCCACTCGACCCGGCCCAGGCGCGGGAGCTGGGGAGGCGTGGGGACAAGGAGGCCAACACCTTGCTCCTCGACCTCCTCGCGGAGGGGCGTCCCGCCGACGCCGTGCTCTCCGAGGAGTCGGCCGACGACCTGGCGCGACTCGACCGGGATCGCGTGTGGATCATCGACCCCCTCGACGGCTCCAAGGAGTACGGGCTGCCGGGCCGCGACGACTGGGCCGTGCACGTGGCGCTGTGGGAGCGTGGCCGCGGGATCACCGAGGCGGCGGTGGCGCAGCCCGCACTGGGTGCGGTGTACACCTCCGGCGCGGTCGGCCTCGCCGAGCGCGCGCCCGGGCCGCTCCGAATCCTGGTGAGCGGCAGCCGCCCACCCGCATTCGTCACGGAGCTGGCCCACCGCGTCGATGCCGAGCTGGTCCCGATGGGCTCGGCGGGTGCGAAGGCGATGGCGGTGCTGCGCGGAGAGGCGGACGCGTACGTGCACGCCGGCGGGCAGTGGGAGTGGGACTCCGCTGCGCCGGTCGGCGTTGCCCAGGCGGCCGGGCTGCACTGTTCCCGGGTGGACGGTAGTGCGCTGCGCTACAACGAGACCCGTCCCTACCTGCCGGACCTGCTCATCTGCCGCCCCGAGGTGGCGGGCACGCTGCTGGGCGAGATTGCGACGCTCACCGCGGCGGCGGGCAGCCAGTCGGTGGCGCTGGTCCGCGAGTACCTGGACTCGCTCGTCACCCACGACGCCTCGAAGGTGCGGTTGGCGGAGAACTGCCTCCGGGTGGAGAACGGCCAGCGCACCGGCAGCAGCGGTGAGGAGATCCGGTACGAGCTCGAGCACGGTCACCAGTACGAGCCGATCACCGGGATCCGGGACCTCCAGCTGAACGAGTGGGGCGCCCAGGTGGTGGCCCGCTTCCTGCTCGACATGCGCTCCGGCGAGGGCACGCTCACGGTGTCGATCACCGAGCACTTCGCGATCTCGGGCGCGGCGATCGCGGCGATCACCGCGATCATCGAACCGCTGCGCTGACCACGGCGCCTCGGGTCCGGGTCCGCCTCGGGTACAACTGTCGGGTGAAGGTGTACACGGGCACGGACCCGAGGCTCGGACTGGCGGACATCGGCGCCTACGCGCGGCGCGCGGAGGCGGCGGGCTACGACGGGTTGCACGTCTCCGAGACCGTGCACGACCCGTTCATGCTGGCCCTGCAGGCCCTGCAGGCGACCGAGCGGATCGTGGTCCGCACCTCCGTCGCGCTGGCCTTCGTCCGCAGCCCGCTGCTGACCGCGTACACCGCGTGGGACCTCTCACGGCTCTCCGGCGGCCGCTTCCAACTGGGCCTCGGCTGCCAGGTGCGGCAGAACATCGAGGAGCGGTACGCGATGCCGTGGTCGGCGCCCGCCGCGCGGATGGCCGAGTACGTGCGGGTGGTGCACGCGGCGTTCGAGACCTTCCGGACCGGCGAGCTGACGGTCTTCGACGGCGAGCACTACCGCTTCCGGCGGATGCAGCCGTACTTCAACCCGGGACCCGACGCGCAGACCCCGACACCGCCCGTCTACCTGGGCGGGGTGGGGCGCCGGATGTGCACGGTGGCAGGGGAACTGGCCGACGGCTTCATCACCCACCCCACCAACTCCAGCCCGCAGTACCTCGAGTCCGACTGCCGGCCCGCGCTGGGCGCCGGTGCCGCGTCCGCCGGCCGAACCCTCGCCGACCTCGAACTCGTCGCGGGCGTGCAGGTGATCACCGGCGAGACGGAAGCCGAGGTGGACCGCGAGCGGGAACGCCAGCGCCGGCTCTTCGCCTTCCTCTACTCGACGCCGGCCTACCACCAGGAGCTGGTGCGGTGCGGTCTCGGACACCTGCGTGAGCCGCTGGCCCGGATGGTCCGGCGCGACTCGTGGTCCGAGCTGCGGGAGGTGGTCACCGACGACGTGCTCGACGCGATGCTGCCCACCGCGCGCTACCCGGAGCTGGCCGAGGCCGTCCGCCGCCGGGTGGCCGGGTTGGCGGACGGGGTCACCCTGACGCTGCCCGCGGACCCGGACCGTGACCCGCAGATGGCGCGGGTGGTCGCCGACCTCCAGACCGGCGCAGCGGCGCCGAAACCGGGCCTGGTCTCCGGGCCCGCGTGAGAGTGTGAGGACCCGGCGCCGACGCGCCCGACCGGGGCCGCGTCCGATCCGCGCCGAGTCGCACCCACGCTAGGAGCATCCATGGATGCAGACGCCGTCGTCACCGAGTTCTGCGCCCGCTGGGCGGACTCGAACCCCGAGACGCTCGCCGAGTACTTCGCCGAAGACGCTGTCTACCACAACATTCCGATGGAACCCGTGGTGGGGAAGCCTGCGATCAAGGACTTCCTCGCCGGGTTCCTCGGGGCGTTCGGCGGCATCGTGTTCACGATCCACCACCAGACCAGTGCCGGCCGCGTGGTGATGAACGAGCGCACCGACGTGTTCACCATCAACGGCAACACCGTCGAACTGCCGGTGATGGGGGTGTTCGAGGTCGACGAGGACGGCAAGATCGCGGCCTGGCGGGACTACTTTGACATGGCCCCGCTCGCGGCCCTCGGCGGCCAGTAGCACCGACAAACGCAAGAACCCCGATCCAGTTCCCTGGATCGGGGTTCCCGCGTCAAATGGTGGTGCCCCCGGCAGGATTCGAACCTGCGGCCTTTCGCTCCGGAGGCGAACGCTCTATCCCCTGAGCTACGGGGGCCCGCCGAAAACTTCCGGCGTGCCATTGGGCGGGGTTAGCGTAACCCATGACTCGCCGGATCCATATTTGGACCCCCGGATTGGGTAAAGTGCCTGGTACGCGCCCGGTGCCCGCGGGGAGAAACCGGCGGTTCGACGGACGCGGGCGCGGGTTCGGCAGCGCAATGGTGACGCAGAGTGATCAGCACGGGTTCAACCACGAATACCGAAGGGTCTCTTCGATGGCAGACCAGAGCTACACCGACGCCGAGCTCGACCTGGACCTGCGGTGGTGGGACGCCGCCAACTACCTGACGGTCGCGCAGATCTACCTGCAGGACAACGCCTTGCTGCGCGACCCGCTCAGACCCGAGCACGTCAAGCCACGGCTGCTCGGGCACTGGGGGACCAGCCCGGGTCTGTCCGCGATCTACGCGGTACTCAACCGTCACATCCGGCGGACGGGCGCGGACGTGCTGTACGTGACCGGACCCGGGCACGGCGGCCCGGCCCTGGTGGCATCGACCTACCTCGAGGGCACCTACTCGGAGGTCTACCCGCACGTCGGCCGCGACGCCGAGGGGGTGCAGCGGCTGTGCCGCCAGTTCTCCACCCCCGGCGGCATCCCGAGCCACGTGAGCGTGCAGACCCCCGGCAGCATCCACGAGGGCGGGGAACTCGGGTACGCCCTCGCGCACGCCGGCGGGGCGGCGTTCGACCGGCCGGAGTTGCTGGTGGCCTGTGTGATCGGCGACGGCGAGGCCGAGACCGGCCCGCTGTCCGCGTCCTGGAAGCTGCCGGCGTTCCTCAACCCCCGCCGGGACGGGGCGGTGCTGCCGATCCTGCATCTCAACGGCGCGAAGATCGCCGGCCCGACCGTCCTGGGCCGCAGCTCCGACGACGACGTGTGCGCCTACCTCGCCGGGCAGGGCTGGGCGCCCGTCGTGGTGGCCGGGGACGACCCGCGGCCGGTGTTCCGGGCGCTCGACGCGGCGGTCGCGTCGGCGCACGCGAGGATCGCGGAGATCCAGCGTGACGCGCGGTCGGGAGTCGACACCCGCGGCCGACGGTGGCCCGCGGTGGTGCTGCGCACGCCCAAGGGCTGGACGGGGCCACACACGGTGGACGGGGTGCTGATCGAGGGCACCCACCGCGCGCACCAGGTGCCGCTGTCCGGGGTCCGGGACAATCCCGCCCACCTGGCGCTGCTGGAGGAGTGGATGCGCTCCTACCGCCCCGACGAACTGTTCGACGCCGCCGGCGCGCTGGTTCCGGAACTGGCGGCGCTGGCGCCGGTCGGCGACAAGCGCATGGGCGCCACGCCGTACGCCAACGGCGGCCGGTTGCGGATGCCGCTCGCGATCCCGGACCTCGCCCGCTACGCGCTCGAGATCGACATGCCGGCGACCACCCTGCACGAGACGACCCGGGTGCTGGGGGAGCTGATGCGGGACCTCTACGCCGACACCACCCGCCCCGACGGCGGCGGCCCGTTCCGGCTCTTCTGCCCCGACGAGACGGCCAGCAACCGGCTCGGTGCGGTGTTCGAGGTCACCGACCGCTGCTGGCAGCTGCCGTCGACGGCGGACGACGACGGACTAGGGCCGGACGGCCGGGTCATGGAGGTGCTCAGCGAGCACCTCTGCCAGGGCTGGCTCGAGGGCTACCTGCTGGCCGGCGGGCACGGGATCTTCGCGAGCTACGAGGCGTTCGCCATGGTGAGCGTCTCCATGCTGATCCAGCACACCAAGTGGCTCCAACACGCCGCCGAGCTGCGGTGGCGGGCGCCGGTGTCGTCGCTGAACGTGCTGCTGACCAGCACCTGCTGGCGCAACGACCACAACGGGTTCAGCCACCAGGGGCCCGGCATGATCGACGCGGCCATCCCACTGGCGCCACAGGTGGTGCGGGTGTGGCTGCCGCCGGACTCCAACACCCTGCTCTCCATCGCCGACCACTGCCTGCGCAGCACCGACCACGTCAACCTGATCGTCGTGGACAAGCAGCCGCACCTGCAGTACCTCACGCTCGAGGAGGCCGACGAGCACTGCGCGGCCGGCGCCTCGGTGTGGGGCTGGGCGGGCACGGAGGAACGGGTGCCCGGGGTGCCGGACGAGCCCGACATCGTGCTCGCGGCGGCGGGCGACGTGCCGACCCAGGAGATCCTGGCGGCCGCCGAACTGCTGCGCGTGTGGGTGCCGCACCTGCAGGTCCGCGTGGTCAACGTGGTGGACCTGATGGCGTTGCTGCCGGAGAGCGTGCACCCGCACGGTTTTCCCGAGGAGAAGTTCGTCGGGCTGTTCACCGCCGGGACCGACGTGGTGTTCGCGTTCCACGGGTACTCGCGGGCGGTGCACGAACTGCTGCACGGCCGGACCGGGCCGGAGCGATTCCACGTGCGTGGGTTCAGTGAGCAGGGCACCACGACCACGCCGTTCGACATGGTCGTGCTCAACCGGATGAGCCGGTACCACCTGGTGCTCGAGGCGTTGCGACGCGCGCGTCGGATCCCGGAGCGGGGCACCGAACTGGCCGACTTCTGCCGCGCCCAGCTGGCCCGGCACCACGACTACGTGCGCGAACACCTCGAGGACATGCCCGAGGTGCGCGAGTGGACGTGGGGGTTCACCGCCCCGCCCGAGGGGTGAGACGCCGCCGGGCCCGTGCACACCGGCGAGGTGCGCACGAGCCCGGCAGTGCCTGGTTCGCCGCCTAGTTCATCGGCAGCGGTGCCGCGCCCTTCTCGGTGAGCAGTTGCGTCATCCGGTGGGACTCGGACTGCTGGGTGGCGACCATCGTCTGCGCGAGGTCGCGAACGGTCGGCACGTCCGCGTACTGGGCGCCGTACTCCATCATGGGCAGGCCGCCCTCGTGGTGGCGCAGCATCAACTGGAGGAACAACACGTCCGCGGCCGCGCCGCGGGCCTGCCGCAACGCGGCCATGTCCTCGCTGCTGGCCATGCCGGGCATGGTGGCCATGCCGGACTGCTGGTCGGCGGTGCCGGACGGGGACGTGCCGTGACCGGACATGTCGTGGCCGGAATCCATCCACGTCATGTAGTCGCCGGTCGGCAGCAGCGGCTGGTTCCACAGCGACAACCAGCCCGTCATCTGGCCGATCTGGTTCTGCTGCGTGGTGAGGATGTCGTACGCCAGGTCACGGACCATGGGGTCCTCGGCGTTGGCGATCGCGATCGCCGCCATCTCCACCGCCTGGTTGTGGTGCACGGTCATGTCCTGCGCGAACCCGACGTCGACCGAGCCCGCGACCGGGGTCGCGGGCTGCTCGTCGTGCAGGAACTGGTTGGCCAGGAAGCCGAGCCCGAACCCGACCGCGATCGCGGCGATCAGGCCCAGCACGGCGAGGGCCGTGCGCTGGCTGCGTACGTTGCCCCCGCCCTCCGCGGCGCCGGTTTCAGCCTGTTGTGGCTGGTCAGCCATTGCTGCCCGCCGGTGCCGGTGCCGGTGCCGGGGCCGCGGGTGCCGGTGCCGGGGCCGCGGGTGCGGCCGGGGGAGTCAGGCCCTCGAGTCCGCCGAGCTCACCGGTGTCGGGCGTGATGCCCGTGCCGTCCATGGTCACGGCGTCGGGGCCCGGTGCGGTCGGGTCGAATGCCGGCGGGTTGTCGGGATCGAACGCGCCCGGGATGGTCGAGCAACTCGCGCCCTTCTCCGGGTACGCGCCGAAGTTGTTCAGGCGCAGCGCGGCGACGAACTCGTTGATCCGCTTGTCGTCGGCGCTGTCGACCTTGAGCTGGTGGCCCCAGCTCTGCAGCGAGATCGGGGAGTCCAGGCCCGGGTACGGCGACATCAGCATGTAGGCCTTGCCGTCGACCTTGGTCTTCAGGGTGTCCAGGTCGTCGGACGAGACCTTGTCCGGGTTGTAGGCGATCCACACCGCGCCGTGCTCGAGCGAGTGCACCGCGTTCTCGGTGCGGATGGCGGTCGGGTAGACGATGCCGGTGCAGGTGGCCCAGGTCGCGTCGTGCGGACCGCCGAACGGCGGACTCTGGTCGTAGGCCACGCGCTGGGTCGCGGCGACGTGCAGGGCGGCCGGGTAGTCCTTCTTCACGACGCCGTCGATGACGGTCGACGGGTCGGGGTTCTCGGCGGAGGGCGCGAACTTGTCGGCCGCGGCCTTGTCCTGGTACTTGGGCACCAGGCTGAAAGCGAGCAGGCCCACGAGGGCCAGCACGGCCACGACCGCGCCGATCGTCATCCACGGGATCTCGCGCCTCTTCGGCATCCCGGACCTCGTCTTGGCGCCGCCGGAACTCTTCTTGGCGGCTTTCATCGCCTTGGCTGACTTGGCGCCACTCTTCTTGGCGTCACGATTTTCCGAACCGCTGGGCATCGGTGAGTGCTCTTTCGGTGGTGGGACACAGTCTGTGGCACGGGGCGTCCCCGTGGGCGCACCCACTGTACGTTCTATGCCTGAGCGCAGGCTCTGAACTGCGAGACCATAGGATAAGTACCTGTGACTCCTGCTGACCTTGCCGAACTCCTGCGCGCGACTGCCGCGGAGGTCCTCACCTCGCGCGAGCTGGACGTGTCCGTGCTGCCCGCGACGCTTGCCGTCGAACGCCCGCGAAACCCGGAACACGGCGACTACGCGACCAACGTGGCAATGCAGGTGGGCAAGAAAGCGGGCGTCAACCCGCGCGACCTGGCGACCTGGCTGGCCGAGGCGTTGACCGCGGCCGACGGCATCGAGACCGCCGAGGTGGCCGGCCCCGGATTCCTCAACATCCGCCTGGCCGCCGCCGCGCAGGGTGCGATCGTGGCGAAGGTGCTCGCCGCGGGCGACGCCTACGGCGCCTCGACCGCGCAGACCGGCCGACGGGTCAACCTGGAGTTCGTCTCCGCCAACCCCACCGGACCGATCCACCTCGGTGGCACCCGCTGGGCCGCGGTCGGCGACGCACTCGGCCGGATCCTCGCGGCGCAGGGTGCGGACGTCACCCGCGAGTACTACTTCAACGACCACGGTGCGCAGATCGACCGGTACGCGCGTTCGCTGATCGCCGCGGCCAAGGGCGAGCCCGCACCGGAGGACGGCTACGCCGGGGCCTACATCGCGGACATCGCCGCGGAGGTGCTGCGGCAGCGTCCCGACGCGCTCGCACTGACCGACGACGAGCAGCAGGAGGTCTTCCGGTCCATCGGCGTCGCGCTGATGTTCGACCACATCAAGCGGACCCTGCACGAGTTCGGCACCGACTTCGACGTCTACTTCCACGAGAACTCGCTGTTCGAGTCGGGTGCCGTGGAGAAGGCCGTCACCACGCTCAAGACCAGCGGCAACCTCTACGAGGAGGACGGCGCCTGGTGGCTCAAGAGCACCGACTTCGGTGACGACAAGGACCGCGTCGTCATCAAGTCCGACGGCAACGCCGCCTACATCGCCGGCGACATCGCGTACTTCCAGGACAAGCGTTCGCGCGGATTCGACCTGTGCATCTACATGCTCGGCGCCGACCATCACGGCTACATCGGCCGGCTCAAGGCCGCGGCCGCGGCGTTCGGTGACGACCCGGACACCGTCGAGGTGCTGATCGGGCAGATGGTGAACCTGGTGCGCGACGGCGTCGCGGTGAAGATGAGCAAGCGGGCCGGCACCGTGATCACCCTCGACGACCTCGTCGAGGCGATCGGCGTCGACGCCGCCCGGTACGCGATGATCCGCTCCTCGGTGGACTCGAGCCTCGACATCGACCTCGAGCTGTGGGCGAGCACGACGAGCGAGAATCCCGTCTACTACGTGCAGTACGCACACGCGCGACTCGCCTCGCTGGCCCGAAACGCCGCGGAACTCGGCCTGGCCACCGACAATCCCAAGTTGGAACTGTTGACCCACGACAGGGAGGGCGAGCTCATCCGAACCATCGGCGACTTCCCGAAGGTCGTGTCCGCCGCCGCTGACCTGCGTGAACCGCACCGAATCGCCCGCTACCTCGAGGAGCTGGCCGGTGCCTACCACCGTTTCTACTCCGAGTGCCGGGTGCTGCCGCAGGGCGACGAGGTCGCCGGCGAGCTGAACACCGCGCGCCTGGCCCTGTGCAGTGCCACCCGTCAGTCCCTCGCCAACGGCCTCGGCCTGCTCGGCGTCAGCGCCCCGGAGCGGATGTGAGCACGCATCCCGCCGGCGTGCGGCACGCCGAAATCCCGCACGCGCCGGGCCTGCCGCCGCGTCCCGTCGAGCCGGGGGAGATGACCGACCTGCCCGAGGCCGTGTGGCCGCGCGGTGCCAGCCGCGGCGAGGACGGTGTGGTCCGGCTCGCCGGGGTGGCGGTCACCGAGCTCGCGGAGGAGTACGGCACGCCGCTGTTCGTGATCGACGAGGACGACTTCCGGTCCCGCTGTCGCGACATGGCCCGGGCCTTCGGTTCCGCCGACCGTGTGCACTACGCGTCGAAGGCCTTCCTGTGCGGCGAGATCGCCCGCTGGGTCGCCGACGAGGGGCTGTCGATGGACGTCGCGTCCGGCGGCGAGCTGATGGTCTCGCTGCACGCGGGTTTCCCGGCCGAACGAATCACCATGCACGGCAACAACAAGTCCGTCTCCGAGCTGCGGTCCGCGGTCTCCGCCGGGGTGGGGCACGTGGTGGTGGACTCGATGCAGGAGATCGGCCGCCTCGACGCCGTCGCCGGCGAACTCGGTGCGGTCCAGGACGTCCTGATCCGCGTCACGGTGGGCGTCGAGGCGCACACCCACGAGTTCATCGCGACCGCGCACGAGGACCAGAAGTTCGGCTTCTCGCTCTCCGGCGGCGCGGCGATGGACGCCGTGCGCGCGGTGTTCGCCGCGGCCAACCTGCGACTCGTCGGTCTGCACAGCCACATCGGCTCGCAGATCTTCGAGGTCGACGGTTTCGAACTCGCCGCGCACCGGGTGATCGGGCTGCTCCGCGAGATGGAGAACGAGTTCGGCGCGGAGCGCTGCGCCCAGGTCACGATCGTCGACCTCGGTGGTGGACTGGGCATCTCGTACCTGCCGAGCGACAACCCGCCCCCCGTGGACGAGCTGGCGGCGAAGCTGACCAGGATCGTCGCGGACCAGTCCGCCGCCGCGGGGCTGTCCGCGCCGACCCTGATGGTCGAGCCCGGCCGCGCGATCGCCGGACCCGGCACGGTGACCCTCTACGAGGTGGGCACCATCAAGGACGTCCGGTTGGACGGCAACGCGACTCGTCGCTACGTGAGCGTGGACGGCGGGATGAGCGACAACATCCGGACCTCGCTCTACCAGGCCGAGTACGACGCCCGGCTGGTCTCGCGGGAGAGCTCGGCCGAGCCGGTCGTCGCGCGGGTGGTGGGGAAGCACTGCGAGAGCGGTGACATCGTCATCCGTGACACCTGGATGCCGGAGGACGTGGGCGCGGGAGATCTCCTTGCCGTCGCCGCCACTGGCGCATACTGCTACTCGATGTCCAGCCGCTACAACCTGTTGACCCGGCCTGCAGTGGTCGCGGTCCGTGACGGCGAGTCCCGACTCGTCTTGCGCAGGGAGACAGTGGAAGATCTGCTCAGCTTGGAGGTTAGGCAACATGACTGAACCGAACGGCGCCGCAACGATCGGCGTGGCGGTCCTCGGCCTCGGCAACGTGGGCAGTGAGGTCGTACGGATTCTGCGCGACCACGCCCGCGAGCTCGAGTCCCGTGTAGGCGCCCCGGTGGTGCTGCGCGGCATCGCGGTCCGCAGCGTCGAGGGTGACCGTGGGGTCCCTGCCGAGCTGTTGACCACGGATGCCGACTCGCTCGTCGCCCGCGACGACGTCGACATCGTCGTCGAGGTGATCGGCGGCATCGAGGTGCCCCGCAAGCTGATCCTGGCCGCGCTCAACGCGGGCAAGTCCGTGGTGACCGCGAACAAGGCGCTGCTGGCCGACTACACCGGCGAACTGGCCGAGGCCGCGGAGAAGCAGCGGGCCGACCTGTACTTCGAGGCCGCGGTCGCGGGCGCGATCCCGGTGATCCGGCCGCTGACCCAGTCGCTGGCCGGCGACCGCGTCAACAAGGTCGCCGGAATCGTCAACGGCACCACCAACTTCATCCTCTCCGCAATGGACGAGACCGGCGCCGACTACGCCGACACGCTCGCCGAGGCGGGCCGGCTCGGCTACGCGGAGGCGGACCCGACCGCCGACGTCGAGGGCTTCGACGCGGCGGCCAAGGCTGCCATTCTCGCCTCGATCGCGTTCCACACCCGCGTCACCGCGGCCGACGTCTACCGCGAGGGCATCTCGAAGATCACGTCGGCGGACCTCGAGGCGGCCAAGTCGCTGGGGTGCACCGTCAAGCTGCTCTCGATCTGTGAGCGCATCACCAACGAGGCAGGCGAGGAGCGCATCTCGGCGCGCGTCTACCCGGCACTGGTGCCGAACGACCATCCGCTGGCCTCGGTGAACGGTGCGTTCAACGCGGTGGTCGTGGAGGCCGAGGCGGCGGGCCGCCTGATGTTCTACGGTCAGGGTGCGGGCGGTTCGCCGACCGCGTCGGCCGTGATGGGCGACCTGGTGATGGCGGCTCGCAACAAGGTGCACGGCGGCCGTGGCCCCCGCGAGTCGAAGTACGCCGACCTCAAGATCGCGCCCATCGGCGAGATCCCCACCCGTTACTACGTCAACATGGAGGTCGCGGACCGTGCCGGCGTGCTCTCGGCCGTCGCGGCCGAGTTCGCCAAGCACGACGTCAGCATCTCCACGGTGCGGCAGGAGGGCGCCGGCAACGGTGCCCGGCTGATCGTCGTCACCCACTGGGCCAGCGACGCAGACCTGTCGGAAACCGTTGCCGCCCTTGCCAAGCTCGAATTCGTCACCGCAGTCACCAGCGTTCTCCGATTGGAAGGTTCCAGTGAATAGCCCCCGCCAGCACACGCCCGTCCACACCCCCTGGCCCGGACTGATCGAGGCGTACCGGGACCGGCTCGCCATCGGCCCGAACTGGAAGACGATCACGCTGCGGGAGGGCGGCACCCCGCTGCTGCCCGCCGGGTACCTCTCGGAGCTCACCGGGTGCGACGTGTACCTCAAGGTCGAGGGGCTCAACCCCACCGGCTCGTTCAAGGACCGTGGCATGACCATGGCTGTCACCGATGCGCTCGCCCGTGGCCAGAAGGCCGTGCTCTGCGCGTCGACCGGCAACACGTCCGCCTCGGCCGCCGCCTACGCGGCGGTCGCGAAGATGACCTGTGCGGTGCTGGTGCCGCAGGGCAAGATCGCGATGGGCAAGCTGGCCCAGGCCGTCATGCACGGCGCCAAGATCATCCAGGTCGAGGGCAACTTCGACGACTGCCTGGAGCTGGCACGCAAGACCACCGCCGAGTTCCCGACCATCGGCCTGGTCAACTCGGTGAACCCGGTCCGCATCGAGGGGCAGAAGACCGCGGCGTTCGAGATCTGCGACGCGCTCGGCAAGGCGCCCGACGTGCACGCGCTGCCCGTCGGCAACGCCGGCAACATCACCGCGTACTGGCGCGGCTACTCCGAGTACTACGCCGACGGCATCACCTCGGTGCGTCCGCGGATGCTCGGTGTGCAGGCCGCCGGTGCCGCCCCGTTGGTCCACGGTGCCCCGGTCAAGGACCCGGAGACCATCGCCACCGCGATCCGGATCGGTTCGCCCGCCTCGTGGGACGGTGCGGTCAACGCCAAGGAGCAGTCCGGCGGCGCGTTCCGGGCGGCCACCGACGAGGAGATCCTCGAGGCGTACCGGCTGATCGCCCGCACCGAGGGCGTCTTCGTCGAGCCCGCCTCCGCGGCGTCCGTGGCCGGCCTGCTGGCCGCGCGCAAGGAGGGCTGGCTGGACTCCGGCCTGACCGTGGTGTGCACCGTGACCGGCAACGGCCTCAAGGACCCCGACACGGCGCTGGCGGGAATGCCTGCCGTGCAGCCCATCCCGGTCGACCCGGTGGCGGTGGCCGCGGCGCTCGAGCTGGTCTAGTGGCCACTTCGCGGATCGAAGAGGGCGTAGTGACTCAGACATTGCCGGCGGGGTTGACCGTCACGGCGCGGGTACCCGCGTCGACGGCCAACCTCGGCCCCGGATTCGACACCCTGGGCATGGCGCTGGGCTTCTACGACGAGATCACGGTGACGACGACCGCGGCCGGCCTGACGGTTCGGGTCGAGGGCGAGGGTGCCGAGGACGTGCCATGGGGCCCCTCGCACCTCGTGGTGCGGGCGATCGAGCGTGGCCTCGAGGTCGCAGGCGTCTGGGCCGGCGGCCTGGACGTGGTCTGCCGCAACGTG
The DNA here is from genome assembly GCF_001894985.1 of Rhodococcus tukisamuensis NBRC 100609. Lineage (GTDB taxonomy): Bacteria > Actinomycetota > Actinomycetes > Mycobacteriales > Mycobacteriaceae > Rhodococcus_G > Rhodococcus_G tukisamuensis. The sequence continues at coordinate 18,700 of NZ_BCXG01000022.1, read as the reverse complement.
ATTCCGCACTCTCGTGGACTCGGGTCGTCTGCGTCCGCGGCCGTCGGCGGGCTCGCCGCGGCCAACGGGCTGGTGTCCCTCCTCGATCCCGCGTTGGCGCTGACCGCCGCGCAGTTGGTGCAGCTGTCCTCCGAGTTCGAGGGGCATCCGGACAATGCATCGGCCAGCGTGCTCGGCGGCGCCGTGGTCTCGTGGTCCGAGGCGCCGACGGTTGCCGACGGCCCGCAGCAGTACTTCGCCGCACGCCTCGAGGTGCACCCGGACATTCGGATCGTGGCACTGGTGCCGTCCGAGCATTCGTCCACCGCGCACACCCGAGGGATGCTGCCGGAGCAGGTCCCGCACGCCGACGCCGCCTTCAACGTGAGCCGGGCGGCGCTCGCCGTGGTCGCTCTCACCGAGCGTCCCGACCTGCTGATGAGTGCGACCGAGGACCGGTTGCACCAGCGGCAGCGGGCCACGGCGCTGCCGGTCACGACCCGGTGGATCGCCACGCTGCGTGAGCACGGCATCGCCGCGGTGGTCTCCGGTGCCGGGCCGACCGTACTGGCCCTGACCACCGCGGCGCTGCCCGACGAACTGCGCCGGCGTGCGGAGGCGGAGGGGCTGCGCGTGCTCGATCTCGAGGTTTCGGACGGCGTGCAGGTTCACTGACCGGACCGCTCGGCAGGTCGTCGATCGTGGCGGTGGGCACACCGGCAGGGTGGGACCTTGCCGTGCATCCAGTTCGCGGCTATTGTGGGGATCGTCCGCCCATCGTGCGCGTCAGTCGCCGGTGCTCTACCAGGGCAATCAACTCCCGAATTCCGGAGCTCTCCGAATAACGGAAGCGTCGAATTAAGGGTGCGCGTTCCTGGCTTGGTCCTCTCGCGAATCTCTCTGCGGTGATGGATCGGAAAATGTGCCTGCATGCGGGCCCACGGGGGCGGACGAGCCGAAAGTTCCATCCAGCGAACACGTCCGGCACATCCGGGTTCAGTGTATGAACTGAACTTCGGGACGAACCCTCGACTTTGCGACGCGCGAGCGAGGGAAGGAAAGGATCTCCGTGACCGATACGGACCTGATCGCTCCTCCTGCGCTCGATTCTGCGGCTTCCGCCGTGACGAGTGAGACGAGCGGTTCACAGACTTCAGATTCGGCCCCTGCCGTGGCCGCCGCAACCAAGCGTGCCGATGCGCGCCGCGGTGCGGGCCTGTCCGGAATGGTGCTCGCCGAACTGCGCGGGCTCGCCGGCGAACTCGGCATCAAGGGCACCTCCGGCATGCGCAAGGGCGACCTGATCGCGGCCATCAAGGACCGTCAGGGCGGTGCCCCGGCGGCGAACAAGGCCGCCAAGACCGTGGTCGAGGCACCCGCGGTTGCAGCCGTCGCGACCGAGGCCCCGGCCAAGGTCGAGGCGCCGGCCGCTACTCAGTCGCCCGCCGCCGCCCAGGCTCCGGCCGCCGTGTCCGCGCCGACTCAGGCTCCGGATTCGGCTCGCGCCGAGGGCGAGCAGTCCGGCGAGGGCGAGCAGGGCGGTCGTCGTGGCCGTCAGCGTCGCGGCGCCTCCCGGGCCGCCGGTTCCGCCGAGCAGGGTGAGAACGCCTCGACCGGCACCGAGCAGCAGGGCAGCGAGTCCCAGCAGGGTGAGCGCGGCGAGCGCAACCGTCGCGACCGCAACCAGGGTGACCGCAGCCAGGGTGACCGCAGCCAGGGTGACCGCAGCCAGGGCGACCGCAACCAGGGCGACCGCAACCAGGGCGATCGCAACCAGGGCGATCGCAACCAGGGCGATCGCAACCAGGGCGATCGCAACCAGGGCGACCGTAGCCAGGGCGACCGTAGCCAGGGCGACCGCAACCAGGGCAACAACGGCCCGCGTGGTGACCGCAACGACCGCGGCGGCGAGGACGACGGAGAAGGTCGCGGCCGTCGGGGTCGGCGCTTCCGCGAGCGTCGTCGTGGGCGTGACCGCGGCGAGGGTGGCGGCGCGGACAACCGCGAGCGCGAGCCCGAGATCCGTGAGGACGACGTCCTGCAGCCGGTCGCCGGCATCCTCGACGTGCTGGACAACTACGCCTTCGTGCGTACCTCCGGTTACCTGGCCGGTCCGAACGACGTCTACGTGTCGATGAACTTGATCCGCAAGAACGGGCTCCGGCGCGGTGACGCCATCACCGGTGCCGTCCGCGTTCCCCGCGAGGGCGAGGCCCCGGGTAGCAGCCAGCGTCAGAAGTTCAACCCGCTGGTCCGAATCGACTCCGTCAACGGTGGCGACGTGGAGGCGGCGAAGCGTCGCCCCGAGTTCGGCAAGCTCACCCCGCTGTACCCGAACCAGCGGCTGCGGCTCGAGACCACGCCGAACATCCTCACCACCCGCGTCATCGACCTGGTGATGCCGATCGGCAAGGGCCAGCGTGCCCTGATCGTCAGCCCGCCGAAGGCCGGTAAGACCAGCGTCCTGCAGGCGATCGCGAACGCCATCGCGACCAACAACCCTGAGTGCTACCTCATGGTCGTCCTGGTCGACGAGCGTCCCGAAGAGGTCACCGACATGCAGCGGAGCGTGAAGGGTGAGGTCATCGCCTCCACCTTCGACCGGCCGCCGGGAGACCACACCTCGGTCGCCGAGCTTGCGATCGAGCGGGCCAAGCGCCTGGTCGAGGAGGGCAAGGACGTCGTCGTGCTGCTCGACTCGATCACCCGACTGGGGCGTGCGTACAACAACTCGTCGCCCGCCTCGGGACGCATCCTCTCCGGTGGTGTCGACTCGACCGCGCTGTACCCGCCGAAGCGTTTCCTCGGTGCGGCCCGCAACATCGAGAACGGCGGCTCGCTGACGATCATCGCCACCGCCATGGTGGAGACCGGCTCGACCGGCGACACGGTGATCTTCGAGGAGTTCAAGGGCACCGGCAACGCCGAGCTCAAGCTGGACCGCAAGATCGCCGAGCGCCGGGTGTTCCCCGCGGTCGACGTCAATCCGTCCGGTACCCGTAAGGACGAGCTGCTGCTCAGCCCCGACGAGGCCGCGGTGCTGCACAAGCTGCGCCGGGTGCTGTCCGGTCTGGACTCGCACCAGGCGATCGACCTGCTCATCGACCGGCTCAAGAAGACCAAGAGCAACGTCGAGTTTCTGATGCAGGTCTCCAAGACCGCGCCGGGAGCCATGGGCGACGACTAGTCGTCGGGAACAGATGTTGTGCCAGGGCCGTTTAGGACAACATAGGCGGCTCTGGCACAATGAGACCTCGCGTCTCACGGCATCCGCCGAGTGCACGGCAAAACCATGTCCGGTTCCGGTTCACGTCCTCGAGTGGCGAGGGCGACCCGGCGACCACCGAAAGGGACACCATGAAGGCAGGAATTCACCCCAACTACGTGGCGACCACCGTCGTCTGCGGTTGCGGTAACACGTTCGAGACCCACAGCACCAAGGAGACCGGACGGATCAACGTCGAGGTCTGCTCGCAGTGCCACCCGTTCTACACCGGCAAGCAGAAGATCCTCGACACCGGTGGACGCGTCGCGCGCTTCGAGGCTCGCTACGGCAAGCGCGCCGGCAAGAAGGCCGACGCCGACAGCTAGCTTCACTGCCGACGCCCGTCCTGTGTTCATTCACAGGCCGGGCGTCGGTTTTTTTGTGCGGTACCGCGGGGAGTGCGCACACTTGGGGTACCTGGAACGACCGGCGCGTGCGCGACACGCAAGAACAGGCATGACACGCGACTAGTCCGTGCCACGCGAGAAGACTGAGAGCGGAGCGAACCATGGCGGGCAACACCCAGCCGTCGGCCATCGACGACATCCTGGCCGAACACGCCGGCCTCGAGCAGCAGTTGTCGGATCCGGCGCTGCACAACGACCCCGCCGCCGCGCGCCGGGTGGGCAAGCGGTTCGCCGAACTCGCCCCCGTGATGGCGACGCTCACCAAGCTGCAGTCGGCCCGCGAGGACCTCGAGGCCGCCCGCGAACTGGCCGCCGACGACTCCAGCTTCGCCGCCGAGCTGCCCGAGCTGGAGGCCACGGTCGCCGAGCTCGACGTCGCACTGACGGACCTGCTCGCCCCCCGCGACCCGCACGACGGCGACGACGTGGTGCTCGAGGTCAAGTCGGGGGAGGGCGGCGAGGAATCCGCACTGTTCGCCTCCGACCTGGCCCGGATGTACGTCCGGTACGCCGAGCGGCACGGCTGGCGGGTGGAGGTGCTCGACGCCACCATCTCGGATCTCGGCGGTTACAAGGACGCGACCATCTCGATCAAGTCGAAGGGCGACACCCGGGACGGCGTCTGGGCCCGGCTCAAGTTCGAGGGCGGCGTGCACCGCGTCCAGCGGGTTCCCGTGACCGAGTCCCAGGGTCGTGTGCACACCTCCGCCGCCGGCGTGCTCATCTACCCCGAGCCCGATGAGGTCGAGGAGGTGCAGATCGACGAGACCGATCTGCGCATCGACGTGTACCGCTCGTCCGGCAAGGGCGGGCAGGGCGTCAACACCACCGACTCCGCGGTCCGGATCACCCACCTGCCCACCGGCATCGTCGTGACCTGCCAGAACGAGCGTTCGCAGCTGCAGAACAAGGCGCGCGCGATGCAGGTGCTCGCTGCCCGGCTGCAGGCCGCGGCCGAGGAGGCCGCCGCGGACGAGGCCTCCGCCGGACGCCAGAGCCAGGTCCGCACCGTCGACCGCTCCGAGCGCATCCGCACCTACAACTACCCGGAGAACCGGATCACCGACCACCGGATCGGGTTCAAGGCACACAACCTGGACGCGGTGCTCGACGGCGATCTCGACGCGCTGCTCGACGCGCTCGGCAAGTCGGACCGAGAGGCCAGGCTCGCGGCGGAGTGACTCGCCGCGGCCGGTCCACCGGCCCGGTCAGTCGCCGGGCCCCTCGGGCTCGTCGGGCTCGATCTTGTGGTTGTCGGCGTGCGTGAGCGACTGGACCGGGGCGATGCCTCCCGCGCAGAGCAGGGGGGTCGGCTGCACATCGATCAGTTTCGCGGAGGCCGGCCCGGGAGCCGCCAGGACGGCCGCGCCGCCGAGTGCCGCGGCGGCGACCGTGCGGGCGATGAATCTTGACTCGTACACAAGAGTTCCTCTCCATTGTCCCGACCAGCGGACCGTATCGAGGTTTGCGGCGGTCCGCCCGCTTCGTCAGACGGTCCACGTGGTTCGTGACCTGTACGTGTCTGCTTCGTGACGGCGTGGCAGGCTGACCGCGTGAGCCGTCAACCCCTGCGCCTAGCGATCCTCGAAGCCACCCGTCTCCTCGAGGAGGCGGGCGTGCACAGCCCACGCATCGACGCGGAACTTCTCGCGGCCCACGTGGTGGGCGTCGAGCGGGGCCGACTGGGCCTGGTGCCGCTCGTCGACGCCGAGGTGATCGAGGAGTACAGGGCGCTGGTCGCCCGTCGTGCCGAGCGAATTCCGTTGCAGCACATCACCGGTGTGGCCTCGATGGGTGAGATCGACCTGCAGGTGGGGCCCGGGGTGTTCGTGCCGCGGCCGGAGACGGAGCTGCTGCTGGCCTGGGCGCTGGCCGTCCTGGAGGGCACCGCCGGCGAGCGTCCGGTGGTCCTGGACCTGTGCACCGGCTCCGGTGCGCTGGCGTTGGCGCTGGCCCATGCGCGTCCGGACGCGGTGGTTCACGCCGTGGAGCTCGACCCCGGCGCGTTGGCCTGGGCGCGGCGCAACGCCGATACCCGCGCCCGGGACGGCGACACCCCGATCACCCTGCACCAGGGCGACGTGACGGACCGCGGCCTGCTCACCGAACTGGAGGGACGGGTGGACGTGGTGGTGTCCAACCCCCCGTACATCCCGTCCGGCGCGCAACTGGACGTGGAGGTGGCCGAGCACGACCCGGCCCTCGCGTTGTTCGGCGGTCCGGACGGGCTGTCGGTCATCACCCCGATGGTCGCCAACATCGCGCGCTGGCTGCGCATCGGCGGCGCGCTCGCCATCGAACACGACGACACCAATGGCGCCCAGGTCGCGGCCATGCTGGCCGAGCGTCGGGTGTTCGGCGACGTCGCAGAGCATTCCGACCTCGCGGGCAAGCCGCGATTCGTGGTGGCCCGCCGGGTCGCGACCGAGACCGAGGCGGCGCGCGCCCGCTGAAGTGGGCCGTAAAACCGGGCACCGAAGGCCCCGGCATGGTGGGGTCGGTCGGGCCGCAATCGCGCGGATGGAAGGATGACGATGTGAGCACTGTGTACGACTGCCGGCAAACCGATTCGCGCGAGGCGGGCATCACCGCCGCCACCAACGCGCTCAAGGCAGGGCGTCTGGTGGTGGTCCCCACCGACACCCTCTACGGACTGGCCGCCAACGCCTTCGACGGCGAGGCCGTGACCAGCCTGCTGCGCGCCAAGGGACGTGGCCGCGACATGCCGGTGCCGGTCCTGGTGGGCTCGTGGAACACCATCGACGGGCTGGTCTTCAACGTCCGTCCGCAGGCGCGTGAGCTCATCCGCGCCTTCTGGCCCGGCGGGCTGAGTCTGGTTGTGCAACAGGCACCCTCGCTGGCCTGGGACCTGGGGGACACCCGGGGCACCGTGATGCTCCGGATGCCGCTGCACCCGGTTGCCATCGAACTGCTCCGCGAGGTGGGACCGCTCGCGGTCTCCAGCGCCAACATCTCCGGTCACGCACCGTCGACCACGGTGGAGCAGGCGCGTGACCAGCTCGGCGCGGCGGCCAGCGTGTACCTGGACGGGGGACCGGCCGAACACGCGGTGGCGTCGACGATCGTGGACCTGACCGCGGACGAGCCCCGGATCCTGCGGGAGGGCGCGGTGCCGTCGGCCGCCGTCGCCGAGGTGCTCGGCGTGCCGGTGGAGTCCCTGGTCGGCGGGGGCGCGGCGGGATGACGGCGACGCATCTGCGGGTACCGTCGTCGACGTGATCGCCGCCGATACCGTACTTCTGGCCGGATCGGCGTTCGAGGCGCAGTCCAATCGCGGCGCCGGCGTGCCGCTGCGGGAACTGATGCTGGTGCTGTTCACCGCGGCCGTGGTCACCTTCCTCGCCACCGGCGCCGTGCGGCTGTTCGCGATCCGGTTCGGCGCGGTCGCGGTCCCACGCGATCGCGACGTGCACGTCACGCCGACACCGCGGCTCGGCGGGATCGGCATGTACCTCGGGTTCGCGGTCGCGCTGCTCTTCGCGCAGCAACTGCCCGCCCTGGCCAGGGGATTCGAGTACAACACGCAGGACATCCCGGCCGCGCTGGTGTCGGGCCTGCTGATCGTGCTGGTCGGCGTCGTCGACGACCGCTGGGGCCTCGACGCCCTCACCAAGTTCGTCGGCCAGGTCACCGCCGCGGGCGTGCTGGTGGTGATGGGGGTCAGCTGGTTCGCGCTGTACCTGCCCTGGGGCGGCACCACGCTGATCCTCGACCAACTCCAGGCCGGACTGTTCACCGTGCTGGTCGCGGTGGTGATGATCAACGCGATGAACTTCGTCGACGGCCTGGACGGCCTCGCCGCGGGACTGGGCCTGATCTCCTCGGTGGCGATCTGCGTGTTCTCCGTCGGGCTGTTGCACGAGCAGGGCGGCGACGTGAGCGCGTACCCGCCGGCAATGCTCGCGGCCGCGCTGGCCGGTGCCTGCCTCGGCTTCCTCCCGCACAACTTCCAACCGGCCCGCATCTTCATGGGCGACTCCGGTTCGATGCTGATCGGCCTGATGCTCGCCGCGATCTCGACCAGTGCGTCCGGGCGGATCTCGCTCAACGCCTACGGTTCTCGCGACATCCTGGGCCTGCTCACCCCGCTGCTGCTGGTGGGTGCGGTGATGTTCATCCCGGTCCTGGACCTGCTGCTGGCGGTGATTCGTCGCACCATGGCCGGTCGCAGTCCGTTCAGTCCGGACAAGATGCACCTGCACCACCGCCTGCTGCAGATCGGGCACTCGCATCGGCGGGTCGTCCTGCTCATCTACTTGTGGGTGGGTGTGCTGGCGTTCGGTGCGGTGGGATCGGCTCTGATCGACCGCCGGTTGGTGGTGCTGCTGCTCGCCGGCGGACTGGTGTTCGCGCTGGTGGTCACGGCCGTCCCCTCGCTGCGGGTGCAGCAGGACCACGGACGGGATCGGGACCGGCAGGCGTAGCCAGCTAGGCTTGGACCGTGACTTTTTCTCCGAACCCCGTGCCCGACCAGTCCGCCCCGCTCCGCGCCGCGGTGCGGTACGGCATCTTCGGCCTGATCGCCCTTGCGGTGGTCGGGTCGATCGTGGCGAGCCTGGTCGCCGGCTGGGCCGGGCTGTGGGGTGCGCTCATCGGCGTCGCGGTCGGCGGAGGCTTCGTGCTCTGCACCGCGCTCGCGGTCCTGTTCACCGAGAAGCTCCCGCCGGCCACCTCGGGTGCGGTCCTGCTGGGCAGCTGGCTGCTCAAGATGATCCTGGCGGTCCTGGTGCTGGGCATCCTCAAGGGGATGGATTTCTACAGCAAGGGTGCGCTGGTCATCGTCATGGTGCTGGCCCTGATCATCGTCCTCGGCGCCGAGACCTACGGGCTGCTCAAGATCAAGGTGCCGTACGTCGTGCCCGTCTCGGAGGAGCCCGATTCCGACGGGAAGTAGTACGACAGCCTGTAGTAATTTGTTTTGCGGGGACCCTGTCTACACAACGTCGTAGATGTCTTGATAGGGTCATGCCCAAGCGAGGGTAGGAACGACGCAAATCTCGCAATTCCGCGTCGTCCCGCAACCGCACAGGTGGCCCCGATCGACGGTTTCGCATGTTGGAGTTCGACATGACCGGAGCGTCGTGGGGTGGTCGCCGAGTCGACGACAGTCCGCCGACACCGACAGACGCACGGGCCCTGGAACGGGCTCACAGCTGCTGACGAATACGCGAGCCGACCTTGTCGACTTGTTTCGTCAATGTCCGATCGAACCGCAGGCGATGCCGCCTGCGGCCACGACTACGGGAGAGACCGCTGAGCGTCACGACCCTGGCCGCGGAGTTCCATCCGCCGTCACTTGCAGACTTCTTCCCTCCCGCTGTGCTGTTCGAAGGGACCCCCTTCGAGCTCGACCGACTGATGCTGATCCGCATCCTCATGTCGGTCGTGCTGCTCGCCTTCTTCGCGATCGCGATGCGCAGCCCGCGGCTGATCCCGCGCGGTGTCCAGAACGTGGCCGAGATGGGGCTCGCCTTCGTCAAGAACACGATCGCCGACGAGGTGCTCGGCAAGGAGCAGGGCAAGCGGTTCCTGCCCGTCCTGGCGACCATCTTCTTCACGGTTCTGTTCCTGAACGCGTCCAGCATCATTCCGGTGCTCAACATCTCGTCGAATGCCCGCGTCGGCATGCCGATCGTGCTGGCAGCGCTCGCGTACATCACCTTCAACTACGTCGGTATCAAGAAGTACGGCTTCTTCAAGTACATCAAGAGCAGCATCGTCGTCCCCGGCGTGCCGCTGCCGCTGCACTTCATCCTGATCCCGATCGAGTTCATCTCGACCTTCGTCCTGCGGCCGTTCACGCTCACCGTGCGACTCATGGCCAACATGTTGGCCGGCCACATCATGCTCGTGCTGTTCTTCAGCGCCACCCAGTTCTTCTTCTTCGAGGCTGCGGCCGGAATGAAGATCTTCGGTGTGTTCTCGCTGGCAGCCGGCTTCGGATTCACCCTCTTCGAGATGCTGGTGATCTTCCTGCAGGCGTACGTTTTCGCCCTGCTGACCGCCGTGTACATCGACCTGGCGCTCCACGCCGACTCGCACTGACCGACCTACACAAAAACCTGACCCAACGCCGATCCCGGCGGTGGGCAACAGAAAGGGAACGGAACACCACATGAGCCTCTCGTACCTGGCACAGGCCGCGGTTGAGCAGACCACCACGGGCAAGGGCTACGGAGCCATCGGCTACGGTCTCGCCGCGATCGGCCCCGGCATCGGCGTGGGCATCGTGGTCGGTAAGGCCATCGAGGGCATCGCGCGTCAGCCCGAGCTCGCCGGCCAGATCCGTACCAACATGTTCCTCGGTATTGCATTCACCGAGGCCCTCGCGCTGATCGGCCTCGTCGCCGGCTTCATTTTCTGATCTCGACATGTCGAACATTGCACTGATCGCAGCCTCGGAGGGGGAGGTCATCAATCCCCTCCTCCCCGAGACTTACGACATCGTGTGGTCGACGGTCTGCATCGTCATCATCGGTCTTGCCTTCTGGAAGTTCATCCTTCCGAAGTTCCAGCAGGTGCTGGCCGAGCGCAGCGACCAGATCGAAGGCGGCATCAAGCGTGCCGAAGAGGCCCAGGCCGAGGCCAAGGAGACGCTGGAGCAGTACCGCGCCCAGCTCGCCGAGGCTCGTACCGAGGCAGCGGCCATCCGCGAGGATGCCCGCACCCAGGGTCAGCAGATCATCGCCGAGATGAAGGTCCAGGCACAGGAGGAAAGCGACCGCATCGTCGCCGCCGGCAGCAGCCAGCTCGCCGCGCAGCGTCAGCAGATCGTGGCCGAACTGCGCAGCGATCTCGGCCGCACCGCGGTCGACCTCGCCGAGAAGGTCATCGGAGAGTCGCTCTCCGACGATGTCAAGCGGGCCGGCACGATCGACCGTTTCCTCAGTGAACTGGACACCGTCAGCGCGAACTCCGCAGCCGGAAAGTGAGCACCATGTACGCAGCAAGCCGTGAGGCGCTGGCTCATACGAGGAGCGTCCTGAATTCAGCGCTGGCCGGAGTCTCGGCCGGCGCGGCGACTGCGGCTGCGGCACAGACCGGCGCAGAGCTGTTCACGGCGGTCGAGATCCTCGACGGCCAGCGCACGCTGCGCGCCGCACTGGCCGATCCGTCGGCCCCCGTGGCTGTGCGGCAGGGGCTGGCCGAGCAGGTGTTCTCGGCGAAGGTTTCCGCCGAGACGCTGGCGACTCTGAAGGCTGCGGCGGGCCAGGACTGGTCCAGCTCCGCCGACCTTCGGAACTCGCTGGTGCTGCTGGGACGGGAGTCGCTGCTTCGCGCGGCCGACGACCAGAACCAGCTGGACACCGTCGAGGACGAGCTCTTCCGGCTCGGTCGCATCGTCGCGGGTAACCCCGCGCTCGAGCAGGCCCTGTCCGATCGGGCCCGGCCTACTGCGGCCAAGCGCGAGCTGCTGTCGAAGTTGCTGTACGGCAAGGTCACCGCGGTGACCGAGGCGCTGGCCATCCAGGCAGCCGGTCGACTGCGCACCGCCCCGGCGGACGCATTCAACGAGCTGGCCGAGCTGGCCGCGGCCCGACGTGACAAGGCCGTTGCGCATGTGCGCAGCGCCTCGCCGCTGTCGAGCGCACAGGTGGAGCGGCTTGCCGCGACCCTGACCCGGACCTACGGGAAGCCGGTCACCGTGCACGTGGAGGTCGACCCCGAGCTCCTCAGCGGTCTCGTGGTTCGCGTGGGCGACGAGGTCATCGACGGTAGCGCGGCGGGACGACTCGCGACGCTGCGCAAGAACCTCAAGTAGTCCGGCGCTGCGCCTCGCAGCACCAACCTCCAGATCAATTCGAAGACCAGATACCGAGAGCAGGAAGAACATGGCGGAGCTGACGATCTCCTCCGACGAGATCCGTAGCGCGATCGACAACTACACCGCGAGCTACTCCCCGGAGGCCTCCCGCGAGGAGGTCGGAGCGGTGTCCGACACCAGTGACGGCATTGCGCACGTCACCGGCCTGCCTTCGGCAATGGCCAACGAACTGCTGGAGTTCCCCGGCGGCGTCCTCGGCGTGGCACTGAACCTGGATGCCACCGAGATCGGTGCCGTCATCCTGGGTGACTACGAGCACATCGCGGAGGGCCAGCAGGTCAAGCGCACCGGCGACGTGCTGTCCGTGCCGGTGGGCGATGCGTTCCTCGGACGCGTCGTGAACCCGCTGGGCCAGCCCATCGACGGCCTCGGCGAGATCGAGACCACCGAGACCCGCGCGCTGGAGCTGCAGGCCGCGTCCGTGCTGGAGCGCCAGCCGGTCGAGGAGCCGCTGCAGACCGGCATCAAGGCCATCGACGCGATGACCCCGATCGGCCGTGGCCAGCGCCAGCTGGTGATCGGCGACCGTAAGACCGGCAAGACCGCGGTCTGCGTCGACGCCATCCTGAACCAGAAGGCCAACTGGGCGACCGGCGACCCGAAGCAGCAGGTTCGCTGCATCTACGTCGCCATCGGTCAGAAGGGCTCCACCATCGCCGGCGTCAAGCAGGCGCTCGAGGAGCAGGGCGCGATGGAGTACACCACCATCGTCGCCGCCCCGGCCTCCGACTCCGCCGGCTTCAAGTGGCTCGCGCCGTACACCGGTTCGGCCATCGGCCAGCACTGGATGTACCAGGGCAAGCACGTCCTGGTCGTGTTCGACGACCTGACCAAGCAGGCCGAGGCGTACCGCGCCATCTCGCTGCTGCTGCGTCGCCCGCCGGGCCGCGAGGCGTACCCGGGTGACGTCTTCTACTTGCACTCCCGTCTGCTGGAGCGCTCGGCGAAGCTGTCCGACGCCCTCGGTGGTGGCTCGCTCACCGCGCTGCCGATCATCGAGACCAAGGCCAACGACGTCTCGGCCTACATCCCGACCAACGTCATCTCCATCACCGACGGTCAGGTGTTCCTCGAGTCCGACCTGTTCAACAAGGGCATCCGCCCCGCGATCAACGTCGGTATCTCGGTCTCCCGAGTCGGTGGCGCCGCGCAGACCAAGGGCATGAAGAAGGTCTCCGGTTCGCTGCGTCTGGAGCTCGCACAGTTCCGTGAGCTGGAGGCGTTCTCCGCCTTCGCCTCCGACCTGGACGACGCCTCCAAGGCCCAGCTCGAGCGCGGCCAGCGTCTGGTCGAGCTGCTCAAGCAGGACCAGTACTCCCCGATTGCCGTCGAGGACCAGATCATCTCGATCTACCTCGCGGGCGAGGGTGTCTTCGACTCCGTGCCGGTCGGCGATGTTCGCCGGTTCGAGGCGGAGCTGCTCGAGGACCTGCACCGCAACGCGGCCGGCGTCTACGAGGCGATCAAGGGCGGCAAGGCTCTCGACGCGGACTCGACCAAGGCCCTCGTGGCGGCGACCGACAAGTTCAAGCAGGGCTTCCTGGCGTCGGACGGCAGCCGCGTGGTCAACGAGGCAGAGGCCAGCGCACTGGGTGCCGACGAGGTCAGCCAGGAGCAGGTTTCCGTCACGCGCAAGCACGTCACCAAGTGAGCGTGACTGCCGTGTCCTCGACTTGTGGGAAGGGAGTGTGACTGAGTAGATGGCAAGCCTGCGCGAACTGCGCTCACGTATCAAGTCAGTCAACTCGACCAAGAAGATCACCAAGGCGCAGGAGCTGATCGCTACCTCCCGCATCACCAAGGCGCAGACTCGGGTCGCGGCTTCCAAGCCGTACGCCGAGGAGATCACCAAGGTGCTCTCCGCGCTGGCGAGTGCCTCGGGATCGCTCGACCACCCGTTGCTCAACGAGCGGGCGAACCCGAAGCGTGCGGCCGTGCTCGTGGTCACCAGTGACCGCGGCATGTGTGGCGGCTACAACTCCAACGTCCTCAAGGAGGCCGAGGAGCTGTTCGCGCTGCTGCGCAGCGAGGGCAAGGAGCCGGTGCTGTACGTGCTCGGCGCGAAGGGTCTGACGTACTACACCTTCCGCGACCGGGACCTGAAGGGTTCGTGGACCGGGTTCTCGCAGGACCCGGGCTACGCGGACGCCGCACGGGCGAGCCGTCACCTGGTCGAGCTGTTCATGGCCGGCTCGGGCAACGAGGTTCCGGCGTACAACGGCGAGGGCACCATCGAGGGCGTCGACGAGCTTCACATCGTCTACACCCGCTTTGTGTCGATGCTCACCCAGACGCCGGAGGTTCGGCGGATGGCTCCGCTCGAGGTGGCGTACCAGGACGAGAACTTCGAGCTCGGCGAGGACATGCTCACCGACTCGAACGGTGCTCATCCCACCGCGCAGTACGACTTCGAGCCCGAAGCGGGTGTGTTGCTGTCGGCGCTGCTGCCGAAGTACATCAACACCCGCATCTACTCCTCGCTGCTCGAAGCCGCGGCGTCGGAGTCGGCGTCACGTCGGACCGCTATGAAGGCGGCCACGGACAACGCCAACGAGCTGGTGAACACCCTGAGCCGTCAGGCAAACCAGGTGCGCCAGGCCCAGATCACCCAGGAAATCAGCGAGATCGTCGGTGGCGCGAATGCGCTCGCCTCGAGCGCAGGAAGTGACTAGACACATGACCGCAGCAGTAACCCAAACCAACGCGAACGGTGCGGCAACCGCCGGCCGAGTCGTGCGGGTCATCGGTCCCGTTGTGGACGTTGAGTTCCCGCGCGGCGCCGTTCCCGCACTGTTCAACGCCCTGAACGCAGAGGTCACTCTGCCGACGGTCGCGAAGACGCTGACCCTCGAGGTGGCACAGCACCTGGGCGACAACCTGGTGCGCACCGTCTCGATGCAGCCCACCGACGGCCTGGTGCGCGGCACCGCGGTCGTCGACTCCGGCAAGCCGATCTCGGTTCCCGTCGGCGACGTCGTCAAGGGCCACGTGTTCAACGCCCTCGGTGACTGCCTCGACACCCCGGGCCTCGGTCGCGACGGCGAGCAGTGGGGCATCCACCGCAAGCCCCCCGCCTTCGACCAGCTCGAGGGCAAGACCGAGATCCTCGAGACCGGCATCAAGGTCATCGACCTGCTGACCCCGTACGTCAAGGGCGGCAAGATCGGTCTGTTCGGTGGTGCCGGTGTCGGCAAGACCGTTCTGATCCAGGAGATGATCACCCGTATCGCCCGCGAGTTCTCCGGCACCTCGGTGTTCGCAGGCGTCGGTGAGCGGACCCGTGAGGGCACCGACCTCCACCTCGAGATGGAAGAGATGGGCGTCCTCCAGGACACCGCCCTTGTCTTCGGCCAGATGGACGAGCCGCCGGGAACGCGTATGCGCGTCGCCCTGTCGGCACTGACCATGGCGGAGTACTTCCGCGATGTGCAGAACCAGGACGTGTTGCTCTTCATCGACAACATCTTCCGGTTCACCCAGGCCGGTTCCGAGGTCTCGACCCTGCTGGGTCGTATGCCTTCGGCCGTGGGTTACCAGCCGACCCTCGCGGACGAGATGGGTGAGCTCCAGGAGCGCATCACCTCGACCCGTGGCCGCTCGATCACCTCGCTGCAGGCGATCTACGTGCCCGCCGACGACTACACCGACCCGGCACCGGCGACCACCTTCGCGCACCTCGATGCGACCACCGAGCTCTCGCGTCCGATTTCGCAGATGGGTATCTACCCCGCTGTGGACCCGCTGACGTCGACCTCGCGCATCCTCGAGCCCGGCATTGTCGGCGTGGAGCACTTCCGCGTCGCCAACGAGGTCAAGCGGATCCTGCAGAAGTACAAGGAACTGCAGGACATCATCGCCATTCTGGGTATGGACGAGCTGCAGGAAGAGGACAAGATCCTCGTCGGCCGCGCGCGCCGCATCCAGAAGTTCCTCGGTCAGAACTTCATCGTCGCCGAGAAGTTCACCGGCGAGGCCGGCTCCGTGGTGCCGCTCGCGGACACCATCGAGGCGTTCGACCGTGTCTGCAAGGGCGAGTTCGACCACCTGCCCGAGCAGGCGTTCAACAGCTGCGGTGGACTCGACGACGTCGAGGCCGCTGCCAAGAAGATCGCAGGGAAGTAGTCGACCATGGCTGAGATGACCGTTGAGCTCGTCGCCGTCGAGCGGCGTCTGTGGTCGGGCACGGCGACGCTCGTCAGCGCCCAGACCACCGAGGGCGAGATCGGCATCATGTACGGACATGAGCCGGTCCTCGGTCAGCTGGTCGAGGCGGGTGTCGTCGCCATCACCACCGGCGAGGGCGACCGCGTCGTCGCCGCGGTGCACGGTGGCTTCCTCTCCGTGACCGGCACCTCGGTGACGATCCTGGCCGAGTCCGCGGACTTTGCCGGCGACATCGACGTGGAGGCCGCCAAGGCAGTGCTCGCGGAGACGCAGGACGACCTCGAAGCGATCGCGATCGCCAAGGGGCGCCTGCGCGCCGTCGAGCGGGCCTGACCCGGTAGACACAGACAGCCGCGACGAGCAGGGCCACGGGCAGTGACAATCGGAGTGACAGTTCTCTTCGTTCTGGTTGTCCTGCTCGGGGCGCTCGTCGCGGCTTTCGTGTATCGACTGAGCGTTCTGCGCCGCGGCGGGACCGCGGCGATTCTCCGGGTGACACCCGCCGCGGCCGGGCACGGCTGGCGGCACGGCGTCATCCGGTACGGCGAGAACAGTCTCGTCTTCCTCAAGCTGTCGAGCCTGCGGCCCGGCCCGGACATCCGGTTGGACCGTCAGGGCATCGAGCTGGGGGAGCGGCGCGGTCCCCGCGAGACCGAGTACGACATCATGACCGACGAGATCCTGATCCTGTCGGTGGTCGACGGCGAGCGCAGCTACGAGGTCGCCCTCGACCGCGGTGCGCTCACCGCCTTCCTCTCCTGGGTGGAGTCGCGCCCGGACGGCCGCTCCATGCGCGGCCGGCCCGCCTGACGCCGACGAAACAAGAACCCCGACCGAATTCCGGTCGGGGTTCTCTTGTGTGTGGGGGCAGGCGCCCGGGTGGGCAGGTGCCGGTGCGGTCAGGCGTCGGAATCGGTTCCGCCCGCACCCGGCTGCCACAGCACGTCGCCGTCCGGATTGGCCACCCGACCGAGGATGAACAGCAGGTCCGAGAGCCGGTTGAGATACTTCGCCGGCAGCACACTGGTGTCGGCGGGGCTGGCATCGACCGCTGCCCAGGCCGCCCGCTCCGCCCGCCGCGTCACCGTCCGGGCGACATGCAACTGCGCCGCCAGCACGGTGCCGCCCGGGAGGATGAACGAGTTCAGCGGGGCCAGCGGCTCGTTGAACTCGTCGCACCAGGCCTCGAGCCGCTCGACGTAGGCCGGGGTCACCCGCAGCGGCGGGTACTTCGGATCCTCGACCACCGGAGTGGACAGGTCCGCGCCGGCATCGAACAGGTCGTTCTGGATCTGGCGGAGCACCGACGTGATCTGCGGACTCGGTTCGCCGAGCGCGAGTGCCACGCCGATGCATGCGTTGGCCTCGTCGCAGTCGGCGTAGGCGATCAGTCGCGGGTCGTTCTTCGAGACCCGGGAGAAGTCGCTGAGTCCCGTCGTGCCGTCGTCGCCGGTGCGGGTGTAAATGCGGGTGAGGTGGACTGCCATGCCGTCACGGTACCGGCGTGGCATCCGGCGCCGGGGGACCTGACTAGGCTGTCGAACTGTGAGTGAACGCTTTCTTGTCACCGGTGGCAACAGACTGACCGGTGAGGTCTCGGTGGGTGGCGCGAAGAACAGCGTGCTCAAGTTGATGGCCGCGGCCCTGCTGGCCGAGGGCACCACCGTCATCACCAACTGCCCCGACATCCTCGACGTGCCGTACATGGCCGAGGTCCTGCGCGGACTGGGCTGCGACGTCGAACTCGACGGCGACACGGTGCGGATCACGACGCCCGCCGAACCGAAGTTCCACGCCGACTTCCCGGCGGTGACGCAGTTCCGGGCCTCGGTCTGTGTGCTCGGGCCGCTGGTGGCACGGTGCCGGCGTGCGGTGGTGGCGTTGCCGGGCGGCGACGCGATCGGGTCACGCCCGCTCGACATGCACCAGACCGGATTGGCACTGCTCGGCGCGCGCAGCGAGATCCAGCACGGCTGCCTCGTCGCGGAGGCCGACGACCTGCACGGTGCGCAGATCCGGCTGGCGTTCCCGTCTGTCGGCGCCACCGAGAACATCCTGATGGCGGCGGTCCTGGCCAAGGGCGAGACGGTGATCGACAACGCCGCGCGCGAGCCCGAGATCGTCGACCTGTGCAACATGCTGGTGCGGATGGGCGCCCGGATCGAGGGCGCCGGTTCGTCGACCCTGACCATTCAGGGGGTGCGCCGGCTGGAGCCGACGACGCACCGGGTGATCGGCGACCGGATCGTCGCCGCGACCTGGGGGATCGCCGCTGCGATGACGCGGGGCGACGTCCGGGTGCGCGGGGTGAACCCGAAGCACCTGTCGCTGGTGCTGGACAAGCTGCGTGCGGCCGGCGCCGAGGTGACACCCGAGGCCGACGGTTTCCGGGTGGTCCAGGAGTCGCGGCCGAAGGCGGTCAACTTCGCGACCTTGCCGTTCCCCGGATTCCCCACCGACCTGCAGCCGATGGCGATCGGCCTGGCCGCGGTCGCGGACGGGACGTCGATGATCACCGAGAACGTCTTCGAGGCCCGGTTCCGGTTCGTGGAGGAGATGATCCGCCTCGGTGCCGACGCCCGGACCGACGGACACCATGCCGTGGTCCGCGGGATCACCCGGTTGTCGAGTGCGCCGGTGTGGTCCTCGGACATCCGCGCAGGCGCGGGCCTGGTGCTCGCCGCCCTGGTCGCGGACGGAACCACCGAGGTCCACGACGTCTACCACATCGATCGCGGCTACCCGATGTTCGTCGAGAAGCTCTCGGCGCTCGGCGGCGACATCGTCCGGGTCACCGACGCCGGCTGACGGATTCGGTCCCGCCACCTGCACATGAACGAAGAAGGGCACCACCTCTCGCGGCTGCGAGCGGCGGTGCCCTTCTTGCATGCAGGGGCACTTGCAGGGGCCTCGGCGACAGGCCCACGGGGCAGGGTGGTCGGCGTCACACCGCCGGAATCTGCGGTTCAGAACGGAATTCGGACCGGCGGTCGGGCGCTGACCTGGAGCGATGCGGCCGGCCGATCCGCGTGACCTGGC
>NZ_BCXG01000021.1 GCF_001894985.1 Rhodococcus tukisamuensis NBRC 100609 | reverse complement strand
TCATCGCGGGCTGCTCCATGCTCAAGATCAATCTCGGTGAGCACCTGTTCATGAAGAAACCGCTGGTCGGACCCGGGCTGGCGTGGTCGCAACTTCTCTCCAACCGGGCGGGAGGCCTCACCGCGCTGCTCGGTTACGGCGGAAGGGCACCGTGCGACAAACCGAACGGCGACCGCATAGCAGCGGCCATGGCACGTCGAATCCAATCAGGAGCTACAGCCTTCGCGCAGGATTGGCTGACCGTCAACGGCGACAACAACGCCGATAACGCCGCAGCAATTGACGTGCAAGGCTTTTGGTGGATCGAGTCGAAGACCTTCGGCGGATACCAGATCCGCGGACCTTTGAAGCTCCCGTAGAAGAGGTGCATCATGCTCGACAGCAGTACTGAGTTCGCTCTCGACGGCGAACCTTCGGTCTTCGCCGAGTCACAACCGGATTCGGATACCTTCGAGTGGTCCATGCAGGAAGACGTCTTCGCCACACCGGAGACAACATTCGAACTCAGTGGCGAACCCGAAAGCAGTTGGGAAACAGAAGAAGAAGACGAAACATGGAGGGCCAATCCTGCGGATCTCGAGTCGTACGCCGACGAGGTCGACTACGAAGGCGAGGACTACGCCAATGCCGGCGGGTTCGACGAGGTCGCACCGGGCGAGGAAACCGAACTCGACACGTACCACCAGAGCCGCCGGCGGGCCGCGACGCCGGCCGTGCCGGGTGCGTTGTGCGGTGCCATCGCGCGCATCGCGGAGCAGGAATTCAAACGGTGGCGGCCGTCGGGCACCCGGTCGCTGACAGAGACCGATCCTGGCGCCACGCCGATTCTCCAGGATTACTACCGCAACGGCGTCGGAACGACCGCCACCGCGGCGCAACTGCAGAGCACCGAATTCCAGAAGGCGCATCCGTGGAGCGCCGTGTTCGTGTCCTGGGTGATGCGGAAGGCCGGCGCCGGAAGGACCTTCGCTTACTCGGCGGCACACCAGAACTACATTCGCGCCGCCCGACGCAACCGGCTCACGCAGAACGCCGCGAGCCCGTTCTGGGCGTACCGCGTCACCGAAGTAGTGCCGCAGGTGGGCGACCTCGTCTGTGCGTCGCGGGCCAACAGCGGGGCGACGTACGACAATATCGCCGATCCGCAACGACGGAGAACGCACTGCGACATCGTGACCGCGGTCCGTCCCGGGTCCATACGGGTAATCGGCGGAAACGTGCGGCAAAACGTCGACGAGAAGACAATTCTCACGCACCCGGACGGCCGGTTGCGCCTCGACGGCCCACAGTCGCGATTCTTCGCCGTCATCAAATGTCAGGCCGGTGCCGTCGCACCACGACCGTCGCCGGTGCCCACACCGCTGGCCGGAGTTGCGGCGGGCAAACTTGTGGTGAAGCAGCTACCGTTGTTGAGATCGCACGCAGGGACGCCTCCCGATCTGGTGCTGAAGTGGAACGCGATGGCCCAGCCGTCGGTCGTCGACGTCGTTGTCCACCTCCACGGCCACCACGGGGGCGGCTGGGACATCGACATCAACGCGCGCAAGCTCCCGATCAGCGGCCTGGACTTCGCCGACCCCGCGAACCCCGCCGCACTCGGACGTACCGCCCCCACCCTGCTCGTGCTTCCCCGTGGTCATCACGACCCCCAGACCTCGAAGGGCTACAACCCTGCGCGGTACACCTTCCCGGCATTGACCCGCCCAGGCGGGCTGCAACAGCTCGTCGACGAGGCACTCGCCCGGTTCGCCGCACAGACCGGGACCGCGGTGCGCCGGAATCGGCTCATCCTCACCGCGCATTCGGGCGGCGGTGCCGCGTTGATGCAGATACTGGCGCATACCGATCCCGACGAGATTCACGCGTTCGACGCGCTGTACAACGACGCGACGCCGTTGATCACGTGGGCGAAACGGCGGCTCGTGGCCGGGACGGGCACACTGCGGGTCATCTACCGTCCTGGCGAGGGAACCGCCGCGAACAGCGAGGCGGTCCACCGGGCGATCCGTGCCGCGAAATCGCCGAGCTTCCGCGTGGAACGCACCAACGTGGGACACAACGATATTCCGCGGCGTTTCGGGTGGCGGCTGCTCGCGGATGCGTCGGCCGACCTCCCCGGGGTCGTCCTCGCCCGCGAGGTCGACGCCGAGGTTTACGACAGCGAGGAATACGACGAAGCCGCCACGGATTTCGAGGACACAGACAGCGAGGTCGATGTCGAGCGTGCCGACGAAGCCGCCACGGATTTCGAGGACACAGACAGCGAGGTCGATGTCGAGCGTGCCGACGAAGCCGCCACGGATTTCGAGGACACAGACAGCGAGGTCGATGTCGAGCGTGCCGACGAAGCCGCCACGGATTTCGAGGACACAGACAGCGAGGTCGATGTCGAGCGTGCCGACGAAGCCGCCACGGATTTCGAGGACTACTACGTGATGGATCGGGAGGCCGCATCCCCGAGCGATGTCGAGTCCGGCGAGGTCGAGGAAGCCCTGTTGGAGGAGGCGACCGACGCGGAAACAGACTCAACAGAGTTCGAGTCGTTTCCGTCGGGGCTAGGATTGACGACCAGGCCGAGCCCCGACAAGCCGGGCGAGGAGCATTGGGACCCCCACAACACGGGTCTGCCGCTGTACGACACACCATTCGACGTACGCGGAAAGAAACTGTCGACCAATTTCACCGTCGGTGAACTGGTGTCGAGCGGCGCAGTGCCGGCCGAGCGCGCCAGGATCTCCCCGGTGTTGGTTCGCTGCCTCCAGGCCATACGCGACCGCGCCGGCAAGCCGGTGAAGATCACGTCCGGCTACCGCTCGTGGAAGCGGAACGTCGAGGTTTACCGGCCCCACACTCCCAAGCTCAGCAGGCATTGCAGCGGCCAGGCAGCCGACATCACGATCGCTGGCCTCAGCGGGCTCGACATCGCCAAACTCGCCGTCGACGCGTGCGGTGGCGGGATCGGGATCGGGATCGGTAAGACCTTCGCGCACATAGATGTTCGCGGGTCGTGGATGGTCTGGGCCTACAAGGGTGTCGATCAGGCAAGCGTGCGGGCTCAGCTCGGCGAGTACCGGCGCAGCCGAGGCACAGTGCCGGTCCCGACGCCCGGTGGTCAGGATGTCGAGCACCGTCGCCGTCGCTGCGGAGCCCCGCCGTCACCGCGGACACCGTCGGACCTGGACCGCCGCATCCGTACGGTGATGCAGTTGCTGGTCGATCGATATGGCTACCCCATTACCGGTGCAGCGGGTTTGGTCGGCAACCTGATCGCCGAATCAGCAGTGCTGCCGAATCGGATCGAGGGCAGCACGGCCGACCAACCGATGCGGGCACGCGACTTCACAGGACGGCAAACAGATTTCACCGCCGAGCAGGTCCGTGACCGTGACTTTGCCGCCAAACGCGGTCCTCGTCGACCAGGAATCGGCATCGCGCAATGGACGCACCCACGGCGTCGGGCTGGACTATTCAGCCACAGCTTCAACGGGAAGGTGTTGGGCGCGACGATACTGTTCGATCTCGATGCCCAGGTAGATTATCTGGTCACCGAACTCCGACGCGGATTCCGCACGGTGAACGCGACACTGACTGCACCACGCGTCACGGCCGATGACGCCTCCGACGAAGTCGTCTACCGCGTCGAGCGACCAGGGAGGGTCTTGCAGGACGGCAAGCTGCTCCCGCGGGACGATCCTCGCGTGCAGCAAGTGTTCGAACAACGACGGTCCCACGCGCAGCGCGCCCTTCGTGTGTTTCGCGCGCAACGCCCGTGAGCCGGCTCAACGCAGCCGTTCGAGGTTCAGCTCACCGCAGCCGTTCAACGTTCAGCTCACCGCCAACACGCTCGCACAGATCGCGAGAGGGCCGGACACGCAGCACCGTCCACAATTGACGCGCGAACGACGCGAGCTGGCGTCGAGCCTCGCACATGTTTCCCTCCCGCAGGTACGCCTCGATCAGTAGGGCCTGCGCCGACTCGCGCAGCGGCTCCTCTGCCACCACCACGAGCAGCTGGTCTATCGCCTGCGGAATCATCCCGGCGTCGAGCAATCGGCGAGCCGACGCTTCGAGCGCGTGCATCCACAACTGCCGCAACTGCTCTCGTGCCAGCATGAGCCAGTCCTCGTCCCAGCTCGGCAGCAGCTCCGCAGGCCGGACCGCCACCTGTGTGGGATCGGTCGGAAGATCGCTCGTTTCGGACAACAGCCGGTGCGCCGCGTGCGAGAAGTCGTGGACATCGACATCGACGTCGTCGGCAAGCCAGACGTTGTTGGTGTTGCCGCCCACTAGATCCGGGCTCGCCTGTCTGATTCGCCACATCGCAGTACGCAGTCTTCCCCTGGCGCGCCCAGTCGGCGCATCCACCCACAATCGCTCCGCCAACAACGCGCGATCGCACTCTGGTCGACTCACCTTGTCCAAGGACAAATACGCCAGGACACGTTGCGCGTTCAGCGGGAGAGCGATGGCCCGACCGTCCATTCGGAGGGCGAATCCGCCGAGCAACGATAGCCGCATCGTGGGTTCCCCTTCGACAGTGATGTGATCGCGGCTTGCGACCGCCGCCGTGAACGGGCGCCCTGGGCCATCCGACTCACCGACTTGCTCAGGCTCTGGGCACATCGAGCCGCGTGCCTCCGGCACACGATGATCGCCGCGGACCTGCCGAAAGGGGATGCGCGCGGCCACGCTGAGGTCGGCCTTCTCGCCGGTCACGGTGCGTCACCCACTTCCAGCTCCAGGCGACCCTTTTCGACCCGGACCACCCGAACGACCCGATGCTCCCCGGCCGCCGTGGTCAGTTCCAGGCGCTCGTTCCCAGCGCCCGACACCCAACTGCCCTCACGGGCTTCGTTGGCATCGCCCCGGCCCACCGCCCAGTCGACGTAGGAACCGTCCGGCCGGAACTCGATCCCGTCACGACCTCGCGCCCGCGGGAAGTCGTACCCGGCCGGCCGGTACACCCGGATGCCGTCGTGGTCCTCCTCGAACGAATGGCCCCAGCGTCCGCACAGCTCCGTCACGCCGTGCTCCGTCACGTCTACGTGGAGGCCGACATTTCCGATGGCTCGGCCGCCACCTCGCCGTCTCCCGCATGCCACTCGGCGCGTGCCGCGAGTTCCGGTCGGCCGAGCGATTCCCATCCGTCCTGCGAGGGCCGCCACCCGGAGCCGTCCCACCACTTGTGGTGCACGGCGCCGTCCGCCCCCGTCACGAAGACGTCCATGCGTCCGGAATCCGTCGAGACCACGGTCGGCTGACCGATGACGGACACCGCGCCTGCCACCGCCGGGGCCTCTGCGGTGGCAGGCGGGGCCTCCACCCGGGGAACCGCGGGCTCCGGCGCGTGCCGCTCGGTCCACAACTGCCTGCGGGCGCCGTCCAGGCACGCCGTCATCCGGGCGACCTGCCCCTTGGTGAACATCACCATCCCCGCGTCGTCGGTGTAGTCCATGTAGTCCATGAACAGGTCCCCGTTGGGGCCGTTGTTGCAAGTGATCCTGGGGAAGGTGGGGATGCCGCCGTTGGAACCGGCCTGGTTGGGCGTGTCGTCCACCTCGTCGCTGCCGCGGCAGCCGGTGCCGTCGTCACCCCAGATGTGAAACAGATTGAGGTAGTGACCGATCTCGTGGGTGGTGGTCCGGCCGAGGTTGAACGGGGCCGCCGCGGTGCCCACGGTCCCGAATCCGGTGTGCGTGATCACGACTCCGTCGGTCGCGACCGGGCCGCCGGGGAACTGCGCATAGCCGAGCAGCCCTCCCTCCAGCTGGCAGACCCAGATGTTCAGGTAGCGCTCGGCGGGCCACGCAGTGGCCCCACCGCTCTCGACGAACTTGACGCCGTCACCCTGGTCGAACGCGGCGACGTTGGTCGACGTGCGGGTGATGCCGTTGGACGGCCGCCCCAGCGGATCGGCGGTGGCGAGGAAGAACTCGAGCTGCGCGTCACCGACCAGCTCCTCGAAGACGGCGGGGACCGTCGACAGGTCGTCGTTGGCGGCGCGGAAGTCCCGGTTGAGCACCTCGATCTGGCTCGCGATCTGCGCATCGGAGATGTTCTGCTCCGGGGTGTGCGCCACCACGTGGACGACGACCGGGATCCGTGCGAGGCCGCGGGCAGCTGCCGCGCCGGTCGACTCCAACTCGATCGTCTGATTCTCGATCTCCGATCGCGCGATGCGGTAGGACTCCGACTCCGTCAGCAACCTGCGGTGCACCTCCATCGCTCCACACTTGCGACGAGTCGGCAGTTCGACATTTGCGTCGTTGCTGGTCATTTCCTTGAACTCCTTTGCAACCGTTGATCGTCAGAGAAGGAGGTCCTGCGGGCGGATCAGTTCGCGGGGCAGGCCGCTGGCCTCGATGTGCTCGAGCGGATCGGCCGCGAGGTACGCATCCAGGCCGAGTCCGGTCAACGCGGCGATCCGCCGGACCGGGACCTGGAAGGTGCGATATGCACCGAAGGAGAACGCCTCCTCCCCCTCCGCGAACTCCTCGAGCAGCGCCGCCTGGCTGAGCAGGTACCCGGTGACGGACAGCTCGCCGTCCTGCTTGACCATGGCCACGGTCTTCCAGAACTGCCGGGGCAGCAACACCCCGCGGTACCGGGGATCGTCGGCCGCCAGCACCGGCCCCGACACCACGCTGACAGCGAGGTCGGCATTGTCCGTGTTGTTCAGGATGTAATCCTCCAGCCCCAGCCAGAGGGTGCTGCCGGCGTTGAAATCGTGGTGCTGCGGAGTGCAATTGGTGAAGTGGAAGGTGTCGTCGTTCGCGGCCTTCGCGGCCGGGCCCCAGGCCGGATCGAGCCGGCGCACCAGGTGCCCGCGGTCGAGGGGATTCTCCTTGTAGACCGCCTCGCCGGTCTGTTGGTTCGCGGGCAGCCGCGGATCGAGGATCCAGCGGTCGCTCTCGCGCCGCAGGTCCTGCGACTGCTTGCCGTCGATGTTCACCGCGGTGAACAGGGCGAGCGCCCTGGTCCGGTGCATGACGACACTGAAATGGTGGTAGCGCAGCTCCGGGGAGGCGACCGCCTCCAACGCTCCGCCGTGCTCGGGCAGCGGCAGCGGCACGCCCAGGAAACCCGCGTCGTAGCCACCGCGGTTGCGGTAGTCCGGGTCGATGGAGATCGCCTCCGGTTCGGGTCCGGCGGCCCGCGACGAGCCGACCACGGCAAACGGCGGCGAGCCGCCCGTGACGGATGGCGAGCTGCCGCCCCCGGAGGCGCCCACGCGCACGGTGATCTCGAGTGGAATCTGCACGGTCACCTCGCCCTCGCGGGAGGTCTGCCGCCGCCATTCGGTGGCGGGCGTCGGCAGGTCCACCGCCGGGGTCTGCCGTTCCACCTGGTCGACGGCAAAGGCCTGGTCCACGAGTGAGCGCCACGCGGGCGGCAGGTCCAGGCCGCGGAGGTGCTGGAGGATCCGGCTGATCCGCACCCCCTCGTTCAGGACCCCACCGAACTCTGTGTGCGCGGGTGCCCGCACGCTCGCGTGATGCAGGGCGACGACCTCCCACTGGTCGTTGAAGGCCGGGGATCCCGAGGACCCCGGTTCGGTGTCCGCCGAGTAGTGCAGGAAGCGATCCGGAATGTCGACGATCCGGTTCTCGCGCAACGCGATCTGCTTCTTGGCGCCGCGGGGATGCTGCACGATGGTGACGAAGTCACCGATGATCGCCTTGCCCTCCGACTCGATCAACCGGTTGAAGCCGAACGGCGCGAGCAACTCGGGCCGACCTCGGACCGCGACGAGGGCGAAGTCCCGTTCCCGGTCCGCGACGAAGAAGCCCCCCGGGTCGAGCGGGAAGGTCTGCCTCGGCAATTCCCTGCCGTCGACCCCGTCCTGGAAGTTGAACTCGATCACACTGTTGCGGGCCGTGTCCGCGTCCGGCAGCACGTGATGGTTGGTCAGCATCAGCGTCGGCGAGACGAGCGACCCGGTCCCGAAGCCCTGGTCGATCCCGCGTCCGTCGCGAATGACCACCCGACAGACGGCACGCGACGCAGCCACACCGGCGTCGAGATACCGGGCGCCGACGAAATCCGCTGTGTTGATGATCTTTTCGAGCACGACCTCGGGGCTGCCGTCAACGTCGACGACGTCACTGATCCGGTTCAGGGCCTCCTCCACCACCGCTTCCGGCGGGTCCGCCATCGGCTGTGCGGACAGCTCCTCGCCGGCGTAGTAACGGCTCAGCCGGTCCAGCCGTTTCGCGATGCGCTCGGGGGTGTCCGCCGCGGCGACACCGCCGGGCCCGGAGAGCACGCTCACGTGCTCACCGCGTTGCGGGGCCCGCTCCCGCGCGCGCTGCGCGGCGGCCTCACCCTGGCGTTGCCGCTCGCTCTCGAATGTCCCCGTTCGGCCCGTGGCACTGCCAATTTCCTGCTCTCCCTGGTGGCCGGGCCGAGGAGTGACGATCGTCATCACGTTTCCTTTCGTTGCGAACCCCAACGTGCTGATCTGCTCGCGGTTCGACCGGCGTCCTACCCGGCCGCCGCACGATCGCTGCGCTCGTACTGCTCCACCCCGTTCCTGATCACCTTGCGGAGGGACTCGCCCGCGACGAGTTTGTCGAGGATCGGGACCACCACCTCCGGACGGATCGACGTCTCGGCCAGCAGCTGGCCGAGCTCGAGAGCATCGGACCCCAGCGTGCCGACGATGACGTCCCGACGAACGCGCTCGAGCGCCGCGGCGACCGACAACCGCCGTGCGGGCCGGCCGTCGTCGACCGGCAGCGGGGACGCCGTGTCGACTAGCAGACCCCGGACATCCTTGGCGCTCAGGTCACGGTCGGTCGCCCAGACCAACATCGCGGCGACCGCGACGTACAGGGCGGCGAAGGTCGTGCCTTCCATCTCCGGTTCGTCGACCATCTGGTCGCAGGAGGTACCGGAGATCGTCCTCGGCGCATAGATGTCCGGCTTGCCCACATCAGGGAAGAACGGGGTCTCGTGGGTCAACGAGCCGTCGTCCTCGATCGCCCCGACGGCCAGCACGTCGTCACACCACGCCGGGTAGGTCGGCTCCTCCGAGTGATCCCCCGACGCGATGATCAGTCGGCCGTCGGCCGCCAGCGCCGACATGACCTCGTTCTCCGCGTTCGAGGGCACCGTCTTCCCGTAGTCGATGACCAGGAGGTCCGCGCCTGCCCGGCCGGCCTCGGTCATCCAGTTGCACACCTCGCTGTCCGGCGGTGCCCCGTCCGAGAAGGCCAACTCGAGGGGTAGCAGCTCGGCCATCGCGGACTCGTTGTCACCCGGCACCCCCACGACGACCCGTCCGGGCACCGTGTGGTCGATGGCGCACTGGGTGACGGCGTCGGCTATCTCGTGGCGGCGGCCGGCTGTGAACGGCCCCGCGACCGCGATCCGCAGGGCCCGCTTCGCCGGCACCGCGATGGGCAGCTCGGTCACCGGGGCGGTCTCGGGTTCCGCCTCGGCCCCGAAGAACTCGGCTGGGGTCGTTGCACGCTCGGCCATCGCGCCCGGCTCGGCCCCGAGTTGCCTGACGAGGCCGGGCAGCTTCTCCGCGTCGAAGTCACCCTCCTGGGCCGCGAGGTCGGCCAGCTGCTCCCACAGCTCCAGGTGGCGGAGGTCGACGTAGAGCCTGGACAGCTCCTTCTCGGGATACCGCGTGAGGGCCGGGAGATTTCGCCGAATCCATTGCCACACCTCAGGCCAGGAGAGTGAATCGAGTCGAATCGTGCGTACCTCCGAGGCGAGCAGGGCGCTCGTCAGTTCGTCGAGTTCCCTGGTGGCGGCGACGGCCAGCCGAGCGCGTCCGCGTCGTTCGGTCAGGGTGGCGAGCGCCTCGAGGAGGGCGCGGGCGCCCGGCTCCTCGCCGAGGAGCAGGTCACCATCGTCGATGACGATCGCGAGCGGAACGTTCGCGAGGTCACCGAGCAGCCGCTCCCACCAGTCGTCGGACCGGAACTTCCCCGCGCCGGCCGCCGCAACACCCGTGGCCTGAATCAGTTCGGCGACCAGGCCTGCGAGCATGCGCACCGGGTCCTGGCCTTGTGCCTTGTCCTGGTCTGCGAGTAGGCGCCTGGCGCTGATGAACAGGTAGCCGATCCCCGGGTCGAGCTCCTCCAGCACCCGGTCGAGAAGCGCGGTCTTGCCAGTCGCGGGCATCCCGATCACGCACAGCAGGCGCGCCGACGTGTGCCCGGAGAGAACGTCCACCGACTCGCGCAGTTCCGCCAGCCTGGAGATGAATCGCAGTTCGCCCTGCCGGACGCCCAGGCGCAGCCCGACCGGGCGCGGCGCGGGGACCGGCCGCGCCTTCGCCCCGGGGTCGATGACCGCACCCGGTTCGCTGCCGCCGACGAACAGGCAGGGGACCGCCCAGTTGAGCAGGGAGCCACCGCTGTACTCGTCACCCTGGATGGCAAGCCGGGCCAGACGCAGCGCCTCGGCCACGGGGTGGCCGGCCGTCAGTGCCTGATAGAAGAACCGGGTGAACAGTCGTTCGGTACCGAAGGGCAGGACCGCCTGCATCCCGATCACCATCGGGCACGCATCGCGTACGCAGTAGTCCGCCGAGGACAACGGTCCCGGCCAGCCTGCCTCCTGCGCCGTCTCGTCCGGTGCGCGCGCCGTCTCGCATCCCGCGAACACTGCCAGGCGCAGGTCGGGAAGCTGCTGGAGCAACATCGCGAACTCCTGGCTCGGCAGGAGCATGCCGCGGCCGTTTCGCCGCTCCAGCTTGAGCCCGTTGGGGTTGGCGTGCCCCAGGTAGTGGAACAGATGAAACCCGCTTCGTTGCATCCCCATTCGGGACCTGAGACGTTCCACGGACGGACGGTCTTCGACCACAACGCGCAACAGGCCACGGTCGATCATCGGCTGGAGTTCGGCGAGCAAGCTGCGCTTCTCCGCGTAGAGGTCGAATGGTGCCTCGCCGTTCTTCCGCTCCGCCCAGAGCGGGCTCGACATCACCAGCAACATGTTGAGCGGGGGCTCGATCGGGGCCTGCCTGATCGGGTAGGTACGCGACCGCCCCGAACGCACGATGTGGACATCGCGCGACATGGCGAGGAACCGGTTCGGCCGCTCCGGGTCCAGCAGCAACTCCCAGGGCCACGCGCAGACGGCCTGCGGCGCCGCCAGCACCCGGATGAGCAGCTGCACACCGGTGGTGCCCGCGGTGCCCCGAGTCCGCTGGAGCAGGGTGACGATCTCGGGCACCCCGAAGACCAGGTCCGTCAGCACCCGCCCCACGTCGAGTGCGGACGCACTCGCATCGGTGCGCGCATGCCGGACCGCGTCGGCGAGCCAGTCGGCCGGCGCGCGGGCGGGCTTCCCCGAGACCGTCTCGGGGAGCGCCCATTCCGGCATGGGGCGGCGGACCGCGAACACGGATCCCAGCCGGGACTGCGCCGACAGCCAGACATCTCCGCCGACCTGGAGGACGCTGATCTCCAGCTCCTCGAAGGTATGGCCCGGCAGCGGTCTCATCGGTCCGGCTCCTAGGGGCCTGCCGCCCTCGTCAGGTCGCCAAGATCGATGACGCTCGCCACGTCGGTCACCGCGTGCACCCCCGGGGCACGCACCGTGATCCGGTAGTCCTGTGCCGCGAGCCCCTCGAACGTGGCCCGGTGCCGGCCGTCGTCCGAGCGCGTCAGCGGTCGCTCGAGGCCTTCGCCGCCCGCCACCGGCCGTACCGTCGCGACGAGCGCCGCGTCCTCGGCGTCGGTGCGGGCACGGATCACCAAGGGTTCGTCGGTGGTGACGTCCTCGACCTCCAGCGAGATCGACTCGTTGACCGCGGGAAAGATATTGGGCGGCTCCAGTTCCGAGTTCCGCAGGACGCCGCCGATGTGGTCGAGCACGGGGTCGTCGTTCTGCAGCGAGGCGTGCCGCTGGCTGAAGAAGGCGGCGTTCCGCCAACCCTTCATCAGCTCGTGCGGGACCGCCGACAGGGTGGGCACGGTGCCGTCCCCGCCGCTCTCCCCCGCTGCGCGCGCGGGGAGCGTCTCGATCCTGTCCCCGACCCGCCTGGCCGCCCAGCGGGTGTGCTGGAAGTCGCCGATGACCGGTCGGATGTCGTACCCCGCGTCGCCGTCCTTCAGCCGCTGATCGACCCGGGCGCGGAGCTGCCGGTGCAGATCCACCGCCGCACGCATCCGGGTCCCGTCGAGCCCGGTGCCCGCCCAGTCCACCGTCTCGTCGTCGAGATTGAGCCAGGAGTCGTCCGGTCCTTCGAGACACCGGTACGACGGCAACAGTTGGTACACGGAGGTGAAGGACCGGATGAGTGCGGTGAGGTCGAGGCTGAACGGACCCCAGCCCCTCCGGAAGCCGTTGACGAGGAAGTCGAGGGCGTTGACCGAACCCGAGTACGGGGTGCCGAAGGTGATGAGCGTGCGGGTCTCACGCCACCCGTTGAGCATTTCCAGGTACAGGCGAGCGACGATCCCGCCCATCGAATGACACGCCAGGATCAGTTTGGCGTCGGGGTTGCCCGACCTCTCTCGCCACCGGCTCAGCCACCCGTGGGCCTCCCGCGCGAGCTTGCGGGCGGCGACGCGGCTGTCGCGCCGCCAGTCGTAGGGGAGCTCGAAGTAGTTCTCGCCCGGGACCGCCCCGACGCGCTCCGCCAGTGCGGTCCGAAATCTCGTGTAGCCGTCGATCTTCCAGTCCAGTCCCGGGACGATGTGGAAGTCCGGCACCAGGCGTGTCGCGACGACTCCGTCGCCCAGGTCGTCGGCTTCCGGGTCGTCCCCGTCGAGCTGCAGCCGCTTGATGCTCCCGCCCAGGGAGAGAACGCCCTGCAGCGCCGCGCCACGCGACGGCACCCAGAGATCCTTGCCGTCCTTCGCGAGGACGGATCCCCCGATGCCCGGCAACAACACGACCACGTCTTTCATGGCGTCCTCCGGCGTCGAACGGCCCTGGTTCGGGCTGCCCTGAACCAAGTGTCCTCAGTGCCGCCGGCAAAGACACGAGTACCCGACTACTCGTCTTCGAGCTGGGTCGGGTACTCGTGCCGGCTGCAGCTCAGGGCCGCATCTCGTATGCCCCGTCGTAGGCGACCACCTGGTCCCACACCCGCGCGAACCGCTGGTCGTCGACCACCGGCTTGCGGATCGCGCCGAGCGCCCACGCCTGCTGGGCCGGCGTGGAGGAGGACTTGCCGTGCAGCGCAACGGCGTACGCGGAGAAGTCGCGGACCTGGAAATCGAAGATCTGGTCGAGCAGGTCGCGGTCGAGTCCGGTGAGCTCGGCCTGCTCGAGGATCAGCTGGCCGTACACCACCAGCGAGAACAGGTGGCCGACGTTGAGCAGGAAGTCCAGGTCCTTCTGCTGCTCGGCGTCCGGGCCGGCGGTGGTGAGCAGCACCTGCAGGGCCCGAGCCTGCTCGAGGAACAGCGCCACGTTGGGGAGGTCGGCGTGCCGCTCGTAGACCGGGACCCAGTCGTGGAACTGCACCTTCGCCGCGCCCCGGGTGGGGCCCTGGTGCCAGAAGAACTCGTCGTCCGCGGCGTCGAGGCGGGTGCCGATCTCCGGGTACTCCGCCGGGGCGAAGAGGTAGTTCGGCATGAACTTGAGGATCAGCCCGACGTTCACGTGCACGGTGCCCTCGAGCTTGGGCAGGGTGCCGATCACCTCGACGGCCTCACGGAAGTAGGTGTTCTTCTCGTAGCCCTTGGCGGCGATCACGTCGTGCAGCAGCGCGACCACCCGCTCGCCCTCGGACGTGACCTTGGCCTTGGTCATCGGGTTGAACAGCAGGTAGCGGCGGTCCTCGAGGCTCGCGCTGCGGAAGTAGTCCACCGCGCGGGCGCTGAACTGCTTCATCGCGACGAGTCGGCTGTACGCGTCGACGAAGGCGGCCCGCACGTGGGTGAAGTCGGTGACCGGGTTCCCGTAGAGGATCCTGTTGTGCGCGTGGGTGATCGCCTCGTAGAACGCGTGCTCGGTGATGCCGATCGAGCCGGTGCACAGGTTGAACTTGCCCACGTTGACGGTGTTGAGCGCGGCCTCGAACGCCTGCACCCCGGTGTGCAGGATGTCCTCCTCGCGGACCGGGTAGTCCTCGAGTCGGAAGGTGCTCACGTACATCTGGCCGTGGATGACGTTGTCGATCAGCCGGTAGTTCGGGTGCCGGCTGTCCGCGACGAAGAAGACGTAGCCCTCGGGGCCCTCGACGTCGGTGCGGCGACCGAACACCGACACCATGCCGGCCACGTTGCCGTTGCCGATGTAGTACTTGTCTCCCGTCGCCCGGAACGCGACCGCGTCGTCGCCCGACGCGTCGTCGCCGGCGGCCGGGGTGAGCAGCATGTCGGTGGAGTACACGTCGGCGCCGTGCGCGCGCTCGGACAGGCCGAAGGCCATCACCCCGCCCGCGGTCAGTTCGTCGGCGGCGCGCTGGCGGGCCTTGTCGTTCTCGCTCATCCAGATCGGCCCGAGGCCGAGGATGGTGACCTGCCAGGCGTACCAGTACGCGAGGCCGTAGAAGCCGAAGATCTCGCTCAGCGCGGCGTTGCGGGCCGCGTCCCAGCGCCGGTTCGGGTCGTCGCCGCCGAACTCCGCGGGCGTCTGGAAGGTCGCGAAGAGCTTCTCGTCCTTCACGAACTGCAGGAAGTCCGAGACCCACACGGCGTCCAGGTCGTCGGCGAGCAGCCGGTCCTTGCCGCGGTTCTCGAACCAGTCGATGGTCGCGCGCAGCAGTCGCCGGGTCTCCGGGTCGAAGTGCTGCGGGTCGTAGGTGCGCGGGTTGAACAGCAGTCCACCGGAGTTCGCCACGGTCACGCCTTTCGTCGGGGTCGAGGCAAACCTACCAGCCAGTAACTTCCACGTGAAGAGGCGTCGCGCGCGAAGGCCCTTGTGGCGCACGTCACCCATTGCTACTGTTTGACACAGCGACACAAACTTGTGTCAACGTCCCACAAATTCGGGCCCTGTCCTTCAGGGCTGGTCCGGGAGCGCCGAGGCAGAGAAGGAGCCGAAGATGCCGCCCGACTACGAATCCGCCATCCGCGAGGCCGTCCCCATGCCCGTCGACGTCGAGGTCACCGCGGACTCGCCGCGACTGGGCCCCGACTCGCTGATCTGGAAGTACTACGGCGACGTGCGCGGACTGCTCGGCTTCCAGCGACTGGCCGGCGCCGAGAACTGCATCGAGCAGCTCGGCAAGGCGGTCGAGGACCACTCGGTGATCTTCTCCGACACCCTGGGTCGGGCCCGGCGCAGCGGACCGCCGATCATGAAGACCGTCTACGCCGAGGACCCGCACCACTGGGGTCGCACGATCCGCGACTTCCACAAGCCCATCAAGGGCACGATCGCCGACGGCTCCCGGTACCACGCGCTGAACCCGGAGCTCTTCTACTGGGCGCACGCGACCTTCGTGGACCAGGTCCTCTACGTCACCGACACCTTCATCCGACGGCTCTCCCACGAGGAGAAGGCGCAGATCTTCGAGGAGGGCCGGACCTGGTACGGCCTCTACGGGGTGAGTGACCGGAGTCAGCCGCAGACCTACGAGGAGTTCCTCGAGTACTGGGAGCAGATGCTCGACCGGTTCGTGCCGACCCGGACCATCGTGTACGCCACCGGGTACATCAGGAAGGGCGTGCCAGGGCCACGACGGATCCCGGCACCGGTGTGGCGGGTGCTGTCGGCGCCCCTGAACGGCTTCATCCGCACCGTCGTCGTCGGCACGCTGCCGCCGCAGATGCGCGAGGTCTGCAACCTCGAATGGGATACCAAGAAGGAGAAGCGGTTCCAGCGATTCGCTGCCTTCTCCCGCCGAATCAACCCCCTCGTCAACCGGCTGCCCCTGCGCGCGCTGTACCTGTCCTGGGCCTTCGACGCATGGCGCCGGGTCGACGTCGATCCCAGACCCCTGATGAACGCCCCCACCGACCCCACCGACCGCTAGGAGTCACCCGTGCGCACCAGAGTGTTGGCAGCTCCCCCGGCCGGCAGCGGCCTCCGACCCATCTACGGCACCGGCGACCCCGGCGTGATCGAACTACTCCGCTTCTTCCGCAATCCGATCGAGCTGGTGGCCCAGCGCCGCGCGGCCTTCGGCGACATCACCTACATCAAGGCGTTCGGCCTCGAGTTCGCGATCCCGCTCACCGCCGACGGCACCGAGTCGGTGGCCATGAACCGGCAGAAGGCGCTGGCCGCCGAACCGGCCTGGGGTTTCCTCATCGGCCCGTTCTTCCGCCGCGGCATCCTGTTGATGGACTTCGAGGAGCACCGCCACCACCGGCTGATCCTGCAGCAGGCCTTCAACAACAAGCGGCTGCGCGGGTACCTGGACGAGATGCAGCCGATGCTGCGCAAGGGCGTCGAGCGACTCCCGACCGGCGAGAACGTTCTCGTCCTGGACGAGCTCAAGGCGCTCACCCTCGACCTGGCCCTCGAGATCTTCCTCGGGATGGACCTGCCGCGCGCCGAGGCCGACCGCATCAACAAGGCCTTCGTCGACTGCGTGAACGCCGGAATGTCGATCATCCGCAAGGACATTCCGGGGACCAAGTGGGCGAAGGGCCTGGCCGGGCGACGCGTACTCGAGGAGTTCTTCCGCCGGCACCTGCCCGCCAAGCGCGCGTCCGACGAGACCCCCGACCTGTTCTCGGTGCTCTGCCACGCCCGGTCCGAGGAGGGTCACACCTTCACCGACGAGGACGTCGTCAACCACATGATCTTCGTGCTGATGGCCGCGCACGACACCTCGACGATCACCCTCACCACCATGGCCTACTACCTGGCCAAACATCCCGAGTGGCAGGACCGGGCCCGGGCCCAGTCGCGTTCGCTGCCGCGTGAGATCAACTACGACAACCTCGGCGAGTTCACGGTGCTCGACGCCGTGATGAAGGAATCGCTGCGGCTGAACTCGCCGGTGCCGGGACTGGCCCGACGGGCGCTGGAGGACACCGAGATCAACGGGCACTTCGTCCCGAAGGGCACCTACGTCAGCGCGGTGGGCATGGTCAACCACCACAACCCGGACCTGTGGACCGATCCCGAACGCTTCGACCCGGACCGCTTCTCCCCCGAACGCGCCGAGGACACGTCGCACCGCTACGCGTGGATGCCCTTCGGCGGCGGCGTGCACAAGTGCATCGGCCTGTACTTCGCCCAGATGGAGATCAAGACGATCATGCACAACCTGCTGCTCGAGTACGAGTGGTCGGTGCCGGACGGCTACACCTGGAAGCTCGACAACTCCACGCTGCCGGTCCCGAAGGACCGCCTGCCGGTGACGCTGCGGGCGATCTGACGATGGATATGCTGGCGCACGATGACAACCCGACCAGGACCCGTTGCAGTGCCCGCCGCGACCGCGGAGCAGGCGATGCTCGACGCCGCCCGCGACGAGTTCGAGCGCTACGGGATCCGTCGCACCAACATGGACGACGTCGCCAAGCGCGCAGGGATCAGTCGCAGCACCCTCTACCGGCGGTTCCCGAACAAGGACGCGCTGGTCGAGATGCTGATCCTTCGGGAGGCGGGGCTGTTCTTCGACCAACTCGACGTCGTCGCCCGGGAGCTCGACCCGGCCCGCGCCGTGGTCGAGTGCTTCGCCCGCGGCATCGAGCTGACGCGGGAGATTCCGCTGCTCGGACGGATCCTCGAGAGCGAGCCGGAGCTGATGGTCGAGGTGGCCACCCGCACGGAGGGGGCGCCGATCGCGGTCACCTCGGTCCGGGTCGCCGCGACGCTGCGGCACAGCGGCGCCGAGATGCCCGAGGAGGACCTGCTCGCGGTCTCGGAGATACTCATCCGCGTCGCGATGTCACTGATGCTGCTCCCCCACGGACAGTTGGACACCGCCGATCCCGCCGCGGTGCGCCGCTACGCCGAGAGGTACCTCGCCCGACTCGTGTGGTGACCGCCGGCCGCACCCGGGCAGGTGCGCCGTGCTGACCGCGAACGCCCTCGACGCCCTGCTGGCCCAGCTGCCCGCATCCACCGAATTCTCCTGCGCCGCCGCACCGTTCACCGGCGAGCCGCTCCCTGAGGTCCCGCAGACCACGGTCGAGTCCGTTGCTGCCGCGGCGGCCGTCGGCCGGGCGGCGCAGCGGCAGTGGGCGGCCCGGCCGGTCCGGGACCGACAGGCGGTCGCGGCCCGCTTCGCCCGGCTGCTGGTCGAGCACCACGACCGGCTCTGCGACCTGATGCAGTGGGAGACCGGCAAGGCCCGCATCCACGCGGCCGTGGAGGTGCAGGGTGTCGTCGCCACCGCGCTGCACTACGCCGCGCACAGCGCCGGATACCTTCGCGAACGCCGCACCCGAGGCGCGGTGCCCGGCCTGGTGACCGCCCGCGTCGGCTACCGACCCAAGGGCCTGGTCGGGGTGGTTGCCCCGTGGAACTACCCGCTGTTCCTGGCCGTCGGGGACGTGATCCCGGCGCTGCTGGCCGGCAACGCCGTGCTCAGCAAGGCGGACTCGCAGGCCCCGCTGACCCTGCTCTACGCCCGGCAACTGGCCGTGCGGGCCGGGGTTCCCGAGCCGGTGTGGCAGGTGGTCGCCGGCCCCGGACGGCTGCTCGGGCCCGCACTGGTGGACGCGGTGGACTACCTCAGCTTCACCGGGTCGAGCGCCACCGGCCGGGAGATCGCCCGGCGCTGCGCCGACCGGCTGATCGGCGCCTCGCTCGAGCTCGGCGGCAAGAACCCGATGATCGTGTGCGCGGACGCCGACGTCACCGCCGCAGCCCGGGGCGCGGTGCAGGCGGCGTTCTCCAACGCCGGGCAGATGTGCATCGGGATCGAGCGGATCTACGTGCACGAGAAGGTGTTCGAGCGCTTCCTTGCCGAACTGACCGCCCGCACCGCCCGGCTGCGAGTCGGCGGCGGGTACGGCTACGACGTGGACATGGGCTCGCTCACCTCGCGGCGTCAGCTCGAGGCCACCGAGAAGCACGTCGCGGACGCGGTGTCCAAGGGCGCGACCGTGGTCACCGGCGGCCGGTCCCGGCCGGACCTGGGTCCGCTCTTCCACGAGCCGACCGTGCTGACCGGCGTCACCGCGGAGATGTCGGTGTTCGCCGAGGAGACCTTCGGCCCCGTGGTCTCCGTGCATCGGGTGGTGTCCGACGCGGAGGCGGTCCGGCTGGCCAACGACGGCGAGTACGGCCTCAGCGCCAGCGTCTGGACCCGGGACCTGCGGCGCGGCCGCCGGATCGCGGCCGAGGTGGTCGCCGGATCGGTGAACGTCAACGACGGATACCTGTCCGCGATCGCCTCGCTGGGCGCCCCGATGGGCGGCATGCGCACCAGCGGGTCCGGCCGTCGGCACGGCCGCGAGGGCATCGTCCGCTACACCGAACCGCAGACCGTCACCACCCAGCGCGTCGCCACCGCCTACCCGGACCGCTTCCGCGGGCCGCTGCTGCGGGCGATGAACGCCGGCACCCGCGCGCTGGTCGCGGTGCGGCATCGAAGGATCCACGACCCGAAGGAGATCCACACATGAGCAGAACCGACCTCGCCGGCCGGGTCGTCGTGGTCACCGGCGGGGCGCGGGGCATCGGCCGGGCCACCGCGCAGGCGCTGCGCGAGGCCGGCGCCCGGGTCGCCCTCGGCGACGTCGACGAGGACGCGGTGCGGCGCACCGCCGAGGCCGACGGCCTGCACGGCGCCGTCCTCGACGTCACCGACCGCGCGTCGGTGCAGGCCTTCCTCGCCGGCGTGCAGTCGACGCTCGGGCAGCCGTGGGGCTGGGTGAACAACGCCGGGGTGATGCCGCTCGGCGCGCTGCTCGACCAGGACGACGAGATCGTCTACACCACCGTCGACGTCAACCTGCGCGGGGTCCTGCACGGCACCCGCGCCGCCGGGCGGGCCATGGCCGCCGCCGGCGGCGGCCGGATCGTCAACGTCGCCTCGGTGGCGGGCTGCATCCCGGTGCCGGGCATGGCCGTCTACAACGCCACCAAGGCCGCGGTGCTGTGCTTCGGTGACGCGGCCGACGCCGAACTGGCACCGCTCGGGGTGCGGGTGAGCACGGTGCTGCCGTCGTTCACCGACACCGGCCTGCTGACCGGCACCCACCCCGGCCGGCTGATCGCGCCGATTCCGCCGGAACGGGTGGCCGACGCCGTGGTGGGGGTGCTGCGCACCGGACGTCGCCGTGCCGTGGTGCCGGGCCGGCTGTCCGGTGTGCTGGTGTGGCCGCTGCTGCCGCGTCCGCTCGCCCGCCGGATGCGGAAGGTCACCGGGCTCGACCGGGTGTTCCTGGACGTCGACGCCGACCGCGCCGAGTACGACGCCCGCCTCCGCCGCTGACCCGCCGGCCGACTGTGGGACGATCCAGGCCTTCACCACACCGACCCGAGGGGCCTCGTCCACATGTTCACCGCCGTCCTGCTGCTCGCCCTGTCCGCGGTGGGGTTCGTCGGCTACCGGCGGTTGCGCGCCGACGCCGCGCTGCGCGCCGATGTCTGGGCCCGGGTCCGGACCTACGCGCTGGCCGCCGGACTGCTGACGCTCGCGGCCGTGTCCCTGCGCCGGGGCCCCACGGGCGAAACCGCCCTCGTCCTGGCCTGCGCCGCGATGCTGGTGCTTCCACTCGCCGCCCGGGCCACCGCGCAGGACCGGGCGGCGGTCCGCGAGTGCCAGCGCCGCGCACAACTGGGTCTCGCGCCGCGGCGGGCGCTGGTCAATGTCGCTGCGCTGCAGGCCCGTTGGGTGGCCGCTGGCGCGCTCGTCTACTACTGCACCGGGGGCTTCCGCGGCGTCGTCGAGCTCACCGCCGCGATCTCACACCACGTCCCGGGCGCCGGCTGGGCGCTGCCCGCGGCGGCCGGGGCGACCGCGGTCGCCGGGGTCACCCACGTGATCGTGCAGCGGCGCCGGGTGGCGGCGGAGGATGCCCGCCTGAACGCACTGGACCGGGCCGTCGGCTGACGGCTTGGTCCGGTGGCGCGACGGGGCGGGCGCGAATGGGCCGATCTAGCGACCGAAGGACGGCAGGCCGAGCGATCCGAGCGATCCGGTCGCCGGCGTTCGTCTCGCTACTCTCGGTCTCCTTCGATTCCGATCCGTAGGGCATCGATCCGTAGGACCGGCAATTCCCGCTCAACGCACCGGACCGGGCCGTCGACTGACGGCCCGGTCCGGCACTGCAGGTAATTCGGGTCAGCCGCGGACGGCGGCGAGGATCTCCGCCAGCGCGCCGCCGGCGTCGACCTCGCGGGACTCGCCGGTGAAGCGGTCGCGCAGCTCCACCTTGCCGTCGGCCCAGCCGCGGCCGACGACGACCACCAGCGGGATCCCGAGCAGCTCGGAGTCCTTGAACTTCACGCCCGGCGAGGCCTTGCGGTCGTCGAGGATCACCGACAGCCCGGCCCCGTCCAGCTCGGCGGCCAGGCCCTCGGCACCCTCGCGGGCGGCGTCGTCCTTGTTCGCGATCACCAGGTGCACGTTCGCCGGCGACACCTCGGCCGGCCAGCGCAGGCCCTTCTCGTCGTGCATCTGCTCGGCGATCACCGCGACCAGGCGCGAGACGCCGATGCCGTAGGAGCCCATGGTGGGCCGGACCGGCTTGCCGTTCTCGCCGAGCACGTCGACGGAGAACACGTCGGTGTACTTGCGGCCCAGCTGGAAGACGTGACCGACCTCGATGCCGCGGGCCGCGACCAGCGGTCCGGCGCCATCGGGCGACGGGTCGCCGTCGCGCACCTCGGCGGCCTCGATGGTGCCGTCCGGGGTGAAGTCGCGGCCGGCGACGAGACCGACGACGTGCTTGCCCTCCTCGTCGGCGCCGGTGATCCAGCTGGTGCCGTCGACCACGCGCGGGTCGACGAGGTAGCGGATACCGTTCTCCTGCAACGCCTTCGGTCCGATGTAGCCCTTGACGAGGAACGGGTTGTTCTTGAAGTCGGTCTCGGTGATGAGCACGTACTCGGCCGGCTCCAGCGAGGCCTCGAGGCGCTTCTCGTCGACCTCACGGTCGCCGGGGATGCCGATGGCAAGCAGTTCCCACTCCCCGCCCGGCACCCGGGTCTTGACCATGATGTTCTTCAGGGTGTCCGCGGCGGTGACCGTCTTGCCGAGGTCCGCGCCGTTGGCCCACTCGACGAGAGTGTCGATGGTCTCGGTGCCGGGGGTGTCGTACACCTTCGCGTCGGGCAGCCCGTCGAACGGGATCGCCTCGGGCGCCAGCGTCTTGACGGCCTCGACATTCGCGGCGTAGCCGGACTCGAGGCAACGGACGTAGGTGTCCTCGCCGATCGCGCTCTCGGCCAGGAACTCCTCCGAGGCACTGCCGCCCATCGCGCCCGAGGTCGCGGAGACGATGACGTACTTGACGCCGAGCCGGGCCAGGATCCGCTCGTAGGTGTCGCGGTGCGCCTGGTACGACGCGGTCAGGCCCTCGTCGGTGAGGTCGAAGGAGTAGGAGTCCTTCATCACGAACTCGCGGCCGCGCAGGATGCCGGCGCGGGGCCGCTCCTCGTCGCGGTACTTGGTCTGCACCTGGTACAGGGTGACCGGGAAGTCCTTGTAGGAGTTGTACTCACCCTTGACGGTGAGCGCGAAGAGCTCCTCGTGGGTGGGGCCGAGCATGTAGTCGTTGCCCTTGCGGTCCTTGAGACGGAACAGCCCGGCGCCGTACTCGGTCCAGCGGTTCGACGTCTCGTAGGGCTCGCGCGGCAGCAGCGCGGGCAGCAGGATCTCCTGCGCGCCCATCGCGTCCATCTCCTCGCGGACCACCCGCTCGACCTCGCGCAGGACCCGCAGGCCCAGCGGCAGCCAGGAGTACACACCCGGCGCGATTCGGCGGACGTAGCCGGCCCGGACGAGCAGCTTGTGGCTGGCAACCTCGGCGTCGGCGGGATCGTCACGCAGCGTGCGGAGGAACAGGTGCGAAAGGCGGGTGATCACGGGGTATCAGACTAGTCGCCCGATGCGGGCCGCCGCGCGCACCCGGTACCGTTGCCGCTCGTGCTGGTTCTGCTGCCCCCTTCCGAGACCAAGTCCGACGGCGGCAAGGGCGCCCCGCTCGACCTGGGCGAACTGTCCCTGCCCACATTGACGGCGACCCGCGAGGCTCTGGTCGATGCCCTCGTCGAGCTGTCCGCCGACACCGACGCGTCCAGCGTCGCACTGGGTCTGAGCGCCCACCAGACCGACGAGGTCGAGCGCAACGCGAAGCTCTGGGTCTCCCCGACCCGGCCCGCGCTCGAGCGCTACACGGGAGTGCTGTTCGACGCGCTCGACGCGAAGGCGTTCACCAAGGTCCAGCGGGAGAAGGCGTACCGACGGCTCGCGATGGGGTCGGCGCTGTTCGGCGCGGTCCGGGCCGGCGACCCGATCCCCGCCTACCGGCTGTCCGGCGGCTCCAAGCTCCCGGGCTTCGGCACCCTGCAGTCACTGTGGAGGCCGGAACTGTCCGCCGCGCTGTCCGCGGAGGCGGACGGCGGCCTGGTGGTGGACCTGCGCTCCGGCACCTACCAGCAACTCGGGCCGGTCCCCGGCGCGGTCACCGCAACCGTGCTCACCGTCAAGCCCGACGGCAGCCGTTCCGTCGTCAGCCACTTCAACAAGCATCACAAGGGCCTGTTGGCTCGCGCCCTGGTGCTGTCCCGCGCCGAGCCGACCGACGTCAAGGGCCTC
Organism: Rhodococcus tukisamuensis NBRC 100609; assembly: GCF_001894985.1. GTDB lineage: Bacteria > Actinomycetota > Actinomycetes > Mycobacteriales > Mycobacteriaceae > Rhodococcus_G > Rhodococcus_G tukisamuensis. The sequence goes on along the minus strand of NZ_BCXG01000021.1, from coordinate 70,002 downwards.
GCCCGAGTGGCGACGAAGGCCGGCCTGACCGTGGAGATCAGCTCGGCAACCGAACTGGTCGTCCTGACCTAGCCACACCAACCGACATGCGCATGGCGCGCACCACGAAGGCCTCCTGTCTGTGAGTCACGACAGGAGGCCTTCGCCGTTCCAACGACCGGCCACAGCCGCTCCTCCGATTCCTCGTCCAGCCCGCCGGGACACGACCCCTGACCTCTTCGGGCGATGCGTCCAAAAAACGTAGCCCACCAACTTGGACGTCCAGTCAGGTAACTTAGCCTCACCTAGCCAAATATAGGCTAACCTCACCTGAGTTTTGTACTCCATACGGTGCCGTGACCTGCGGCTATGACCAGGAAGTAGGAAGATGCGCGCGTTAGGCAGGGCCGCATTCGCGACCATGGCGGTCGCCATGGCATTGACGGCGCCGGCGGGCGTTGCCGTCGCCAACCCCGATATCTCCGGCGACACGGCCACCCAAGCCGTCTCCGGCCCTGCGGTCACGACAGTCGGCAAGTCGAGCGGCCTGAACGTCGACGGCGAGACCATCAGCGTCTCGGGCACCGGATTCTCCGGCGCGGGCGCCGGCATCTACGTCGGCCTCGCCCAGGACAACATGTTCTCCACCACCAACGCCGACGCCTGGATCTCCACGGTGTTCATCCGGTCCAGCGAGATCAGCGGCGGCGCCTGGTCCACCTCGGTCGAGGTGATGGCCGTCAGCGGCGGCTCGGACTGCACCGTGAACGCCTGCTCGATCTACACCGTCGCCGCGCACGGCTCGTCGGACCGCACCCAGGACACCCAGAATCCGGTGACCTTCGCCGCGGCGCCCACGACCACCACGCCGCCGCCCACGACCACCACCGCCACCGCCACCACACCGCCGCCGACCACGACGCCGCCGCCGACGACGATGACGACCACTGTGCCGCCGACCACCACGACGACGACGCCGCCCACCACCACCACCACCACAAAGCCGCCAACCACCACCAAGCCGCCCACCACCACCAAGCCACCCACGACGACGACCGCGCCGCCGCCGACCACCACCACCAAGCCACCCACCACCACAACGACCAAGCCGCCGACGACCACCACAAAGCCACCGACGGGCAACGGGCCGAGCGTGAGTGCCGACCGGACCAGCGGACTCAACGCCGCCGGCGACACCATCACCGTGAACGGCCGCGGCTTCTCGACCTCCGGGCCGGGCATCTACATCGGCGTCGCCCAGATGAACCGGTTCTCGGTCACCGACGCCTCGGTCTTCCAGGACGCGCAGTTCATCAAGCCCTCGGACATGCCGGGCGGGTCCTGGTCCAAGTCACTCAACGTCTCGTCCACGTTCGCCGGTAGCGACTGCATCGCCAACGTCTGCGCCGTCTACACCCTGGCCGCACACGGCTCGTCCGACCGCAGCCAGGACACCGTCACCCGCATCGACTTCGGCGGCAGCCCGGCGGGTCCCGGCACCCCCGCAGGCCCCGACACCCCCGCGGGACCGGGCACTCCCGGCGGACCCGACGCGCCCGCAGGCCCCGGAACCCCCGGAGCGCCCGACGCACCCGCCGGTCCCGGCACACCCGCGGGAGCCAGCCCCGGAACCGGCGGGGGCACGGTGACCTCCAACCCCAACCTGTCCGTGACGCTGTCCAAGGGCACCGACCTCGCCCCGGCCGGCGAGACGGTCACCATCTCCGGTTCCGGGTTCTCCGGAGCGGCACCGGGCCTGTACGTCGGCCTCGTCCAGGACAACCGCTTCTCCGCCACCGACGCCTCGGCCTGGATGACGACCGCCTTCCTCAAGCCGGAGGCGATCTCCGGCGGTAACTGGTCCACCACCATGGATCTGCCCGCCGTCGTGGGCGACTTCGACTGCATGAGCAACACCTGCTCGATCTACACCGTCGCCGCCCACGGCTCGAGTGACCGCAGCCAGGACTCCCGGACCCCGGTGGGCTTCGCCGGCGGCGTCGCGCCGGACACGACCGGCGCACCGGTGGCCGGCCCCGCGTCCGGCAACACGGGCGGAGCCGGCGGCACGGCAGGCGGGGCCAAGGCCGCCGCGGCCGCAAAGAAGGGCAAGGTGGGCGAGGGAAACAGCGTGGCGGTCACCGTGTCGAAGACTCGCGGCCTCGAGGTCGACGGCGACACGATCACCATCTCGGGCACCGGGTTCTCCACCAGCGGCCCCGGCATCTACGCCGGCCTGATCCAGGACGACAAGTTCTCCACCACCGACGCGGGGGCCTGGATGACCACGGCGTTCATCACGCCGAACAAGATCGTCGACGGCGCCTGGTCCACCACCATGGACGTGATGGCCGTCAAGGGCGACTCCGACTGCACCAAGAACGCGTGTTCCGTCTACACCATTGCCGCGCACGGCTCGAGTGACCGCAGCCAGGACAGCCAGACGCCGGTCAGCTTCGGCGACGACCCGGCAGGCGCGAAGGAGGCGGCCCTGGCCGCGGCCGACGGGACCTCGGCGTCGGGCGACTCCGACTCCCCCGCCGCGCTCCGCAGCCTCTCCAGCACGTTCACGGAGGGCACCGCCTGGATCGCACCCCTCCTGATCGGCGGCGGCGTCGGCGCCGCGATTGCCGTGGCAACGACGTTCGCAGTACGCCGCCGGAGCTCCTGACCGCCCGCGCACACGACCGACCGACGGCCGGGGTACTCGCGCGCCCAAATCTGCCATGACCTGCAGGATTACGCCCATGAACTGCCGTCGACCGCGGTCAGATTCGTCCGATTCGTCCCTGGACAAACGATCAAAACTTAGGTTAGCTTTTCCTAACCCTTTCCCCTCAGCTGGTGCCGTCACGGCGGCTCACACAAGAAAGCAGGAACATGCGCACGTTCAACAAGGCAGCGATCGCGGCCGTTGCCGCCACGATCGCGTGGACGCTCCCCGTCGGCGTCGCGGGAGCGTTCACCACGCCGTTCGGCGACATCGACACCGGGTCGCTCGGCAGCGTCGGTTCCAGCGCCCCGGAACCCGAGGGTCCGGGGACCGAGGATCCGGTACCGGCAGTGACGCTGTCGAAGTCCACCGACCTCACCGCCGCCGGCGACACCGTCACCGTCTCGGGCACGGGCTTCTCCGGCGCCGGCGCCGGCCTCTACGTCGGCCTCATCCAGGACAGCAAGTACTCCGCCACCGACTCGACCGCGTGGATGACCACCCAGTGGCTCAAGCCCGCCGACATCACCGCCGGCGCCTGGACCGCAACCATCGACGTCGCCGCCGTCGTCAACGGCTCGGACTGCCTGGTCAACACCTGCTCGATCTACACCGTCGCCGCCCACGGCTCCGCCGACCGCACCCAGGACACCAAGACCCCGGTCACCTTCAAGGCACCCGTCGTCGTGCCCGCCGGACCGGCAGTGACGCTGTCGAAGGCCACCGACGTCGCCCCGGCCGGCGAGACCATCACCGTCTCCGGCACCGGCTTCTCCGGCGCGGCACCGGGCCTCTACGTCGGCCTCGTCCAGGACAGCAAGTACTCCGCCACCGACGCCGGCGCCTGGATGACGACCGCATTCATCCGTCCGACCCAGATCGTCGGCGGCGCCTGGACCGCCACCGTCGACGCCGCCGCCGTCCTCAACGGCTCGGACTGCCTCGTCAACACCTGCTCGATCTACACCGTCGCCGCCCACGGCTCCGCCGACCGCACCCAGGACACCAAGACCCCGGTGAGCTTCGCGGCACCCGCGGCCACGGCTGCCTCGGAGTTCCGGACCGTCGCCGGCAAGAGCCTGCCGGTCGCTCCGGCGCTGGCCTGGCTGTGACGTCGCACCAGAACTGAAACCGCTTCACCACTGAGGTCTGGCCTTCGCTCTCCGGAGCGGAGGCCAGACCTTTTGACGCCGTCGCGGGCGCACGGGCGCAGACTGGACGGGAGGGGAACGGTGCGGATGGAGCGGACCACGTGTTGTGTAGTGGGCGGGGGCCCCGCCGGGATGGTCCTCGGGCTGCTGCTCGCGCGGTGCGGTGTGCCGGTCACGGTCCTCGAGAAGCACGGCGACTTTCTCCGTGACTTCCGTGGTGACACCGTGCATCCCTCAACACTGTCGCTGCTGGACGATCTCGGCCTCGGCGAGCGGTTTGCGCGGCTGCCCCAACGTCACGTGCACACGGTCCAGTTGCCCATCGGCCGGGACGGGACGCGGCTCACCGTCGGCCGTTTCGACACGCTGCCCGGCCGGTACAAGTACATCGCGATGGTGCCCCAGTGGGACCTGCTGAACCTGCTCGCGGACGAGGGACGCAACGAACTCGACTTCGACCTGCGGATGAGCACCGAGGCGATCTCGCTCCTCCACGAGGACGGGCGGGTCGCCGGCGTCCGGTACCGCACGCCGGACGGCACTGTCGGCGAACTGCGTGCCGCGCTCAACGTCGCGTGCGACGGCCGCGGCTCGCTGGCGCGGCAACTTCCAGAACTGCGACTGCGGCAGTTCCGCTGCCCGATGGACGCCTGGTGGTTCCGGCTGCCGCGCTCACCGCAGGATCCGGAGGGACTCGTCGGCAACGCAGGAGACCGCTTCCTCACCGCGATGATCGACCGCGGCGACTACTGGCAGTGCGCCGTCATGATCCCCAAGGGCACGGACGCCGAGCGACGTGCCGCCGGACTCGACCGCTTCCGGGGCCAGTTCGCGGACACCGCACCCTGGCTCGGCGAGCGCGTGCACGCGCTGCGGTCCTGGGACCAGGTGCAACTCCTCGACGTGCGGCTCGACCGGCTACGGCACTGGCACCTGCCGGGACTGCTGTGCATCGGGGACGCGGCGCACGCGATGTCGCCGATCTTCGGCATCGGCATCAACCTGGCCGTCCAGGACGCCGTCGCCGCCGCCCGGCATCTCGCCGCGCCCCTGATGACGGACACGGTCACCTCGGCGGACCTGCGCCGGGTCCAGCGCCGCCGCTGGCCGACCGCCGCCGCGACGCAGGCGCTACAGCGCCTCGCGCACGCCAAGATCATCTCGCCGGTGCTGGCGGGGACCGTCTCCGCGGACGCCGCACAGCCTGCGCCGCGGGTGGTGCGGGCGATCATGGCGACCCCGGGACTCTCGCGGCTGCCCGGCTACTTCTTCGCCTACGGCGCGGTGCGCGAACGCCCGCCGCCCGCGGCCCGGCGCTGAACGCCCACGACCCAGACAGCTACAGGCGTGGATCCACCGGCTCCGACTCGAGCGCGAGGACGGCGAACACCGCCTGGTGGATCCGCCACAGCGGATCATCCTTGATCAGCCGGTCGATCGCCTCCATCCCGAGCGCGTACTCGCGCAGCGCCATGGACTGCTTGTGCCCCAGGCTCCGATCGCGCAGCCGTGCCAGGTTCTGCGGCTCGGTGTAGTGCGGGCCGTAGATCAGCCGAAGGTACTCCCGTCCTCGCACCTTGATGCCGGGCTGCGCTCGCCCGGCGCCGTCGCGGCCCTGGTTGACGAACGGCTTGACCACCATGCCCTCACCGCCTGCCGCGGTCAGCTCCTCCCACCACGCGATGCCCGACGCCTCCGATTCCGGCGACGCCGTGTCCACCACCACCCGGCGGGTGGTCGTGAACAGTGTCGGTGCGACGTCGACGAGCCGATCCGCGACCGCCAGGTGCCAGCCGTGGTCGCGGTCACCGTAACTCGCGCCTTCGGTCGCGAGCAGCTGGAACGGCGCGAGCCGCACACCGTCGATGCCGTCGGTCGGCCACACGTACCTCCGGTACGCCTCGACGTAACGCTCCACGTCCTCGACACGGGACCGAGTCCCCGCCAGCAGTGCTCCGACGTCGAGACCCCGGCCGGACGCTGACTCCAGCACCGCCGTGCGCGCCGACAGGTCCGCCGTTGCGGCCGCGCCGACGGCCGCGTACTGCGATCGCAGCAGTCCCTCCGACTTCGCCGACCACGGCAGCAGCTCGGCGTCGAGCAGCACCCAGTCCGTGCCGAGTTCCTCCCACAACCCGGCGGCCCCGACCGCCTCCGCGATCCGGGCGACCAGCAGCTCGGTCTGCGACTCGCCGAACATGCGCCGGCCGGTCCGGGTGTGCACCATCCCGGACAGCCCGTCGCCGACCCCGAAGCGCGCCGCGGCAACGGACGCGTCGCGACACACCAGTGCCACCGCCCGCGACCCCATGTGCTTCTCCTCGCAGATCACCTTGCCCACCTTCGACTTTCGATAAGCGGCGAAGGCCTCGGCCGGGTGCTCGAGCAACCCCGGGAGCGTGGAGGTCGCGCACGGCGCCATGGTCGGTGGGAGGTAGGTGAGCCACCGCGGGTCCACCGCGTAGCGGCTCATCACCTCGAGCGCGCCCGCCGCACTCTCCGGGCGAACCGAGATCCGCCCGCGTGTCGCCGTCTCCACTCCCCCGACCCTGAGGATGTCGTCGATGTCGAGGGCCTGCGGATCGGGCTCGGGCTGGTGCAGCGGCTTCACCGGTCGGTACCACTGCCGCTCGGCGGGCACCGACACCACTTCGCGCTCCGGGTATCTCATCGCGGTGAGCGCGCCACCGAAGACGCATCCGGTGTCGAGGCACGCGGTGCGGTTGAGCCAGCGCACCTCCGGCACCGGCGTGTGCCCGTAGAGCACCACCGCCTCGCCCCGGTAGTCCTCGGCCCAGGGGTATCGCACCGGAAGGCCGAACTCGTCTGTCTCGCCTGTGGTCTCGCCGTAGAGCGCGAAGCTGCGCACCCGGCCCGATGCGCGATTGTGGTACTCCTCCTTCAGTCCTGCGTGCGCGACGACGAGGCGTCCCTCGTCCAGGACAAGGTGTGCGACCAGTCCGTCGCAGAAGTCCGCGACCTGGCGGCGGAACTGTTCCGGCTCTGCCGCCAACTGCTCGAGGGTGCGGTCGAGACCGTGCGTGGTGCTGACCTTCTGCCCGCGCAGCGCCTTCACCAGTTTGTTCTCGTGGTTCCCCGGGACGCCGAGTGCATGCCCGGCGGAGACCATCCCCATCACCAGCCGAAGCACACCGGGCGAGTCCGGTCCCCGGTCGACGTAGTCGCCGACGAAGACCGCGGTCCGCCCGGCCGGCGGAACCGCGTCCACCGCCCGGCCCCGCTCGTCACGGAGCACCGTGTATCCCAGCGCCCCCAACAGCGTTTCGAGCTCGCCGAGGCAGCCGTGGATGTCGCCGATCACGTCGAACGGCCCGCGCAGGTCGCGGCGGTCACTGCGCAGCGGCTGCCGGACGAACCGCGCCGACTCGACCGCCTCGACCCCGTCGAGCACGTGGACGACGCGGAAACCCTCGCGCGGGAGGCCTCGCAGCGACCGGGTGAGCTGCTGATGCTGACGACGCAGCACGGCGCGGTCGAAGGCTCGGTCCCCACGGGCCGCATTGCGCTCCGCGCACACCGGTTCGGGCACGTCGAGCACGATCGCCACGGGCAGCACGTCATGGCGGCGGGCGAGGTCGATCAGCTTCTTGCGGGCCGCCGGTTGGACACTGGTGGCGTCGACGACGGTCAGCTTCCCGGCGCGCAGGCGCTTGGTCGCAACGAACTCGAGCACCTCGAATGCGTCGGCCGTCGCGGCCTGCGAGTTCGGGTCGTCGCTGACCAGCCCGCGGCAGTGGTCACTCGAGATCACCTCGTAGGGACCGAAATGTTCGGCTGCGAAGGTCGACTTGCCTGATCCGCTGATTCCCACGAGCACGACCAGCGACGGCTCGGGGATCTCGAAGACGCTCACTTACGATCCCTCCTTTCGGGTGAAGACGGCCATCTGGGTGGGCGCGCCGTGGGTCTCGTCGTTCTCGCCGATCCCGGTGAAGGTCGGGTCGTAGCCGTGGGTGGCCGCGATCTCCGACGCCCAGGACTCGAATTGCGTTCGGGTGTACTCGAACCGGTGATCGGGATGCCGAAAGGCGCCCGGCGCGAGGTTCGGGTAGAGCACGTTGTACTCGGCGTTGGGCGTGGTCACCAGTACGACTCGCGGCCGCATGTCGCCGAACACCGACCGCACCAGTGCGGGCAGTCGTGGCTCGTCGACATGCTCGACGACCTCCATCAGCACCACCGCGTCGAAGCCGCGAAGCCGAGCGTCGCGGTAGGTGGCCGAGGACTGCAGCAGCGCGATCCGGTCCCGCTGACGATCCGGCAGCTCGTCGATGCCGAGCCGTCGTTCCGCCCTGCGGAGGGCGCTGTCGCTGACGTCCACGCCGACGATCCTGGTGAACGCCGGCCGGGCCAGCATCTCCCGCAGCAGTCGGCCCTCGCCGCAGCCCAGGTCGACGACCCTGGCCACGCCGAGGTCCTCGAGGGTCGTCAGCACAGCATCCTGGCGCAGCTGGGCCAGGCTCGCATTGGATGCGGGCACCTCGTCGCCGGGCACCGCGGCCTCCTCGGCCAGTCGATCGACGACCGAGGCCACCAGTTCGCGGCGGTGCGCCAGGTACCGCGAGGCGATGAGCCCGGTCTCAGGATGATCGACAAGCCACTCGCCGGCCATCCGCACCAGCTTGTCGGCCTCCTCCTCGCCGACCCAGTAGTGCTTGACGTCGTCGAGCACCGGCAGCAGCACGTACAGGTGGCGCAGTGCCGCCGACAGGGTCGCGGTGCCGCTCAGTTCCAGTCGGACGTAGTCCGCGTCGCCCCACTGCGAAATCGTCTCGTCCAGCGGCAGCGGCTCCGCCGTCACGTCCCAGCCGAGCGGCTCGAAGAGCCGGCCGGGCAGGTCGGCTCCGCCGCGGGCCGGCATCGCCGGGATCGTGACGTGCAGCGGCATCACCGTTTCCGCAAGGTCGGGATGCGTCTTGCAGACCCCTGCCAGCGCGGACTTGAACACCCTCGACAGGGCAACTGCCAGCATCGACGACCCGGCGTACGGTCGGTCGTTGACGTACTGGCCCAGCGCGAAACCGTCACTGCCTCGGCGGAACTTGCTGCGCGCCAACTCGATGGGGTCGACGTCGAGAATCAACGCCACGGTGCACCGCGCCGGCGTCGACTCCGGGTACAGCACGGTCGCGGTGCCCACAGTCAGCTCGAACACCTGCACCCGGTCGGGATGCTTGTGCAGAAGGTAGCCGAGGTCCGTGGCGTCCGGGAGATCGACTGTTGCAGTGGCGGTCAGTGTGAGCAGCACCGAGCGCACATTACGGCGCGGCGGACCGTTCAGCCAGGACATTTCGGGCGCCGCGCGCCGCCAGACCCGGCAGCTTCGCTGCTCGTGCGCGTTTGACGGGTCTAGGACATCCGCGCCCGGGCGGCGCAGCCGCCTACGCCTCCTGCGCGGCCTTCTCCGCGGCCTGCGCCTGCGCGACCTCTTCGGGGGTGAACCGGATGAACAGCGCGACGACGGCAGCCAGCGCGGCGAAGATCGCGCAGCCGAGCAGCGCGAAGGTGTAGCCCGAGCTCAGTGCGTCGAGCTGGTCCGGCGTCATGTCGGCCGCCGGGCCCGAGATGCCGCCCAGCGAGAGGGTCCGCGAGGTGGCCATCGCGCCGACGATCGCCAACCCGATCGGGCCGAACAGCACCTGCGCCACCTGGGCGATCGCGGCCAACGGGCCGATCTCGTGCTGCCCGACCCCGGCGATCGCGCACAGCGGCAGCGGCACGACGGCCAGGCCCACGCCGAAGCCGATCACCACGACCAGCGCGAACATGTCCTGCATGTAGCTCGACGAGGAGTCCAGCGTGGAGCCGTACAACAGCCCCAGCGCGGTGATCACGGTGCCGGTCACCACCAGCCAGCGCGGCTGGATCCGCACCGCCAGCTTGGACGCCACGAAGGCCGCCGCGCCGAGCCCGAACGCGAACGGCACGAACGCCAGGCCGGCGCGCAGCGGGGTGAAGTCGAGGATGTCCTGGACGAACAGCGCGACGAAGGGGGCCAGGCTGAACATCACCGCGCCGACGAGCGCGATCGCCGCGAACGTCGCGACCCGGTCCCGGTTGCGGAACAGCGAGAACGGCAGCAGCGGGTTCTCGGCCCGGCGCTCGACGACGAGGAACGCCGCCAGCAGCGCGGCGCCGCCGACCAGTGCGACGATCACCGCGGGACTCGCCCAGCCCAGCTCGGCGCCCTCGGTGAACCCGAACACGATGCCGGTGCAGCCGAGGGTCGCGAGGATCGCGCCGGGGACGTCCAGGCGCAGTCGCTCGGCGCTGGTCTCCACCAGCGAGCCGAATGCCAGCCCCATGATCAGCAGCCCGATCGGCACGTTGATCAGGAAGATCCACCGCCAGGACACCTCGGTCAGCGCCCCGCCGACGATCAGGCCGGTGACCGACCCGATCCCGGTCATCGCCGCGAAGATGGCGATCGCCTGGTTGCGCACGGGGCCCGGCGCGAACGTCGTCGCGACCAGGGCCAGCGCGGTGGGCGAGGCGATCGCGGCGCCGACGCCCTGCAGGGCGCGCGCGGCGATCAGGGTGAACTCCCCCACCGCGATCCCGCAGAACAGCGAGGCCAGGGTGAACAGCGCGACACCGCCGATGAAGACCCGTTTGCGCCCGAACGCGTCGCCGAGCCGGCCGCCGAGCAGCATCAGGCCGCCGTAGGTCAGCGCGTACGAGGTGATCACCCAGTTCCGGCCGGAGTCGCTCAGGACCAGGTCGTCCTGGATGCGGGCCAGGGCCAGGGAGGCGACGGTGCCGTCGAGCACCATCATGAGCTGCATGCCGCCGAGGACGACGATGGCCAGCCCGAATGCCCTCGTGGTCACGGGGTACTTCACTGCGGTGGTTTCAGGCACGGACGATCACGTTACCCAGCGTCAACAGAAAAGCCCGCCACCGGCCCGATGACAATGATCGCCGGCGGCCGGATCTCCTCCTCGCGGACCCGGGCCGCGACGGTCGCCAGGTCGGCGCGCAGCACCCGCTGCGAGCGGGTGGTGCCCTCCTGCACCACGGTGACCGGCGTCTCGGCGGGCCGGCCGCCCGCCATCAGCACGTCCGCGAACTTCTCGATCCGCTCGACGGCCATCAGCAGCACCAGGGTGCCCTTGAGCCGGGCCAGCGCCGACCAGTCGGTGAGCGAGTCGGGGTGGTCCGGCGCGACGTGCCCGCTGACCACCACGAACTCGTGGGTGACGCCGCGGTGGGTGACGGGGATGCCGGCCGCGGACGGCACCGAGATGGCGCTGGTGATGCCGGGCACCACGGTGACCGGGACCCCGGCCGCCGCGCAGGCCTCGAGCTCCTCGAAGCCGCGGCCGAAGACGTACGGGTCGCCGCCCTTGAGCCGGACCACGAACTTGCCGGCCTTGGCGTTGTCGATCAGCGCGGCGTTGATGGCCTCCTGCGCCATCGCCCGGCCGTACGGGATCTTCGCGGCGTCGATGACCTCGACCTGCGGGCCGAGTTCGGCCAGCAGCTCCGGCGGGGCCAGCCGGTCCGCGACCACCACGTCGGCGCGGGCCAGCAGCCGCCGGCCGCGGACGGTGATCAGGTCCGGGTCGCCGGGGCCGCCGCCGACCAGCGCGACGCCCGCGACGTGCGGCTCGGCGTCGTCCGAGATCGACCCGGACTGCAGCGCGTCGACGATCGCGGTGCGCACGGCGGCCGAGCGCCGGTGCCGGCCGCCGGCGAGCACGCCCACCTCGAGGCCGTCGAACGTCGCGGTGGCCGGGGTGACGGCGGTGCCGTTGCGGGCGCTGTCGGCGCGCACGCAGAAGATCCGGCGGCGCTCCGCCTCGGCTACGACCGCGGCGTTGGTCTCCGGCTCGTCGGTGCACGCGATGGCGTACCAGGCGCCGTCCAGGTCGCCGTCCGCGTAGTCGCGCAGCTCGACGGTGATCTGGCCGCCGGTGGCCATCCCCTCGACCGCCGGGGTGACGGCCCGGCTGACCACGTGCACCCGCGCGCCGGACGCGACGAGCAGTCCGAGTCGACGCTGGGCGACGGTGCCGCCGCCGACGACCACCACCCGACGGTCGGTCAGGTTGAGTCCAACCAGGTAGTTGGGCTCGTCAGCGGCCGCTGCAGGCACTTCGGTCTCCTTCACAGGGGTAGGTCTCGTAGGTCACCAGACATTACGGGCCACCGCCACGGTCACGCCATTTCTGGCGCGCTTGGGCACCAGCAGGTCGCCGCCGCCCGAACCGAGCACCGCCGCGGCCTCCGCGACGCTGGGCGTGCCGACCGCGTCCGCGACCCGGCCCGACGGGGTGGGCACCTCGACCGCCTCGAGCTCGTCGGCGGTGAAGCCGAGCACCGGCACCCCGAGCTCGGCGGCCGCGACGGCGATCGACGACTCCGTGGCCTTGCGCTCGAGCGTCGCCAGTGCGAAGAGGTCCTGCGGGTCGTCGATCACCTCGCTGATCGCGGCGAGCACCACGTCCGGGTCCATGCCGTCCCGGACGCCGATTCCTACCACCAGATCACCCATGAGATACCTCGAATTCTGTTGCTGCGTCCACGAATCGGCGCACCGACCGCGGACTTCCGGCCGGGTGCGTGTGCAGGTACGACGCGTGCACGCCGCCGCCGGCGAAGCCCTCCCGGGTCGACGCCCCCGCGGCCCGCCAGCCCCAGGCGGGCGTCCAGCCGTCCACCTCGGTGACGTCGAGACGGGTGCGGTGGAACTCGTGCCCGGTCACCCGGGCACCGGCCTCGAGCAGCACGGAGTCCCCCAGCGCCACCGCGTCGCGGTAGCCGAGGGTCAGCTTCGTGCCGAACTGGGCGTCGACCCCGATGACACCGGCCATCGGGTGCCCGTCGAGCCGCCGGGCCAGGTAGAGCAGGCCCGCGCACTCGGCGTGGATCGGCATCCCGCGCCGGGCCAGTTCGCGCACCGAGGTCAGCAGCTCCGCGTTCGCGGCGAGCTGCGGCGCGTGCTCCTCGGGGAAGCCGCCGGGCAGCACCAGCGCCGCGGTGCCGGCGGGCAGCTGCTCGACGGTGGGGTCGAACACCCGCACCCGCGCGCCGGCGGCCTCGAGCAGCTCGCGGTGCTCGGCGTAGCCGAAGGTGAAGGCCGCGCCGCCCGCCACCGCCACCACCGGTGCGGCGGGGCCGGGCCCGCCCACCTCGGCGACGGCGTCCCAGGCCGGGCCGGGCGCCCCCGCGCGGGCCAGCGCGCGCACGGCGGCCAGGTCCACGTGCCGGGCGATCAGCTCCGTCATCGCGGCCACCGCGTCGGTGGCGGCGTCGCCGTGCTCGACGGCGGTGACCAGCCCGAGGTGACGGGACGGGACGGCGAGCTCGGCGAGCCGCGGGACCGCGCCGAGCACCGGCACCCCGACCCGCTCGCAGGCCTGCCGCAGCACCTGCTCGTGCCGCTCGCTGCCGACCCGGTTGAGGATCACCCCGCCGATCCGCACCCCGGCGTCGAAGGTCGCGAAGCCGTGCAGCGTCGCGGCCAGCGACTGGCTGTGGCCGCGGGCGTCGACGACCAGCACCACCGGCGCCCCCAGCAGGGTGGCCACCTGCGCGGTGGACCCCTCGGCGGCGCCGTCGGGCGCGACGTCGGAGATCTTGCCGTCGAACAGGCCCATCACACCCTCGACGACGGCGATGTCGCAGCCGGCGCTGCCGTGCCGGTACAGCGGGCCGATCCGGTCGGCGCCCACCAGGACCGGGTCCAGGTTCCGGCCGACCCGGCCCGCGGCCAGGCCGTGGTAACCGGGGTCGATGTAGTCCGGACCGACCTTGAACGGCGCCACCCGGTCCCCGGCGGCCCGCAGTGCACCGATCAGACCCGTTGCCACCGTGGTCTTTCCGCTGCCCGACGCCGGGGCCGCGATCACGACCGCGGGTGTGGTGACACTCCTCGTCGCTCCGCTCGGCTCTGTAACACTCCTCGTCGCTCCGCTCGGCTCTGTAACACTCCTCGTCGCTCCGCTCGGCTCTACCATTCGATACCGCGCTGGCCCTTGCGGCCGGCGTCCATCGGGTGCTTGACCTTCGTCATCTCGGTGACCAGGTCGGCGGCGTCGATCAGCGCCTGCGGCGCGTCCCGGCCGGTGATCACGACGTGCTGGTTGCCGGGCCGGTCCCGCAGCACCCGCACCACCTCGTCGACATCCACCCAGCCCCACTTGAGCGGGTAGGTGAACTCGTCGAGGACGTAGAAACGGTGCTCCTCGTTGGCAATTCGCCGGGCGATCTCCTGCCAGCCCTCCAGCGCGATCTGCGCGTGGTCCTCGTCGCTGCCCTTCTTGCGGGTCCACGACCATCCCTCGCCCATCTTGTGCCACTGCACCGGGCCGCCGACGCCGGTGGCGGTGTGCAGGTCGCCGAGCGCGCGGAACGCGGCCTCCTCGCCGACCTTCCACTTGGCACTCTTGACGAACTGGAACACCCCGATGTCGAAACCCTGGTTCCAGGCGCGCAGCGCCATCCCGAACGCGGCGGTCGACTTCCCCTTGCCGGGCCCGGTGTGCACGGCCAGCACCGGCGCGTTGCGGCGCTGCCGGGTGGTCAGACCGTCGTCGGGGACGTTCTCCGGAAGCGGGACTCCCTTGGGCATCGTGACGACTCCTTCTCTTCCGGCCGAACTCAGGCCGCGAACTTGGACGTGCCGGCGCGCACCACGCCGGCCACCTGCTCTGCCGACAGCTCGTCGAGCCGGACGTACGCGCCGCGCAGCGCCGTCGCGAGCTCGCGGGCCAGCCCGAGCCGGATCATCCCGGACTCGCAGTCGACGACCACCGAGGCGACCGACGCGTCGGCGAGCAGGCCGGCGGCGACCTTCGCGCGCTGGACCGGGTCGACGCCGCCGGTGGCGCGGCCGTCGGTCAGCGCCACCACCAGGGCGCGTCGTTGCGGGTCCCGGACCTTCTCCCGGAGCACGACCCTGCGGGCCTCCAGGAATCCCTGCGCCAGCGGGGTCTTGCCGCCGGTGCGCAACGACGCCAGCCGCCGGACCGCGACGTCCACCGACGAGGTGGGCGGCAGCACCAGCTCCGCGGAGCTGCCGCGGACGGTGATCACGGCGACCTTGTCGCGGCGCTGGTAGGCGTCGCGCAGCAGCGAGACGATGGCGCCGGTGACCGCGGAGAGCCGGTCCCGGGCGGCCATCGAGCCGGACGCGTCGACCACGAAGAGCACCAGGTTGCCCTCGCGGCCCTCGCGGTGTGCGCCCCGGATGTCACTGGGCGCCAACTTCATTCGGCCCGTCGTCCGGCCACGCACCACCTGGTGCTCGGCGGCGGCGAACAGGGTGCCGACCAGGTGCAGCCCGTGCCCGCGCTCGGAGGTGGAGCGGACGGTGCGGCCCTGCGGGGACCGCGACCGGGAGCGGCGGCCGGGCGCGCCCTCGCCGACGCCGGGGATCTGCAGCAGCCGGGTGCGGAACTGGGCCGACGGCGCGCCGGCCTGCCGCTGCGGCGCCGGCCCCGGTCCGCTGCGTGCGGGCGCCTCGTCGGGGGCCGTCTCGGCGGGCGCGGGGGCCTCGGGGGCAGGGGCATCGGCGGCGGGCGTTTCGGGGGCCTGTCCGTCGGGGGGCGTCGGCGTCTCGTCGGGCACGGGCGCGCCGCCGGGGCCGTCCGGATCGGGGTCCGGCTCGGGGTCCGGGTCGGGCCGGCCAGCCTGCTCCGCGGCGTCGCGCATCGCGTCCTCGAGCTGCTGCGGGTCCAGCCCGGGCTCGTCGAACGGGTCGCGGCGACGCCGGTGCGGCAGCGTCAGTTCGGCGGCCACCCGCACGTCCTCCTCGGCGACGGCGTCGGCGCCGCGCCAGGCGGCGTGCGCGGTCGCGGTGCGCGCGAGCACCAGGTCGGCGCGCATGCCGTCCACGTCGAAGGACGCGCAGAGCGCGGCGATGCGGCGCAGCTCGGTGTCGCTGAGCGCGACGGCGGGCAGGGCGGCGCGGGCGGCGGCGATCCGGCGCGCCAGGGCGGCGTCCTGCTCCGCGTACCGGCCGGCGAACCCGCCGGGGTCCGCCTCGAAGTCGAGCCGGCGACGGACCACCTGCATGCGGGTGTCGACGTCGCGGGAGGCCGCGACGTCCACGGCCAGCCCGAAGCGGTCGAGGAGCTGCGGGCGGAGTTCGCCCTCCTCCGGGTTCATGGTGCCGACCAGGACGAAGCGGGCGGGGTGCGAGTGCGAGACGCCGTCGCGCTCGATGTGCACGCGGCCCATCGCGGCGGCGTCGAGCAGCACGTCCACCAGGTGGTCGTGCAGCAGGTTCACCTCGTCGACGTAGAGGACACCGTCGTGGGCGGCGGCGAGCAGCCCCGGCTGGAAGGCGCGTTCGCCGTCGCGCAGCACCTTCTCGAGGTCCAGCGACCCGACCACCCGGTCCTCGGTGGCGCCGACGGGCAGTTCCACCAGCCGGGCGGGCCGCCCGTCGTCGACCGGGGGCAGCAGCGCGGCGAGCGCCCGCACCACCGTCGACTTGGCGGTGCCCTTCTCCCCCCGCACCAGCACACCGCCGATGCCGGGGTGCACCGCGCACAGCGTCAGGGCCAGCCGCAGCTGGTCCTGACCGACGATCGCACTGAACGGGAAGCCCGGGTCGATACCTGAACCGGTTTGTGCCACAGCGTAATTCCCTTCACTGCCCGGTTTCCGCGCCGGGAGTCGGACGAGATGCGTCGCGGCCGCGGTGATCTGACTCCGGTTCGGTGCGTGGGCCGACGAACCGTCACAGTGGCGGGACCGTACCTGATTCACACAGGATTCCCCACGGCAGCGAACGAGATGTTGTGGTGACGACTCTAGCCCGTGCCCACAACGCACTCGTGCGCGGCCGACGGGCCGGTGAGACCCGTCGACCGCGCACGAGCGGCAGAGCTGTGTACGTCAGGCGGTGACGGCGGTGGCCATCTCGTCGGTGCCCAGTTCGAGGACGCGGTTCGTCCAGTCCCAGACCTCACGGAAGAGCGCCTCGTTGTCCGACAGCTTGACGCCGAGCGAGGGCACCATCTGCTTGAGCTTCGGCTCCCAGGAGGCGAACTTGTCGCCGAAGCAGCGCTGCAGTACGTCGATCATCGCGGGGACCGCGGTCGAGGCGCCCGGGGACGCGCCGAGCAGGCCGGCGATGGAGCCGTCGCCGGCGGTGACGACGGCGGTGCCGAACTCGAGCACGCCGCCCTTGCCCTTGCGGCGGATCACCTGCACGCGCTGGCCGGCGGTGATCAGCTCCCAGTCCTTGCCCTGCGCCTCGGGGACGAACTCGCCGAGCGTGCCGATCCGGTCCTCCGGCGACTGCAGCAGCTCAGAGATCAGGTACTTGGTCAGGCCCAACTCGGTCAGACCCACGCCGAGCATCGAGAACAGGTTGTTCGGCTTGATCGACCCGGGCAGGTCGGTGAGCCGGCCCTGCTTGAGGAACTTCGGCGACCAGCCGGCGTAGGGGCCGAACAGCAGTCCCGGCTTGCCGTTGATCACCCGGGTGTCGAGGTGCGGAACCGACATCGGCGGGGCGCCGACCGCGGCCTTGCCGTACACCTTCGCGCGGTGCTGGTCGATCAGCTCCGGGTTGGTGCAGCGCAGGAACGCACCGCTGACCGGGAACCCGCCGAAGCCCTTGGCCTCGGCGATACCGGACTTCTGCAGCAGGTGCAGGGCGCCGCCGCCGGCGCCGACGAAGACGAACTTGGCGTTGACGGTCTTGCTCGCGCGGGTGCGACGGTTGTGCACCTTGAGCGTCCAGCTGCCGTCGGACTGCTTCGAGATCCCCGTCACCTCGTGCCCGAAGTGGACGGTGCCACCGGAGGACGCGACGTGGTTGAGCAGCTGCTTGGTGAGCGCGCCGAAGTCGACGTCGGTGCCACCGTCGGACCAGTTCAGCGCGACCGGCTCGGAGAAGTCGCGACCCTTGGCCATCAGCGGCAGGCGACGGGCGAACTCGTCGGGGCTCTCGGTGTACTCCATGCCCGCGAACAGCGGGTGCCCGGCGAGCGCGTCGTAGCGCTTGCGCAGGTACTTCACGTTGTCCGCGCCGTGCACGAAGCTCACGTGCGGGATCGGGTTGACGAACTCCCGTGCCTCGGTGAGCACACCGTTCTCGAGCGCGTGCGCCCAGAACTGCCGCGAGACCTGGAACTGCTCGTTGACGTTGATCGCCTTGGCGATGTCGACGGAGCCGTCCTTGTTCTCGGGCGTGTAGTTGAGCTCGCACAGTGCGGAGTGCCCGGTGCCCGCGTTGTTCCACGGGTCGCTGCTCTCCGCGGCCGCGGCGTCGAGCCGCTCGAACACACTGATGGACCAGTCCGGCTGCAGCTGTCGCAGGAGCGCCCCGAGGGTGGCACTCATGATGCCCGCACCTACGAGCACTACGTCGGTCTTGGTCTCTACCGCATTATTGTCTGACACTGGAAAATCGACTTCCTTGTCCATTGGCAGTGGGCAGTCGCGCCGACTGCAGCCGATAGGTTACCCGCGCATAAGTACGCCGATGACCCCACCCAATTGTGCGCCACTGCGGACCGGATACCAGCCCACTAACATTGTGATCTGTGACTACATGGGCTCCGGACGTCCTCGGCGACGCCTACCAGCAATGCAGCATCCCCCTCGGGAACGATCCGGACGGCGAGGGCACGGTCGAGGCCACCCTGGTCCGGTACCACCCCCCACAAGGACCTTCCGCGGCGGAGCACGGCCGCGCGGTCCTGTACGTCCACGGATTCACCGACTACTTCTTCCAGGAACACCTGGCAGAGCACTTCCACGAGCAAGGATACGCGTTCTTCGCGCTCGACCTGCGCAAGTGCGGCCGTTCACTTCGCCCCGGCCAGACCCCACATTTTGTGACCGACCTCACGTCCTACGACCAGGAGCTCGACCGGGCGCTGGAGATCGTGCGTGCCGAGGTCGGCGGCGACGCGGACGCCGCCGGGACCGGCGAGGGCTCCGTCCTGCTCGTGGCGCACTCGACCGGCGGCCTGATCGTGCCGCTGTGGATGGACCGGGTGCGGGCCCGGCCCGCGGGCGTGGCGGGTGCCGGGGTGACCGGCATGGTCCTCAACAGCCCCTGGTTCGACCTGCAGGGCCCGTCGTACCTGCGCAGCGTCGGGACGGTCGCGGTGGACGCGATCGGCCGGGTCCGGGACAAGCTCACGGTCGGCCAGCCGCTCTCGGACGTCTACGGCCGCAGCCTGCACCGCGACTCGAGTGGCGAGTGGGACTACAACCTGGAGTGGAAGCCGCTCAGCGGATTCCCGGTGACCTTCGGCTGGCTGCGCGCGATCCGGGCCGGGCACGCCCGCCTGCACCGCGGCCTGGACGTCGGTGTGCCCTCACTCATCCTGCGGTCCAAGGAATCCCACGTCTCGCGCAAGTACACGGACAAGTCCGACGCGGCGGACCTGGTGCTCGACGTGACGCAGATCGCCCGGTGGGCAGGGTGTCTGGGCGACCGGACCACCATCGTCCCGATCGAGGGCGCACGGCACGACGTCTTCCTGTCCACCGAGGCGCCGCGCAAGCAGGCCTTCACCGAACTGGACCAGTGGCTCGACTGGCTGAACGGGCACCTGCGATGACCCACTACGACCTCGCGATCATCGGATCCGGCTCCGGCAACACCATCCTCGACGACCGGTTCGCGGACCTGCAGGTGGCGATCCTCGAGGACGGCGTCTTCGGCGGCACCTGCCTGAACGTCGGGTGCATCCCCACCAAGATGTTCGTCTACGCCGCGGACGTCGCGCGGACCGTCGAGCACGCCGGCCGGTACGGCGTGGACGCGCACGTGGACAAGGTGCGCTGGCCGGACATCGTGGCCCGGGTGTTCGACCGGATCGACCCGATCTCGGCGGGCGGCATGCGGTACCGGCGGGACGAGAGCCCCAACACCACCGTGTACTCCGGCCACGCCCGGTTCGTCGGACCGCGCCGGATCGACACCGGGACCGGCGAGGTGATCACCGCCGACCAGGTCGTGATCGCCGCCGGGTCGCGGCCGATCATCCCCGCCGAGGTGCGCGACAGCGGCGTCCGGTACTACACCAACGACGACATCATGCGGCTGCCGGAACTGCCCGAACACCTGGTGATCCTGGGTTCCGGCTTCATCGGCGCCGAGTTCGCGCACGTCTTCTCCGCGCTGGGCAGCCGGGTGTCGATCATCGGCCGCGGCGACCGCCTGCTCCGCCACCTCGACCGCGACATCTCCGACCGGTTCACCGAACTGGCCCACGCCAAGTGGGACGTGCGCCTCGGGCACCCGGTCGCGTCGGTGCGCGGCGACGGCGACTCCGTGGAGATCGAGCTGGCGGACGGCAGCCGGGTCGCCGGCGACGCCCTGCTCGTCGCGGTGGGCCGCGCCCCGAACGGGGACCGGCTCGGCGCCGACACGGCGGGCATCGACGTCGACGAGACCGGCCGCATCGTGGTCGACCGGTACCAGCGCACCACCGCCGAGGGGGTGTTCGCGCTCGGCGACGTGTCCTCGCCCTACCAGCTCAAGCACGTCGCCAACCACGAGGCGCGGGTGGTGCAGGAGAACCTGCTGCGCGGCGCGTGGGCCGAGGACGCCGACCTGGTCGAAACCGATCACCGGTTCGTGCCGGCCGCGGTGTTCACCGACCCGCAGATCGCGGACGTCGGGCTCACCGAGGAGCAGGCCCGCGAGCAGGGCCTCGACATCTCCGTGAAGGTACAGAGCTACTCGGACGTCGCCTACGGATGGGCGATGGAGGACACCGAGGGACTGTGCAAGGTGATCGCCGAGCGCGGCACCGGACGGCTGCTCGGCGCGCACATCATCGGCGCGCAGGCGTCGACGGTGATCCAGCCGCTGATCCAGGCGATGTCGTTCGGCCTCAGTGCCCAGGACATGGCCCGCGGCCAGTACTGGATCCACCCGGCGCTGGCCGAGGTCGTCGAGAACGCCCTCCTCGGCCTGTAGGCGGCTCCGCCGCCTGTGCGTGGTTTTGGTAGCTCCGACCACCAAAACCACGCACGGGCGCGTCAGCGCCGGTGGGCCAGCGCCCGCACGACGCCGTCGCCGATGGACTGCAGGATCTGCACCAGCACGATGAGCACCACGACCGCAACGAGCAGCACCGGCGTGTTGAACCGCTGGTAGCCGTAGACGATCGCGAAGTCGCCCAGCCCGCCGCCGCCGATGACGCCGGCCATCGCCGAGTACCCGACGAGCAGCACCACGGTCAGGGTCGCGCCCGCCACCAGCGACGAAACCGACTCCGGCAGCAGCACTTTGCGCACGATCTGACCGTTGGTCGCCCCCATCGCCTGCGCCGCCTCGACGCGGCCGACGGGGACCTCGCGCAGCGACGACTCGACCACGCGCGCGTAGAACGGGATCGCGCCGATCGTCAGCGGCACGATCGCCGCGGTCGGCCCGATCGCGGTGCCGACGACCAGCCGGGTGACGCCGATCAGGGCGATCATCAGGATCAGGAACGGCAGCGACCGGAAGATGTTGACGATCGCGCCGAGCACGCCGTTGACGGCGCGCTGCGGCCACAGCCCGCTCGGCGAGGTCACGTGCAGCACCACGCCGAGCAGGATCCCCCCGATCACGGTGAGCAGGAACGAGATCGACACCATGTAGAGGGTCTCCTGCGTCGCCTCCCACACCTCGGGCAGCGAGTCGAACCAGGTCAGCTTGTTCATGCGGTTGCTCCCTGCGTCACTGCGCCGATCGTTTCCGGTCCCTCGCCCCAGGCCAGGGTGGTACCCGACTGGGCGTCCACGAACGCGGCGACGTCCGCCCGGTTCACGTCGGGGCCGAAGCGCAGACGCAGCCGGCCGACGGTGACGCCGGCGACCTGTTCCACGCGACCCCCGACCACCGAGATGTCGACGTCGAGCTTGCGCACGAGCTGGGCGAGCCACGGCCCGTGCGCCTCGTCACCGATCGTCGTGACCAGCGCCGTGTCCGCGCCGTCCCCCGCGGACGGATCGTCCCCGACCGGGACGATCGCCGACCCCAGGACCGAGCCGGGCGTACCGACCAGGTCGAGGATCCGGCCTGTCTCGGCGATCCGGCCGTCGTCGAGCCGGGCGGCGGACGTGCAGATGCGGCGCAGCACCCCCAGCTCGTGGGTGATGAGCACAACGGTGACGCCGATCCTGCCGTTGAGCTCCGCCAGCAGGTCCAGCACCTGGTCGGTGGTGTCGGGGTCGAGGGCGCTGGTCGCCTCGTCGCACAGCAGCACGTCTGGCTCCGACGCGAGAGCGCGGGCGATGCCGACCCGCTGCTGCTGGCCGCCGGACAGCTGCGAGGGGAAGGCCTTCTCCTTGCCCGCCAGCCCGACCAGCTCGATCAGCTCGTCGGCGCGGGCCCGGCGCTGCGTGCGGCCCAGTCCGGCCAGCTCCAGCGGGAACTCGACGTTCGCCCGCACCGTCCGCGAGTGCAGCAGGTTGAACTGCTGGAACACGGTGCCGATGCGGCGACGCGCCTGCCGCTGGCCGGCGCCAGTCAGCTGCGAGACGTCGTCGCCGCGGAGCACGATGCGCCCGCTGGTCGGGCTCTCGAGCAGGTTCAGGCACCGCAGCAGCGTCGACTTGCCCGCACCCGACGGCCCGACGATGCCGAAGATCTCGCCCTCGGCGATCTCGAGGTCGATGCCGCGCAGGGCCGAGACCTCCCCCGCGCCGGCGGCGGCGGGGTAGGTCTTGACCAGGTTCTCGATGACGATCATCAGTTGGCCGCGTGAACCGGGACGACGGAACCGTGGTAGTTCTCCTGGATCCAGGCGGCGGTCTCCGGGGAGACGAGAGCGGCGGCGAGGGCCTTGACGCCCGGGTCGTTCTCCGTCGCAGCGCGAACGACGAGCAGGTTCGCGAACGGGTTGTTCTCGACGTTCTCGGAGAGCAGCGCGTCGTCGGCCGGGACCAGGCCTGCCTCGATCGCGTAGTTCGAGTTGATGACGGCCGCGGTGATCTGCGGGTCGCCGAGGTTGCGGGCGATCTGGGAGCGCTCGATCTCGACGAACTTCAGGTTCTTCGGGTTGGCCTTGATGTTCTTCTGCGTGACGACGGACAGGTCGGCGTCGGCGAACGGCACGTCCATCTCGATCAGCTTGGCCGACTCGAGCAGGTACAGGCCGCGCGCGAAGTTGGTGGTGTCCTTGGGCAGGGCGATGGTCGACCCGTCGACGATCTGGTCGACGGCGGTGACCTTCTCGGAGTACAGGCCCATCGGCTCGAGGTGCACGTCGGCGACGGAGACGAGGTCGTCGACGCCCTTCTGCTTCTGCCAGTCGGCGAGGTACGGGGCGTGCTGGAAGTAGTTGGCCTGCACGTCGCCGGCGACGAGCAGTTCGTTGGGGTCGATCTCGCCGGTGACGGGCTTGATGTCGAGCTTGACGTCGCCGAGGGCGCCGGAGTCGGCGATGTGCTCGAGGATCTCGACGTGCGGCGTGCTCGACGCGGAGATCACCAACTTCTCCCCGTCACCGCCCGAGGAGCAGGCGGCGAGACCGGCGGTGAGCAGGGCGGCGGCGGAGAGAACAGCGGTGCGGCGCAAGAACATTGGGAGATACCTTCCGGTGGGGTCGAGAGGGTCAGCCGCGCAGGGCGGGCAGGTCGAGCAGGTCGCGGTGGTACCGCTCGGTGACGTTCGGGTGCGCGCGCAGGCGCGACTTGAGGGCGTTGAGTCCGTAACGGGCGTGCAGGGTGCCGCCGTGCTGGTCGGGTCCGACGCCGGCGGCCTCGGCCGCGAGTTCGGGCGACAGCGGCACCGTCGGCAGGGCCTGGTCGTAGCCGGGGTTGAGGAAGAACGGCAGCGAGACCCGGTCGGTGCCGGCGGCCGGCGGCAGCACCCGGTGCACGGTGGCCTTGAGGTAGCCGCCGGTGGCCACCTCGAGCAGCTCGCCGATGTTGACGAGCAGGTGTCCGGGGATCGGTGCGACGTCCAGCCAGCCGTCGTCCGTCTCCACCTGGAAGCCGGCGCTGCCCGGCTCCGGGTACAGCAGGGTCAGCGCCCCGACGTCCTTGTGGCTGCCGACGCCCTGGTCGGTGACCGAGCCGTCGTGGCCCGGGTAGCGGGCGATCTTCAGCAGCGGATCGGGGTCGGCGAACGCGGCGTCGAAGAAGTCGGCGGGCGCGCCGAGCGAGACCGCCCATCCGCTGATCAGTCGGAGCCCCGCGGACTGCGCCTGGGCCGACCACTCGAGCGCCAGGTCGCGCAGCCGCGGGACCCGGGCCGGCCACAGGTTGGGCCCGTGCAGCACGTCCCACGGGCGGGCCGGGTCGATCGGCTCCACCGCGGCGCGCTCGGGCCCGATGTCGAGCTGCTCGCGCCAGTCGATGTAGCCCTGGGTGCGCTCGCCGCCGACGCGGGTGTAACCGCGGAAGTGCGGCGAGTTGCTGTTCTCGATCTCGAGTTTGTCGGCCTCGGGCAGCGCGAAGAACTCACGGGCGGCGGCGATCAGGTCGTCGGTGAGCTGCTGGTCGATGCCGTGACCGGTCAGGTAGAAGAATCCGATCTCGTGCGTGACCTCACGGAGAGCGTCGACGTCGAGGTTCTCCAGATCGATGATCGGGAGTGAGCGGGCGGACATGGAACGGGTCCTTTCCCCACGGGGCACCGGCGGGCTACTGGCGCTGCGACGTGTGGGTGCCCGGTGGGAGGATTCGCACTTCGGGAACGGGACGGCCTTGAAGGTGCCGTCGCGCGGGGTCTCGTCTCAGCGCTGACGCATGCAACAACAACCACGCATGTGCATCGTGGTGGCGGTTGCTGCGGGGCCGCGCATCGAGGTCCCTTCCGGACGAGGTCGTTACCGCCGCATATGACTCGGCGTTGCTGAACGTTAACGCGTCGGCGGCCACGAGTTCAAATCACGCGGGCACGCGGAGCGCCGAGCGGCGAGACGGGTGCGACGAGCGGTCAGAGCCGCCCGGACAGACGCTCGAGCCGGCCCAGTCCGGCGCCCCCGAGGCCGACGATCCGGACGGACTTCCCCCGCGCCTCGTACTTCTCGCGCACCGCGTCGAGCGTGGCCACGGTCGACGCGTCCCACACCTCGGCGTCGGTGAGGTCGATGACCACCGCCTCGGGGTCGGCGTCGTAGTCGAACCGGTGGACCAGGTCGTTGCTCGACGCCCAGAACAGTTGTCCCGTAACCCGGTACACCCGCTCGACCCCTCCGTCCCGGTCGCGGTCGGCGGCGGCGACCGAGGCCATGTGGGCGACCCGACGCGCGAACGCCACCGTCGCGGTCAGCACACCGAGGACGACACCGACGGCAAGGTTCTCGGTGGCGATGGTGCCGACGACCGTCACCACCATCACCAGGGTTTCGCTGCGCGGCATCAGCCGCAGGGTGCGCGGCGCGATGCTGCGCCAGTCGAAGGTGGTCACCGCGATCACCAGCATCACCGCGACCAGCGCGGCCATCGGGATCGCGCCGACCACGTCGCCGACCGTCACACACAGGACCAGCAGGAACGCCCCGGCGAGGAACGTGGAGATGCGGGTGCGCGCCCGGCCCTCCTTCACGTTGACCATGGTCTGCCCGATCATCGCGCATCCGCCCATGCCGCCGAACAGTGCGCCGGCCATGTTCGCGACGCCCTGGCCCCAGGACTCGCGGGTCTTGTCCGACGGGGTGTCGGTGATGTCGTCGACGAGCTTCGCGGTCAGCAGCGACTCGAGCAGACCCACCAGGGCGAGGCCGAGTGCGAACGGCGCGACGATCGTGAGGGTCTCCCACGTCCAGGGGACATCCGGGATCATCCAGGTGGGCAGCCCCGACGGCAGCTCGCCCTGGTCGGCGACGTCGGGCACGTCCAGGCGGAACAGGGCGACGACCCCGGTGAGCACCACGATCGCGATCAGTGGGGCCGGGACCGCCCGCGTCAGCTTCGGGACGAACACGACCATCGCGAGACCCGCGGCGACGAGGGGGTACACCAGCCACGGCACGTCGAACAGGTGCCTCACCTGGGCGCCGAAGATGAGGATCGCGAGCGCGTTGACGAAGCCGATCATCACCGACCGCGGGATGAACCGCACCAGCCGCGCGACCCCAGCCAGCGCGAGGACGATCTGCAACCCGCCGGCCAACCACACCGCGGCGATCAGGTAGTCGATGCCGTGCGACGCCACGAGCGGCGCCACCACCAGCGCCGTGGCACCGGCCGCGGCCGAGACCATCGCGGGCCGGCCGCCGACGAACGCGATCGTCATCGCCATGATGCACGACGTGTACAGCGCCACCTTGGGGTCGACGCCCGCGATGACCGCGAACGAGATCACCTCGGGGATCAGGGCAAGTGCCGTCACCAAGCCCGCCAGGGCCTCCGTGGTCAGCCGGCGGGGGGATCGCAGGGCCGAGCGGACCGACGTTTCGTCGGAGGCGGCGGGGACGGTGTCGAGCACCGGCAGAGTCTAGTGCGCTGCTTGCGGCAGGACCCGATGCGGGAGTCGTCGATCAACACCCGTGCAGCGCCTCACCACATGCTGGTGCGCAGCGAGATCTCTGCGGCGAACGCGGCGGCCGCGGCGCGCGGGACCGACTCGACGCCGTCGAGTTCGACGACCCGGAAGTCGGAGTAGCAGCGTCGGCCGCTGGCGTCGGCGTCGGGCCGGGCCTCGGGCCCCCCGATCACCAGCGTGGACGGGACCTCGACCGCCGGGCAGTCGGCGCCGGCCACCGCGGGGTGCGGACTGTCGGCGACGACGAGGCTCTTGAACCGGCCGAAGGTGCGGGCGGCGGCCTGCCAGGCGAGCGCGGCGCCTTCCCGGTTGCCGGCGAGGTTGACGTACTTCAGGCCGAGCGCGTCGAGGAGGGCGAGCACCCCCGCCACGTCGAGGCCGTCGATCGTGTCGGGCACCACGGTGCGCAGGTCGGAGCCGTGCAACCGCTCGCAGACGGCGTCGAACACCGAAGCGTCCTCGCCGGCGCCGGGCAGCAGCACCACCACGTGGGCACTCTCGGGACCGTCCATGCGCACGGTGTAGACGACCTCGCCGACCGACACTTCCGTCAACTCCATGGCAACGGACGGTACACGCCGCCACGCCCCGGTCGGGAAAACCGTGCGCGCAGGGTTGCGCCCCCCGCCGCGCCGGTTCTATGGTTCATTACATGAGTAATGAACCAGCGAGCCGGCGACGGTGGGGATTTCGGTGATCGACGACGGCAGGCCGCTCTTCCAGCAGATCGCCGAGTTGGTCGAGAACTCGATCATCGACGGATCCCTGCCGGAGGACGGCCAGGCCCCCTCGACCAACGAGCTCGCCGCGTTCCACCGGATCAACCCGGCGACCGCCGCCAAGGGCCTCGGCCAGCTGGTCACCGAGGGAATCCTCTACAAGAAACGAGGCATCGGCATGTTCGTCACGCCAGGCGCGCGCGACGCGCTCCGGTTTCGGCGACGCGAGCACTTCGCGCGCCAGTACATCGAGCCGCTCGTTGCCGAGGCCGACAAGCTCGGCATGACGATCCCCGAGCTCAAGACCATGCTCGACCAGTGGGAGGAGACCCGATGAACCGCACCGCCCTCGCCGAGCAACCGGTCGTCACCGTGCGCGAGGTCGGCATGCGCTACGGCGACGTCGACGCGCTCGACGGCGTCACCCTCACCCTCGAACGCGACAAGATCTACGGCCTGCTCGGCCGCAACGGCGCGGGCAAGACCACGCTGATGCAGACCCTCACCGGCCAGGCGCTGCAGACCACCGGACGGGTGGAGGTGTTCGGCGAGACGCCGTTCGAGAACCCCCGGGTGCTGCGCAACCTCTGCTTCGTCCGGGAGAGCCAGTCCTACCCGGAGGACCTGTGCGTGCGGCACGTCCTCACCGCCGCGCGGCACCTGCTGCCCGGTTGGGACCGCGACTTCGCCGACCAACTCCTCGACGACTTCCAACTTCCCCTGGGCCGCAAGGTCAAGAAGCTCTCCCGCGGGATGCGCTCGGCACTCGGGGTGGTCATCGGCCTCGCATCCCGTGCCCCGCTCACACTCTTCGACGAGCCCTACCTCGGCCTCGATGCCGTTGCCCGGCAGCTCTTCTACGACCGGCTGCTCGCCGACTACGCCGAGCAGCCGCGCACCGTCGTGCTGTCCACCCACCTCATCGACGAGGTCGCCAACCTGCTCGAGCACGTCGTCGTCCTCGACCGGGGCCGGATCATCATGGACGACGACGCCGACGCGTTGCGCCACCGCGCGGTCGTCGCTACCGGCCCGGCCGCCGCCGTGGACGCATTCAGCGCGGGTGCCACCGTGCTGCACCGCGAGTCGCTCGGCGAGCAGGCCCGCGCGACCGTGCGCCGCACCGCGTCCGGCGCCGAGGTCGCCCGACTCCGCGAGGACGGCGTCACGCTCGAACCCGCGTCGCTGCAGGAACTCGTCATCCGGAGCACCACCGCCACCAAGGAGCCGACCCGGTGATCACCGACTCCCCCACCGCCACCGCCACCGCACCCGTCCACGACGACGCCACCACCGGCTCCCGGATCGGCGCGACGCTGCGCCTGCACACCGTGGCCTGGCCGCTGCTGATCGCCTGGCCGGTCGGCATCCTCGCAGGCTCGTTCCTGATCAGCTACGTGATCTTCTCCCTGGTGCAGTCGGACCAGGACGACAACTTCACGGGCAGCGTGTTCGCCGTCTACGGCTTCGTCCTGGCCTTCTACCTGCAGGCGATGACGCAGACGTTCCCGTTCGCGCTCGGCCTCAGCGTCACCCGCCGTGAGTTCTTCACCGCCACCGCGCTGATGGCCCTGGCGCAGTCCGTCGTCTTCGCCCTCGCGCTCTACCTCCTGTCGGTGGTCGAGGCGGCCACCGACGGATGGGGCGTGCGGATGCGGATGTTCGGCCTGGCCCGGTACTTCACGGACAGCCCGGTGCTGCAGTTCCTCGCCCTGTTCGCCAACCTGCTGCTGGTCGCCGCGATCGCGTTGGCCGCCGGCGCCGTCTACCAGCGCTGGAAGGTCACCGGGGTGCTCACTGCCGGCGTCACCGTCCTCGGCGGCCTGTCGCTGGCGGCCGTCCTGGTGACCTGGGCGCGGGCGTGGCCGAGCATCGGCGCCTGGTTCCAGGAGGTGAACCGGGCGGTGCCGATGGTGGTGCTGCCGCTGGCGCTGGCCGTGCTGGCGATCGGGGTGGCCTGGTGCGCGCTGCGGCGCGCGACGCCGTGAGCGTCGCCGACGAGTTCTGCTGACTGCGGCTACTCCCCCACCGCCAGGAAGTGCTCCAGGACCGGAAAACCCTGGGGCGCACCGCCGCTGATCAACGCCAGCACCGCGTCCACGTCCAGGTGCCGCTCCACCAGGTCGGCCAGCAGGTCCAGCTGGGCGGCGCGCTCGGCGGCGACGGAGGTGTCCGGCGCGACGGTGAACGCGCGGCCGGTCTGCCCGGCCACCCAGGCCAGCAACGCGCGACGGTAGACGTCGGACTCGAGCAGCCCGTGCCAGTGGGTGCCCAGCACCACGCCGCGGACGCTGCCCTCGGCGACGCCGTCGGACCCGCGCAGCAACGGCGCGTCGCCGGTGCGGACCACCCGGCCGTGGTGGATCTCGTAGCCGGACACCGCGACTGCCGCGCCCGGGACGCCGGGCTCGGAGGTCCCCGTCGCCTGCCGCAGCACCTTCTCGGCCGCGAACTCGACGTCCAGATCGAGCAGGCCGAGCCCGTCGACGGCCCCGGACCCGGACTCGACGTCGTCGACGATGGTGCGGCCCAGCATCTGGTAGCCGCCGCAGATCCCGAGGATCGGCCGGCCGGCCGCGGCCCGGGCGGTGAGGGCGTCCGCGATCCCGCTCGACCGCAGCCACGCCAGGTCCGTGACGGTGGACTTGCTGCCGGGCAGCACCACCAGGTCCGCGTCCTGCAACCGGGACGGCTCGGTCACCCAGTGCACGGACACCCCGGGCTCGCAGGCCAGCGCCTCGACGTCGGTGGCGTTGGACACCCGTGGCAGCCGCACCGCGGCCACCCGCAGCCACGCCTGCCCGACGGGCGGGCCGGGCCGGCCGACGGGCGCGTCGGCCACCGTCGACAGCGAGTCCTCGGCGTCGATCCACAGGCCCTCGGCGAACGGCACCACGCCGAGCGTGGGCCGGCCGGTCATCACCCGGAGCTGCTCGAGCCCGGGTTCGAGCAGCCCCACGTCGCCGCGGAACTTGTTGACCACGAACCCAGCGATCAGCGCCTGGTCGGCCGCGTCCAGCACCGCCACGGTGCCGAACAGGTGGGCCAGCACCCCGCCGCGGTCGATGTCCCCGACCACGATCACCGGCAGCTGCGCGGCCTGCGCCAGCCCCAAGTTCGCCAGATCCGTTGCCCGCAGGTTGATCTCGGCGGGCGAGCCGGCACCCTCGCAGATCACCACGTCGTACTGCTCGCGCAGCGCGGCCAGTTCCTCGGCGACCACCTCGCGCAGCCACTGCCGGTGCTCGACGTAGTCCCGGGCGCCGACGGTGGTGACCGCGCGGCCCCGCACCACCAGCTGCGAGGTGCGGTCGCTGCCGGGCTTGAGCAGCACCGGGTTGAAGCGGACGCTGGGCGCGAGCCCGCAGGCCTGCGCCTGCAGGGCCTGGGCGCGGCCGATCTCGCCGCCGTCGAGGGTGACGACGGAGTTGTTCGACATGTTCTGCGCCTTGAACGGCGCCACCGAGACGCCGCGCCGGGCCAGCATCCGGCACAGCCCGGCGACCAGCACGCTCTTGCCGGCGTCGGAGGTGGTCCCGGCTACGAGCAGTGCGCCCTTCACGGGAGGGTGAGGATTTCCGTACCCGTCTCGGTCACCACGATGGTGTGCTCGAACTGCGCGGTCCACTTGCGGTCGGCGGTGACCACGGTCCAGTCGTCGGCCCACATCTCGTAGTCGGGGGTGCCGAGGTTGATCATCGGCTCGATGGTGAAGACCATGCCGGGCTCGATGACCGTGTCCACGTTCGGCTGGTCGTAGTGCAGGATCACCAGTCCGTTGTGGAACGTCTCACCGATGCCGTGGCCGGTGAAGTCGCGCACCACGCCGTAGCCGAAGCGGTTCGCGTAGGCCTCGATCACCCGGCCGATCACGTTCAGTTCGCGGCCCGGCCGGACCGCCTTGATGGCCCGAATGGTGGCCTCGCGAGTGCGCTCGACGAGCAGCCGGTGCTCCTCGGAGACGTCGCCCGCCAGGAAGGTGGCGTTGGTGTCGCCGTGCACGCCGTCGATGTAGGCGGTGACGTCGATGTTGACGATGTCACCGTCCTCGATCACCGTGGAGTCCGGGATGCCGTGGCAGATGACCTCGTTGAGCGAGGTACAGCACGACTTGGGAAAACCCTTGTAGCCCAACGTGGACGGGTAGGCACCGTGGTCGCACATGTACTCGTGCGCGATCCGGTCCAGCTCGTCGGTGGTGACGCCGGGCGCCACCGCCCTGCCCGCCTCCGAGAGGGCCTGCGCGGCGATCCGGCCCGCCACCCGCATCTTCTCGATCGTCTCGGGGGTCTGCACCCACGGCTCGTTGCCCTCGTTGACGGTCGGCTTCCACGCGTACTCCGGCCGCTCGATCTTGGCGGGGACGGCGAGGGTCGGCGAGACGGTTCCGGGGCGGAGCTGGGTGCGCACAGACATGGGTGCAAGGCTACGCGCCGCGCGAGCGCCCGAACGGACGAGCCCGGCGAATATCCACGAGGGATGCCCGCCGTGCCCGGGTGGTTCGGCTGCAGGTCAGCTCCGCGCGGACACCAGCTCGTCCTCGGACCCGACGGTCGGCACCTCCGGTGCCCGTCGACCCGTCGGGATGCACGCGGCGACGACGGCGGCAACGAGCGCGACGCCGCAGCCCAGCAGCAGTCCGGTCCGGAAGCCGTTCTCGGTGGGCAGCGTGTACTCACCGACCTGGACGCTCATCTGGGCGAGGACGAGGCCGACGACGGCGGCGGCGATCGACGTACCGATGGACCGGCTGAGCGTGTTGAAGGCGTTGGCCGCGGCGGTCTCCGAGTGCGGGACCGCGCTCATGATCAGGGCCGGCATCGCACCGTAGGCGAAGCCGGTGCCGGCGCCGCAGATGGCGGCGACGATCATCAGGCCCCAGGCCGTGCCCATCAGCAGCATCGACGAGGCGTAGCCGACCGCGATGATCAGGGCACCGACGATCAGGGTCACCTTGGGCCCGCGCGCCGAGGAGAGCTTGGCGCCGACCGGGGAGAGCGCCATCATCACCAGGCCGCCCGGCACCATCCACAGGCCCATCGCCAGCATCGACTGTCCCAGGCCGAATCCGGTGGCCTCGGGCAGCTGCAACAGCTGCGGCAGGATCAGCGACTGCGCGTACATCGCGAAGCCGACGACCACGCCGGCGACGTTGGTCAGCAACACCTGCGGCCTCGCGGTGGTCCGGAGATCGACCAGCGGATCGCTGGTGCGCAGCTCCCACCAGCCCCAGGCCAGCAGGACGGCGATCGCGACGACGAAGAGTCCGACGATGGTCCCGCTGGTCCAGCCCCAGACCGCGCCCTTGGACACGCCGAGGAGCAGGCACACGAGGCCGACGCCGAGGCCGACCGCGCCGATGGGGTCGAACCTGCCGGCGTCGGGGTCGACCGGGGTGGTGGGCACGACCTTCCAGATCAGTCCGGCGATCACGACGCTGAGGACGGCGGCGCCCCAGAACAGCACCCGCCAGCTGGTGTTCTGCGTGACGGCCGCGGCGATCGGCAGGCCGAGCGCGCCACCGATGCCCATCGACGCACTCATCAGGGCAATCGACGTGTTCAGTTTCTCCCTGGGCACCAGGTCGCGCAGGGCGCTGATGCCGATCGGGATCAGGCCCATGCCCATGCCCTGCAGGGCGCGGCCGGCGATCATCGGCACCACGGACGTAGCGAGTGCACACATCACCGAACCCACGATCAGCGGCACCGTGCAGACGAGCAGCATGCGCCGCTTGCCGTAGAGGTCGCCGAGCCGTCCGGTGATCGGGACGCAAACCGCGCCGGCGACGAGCGTCGCGGTGATCACCCAGGAGGCGTTCGATGCGGTGGTGTCGAGCAGGAGCGGGAGGTCGGCGATCAGCGGGACGACCAGCGTCTGCATCAGCGCGGCGACAATGCCGGTGAACGCCAGCACACCGACGAGGCCCTTCGGGTTGGCGGTTGGACTCGGACCTGACACGGGCGATCTCCTCGACTTCACGGGCGGCACCGATGTGCTCGATACACAGAGTGTGCACACTACACATCTATTGCATGATGCAAACTGTCTGCACCATGCAATGGGCATGTATCGTGCAATACGGACAAACCGCGCAGCGCGCCCCGGGCCGGGGCGACGGAAGGACCCGCATGGACAAGCCCACGGACCGGATCGAGTTCGAGACCATGCTGCTCGGGCGGCACCTCACCCGCCCCCGCCGCGGTGTGGGCCACCTGGACGCCAGCGCCTACGCCCTGCTCAGCCGCCTCTGCATCGACGGCCCGATGTCCGTAGGCGAACTCAGCGACGCCTTCATCCTGGACACCTCGACCATCAGCCGCCAGAGCACCGCCATGCTCAATTCCGGCCTGGTCGAACGCATCCCGGACCCCGACGGCGGGATGGCCCGCAAGTTCCGGATCACCGCCGAGGGCCGCCAACGCCTCGACGCCGAGCGGGCCGGCAACGTCGCCGGGCTGGACCGGGTGATGGCCGACTGGGAACCCGACGACGTCGCCGCCTTCGCCGCGATGCTCGAACGGTTCAACCTCGACATAGAGCGCCGCGCGGGCCGCCCGTGGCCGCGAATGCGCGAATCCTGAACACCCAGCGGACATCTCGCCGGGCGGGATCGGGTGAAAACCGACACATGCCCCGTTGTGCCACGTAGCGTGCGTGCCGTCGCAGGGCACAACCGGGGCACTCCGCCTCGGTGCGAACGCGACATCGCCCCGCGGAGGCTCGCATGGGATCAATCGAGGACGTCTACGTCGCCTACACCTACGTCGCCGGCGGCATCGACGCCGCATCATCGGGAGGCCTGGAAACTACTTTGCTCCAGCTCGGTTTCTCGCCCCAGTCGGCGGAATAGGGACCACCGCACCGTAGTCGGTCCGCCCACCCCCGCTCCGGCTTCTCAGACTCCGGGTCGACACGGCGAGCTCGGCGCCACCGTCATAGTGTACCCCGCGACGTGGAAGAACCTGCCGGTCACCATCTTCGGGCTCACCGACCGCGGGCAGGTGTTCCCGGCCGCCGCCGACACCACGCTGCTGCTGGCCGTCACCCTGGTGGCGCTGGTGGTCGGGCGGATCCGCCGTCGACGGTGGGCACTGCCTGTCTGGAAGAGTGACGGCCATGCGGATCGGAATCCTGGCCTACGACGGCTGTTTCGCGGCCGAGGTCTTCCTCTTCTCCGACATGCTCCGCATCGCCAACCGCGTGGCCCGGCAGCGCGGTGTCCCCGCCGCGGACCTGTTCGAGGTGTCGGTGATCGGGGCGTCGGACTCCCCCGTGGCCGCCGCCGGCGGGTTCCCCATCGGGGTGCGACGGTGGCACCACGGGTTCGACCTGCTGGTGGTACCCGGATTCGAGTTCGTGCCCGCCGAGGACACCGACGCCCGGCTCGCCGGATGGGAACGCGAGGTCGACTTCCTCCGTGCGGCCGCGGCGCGTCGGACCCGGATCGCGTCGGTGTGCGTCGGCGCCTTCCTGCTCGGTCAGGCCGGGGCGCTCGACGGGCGCCGGTCGACCACCTCGTGGCTGTACGCGTCGCAGCTGGGTCGGCGCCATCCGCGCACGACGGTGTGCGTGGAGTCGCTGATCGTGCACGACGGGCACATCACCACGACGGCGGCGTTCAGTGCCTCGCTCGACCTCGCGACCGCCCTCGTCCGCGAACACCTGGGCGCCGACGTCGCGAGCATCACCGCCCGGGTGACGCTGGTGTCCGAGAACCGAACCAGCCAGGCGCCGTACATCGTCGAGGCCATGGTGCCGGCGGCCGGCGGGCCGTTCGCCGACGAGGTCGGGCGGTGGCTGGTCGAGCACCTGCAGGAGCCGTACAACCTGTCGCGGTTGGCGGGCGAGTTCCACGTCAGCAGCCGGACGCTGCTGCGCCGGTTCGGCGCCGAGGCCGGCCGGTCGCCGTTGGCTTTCCTGCTGGAGGCCCGGGTCCGGGCCGCCAAGCACCTGCTCGCCGCGACCGACGTGCCGCTGGGCGACATCCCCCGACGGATCGGCTACCAGGACCCGGGCGCGCTGCGCCGGCTGTTCGTCGAGCGGGTGGGCGTCAGCGCAGCCGAGTACCGCCGGCAGTTCCGCCGACCTCGGCCGCCACGGTAGGGATGGCGAGATCGGCCGCAAATGTGGCGATCGCGCCCCTCGCCGACCGGGCCTGGAGGCAGACAGGATCATCGTGCTCGCACCGAGCAGACCGATTCGACAACCAGGGGGCGCCGCCGATGCCGACCCGTCAGATGACCGAGGACGATCCGCTCGAGGACTTCGAGGCCCGCACCGTCACCGTGGACGGCGTCGCCAAGGTCGTCCACGTGAGCGGCCGGGGCCCGGCGGTGATCGTGCTGCCCGAGATGCCCGGCATCAGCCCGCAGGTCGCGCGCTTCGCCCGCTGGGTGCGCGCGGCCGGCTTCACCGTCTACCTGCCCTCGCTGTTCGGGCGGGACGGCGCGGTGCCGCAGGTCGAGGAGGGCACCGCGGTCATGGAGCGGGCCTGCGTCAGCGCCGAGTTCCGAGCCTTCGGGGCCAACCGGACGAGCCCCGTCACCCAGTGGCTGCGGGCGCTGGCGCGGCGGGCGCACGAGGAGTGTGGCGGCCCCGGCGTGGGCGCGATCGGCATGTGCTTCACCGGGAACTTCGCGCTGACCATGGTGCTCGAGAAGTCGGTGCTCGCGCCGGTGGTGTGCCAGCCGTCCCTGCCGCTCGACGACCCCGCCGGCCTCGAGATCGCGCCCGACGACCTGCGGGCCGTTGCCGACCGCCTCGACCGGGACGACCTGACGGTCCTGGCCTACCGCTTCGCCGGCGACAAGTGGTGCCGGGCACAGCGATTCGCCGCATACACCGAGGCTCTCGGCGACCGGTTCGTCGGAAGGGTGCTGCCGGACAGCGCCGCCAACCCCACCCCCGCACCGTTCTTCGCGGAGGTGGTCGCCAGCCCACACAGTGTGGTCACGGCGCACCTGGTCGACGGCGCCGGCGAGCCGACACTCGCCGCCCGCGACGAGATCCTGGCGTTCTTCACCGAACGGCTCGCGCGATGACGGACGGCGCGAGCTACGTCCTGATCGTTCACGAGGTCGCCGACTACGCCGGCTGGAAGCGGGTGTTCGACGACGCGGCGCCGATGCGCAGGGCGGCCGGGGAAATCGAGTACCGGCTGCTGCGGCAGGAACACGACGCCAACCAGGTCGTCCACTTCTCACGGTGGACGACGCTGGCGGCGGCGAGATGCTTCTTCGAATCCCCCGACCTCGTCCGAATCCGCGCCGAGGCCGGCGTCCGGGCGCCGACGTTCCACTACCTGGAGAACCTGGAGGACGGAATCCTCTGAGGCGCACGGGCGGCGGAGCCGCCTACCCCTTGCGGAGGAGGTAGCGCTGCACCTTGCCGCTGGGGGTCTTCGGCAGTGACGGCACGAAGTGCACGGTCCGCGGGTAGGCGTGCGCGGCGAACTTCTTCTTCACCAGCGTCTGCAGCTCCACCTCGAGCGCGTCGGTGCCGTCGACCCCGTCACGCAGCACCACGAAGGCCTCGAGCACCTCGCCGCGCAGCTCGTCGGGCATGCCGACGACTGCCGACTCGACCACGTCCTGGTGCATCGCGAGCACGGACTCCACATCGAAGGGGCCGATGCGGTAGCCGGCCATGATGATCACGTCGTCGTCGCGGGAGGAGAAGAAGAAGCGCCCCTCCTGGTCGGTGCTGCCGGCGTCGCCGGTGAGGTACCAGCGGCCGTCCTCGCTGAACCGCTCCGCCGTCTTCTCCGGGGCGTCGACGTAGCCGGAGAACCACATCATCGGGCTGGCGGCGGTGTCGATGGCGACCCGGCCGGCGGTGCCCGCGGTCGCCACCTCGTCCGCGTCCTCGCGCAGCACCGCACAGGACCAGCCCGGCAGCGGGCGGCCCATCGACCCGGCCGGTACGTCCTCGCGTAGCCCGTCCGCCCAGGCGTTGACGATGAACATGCCGTGCTCGGTCTGGCCGTAGTGGTCGCGGACCTCGCAGCCGAGGGCGGTCCGCGACCACGCCACCACGTCCGGGGTCAGCGGCTCGCCCGCCGACGACGCCCGGCGCAGGTTCATCTCGGGCACCGGCCCGGTGTCCGCCCGCAGGCTCCGGTACACGGTGGGCGCGGCGGCGAAGTTGGTGACTCCGAACTTCTCGATGACCTGCCAGGTGAGCTGCGCCGAGAAACCGGAGTGCAGCAGCAGGCTGCGGCGACCGGCGGCCAGCGGACCGAGCAGGGCGTAGTACAGCCCGTACGCCCAGCCCGGGTCCGCGGCGTTCCAGAACACGTCGTCCTCGCGGACGTCGAGCCCGAACTCCATGTAGCCGTGGAACGACGCGAGCGCGCGCACCGGCACCGGCACGCCCTTCGGGGTGCCCGTGGTGCCGCTGGTGAACAGCTGCACGATCGGCGCGTCGCCGCCGCGCGCGACCGCCGCGCCCGCCGGGTCGTCCGCGGCATGGGCGTCGAGCAGGTCCTGGAAGCGGAGCTGGTCGTCGGACTGGGGGTCGCCGGCCGCGACGATCACCCGCCAGGGCGCGTCGGCCGGGATGTCCTCGCCGGGCGCCAGCTTGGCCAGCTGGTCCCGGTCCGAGAGGACCACCTTGGCACCGCTGGCCCCGAGCCGGAACGCGATCGCCGGCGCGGCGAACGCGGTGAACAGCGGCACGTGCACGGCGCCGCGACGCCAGATGCCGAGCAGCGCGACGACCAGTTCCGCCGACTTGCCCATCAGCGTGGCCACGCAGTCGCCGGGCTCGACGCCGAGGTCGGCGAGGGCGGCGGCGAACCGGGTGGACTCGGCACGCAATTCGCCGTACGTCAGGTCCCGCGACGAGAGGTCGCCCTCGATCACCGTGAAAGCGACGTCGGCCGCGGGATGCCGGTCGCACAACAGCTCTGCCGCGCAGGCCTCCGGGGTGTCGTACCGCTCCAACAGCTCGCGCACCCGCGCAGTGGCGTCGACGCCCATGTCCAACTCCTTCTCCCAGTGGTCCGGCTCGGACCGAACTCTCGTCAGGACCTATGATCTAGCTCACACGACACTTCCACCACCCCCGGAAAGGGGTAGCCGAATGGACTCCCGCACGCCGTCGCTCCTGCGCCCCCGAGACGGCGACGCGCTGCGCGCTGAGCTCCGGCACACCGCCGCGCTGACGGCCGTCCCGGTCCTGTTCGGCGGCGAGGTGCACGACGGGTCGCTGCACCTCACCGAGTTCCTCGGCACCCGGACCAACGGCCTCAAGGGCCTGGTGGTCCCGCCCGCATCCGGACTCGGCGGCCGCGTCGTGCACCTGCGTCGGCCGTCCGCGGTGCCCGACTACGGCAGCGACCGGACGATCACCCACCACTACGACGGCCCGGTGCTCGGCGAGGGCCTGCGCTCGGTGGTCGCGGTGCCGGTGATGGTCGCCGGCACCTCGCGTGCGGTGCTCTACGCCGCGGTCCGCGAGTCCACCGCGATCGGCGACCGCACCGCGGAGGCGCTGATCCAGGCCGGCCGCCGGCTCGCCGCCGAGATCACCGTCCGCGACGAGGTGGACCGCCGGCTGCGGATGCTCGGCGTGCAGGACGCCGCCTCGCCCGCCGTCGACGGCGCCGTCGCCGAGGGCATCCGGGACGCCCATGCCGACCTGCGCGGCATCGCCCAGTCGGTGCCGGAGGGCCCGCTGCGCAACCGGTTGCGGGCGGTCGCCGAGAAGCTGGCCGCGCTCGCGGGCGAGCGCGACCGCGAGGCCCCGGACGCGGTCACCCTCTCGCCCCGCGAACTGGACGTGCTCGCCCACATCGCACTCGGCTGCACCAACAACGAGGTGGCCCACCGGCTCTCGCTGCGCCCGGAGACGGTCAAGAGCTACCTGCGCGGCGCGATGGGCAAGCTGGACGCGCACTCCCGGCACGAGGCCGTGGTGACCGCGCGGCGACTGGGGCTGCTGCCGTAATTCGGTGCCACCGACCCGGTGGCCCACACCGAGAGGAGCCGGACGTGACCACTCCGCGACCAACCGAGGACGCCGGCACGCACGAACCCACCCTCCGACGCGTGATGGGTCCGTGGCTGCTGTTGCTTTTCATCGTCGGCGACATCCTCGGCACCGGCATCTACGCCCTCACCGGCCAGGTCGCCAACGACGTGGGCGGCGTGGTGTGGCTGCCGTTCCTGGTGGCCTTCCTGGTCGCCCTGATCACCGCGTTCAGCTACCTCGAACTCGTGACGAAGTACCCGCAGGCGGCGGGGGCCGCGCTGTACACCCACAAGGCCTTCGGCATCCAGTTCTTCACCTTCATGGTGACGTTCGCCGTGATGTGCTCGGGCATCACCTCGGCGTCGACGGCGTCGCGGGCGTTCGCCTCCAACTTCGCCGAGGCCTTCGACTGGGACGTGCGCACCGGCGCCGGCATCACGATCATCGGCATCGTCTTCATGCTCGCGGTCGCGGCGGTGAACTTCCGCGGGGTCAGCGAGTCGGTGAAGCTCAACGTGGTGCTCACCTGCGTCGAGCTGTCAGGCCTGCTGATCGTGATCTTCATCGGCATGTGGGCACTCGGCGTCGGCGAGGGCGACTTCTCCCGCGCCGCCACCTTCGACACCGGGGACCGGTCGGCACTCGGCGGGGTGATCGCCGCCACCACGCTGGCCTTCTACGCCATGGTCGGATTCGAGGACTCGGTCAACATGGCCGAGGAGTGCAAGGACCCGACCCGGATCTTCCCCAAGGTGCTGCTGATCGGCCTCGTCTCGACGGGCCTGATCTACGTCCTGGTGTCCGTGACCGCGGTCGCCTTGGTGCCGATCAACGAACTCGGCGAGGGCGACACCCCGCTGCTGAAGGTGGTCGAGGCGGGCGCGCCGGGATTCCCGCTGGGGATCTTCGCGTTCATCACCATGTTCGCGGTCGCCAACTCCGCGCTGATCAACATGCTGATGGCCAGCCGCCTGCTCTACGGCATGGCCCGCCAGCATGTGCTGCCCTACGCACTCGGCCGCGTGCACCCGTCGCGACGCACCCCGTACGTCGCGATCGGCTTCACGACGGTGCTGGCACTCGGGCTCATCACCGTGGTCGGCGAGGTGCCCCAGCTCGGCGGTACCACCGCGCTGCTGCTGCTCTGCGTGTTCACCGTGGTCAACGTCGCGGTGCTGGTGCTCCGTCGGGACGTGGTAGAACACAAGCACTTCCGTGCGCCCACGGTGCTGCCGATCGTCGGCGCGGTCAGCTGCGCGTTCCTCGCCACCCCGCTCACCGATCGTGACCCGGTGCAGTACAAGATCGCCGGTGTGCTGCTCGCCATCGGCGTGGTGCTGTGGTTCGTGACGGTGGCCGTCAACAAGCGCCTTGGGGTGAAGGCGGAACTGCACCCGGAGTTCCTCGGCGAGGAGGGCGTCCCGCCCGGGCCGATGAACTGAGCACGGCAACCTCGGCAGTCGCTAATTCTGGAACACGTTCTAGCATTCCTGGCATACTCCGTGGAACCGACATCACCGACCACGGGAGAGCCATGACCGCGACCACCGACACCCTGCTGGCGCTGGCCCACGCCTCTCCCGCCGCGGTCGCCGCACACGACAAGCAGGCCTGGCTCGACCTCTTCGCGTACCGCCACGTGGTCGAGGACCCGGTCGGCGGGCGGCCCGTGCACGGCGGGCTCAACGACCGCCGCAGCGGCGAGCGCGGCAACGCACCCCTGG
Source organism: Rhodococcus tukisamuensis NBRC 100609 (assembly GCF_001894985.1). Taxonomy (GTDB): domain Bacteria; phylum Actinomycetota; class Actinomycetes; order Mycobacteriales; family Mycobacteriaceae; genus Rhodococcus_G; species Rhodococcus_G tukisamuensis. The sequence goes on along the minus strand of NZ_BCXG01000021.1, from coordinate 29,311 downwards.
CCCGATTCTGGGAAACCTTCATCGCCCCCAACGACATCCGCTTCCACGTCGAGCGCGAGGACATCGTCGACGGGCTGAACGTGGTCCGCGACGTGACCATCGAGACCCGGCTGTCCGGCGACGTCACGGCGAAGGCCCCGATGCACCTGCTGTACGAGGCCACCGTCGACGACGGCGCGCCGCGGATCCGCCGGATCGCGGCGCACTGGGAGGTCGGACCGATGTTCGCACAGGTGGCCGGGGTGTCGCCGGCGAAGCTCCGGGTCGGCGCCGGGATGGGCGCGCGGATGCTCCGACTGCAGGGCCTCGGCGGCTCGCTCGCATTCGGCGCCGCCGTCCGCAGCGTCGGCGCTCCCGGCAAGCGCGCGGTGCAGCGGTTCGTCGAGTCCGCGGCGAGCGGCAACGGCGAGGCGTTGCGGATGCTCGGCGGCCGCACCGTCACCGACCTGACGAAGACCATCGCCGCCGGCGACACGGTCACCGCGTCGTGCACCGTCGACGGTCGCCATGCCGTGCTGTTCGCCTACCTGAACCGAAAGGACCTGCGCGTCATCGACGCCCGCGTGTACGTCGGCGGGTAGCACCCCCGGCGCTCCGCCCTGCACGTCGGGTTCCAGCTCATTCGCTCGGATGCGCAGTAACCGAGGATGACGCCGACGATCCAGTAGACAGTCGGCGCGGAGAGCGCGCGAGATGCGAGCGTTGGCAGCTTCTCCGTGATCGCAGAGCCTCGTCCGGCCCGAGCCCCACATCGCTGAGGTCGAGGCGATGAGATCTCGGAGCAGCTCCGCCTTGGTAAGGACATGCAGCTTGACGCCTCCGAGTTTGTTCGTCTCTGAGTTCGTTCGTCGGGCTGAGCAGAGCCGGGTGCGCACCGTTCGTGGTGGATATCCAGTTTCACCCGTTCTGTGGTCCTCCCCCGTAAATTTGCATCGTTGTCGGCTCATCCAGATTCACTCGACGTCAAGGTGAGGAGCAGTTCGGATGGATCTATCCACGATGCTCGAGGTAACACACAACGCGCGCGGTCTTGCGGGGCTACCGCTCGTGGGTGGCGGCACGGTGCGTGCTGGGGTGCTGTATCGCTCCGACGCGTTGAGTTCGCTCACCCCGGTGGGAGTTGAGCAGTTGGCGTCGTTGGGGATCGGGACGGTTGTGGATCTGCGGACCGAGGGAGAGCGGCGCCGGGCACCGGATGCGCTTCCTACGGATGGTTCCGTCCGGTTCATCTCGCTGCCCGTTCAGGGCGGGGCCATGGACGAGCTTGTGCAGCAACTACTTCCCTCCGATGGGCGCAGTGGGTCGCTGGCGCACGATCAGATCCAGAACATCGTCGACCAGGTTCCCCTGCTGAGTGATCTCTACGTGACGATTCTCGAGAACAGTGCTGCCGCGTTCGCGACCGCAGCGAGGAGCATCGTCACTCCTGCTGACGGGTCTCCTCCCGGCGTGCTCTTCCACTGCACTGCGGGAAAGGACCGGACTGGGTTGGTATCGGCGATTCTGCTGATGCTCGCCGATGTCGAGCGGCGGGCGATCGTCGAGGACTACACGCGTACGGGCGAGAACTTGGCGGGCCCGTTCGCCGAGCAGTTGCTCGGCCTCATCACGTCCTTGGGCATTCCTGCTGTGCCGAGACTTCGCGCCCTGGCGACGGAGTCGCCAGCCGATGCGATCGAGACGGCTATGGAGTGGCTTGACCGAGTGCACGGCGGCGCGGCTGGATACCTGCGTGCAGGTGGGTTGTCCGACGCCGAAATCGAGAGCGTGCGAACACAGCTGCGCGACGCGGTCGACCCGCTGACGATGAAGCCCGCCGACCTGATCCCCGCGGGCGGGTAGTGCGGACCAAACCGCTGCCTCGGCGGACAGGAATCCTGCACAGCCTCGGCCCGGCTCGGCTACCGACCCGACCTTTGTCAGACATGCCCTAGATCAGGTCCAGGGGCTCCCCGAACCGGTCGTAGTAGACCTCGTAAGCGAGCCCGCCAAGGTTGGCTGGATCACCGCCGTCGATGTGTGATGGCATCCGGCTTGGCTCTGTGAGAACCGCTTCGTACCTCACGCGTCCCTGGCTGACGACCCACTGCGCTGCATCTTCCAGGCCATCCTCAGACTCGTCGGGCCCGAGACAGGATCGGTACGGCTCGTCCTGTAGCTCGGCGGCGAAGTCCAAGAACAGATCTTGGAACTTGTAGACGGCGTCCTTCGGCAGGCGTCCAAGAATTTCGCGAAGGCGGTCGCGGCTCCGCGAGGACTCCTCGACAACGTCCCAGAACCAGTCGACGTCCGGACCGTCGTCGCGACGAAGATCGTCAGCCAAAGCCTCGCCCCACCTTCCAGACGTGCAGACCTATCGGCACGAACCTGCCGCACCATTGTGATCGGCACGAAACAACTCGTCGGCCATCGGCGCATCGACAGCCGCGATCCGCATGTCCGCCCGCTGGGGGCCGGCACCGGCACCGCCGACGTGCCGGACCGACACGCACACCCCGGTCTGCACGTCGAGTCGGACCACCGACTCGGCTGTCGGCGGCCACGGGCCGGGGCCCGGTTCGCCGTCGCCGCAGAGCAGCGAGCAGCACGAGCACCGCGGCTCGTACTCCCCCGTCGGCCGCACCGTCGCCTCCCACGCGGGTCTGCCGTAATGCTCCACCGCGTTCACCTCACGTATCTCGACGCCCGCCGCCAGTTCCGCGGGATCGAGCAGTGCGACCCAGAAGTAGTCGTCGTGGAACGGCTCGTCGTAGTCGATGCCGACTCCGTCGGGTCGCTCGAGGACCAAACCGTCTGCGCTGTACAGGGGTTCGACGTCCGTCGGCCAGACTCGCGAGACGCGCTCGCCGCCACCATCGGAGTATCGCACCGCCGGCGACGCCGACGGTGGTGTACAACACCGCACCCGACCGGTCCTCCACCCGCAGACGATCCGGTCGCCGGATCCACGCGTGCTCGACCTCGCCCGACCGGTCCAGCTCGAACTCGAGCGTGGACCAGCGCCACGGCGAGGAGCACGCGAGCGCGCGGAACGACTCTGCCAGGGGTTTCAGACCAACGGACACGGTCACCAGTGTGGCCCTCGATGCCCTTCCGGTCGAACGGGTTTCGTTCAGTACCCGTCCGGCAGCGCCGCGAGCATGTCCCGGGTCACCGCGACCGCGTTGTCGGAGCTGCCGCCCCGCACCACCAGCGTCGCGAAAGCGAGATCGCCCCGGTAGCCGACGAACCAGGCGTGCGAGCCGCCGTCGACCTCTGCCTCCCCCGTCTTGCCGTACACCTCGCCCTGGTCGGCGATCCGCTCGGCGGTGCCGCTGGTGACCACCTCACGCATCATCCCGCGCAGACCGTCGACCATCGCGGGGCTGATCTCCGGGTGCGCCCCGGAGATCGTGGTCTCCTCGCCGACGATCAACTGCGGCACCGGCGTCGACCCGTGCGCGACGGTGGACGCCGCCAGCGCCATCCCGAAGGTGCTCACCACCACCTTGCCCTGGCCGAAGCCGTCCTCGGTGCGCTGCACCAGGTCCGAGGCCGGCGGCACCGAACCGGAGTCGGTGGGCAGCCCGGCGACGGTGTAGTCGGGGCCGACGCCGAACTTCGCGGCGGCCACCGTCAACGCGTCGGGCGTCATCTCGCTCGCCAGCTTCGCGAAGGTGGTGTTGCAGGACCGCGCGAACGCCGTGCTCATCGACACCGTGCCCAGCGCAAACTCGTTGTAGTTGGGCACCGTTCGCTCGCCGATCTCGATCCGGCCCGGGCAGCCGACCATGCTGCCGGGCTGGGCCAGTCCGTTGTCGATCGCCGCGCCCGCGGTGATGATCTTGAAGGTGGAGCCCGGCGGGTACAGGCCCGTCGACGCCACCGGCCCGTCGCGGTCGGCGGCCTTGTTCTGCGCGACCGCCAGGATCGCGCCGGTCGAGGGCTGCATCACCACCATCATCGCCTGGTCGGGCCGGGCGTCGACGGCGTTCTGCGCGGCCACCTGGACGGGACGGTCCAGGGTCACCGAAAACGAAGGCACCGGTTGGGGTTTGCTCTCGGTGAGCACGTCGATGTCGACGCCGTTCTTGTTCACGGTGACGACGCTCCAGCCGGCCTTGCCGTCCACCTCGTCGATCACCCGCTTCTTGACCTGGCCGATCAGGTCGGGCGCGAACGTCCGGTCGGTGGCGACCAGGTCCGCCTCCTCGACCACCGAGACGCCCGGCATCCCGGCCAGCGTCGCCGCGACGGACTCGTAGTCGTCCTGACGCAGGGTCATCACCGGGTAGACCCCCTTGACCGCGGTCGCCGACTCGACCAGCGACTGGGCGGTGAGGGTCTTGTCGAACGGCGCGAGCGTCGCCGCCAGCGCGGCCCCGACCGAGCCCACGTCGCCGGCCTCCCGTGGGTTGAAACCGATCCGCGTGGTCGTGCCGGGCACCAGCACGTCCGAGCCCGCCCGCTCGTTGACCCGGGCCCGCGGCGCCGGGGTGGCCCGCAGCGACATCGTCTGGGTGTCGCCCAGTTTCGGGTGAATGTCGGTCGCGCTCCAACGCACCCCCCACTGCCCGTCCCGGCGGCCCATCTGCAGTTCGCCGGTGTAGGTCCAGACCCGCTCCTTGGGCAGGTGCCACTCGTAGGTGTAGCCGACGGTGGCGGTGTCCCCGTTCACCCGGACGGTCCCGGTCGACGCGGTGAGCGATTCCGCCTGCAGGTTCTCCCATGCCGAGTCGAGGGCCGCCTGCGCGGCGTCCGGACGGTCGGAGAGGTCCGCCGCGCGGCCGGTGTCGCGTTCCGCGACGGCGGTGAGGAACTGCTGTGCCACCGGTTCGGGCCCGGCCGGCTTGGGCGTGCAGGCTGCGAGGCCGACGGCAAGGGCCCCCGTCACGACCAGGACGACGGGCGGACGGAGGCGGCGGCGGACGGCTCGGGAGATCATCGGTGCCCATCCTAGGGGTGGGCCGACGGCGACAGGGCAAGGCGCGCATGGCCCGTCACCGGAGGACCCCGCCGCCCGGGCCGGGCGGCGTCAGTCCATCAGGATGGTGGCGAACGTGGCCACCTGGCTGAACCCGACCCGGTCGTAGGTCTGCCGGGCCGCCCGGTTGAAGCTGTTCACGTACAGGCTCGCGATCCGACCCGAGTCGACGACGGCCTGCGCGACCGCCGCGGTGCCCGCGCCGCCGAACCCCTGACCGCGGAACCGCGGATGCACCCACACGCCCTGGATCTGGCCGACCTGCGCGGACATCGACCCGACCTCGGCCTTGAAGATCACCTTGCCGCCCTCGAACCGGGCCCACGCCCGCCCGGACGCGATCAGCCCGGCGACCCGGCGACGGTAGCCGCGGCCGCCGTCGCTGGCGCGGGGATCGATGCCGACCTCCTCGATGAACATCGCGACGGCGGCCACCAGGTAGGCGTCGAGCTCGTCCATCCGCACCAGCCGCACCCGCGGGTCCGGCGCGATCGCCGGCGGCCCCGCCAGTGCGAGCAGTGGCTGCTCGGCGCGAACCTCCCGGGCCGGGCCCCAGTCCGCCTCGAGCATCTCCCACAGCGGCATCGTCAGCTCGGCGCGGCCGACCAGCGAGGAACACATCCGCGGCACCCGGCAGGCGCGGTCGGCGAACGCCCGCAGGTCGCTCAGGTTGCCGCGCAGCGGCACCAGGTTCGCGCCGGAGAAGCACAGCGACTCCGCGGGCCCGCCACGGCTCCACAGCTCCCCGTTGATGGCGCGCGGCTCCACGCCGAGGTCCTGCACCCGAGCCGCGACCATGCACGTCGCGATCGGGTCGGCGTCGAGCACCTGCAGCACGTCGGCGCGGTCCCGCGTGCCGAGCTGCCTGGCACCGAGCAGTTTGAGCACCCAGTCACCCCCGGGTCCGTCGGAAAAATCGAGTGGACGTGTGACGCCCACCATACGGTGCTGTCCTAGCTGACGGTCACGACCGGCGTACCCGAGTCGGAACCGTCACCCATTTCCTCGGCAATGCGCATCGCCTCCTCGATCAGCGTCTCCACGATCTTCGCCTCGGGCACCGTCTTGATGACCTTGCCCTTGACGAAGATCTGTCCCTTGCCGTTGCCGGACGCGACGCCGAGGTCCGCCTCGCGGGCCTCACCCGGACCGTTGACGACGCAGCCCATCACGGCGACGCGCAGCGGGATGTCCATGCCCTCGAGCCCGGCCGTCACCTCGTCGGCGAGGGTGTAGACGTCCACCTGCGCCCGCCCGCAGGACGGGCAGGAGACGATCTCGAGCTTGCGCGGCCGCAGATTCAGCGACTGGAGGATCTGGGTGCCGACCTTGATCTCCTCGGCGGGCGGCGCGGAGAGCGAGACGCGGATGGTGTCGCCGATGCCCTCGGCCAGCAGTGCCCCGAAGGCGACCGCGGACTTGATGGTGCCCTGGAACGCCGGACCCGCCTCGGTCACCCCGAGGTGCAGCGGGTAGTCGCACTTGGCGGCCAGCTGGCGGTACGCCTCGACCATGACCACCGGGTCGTTGTGCTTGACGGAGATCTTGATGTCACCGAAGCCGTACTCCTCGAACAGGCCGGCCTCCCACAGCGCGGACTCGACCAGCGCCTCCGGGGTGGCCTTGCCGTACTTGGCCATCAGCCGCGGGTCCAGCGAGCCGGCGTTGACGCCGATGCGGATCGGGATGCCCGCGTCGCCCGCCGCCTTCGCGACCTCCGCGACCCGGCCGTCGAACTCCTTGATGTTGCCGGGGTTCACCCGCACCGCGGCGCAGCCGGCGTCGATGGCCGCGAAGATGTAGCGCGGCTGGAAGTGGATGTCCGCGATGACCGGGATCTGGCTCTTCTTCGCGATGGTCGCGAGCGCGTCGGCGTCCTCCTGGCGGGGGCACGCGACGCGGACGATGTCGCAGCCCGACGCGGTGAGCTCGGCGATCTGCTGCAGGGTCGCGTTGATGTCGTGAGTCTTGGTGGTGCACATCGACTGCACCGAAACCGGCGAATCGCTGCCGACGCCGACGTTGCCGACCTTGAGCTGGCGGGTCTGGCGGCGGGGCGCGAGCACTGCGGCCGGGCCGGCGGGCATGCCCAGTCCAACGGGGCTAGTCACGGGGTGTGCCTTCTTTCGTCGCTACAGGAAAAGTCTAGTCTTCTTGTCAGAAGATCTTGATCGGGTTGACGATGTCCGCGGTGAGCGTGAGCAGCATGAATGCGCCGCCGAGGACGATGACCACGTAGGTCAGCGGCATCAGTTTCGCGTAGTCCACCGGCCCGCCCGCGGGCAGCCCACGGCGGAACCGGAACGCGTTGCGGATCTTCTCGTAGATCGCGACCGCCATGTGCCCGCCGTCGAGCGGGAGCAGCGGCACCAGGTTGAAGATGCCGAGGAAGAAGTTCAGCGTCGCCAGCAGCAGGACGAAGGTCTCCCAGTTGCTGGCCTCGGCGGCCTGGCCGCCGATCACCGAGGCGCCGACCACGCTCACCGGGGTGTCGAGTCCGCGCTCGCCGCCGGTGACGGCGTGCCAGAGGTCGACGACCTTGCTCGGCATCTGCACCAGGCCCTCCACGCTGCGCGCGAAGATGTCGCCGGTGAAGTCCGCGACAGCCGGGACGGCCGCCACCGCGGAGTACTTCACCAGTGGCGGCGGCGCCTTGATGCCGATCGCGCCGACCTCCTGGGAGATCGGCGGCCGGGGCGCGGCCTCGGTCGACTCCGGGTCGTTGACCCAGCGCTGGGCCTGCTGGACCTGCACCGGGACGCTGACCGTCCGCCCGTCGCGGTCGACGGTGAACTCAGCGGTCCCGGTCAGCGGCTGGGTCGCCAGCACCACGTCCCGGAAGGTGGAAGTGGGTGTCCCGTTCACGGCGATCACGACGTCGCCCGGTTCGATGCCCGCGGCCTGCGCCGGTCCGACCCCGTCACACTCCGCGAGCGCGAAGTCGGGTCCGGGGCCCTGGCTGGGAGAGACACAGGTGACGCCGTCCACGACGGCCCGCGTCTCGGGGTTCGGCAGGCCCCAGCCCATCGCCAGCACGAAGACCAGCACGGTGCCGAACACGAAGTTCATCACGATGCCGCCGGACATGACGACCAGCCGCTTCCACGTCTTCTGCTTGTACATCGCCCGGTCGACCTCGTCGGGGGCGAGCTCGTCGTGCATGGTCATGCCCGCGATGTCGCAGAACCCGCCCGCCGGGATGGCCTTGAGCCCGTACTCGGTCTCCCCTCGCCGGAAGGAGAAGATCTTCGGCCCGAAGCCGATGTAGTAGCGACGCACCTTCATCCCCAGCGCGCGGGCGGTCCACATGTGGCCGGCCTCGTGCAGCGCGATGGAGACGGTGATGCCGAGTGCGAACAGCACCACTCCCAGTACGAACACCATCTGTGGTCTAGCCCTCCTGCTCGACGAGCTCGTGTGCCCGCGCCCGCGCCCAGCCGTCCGCGGCGAGCACGTCGTCCACGGTAGCCGGTGCGGCGCTCCACCCGTCGCCACCTGCGAGAACGCGTTCGACCGTGCGCACGATCGCCGGGAACCGCAGCGCGCCGTCCAGGAAGTACTGGGCCGCGACCTCGTTGGCGGCGTTGTACACCGCGGTCAGGCAGCCCCCGGCCTTGCCCGCGGCGCGGGCCAGGTCGACGGCCGGGAAGACCGTGGCGTCCAGGGGTTCGAACGTCCAGGTCGCCGCGGTGGAGAAGTCGCAGGCCGCGGCCGCGCCGGGCACCCGGTCCGGCCAGCCCAGGGCGAGCGCGATCGGCAGCTTCATGTCCGGCGGGCTGGCCTGCGCCAGGGTGGAGCCGTCGGTGAAGGTCGCCATCGAGTGCACGATCGACTGCGGGTGCACGGTGACGTCGATGCGGTCGTAGTCGATGCCGAACAGCAGGTGCGTCTCGATCAGCTCGAGCCCCTTGTTGACCAGGGTGGCGGAGTTCAGCGTGTTCATCGGGCCCATCGACCAGGTCGGGTGCGCCCCGGCCTGCTCGGGGGTGACGGCCTCGAGCGCGTCGGCGGTCCAGCCGCGGAACGGTCCGCCGGAGGCGGTGAGCACCAGCCGGTCCACCTCGTCGGCACGACCGCCGCGCAGGCACTGCGCGAGCGCCGAGTGCTCGGAGTCCACCGGCACGATCTGCCCGGGCGCCGCGGCGGCCGTCACCAACGGACCGCCCGCGACCAACGACTCCTTGTTCGCCAGCGCGAGCCGGGCACCGGAGGCGAGGGCGGCCAGGGTCGGCGCGAGGCCGAGGGAGCCGACCAGCGCGTTGAGCACCACGTCGGCCGGCGTCTCGCGTACCAGTTCGGTGACCGCGTCGGGGCCGCTGAGCACCCCGGGCAGGTCGAGCCGCGCGGCGGCGGCCGGGTCGGCGACGGCCACCCGGGTGACGCCGGTGGCGCGGATCTGCGCGGCCAGCAGGTCGATGTTGCCGCCGCCCGCGGCGAGACCGACCACCTCGAACTTGTCGGGGTTGGCGGCGATCACCTCGAGAGCCTGGGTGCCGATGGAGCCGGTGCTGCCCAGCAGCAGGACGCGAGTCGGTTGGTTGTCAGCCACGCGTCCATTGTTCCTGACGGAGCCTGAGAGAATTACACAGGTGCGCACAGGATTCCCCACCCACGTCGGCGGGGAGCGCTTCGGTGCGACCTCTCCCCCCGCCGCCTCCCCTACGATGACCCGCATGGACGAGACCCTGCCGCCCTGCCCCCGGTGCTCCTGCGAGTACACCTACGAGGTGGGGGCCCTGCTGGTCTGCCCGGAGTGCGCGCACGAGTGGGCGGCCGCCGTCGCCGACGCCACGGACGACGCCGGCGACGGGGTGGTCCGCGACGCGGTGGGCAACGTCCTCGCCGACGGCGACACGGTCACCGTGGTCAAGACCCTCAAGGTCAAGGGCAGCCCGACCGGCATCAAGGCGGGCACCAAGGTGCGCAACATCCGCCTGGTGAACGGCGTCGGCGATCACGACATCGACTGCAAGGTCGACGGCATCGGTCCGATGCAGCTCAAGTCCAGTGTGGTCAAGAAGGTCTGACCCAGCTAGGTACGACGCCCGGTCGTATGCCACGATATGCACACACGCACACCCGTACGATCAGGAGGATCGACCGTGGCCGCCACCGAGCTGGACCCCAGCGTCAACGAGCCCCTCGTCGCCGCACACGTCGACACCGCAGAAGTTCCGTCCGCAGCCTGGGGTTGGAGCGGCGAGGCCCCGCGCCTCTTCCGTTTCCTCGGCTGGTTCTTCGCCGCATTCCTGCTCGTCTACATGATCGGCAACCACGAGGGCAAGGTAGAAGACCTGTGGCTCGTCGGCATTGCCGGCTTCATGGTGTTCCTGCTGGTGCGCGACATGATCCAGCGCCGCAAGCCGCGCTAGCCACCCACGCCGACGACTGCGGCCGCGCCGCTCCCCTCGGGGAGCCGCGCGGCCGCAGTTGTCGTATGACGGGTGAGGCGAGCGTCAGTTCTCGGCGGCGAGCTGCCCGCAGGCGGCGGCGATCTCCTGGCCGCGGGTGTCGCGGACGGTGCAGGAGACTCCCTGCGCGATGACCCGGCGCACGAACTCACGCTCGACGTCCTTGGGGCTGGCGTCCCACTTGCTGCCCGGCGTCGGGTTCAACGGGATGAGGTTCACGTGCACCCGCGAGCCCAGCGCCTTGTGCAGCTTCTTGCCGAGCAGGTCGGCGCGCCACCCCTGGTCGTTGATGTCCCGGATCAGCGCGTACTCGATCGACACCCGGCGGCCGGTCTGGTCGGCGTAGTACTTCGCCGCGTCGAGCACCTCGGCGACGGTCCACCGGTTGTTCACCGGGACCAGGGTGTCGCGCAGCTCGTCGTCCGGGGTGTGCAGCGACACCGCGAGCGTCACCGACAGGCCCTCGTCGGCCAGCTTCCGGATCGCGGGCGCCAGGCCCACCGTGGAGACGGTGACCGAGCGCTGCGAGAGCCCGAGGCCCTCGGGCGCGGGCGAGGTGATCCGGCGCACCGCGGCCACCACCCGCTTGTAGTTGGCCAGCGGCTCGCCCATGCCCATGAAGACCACGTTGGACAGCCGTCCCTCGCCGCCGGCCACCTCGCCGTCCCGCATCGCGGCGGCCGCCGCGCGCACCTGGTCGACGATCTCCGCGGTGGACAGGTTCCGGGTCAGGCCGGCCTGACCGGTCGCGCAGAACGGGCAGGCCATGCCGCAGCCGGCCTGGCTGGAGATGCACAGCGTCGCACGGTCCGGGTAGCGCATCAGGACGCTCTCGAGCAGCGTGCCGTCGTTCGCCTTCCACAACGTCTTGCGGGTGGTCCCGTCGTCGCAGGCGACGTGCTTGACCGGGGTGAGCAGCGTCGGGAACAGCGCAGACCCGACCTTCTCCCGCACGGCGGCGGGCAGGTCGGTCATCTTCTCCGCGTCCGCCTCCAGCCTGGCGTAGTACTGGCGGGCCAGCTGGTCGGCGCGGAATGCGGGCAGTCCGAGTTCCTTGACGGCCTCGCGGCGACCCTCCTCGTCGAGGTCGGCGAGATGCGTGGGCGGCATGCCTCGGCGCGGGGCATTGAACACGAGCGGGACTGGAACAGACATAGTGCCTCCCAGTGTCCCATCCCCCGGCCGCGACATGCGAATTCCCGGCGAGATGAGCGTGCAATCACACATCCGGTGCGTGATGATGAGCGCATGGCCCAGACCGACGGACCCATCCCGGAACCCCGCCCCGGCCCGACCGGCGAACCGCGCGAGCCGTCGCCGGTGACGCCCGAGCAGGCAGCGGAGCGGGAGCCCGCCGTGACGCCCGAACAGGCCGCGCTCGACCGCCACACGAGCCTGGGGCACACCAAGGCCGCCGCCACCTGGACCGGCCTGGTGATCGGCGCACTGGTGCTGGTGCTGCTGCTGGTGTTCATCCTGCAGAACCTCGACCAGGTGACGCTCAACGTGTTCGTGTGGGAGTTCTCGCTGCCGCTCGGCGTCAGCCTGCTGCTCGCCGCCATCGCGGGCGCGCTGATCATGGCCCTCGCCGGCGGGGTCCGGATCGTGCAGATCCGCCGCGTCGCCAAACGGTCCCGCGCCTCGGCGCGCTGACCGTTGGCACCCACCTCCGACGCTGCGCGGCGGGAACAGTCGGTCCTGCGGGTCTGCCTGGCCGCGTCCGCCGTCCTCGCCGCCCTCGCCGTCTGCTGGGGCCTGGTCTCCGGCTCGCAGGTCATCCTCCTCGACGGCGCCTACGCCCTGATCGGGATGGCGCTGACCTGGCTGTCGCTGGTGACGTCCCGGGTGGCGGCCTCAGGTCCGACGGCCCGCTACCCGTTCGGCCGGGAGGCGCTCACGCCGGTGGTCGTGGTGGTGCAGGGCCTGGCCCTGTTCGGCACCCTCGCCTACGCCGCGGCCGAGGCGGTCCGGGTGATCCTCGACGGGGGCGGCGAGGTCGCCGGCGGCTCCCTGCTCGGCTACGGCCTGGTCAGCGCCGCGCTGTCGGCGGCCGCGTACCTCTACGTCCGCGCCGCGGCCCGCGGGTCCGACCTGCTCGCCGCGGAGTCCCGCCAGTGGCTGTCCGGGACGGTGTTCAGCGCGGTGATCGCCGTCGGCGGCGTCGTCGTGCTGGCCCTGCGGTACACCTCCTGGACCTCCGCGGACCGCTACGTCGACTCGGTGCTGGTGTTGGTCACCTGCGCGCTGCTGCTGCCCCAGCCGGTCACGATGCTGCGGTCGGCGATGGTCGAGATCCTCGAGGGCGCACCGACGGACGCCGTGCAGGAACCCGTGCACCGCGCGATCGCCGAGGTCCGCGCGACGTTCGACCTGCCCGAGCCGGAGACCTCGATCAGTAAGGTCGGCCGCAAGATGTACGTCGAGGTGGTCTTCCTCGACCCGCCCGGCCTGTGGGAGATCACGGACGAGGACGCGGTGCGCCGCGCCCTGATCGGGCGGCTGCGGGAACTGCCGTACGACCTGTGGGTGAACGTGGAGCTGACCACCGACCCCGAACTGGTGTGACCGGGCTCAGGCGACGCCCTTGATCCGGTAGACGAGCACCCCGGCGAGCACCGACAGCGCCCCGGAGAGCAGGTACAGGCCGGTGTAGCCGCCGAGGGAGTTCACCATGACCGCCGCGACCACCGGCGAGAGCACGTTCGGCAGCGCGATCGCCAGGTTGATGATGCCGATGTCCTTGCCGTTGCTCTCGGCCGCCGGCAGCACCTCCGTCACCAGGGCGAAGTCGACCGATGTGAACACCCCGGTGCCGAGCCCGAGGATCACCGCCGCCAGCACCGTCACCGGGAAGCTCGGGACGAAGGCCATCAGCAGCGTCGCGACCGAGATGAAGAGGGCCGACGCCGACACGAAGACCCGGCGCCGCCCGACGCGGTCGGAGATGACACCGGCCAGCACCACCGTGACGAAGACCGACAACGCGTAGACGACGGTGAGGACCAGCACCCCGTCGCTGACCCGGAGCCCGCCGCCGGTCGCCGCGTCGTCGCGGGTCAGTCCCACCTCGTCCTGTAGGTAGTAGAAGAGGTAGAACAGCGCCGTCGCGGTGCTCAGGGTGGCGAGGAACCGGGTCAGCCAGGCCCAGCCGAAGTCCGGGTACCGGCGCACGTCCACCCAGTAGCAGGCGAGCAACTCGGCGAACCGGAACGGCGGCCTGTCGACCGGGGCGAGCGGCGTCTCCCAGCGCGAGAAGACGAACGGCAGCATCGCCAGGACGCAGGTGGCCGCGCACAGCAGGTACCCCACCGTGATCCCCAGCGGTCCCGCCCACACCGCGGTCGCGACGGTGCCGAGAGCGGTGCCGGTGACGACGGCGAGGGTGTAGGCGAATCCGTACCAGCCGGAGACCACGCCGCGCTGGGCGACGGGCACGTGGTCCGGCACCGAGGCCGACAGCGGCGAGATGACCGCGTTGATCGCGGTCTGCATCGCGACCCAGCTGAGCAACACCGCCGGCAGCGACTGCGCGAACCCGGTGGCAACCAGCCCGGCCGCCACCACCACCATTCCCCCGGCCATCCACGGCGTGCGCCGACCCCAGCGGGAGGCCGTGCGATCGGACAGGGCGCCCCACAGCGGCGTCGACAGCAGCGCGAAGATGCCCGCGACGAAGCCGATGACGGCGAGGTTGGTCTCCTTGCTGGTGGCAGAGAAGAACCACGGCGCACCGTCTGTCAGCCGCTCCACCTGCGGCGACATCAGCACCTGCGTCGGTCCCGACCACGCGATGTTGATGCCCACGTAGGCGAGGGTGAACATCGTGATCCACCCGCGTGACGCCCGCGTGGTCGGTGCCGCGACGCGCTGCGGCGCGGTGGGCGCGACGGACTCGGGCGGCGAAACGGACATCGGGGATCCCTTCGGGCGACGGTGTGCCCGCGTCATCCGGACGGGGAACGAACCAGCACCATCTCACGAGACTGCAGCGGCCACATGCCTTTCCGGTCGCGGACCGGGTGCCCGGTCCAGACGTCGACGCTGTCGGCGGCGAGCGGGCACAACACCTTGCCCTCGGGCAGCACCAGCGCGTCGTCACGGACCTGGAGCGAGACCTCGCGTCGGCCCCGGTTGAGCACCCCGTACGCCACGCCGCCGCTCAGCTCGCGGCGCCACACCTCGACGCGCCCGAACCGTGCGACCCGCTCCCCCTGCCTGCCGAGCGCGTCCTGGGAGATCGCCAGCACCCCGGCATGGGTGAGCAGCCGGCGCGTCTGCTCGGTCATGGTGCGCAGGTCGTTTCCCGCGAACAGCGGCGCCGCCAGCATCGCCCAGAGCATGAGGTGGCTGCGGGACTCCACCTCACCGAGCCCGGGGTTGCCCACCTCGAGCATGTCGGGGTCGTTCCATCCGCCGGGACCCGCGTACCGGGCCAATCCGTGCTGACGGTCGACGAGCCTGAGCACCGAGCGCCAGCTCGGACCGATGTCCCCGGTGGTGCGCCACAGGTGCGCGTACTCTCCCGCCCACTCCCACGGCCGGGTCTGGCCGTACTCGGAGATGCTGTAGACGATCGGCCTGCCGGTGTCCGCGAGGGCCGCGGCCATCCGCTCGAAGGCCCCCCGGTGGTCGAGTCCGGTGCCGCCCCGACCGGCCCGGCACCAGTCGTACTTGAGGTAGTCGACGCCCCACCCCGCGAGGGTGTCCGCATCCAGCTGCTCGTACCCGAAGGATCCGATGTCGCGGGCCGGGTAGCGGTCGTAGGTCATTGCGCACGTCTTGCGCCCGGGCGCCAGGTAGAGGCCGAACCTCAGCCCGCGGGCGTGGATGTGCTCGCCGAGGGCGGCCATCCCGCTCGGGAACCGTCGGGGGTGCGAGCGCAGCCGGCCGTCGTCGCCGCGGGCGAAGGCCTGCCAGCAGTCGTCGACCACCAGGTACCGGTACCCGGCGTCGCGCATCCCGCTCTCGACCATGGCGTCCGCGGTCGCGAGGACGACCTCCTCGGTCAGGTCGTAGCAACGGAAACGGTTCCAGCTGTTCCAGCCCATCGGCGGGGTGGGCGCGAGGGCCGGGTCCTTGCCGGGCGCCGTCCGCCCTGCGGTGTTGCCTGCACTCACGCCAGACTCCTTGGCACTATGACGCTTTCGACGGATCCGTCGGAGTTCAGGGCGAACAGTAACGACCAGGCAAGGCTTCCGCGGCCAATGGCCTCAGATTCTCTTCAGCCAGTTCGGTTTCGGGACTTCGGTGCTCAGAGCACAAGGCCGACCGGCGCGCGCCGGGTGTGGATCCGGTAGCCGACCTCGAGCGCCAGCCCGGGCGTCTGAGCGAAGGCCCGCTCCGCGGTGCGTTCGGTGAACTCGATGCCCAGCACCGACCGCATCGCCTCCCGGCTGTCGAACTCCCAGCGGGTCCGCACCCGCACCAGCCCGAAGCCCTGCGCGGCGAAGAACGCCTCCACCTTCGCCGCGTCGTAGTGCGGCAGGTCCGCGCGCATCCACTCGCCGTAGCCGCCGACCGTGGCGTCGAGGTCCACCACGGCGAGGACGCCGCCGGGCCGCAGCACCCGCATCGACTCGACGATCCCGGCGCCGCAGCCGGGGCCGAAGAAGTACGCGGTCCGCGCGTGCACCACATCGACGCTGTCGTCGGGCAGCGGGATGCGTTCGGCGGACCCGGCGAGCACCGTGACGGGCGGCTCGGCGGCGCGGACCCGACGCAGTGTCAGGTCCACCAACGGGCGGTGCGGCTCGACCCCGGTCACCGACCGGGCGTCGCGCGCGAACTGCGGCAGGTGGAAACCGGCGCCGCAGCCAAGGTCCAGGACGTCGCGTCCGGACCAGTCCGCGACGTCCCGCAGCGCCGCGAAGATCGCGCCGTCCGCGTCCTGTGCCCGGTTCTCCACCTCGTAGATCTCCGGCCAGTGCCAGATGTTGGGGCTGGGGATCGGGCTGGAGCCGGCGCGCGCGAGTCTCATGGCGTCAGAGCAGGGCGGTGAGCACCAGCCACGTCACGAACGCGGACGGCAGCAGCGAGTCCAGCCGGTCCATGATGCCGCCGTGCCCGGGCAGCAGCGTGCCCATGTCCTTGATCCCGAGCTCGCGCTTGACCTGCGACTCGATCAGGTCGCCGAGCGTCGCGACCACCACCAGAAGCGCGCCCAGCAGGGCGCCGGTCAACGGGCTGGCGTCCAGGATGAGAGTGACGGTGAGGATCGAGCCGACCACGGCGAACACCAGCGAGCCGGCGAAGCCCTCCCAGGACTTCTTGGGGCTGATCGCAGGGACCATCGGGTGCCTGCCGAACAGCACGCCGGCCGCGTAGCCGCCGACGTCGGAGCACACCACCCCGATCATCAGCACGAAGATGCGGCCGGGTCCGTGGTCCTGCAGCACCATCAGCGTCGCGAACGACGCCAGCAGCGGAATCCAGGCCGCGACGAACACGGTGATCGACACGTCCCGCAGGAAGTTCTGCGGGGCGGCCTTGAGGCCCTGGTCGAACAGCCGCCACACCATGCACACCAGCACGGTGCCCGCGAATCCCGCGAGCACGCCGGTGGCGCCGTAGGGCCAGCCGAGCCAGATGATGGCCTGCCCACCGAGGATCAGTGGGATCCGCGGCACCAGGATGCCGCCCTCACGCAGCCGCTTGGCGACCTCCCAGGTCGCGACGGCCATCGCGGCGCCCACGATGACGAACCAGGCCCGGGGAACGAAGAGCAGGGTGGCGATCAGCAGGGCACCGAGCCCCACCCCGACCCCGATGGCGGCCGGCAGGTTCCGGCCGGCCTTCGAGGGCGGGGCGGTGGCCGCGCCCGCCGAGCCGCCGGGCGCTGAGCCTTCGGTGGACAATGTGCCTAGACCTCCATCAATTCGGCTTCCTTGTGCTTGACCAGCTCGTCGATGCTCGCCACGTACTTGGCGGTCGTCTTGTCGAGCTCCTTCTCGGCGCGGGCGACCTCGTCCTCGCCGGCCTCGCCGTCCTTCTGGATGCGACCCAGCTCCTCCATCGCCTTCCGGCGGATGTTGCGGATGGCAACCTTCGAGTCCTCGCCCTTGCCCTTGGACTGCTTGACCAGCTCGCGGCGCCGCTCCTCGGTGAGCTGCGGGACCGAGATGCGGATGATGCTGCCGTCGTTGGACGGGTTCACCCCGAGGTCCGAGTTGCGGATCGCGTTCTCGATCGCGTTCAGCTGCGAGGCCTCGTACGGCTTGATGATGACCATCCGGGCCTCGGGCACGTTGATACTCGCGAGCTGGGTGATCGGGGTGATCGAGCCGTAGTAGTCGATCACGATGCGGTTGAACATGCCGGGGTTGGCGCGGCCGGTGCGGATGCCACCGAGGTCGTCCTTGGCCACCGCGACGGCCTTGTCCATCTTCTCCTCGGCATCGAAGAGCGCTTCATCAATCACGGTGTTCCTCCAGGCTCGGCGGGTACGGCGGTGGCATTCACGATGTCACCGAAATTCACGATTTGACCAGTGTTCCGATCTTCTCACCGGCGACCGCGCGGGCGATGTTGCCCTCGGTCAGCAGGTTGAAGACCATGATCGGCATCTGGTTGTCCATGCACAGGCTGAACGCGGTGGCGTCCGCCACCTTGAGGCCCTGCTCGATGACCTCGCGGTGGCTGATCTCCGTGTACATGGTGGCGGCCGGGTCGACCCGGGGGTCCGCGGTGTAGACGCCGTCGACACCCTTCGCCATCAGCACCACCTCGGCGCCGATCTCGAGCGCCCGCTGCGCGGCGGTGGTGTCGGTGGAGAAGTAGGGCATGCCCATGCCGGCGCCGAAGATCACGACGCGGCCCTTCTCCAGGTGCCGACGCGCCCGCAGCGGCAGGTACGGCTCCGCGACCTGTCCCATGGTGATGGCCGTCTGCACGCGGGTGTCGACGCCGGCCTTTTCCAGGAAGTCCTGCAGCGCAAGGCAGTTCATCACGGTGCCGAGCATGCCCATGTAGTCGGAGCGGGCCCGGTCCATGCCGCGCTGCTGCAGTTCCGCGCCGCGGAAGAAGTTGCCGCCACCGATGACGACGGCGACCTGGACGCCGGTCGCGACGACCTCGGCGATCTGCTTGGCGATCGTCTGCACGACGTCCGGGTCCAGACCCACCCCACCACCACCGAACATCTCGCCGCCGAGCTTGAGCAGGACACGCGAGAAGCCCTCGCGTCCGGTCGCGGATTCGGTTGGTGCGGGTTCGGTCATGGCTCTCCTCGGTCTCTGTGCCGCGTGGATGGTGCGGCCAGCATGAATCGGCCACCCGCGACCGAATCGGTCGCGGATTGCCTGTCCATCCTGCCTCATCGGCTCCCGACCAGCACTGCCGGGTCGGGTCGGCGTGGCGTACGCGACAGGGCCCCGTCTCCGAAATCGGAGACGGGGCCCTGTCGTTCGTCTGTTGCGCCGAACTAGCTGGCGCCGACCTCGAACCGCGCGAAGCGGGTGATGGTCACGCCGGCCTCGTCGAGAAGCGCCTTGACGGTCTTCTTCGAGTCGGAGACGGAGGACTGCTCGGTCAGCACGACGTCCTTGTAGAAGCCGTTGACGCGACCCTCGACGATCTTGGGGAGCGCAGCCTCGGGCTTGCCCTCCTCCTTGGCCGTCTCCTCGGCGATGCGACGCTCGGCGTCGACGATGTCCGCGGGGACCTCGTCGCGGGTCACGTACTTCGCCTTGAGTGCGGCGACCTGCATCGCGGCGGCACGAGCGGCGGCCTCGGCGGCCTCGCCCTCACCGGTGTACTCGACCAGCACGCCCACGGCGGGGGGCAGGTCGGAGCTGCGCTTGTGCAGGTAGATCGCGACCGGGCCGTCGAAGGACACGACACGACGGACCTCGAGCTTCTCGCCGATCTTGGCCGAGAGGGCGGCGACGGTCTCGTCGACGGTGCTGCCGTCAACCGCGACGGCCTTGAGGGCGTCGAGGTCGGCCGGCTTGGCGGCGGCGGCGGCGGTGACGACCTTCTCGGCCATCTCCTGGTACTCGGCGTTCTTCGCGACGAAGTCCGTCTCGCAGTTGATCTCCAGCATGACGCCGCCCTTGGCGACGACCAGGCCCTCGGCCGTGGTGCGCTCGGCGCGCTTGCCCACGTCCTTGGCGCCCTTGATACGGAGCAGCTCGACGGCCTTGTCGAAGTCGCCTTCGGTCTCGACGAGCGCGTTCTTGCAGTCCATCATTCCGGAGCCGGTGAGCTCGCGGAGCCGCTTCACGTCAGCGGCGGTGTAGTTCGCCATCGGGGCGAGCCTCCTTGAGTGAGTTTCGATGCCTGAGGTGGTGCAGGGGGCGAAACGGCCCTGACCCAGTCTTTACGAGATGACGGGTCAGGGCCGGATCGACTAGGCCTGCTTTTCGGCGTCCGCGATCTCCGCGGGGGCCTCGGCGAGCTTCTCCTCGGCCTCGGCGACAGCCTCACGCGGGGACTCGGGGCCACCCTCGGTGATGACATCGGCGGCGGGAGCCGCGGAGGAGAGCAGTTCCTGCTCCCACTCGGCGAGCGGCTCGCCTGCGCCGGCCTCGGGCTTGGTGTCGTCGCCGGCGTTGCGTCCGGCGCGCGCCTGGACACCCTCGGCCACCGCGGAAGCGACAACCTTGGTGAGCAGCGCGGCGGAGCGGATCGCGTCGTCGTTACCCGGGATCGGGTAGTCGACCAGGTCGGGATCGCAGTTGGTGTCCAGGATCGCGATGACCGGGATGTTCAGCTTGCGCGCCTCGGAGACCGCGAGGTGCTCCTTGTTGGTGTCGACGACCCAGATGGCCGACGGAACCTTGGCCATGTCCCGGATGCCGCCGAGGGTGCGGTCAAGCTTGGTCATCTCACGCGTGAGCATGAGGATTTCCTTCTTGGTGCGACCCTCGAAGCCACCGCTCTGCTCCATGGCCTCGAGATCCTTGAGGCGCAGCAGACGCTTGTGGACGGTGGTGAAGTTGGTGAGCATGCCACCGAGCCAGCGCTGGTTCACGTACGGCATGCCGACGCGGGTCGCCTCTGCGGCGATGGACTCCTGCGCCTGCTTCTTGGTGCCGACGAAGAGGACGGTGCCGCCGTGGGCAACGGTCTCCTTGACGAACTCGTACGCCTTGTCGATGTACGTGAGGGTCTGCTGCAGGTCGATGATGTAGATGCCGTTGCGGTCCGTCAAGATGAAACGCTTCATCTTCGGGTTCCAGCGACGGGTCTGGTGCCCGAAGTGGGTACCACTGTCGAGCATCTGCTTCATGGTTACGACAGCCATGGCTGTGTACCTCTTTCATTCGGTTGACGCAGGCGGTCGGGTGACCCCTGCCCTGGCGCCCGTAGAACCCTCGGACCTGCACGGGTGCAGGACCAGCCGAGGGCCGATGTTCTTGCGCGGACGCGCGAAGTCGGACTGCGCGAACACAGACCGCGTGGCAAGTGTACGGCTTGGGTCGCGCAGGTCATAACCAGGCGGTCGCGGGCCTGTGGAGGAACCTCCGCCGGTCCACAGGAGGCGGGAACGGGCTTCCGCGGGAGGGCGCGAGGGCCGAGCGTGGAGGGATGCGCCTGCTCGCCGTCGTCAGACTCGCCGCCCTGCTCCTGCTCGCCGCGCCTCCCCCGGCTCCCGCGGCCGCGGCGTTCGGCTGGCCGCTGAACCCCCGACCGCCGCTCGGCCGGGGTTTCGACCCGCCCGCGCACGACTGGCTGCCCGGACACCGAGGCGTCGACCTGGTCGGCGAACCGGGCCGGCCGGTGCTCGTCGCGGGCGACGGGACGGTGGTCTTCGCCGGGACGGTCGCGGGCAAGCCGGTGGTGTCGGTGGACCACGCCGGCGGCCTGCGGACCACGTACGAGCCGGTGCGGGCCGCGGTCGCCGTGGGCCGACGGGTCACCCGCGGCACCGTGCTGGGCACCCTCGTGGCCGGCCACCCCGGGTGCGACGGCTGCCTGCACTGGGGGCTGCGCCGGGACCGGACCTACCTCGACCCGCTCGGACTGCTCCGCGCGACCCCGGTGCGCCTCAAGCCGCTGCGGTAACGGCTCCGCCGGTCAGGCGCGGGGGTGGGCCTGGTCGTGCACGGCCCGCAGGCGCGCCACCGAGACGTGCGTGTACAGCTGGGTGGTGGCCAGACTGGTGTGCCCGAGCAGCTCCTGCACCACCCTCAGGTCAGCGCCGCCCTCGAGCAGGTGCGTGGCGGCCGAGTGCCGCAGCCCGTGGGGGGCGAGGCTCGGCGCCCCGGGAACGGCCTCGAGCACCTCGTGCACCACCGACCGGGCCTGCCGCTGGTCGAGCCGTCGACCGCGTTTGCCGAGCAGTAGCGCCGGACCCGACTCGGCCCGCACCAGGTGCGGCCGGCCCGCCCGCAGCCAGGCGTCGAGAGCGTCGGCGGCCGGCCCACCGAAGGGCACCGAACGTTCCTTGTTGCCCTTGCCCAGCACCCGCAGCACCCGGCGGTCCCGGTCGACGTCGTCGAGGTCCAGGCCACACAGCTCCCCCACCCGGATTCCGGTGGCATACAGCATCTCCACCACCAGCCGGTCGCGCACCGCGACCGGATCCATCTGCGCCGCACCGGATTCCGCTGCGCGCATCGCATCCTCGGCCTGCTCCTGCCGCAGCACCGCGGGCAACGTCCGGTGCGACTTGGGCGAGGCCAGCCGGGTACCGGGGTCACGGGTGATGCGTCGGGTGCGGGCCAGCCATGCGGTGAAGGTGCGCGCGGCGGCAGTGCGCCGGGCCAGGGTGCTGCGGGCGACGCCGGCGGCCGCCTGGGCGGACAGCCAGGACCGCAGCACCCGCAGGTCCAGGTCCTCGATCCCGTCCTCCGGCGCGGTCGCGACGAGGTGCGCGAGCAGCGAACGGGCGTCGGACAGGTAGGCGCGCACGGTGTGCTCGGAGCGGTCCCGCTCGAGCCGCAGATGCTCGGAGTAGGCGTCGAGGTGTGCTGCCAGCCGGGGCGGCAGCTGCTCTGCGGGGTGGTCGCGTGCCTCGGAAGCCATGCCCGAAGATTCTCTCCCGCACGGGAATAAATCAAGCCTCCGCGCCGCTGGCTCATGCATGTGACCCGAGCCATTTCGATACCCATGCTGCTGGCCCTCGCCCTGCTCTCCGCGATCGCACCCCTCGCCACCGACATGTACCTGCCCGGCCTACCCGCGCTCGGCGAGGACCTCGGGGCACCGACGGAGACGGTGCAGCTCACCCTCGCGACGTTCATGGCGGGTCTCGGCATCGGACAGCTGGTCGTCGGGCCGCTCTCGGACGGCTGGGGCCGACGACGGCTGCTGCTCGGCGGCACCGTGGCGTTCGCGATCAGCGGCGTCGCGTGCGCACTGGCCCCCACCGCGGAGGTGCTGATCGGGGCCCGACTGCTGCAGGGCCTGAGCGGCGGCGCGGCAATCGTGTTGGCGCGCGCGGTGATTGCCGATCGCGCCAAGGGCGACGCGGCCGCGAAGCTCTTCAGCGTCATGATGATCATCGGCGGTGTCGCGCCGGTGGTCGCGCCGCTGCTCGGCGGCGCGCTGCTCGGCCCGATCGGCTGGCGCGGCATCTTCTGGGTGCTGACCGGCGCCGGCGTGGCGATGGCGGTCGGCGTACTGACCCTGATTCCCGAGACGCTCCCGGCGGAGAAGCGGCACGGCGGCGGGCTGGCCGCGCACGCGCACAACATGCGGTACGTGGTCGGCAACCGGCGATACGTCGGCTACGCGCTCACCTTCGTGTTCGGGTTCGGCGCCCTGTTCTCGTACATCTCGGCGTCGCCGTTCGTGGTCCAGGACGTGCTCGGCATGTCGCCGGGCCAGTTCTCCGTGATCTTCGGCGTGAACTCGGTCGGCATCGTCGGCGGCAGCATCGTCAACACCCGGCTCATCGGGCGCTTCCACGCCCGGCAGCTGCTCGCCTTCGGCGTCACGCTGCTGCTCGCCGCCGGCGTCGCGCTGCTGCTCGAGGTCACGCTCGGCGGCACCCACACCGCGGTGGTGCTGCCGCTGCTGTTCCTGGTCACCACCAGCATCGGGTTCATCATGGGCAACGCCACTGCGCTGAGCCAGGCCCAGGTCACCAAGGCCGCAGGCACCGGATCGGCCGTGATGGGCGCAGGCCAGTTCGGCCTGGCCGCGCTGATCTCACCGCTGGTGGGCGGCTCGGCCGTGCAGATGGCGAGCAGCATCGTCGTGTGCGGCGCGGTCGCGACGACGGCGCTGCTGACCCTCGGCCGACCCGCGCCCCGACCCGCGCCGTCGGCCGCCGAGGCCGCGTCCCCGCTCGCCTGAGACTCCCTGCCCCGGGAAGTTCCTAACCCTCGGTCTTCGCGAGATCGGACTTCCAGACCCGGAAGCCCTCCTCGGTGCGGCCGCGCCGCCAGTATCCCGAGATCGACGCCCACTCCGCGCTCACCCCACGCTCCTTGCGGATGTAGCCTCGCAGGCCGTGCATGACGGCGTTCGCCTCGCCGTGCACGAACACGTGGGGCTGGCCGGGCAGCCACGGCGCCTGCCGGACGGCGGCCACCAGCGGCGCGTTGTCCCCTGCGCGGTCGTCACCCACCTCGTCGGCGGCCGCGCCGCGGTGCACCCAGGTGACCTCGACATCCGCGGCGGAGGGCAGGTCGAGTTCTCCGTCGGGACCGTCCACCTCGACGAACACCTTGGCGACCGCCGACGCGGGCAGCGCCTCGAGTGCCGCGCCGATCGCGGGTATCGCGGACTCGTCGCCGGCCATCAGGTGCCAGTCCGCGTCCGCCCTCGGGGCGTACGCGCCGCCCGGACCGCGCAACCGCAGGCTCTGACCCGGCTGCGCCGCCCGCGCCCACGGCCCGGCCACCCCCTCGTCGCCGTGGACGACGAAATCGATTGCGACCTCCCGCTTCTCGTCGTCCACACGGCGGACGGTGTAGGTGCGCAGCACGGGCTCTGCGTCGGTGCCGAAGACCAGCTTCACGTAGGCGTCGGTGTAGCCGTTCGCCACGAAGTCGTCGAAGCCGGGGTCGCCGAGGTGCACCCGCACCAGGTGCGAGGTGAGCCGTTCGGTGCGCAGTACGGTGAGGGTGACGAGCGGTCGGGTCATGCCGATACCTCCAACGGTTAGGGCTACCTAACTATAGCGGAGGTGGGATATCCGACGCGGAATCCGCGCGCGGCTGCAATACTGCACACCGCCGTGCCGACGGAGCGGAACGCTGCGCCCGTCGCCCAATCCCGTTCACACCATTCGGAGGATCATGAAAATCGCTCGCCGTGCCTGCACGTTCGCCGCAACCGTAGCGGTGGTGGGTGTCGCGATCGTCGGATGCTCTTCGGACTCCGAGCCCGCCGCCAACGCCTCTGCCGGCGGCACCACGACGTGCGCGGACGCGACCGCCGCCAACGCGACCGCGGCGGATCTCGTCGACGTGCTGCGACCGGTGCAGGTCGAGGACGCCGACGACGAGTACCGGAGCCTGCTGGCGCAGTTCGAAGAGGGCCGGGCGGACCAGATCGCCCGCCTGGAGGCGAGCGAGGTCTTCCGCGCCGTGCCCGCCGGCGGCGACGCCGAGTTCGTGAAAGCGGTGTGCTCGCAGTCTCGTTGGGACGACGTGGTCGACGCGGACGGCAAGGCCGTCTCGAGCCCGCGGTCCCAGCGCGCCGCGATCGCGGCCACCGGCCACACCTACTGCGACGCCTTCGCCCAGCTCCAGCCCTCCGCCGCCTCCACCGGCGCCTGGACGGACTGGTCCGGCTACGTCGACATGATGACGCAGGGCGGCATGGAGGGCACCGACGAGGCGCGCCTGACCTACGAGGCAGCCCGGAAGAACCTCTGCCCCCAGTTCAGCTGACAAACGCGACGGCGGCGACGGCAAGTTGCCGTCGCCGCCGTCGTCGATCATCGCGGCCCCGTGCTCACCGGGGCGACGCGATCACAAGCTCGAGGCGACCTGACCGAGCTCACGCTTGAGGATCTTGCCGGTGGCGGTCATCGGCAGGACCGTGACGAACTCGACGAGGCGCGGGTACTTGTACGCCGCCATCTGCTCCTTGGTCCACTCGATCAGCTCGGCCTCGGCGGTCTGCGAACCCGGCTCGAGGATCACGAACGCCTTGATCTCCTCGCCGTGCCGTTCGTCGGGAACCCCGACGACGGCGGCCAGGGAGACCGCCTCGTGGGCCATCAGGACCTCCTCGATCTCGCGGGGGTACACGTTGAACCCGCCCCGCACGATCATGTCCTTGGCCCGGTCGACGATGTAGTAGAAGCCGTCCTCGTCCACCTTGGCCAGGTCGCCGGTGCGGAACCAGCCGTTGTCCGTCACCTCGCTGGTGGCCTCGGGGCGGTTGTAGTACCCCTTCATGACGTTGTGGCCGCGCAGGGCCAGCTCGCCGACCTCGTCGGTGCCGGTGACGGTGTTCCAGTCCCGGTCCACGAGGCGGGCCTCGATGCCCCAGACCGGGACGCCGATCGATCCCGGCCGCGGGTCGCGCTCCGGGTCGCTGAACAGTGCCAGCGGCGAGGTCTCGGACAGGCCGTAGCCCTCCAGGATCTGCACGCCGAAGCGCTCCTTGAACCGCGTGAGGATCTCCACCGGCAGCGCGGCGCCACCGGAGATGGCGCGTCGCATGTTCCGCGCGATCCGCTCGACGTCGACCCCCTCCTCGAGGGCTCCGAGCAGGCTCCAGTACATGGTCGGGACGCCGGCGAAGATCGTGATCGACTCCCGCTCCATCAGCTCGAGCGCGGCGGCGGGCTCGAACCGCGGCAGCATCACCAGCGTCGAGCCGACCGCGAGGCCCGCGTTCATGCTCACCGTCTGACCGAAGGAGTGGAACAGCGGCAGCGTGAGCAGGCTGGTGTCGTGTCGCATCGGCGAACTGTCGAACAGCCGGTTCGCCGCCATGGCGTTGAGCACCATGTTGGAGTGGGTGAGCTCGGCGCCCTTGGGCTTTCCGGTGGTGCCGCTGGTGTAGAGGATCACCGCGGTGTCGGCGGGTTCACGCACCACGGTCTCGAACTGGACGGGCTGGGCCGCGAGAACCTGACCGGCGCTCTCGACCCCCTCGATCGCCGAGGGCGCGGCCGGGTCCGCGGTGAGCACGAACATCTCGCGGCACTCGGGGGCCTGGGCAAAGCCGGCGTGGCCGTACTCCCCGATCGGAAGATCCGCCGAACCCTCGAAGCAGAAGTAGGCCTTGGCGTCGGAATCGGTGAGGTGGTAAGCGATCTCGCGTCCCTTCAACAGCACGTTGAGGGGAACGACCACGGCACCCGCCTTGAGGATCCCGTAGTAGACGATCGGGAAGTGCGGCAGGTTCGGGCAGGAGAGCGCGACCTTGTCGCCCGGCTCGATGCCACGGGAGACGAGCAGGTTCGCCACCTGATTGGCGCGGTTGTTCAGCTCCTCGTACGACAGGCGTTCGTCACCGAGGACCAGTGCCTCACGGGCCGGGTACCGGCGGGCGGAATCCTCGAGAAGCACGGACAGGTTGAGCATGAACTTCCTACTTTCGTTGTTTCGAAATCGTGGCCGGCACCGGGTCGCAGGGGCGCCTACGCGGCGGCGCCCCTGCAACCCGTCCGTGCCGACCGGCCGGGCCCGTGCCGCGTGCACGGACCCGGCCGCTACGCCAGAGGCGCGTCGGTGGCGTCCCGGACCTGCTGCTCGGTGACGCCGGGTGCGCATTCGCGCAGCACCAGCCCGGTGTCGGTGACGTCGATGACCGCGAGATTGGTGACGATCCGCTGCACCACGCCCTCACCCGTGAGCGGCAGAGTGCATTCCTGCACGATCTTGGAGGCACCGGACTTGTCGGTGTGCTCCATCAGCACGATCACCCGGCCGGCGCCGTGGACGAGGTCCATCGCGCCGCCCATGCCCTTGACCATCTTGCCGGGCACCATCCAGTTCGCCAGGTCGCCGGTCGCCGAAACCTGCATGCCGCCGAGGACTGCGGTGCCGATGTGGCCACCGCGGATCATCCCGAAGCTGGTCGCCGAGTCGAAGAACGAGGCGCCCGGGTTGACCGTCACCGTCTCCTTGCCCGCATTGATCAGGTCGGCGTCGACGGCGTCCTCGGTCGGGTAGGGCCCGGTCCCGAGGATGCCGTTCTCGCTGTGCAGGGTGACCGTCACGCCCGCGGGCAGATGGTTCGGGATCATCGTCGGCAACCCGATGCCCAGGTTCACGTACTCGCCGTCGGACAGCTCCTGCGCGGCCCGGCCCGCCATCTGCTCGCGGGTCCAGCCGACGGTCTCGATCATGGTCGTCATCTCAGTTCCCCGTCCCGGCCGCGGCAGAGACCGTTCGCTTCTCGATCTTCTTGTCCTGCGGTCCGGTGTGCACGACCCGGTCGACGAAGATGCCCGGCAGGTGCACCTGCGCGGGGTCGATCTCGCCCGGCTCGACGAGCCGCTCGACCTGCGCGATGCAGACCCGACCGGCCATCGCGGCAAGCGGGTTGAAGTTCATCGCCGCCTTGTCGAACACCAGGTTGCCCTCGGTGTCCCCGATCAGCGCATGCACCAGCGCGAAGTCGGCGGTGATCGACTCCTCGAGCACGTAGCGCCGGCCGCGGAACTCGCGGACCTCCTTCGGCGGCGACGCGAGCGCGACGGATCCGTCGGCGTGGTAACGCCACGGCAGCCCGCCCAGGGCGATCGGGGTGCCGACGCCGGCCGGGGTGAAGAAGGCCGGGATGCCGGCGCCGCCGGCACGCAACTTCTCGGCGAGCGTGCCCTGCGGGGTCAGCTCCACCTCGAGTTCGCCGGTCAGGTACTGGCGGGCGAACTCGCGGTTCTCCCCCACGTACGAGGCGGTGACCCGGCGGATCCGCTTGCCTTCCAGCAGAATTCCCAGACCGTGTCCGTCGGTTCCGCAGTTGTTGGAGAAGACCTCGAGGTTCTCCGCACCGCCGGACGCGATCGCGGCGATCAGCCGGTCCGGAATCCCGCACAACCCGAATCCGCCGACCGCGAGGGACGACCCCGACTCGACGTCGACCACGGCATCGGCCGTGGACGCGACCACCTTGTTCGTCACCCGAGGACCGCCGTCTCCCGGATCAGGTCCTCGACCAGTTCCTCGGCCTGCGGCCAGTACCCGAATCCGGATGCCGGGTTCAGGTGGCCGACGTTGCCGGCGTCGACCAGCTTGCTGCCCCATGCCTCGGCGAGCTCGACGACCCGCTCGTAGCTGGCCAACGGGTCGTTGTGGCTCGCGACGACGGTGCTGGGGAACGGCAACGGCTGCAGCGGGGTGGGATTCCAACCGTTGCTGTCGAGATCCTCGCGGGCCGGGTAGCCCTCCGGCAGCGGCGTGGAGAAGTCCGGCGGGGCGGCGAGCAGCGCGCCCTGGACGGGGCGGTCGTGCAGCGCGGCCCAGTGCACGGTGATCATGACGCCGGCGCTGTGAGCAACGAGCACGACGGGCCCGGAGACCTCGGACAGAACGTGGTCCAGCGCGGCCACCCGGGCCGACAGGCTGAGCTTGTCGTGCTCGAGCGGCGCCACGGTTACCACCTTGTCGAGCTTCTCGGCAAGGAGGGTCTGCCAGTGATCGGCGACGTGGTCACGCAGACCGGGGACGATCACGACGGTCGGGGAATCGCTGTTGTTCATTACCTACTCCGGTTGTCGGTTGTGGATCAGTGAGATGGCCTCGCGCGCAACGCCGCGAACCGTGTGACGGTCTGCGCGATGGACTCGTGTGCCGGCCGGGATACGGCGGTGGGGGCATGGACTCGTCGGTCCATGCCCCCTCGTCGCGAGGCGACGTCCCGGTCAGCTCATGACTCGATCAGGCGTGCTGGGTGAAGCCCGTCTGGCCGGGCTTGCGGTTCGGCGCGTAACCGAGCTTCGCCAGGGTCTCGTCGGCATCCTTGTAGGACTTGCCGATCCCGTAGATGTCGCGGGCCTCCTTACCGGTGGCCACCTCACGACCGAGCTCCTTGGCGACGCGCACCAGCTGGCGGACCTGCTCGGCGGAGGTGATCTTCT
>NZ_BCXG01000020.1 GCF_001894985.1 Rhodococcus tukisamuensis NBRC 100609 | reverse complement strand
GCCCGCCGTGACCGAGCTGTGGGGGACCGGCTGGGCCCGTCGGGCGGTGGTGATCGTCGCGTCCGACCAGGAGGAGTTCACGGCCCAGGCCGGCGCGGACCACAGCGGCGCGAACATTGCGGCGGTCGCGGTGTCCGACGCCGTCGTGCCCGGGTCGGACACGGTGACCGGGCAGCGGATCGTGTTCAGCCCGGCGTCGGCGGGCAGGCTCACCGAGGACACTCGGCGTTCGGTGCTCCGCCACGAGCTGACCCACATCGCGGCCCGGGCGGCGACCACGGACGGTTCGCCGCTGTGGATGCTCGAGGGCTTCGCGGACTACGCGGGTCACCGCGGTTCCGGAATCGGCGTGGCGGCGGCGGCGCCGACGGTGGCGGCCGCCGTGGCCGCCCACGGGCCGCCCGCCCGGCTGCCCTCGGACGCCGACTTCGCGGCGGGTGGGGACCGTGCGGTGGTGGCGTACGAGCTGGCATGGTCGGTGAACGCCTACATCGCCGACCGGTTCGGCGAATCCGCGCTGGGGGACCTGTACCACGCGCTGGCCACCGGTCCGGTCGACGCGATCACGCTGGACGGCCGCCTGCAGGGTGTTCTCGGACTGTCGAGCGCGGAACTGGTGTCCGGGTGGGGCACCTGGATGACCGAGCAGCTCTCCTGACCCCTACGGTGGACACATGCGGCGAACCCTGTTGGTGACGAACGATTTTCCGCCTCGACCGGGGGGAATTCAGTCCTACCTGCAGTCTTTCGCGACGGCACTGCCGCCGGACGAGCTGGTCGTCTACGCGCCGCGGTGGCGCGGCGACAGCCACACGAAGTTCGACGCGCGCCAGCCGTTCGAGGTGGTACGTCACCCCACGACGCTGATGCTGCCCACTCCGCTGGTGGCCCGCCGTGCGGCGAAGCTGGTCCGGTCGCACGGGTGCGACAGCGTCTGGTTCGGCGCCGCCGCGCCGCTGGCGTTGCTCGCGCCGGGCCTGCGCCGCGCGGGTGCGGAGCGGATCGTCGCGAGCACCCACGGCCACGAGGTGGGTTGGTCGATGCTGCCCGGCGCCCGGCAGGCGCTGCGCCGGATCGGCGGCACCACCGACACCGTCACCTTCGTCAGCAAGTACACCCGCCGTCGCTTTGCGGCGGCGTTCGGTGCCGACGCGGCTCTCGAACACCTGCCGCCGGGGGTCGACACCGAGGTGTTCCGCCCGGACCCGGCCGCTCGGGCGGAGCTGCGTGCCCGGTACGGCCTGGGCGAGCGGCCCACGGTCCTGTGCCTGTCCCGGCTGGTGCCGCGCAAGGGGCAGGACATGTTGATCAAGGCGCTGCCGACGATCCGGCGGTCCGTCGACGGTGCGGTGCTGGTGATCGTCGGCGGTGGCCCCTACGAGGGCGCGCTGCGGGCGCTGGCGCGCGAGCAGGGCGTCGAGGAGCACGTGGTGTTCACCGGGACCGTGCCGGCTGCGGAACTCGCTGCGCACCACACCATCGCGGACGTGTTCGCCATGCCGTGCCGGACCCGGGGCGCGGGGCTGGACGTGGAGGGCCTCGGGATCGTCTTCCTGGAGGCGTCGGCCACCGGCGTGCCGGTGATCGCCGGGCGGTCCGGCGGAGCGCCGGAGACGGTGCGGGAGAACGAGACCGGGCACGTCGTCGACGGAACCTCGGTGCGGGCGATCGCCGAGTCCGTGGTGTCGGTTCTCTCGGACCCCGACCGCGCCGCGGAGATGGGTGCGGCCGGTCGGCGTTGGGTGTCCGAGCAGTGGCGATGGGACACCCTGGCCGCCAAGCTGGCCGGCCTGCTGCACTGACCGCTTCGCGCCGGTGAGTCCTTCCCCCAAGGGGAACCGGACGGACTCACCGGCGGCGCGGCCGCCCTACTTCGAGTAGATGGCGTCGATGTCGGCGGCGAAGCTCTGGTGGATGACGTTGCGCTTGAGCTTGAGCGTCGGCGTGAGCTCGCCGGTGTCCTCGCTGAAGTCGACCGACAGGATCTTGTACTTCTTGATCGCCTCGGCGTGCGAGACCAGGGTGTTGGCCTCGGCGATCGCCGCGTCGACGTCGGCGACCAGGTCCGCGTCGGTGAGCAGTTCGGCCACGGTGGCCGCGGCGGGCTTGCCGTTGCGCTGCTTCCAGCCCGGCCACGCGTCCGGGTCGACGGTGATCAGGGCGCCGATGAACGGCTTCTGGTCGCCGACCACGATGGCCTGGCTGATCAGCGGGTGCGCGCGGAGCATGTCCTCGAGTTGCGCGGGCGCGACGTTCTTGCCGCCCGCGGTGACGATGATCTCCTTCTTGCGGCCGGTGATGGTGATGTAGCCCTCGGAGTCGACGGACCCGAGGTCGCCGGTGTGGAACCAGCCGTCCTCGATGGCGTCGGCGGTGGCCGCCTCGTTGCGCCAGTAGCCGGTGAAGACCACCGGACCGGAGAGCAGGATCTCGCCGTCCTCGGCGATCCGAACCGCGTTGCCGGCCAACGGCTTGCCCACGGTGCCGATCTTCTGGTTGCCGGGGGTGTTCACGGCGATCGCGGCGGTGGTCTCGGTGAGCCCGTAGCCCTCGTAGATGGTCACGCCAATGCCGCGGAAGAAGTGGCCGAGGCGGGCGCCGAGCGGGGCGCCGCCGGAGATCGCGAGCTGGCACTGGCCGCCGAGTGCGGCGCGCAGCTTGGAGTACACCAGCTTGTCGAACAGGGTGTGCTGGGCCTTGAGGATCAGGCCCGCGCCACCGGTGTCCTGGGCCTCGCTCCACTGCACGGCGATGTCGGCGGCCTTGTCGAAGATCTTGCCCTTGCCCTCGCCGTGCGCCTTCTGGCGTGCCGAGTTGTACACCTTCTCGAACACCCGGGGCACCGAGAGGATGAAGTCCGGCTTGAACTCGCCGAAGTTCGCCACCAGGTTCGGGATGTCGGCGGTGTGGCCGAGCGTGGCGCCGGCGTCGAACGCGCCGAGGCTGACCGCGCGGGCCAGCACGTGCGCCATCGGCAGGAACATCAGCGAGCGGCGGCCCGGCTGCAGCAGGCTGCCGAACCCGGAGGTGGTGATGCCCCGGGACTCGGCGATCAGGTTGCCGTGGGTGAGCTGACAGCCCTTGGGGCGGCCCGTGGTGCCGGAGGTGTAGATCAGGGTGGCCGGGTCGGCGGACCGGAGCGCGTCGGTGCGCGAGCGCACCTCCTCGTCGGCGACGTCCGCGCCCAGGGCGACGAGTTCCTCGACGGCACCGGCGGTGGCGTCGGCGCCCTCGATGCGCAACGTCCGGCGCAGGCTCGGTGCCTCCGCGGCGACGGTCTCGACGGTCCGCTCGTGCTCGGCGTTCTCGACGACGAGCAGGACGGCGGCGGAGTCCTCGAGGATCCAGCGCACCTGCTCGGCGGCCGAGGTCTCGTAGATCGGCACGGTGACGCCGCCCGCGGCCCAGATCGCGAAGTCGACCAGCGGCCACTCGTACCGGGTGGCAGACATCAGGCCGACCCGGTCGCCGGGCTGCACGCCGAGCGCGATCAGTCCCTTGGCGACGGCGGTGACCTGGGAGGCGAACTCGGCCGCGGTCACGTCGGCCCAGGTGCCGCCGGTCTGCCGCTTGAAGATCACCAGGTCGGGACGCTCGGCGGCGTGTTTGAACACCCCGTCCACCGCGGACGCGTCCTCGGGAACGATGAAAGTTGAGGGAACGCTGAACTCACGCACGAAGACCTCCGACGCAGCGGGCTGACGAGTGGGTACTGACGAGTAGCTTTGAACTTTGCATCCACTTTAACGCCTGCTGTTGCGCCCTGGACCACACCCGGTCTCGCGCATGTGTGAAGCTAGCCGGGTGAGCAGCATTCAGGTCGCGGACCAGACTTTCATCGCGGCGGAACCCGCCCTCGTCGCCGGGTGCCTCGGCGCGCCGTCCAAGTGGCGCCGCTGGTGGCCGGATCTCCGGCTCGGCGTCGGGGAAGACCGTGCCGAGAAGGGAATTCGCTGGACGGTGAACGGCCCGCTGACCGGCACCATGGAGGTCTGGCTCGAACCGGTGCTCGACGGCACCATCGTGCACTACTTCCTGCACGCCGAGCCGACCGGTTACGGACCCGCGGCCCTGGCGAAGTTCGACCTCGCGGCGGCGAACCGGGAGCGCCGGGTGGCGGGCAAGAACATGGCGTTCGAGGCCAAGCGTGAGCTCGAGGCCGGCCGGCCGGCCGGGGAGTCGCCCGCCGCGTACGCGGCCGCACGCGACTAACATCGCTGCCGGCAGCAGGGCGCTCCCGGCACCGGGAGAGCGTGCCGCCGCTCCGTCGGAGGGCGGGGCGGTCGAGGGACCGACGCGGTCGAGGGACCAGCGCAGTCGTGGGAAAGGAAGCGTCGCCAGCATGGCCGACAAGACCAACAGGTCGATCAGCATCGCCGCCGCACCGGAGCGGGTGATGGACGTGATCGCGGACTACGACGCATACCCGCAGTGGGTGGCCGCGGCGAAGTCGGTAGAGGTGCTCTCCGTCGGGGCGAACGGTCGGGCCGAGCAGGTCCGGTTCGTCCTGGACGCCGGGATGGTCAAGGACACCTACGTCCTCGAGTTCGACTGGGCCGCGGACGGCCGGTCGGTGCGCTGGGAGTTGGTCTCCGGCGAGATCCAGAAGGCGCAGTCCGGTTCCTACACCCTGGTCGGCGAGCCGGACGGGTCCACGACCGTCACCTACGAGCTCACCGTGGACCTGAACATCCCGATGATCGGCCTGTTCAAGCGCAAGGCGGAGAAGGCGATCACCGACACCGCGCTCAAGGAATTGAAGAAGCGGGTCGAGGGCTGACCGCGAACGACGCCGATGTGCGCTCCCAGGTGCAGTTCATCGTCGGCAAGGGTGGCGTCGGCAAGACGACGGTCGCCGCGGCGACCGCGGTAGCTCTGGCGCGCAGGGGGATTCGAGTCCTCGCCGTGTCCCTGGACCAGGCGCACTCGCTGGCCGACGTGTTCGGTGTCGGGCGACGCCCGGGCGACGCGGACTCGGTGACCTCAGTGGCGGACCGGATCGACGTCCTCGAACTCGACACACTCGCGCTGCTGGAGCGGCGGCTCGCGGTGCTCGCGGCGTTGGTGCCCGGCGACCACGACCACGAGCACGAGCACGGTGCGCCGCTCTCGCTGCCCGACCCGCAGGAACTGACCGGACTGCCCGGCGCCCAGGAACTGCTGGCGCTCGCCGAGGTGACCCGGTTGGCCGACTCCGGCGACTGGGACGTGGTGCTGGTGGACTGCCCGGCGACCGCGGACGCGCTGCGACTGCTCCAGGTGCCCGAGACGGTGGCCGACTACGTCGAGCGGATCTGGCCCCTGCACAGCCGCGCCCTGGTGGGTCCGTCGGCGCCGCAGTGGCAGCTGATCGCGGCCCTGCTGGTGGACCGTCTGGTCGCGTCGACGGTGCCGATTCGTGAGCTCCTGGCCGACGGCGCCCGCACCGGCGTCCGGCTGGTCGCCGGGGCGGGGACGGTGCCGCTGGCCGAGGCGCGCCGCACCGTCACCGCCCTCGCGCTGCTCGGCCTCCGGCTCGACGACGTGGTGGTGAACGGCCTTGCGCCGCAGGACGATCAGGCACCGGAGGCAGTCGCCGATGCGGCGGTGCCGCGCGGGTCCCGCGGTCGCCGCGCCGCTCAGGACGTGATGGTCGGGGAGCTGCGCGCGAGCCTCGCGGCGGTGACCGTGCGCACCGCGGACGAGTGCGCGAGCGAGCCGGTAGGGTTGGAGCCTCTCGCGACGCTGGCCGACGCGCTGTTCCCTGCCGTCACGGCACCGCGGCCCGGAGACACGCCGGCGGCGGGGCGGGAGAACACGGTGGTACTCGAGTCGGGATCGGGGGTGGAGTCGGTGTACGCGTTGCGCCTGCCACTGCCGTTGGCCGACCCGTCCACCGTGACCCTCGGCAGGGTCGAGGACGACCTGGTGGTCGGTGCCGCGGGGCTGCGCCGCCGGGTGCGGCTGGCGTCGGTGCTGCGCCGCTGCGTGACTGTCGGGGCTGACTTCGAGGGCGACGACCTGGTGGTCCGCTTCCAGCCGGACCCGCAGGTGTGGCCGCAGTGAGCGGGGACCACACCGAACTGATGGTGGAACTGCGCGCGCTGACGCTCGCCGCGCTGGACCGCCTCGAGCCGATGCTCGAACCGCTCCTCGAACGTGCGGCAGAAGCGGCGGGCGAGACCCCCGGAACGGCCGGGCAGGCGGACCCCGCGGGGTCCGGTGCCGCCGTTTCTGGGTCGTCCCCTGCGCCGTCCGGCTGCAAGTGGTGCCCGGTGTGCGCCCTGGCGGCGTTGGCTCGCGGGGAACAGCACGACCTGCTCACCCTGCTGGCCTCGCAGGCCGTCGCCCTGCTCGCGTTGATCCGAGCGCTGCTCGAACAGCACGGGCAGCGGCCGGGGCCGGACGGTGACGACGGCGGGATCGGCGGGGTTGGCGACGGCGAACCGCCGCCACCTCGACCGCGCGGATTCGTCCCGATCGTGGTTCGTGTCGAGGACAATCGCTGAGCATGGGCGCACTCGAGGAGGGTCCGGCGCTGACGGTCGGTATCGACGTCGGCGGCACCAGCATTCGCGCCTCGGTCGTCGCGTCCGACGGCGAGGTACTCGACTCGGTACAGGCGCCGACCCCGCAGTCGGCGCGGGCACTCGAGGACGGGCTGGACCGCGCCGTTCGGGAACTGGCCGGCCGGCACCGGATCGGCGCGGTGGGGCTCGCGGTGGCCGGGTTCATCGACCTCGAACGCACCACGGTTCGGTTCGCGCCGCACCTGCCGTGGGTCGACGCACCGGTGGCCCGGGACCTGGGGGACCGACTCGGGTTGCCGGTGGTCCTCGAACACGACGGCAACGCCGCGGCGTGGGCCGAGTACCGGTTCGGCGCCGCGTCCGGCGGGCACAACGTGGTGACCGTGGCCATCGGCACGGGGATCGGGGCGGCGCTGCTGATCGACGGCGCCCTGTACCGCGGCAGTCACGGCGTGGCACCGGAGCTCGGCCACCTGCAGGTGGTGCCGGACGGTCGCCCGTGCTCGTGCGGCAAGCGTGGATGCTGGGAAAGATATTGCAGTGGAACGGCTCTGGTGGACACCGCCATCGAGATGCTGGCTGCCAACCCGGCGGACTCGACGGTGCTGGCACGGGAGGTGGCCCGCGACCCCGGCTCGCTGACCGGGCGCAGGGTGGCGGGCGCCGCGCAGGACGGCGACGGGGTCGCGCTGCGGGCGATTGCCGACTTCTCGCACTGGCTCGGCGTCGGTCTCGCGATGGTCAGCGACATCTTCGACCCCGATCTGGTGGTGATCGCGGGCGGCGTGGCGAGCTCGTCGGCGCTGTTCCTGGACGACGCCCGTGAGCGGTACGCGGGCCTGGTCACCGGGGCCGGCCACCGTCCGCTCGCCCGGATCAGGGCCACCCAGCTCGGTGAGGCCGCCGCGATGATCGGCGCCGCCGAACTCGCCCGCTGCATGCTCTGAACGCCGGGCGGGAGTGGGTGTGATCCTGCCGGCCGCCGCCGCCCGCTGTGGCGGCCTTCACGGCTGCTCGGTACAGTCAGCAGCAGCGAAAACACAGTGTGAGCACGGTTGACTTCGGGAAGGTGCCATGTGGTACTGGCTGTTCAAATACGTCCTTCTCGGACCGATTCTCTACGTGCTCGGGCGCCCCACAATCGAAGGGGCAGAGCACCTTCCGACTGACGGGCCCGCGATTCTCGCCAGCAACCACCAGGCCGTGGTCGACTCGTTCTACCTGCCGATGCGGTCGCCGCGGCGGATCACCTTCCTGGCCAAGAGCGAGTACTTCACCGGCGCCGGACTCAAGGGCAGATTCCAGAAGTGGTTCTTCTCCGCGCTGGGGCAGGTGCCGATCGACCGGACCGGCGCCGACGCCGCCGGCGACGCGCTGAAGGCGGGTCTCCAGGTGCTCGCCGACGGCAAGCTGCTCGGCATCTACCCGGAGGGCACGCGGTCCCCGGACGGACGGCTGTACAAGGGCAAGACGGGCATGGCCCGGATGGCGCTGCAGGCGGGCGTCCCGGTCATCCCGGTGGCGATGATCGGCACCGACAAGCTCAACCCGATCGGTTCGCGGCTGCCGCGGCCCGGAAAGATCGTGATCCGGGTCGGCCCGCCGCTCGACTTCTCCCGGTTCAACGGCATGGGCGGAAACCGGTTTGTCGAGCGGGCGGTCACCGACGAGGTGATGTACACGCTGATGAAGCTCTCGGGTCAGGAGTACGTCGACGTGTACGCGGCCACGCTCCGGAACAAGGTTCCTGCCGAGCCGGCGCCCCGACCGGACGCCGCACGCATCCCGGACGTCGAGGCGAGCTGAGCGAGTCCGGCCCGGCGCGGACCGTCAGCTGACGCGGACCAGTTCGGGGTCCTCGTCCGCGGACTCCGCCGGCAGCGGGTCGGCGGCGTGGGCCGGTGCCAGGGGCACGACCGCGACCAGCACCAGGGTGGCCAGGCCCCACCACACGTACGACGACGCCAGGAACTGGTCCCACAGCGGCCAGCCGAGTCCGCTGGTCCGGCCGGGCGCCAGCCGCCAGTGCGGTGCGATCACGAACAGGGCGATGCCCGTGAGCGTCCATGTCGCCCACAGTGCCCGGTGCCGGAGCTCGTTGTCCGCCGACCGCCCGGCGTCGCGCCGGGCGAGGGCCAGGTGCCCGCACACCGCGAGCATCGGGACCACCCACACCCAGTGGTGCGACCACGAGACCGGCGAAGCCAGCAGCCCGAACATCGCGGTCGTGGTGAGTGCGAGCGCGGGTCGTCCGGCCGCGAAGGACCGGCGCACGGCGACGACGGTGATCGCCAGGGCCAGCAGGCAGCCCACTACCCACAGCGGGGAACGCAGGGCCGGGTCGAGGCCGAGCCGTGCCAGCATGCCGGTGATCGACTGGTTCGCCGGGTAGGCGGGCAGCCCGATCCGGCCGGAGTCCACCAGCGTCTCGGTCCAGTAGGTCTTCGCGTCGGAGAAGGACACCGCGAACCCGATCGCGACGCCCGCGAGGAAGCCGACGCCGGTCATGAGCGTGGCGCGGAAGTCCTTGCGCAGCAGGAAGAACAGTACGAACACCGCGGGCGTCAACTTCACCGCCGCGACCAGACCGACTACCAGTCCGCGGGGCCACGGTGTCTTCGGCAGCAGGCAGTCCGCCACGACCAGGGCCATCAGCACGATGTTGACCTGGCCGTAGTCGAGCGTCGAGTACACCGGCTCGAGCAGCAGCGCGCCGGCGAACAGGGCGCCGGCCGTCCACGTCATGGTGGTGCGGTCGACCAGCCCGAGGGATCGCAGGGTCAACAGGATCGACCCGACGAGGAAGACCAGGGACGTCGCCGTCAACGCGAGGCTGGCGTGGTCGAGGGTCAGCGCCGACATCGGGCTGAACAGGATCGCGGCGAGCGGCGGGTAGGTGAACGGCAGTGGCTTGCCCAGGGCGGTGGCCGGGAGGTGGCCGTACAGCGGCACGCCGTGCGCCAGCGCGGTGCCGCCGATCCGGTAGACGTCCAGGTCGATCCGGTAGTAGCTGCCGACCTGACGCAGCCAGGGGAAGCCGACCAGGTTGTAGGCCACTCCGACGGTCACCGCCGTCAGCACGGCCAGGCGGGCGGTCAGTGACCTCGGCCAGGTCGACCAGGTCGGCCGGGTGTCGGGGGAAGCATCGGTGCCGCCGTGGTCCCGGGCGGGGGATTCGGCGGTGCGGGCGGCTGCGGTCCCAGTGTCAGGGGCGGTCGGCACCAGTCATCCTTCGGTTCGGGGGCGGTCGTACTCCCAGTGTGCATGGCGCATAGGCTGCTCGTGTGCGCTATTTCTACGACTGCGAGTTCATCGAGGATGGTCGCACAATCGACCTGGTCTCGATCGGTGTGGCTGCCGAGGACGGACGAGAGTTCTACGCCGTGTCCACCGAGTTCGACCGCTCCCGTGCGGGAAAGTGGGTCCGCGCGAACGTGCTGCCGAAGCTGCCGCAGCCGTCGTCGCCGCTGTGGCGCTCGCGCGAACAGATCCGCAACGACCTGCTCAAGTTCCTGATCCCGAGGCCGGGCATCACGCCCGAGCTGTGGGCCTGGGTCGCCGCCTACGACCACGTGGCGCTGTGCCAGCTGTGGGGTGACATGACCGCACTGCCACAGGCGATGCCGCGGTTCACTCGCGAGCTCAAGCAGTACTGGGAGGAGGCCGGGTCGCCGGCGCTGCCGTCCGCGCCGAGTGACGCGCACGACGCGCTCGCCGACGCGCGGCACAACCTGGTGAAGTACGAGGCGATCCGGGCGTCGCTGACGCTGCGCTGACACGCAACCGGTACGGGAAACTGCCCCTTCGTGACGGCGGAACCGGGGAATGAATATCCTGTATGAGTGAACTGGACTGTCGACGTGCCGATCGACCGCTTGCCCGAACTCCCGCCGCTGCCCGCAGCGATGCGCCAGCAGCTCGACGAGGCGCTGAGCAAGCCCGCCGCCCAGCAGCCGTCGTGGCCGCAGGACCAGGCGGCCGCGATGCGCACCGTGCTCGAGAGCGTGCCGCCCATCACCGTCGCCAGCGAGGTGGAGGCCCTGCAGGCCCAGCTCGCCGGCGTCGCGCGCGGCGAGGCCTTCCTGCTGCAGGGCGGTGACTGCGCGGAGACGTTCGCGGACAACACCGAGCCGCACATCAAGGGCAACATCCGCACCCTGCTGCAGATGGCCGTGGTGCTGACCTACGGCGCGAGCCTGCCGGTGGTGAAGGTCGCCCGGATCGCCGGCCAGTACGCCAAGCCGCGTTCGTCGGACGTCGACTCGCTGGGGCTCAAGTCCTACCGCGGCGACATGGTCAACTCGCTCGTCGCCGACGAGGCCGTGCGCGCGCACGACCCGTCGCGGTTGGTGCGTGCCTACGCCAACGCCAGCGCCGCGATGAACCTGGTGCGTGCGCTCACCGGCGCCGGCATGGCCGACCTGCACAAGGTGCACGACTGGAACCGCGAGTTCGTCGCGTCGTCGCCGGCCGGTGCCCGCTACGAGTCGCTGGCCACCGAGATCGACCGCGGCCTGCAGTTCATGAACGCCTGCGGGGTCACCGACCCGACCCTGCACCAGGCCCAGATCTTCGCCAGTCACGAGGCGCTCGTGCTCGACTACGAGCGCGCGATGCTGCGACTGGACAACGACGACGACCACCCGAAGCTGTACGACCTGTCGGCGCACTTCCTGTGGATCGGTGACCGCACCCGTCAGCTCGACGGTGCCCACATTGCGTTCGCCGAGCTGGTGTCGAACCCGATCGGCCTCAAGATCGGGCCGACCACGACGCCCGAGATGGCGGTCGAGTACGTCGAGCGTCTCGACCCGACGAACAAGCCCGGTCGGCTGACGCTGATCTCGCGGATGGGCAACGGCAAGGTCCGCGACCTGCTGCCCCCGATCATCGAGAAGGTGCAGGCCACCGGTCACCAGGTGATCTGGCAGTGCGATCCGATGCACGGCAACACCCACGAGGCGTCGACGGGGTACAAGACCCGTCACTTCGACCGCATCGTCGACGAGGTGCAGGGCTTCTTCGAGGTCCACAACGGCATGGGCACCCATCCGGGCGGCATCCACGTCGAGCTGACCGGCGAGAACGTCACCGAGTGCCTCGGCGGCGCGCAGGACATCTCCGACCTGGACCTGTCCGGTCGCTACGAGACCGCGTGCGACCCACGGCTGAACACCCAACAGTCCCTCGAACTGGCCTTCCTGGTCGCCGAGATGCTGCGAGGCTGACGCCTCGGACCTGATGTCCACCCTTCGGCCGCGAGCATCGTGATGCTCGCGGCCGAAGTTGTTTCCAGAGCCGGTGCGCGGCTACTCGGCGGCGATGGCTCAGCTTCTCGGAGATCGGTCAGGCCGGGCCATGGGTGTGCGGTCGTGTAGGCCGGTTTCGCTACATACGGCCGCCGATCGCGCCTTCGGGGGCGATGCGGTCGATCGCGACCAGATCCTCGTCGGTGAGTACCAGATCGGCAGCCGCGATGTTCTGCTCGATCCGAGCCGGGTTGCGGGAGCCCGGGATCGGGACGATGTAGTCCTGGCGAGCCAAGTGGGATGCCAACGAGAGCTGGGCCAGGGTGGCGTCCTTGCGGCGGGCGAGTGCGGTGAGTTCGTCGACGATCGAGAGGTTGGCGGCGAAGTTCTCCGGGGCCCACCAGGGGATGTGCTGACGGAAGTCGTTGGCGTCGTAGTGCTCGCGGGAGGCGACCGCACCGCTGAGGAAGCCGCGGGCCAGCGGCGAGTAGGCGACAAAGCCGACACCGAGTTCCTCCAGGACGGGGAAGAGGGACTCGACCTCGCGCGCGAAGATCGAGTACTCGGTCTGCAGTACCGAGATCGGATGCACTGCATGTGCGGCGCGGATGGTGGCCTCGTCGGCTTCGGACAGCCCCAGATACTTGACCTTGCCGGCCTCGACGAATTCCTTCATCGTGCCGACCACGTCCTCGATGGGCACGTTCGGGTCGGGACGGTGCTGGTAGAGCACGTCGATCGTGTCGACGCCGAGATTGCGCAGGCTGGCGTCGACGACCTCACGGATGTGGCCGGGTCGCGAGTCGAACCCGAACGTGGGCGTGAAGCCGAACTTCGTGGCGATGACGACGTCGTCGCGCACCGGTGCCAATGCTCGGCCGAGCAGCTTCTCGCCCTCTCCCCAGCCGTACATCTCGGCGGTGTCGAACATCGTCACTCCGAGATCGTGTGCCCTGCGGATGGCGGCGATCGACTCGTTGTCGTCGGTCGGGCCGTAGCCGATGGCTGTGCCCATCGCGCCGTAGCCGAGGGCGGAGACGGTCAGACCTTGTTTGCCGAGCGTGCGCTTTTCCATGGATTCCCTTTCGATGGTTGTCAGCCTCGGCCCAATCTGTCAGAGACTGACAACTTTGTCCATGTATGCTGCCCTCGTGGAAAGTTCCTCGACACCGACCTCGGGTTTGCGCGACATCACCCGAGAGGCCGTGCGCACGCGCATTTCCGAGGTCGCGGTTGACCTGTTCGCCGAGCGCGGCTTCGACTCGGTCACCGTCGAGCAGATCGCCGCCGCGGTCGGTATCTCTGCCCGAAGCTTCCATCGCTACTTCCCGGCCAAGGAAGACGCGGTCATCGGGGACCTGACCCGCTGGGGCGAGTTCGTCCGTGACGCCCTCGCCTCGCGGCCGGCCGATGAACCTGCTCTGGTCTCGCTGCGGATCTCCTTCGAATCCCTGCTGTCTCAACCGCGCGGCGACGAGGACGAGCAACGTAGCAAGCGGACCATGCGCGTGCTCACCAGCACCGCGTCTCTCCGTGCCCGAAATCTCGAGAAGCATCTGGGCTGGGCGAACATGCTTGTTCCCGTCGTGCAGGCACGTCTGGCCGGTGACTATGCGGACCTACGAGCGCAGACACTCGTGCAGGCCGCACTCGCCTGCTTCGACATCGCTCTGACCACCTGGGCTGATTCCGAGAGCGCGGACGCGGTCGAACTCCTGCGCCGATCCTTCGACACACTCGCCGCCGAGTAAGAGACACAGCCCCGCCCGCTGGCGTTCTTCGCCCCGGTGTCACGGCCCGGCCCCGCTCCGAATGTCGGTGACCCGCGTTACGTTCACACCGTCGCGAGAGGAGTCGCGGACATGACCATCGGAGTGAGGAGATCGCCATGAAGATCACTGAAGCGGAACTCGGCGCGCCGTGTTGGGCCGAACTCGCCACCACCGACGTCCCGGCCGCCGGGTCCTTCTACGGGGCGCTGCTCGGCTGGCGAGCGGAGACCGATCCGCGGCCGGAGGCCGGCGGCTACACGATGATGAAACTGGGTGAGGACCCGGTGGCGGCTGCGAGTCCCCAGTACCAGGAGGGGCAGCCGGTGGCGTGGACGATGTCGGTCGCGGTTGCCGATGCGGACGCGACGGCCAAGTCGGCGAGGGACGCCGGCGGGGCGGTGCTGATGGAGCCCATGGACATCTTCGACCAGGGGCGGTTCGCGGTGCTGGCGGACCCGACCGGAGCGGTGTTCTCGGTCTGGCAGGCACGGGAGTTCTACGGCGCCACCCGGCTCAACGAGACCGGTGCGCTGTGCTGGGTAGAGCTGCGAACTCCCGAACCCGCTGCCGCGCAGGCGTTCTACACCACGGTCTTCGGCTGGTCGGTGAACCCCGGTGACGGCTACACCCAGTGGGGGATCGCCGGTCAGGACTTCGGCGGCATGATGGAGATGGGCGCCGACTTCCCGGCGGGGATCCCGCCGCACTGGGCGCTCTACTTCGGTGTCGACGACGTGGACGCCACGGTCGCGCAGGCCGCCGAGCTGGGCGGCGCGGTACATGTCCCCGGCACCGACATCCCGGGCACCGGGCGGTTCGCAGTTCTCACCGATCCG
This sequence comes from Rhodococcus tukisamuensis NBRC 100609, assembly GCF_001894985.1. Classification (GTDB taxonomy): domain Bacteria; phylum Actinomycetota; class Actinomycetes; order Mycobacteriales; family Mycobacteriaceae; genus Rhodococcus_G; species Rhodococcus_G tukisamuensis. The sequence continues at coordinate 79,719 of NZ_BCXG01000020.1, read as the reverse complement.
CAGGGTGGCGCCTTCGCGGTGTACACCCCGTTGGCCTGAGCCGACGACAGTGCTGAGCGGACGAAGCCCAGGCCGGGCGCGACTCCGGTCTGGGCGGTGTGGTCGGGTGCGGCGTCAGCCCGTGACCGGTCGCGCGATCATGCGCACGGCACCTCGCGCGGATGCGCCGGGTCGAGGGCGTTGAGCACCAGGTACCCCGCGCGCTTGGAATCGGTGAGGGCGGTGTGGTCCGAGTCGTCCTTTTCGCAGCCGTCCTGGACGACGATGTTGGTGACGTCGTCGCCGGGTAGGCCGGGCAGCATGCCCTGAGTGAAGGGCACCACCTGCTCGTCGTACCGCGTGCCGATGTTGGTGTACCTGATGCCCTCGACGTAGGGGGTGCCGCCGGCGTTGACCTTGTCCACCAGCTTGGCTCCGGCGGCAAACTGGCCGCAGGCCTGGCAGATCGGGAAGGCGGTGTCCGGCAACCCGAACCGGTCGAACAGTCCCGGAAGTTTTTCTGCGCCAAGTGCTTTGGTGCCCAGCCAGAGGGGGGCCAGTGACACGTCGTTGGTGATCTTCGAGTGGCCGCCGAGCACCTTCGCGTAGTAGCCCGTCGCGATCGTGCCCTGCGAATGCCCCACGATGTCCACCGTCGACGCGCCCGTAGCGGCGAGGACCCGATCGACGAAGGCGCCGATCTCCTGCGCGCTGCCCTCGATCGGCCGCATCCCGCCGACCGCCGAGATGGGCCACGGTCCGGGGATGGCGCCGTAGGTCAGGGCGAACACGCAGTACCCGGCGTTCTTGAGCATCGGAACGAATGCGCCCCAGGTGATCTGCGCTCCGCCCGTCGTACCGTGCACCAGTACCACCGGCCTCGGATGCTCCGCGGTGGGCCTGCAGCCGAAGTCGTTGGACCCGGGCAGCGAACCGCCCGGGCTCGACAGCTCCTGGAGGACGCCCACGAGCTCGTCGTACTTCTCGGGGAGCGGTTCGGCGTTAGCCACGACGGTTCCGGCCGACAACACCAACGCGACCAGCGTGAGCAGGAATACCGCGGGGCTCGAGGCCCGGAACAAGGACGCTCGCAACCAGGACGCTCGCAACACTGTGCCTCCGACTGTTGTACTGGGGCGCTGAACCTAGCAACTGTTGCGGTGGCGGGTGCGCGGAACTACGGGAGTGCGACCAGGTTCACGGTGGTACCGGGCTTGACGCGTTCGCCGGGTCCGGGTTTTTGCGAGATGACCAGGGACCGATCGGTCTCGGTGACCTGCCGGATCTTGACCTTCAGTCCGAGCTGGGTCAGCTCGTCGCGGGCCGAGCCGACCGTCCGGCCCAGCATCGAGGGCACCTTGACCGCCGTGGAGACGGTCAGCGTCACGGCTGAGCCGGCGCCGACCTCGGTCCCCGAAGCGGGGTCGGTGCCGACGACGTCACCGGCGTCGACCCCCGCGTCGAACACCTCACGGGTGTCCGTCACGGTGATGCCGAGGCCGTCCAACGCGGCCCGGGCCTCGTCCGCGGACTTGCCGCGGAGGTCGGGCAGATGCACTGGCGGCGAGCCCTTGCTGCGGACGAGTCGCACCTGCGAGCCGACGTCCAGGGCGGTGCCCGGGCCCGGGTCGAGGGCCGCGACCCCGCCGGACGGAACCTTGGTGCTGAACGCCTCGCCGCCCTCGGCGGGGACGAACGTGCGCTCGCGCAGGGCCTGCTCGATCCGCGACCTGTCGCCGCCGATCAGGTCGGGGACCGTCGGCCGGCCCAGCGAAACCTTCAGCGCGACGGTGCCGCCCCGGGCGACGCGTGACCCGGCGGCCGGTTCGGTGCCCAGCAGGGCGTCGGCCGGCGCCGCGTTGTCGTACGTCCCGCGGATCTGGGTCTCGAGCCCGGCGGACTGGATCGTGGAGGTGGCCGCGGCACGGTTGAGTCCGTCGACCGCGGGCACCGCCACGTAGCGACCCGATCCCATCCACCAGCCGCCGACGCCGACCGCCACGGCGAGGGCCAGGATCACCGTCAGCCAGACCAACATGGTGCGGCGGGACTTGCGGCGTTCCGCGGCGAAGTCCGGGAACTCGTACTGGGCCGAGTCGCGGCGCTGCTGCCGGGTCGCGGTGGTGGGCGGCTGGGAACCCTGCTCGCTCACCGCGTCGTGGTAGCCGTCGTCGCGTGGCGTCGCGGTGGTGACCACCTTGGTGTGCTGCAGTCCGGTGTTCGCGGCGCCGCGCTGTGCGGGGACGGCGGTCGTCGCCGCGGCAGACCCGTTGACCTCGGTGGGTGCCGCCGCGTCGAGACGGGGCGAGACCGCGCCCGCCACCTGCATGGCGGCACTGAGATGCTGCGCGGAGCGCCGGGGTGCGGGCACCCGGTACGCCGGCAGCTGCAGCTGGCCGCACACCGCGCGCAGCGCCGCCGACATCTCCGCGGCGTTGGTGAAACGATCGTCCGGGTCACGGGCCGTGGCGTCGAGCACCAGCCGGTCGAACTCCTCGGGCACGCCGGGCACCACGGTCCCGGGCGCAGGCACGTCGGCGTTGATCCGCTGGTACGCGATCGAGAGCGAGGTGTCCCCGGTGAAGGGCGTCTGGCCGGTGAGCATCTCGAACAGCAGCACGCCGGTGGCGTACACGTCGCTGCGGGCGTCGGAGTTTCCGCTGGTCACCTGCTCGGGGGAGAGGTAGGCGGCGGTGCCGAGGATCACGCTGCTGGACGTGGCGTTGGACCCGGCGACGGCGCGGACCAGGCCGAAGTCGGCGATCTTCACCTCGCCCGAATCGGAGATGAGGATGTTCTCCGGTTTGATGTCGCGGTGGACCAGCCCCGCCCGGTGCGCCACGGCCAGGCCGTCGAGCACGGGTCCGGTGACGGCCGCGGCGGCGTGCGGGGGCATCGGGCCACGCTCGCGGAGCAGTTCGCGCAGCGTGCCGCCCGCCACCAACTCCATCACCAGGAAGGCGTGCTCGCCGTCGACGCCCTGGTCGTACACCGCGACCAGGCCGGGATGGCTCAGCCGCGCGACGGCCCGCGCCTCGAACTCGAAGCGGGCCACGAACTGCGGGTCGTGGGCGAACTTGGGATCCATCACCTTGATCGCCACCGGCCGGTCCAGGCGGGTGTCGACACCGCGGTAGACCATCGACATGCCGCCGCGCGCGATCGGGGCGTCCACCCGATAGCGCCGGTCCAACAGCATGCCGATCAGTCGCTGATCTCCTGGCCCCACCCGCGAGTACCCCATTTCACGTTGACAACGTCCGCATCGATCGTAGCCAGCGCCGCCCACGGGTGTCTGCGCCGTGCTCCGCAGTGGAGTTGTCCCCGGCCTGCACCTACCGCCTCCCGCGGGCCGGGCCCGACCCGATACCGTTACCGGTGTGAGTGCCATTCCTTATTGCGACGACGTCCTCGACCCGTCAGTCGACGTACTGCAGCTTCCCGACGTGTCGAAGATCCTCCGCGTCGCGGTGACCCGCGTGCACCAGATGCTCCGCGACGGCGAGCTGGTCGCGGTCCGCCGGAACGGCGTGATCGCGGTGCCGTCGGAGTTCTTCACCGAGACCGGCGAGGTGGTCCGTTTCCTGCCCGGCCTGCTGGTGGTGCTGCGCGACGGCAACTTCAGCGACGAGGAGATCCTGCGCTGGCTGTTCACCGAGGACGACTCCCTGCCGGGGACCCCGGTGTCGGTGCTGCACACCGACCACGCCCGCGAGATCGTCCGGCGCGCCCAGGCGATGGGGTTCTAGTCCGGCACTAGCGTCTTGGGTCATGACATCCCTCGAAGGCAAGGTCGTCCTCATCACCGGCGGAGCCCGCGGAGTCGGTGCGGAGGTGGCCCGCCGCATGCGCAGGCGTGGGGCGAAGCTCCTGCTCACCGACCTGGACGCCACCGCCCTGACGGCTCTGGCCACCGAACTCGGTGGTGACGAGCACGTGGTGTCGGTGGTCGCCGACGTCTGCGACCTGGCGTCGATGCAGGCCGCGGTGGCGCGCGGCGTGGCCCGCTTCGGCGGACTGGACATCGTGGTCGCGAACGCCGGGATCGCCAGTTACGGCTCCGTCATGGCCGTCGACCCGGCCGTGTTCCGGAAGGTGCTGGACGTGAACGTCGTGGGCGTCTTCCACACCGTCCGCGCCGCCCTGCCCTCGATCGTCGAACGCCGGGGCTACGTCCTGGTGGTCTCGTCCCTGGCTGCGTACACCGCGAGTCCGGGTCTGGCCGCTTACCACGCGTCGAAGGCGGGAGCGGAGTACTTCGCCAACACGCTGCGGCTCGAGGTCGCGCACCTGGGCGTGGACGTCGGGTCCGCGCACATGGCGTGGATCGACACCCCGCTCGTCCAGGAGGCGAAGGCCGACCTGCCCGCCTTCCGGAAGATGCTCGCCGCACTACCCGGCCCGTTGAGTAAGACCACTTCGGTCGAGGCCTGCGGGCGACGCTTCGAGAAGGGGATCGAGAAGCGGGCGAGCCGGATCAACGTCCCCGGCTGGGTCGGTGCCCTGCGCTGGGTGCGGCCGCTGGTGCAGACCCGGCTCGCCGAACGGGACATCCGACGGGTCACCCCTGCGCTGTTGCCGGAGATGGACGCCGAGGTGGCGGCGCTGGGCCGCTCGCTCAGTGCCCGCACCGAGGCACTCGAGGGACCGAAGTCCGACTAGTCCCCGGCCCGCCCGCGCACGGCGGCCACGGCACCGTCGAGCAGTCGCGGCGCGACCAGCGCGAGTCGTCGCCGGCGGGGCACCACGGCCCGCCGGTCGAGGACCCGGAAGCCGCTCGTCTCGATCTCGCCGAGGATCGCCGAGTACAGCTCGAAGGCCGCGACCATCCCGGGCCGGGCCCGCGGTTCGAGCATGGCCAGTCCCGGGCGGGCGCGACGGTAGAGGGCCCGGTTCACGCACACGAAGTGCGCGAGCGCGCGTTCGATCCGGGGGTCGGAGCGGCCGGTGTCGCGACAGTGCCGCAGCAGGTCCGCATCGACCCCGAACGCCGCCAGGTCCTCCGCGGGCAGGTACACCCGCCCGCGCGCCAGGTCCTCACCGACGTCGCGGATGAAGTTGGTGAGCTGGAACGCCTCGCCGAGCGCCGCCGCCGGGGGTTCGGCCTCCGCGCGCGGGGTGACGGTGCCGAGCACCGGCAGCATCTGCAACCCGATCGCGGCGGCGGAACCGTGCATGTACTCGCGTAGCTGCGCCATCGTGGCGTACTCGGCGCGGTAGCCGGGGGCGCCGGGCAGGTCCATCCGCATGGCGTCGAGGAAGGCGGTGAAGTGGTCGAGCGAGATCTCGTACCGGGTGATCGTGTCCGCGACCGCCACGACCACGGGCCGGACCCGCGCGGGCGTGGCACCGTCCCCGGCAGCGCCGTCGAGAGCACTCTTGTCGAGAGCACAGCGCAGTTCCGCCTCGATGCGGTCGAGTTCGGCCAGGCAGTCCGTCACCGGCCGGCCGCACACCGCGTCGACGTCCACCACGTCGTCGACGGTCCGGGCGAACCCGTACAGCGCGTGCACCGCCGGTCGGTCGCGGGCGGGCAGCAGCCGGGTCGCGAGGAAGTAGCTCTTGCCGTGTTCGGCCGCCAACTCCCGGCAGTGCAGGTAGGCGGCGTCGAGGGGGCCGGGGTTCACGGCGTCGCGGTCACCGCGGGAGTGTCCGGGGTGGCCTCGGCGTGCTGGCGCACCGACCGGAGCCGCAGCGGGTCGACGGTCACCAGCGACTTGGCCGCGACCACCGCCGCGAAGGTCGCCAGCAGCACGTGCGGCAGCGTGTACAGACCGATCGAGCCGTCCGGTTGGAACACCAGCATGAGCCACGTCGACAGACCGACCAGCACCATCAGGGTGGTGGTGGACATGGCGAAGCCGGCGGCCACGGCGAGGGGCCACGAGTAGTACCAGGGCAGTGCGGCGGGGGAGAGCACCACGATGGCGACCAGGGCCACCAGGATGCCGAGCACGGCCTGCCGCGGGGTGGTGCGGAAACGCCACCAGACGTAGACCAGGATCCCGGCCAGCGCGACGGCGCACAGCATGCGGGTCACCTCGAGCACCGGGGCCAGGGTCAGCCCGGTGAACCACGAGGTGCCCACGGTGACCACGTGCGCCATGATCGTCGGCAGCGAGAGCCAGTTGATGATCTTCGCCGAGCCGGACAGCGCCGTGAGCCAGCCGATCCCGACGCCCGCGATCAGCGAGGCCGCCGCGAAGACGCCCGCGAACACGGCAAACCCGGCGCCCGCGGTCCGGGCGAACAGCGCGACCGGCCCGGCGGGCTCGCGGCCCTCGGCCTTGGCGCGGTCGCGTTCGTGGATCATCCAGATCCACACCAGGAACGGCAACGCGATGCCGGCCATCGCCTTGACGGCGACGCCGACCGCGACCACCGCGATGCCGGCCACGTGGCGCTTGTCGAGGACCAGGGTGATGCCCGCGGTCATCAGACCGACCATCAGCATCTCGTTGTGCACCCCGCCGATCAGGTGGATCAGCACCAGCGGATTGAGCACGGCCAGCCACAGCGCGATGGCCGGGTTGCCGCCGAGCTGGCGGGCCAGCCGCGGCAGCGCCCACATCGACAGCGCCAGACCGGGCAGCATCGTCAGCCGCAGCAGCATGGTGCCCGCGACGACGTTGTCGCCGGTGATCGAGGTGATGCCCTGGCCGAGCAGCAGCGCGATCGGCCCGTAGGGCGCGGTGGTGGTGGTCCAGACGTTGCTGACGTTGTCGAGCAGCACCCCGGGATTGGCCACCGGTCCCACCGAGTAGGGGTCGAAACCGTCGCGCAGCAGCGCGCCCTGCGCCAGGTAGGAGTAGGCGTCGCGGCTGAACATCGGGACGGCCAGCAGCATCGGCGCGGTCCAGATCGGCACGATCACCAGCAGGTCGCGCACGCTCACCCGGCCGCCGAGGGTGCTGCGACCGAGCCGCACCCACGCGGCGATCATCAACAGCACGCCGATCCACACGATCGCCGTGGAGAGCACCAGCCCGTGGCCGAACCGCAGCCAGGACAGGTGCAGGGCCTCGAGCAGCGGGTCACGGCGCCGGATGCTGCCGGAGCCGAAACCGCCGAAGGTGATCATCACGGCGCCCACGAGGCCGAGGAGGGCCGCATGTCCGGCCTCGCTGCGGACGAACAACGCAGCTTCGCGGAGGCGCCCCGGGGGTGAGGCCGCGTCCGGGCTGTCGACCACGGTCCCGTCGGCAGTGGGAGTGCGAAGCGTCATCGGTGCGGATCTTCCCCCAAGGTTGCGCGCTGACTGACTCCCGGCCGACGGGACTCGCTCGGCGGAAGGCATGGACGGTGGCCTAGTCTAGTTGCTCAGCCGCCCGGCCCGGGAATGGGCCGGTGATGCGCTGTGCCGCGAGCTTGCCCGAGACCAGCACCGTCGGCACGCCGACGCCGGGCGTGGTCCCGCATCCGGCCAGCACCACGTTCGACGCGCCGGTGTCGAGGTTGCCGCGCCGGAACGGCCCGGTCTGGGCGAAGGTGTGTGCGGCGGCGAACGGCGAACCTGCCGACATCCCGCGGTCCGCCCAGGTCTGCGGGGTGTCGACGATGTCCACTCGGAAGTGCTCGGCGATGCCGACGTAGCCGCGTCGTTCGAGCACCCCGAGCAGTTCGCGCACGTACGGCCGCCCGAGCGCGGCCCAGTCCAGCGGTGCGCTGTCCAGGTTCGGGCACGGCGCCAGCACGGACAGCGGCTCGTGGTCCTGTCCGTCGCGGGTCAGTCGCAGGCCCGGGTCGGTGCAGGCGGGCCGGGTCAGCAGCAGCGAGGGGTCGCTCATCAGCCGTCCGCGACCGCGGCGTGCGGTGATCTCGGTGAAGGTGCGCGCCCAGGCGTCCCCGAAGTCGATGGTGTGGTGCCCGGAGCCGGCCCAGTGCCGCGACACCTCGACCGGGACGGTGCCGTGCGCGACGACCGCCGAGGGGGAGTGCCGCACCGGCCGACGCCTGCGGGAGCTCGGCGGCAGCAGTGCCCCGGCGCCGCCGAGGTCGGCGGTGAGCACCACCGCGTCGGCGTCGTGCCCGGCGCCGTCCGAGGTCAGCACGCGCCGGGCCCGCCCGGCCGCGTACTCGATCCGGGTCACCTCGGCGCCGAGGTGCAGCCGGCCGCCGGCGGCGGTGAACGCGCCGGCCATCGACTCGGCGATCGCGCGCATCCCGCCGTCGGGGAAGTAGACGCCCATCGAGGTGTCCATGTGTGCGATGGCGCCGTAGATGCCGAGCGCCTTGGCCGGGCTGGTGCCTGCGTAGAGCGACTGGAAGGTGAAGATCCGCTGCAGCCGGGGGTCGTGGACCATCCGTGCCACCCGTGGCCCGAGCCGTCCGAAGGCGCCGAGGCGCACCAGCGTGGTCAGGTCCGTGAGTGCGGTCCGCGAGCCGGCGAGGTCGAGCGGGGAGTCGAAGTTGGCGTCGATGAAGGTGTCGAACTCGGCCCGGAACACCCGTTCCAGCCAGCCGCGCAGCCGTCGGTAGCGCTGCGCCTCGTCCGGGCCGAAGGCGCGGGTCACCTCGGCGGCCATCGCGGCGGGGTCGGAGTGCACGGCCAGCGTCGTCCCGTCCGCGAAGCGGGCGTGGTAGGCGGGTTCGAGCCGGCGCATCCGCAGCGGCGGGCTGACCGTGTCGGTGTCCTGCCCGACCGCGGCCAGCGCCTCGGTGACCAGTTCCGGCATGGTGAGAACCGTTGCGCCGCTGTCGATCTCGTATCCCGGTCCGGCGTAGGTGCCGACCCGGCCGCCGACGGTGGTGTCGCGTTCGAGCAGTGTCACCTCGCGGCCGGCGCCGAGCAGGTGCAGCCCGGCGGACAGCCCGGCGAGCCCGCCGCCGACCACCACGACCCGGTCGGTGGGGCCCGGGACGCAGCGCGCCACTACGCGCTCCGGCGAGTCGCCGCGAGTGCCATCTCCCGCAGGCCGGCCTTGGCGGCCGGGACGGCGGAGCTGTCGTCGAGGGCCCGCAGCCCGCTGGCGGTGAGCTCGGCGATGCGGCGCTCCACCTCGTCGACGGCGCCGAGGTCGGTGATCAGGCCGCGCAGCCGCTCCACCTGGTCCTCTCCGAGATCGGCGCCGATGCTGCGGCGAAGCAGTTCGGCGGCCGCGGGGTCGGTGGCGTCGGCGCGCAGGAGCGCCTCCGCGAACAACACGGTCCGCTTGCCCTCGCGCAGGTCGTCGCCGGACGGCTTGCCGGTGACGGCCGGGTCGCCGAACACGCCGAGCAGGTCGTCGCGCAGCTGGAACGCGATGCCGATGTCGGTGCCGAACTCCCGGTAGGCGTCGATCAGGTCGGCGTCGGCCCCGGCCACCGCCGCGCCGAGGTGCAGCGGTCGTTCGATTGTGTACGCGGCGGTCTTGTAGCGGTTGATCCGCAGGGCCGCGGCCACCGACTCGTCGGCGGTGACCTCGGTGCTCACGTCCAGGTACTGGCCGCCGAGCACCTCGGTGCGCATGGCGGACCAGACGGGGCCGAGCCGAACCTGGCCGGCGGCGTCCACCCCGGACTCGCGGATCATGTCGTCGGCCCAGGACAGCGCGAGGTCGCCGAGCAGGATCGCGATCGACTCACCGAACTTCGCCGGCTCGCCGGACCAGTCGCCGGCGCGGTGCTGCGCAGCGAACTCCACGTGCAGCGTCGGGTGGCCGCGCCGGGTGCGCGAGGAGTCGATGATGTCGTCGTGCACCAGGGCGCAGGCCTGCACCAGTTCGAGTGCCGAGCACGCGCGCAGCACGGCCGCCGCGTCCGGGCCTGCGGGGTCGCCGCCTGCGCCGAGCCAACCGGTCCACGCGAAGGCGGGCCGCACCCGCTTGCCGCCGCGCAGCACGAACGCCTCCAGCGCGGCCACCGCGGGGGTGAAGGTGCCGCCGACGGCGTCGGTGAGGGGCCGACGGGACACGAAGAACTCGCTCAGCGCGGCCTCGACGGCGGCGGGGATGGAGTCGGGGCGGGCGAGGTCAGGGATGTGGGCCTGGGGAGAGGCGGCTCCGGCGGACAGGGTGCGCTCCTGAGTAGAGGTCCGGGGCGGCGCCCCGGGGCGGTAGCTGCCGGGGGGATGCGCCCACCGAACGTGCTCGTGACGCCCACCTTAGTGGTCGCCGCGCATTGTCTCGAACTGCCGCCACTATGCTTGGGCGGTGACATTTGATGCAGTCAGGGGGCGGTCCAGCGACGGTTGGGTGACGCGGACACCGTCGATCGTGGACCGGATCGGCTCCGTTTCGGGCCGGATCCCGTTCTCTGTGGAGTTCTCGCCGCCGCGCGATGCCGATGCCGAGGCGCGCCTGTGGCGTGCCGTCCGCACGTTCGAGGGGCTGGGGCCGGCATTCGTGTCGATGACCTACGGCGCGGGTGGGTCGACGCGGGACCGGACGGTGCGGATCACCGGCGACCTGGCCGAGCAGACCACCCTGTTGCCGGTCGCGCACCTGACCGCGGTGGGCCACAGCGTCGACGAGTTGCGGGCCATGGTCGGCGCGTACGCGGACCGCGGGATCAGCAACATCCTGGTGCTGCGCGGCGACCCGCCGGGCGATCCGCTCGGCGAGTGGCACAAGCATCCCGACGGCGTCGAGTACGCGGAGGAACTGGTCCGGCTGGTCCGCGACCTCGGCGACTTCCACGTCGGTGTGGCGTCGTTCCCGGAGGGGCACCACCGGGCGCCTGACCTCGACCACGACACCCGGTACCTGGTCTCGAAGCTGCGGGCCGGGGCCGAGTACTCGATCACCCAGATGTTCTTCGACGTCGACGACTACCTGCGGCTGCGGGACCGGGTCGCGCGCCTGGACCCCGAGCAGGGCGCGAAGCCGATCATCCCGGAGATCATGCCGATCACCTCGCTGCGGTCGGTCAAGCGGATGGTGGAGCTCTCCGGGTCCCGGCTGCCGCGTTCCCTGGAGGAGCGGCTGGACCGGGCGGCGGGCAACGGGCCGGAGGAGGACCGGGCCGCGGTGCGGGAGATCGGCATCTCGGTGGCCACCGAACTCGGCGAGCGGCTGATCGCGGAGGGCGCGCCGTGCCTGCACTTCATCACGCTGAACTTCGCGCGGGCCACCCGCGAGGTGCTCACCCGACTCGGGCTGGCATCGGCGCCTGCCGAGTCCCCGGTGGCATCCGCCGGCGCTCGCTGAACTGCTGAACCGCTGAACTGCTGAACCGCTGACGGGCACGATCCCCGGCCGGGGCAACCGGCCGGGGGACGGGTCAGGCGCTGGTCTTGTCCTCGGCCCGGTCGTCGGAGAAGCGCGGCGAGCGGTCGCGCGCCAGGTAGCCCATCGCGCCGATGATCAGCGCCACGCCGAGCGTGACGCCGGCGACGATGCCGGCCCAGCCGGCGAATCCGCGGGTGCTCGGGTCGGCGTACCGAACCTCGGCCCGCATGGTGTTGACCTCGCCGGGCGTCAGCTTCCAGGTGACGATCGAATCGCCGTCGCGGGTTCCGTTGGTGGTCGCCACCCGGGCCGGGAACGCGATGCTGAACTGGATGTCGCTGCCGTCGGGCACGGCCTTGAGGTCGGCCTTGCCGTCGAGCGTCACGACATCACCCGCTCGCTGGAAGTTCAGCTGGAGCGCATTGCCGGTCCGGCTGGACATCGAGCCCAGCTGCTGGACCTCGCCGAAGGTGAGGTTGCTGAAGAACGCCTGGCTGCCGACGAAGCCGTCCTGGCGGTACTCCTGCACCCGGACCTTGCTCTCCAACGAGTCCGACGGGGTCAGTTGCGGTCCGACGTCCTTGCTGTCGGCGGGGACCGTCGCCACGACGATCTGCCCGGACACCCGGTCGTCGGGGGAGACTCCCATCGAAACCTGAACCCGCAGGCAACCGCTGAGAAGCGGGACACAGATCAGCAGGAGTGCGGACACAGCGAACAGGCGTGCGCGGGACGGACGTCCGGCACGGGCGGGAGCGGGGGGCAACGACACAGCAGATGGCAGCGACACATCGACATGGTGCCAGCCCGCACCTTGGGTGTCAGGCGGTAGGTCCGCGCCGCGCCGCGCGAGTGGTGTGCTCACCGGCGTGCGAGCCTGCGCAACCGCCCGAATCGGGCGTCGGAGAGTGCGATCCGGGCGGCGCTGCGCCCACTCGACCCGGACACGCCGCCGCCGGGGTGAGTCGAGGCCCCGGTCAGGTACAGCCCGGTCGCGTCGGGCACCCGCTGGCCGGAGAGCTCGGGGAGCGGCCGCCACATGAACATCTGGTCCAGCGACATCTCCACATGCATCACGTTCCCGCCGATCAGTCCCATCTCGGACTCGAGGTCCGCGGGCGTCTGGACCAGCCGGTGTCGCACCGAGCCGGTGAACCCCGGGGCCAGACGGTCGATCTCGGCGACGATCCGGTCGCCCTCCGACTCCGCCAGGTCGGACCAGGCGCGGCCCCCGCTCAGCGCGTACGGGTGCCACTGCGACCACAGCGTCACCTGGTGCTCACCGGCAGGCGACAGGCTCGGGTCGATCCCGCTGAAGCTCATCGCCAGCACCGCGGGGGTGGGCGGCAGCTCGCCGGCCAGCGCCGCGCCGTGGGCCAGTCGCAGCTGTGCGCGGTCGGAGACCAGCAGTTGCAGGCCGGAGGTGACGGCGGCGTCATCGGGCGCGCTGGGGTACTGCGGCAGCGCGTCGGTGCCGAGCCGCAGCACCATGCCGATTCCGGGCCCCACCCGGATCCGGCGCCGCCAGTCCGCCAGCTGCGCGGGGTCGTGGCCGCCGCGCTCGAGCAGGTCCAGCGTCGCCAGGATGTGGCAGCCGGCGACGACCACCCGCGAACGCACCTCCCGGCCCTGCTCGGTGCGGGTGGTCCAGCCGTCGGGGCCGCGGCGCAGCTCGGTCACCGCGTCGCCGAGGCGGACGGTGCCGCCGTCTGCGGTCAGCCGGGAGGCGAGGGCGCGGGTGAGTGCGCCGCTGCCGCCGACCGCCCGGCCCGGCGGCAGGGTGTGCATCAGGGCCGCGAAGCCGACCATCGGCGCGGTGCCGGGCTCGGACATCGGCGGCCCGGACTGGGCGCCGAACCAGGCGAGGGCGGCCTTGAGTCGCTCGTCGTCGAAGTAGTGGTCCAGGAGCGCGTCCCCGGACTGCAGGAACTCCCGGGAGAGTGCCGTGGCGCCGTCGCCGGTGTCGAGCCCCCAGAACGAGCGGGCCAACCGGCCACCGGTCGGCGGGGCAGAGAAGGCGCGCATGACGCTGGCCGTCCGCGGACCCCAGGTCTCGACGAAGCGCAGGTACGCCCGGGCGTCGGTGGCCCCGCAGGCGGCGGCGATCGACGCGCAGGTGGCGTCGAGGTCGCGGTGGAAGACGATGCCGGGCAGCCCGGAGGCCGGGGGAGCGGGGGCGAAGGCCCAGGGGTCGCAGTCGAGGTACCGCAGCCCGTGGTCGGCGAGCTCGAGCTCCTCGATGATGCCGGTGTGCCGGATCATGATGTGCGCGGACGACCCGCGGTCCACCTGGTGGCCGGGGAACCGCTCGACCGTGGAGACCGCGCCGCCGAGCACGGTGTCGCGCTCGAGTACCTCGACGGACCACCCGGCCCGGGCCAGGTAGCACGCCGAGACGAGCGCATTGTGTCCGGAACCCACTACCACCGCGTCGATCATGTGGACAGGCTATCGCCGGTCACAGCGGAAGCCGGCGGCCCAGCACCGCGAACGGCCTGCTGTCGCCGGCGAAGGTGAAATGCCGCACCACGTCGGTGAATCCGAGTCGGCGGTAGAGCCGCCAGGCGCGGTTGTCCTCCCCGTGCACTTCGGGGGTCGACAGCAGGACGGTGGACTCGGGGCGGCCGTCGAGCAGCCTGCGCAGCAGCGCCTCGCCGGTGCGGTGGCCCTGGGCCAGCGGCGAGACGTGCAGCTCGGTGAGTTCGAAGTAGTCGTCGAGGATCGCGTGCACCTGTTCCTCGGTGGCCCCGGACCGGCGCAGTCCCTGGCGTACCTGTTGGTGCCACCACTGGTGCGGTCCGCCGCGGTAGCCGTAGGAGATGCCGACCAGGACGTCGCGTTCGGGGGAGGTCTCCTCGGGGAGCAGTGCGGCGACGCCACGCCAGCCGGGGCGCGCGGTGTGTTCGGTCCACATCGGAGCTCGGTGCCGTTCGGTGCCGTCCGGGTAGCCCATCGCCTTGATGTAGACGGCGAGGGCCTCGTCGAGGCGGCTGCGCAGCTGCGGTGCGGACAGCTCGACGATGTGGGGGGTGGTGTTGGTGCCGACCGGACTCACCCTCTCTCTTGACGACATGTCGGTGGGTGCAGCTATATTGAATACGTCGAACGAGTGTTCGATGCCGACGATCCGGCGAAGCACGAGGGAAGCGGGCTTCGCCGGATCCCGGCCCCGAGGCCATGTCGAGTGGTGACGGCGGTGCCGAACCCCTCCGGTGCGGCGCAGTGACGCGGGAGGTGTGCGGCAGATGGACGGTCGACGTGAGGCGGCCCGTGCCGGCGGTGTGCCAGGTCCAAGTTTCCCTGGTTCGAGTGTCCCCGTTCCCGAGGTTTCCGGCTCGTCTGGCGCCGGTGCGGGTGGTGTGCCGGCGAGGGGCGGCGCGGCGAGCCTGCGCCCGCCGTCGCTCTCGCCGCAGGCGCGCACCCTGCTGGACCGGGCGGACGGCCTGCTGGCCGAGGCGGCGGGCGCCCGCGACGCCGCGGACCGGTTCCGCACGGCGTACCTGGCCGCGTTGCGGGGCGCGGCGGCGGCGCTCGGTGGCCGGCGGGACGACGCGGTCCGGCGCCGGCCGGGCTCGCGTAGTGCCTGGGTGCTGCTGGCCCGGGCGGAGCCGGAGTTGGCGGACTGGGCGGAGTACCTCGCCGGCCATTCGGCCACCCGCGCGGCGATCGAGGCGGGGATCTCGTGCACCGTCACCTGGGGCGAGGCGGACCGGTTTCACCGGGAGGTGTCGCAGTTCCTGACGGCCGTCGAGGAGTACCTCCGCGACGGCCTCGTGCGTCGTCCGGCCGCGGGTTCGATCGTGGGGAGGTCTGCCTGACAGGCGATCCGCGGGGGATTCGAAAATTGATTCGCGACTCGTAGTGGGATGTAGGTGGTACGCCACTGCGAGTACTCGTAGTATGGACTCCAGGTAGCCGCGAACGACGGCAACCGGCCAGTCGTCCCAACGAACTGGCCGCCACCATTTAGTGCCGGGGGAGGTACCGTGCCACTCTCCGAGCACGAGCAGCGGATGCTCGATCAGATCGAGAGCGCTCTCTACGCCGAAGACCCAAAGTTTGCCTCCTCTGTAAGGGGAGGCCGAATGCGTGCCGCCTCGAGCAAGCGTCGCCTGCAGGCGGGGGCATTGCTGTTCCTGGGTCTGGTTCTTCTGGTCGCCGGGGTAGCACTACCCGTCAAGCCGGGTGGTTTCCCCATCATCAGCCTGCTCGGTTTCGCAGTGATGTTTGGAGCCGGGGTCCTGTTCCTCATGCGAGGGTCGAAGCAGGGTCTCTCGGCAGTGCATGACGAGGGTGCCGGGTCCGCGCAGCGGCCCAGTGCCGGTAAGCATCCCAGTACCGGCAAGCACAACGACGGCCGAAAGGGCGGCGGGTTCTCGTCCCGCATGGAGGATCGGTTCAAGCGGAGGTTCGAACAGGAGTGACCGTGCCGGCCGGGTGAGTCCCGGGCGCACGCCGACAAGACCGCACGTCGAAAAGACCAAGGGCGCGACACCGAACAGGTGTCGCGCCTTTTTCGTGTCGGCCTCCACATTCCCCACCGTCCCCCCGCGGGTCCGTCGGGGGCTGGCCGGAGTCCGGCCGCGGGGTCCTGACCTGGTCGTTTCGTGCGGTCCCGGGAGGGGTCTGAATCGAACTCCCGGGCAGTGGCGCACGTCGCAGAAATTCTCCCCACTTCTCGCCACCTCTGTGACCAGCACACTTCTCGCAAATTGGCTGGAATCGGTCGTGTGTTGTCCTTGAACGTGGGGCAAAGTGGGGTAACGTGGTGCGCAGCGGTTGGGAAGGTGAACCGCAGGGCATAGGGCGTTCGAAATCGGGTACGAGATCGGCAACGCAATGTGGAGGTGGCGAGGATGTTTCTCGGTACCCACACGCCGAAGCTCGACGACAAGGGGCGGCTGACGTTGCCCGCGAAGTACCGGGATGCACTGGCGGGGGGGTTGATGGTCACCAAGGGTCTCGACCACAGCCTCGCGGTGTATCCCCGCGACGAGTTCGTCGCGATGGCCCGCCGGGCCGCGGCGGTGTCGCGGACCGATCCGGACGCCAGGGCCTTCGTGCGTGGCCTCGCGGCCGGCGCCGACGAGCAGCATCCCGATGCTCAGGGACGGATCACCCTCTCCGCGGACCACCGGCGTTATGCCGGGTTGTCCAAGGAGTGCGTGGTGATCGGACAGATCGATTTCCTCGAGATCTGGGATGCCCAGGTGTGGCAGACGTATTCCGACGAGAACGAAGAGAACTACTCCCAGGCCAGATCCGAACCTCTGAGCGAGATCCTGTAGTTCACGACAACGGCGAGTGCCGCGAGGCCTCTGCCCGACACCGACCCTGACGCACTTCCCCAGCGCCAGGTTTGGTCAATCGGACAGGGACCCCGAGTCATTCGCCCCAGATCACCTTCGTGATTGTCAGCGCCCGCAGACACGACCAGAAGACCCGGAGGCAGCAATGGTGGACGACGAGGCCGGCGAATCCGCCCCCACTGGCGAGTTCGGTCACGTCCCGGTCATGCTCGGTCGAGCGGACGAACTCCTGTCCCCGGCATTGACCCGCGAGTCGGCCGACGCATCCGGTGCCGTGATGATCGACGCCACCCTCGGTCTCGGTGGTCACTCCGAGCACTTCCTGCGCACCTACCCGGGGCTGCACCTGATCGGACTCGACCGCGACCCCTCGGCCCTGGCCAAGGCAGGCGCTCGCCTCGAGCCGTACCGGGACCGGATCACGTTGGTGCACACCAGGTACGACGGCATCGTCGATGCACTCGAGCAGGCCGGCCTGCCGCCGACCGGGTCGGTGCACGGCATCCTTTTCGACCTCGGCGTCTCGTCGATGCAGTTGGACGAGGCCGAGCGGGGGTTCGCCTACTCGGTCGATGCGCCGCTCGACATGCGGATGGACCCCACCCGCGGGTTGACCGCCGCCGACATCCTCAACACCTACAGTCACGGTGAACTGGCCCGAGTGCTCAGCACCTACGGCGAGGAGCGCTTTGCCGGCCGGATCGCTTCGGAGGTGTTGCGTCGCAGGCAGATCGAGCCGTTCACCACGAGTGCCCAGCTGGTCGAGGTGTTGTACGCCTCGATTCCCGCGGCCACCCGGCGCACCGGCGGACACCCGGCCAAGCGCACCTTCCAGGCGCTGCGGGTCGAGGTCAACGGCGAGCTGGACTCGTTGCGCGCCGCGATCCCCGCCGCACTGGACTCGCTCGCGGTCGGCGGTCGGGTGGTGTTCATGTCGTACCAGTCACTCGAAGACCGGCTGGTCAAGCAGGAACTGACCCCGCGCACCAAATCCCGTAGCCCGGAAGGCCTTCCGATGGAGCTGCCGGGCATGGGTCCGGAGTTCGAGTTCCTGACCCGAGGTGCCGAGCGGGCGAGCGAGGAAGAGATGGCGGACAACCCGCGGTCGGCCCCGGTCCGACTGCGCAGTGTCGAGCGGATTTCCAGGAGGGTGACGCCATGACAGTTCCCGTCCGATCGGGTGCCGCACGGCCCCGTGGTGCCGCCGCCGTCCGCCCGAAGGTCCGCGGGCGTGCCCCGGCGACCGTCCCCACCGGCTCCGGTGCCCCCGCGCGGTCGAGCGCGGCGCAGCGAGCCTACGAGCGTCGGACCCAGCGGGCGACGGGCACCACGGCCGCGCCGGCCCGGCGCGGCGCCGCGCTGACCGCCCGTATCCCGTTCGTCGCCACCGTGATCGGGCTGCTGTCCGTGGGCCTGGCGATCACGCTGCTGCTGACCACGCGCTCGGCGGAGGACTCCTACAAGCTCAGCGCCGCCCGTCAGCACAACCAGGAACTGTCCGAGCAGCGTTCGTCGCTGCAACGCGACAACGAGGCCGCCGCGTCCGCCCCGGAGCTTGCCCGCAAGGCGACCGAACTCGGCATGATCCCGGTCAAGAACGTGGCGCGTCTGGTCGTGGCGCCGGACGGCACCGTCACGGTGGTCGGCGACCCGGCTCCCGCGCAGGGCACACCGGCGCCGCCGCTGAACAAGCCGGCCCCGGCCCCGACGCCCACCCGCAACCTGACGCCGACCACCCGCGCGGCCGCCCCGACCACCGCGGCCCGCCCCGGCTCGCCGCTCGCGGCGAATCAGCCGCAACTGCAGGCCGAGGGTGAACACTTGATCCCCATGACCACTGCAACGCCCGGTGCGGCCGCTGGACAGGCAGGTAGCGCGGGCGGTCAGAGGTGACCCGAGGTCCCTCCGCCGCTCCACCACCCCGGGCTCGGCCCGGTTCTCAATCCGGCAGGGCCCGGCCCGGTTCTCAATCCGGCAGGGCCCGGCCCGTCCGGCCTCGCCGGCCGCGGCCGACCGAGGCCGCGTCGTTCCGGTTCCGTTTCCGCGTCGGCCGCACGGTCATGTTTGTCGCGCTCGGTATCGCCGTGGTCCAGCTCCTGTGGGTCCAGGTCGTGCAGGCGCCGAAGCTGTCCGCCGAGGCCGCCAACCAGCGCGCCATCACCGTGATCGACCCCGCCACCCGCGGCTCGATCTCCGACCGCAACGGCAACCCGATCGCGTTCACCATGGAGGCGAAGGCGCTGACCTTCCAGCCGGTCCGGGTCCGCAAGGAGATCGAGGAGGCGGCCGTCAAGGCCGGCAAGGATCCGAAGGTCGCCGACCGGCTCAAGGAGATCGCCAAGGGCATTCACAAGGCGCTCGGGGACACCGCCGCGGAGAAGGACCTGCTCGCCAAGCTCAAGAGCGACGAGACCTTCGTCTACCTGGCCCGCAGCGTGGACCCGAACATCGCCGCGAAGATCGTCGACGAGTTTCCCGAGGTCGGGCTCGAACGCCAGGACATCCGCGAGTACCCGGGCGGCTCGCTGGCGGCGAACATCGTCGGCGCCACCGGCTGGGACGGCCACGGCCTGCTCGGCCTCGAGGACTCGCTGGACTCCACGCTCGCCGGTACCGACGGGTCGCAGACCTACGACCGCGGCTCCGACGGCGCCGTGATCCCCGGCAGCTGGCGCGACAAGCAGCCGGCGGTCAACGGGTCCAGCGTCGAGCTGACCCTGGACTCGGACCTGCAGTACTACGTGCAGCAGCAGACCCAGCTGGCCAAGGACGCGTCCGGCGCGAAGAACGCGTCGGTGGTGGTGCTGGACTCGCACACCGGCGACGTGCTGGCGATGGCCAACGACAACACCTTCAACCCGTCCATCGGCGTCGCCAACAACGGCAAGGCCGAGATGGGCAACCTGCCGGTCAGCACGCCGTTCGAGCCGGGTTCGGTGAACAAGATCGTCACCGCGGCGGCCGCCGTCGAGTACGGGCTCACCACGCCCGACGAGGTGCTGCAGGTGCCCGGGGGGATCCAGATGTCCGGGGTGACGGTCCGCGACGCCTGGGAGCACGGCGTCGCGCCCTACACCAGCACCGGCGTGTTCGGGAAGTCCTCGAACGTCGGCACCCTGATGCTCGCGCAGCGGGTCGGCGAGGACCGGTTCGCGGACATGCTCGAGAAGTTCGGCCTCGGCCAGCGCACCGACGTCGGCCTGCCCGGCGAGAGCGCGGGCGACGTCCCCAGCCGCGACCAGTGGTCGGGCGGCACCTTCGCGAACCTGCCGATCGGCCAGGGCCTGTCGATGACCCTGCTGCAGATGACCGGCATGTACCAGGCCATCGCCAACGACGGCGTCCGGATCCCGCCGCGGATCGTGCGCGCCACCGTCGACGCCGACGGCAACCGCACCCGGGCCGAGCATCCCGAGGGCATCGAGGTAGTCAGCCCGAAGACGGCGGCCACCGTGCGGGACATGTTCCGGTCCGTCACCCAGCGCGACCCGATGGGCTACCAGCAGGGCACCGGCGCGGCGGCCGGTGTCGAGGGCTACCAGGTCAGCGGCAAGACCGGCACCGCGCAGCAGGTGGACCCCGCCTGCAAGTGCTACTCGAACTCGAACTACTGGATCACCTTCGCCGGCATCGCGCCCGCCGACAACCCCCGGTTCGTGATCGGGATCATGCTCGACGCCCCCGTGCGCAGCGCCGACGGCTCCGGCGGGCAGTCCGCGGCACCGCTGTTCCACAACATCGCCTCGTGGATGCTCCAGCGCGACAAGGTGCCGCTGTCCGCCGATCCCGGCCCGAGACTGGTGCTGCAGGCGGACTGACCCGCCCCGCGTCACCACGCCGAGTCCACCGACGCCGCCCGTCGCCGGTAACGTGACACGCTGGCTTGCGACCAATTCCGTCGCCACCTGACCGAACCCCGAGAGGAGTCACCTGCCCGTGCATGGGACTAACGCTTCGCGGTCCGCGGATGCGGCGGGGGGACTGCGGCCGACGCACCCGCCCGCCACCGGGGTTGCGGCGCTGGCCGCGCTGATCGGCGCCCGGCTGGACTGGATCGGCGCCGCCGCACCGACCCCCGACTCCGGCGCGGCCCCGGCCGCGGACGTGGCGGTGACCGGCGTGGAACTGCGGGCCCAGACCGTCGCGGCCGGCGACCTGTTCGCCGCGCTGCCCGGCGCCCGCGCGCACGGTGCGGAGTTCGCCGCCGACGCGCTGGCCCGCGGCGCCGTCGCGGTGCTCACCGACGAGGCCGGCCTGGCCACCCTCGCCGCGTCCGCCGCCGGGCCGGTGCCCGTGCTGGTGCACCCGAACCCGCGGTCGGTGCTGGGCGCCGCATCCGCCGAGATCTACGGCAACCCGTCGCGCCGGCTCCGGGTGGTGGGCATCACCGGCACCTCCGGCAAGACCACCACCGCCTACCTGGTCGAGGCCGGTCTGACCGCCGCGGGCCACCGTGCGGGCCTGGTCGGGACCATCGAGACCCGGATCGAGGGTCGCCGGGTGCCCAGCGCACTGACCACACCCGAGGCGCCGCAACTGCACGCGCTGTTCGCGGTGATGCTCGAACGCGGCATCGACACCGTCGTCATGGAGGTCTCGAGCCACGCGTTGGCGCTCGGCCGGGTGGACGGCACCCACTTCGAGATCGGGGCGTTCACCAACCTGTCCCAGGACCACCTCGACTTCCACCGCGACCTCGACGACTACTTCGCCGCCAAGGCCCGGCTGTTCGCGCCGGACGAGGCGGTGCACGCGGACCGTGCGGTGGTGTGCGTCGACGACGACTGGGGTCGCGCGATGGCGCAGGTCGCGGGGTCCGCGACCACCGTCTCGACCGCCGGCGAGGCCGCCGACGCAGACTGGACGGTCTCCGACGTCGACGCCACCGGGGACGGCAGTCAGCAGTTCCTGGCCACCGGGCCCGACGGGACGGCGCGCCGGGTCTCGCTGCGGCTGCCGGGCGGCTACAACGTGGCCAATGCGCTGCTGGCACTGGCCACCCTGGACGCCTGCGGGGTAGACCTGGACAGGGCGATTGCCGGCATCGGCTCGGTGGACGTCCCCGGCCGGGTGCAGCGCGTCGACCGCGGACAGGACTTCCTCGCCGTCGTCGACTACGCGCACAAGCCGGGCGCACTCGAGGCCGTCATCGCCACCCTCCGGGGCCAGAGCAACGGCCGGATCGCGGTCGTGGTCGGTGCGGGCGGCGACCGGGACCAGGGCAAGCGGCCGATCATGGGCGAGGTCGCGGCCCGCGGCGCAGACCTGCTGGTGATCACCGACGACAACCCGCGCAGCGAGGACCCGGCGACCATCCGGGCCGCCGTGCGGGAGGGCGCGCTCGGGGTGCCGGCGGCCGAGCGCGGCGAGGTACGCGAGTTCGCCGACCGCGCGGAAGCCATCGCGGACGCGGTGGCATGGGCCGGGACCGGGGACGTCGTCCTCGTCGCCGGCAAGGGACACGAGATCGGGCAGGAGATCAACGGGGTGAAGCACCCATTCGACGACCGCGAGGTCCTCGGTGCGGCCATCGAGCGCAGGCGCGGCAACGCGGACACGACACACGGGGGTGGTGACCGGTGATTCCGATGAGCCTGGGCCGGATCGCCGAGATCGTCGGCGGCACCCTGCACGACGTGCCGGACCCCGACGTCCTCGTCACCGGCGGCGTCGAGTTCGACTCGCGCAAGATCACGTCCGGCGGACTGTTCCTGGCACTGCCCGGCGCCCGCGTGGACGGCCACGAGCACGCCGCGGCCGCCGTCGCGGCGGGCGCGGTCGCGGTACTCGCGGCCCGGCCGGTCGGGGTGCCGGCGATCGTCGTCTCGCCGCTGTCGCCGACGCAGACCAACGCGATGGCGCTCGAACACGACACGGACGGTTCCGGCGCGGCGGTGCTCGCGGCGCTGGCGAAGCTGGCCCGGGTGAGCACCGACCAGCTGACCACTGCCGGTCTCACCGTCGTCGGGGTCACCGGCTCGTCCGGCAAGACCTCCACCAAGGACCTGCTGGCCGCCGTGCTCACCCCGCTGGGGTCGGTGATCGCCCCGCCCGGGTCCTTCAACAACGAGATCGGCCACCCCTGGACCGCGCTGCGTGCGGACGCCGACACCGACTACCTGGTCCTCGAGCTGTCGGCCCGGGGCGTCGGACACGTCGCGGCGCTCGCCGAGACGGCGCCGCCGCGGATCGGTGTGGTCCTCAACGTCGGCACCGCACACCTCGGCGAGTTCGGCTCGCGTGAGGCGATCGCGGAGGCGAAGGGTGAACTGGCACAGGCGCTTCCGCCGGCCGACCAGGGCGGTGTCGCGGTCCTCAACGCCGACGACCTGCTGGTCGCGGCGATGGCGGAGCGGACCCGCGCGCGGGTGGTGCTGGTCGGTCAGTCCGAGCGGGCGCACGTGCGGGCGGTCGACGTCCGGCTCGACGACGAGGCCCGGGCCTCCTTCGACCTGATCTGCCCGCAGGGCACCGTCGCGATCACCCTCGGCGTGCACGGCGAGCACCAGGTCGGCAACGCGCTCGCCGCGGCCGCGGTGGCGCTCGAGTGCGGCGCGAGCCTCGACCAGGTGGCGGCGGCGCTGGCCGCGGCCCGACCGGTCTCCGCGAAGCGGATGCAGGTGCAGCAGCGCGGCGACGGCGTGACCGTCGTCGACGACTCGTACAACGCGAACCCGGACTCGATGCGGGCGGCGCTCAAGGCGCTGGTCACCATGGCGCGCGCCGGTTCCGGCGGGAAGCGTCGTACCTGGGCGGTGCTGGGGGAGATGGCGGAACTCGGACCGGAGTCGGTCATCGAGCACGACGCCATCGGCCGCCTCGCGGTCCGCCTCGACGTCACCCGGCTGATCGTCGTCGGCACCGGCCGGCCGTCGCGGGCGATGAACCAGGGCGCGGTGATGGAGGGCTCCTGGGGCGAGGAGTCGATGGTGGTGCCCGACGCGGACGCCGCGCTCGCGGTGCTGCGGGCCGAGGTGGCCGAGGGCGACATCGTGCTGGTGAAGGCCTCCCAGGCGGTGGGGCTGTGGGCGGTCGCCGACGCGCTGCTCGCCGACACGGGGTCCACCGACGAGACGGGTAACACGACGACCACCAGGGAGAACCAGTGAGACAGATCCTCTTTGCGGGAGGCATCGCGCTTGCTGTGGCGATCCTGCTGACCCCGATCCTGATCAAGATGTTCTCGCGGCAGGGCTTCGGCCAGGAGATCCGCGTCGAGGGCCCGGCCAGCCATCAGGCCAAGCGCGGCACCCCGACCATGGGCGGCGTCGCGATCATCGTGGCGCTGTGGGCCGGCTACTGGGGCTCGCACCTGATCGGCATCGGTTACGACGCCCAGGGTCCGACCGCCTCCGGCCTGCTGGTGCTGGGCCTGGCCACCGCGCTCGGCGCGGTCGGCTTCCTCGACGACTTCATCAAGATCCGCAAGCAGCGCAACCTCGGCCTCAACAAGACCGCCAAGCTGGTCGGGCAGTTCGTCGCCGCCGTCGTCTTCGGCATCCTGGCGCTGCGGTTCCCCGGTGCGGGCGGCCTCACCCCGGGCAGCACCCACCTGTCCTACGTCCGTGACATCGCCACCGTGTCGATGGGCTCGATCGTCTTCATCCTGTTCTGCTACCTGCTGATCAGCGCGTGGTCCAACGCGGTGAACCTCACCGACGGGCTCGACGGCCTGGCCGCCGGCTCGATGAGCATGGTGCTCGGCGCCTACGTGGTGATCACCTTCTGGCAGTACCGCAACGCCTGCGTCGGCGGCCCCAACGAGCCGACGATCGGCTGCTACGACGTGCGCGACCCGCTGGACCTGGCGCTGATCTGTGCCGCCGCCGCCGGCGCCTGCATCGGCTTCCTGTGGTGGAACGCCGCACCCGCGAAGATCTTCATGGGCGACACCGGCTCGCTGGCCCTCGGTGGCCTGCTCGCCGGCCTGTCCATCACCACCCGCACCGAACTGCTGATGGTCGTCGTCGGCGCGCTGTTCGTCGCCGAGGCCACCTCGGTCGTCATCCAGGTGGCGGTGTTCCGTTCCAGCAGACGCCGGGTGTTCCGGATGGCCCCGTTCCACCACCACTTCGAGCTCGCCGGGTGGGCGGAGACCACGGTCATCATCAGGTTCTGGCTGCTCGCCGGGATCGCGTCGGCGGTCGGCCTCGCGCTGTTCTACAGCGAGTACCTCTCCGTCATCGGGAACTAGGCCGTGACCGTGCACCCCGAGAACCTGCCGACCGAACTGGGCGGCCTGCGCGGTCGTGGCGTGCTCGTCGCGGGCGCCCGCGTCTCCGGTCTCGCGCTGGTGGCGCCGTTGCGTGACCTCGGCGCCGTGGTCACCCTCACCGACGGCAACCAGGCCTCCCTCGACGACGCGGCGGCCGAACTCGCGGTCGACACCCTGACGCCCGAGGCGGCGGCCGCCGGGATCGAGCGGTTCGCGCTGGTCGTCACCAGTCCCGGCTGGCGGCCGGACTCGCCGGTGCTCGCCGCGGCGGCTGCCGCCGGGGTGCCGATCTGGGGGGACGTCGAGTTCGCCTGGCGGCTCGACCGCGCCGAGGTGTACGGCCCGGCGCGGCAGTGGCTGGTGGTGACCGGAACGAACGGCAAGACCACCACCACCTCGATGCTCGAGTCGATCCTGCGGGCCGGCGGGGTCCCCGCGGTGGCGTGCGGCAACATCGGCCTGCCGATCACCGACGCCCTGCGCGCGGACCCGCGCAACGACGCACTCGCCGTGGAGCTGTCCTCGTTCCAGCTGCACTGGGCGCCGTCGGTGCGCCCGGCGGCGGGCGTGGTGCTCAACATCGCCGAGGACCACCTGGACTGGCACGGTGGCATGGCCGGCTACGTCGACGCGAAGGCAGGCGCGCTCACCGGCGACGTCGCCGTCCTCGGTCTCGACGACCCGGTCGCGGCCGGCCTGGTCACCCGCTCGACCGCGGGACACACGGTCGGCTTCCGGCTCGGTGCCCCGGCGGCGGGCGAGCTCGGCGTCGAGGACGGACGCCTGGTCGACCGCGCCTTCGCCGACGCGGCGACCCTCGCGCTGACGTCGGAGATCACCCCGCCCGGACCCGCCGGACTGATGGACGCACTCGCCGCGGCCGCGTTGGCCCGCTCGATCGGCGTCCCGGCGGCGGCCGTGGGCGACGGACTGCGCAGCTACAAGGTGGGCCCGCACCGGGCCGAGCGGGTCGCCGAGCTGGACGGCGTCACCTACGTCGACGACTCCAAGGCGACCAACCCGCACGCGGCCCGGTCCTCGCTGCTCGCGCACCCTCGGGTGGTGTGGGTGGCGGGAGGCCTGCTCAAGGGAGCCCGCGTCGACGAACTGGTCGCCGAGGTCGCCGACCGGCTCGCAGGCGCGGTGCTGCTCGGCCGGGACGCGGACCAGATCGCCGAGGCGCTGCGGCGACACGCGCCCGAGGTCCGCGTGGTCCTGGTGCCGACGGGAGACGATGGCACGGTGAGCTCCGATCCGAGCCGGGAACCGGACCCCGACGCAGTGATGGCCGAGGCCGTCACGGTGGCCGCCGCCCTGGCGACGCCGGGGGACACGGTGCTGCTGGCGCCGGCCGCCGCCTCCCTCGACATGTTCACCGACTACGGGCACCGCGGTCGCGCCTTCGCGGAGGCCGTGCACCGCCTCGGCGGGTCGGGCACGCAGCGATGAGTGCGCCCGCGGGTCCGCGTGCCCGGTCCGGATCCGGGTCGAAGAAGGTGTCCGCGGGTCCGCGCACCCGGGTCGGTGCCTGGCTGGCCCGACCCATGGCCTCCTTCCACCTGATCGTCACCATCGCCACCCTGCTCACCGTGCTCGGCCTGGTGATGGTGCTCTCGGCGTCGAGCGTCGAGGCGTACGCGGACACCGGCTCGGCCTACGGCATGTTCACCACGCAGCTGATCTTCGCGGTGCTCGGCGTGGTGCTGTTCTACGTGGCGCTGTGCACGCCGGTGCGGCTGATGCGCAAGCTCGCCCTGCCCGCCTTCGTGGTGTCGGTCGTGATGCTGGCGCTGGTCCTCGTCCCCGGCATCGGCAAGGAGTCCGGCGGCGCCCGGCGCTGGTTCGAACTCGGTGGGTTGTCCTTCCAGCCGTCGGAGCTCGCCAAGGTCACGCTGGTGGTGTGGGGGGCGTCCGTGCTGGCCACCCGTCGTCCGGGTGCGCCGCTCAAGGAACTGCTGATTCCGCTGGTCCCGGGCGCTCTCCTGGCGTCGGTCCTGGTCATCCTCCAGCCGAACTACTCGACGACGGTCACGTTCGTGATCGTGGTCGGCGCCCTCCTGTGGTTCGCCGGGTTGCCGCTCCGGATCTTCGGGGTCGCGGTGGCGGGCGTCGCGGTCGCCGGGGTGGTCCTGGCGCTGTCCGCCGACTACCGGGCCGCCCGCATCTTCGGCTTCCTCAACCCCGGCGACGACCCGCAGGGCGCCAACTACCAGAGCCGTCAGGCGAAGTTCTCGCTCGCCGACGGCGGCCTGTTCGGTCGTGGTCTCGGTCAGTCCCGCGCCAAGTGGAGCTACCTGCCGAACGCGCACAACGACTTCATCTTCGCGATCATCGGCGAGGAACTCGGCTTCATCGGTTGTGTCGCGGTGCTCGGGCTCTTCGCCCTGTTCGTGTTCACGGGCCTGCGGATCGCGATGCGTTCGGTCGACCCGTTCCTGCGGTTGCTGACCGCGGCGGCGACCACCTGGATCCTGGCCCAGGCGATGATCAACATCGGTTACGTGATCGGCCTGCTCCCGGTCACCGGGCAGCAGCTGCCACTGGTCTCGGCGGGCGGCACCTCGACGGCGATCACACTGCTGATGTTCGGCATCCTCGCCAATGCCGCGAGGCACGAGCCGGAGGCGGTGGCCGCGCTGCACTCCGGGCCCGACGGCCGCTTCGCCCGGCTGTTGCGGCTGCCCAAGCCCGAGCACTACTCGGCCGCGCGTGCGGAGGCGGCGCGCAAGGCCGCACAGGCCAAGGCCAAGGCCAAGGCGGCGCAGGCGAAGGCCGTGCAGGCGCAGCAGAAGGCCGCGCAGGCCAAGGCGGTCGCCAAGCGTCGCGCGCTGGCCGCCGGGCCGCCGCCGGGCGAACGTCGGCGGCCGGCTCCGGGCCAGCAACCGCCGGTCCGGCGGCGCACCGACCCCCGCGCAGCGGCCGACCCGCGGCGGTCGGATCCGCGGCGCGACCAGGCACTATCATCAGACGAGCGGCTGCGTCGATCGAGCGGCCGAACAGGAGAGCGAGGATTTCGTAGGTGAGCGGCACTTCAGAGGAACATCCCGTCGCGTCGCCCACTTCGGCCGGCCAGTCCGGCCCGTCCGTCGTCGTTGCCGGCGGCGGCACCGCCGGACACATCGAACCCGCGTTGGCCGTGGCCGACGCGCTGCGCCGGCTCGACCCCACCGTCACGGTGACCGCGCTGGGCACCGAGCGGGGCCTCGAGACCACGCTGGTACCCGAGCGTGGCTACCCGCTCGCACTGATCCCGCCGGTGCCGTTGCCGCGCAAGCCCACGATGGACCTGCTGCGGCTGCCCGGCCGGGTCCGGAACTCGGTCCGGCGCACCCGCGAGGTGCTCGACACCACGCAGGCCGACGTGATCGTCGGGTTCGGCGGCTACGTCGCGTTGCCCGCCTACCTCGCCGCGGGCCGCGGCCTGCTGCGCCGGCGCCGCGCGGTGCCGGTGGTGGTGCACGAGGCCAACGCCAGCGCCGGTATCGCGAACAAGATCGGCGCCCGGGTCGCCGCCCGGGTGCTGGCCGCCGTGCCCGGATCGGGCGTCGCCGCCCGCGGCCGACACGACGCGGAGGTGCTCGGCATCCCGGTCCGCGCCTCGATCACCGGGCTGGACCGCGCCGCACTGCGCGCCGAGGCCCGGGCCCACTTCGGGTTGCCCGCCGAGGGACCGGTGCTGCTGGTGTTCGGCGGCTCGCAGGGCGCGCGCTCGCTCAACGAGGCGGTCTCCGGCGCGGCCGCCGCGCTGGCCGAGGCCGGTGTCTCGGTGCTGCACGCGCACGGCCCCAAGAACACCCTCGACGTGGCGCAGGTGAACCCGGCGACGCCGTACGTGGCGGTGCCGTACCTGTCCCGGATGGACCTGGCCTACGCCGCCGCCGACGCCGCGATCTGCCGGTCCGGCGCGATGACGGTCGCCGAGGTCTCCGCCGTCGGGCTGCCGGCGGTGTACGTGCCGTTGCCGCATGGAAACGGCGAACAGGAACTCAATGCCAAGCCGCTGGTCGCGGCGGGTGGCGGCGTCATCGTCGCCGACGCCGAGCTCACCGCGCAGTACGTGGCCGAGACGGTGGTCCCGCTGCTGCGGGACCCCGACCGGCTGGCGGCGATGGGCGCGGCGGCGGCCGGTGCCGGGCACCGCGACGCCGCCGACGCGGTGGCACGGATCGTGCTCGACCTGGTGAAGGGCGCGAAGCCATGATGGTCGCGGTTTTGTCGAAGGACTCGGCTCTGTTGGAAGGACGAGACATGTCGGAGGTCAGACGATGACCGATCAGCGTGGCTCGGAGCTGCCCGCGCACCTGCAGCGCGTGCACATGGTCGGGATCGGCGGCGCCGGCATGTCGGGGATCGCGCGGATCCTGCTGGCCCGGGGCGGGGAGGTGTCCGGGTCGGACGCCAAGGAGAGCCGCACGGTGCTCGCGCTGCGGGCCCGCGGCGCCCAGGTCCGGATCGGGCACGACGCCAGCGCACTAGACCTGCTGCCCGGCGGCCCGACCGTGGTGGTCACCACGCACGCCGCGATCCCGAAGGACAACCCCGAACTGGTCGCCGCGGCGGCCCGCGGCGTCCCGGTGATCCTGCGGCCGGCGGTGCTGGCCTCGCTGATGCACGGGCACCGCACCCTGTTGGTCGCGGGCACCCACGGCAAGACGTCCACCACCTCGATGCTGGTGGTCGCGTTGCAGCACTGCGGCCTGGACCCGTCGTTCGCGGTCGGCGGCGAGCTGAACGAGGCGGGCACCAACGCGCACCACGGTTCCGGTGACGTCTTCGTCGCGGAGGCGGACGAGAGCGACGGGTCGCTGCTGCAGTACGACCCGAACGTCGTGATCGTCACCAATGTGGAGGCGGACCACCTCGACTACTTCGGCACCACCGAGGCGTACGAGCAGGTCTTCGACGACTTCGCCGACCGGATCGAGCCCGGCGGCCTGCTCGTGGCGTGCCTGGACGACCCCGGGTCGGCGGCGCTGGCCGAGCGGGTGGTCGCGCGTGGCCTGCCGGTGCGGGTGCTCGGCTACGGCACCGGCGAGCAGGAAACGGCTGGTGACGTGCCACTCGGCGCCCGGATGCTCAGCTGGGAGGCCCGCGACGTGGGCGGGCTCGCGGAGGTCCAGCTCTCGGGCGAGAGCGGCACCCGCACCCTCCGGCTGGCGGTCCCCGGACGGCACATGGCGCTGAACGCGCTGGGTGCGATCCTGGCCGCGCGGGAGGTCGGCGCCCCGGTCGACGAGATCTTCGAGGGCCTCGGCGGCTTCGGCGGTGTCCACCGCCGGTTCCAGCACACGGGCCGGGAGAACGGCGTCCGGGTGTTCGACGACTACGCCCACCACCCGACGGAGGTGCGCGCCGTGCTCGGCGCCGCCGCCGAACTGGTCCGGCCCGGCGGCGAGCCGGCCCGCGGTCGGGTGATCGTGGTGTTCCAGCCGCACCTGTACTCGCGCACCGTGGCGTTCGCCGAGGAGTTCGGCGCCGCCCTCGACCTCGCCGACGAGGTGGTCGTCCTCGACGTCTACGGCGCCCGCGAGGAGCCGCTGCCCGGGGTGTCCGGCGCGCTCGTCGCCCAGTTCGTGACCCGGCCCGTGCACTACCAGCCGGACCTGTCGGCGGCGCCGCGGCAGGTCGCCGGGCTGGCCCGCGCCGGCGACGTCGTGATCACCATGGGCGCCGGTGACGTGACGATGCTCGGCAAGGAGATCCTCAGCGCGCTCGCCGCGTCGCCCACCCGCTCCCGCCTGCCCGACGCCGGACAGCCGCGGGACGGGTCGTGACCGGCGGCGCGGCCGCCCGGACCGGGAGCAGGACGCGCCCGCCCCGGGAGCGTCGCACCACCCGCACCCCGCGTCCGGCCCCGCGGCGGGTCGCGCGGGTGCGCAACCGCAAGCCGCTGCTCCTGGCGGCGCTGGGTGTGGTCGTCCTGGTTGCGCTCGGCGCGGTGGCCTGGTTCACCCCGCTGCTCTCGGCGCGCACCATCGAGGTCGTCGGGAACGTCGGGGTGCCGGCCGAGGAAGTCCTTGCGGCCCTTGCGGTTCCGGGCGGCACGCCGCTCCTGCAGGTGGACACCGGCGGCGCGGCGAACCGGGTTGCGGGGATCGCCAAGGTAGACCAGGCCCGGGTCGAACGGGTCTACCCCTCGACCGTGCGGGTGACGGTCGTCGAACGGACGCCCGCCGTGTTCTACGACGCGCCGGAGGGGACCCGCCTGATGGACGGGGGCGGCGTCTCCTACTCGATCGAACCCGCACCGCCCGGGGTGCCGCGGCTGAAGGTCTCCACGCCCGGGCACGACGACCCCGCGACCCTGGACGCGTTGACCGCCCTGAACTCGATGCCGGCGCCGCTGCGCGGGCAGGTGACGGAGATTTCGGCGGCGACGCTGTCCGACATCCGGGTGACGCTGGCCGACGGCCGACAGTTGTTGTGGGGGAGCGCAAATGCCTCCGAACACAAGGCCGCGATCGCGTTGCCGCTGCTCGGCCAGCCCGGGCAGCTGTACGACGTGTCCAGCCCCGACCTGCCGACGATCAGGTAGCCGGTGGGCGTGACCTGTGCACAAATCGCCGCGCTGTTCGGCGCGCCTGCTGGCACATTGTCCTCGCCGTGCATACCGTCACGCACTAGTCAGCAACTTGACATAACACTAAGCCTATGGTTGAGGTTGAGGGTTTTTCCCGCAACACGACGCCACCGGTGGCACCAGCTTGACCGTTAACACCGGCAACACCAGTAACGTCAACGTCAGTAACGTCAGCACCACAAGTACACGTCAGCATCGCCAGGCATCCCGAGCGCGATTCACACACACGGAAGGCGAAAGCCAATGACGCCCCCGCACAACTACCTCGCCGTTATCAAGGTCGTCGGCATCGGCGGCGGCGGTGTCAACGCGGTCAACCGCATGATCGAACAGGGACTCAAGGGAGTCGAGTTCATCGCGGTCAACACCGACGCACAGGCGCTGCTCATGAGTGACGCCGACGTCAAGCTCGACGTCGGCCGGGAACTGACCCGCGGCCTCGGGGCCGGCGCGGATCCTGAGGTCGGCCGCAAGGCCGCCGAGGACCACAAGGACGAGATCGAGGAGGTCCTCAAGGGGGCCGACATGGTCTTCGTCACCGCGGGCGAGGGTGGTGGCACCGGCACCGGTGGCGCACCCGTCGTCGCGAGCATCGCCCGCAAGCTCGGCGCGCTCACCGTCGGCGTGGTCACCCGCCCGTTCTCCTTCGAGGGCAAGCGCCGCGGCGGCCAGGCCGACAGCGGCATCCAGTCGCTGCGTGAGTCCTGCGACACCCTCATCGTGATCCCCAACGACCGGCTGCTGCAGCTGGGCGACGCCGCCGTCAGCCTGATGGACGCGTTCCGCTCGGCCGACGAGGTGCTGCTCAACGGCGTCCAGGGCATCACCGACCTGATCACCACCCCGGGCCTGATCAACGTGGACTTCGCGGACGTCAAGGGCGTGATGTCCGGAGCGGGCAGCGCGCTGATGGGCATCGGCTCCTCGCGCGGTGAGGGACGCGCCATCAAGGCCGCCGAGTCGGCGATCAACTCGCCGCTGCTCGAGGCCTCGATGGAGGGTGCGCGCGGCGTGCTGCTGTCGATCGCCGGCGGCTCGGACCTCGGTCTGTTCGAGATCAACGAGGCCGCCTCGCTGGTCCAGGAGGCGGCGCACATCGACGCGAACATCATCTTCGGCACCGTCATCGACGACTCGCTGGGCGACGAGGTCCGGGTCACGGTCATCGCGGCGGGCTTCGACGGCGGCACCCCGGTGCGGCGTCCGGCCGAGCAGGTCGCGGCGGTCGGACGCGGAGCCATCGGCGTCGGCCGGGCCGGCGAGATCGGCCGCTCGGCGGCCGCCCCCGTCGAGGAGCCGGTCAGCCCCCCGCCCGCGCGGGAGACCGCCGAGCCTCGCGAGCAGCCCAAGGAGGCCCGCGAGATGGGCGGGTTCCGGGATCTCGGCGGATCCGCTCTCCCGCCGATCCCGGTCAGCGCGAACCGGGCCCCCGCTCCCGTGGTCGACGAAGACGACGGCGACGTCGACGTGCCGGACTTCATGCGTCGGTGAGTGCCGCGGTACGGGTTCGCCGGGTGGTCACCTCGCGAACCGGGGGCGTCTCGGTTGCCCCTTACGACTCGTTCAACCTTGGCGACCACGTCGGTGACGACCCGGCCGCGGTCGACGCCAACCGGCGTCGGCTCGCGGCCGGGATCGGCCTGCCCTTCGAGCGTCTGGTGTGGATGGAACAGATCCACAGCCGTAACGTCACCGTGGTCGACGGCCCGGTCGACGGGGTGGTGGAGGCGACCGACGCGCTGGTCACGGACGTGCCCAACCTGGCGTTGGTGACGCTCAGCGCGGACTGTGTCCCTGTGCTGCTCTCCGACGACGAGGCGGGTGTGATCGCCGCCGTGCACGCAGGCCGGGTCGGGGCGCGGATCGGCATCGTGTCCCGGGTGCTCGACGCGATGGTCGCCAAGGGCGCCGCCGTCGAGCGCATCGGCGCGTTTCTCGGACCCGCGGCCAGCGGTCGGCAGTACGAGGTGCCCGCCGCCATGCGCGCGGACGTCGAGCGGCATCTTCCCGGCAGCGCCAGCAAGACCGTCAGGGGCACGCCCGGACTGGACCTGCGGGCCGGCCTGCGTCGGCAGTTGCTTGCCGCCGGGGTGTCGGGCGTGGCGGAGGACCCCCGCTGCACCATCGAGGACCGCGCGCTCTTCAGCCACCGCCGGGAGGGCCGCACGGGCCGGCTGGCCGGGGTGATCTGGATGGAGTCGACGAGGGGTGCCTGAGATCGATCCGGCGCGGCGGGCGTCGCAGGTCGCGTCGGCGCTGGCCGAGGTGCGGGCCCGGCTCGACCGGGCCTGCGACGACGCCGGCCGCGACCGCGCCGACGTGCAGTTGCTGCCGGTGACCAAGTTCTTCCCCGCGTCCGACGCGGCGATCCTGTACGGACTGGGCTGCCGGGAGTTCGGCGAGTCCCGCGAGCAGGAGGCCACGGCCAAGGTCGCGGAGCTAGCCGACCTGCTGGCGTCCGCCGGTACCGGCGAGGGCGCCGATGCGGTTCGCTGGCACATGATCGGCAGCCTGCAGCGAAACAAGGCCCGGGCGGTCGCCCGGTGGGCCCACGCGATCCACTCGGTGGACAGCGTCCGGCTCGTCGACGCGCTGTCGCGGGCCGCCTCGGCCGCACTGGCCGAGGGGGAGCGTCCGGAGCCGCTGCGCGTGCTGCTGCAGGTGAGCCTGGACGGGGACCCGGCACGTGGCGGCGTGCGGGGGCACGAGCTGACGGAACTGGCCGCGCGGACCGAGGATGCCGACGGCCTGGAGCTGGCCGGACTGATGGCGGTGCCGCCCCTGGGTGCCGACCCGGAGCGGGCGTTCGAGGCGCTGGCCGGCGTGCACCGGGACCTGCTGCGGGAGCACCCCCGGGCCACCGCGCTGTCGGCGGGGATGACCGGCGACCTCGAAGCGGCGGTCCGGTACGGTTCCACCTGCGTGCGTGTCGGAACCGCCCTGTTGGGTTCGCGCCCGATAACCTCGTATTGATCGGCGTCCGGCCCGATTGTCCACCACGCCAAAGGAAGGTCGATTGATGAGCACTCTGCACAAGTTCAAGGCTTACTTCGGCATGGTCCCACTCGACGACTACGAGGACGACTACCTCGAGGAGCCGCGGCGTTCGGCTCGCGCAGACCGTTACGAGGACGGCGTCGAGCGTGGCTACGACGACGGCTACGACGCACGCGAGGACCTGGACCCGGTCGACCGTCAGCCCGCACCACGCCGGATGGAGCCCCTGCCCACTCGCACCACCCCCCGGCCCGGCGTCGGCGTGGGTGCCCGTACCACCACCACTCGCGGCTCGCTGGCCGTCGACGCGCGGACCGAGGCCCGCATCGACGCCCGCCGCGCACCAATCTTCGACGAGGGCGGACCACTGTCCAAGATCACCACGCTGCGTCCCCGTGACTACGGGGAGGCGCGCATCATCGGCGAACGCTTCCGCGACGGGACTCCCGTCATCATGGACCTGGTGGAGATGAGCAACGCGGACGCCAAGCGTCTCGTCGACTTCGCGGCCGGACTGGCGTTCGCGCTGCGCGGTTCGTTCGACAAGGTCGCCACAAAGGTGTTCCTGCTCTCACCTGCGGACATCGACGTGTCGGCGGAGGAGCGCCGGCGGATCGCCGAAAACGGCTTCTACAACCAGAAGTAGCTGATTTTGCCGGGGAGTAGTAGGGCGACGCTGCCGAACCTCGTTTTGATTGGTTCGGTCGCGTCAGGCAAAGTGATGGAGTGCCCTTGTTCGCGGTGATCTACTTCCTGCTGTTCGTTTTCTGGCTGCTACTGATCGGACGCATCGTCGTCGAGTTCATCCGGACATTCGCCCGAGATTGGCGACCCACCGGCATTGTGGTGGTCATTCTCGAGGCCATATTTACAGTCACAGATCCTCCGATCCGGCTGCTTCGGCGGCTTATTCCGACGGTTAACCTCGGCGGAGTTCGGTTGGATCTTTCAATCATGGTCTTGCTATTCATCGTGTTCATCCTGATGCAGGTCGTTCAAGGGCTTGCAGCATGATGAGCACGGCTTGGGGACTAGCGCAGTCGACGGGTCCGGTGTGACAGAATGGACCAGTCTTGCAGTGTGAATGTTACATCGAGCACCGTATGCGCTATAACTGAATGCTTGCTAGACCGCCAACAGACGCGTGAAGGGATCCTTCCATGCCGCTGACACCAGCTGATGTGCACAACGTCGCGTTCAGCAAGCCTCCGATCGGAAAGCGGGGCTACAACGAGGACGAGGTAGATGCCTTCCTCGACCTTGTCGAGCAGGAGCTCTCGCGCCTG
This sequence comes from Rhodococcus tukisamuensis NBRC 100609, assembly GCF_001894985.1. Lineage (GTDB taxonomy): Bacteria > Actinomycetota > Actinomycetes > Mycobacteriales > Mycobacteriaceae > Rhodococcus_G > Rhodococcus_G tukisamuensis. The sequence continues at coordinate 44,206 of NZ_BCXG01000020.1, read as the reverse complement.
ATCGAGGAGAACGCCGACTTGCGCCAGCGCGTCGGTGAGCTCGACCAGGAGCTCGCGGACGCCAAGAAGGCCCCGCGTCCGGCAGGCGCTGCTCCCGCGGCCCCCGAGCCGGCCCGGATCGTCGAGCCGCCCAAGCCGGTGCCCGCTCCCGTCGTCGCGGCCCCGGTCGCCCCGGCCGCACCCCCCGCGCGCGCCGGCAACACCGAAGAGGCGAACCTGCAGGCCGCGAAGATCCTGGGCCTGGCACAGGAGATGGCCGACCGCCTCACCGGCGACGCGAAGACCGAGTCCGAGCAGCTGCTCACCAACGCTCGCACCAACTCCGAGCAGCTGGTCGGCGACGCGCGGACCCGTTCCGAGGCGATGATCACCGACGCCCGGCAGAAGTCCGAGGCGCTGCTCGCCGACGCCCAGACCCGCTCCGAGACGCAGCTGCGTCAGGCCAAGGAGAAGGCCGACGCCCTGCAGGCGGACGCCGAGAAGAAGCACACCGAGATCATGGCCACCATCAACCAGCAGCGCAGCGTGCTGGAGGGCCGGATCGAGCAGCTCAAGACCTTCGAGCGCGAGTACCGGGTGCGGCTCAAGTCCTACCTGGAGTCGCAGCTGCAGGAGCTCGAGCAGCGCGGTTCGGCGGTCCCGGTCGACGGTGGCCAGGAGGCCTTCGGCGGCGCCAAGGGAAGCAACTGATCGGCACCGGCTAGCGCTCGGTCCGGCCCAGTCCCTAGGGGTGTGTGGTGCTTGTACTGACGCTCGTGATGGCCGCGGTGGGGTTCCTCCTGCTGGTGGTCTCGCTACTGACCGGATCCGTCGTGTGGGCCTGGGGATGCATCGTGGTCTGCGTCGCCGGCGCGGTGTTGCTGCTTGTGAGCTCGCTCCGCAGCAACTCCGCGCCGCGCGCAGGCGGCGGCACCCACCGCTCGCTGCCGACGGAGCGATTTGACGAGCCCGACTAGAATCGGGCCACAGCAGTACGGCGACGATCCGGCCATCACCGGGGAGCCTTCGGAAGAACGGCGCCAGCGGCGGCATGCCCCCGCGAACGCCCAGTAGAACCGAACGGGTGGGCCCGTCACAGCCCGGTACGAGAGGTCCGGACGGCCACGGCCGTCCCGGGCAAGCGGGGTGGTACCGCGGCCGCGGCGCAGAGGCGTCGTCGGTCGTCCCCGTGCCAGCACGGGCACGAGGGAGTACTGAGTTGACTGACGCCACTTATCCGCTGGTGGACCTCGGCGGTGGCAAGGCCACTGCCGGCGTCCGGTTCCCGGACCTCGAGCAGCGGGTCCTCGCCGAGTGGGAGGCCGACGACACCTTCCGCGCATCCGTGGCGAACCGCGCCGACGCGCCGGAGTTCGTCTTCTACGACGGCCCGCCCTTCGCCAACGGCCTGCCGCACTACGGCCACCTGCTCACCGGGTACGTCAAGGACCTGGTCCCGCGCTTCCAGACCATGCGCGGCAAGCGCGTCGAGCGCCGGTTCGGCTGGGACTGCCACGGCCTGCCCGCCGAGCTCGAGGCGGAGAAGCAGCTCGGCATCAAGGACAAGTCCGAGATCGAGACGATGGGCCTGGCCGAGTTCAACGCCGCCTGCAAGTCCTCGGTGCTCCGCTACACCGACGAGTGGCGCGACTACGTCACCCGGCAGGCGCGCTGGGTCGACTTCGACAACGACTACAAGACCCTCGACCTGGACTTCATGGAGTCGGTCATGTGGGCGTTCAAGGAACTCCACGACAAGGGCCTGATCTACCAGGGCTTCCGGGTGCTGCCGTACAGCTGGTACGAGCAGACCCCGCTGTCGAACCAGGAGACCAAGCTCGACGACGCGTACAAGATGCGTCAGGACCCGGCGGTCACGGTCGACATGGTGATCACGGCGCCGGAGCGGAGCCTGCGGAGCGACCAGAAGGACCTTTCGCCCCTCGACGGTGCGAACGCCCTGATCTGGACCACGACGCCGTGGACGCTCCCGTCCAACCTCGCGATCGCGGTGCACCCCGACGTCGACTACGTGCACGTCGCCGGTGCCGACGGCAAGACCTACCTGCTCGCCGCAGCCCGCGTCGGCCACTACTCGCGCGAACTCGGCGAGGCGCCCGAGGTGCTCGGCGAGTACAAGGGTTCGGAGCTGGTCGGTCTCGACTACGCGCCGCCGTTCGACTTCTTCCACGGCCCCGGCAAGGGCCACGAGAACGCGCACCGGGTGCTCTCCGCCGACTACGTCACCACCGAGTCGGGCACCGGGATCGTCCACCTCGCACCGGCTTTCGGTGAGGAGGACATGGACGTCGCCGCGGCGAACGGCATCGAGATCGTGCAGCCGCTCGACGCGGGCGGCAAGTTCACCTCGATGGTGCCGCCGTACGAGGGCCTGCAGGTCTTCGACGCGAACCCGGTGATCATCAAGGACCTCAAGGCCGCGGGAAAGCTGCTGCGGCACGAGACGATCGAGCACTCCTACCCGCACTCGTGGCGGTCGGGCCAGCCCCTGATCTACATGGCGGTGCCGTCCTGGTTCGTCGCCGTGACCAAGTTCCGTGACCGGATGGTCGAGCTGAACCAGGAGATCACCTGGGTGCCCGAGCACATCCGCGACGGCCAGTTCGGCAAGTGGCTCGAGGGTGCCCGCGACTGGAACATCAGCCGGAACCGCTACTGGGGCAGCCCGATTCCCGTCTGGGTGTCGGACGATCCGGCGTACCCGCGGACGGACGTGTACGGCTCGCTCGACCAGCTGGAGGCGGACTTCGGCGTGCGGCCGACCGACCTGCACCGGCCGGTGATCGACGACCTGGTCCGCCCGAACCCGGACGACCCGACCGGCAGGTCGATGATGCGCCGCGTCCCGGAGGTGCTGGACTGCTGGTTCGAGTCCGGCTCCATGCCGTACGCGCAGGTGCACTACCCGTTCGAGAACAAGGACTGGTTCGACGGCGGCAACGGTCAGGAAGGTCACAACCCCGGCGACTTCATCGTCGAGTACAACGGCCAGACCCGTGGCTGGTTCTACACGCTGCACGTGCTGGCGACCGCGCTCTTCGACCGTCCGGCGTTCAAGACCGTTGCGGCACACGGCATCGTGCTCGGCGACGACGGCCTCAAGATGAGCAAGTCCAAGGGCAACTACCCGGACGTCAACGAGGTGTTCGACCGCGACGGCTCCGACGCCATGCGGTGGTTCCTGATGTCCTCGCCCATCCTGCGCGGCGGCAACCTGGTCGTCACCGAGCAGGGCATCCGCGAGGGCTCCCGGCAGGCACTGATGCCGCTGTGGAACGCGTGGAGCTTCCTGCAGCTGTACGCGGGCAAGCCCGGACAGTGGCGCACCGATTCGCCGAACGTGCTCGACAAGTACATCCTGGCGAAGCTGTCCGCCACCCGTGACGCGATCACCGACGCGCTCGAGGTCAACGACATCGCGGGTGCCTGCGACGAGCTGCGGACCTTCTGCGACGCGCTGACCAACTGGTACGTGCGCCGTTCCCGGTCGCGGTTCTGGGACGAGGACCGCGACGCCATCGACACCCTGCACACCGTGCTCGAGGTCGTGACCCGCCTCGCGGCCCCGCTGTTGCCGTTGGTGACCGAGGTGATCTGGCGCGGGCTCACCGGGGGACGTTCGGTGCACCTCACGGACTGGCCCGAGGCCACCGACCTGCCGTCCGATCCCGAGCTGGTCGAGGCGATGGACGAGGTCCGTTCGGTCTGCTCGACGGTGCTCGGCCTGCGCAAGGCGCAGAACCTGCGGGTGCGGTTGCCGCTGCCCGAGGTGACCGTCGCGGCGGCGGACGCGGAGCGGCTGCGTCCGTTCCTCGGCATCATCGCCGACGAGGTCAACGTCAAGAAGGTCGACCTGACCGAGGACGTGGACGTCCACGGCAAGTTCGAGCTCGTCGTCAACGCGCGGGCGGCGGGCCCGCGTCTCGGCAAGGACGTGCAGACGGTGATCAAGGCGGTCAAGGCGGGGGACTGGTCCGAGGTCGACGGCGTGGTCACCGCGGCGGGCATCGCGCTGCTCCCGTCCGAGTACACGCAGCGCCTGGTCGCCGCCGAGCCCGAGTCCACCGCGGCCCTGCCGGAGAACGCGGGCCTGGTGGTCCTCGACTCCGCGGTCACCGAGGAGCTCGAGGCCGAGGGCTGGGCGAAGGACCGGATCCGCGAACTGCAGGACGCCCGCCGCGCGGCCGGCCTGGAGATCTCGGACCGGATCGTCGTCACGCTGCAGGTGCCCGAGGACCGGCTGGACTGGGCCGCTCGGCACCGCGACCTCATCGCGGGCGAGGTGCTGGCGACCACGCTCGAGCTCGGCGAGGTCAGCGGCCCCGACGCGGTCGACCTGGGCGAGGGTGTCCGGGTCGTCATCGCCAAGGCGTGAGGTGTGCCGGTGCCCCTTTGTCGGGGCACCGGCGTAGCTTGCAACGCATGAGCACCAGCAAGGAGACGGTCGCGTACGTCCTGGGGCAGCTCGAGCCTCTGGACGTGCGCGCCCGCGCGATGTTCGGCGAGTACGGGCTGTACTGCGACGAGAAGATGGTCGCGCTGATCTGCAACGACACCGTCTTCGTGAAGCCGACGGCGGTCTCGGGTGACTACCTCGACGCGTCGGCGCTCGCACCGCCGTACCCGGGCGCGAAGGACCATCTCGCGATTCCCGGGGACCGGCTCGAGGACACCGACTGGCTGCACGCGTTCGTCCAGCGCACCGCGGACGTCCTGCCCCAGCCGAAGAAGAAGCCGAAGAAGCCGACATCGCGATGAGGCCCACACCACTGTGACCAGACCGCCCACGTCCCGACGGTGGGTGCTGCACCTCGACATGGACGCGTTCTTCGCGTCCGTCGAACAGCTGACCCGTCCCACCCTGCGCGGTCGGCCCGTGCTCGTCGGCGGGGCGGGCGGGCGCGGGGTGGTCGCGGGCGCCAGCTACGAGGCACGCGCCTTCGGCGCCCGGTCCGCGATGCCGATGCACCAGGCCCGGCGGCTGGTCGGGGCGGGCGCGGTGGTGCTGCCGCCACGCGGGCGGCTGTACTCGACGATGAGCACGGCGGTGTTCGACGCGCTGCGGACCCGGATGCCGGTTCTCGAGATGCTCTCGCTGGACGAGGCGTTCGGGGAGCCGCCGGAACTCGCCGACGCCGACGCCGACGAGGTCCGCGAGTTCGCCGAGCGACTACGCGCCCTGATACTCGACCGCACCGGCCTGGTCGCCTCGATCGGCGCCGGGGCCGGCAAGCAGATCGCGAAGATCGCCTCGGGTCTGGCCAAGCCGGACGGCGTCCGGGTGGTCACCCCGGACGAGCAGGGGCCGCTGTTCGAGGCGCTGCCGGTGCGGAAGCTGTGGGGGATCGGGCCGGTGGCGGACGACAAGCTGCGCCGGCTCGGCATCGACACCATCGGCGCGCTGGCCGCCACCTCCGAGACGGAGGTGGTCTCGGTCCTCGGGGCGACGGTCGGCCCGAGCCTGCACCGGCTGGCCCGCGGCATCGACGACCGCCCGGTGGCCGAGCGTGCCGACGCCAAGCAGGTCAGCGCGGAGACGACCTTCGCGGTGGACCTGGTGACCCTGGACCAGCTGCGGGCCGCGGTGGAACAGACCGGTGCCAGCGCACACGGCCGGCTGCTGCGCGACGGCCGGGCCGCCCGGACCGTGGTGCTCAAGCTGAAGAAGTCGGACATGTCGATCGTGACCCGGTCGGCGACCCTGCCGTACGCGACCGCGGACCGGGAGACCCTGGTCGCGACCGCGCAGCGACAGGTGATCGACCCGCGGGAGATCGGCCCGGTGCGCCTGGTCGGGGTGTCGCTCGGCGGGCTGTCCGCGGTGCGTCAGGGCTCGCTGTTCCCGGACCTGGACCGCGGTGAGGCGCCCGCGGCCGAATCGGACGAGACGGACATTGTGAGACTCGACACAACCGTGCCGACGGTGCCGGGACCGGCGCCGGCGCCGGTAGCGTCGACGTCGACTTCGACGTGGCGTCCGGGCCAGGACGTGGCCCACAGCGAGTTCGGTCACGGCTGGGTGCAGGGTTGCGGCCATGGGGTTGTCACGGTCCGGTTCGAGACTCGCTCGACCGGTCCTGGGCAGGCGCGGACGTTCGCGGAGGCGGACGAGGCGCTCGCCCCGGCGGACCCGGAGGCCAGCCTGCTGTGAGGCCGTCGTTTAGGAACCCCTTATTTTGTTCCTGTTAACTATCGTGACAGGTGAAGTGTTCAACTGATGAAAAGGACAAGCAATTGATGCTCCGCAAGACCCTCGTTGCCGGTGTCGCCGTCGCGGCCGCACTCACCCTGGGCGCGTGCAGCTCTGACGGTGGAGACACCCCCAAGACGTCGACCAAGGCCGCGGCCACCACCACCACCGCGGTCGACGATGCCTTCCCGCCGGCGCCCACCGCCGCCGAGCTGAACGCCATGCTGGTCAAGGGCCTCGACCCGGCCACCCCGGAGGCCGTGAAGGTCACCCTCGTGCAGGACGGCGAGTCCGATCCCGGACTGTTCGGCCAGGTCGCCGCGGCCGCGACCGCCGCGAACGCCAAGGTCACCGTCGTGGACCCGATCCTCGACAACGGCGATGGCACCCTGACCGCGACCGTCAACATGGACATCGGAGGCCAGGTCAACCCGGGCACCGCCGGCTTCGTGGTCGAGAACGGCCAGTGGAAGCTGTCCAAGGAGTACGCCTGCAACATCGTCAAGCTCGCGAGCCTGACCTCGCCTGCCTGCGTCTGACGCCGGCGCCAGTAGCGACAACCGAATGCCGGCACCCCGCACGGGGTGCCGGCATTCGGCCGTCCGGAGGGTCCCCCGTAGTCGCCGCGGCGGACCCGACGACTGCCAGGTCGCCCGCGAGCTGGCCGAGGCCGAGCTGACGCAGCTCGCCGACAAGATCGCCGACCTGCAGCGGATGCAGCAATCGATCACCGAGCTCGTCATCACCTGCGAGCTGCCCCGAGCCCGGTTCGGCGCCGAGCGTGTCGTGCCGCCTGTACCGGGCACCCGGCGGCGGCATCGACGGTGCCCCGTCCGTCGCCGCGCTGCGTGCCGCCCTGCACCTCGCCCCGGCCGGAACCTCGACCGAGCTGTCCGCGGAGCCGGTGGACTGCTGCGCGCCTGTGACGGGAGACGGGTCCCCGATCGCAGCGTTGGGCGCGCGGCGCGGCCGTCCGGGGCTCTAGACCCCGGCGCGCAGCCGGTTGACCGCGGCCGCGGCCAGCCCCGCCAGTACCTCGGGCTCGACCGGCTGCTGACCGGTGGCGGCCACCTGCACCACCGTGGGGCCGACCACGGCGACCACCACGTCCGAGATCATCGTGAAGCCCTCGCTGGTGGTGACCAGCCGGACCGCGGTGGACGCGTCGCCCACGGAAGGCTGCTCGAGCCCGCCGAGCCGGTACTGCACGGCGATGCCGTCGGCGTCGGTGCCGCGGTACTCGGCGCAGGAGGCCAGCGTCGACTGCAGGTGGGCGAAGGCCTGGGCGGCGCCGTCGCCCGCGTAGCTGGCGGCGTCGGTGTCGATGCTCGCGAAGTCGGGTCCGCTGAACCGCGACGCGGCCCGAGTCGTCGCGCCCGGTGACTGGTCCGCCACCTCGCGCAGCACCCCGGCGCAGACCTGCGGATCGGTGCTCGACCGGTCCGTTTCCGATCCGGCGGCAGTGTCTTCGGGCAGCGGGGGCAGGCCGAGGTCCCGCACCGGGTCCGGCAGGACGGCGAAACCGGCCGGTAGCTGGCCGGTGGTCAGCAGCGCCGCCTGCAGCCTGGCCTCGTCGGTGATCGGCGCCGCTCCGGGGTTCGGGGGTGCGGCGACGGGCGCGGGCAGCGGCGCCAGCGACGCCTCAGCGCCAGATGCCGCGCCACCCGGGGAGGTGCCGCAGCCGGTCAGCAGTACCGCCGCCGCCGACAGTGCCGCGACGAGGACGGGTCCGCGCGGCGTCACGGCGCCGACCACGTGACCGTGCTGGTGGTGCTCTGCCGGAGCCGTGTGCTGCTGTTCGGGTCGCTGTAGGTCTGCTCGCCTCCGACGGTCACGGTGCCGTCGACCGGCAGCGGGACGCCGAGGTCGAGCACGAGGGTGCCGGTGCCCGCCATCGAATAGGTGTCGACATTGAGGGCGCCGGCCTCCCCGGGCAGGTCCCACACCGTCGAGTTCGGGGTCTGGTTGACCGAGAGGTCCACGGTCAGCCGGTCGCCGACCCGTTCGCGGAGGGTGGCCGTGGTGGTCTGGTTCAGTGCGATGCCGCTCATCACCTGCTGCTGCATGGTCCACACCGCGCCGACGCCGATCTCCGCGTCCGGGAAGGCCACCGTGCGGTACACGGCCTGGTAGAAGGCCTGTTCGATCGCGGAGCGGGCGATGTCCCGCGAGTCCGGTGCGGGGGTGAGCCGGAGGGCGGTGATCGCTCCCGACGGCTGCATGGTCAGTCCGGCCTTCGAACCCTCGCTGGCGCGCAGTGCGTCCTCGAGCCGGGGGTCCGGGGCGGTCATCTCGCCGAGCGTCAGGTCCACCGAGAAGGCCGGGTCGGTCTGGCCACCCGGCACCCGTGCGGTCAGGTCGGTGGTGACCGCAGGGGTGGAGAAGTCCTGCTGCGGCTGCGCGTCGATCTGTTGGTACACAGTCGAACTGGTCACCAGCCGGGCGTGCTGGTCGGCGTCGGGGCGCGGGTGGAACGTCACCTTCTGCCGCGGCTCCGCGCCCGCGTCGAGCACCGACGTCGTGATCGCGGAGACCGGCACGGTGGTCTCCTTGGTGGTGGACTGGGCGATGACCGCGGGTGCCGGGTCCTCGCCACTTCCACACGCGGAGACGAAGGCCACCACGGTGAGGGTCGCGGCGACCAGGGCAGTGCGGACCGCCACGACGGGGGAGGGGCTGGACCGAATACAGAACACAGGCACCCGACCAGGTTAGCGACGGCGGGTGGGATGCGGCCGCGGATGCCGCGGTAAGGGATGATGGCGGTGTGAGTAGAGCGGAAAAAGCGGAGGACCCCGGGGCCGGGGCGAGCGAAGCGGCGGGGGGAGTAGCTGCCGCGCAGGCGCCGCTGCGGATGCGGATGCTGGTGGCGATCGCCGCGACGATCCTGGTGCTGGACCTGGTGACCAAGGTCATCGCGGTGCGGTTCATCGATCCCGGCGACCCGATCGAGGTGGTCGGCGACGTGGTGCGACTGACCCTGATCCGCAACCCCGGTGCGGCCTTCTCGATGGCCACCGGGATGACCTGGCTGCTGACCCTGGTGGCGATCGGCGTGGTGGTCGGCGTCGTCAAGATCGGCCGGACCATGCGGTCGCCGTGGTGGGCGCTGGGCCTGGGCCTGGTGCTCGGCGGTGCGCTGGGCAACCTGATCGACCGGCTGTTCCGGGCGCCCGGACCGCTGCAGGGCCACGTCGTCGACTTCGTGTCGGTGGGCTGGTGGCCGGTGTTCAACGTCGCCGACTCGGCGATCGTCTGCGGCGCGATCCTGTTGGTCGCGCTCACGCTGTTCGGGCTGAACCCGGACGGCACCCGTGGCGACGACACGGCACACACCAACGCGTCGGACGGCAGCGCCGCCGACGCACCCGAGGGGAATTCTTGATGCGCGAGACACGATCGATGCCGGTGCCCGACGGGTTGGAGGGCATGCGGGTCGACGCCGGTCTGGCCCGGCTGCTCGGACTGTCCCGGACCGCGGTGGCGGCTCTCACCGACGAGGGCGCGGTGCTGATCGACGGCTCGGCGGTCGGGAAGTCCGACCGGCTGCCGTCGGGTGCCTGGCTGGAGGTGGAGCTGCCGGAGCCGGCACGCCCGCTGACCGTCGAGGCCCAGCCGGTGGAGGGCATGAACATCCTGTACGCCGACGACGACATCGTCGCGGTGGACAAGCCGGTCGGTGTCGCCGCGCACGCGAGCGTCGGCTGGACGGGGCCCACCGTGGTCGGCGGACTGGCCGCGGCCGGGTACCGCATCTCCACCTCCGGTGCGCACGAGCGTCAGGGCATCGTGCACCGGCTCGACGTCGGCACCTCCGGGGTGATGGTGGTGGCGACCAGTGAGCGGGCGTACACGGTGCTCAAGCGGGCGTTCAAGCAGCGCACCATCGACAAGCGGTACCACGCCCTGGTCCAGGGTCATCCGGACCCGAGCAGCGGCACCATCGACGCGCCGATCGGCAGGCACCGCAGCAACGACTGGAAGTTCGCGGTCACCGCGGACGGCAAGCCCAGCGTCACGCACTACGACACGGTGGAGGCGTTCCAGGCGGCCAGCCTGCTCGACGTCCACCTCGAGACCGGCCGCACCCACCAGATCCGGGTGCACTTCGCGGCGCTGCGTCATCCCTGCTGCGGGGACCTGACCTACGGCGCCGACCCGCGGCTCGCGGAGCGGCTCGGTCTCGAGCGGCAGTGGCTGCACGCCCGGCAGCTCGGCTTCGCGCACCCGGCGGACGGCCGCTGGATCGAGATCACCAGCGAGTACCCGAAGGACCTCCAGCACGCCCTCGAAGTACTGCGGAGTGCGTGACCGGACGCGGTCGGCGGCGACCGCCGGCTGCGTCCTTGCGCTGGTGGCGCTCGTGGTGGTGCTGGGCGTGCTGAACCCGCCACAACGCCCGCCCGTCGCCACGGACCGGCTCGGCCCGGACTCCGGCGAGCCGGTGGCGCAGTACCTGGACCGGGCCGCGGCCGGCCTCGCAGACCTGGACACGGGCACCGCCACCGCCGAGCACTGGGCGCTGGTGTCGTTGACGACCGAACGCACGGCACCCGACGCCTACCGGCTGGCGGCCGGGGTGCGGGTATCGGAACTGCTGTTCCGGGTCCCGCTGGACCGGGTCCAGACCCCGCTGGTCGTGGTCGGGGTCGCCGGCGAGCGGTCCGCGGCCCGTGCCGCGGCCGTGGCGGCCGGCCGGATGCAGGGCAGCGCCGGCGAATGGGACCGGCAGGCCCAGATCGACGCGGTCTCCGCGGCGCGGCTGTCCGCCGACTGTGCCTGTGTGGTCGGACTGACCGTGCGTGGCGACCCCGCGTCGCTGCGGGCGCTCGCGGCCACCCCGGGGGTGCGGTCCGTCGAGGCGCTGCCCGCGGACGCCGTCTTCGGCCGCTTTGCCGTGGTCCCGCTGCTGCCCGGGCAGACCGAGACCGTGGCCCCGGGCCCGGACGACGGCGAGGTGCCCCGCCGGTGAGAACTTCCCTGCCCGGTCAGTTTTGTTCGGTGTGCTTGCGCAGGAACTCGATGGTCCGCTCCAACGCCCACCTGCCGTCCTCGTTGTCGAGCTTGAACTGGTATTCGTGCCCGAGCGCCGGCTTGTGGTCGTCCGGGTAGAAGACGGTGGTGACGTCCACCCCGAGCCCGCGCAGCGTCTCGGCGAGCGGCACCGACTGGGAGTCGGTGAGCGGGTCGGCGTTGCCCCCGCTGACGTAGGTCGGCGGGAACTGCGCGGTCACGTGCCGGATCGTGGACATCTGCGCCACGGCGGCCGAGTCGCGCAAGTCCTTGGTGCCGATGTACGACCACGCCAACTGGTCCATGGCCCGTGCGAGGATTCCCGGCCCGCCGACCACCTTCGTCATGTCGTAGACACCGCAGTTGAGCACGACGCCGCGCAGCTGGTCGGGGCGCAGCGCGGGGGTGACCCCGACCTCGCGGGCGTAGTCCGGGTTGGTGATCAGCGCCGCGAGCTGGCTCGAGAGCTGGGCCCCGGCCGAGTCGCCCGCCAACACGATCCGAGTCGGGTCCACGTGCAGCCGTTCGGCGTTCGCGACCAGGTAGGCGTGCGCGTCGTTGAGCTGGTGCACGGGGGTGGGGTAGGTCTGCTCGGGGCCGAGTGAGTAGTCGAGCGAGACCACGGTGAAGCCGGCGGCCGCGAGCAGCCGGTAGTAGGGCGCGAAGTCGGTCTTGTGGCAGGAGATCCAGCCGCCGCCGTGGGTCCAGATCACCGTCGGCAGCGGGCCCGCCGCCGACTCGGGGAGGTAGACGTCGAGTCGGGCATCGGGGTCACCGTCCCGGTACTGCTGGTCCGTGACGCGGGCGACCCCAGCGGGCTCGTGCGCGCCGAGCGCCGCGGTGACGCGCGCAGCGTCCAACTCGAAGGCCCAGCGCACCGCCTTGGTGACCGGCCGCGGGGTGGTGCGGGCGACCATCACGCCTGCCGCCGCGGTCACCACGGGGACGGCGAGCCCGAACAACGCGAGCCGCCGCCGTCGCGCACGGGCGCGCGGCGCCCTCGAGTTGTCGCCGGCATCGGTCATGGTGGTTCCTTCCGTCCGTCCGCGGTGTCACGCCGTTCGGCGGCCGCGCGGACAGTCTCGCTCGGTCGGGGCTGGGTGGGGTACCCGCGCTGTGGACACCGACGCGGTCGATGGGCTTCCTGCCGCCGATCCCACGCTGTGCGCAACCTGCCCGGGAACTACAGCTGGGGCGCGGTGTGCGCCTTCAGGAACTCGACGGTTCGCTCGAGCGCGCGCGTGCCGTCCTCGTTGTCCAGATCGAACTGGTACTCGTGCGGCAGCGCCGGCTCGTGGTCGGCCGGGTAGAACACCGTGGTGACGTCGACGCCGAGACCGCCCAGCTTCTCGGCCAGCGGCTTGGACTGCTTGTCGGTCAGCGGGTCGCCGTTTCCACCGGCGATGTACGCGGGCGGGAACCGGTCGGAGACGTGGTGCAGCGTCGACATCTGCTGCACGGCGGTCGAGCCCGCGAAGTCCTTGGTCCCGGTGTACGCCCAGATCGACTCGTCGGCTCCCCAGCCGACGATGCCCGACCCGCCGACCATCCGGTTCACGTCGTAGATGCCGCAGTTGAGGACCACGCCGCGCAGCTGCTCCGGCCGCAGCGACGGGGTGATGCCGAGGTCGCGGGCGTAGTCCGGGTTGGTGACCAGGGTGGCGAGCTGGCTCGACAGCTGCGCTCCCGCGGAGTCCCCGGCCAGCACGATCCGGTTCGGGTCGACGTGCAGCCGCTCTGCGTTGGCGACCACGTAGGCGTGCGCGTCGTTGAGCTGGTTCACCGCGGTCGGGTAGGTGTGCCCAGGTCCGAGCGAGTAGCCGAGCGAGATCACGGTGAAGCCCTGCGAGGCGATCAGCTCGTAGTAGGTGGCGTAGTTGCTCTTGTCTCCGGAGACCCAGGCGCCGCCGTGGGTCCAGATCACGGTGGGCAGCGCGTCGGCGGTGCCGGCGACCCGGTCGGGGTGGTAGACGTCCAGGAAGGCGTCCGAGTCGCCGCCGCGGTACTGCTGGTCGGTGAGCGAGTCGACGCCGCCGGGTGCGTGCTTCTCGAGCGCGGTGGTCACCTTCTCTGCGCCGCGGTCGAACACGAAGCGCACCGCGAGGGTGCCGGGCCACGGGTTGACGGCAACGGCCAGCGCGGTCGTCGCGACCAGCGCGACGGGGACGCCCAACACCCAGGGCCAGCGCCGCCGGCGGGGCCGCGTCGGCGGTTCGGGGCTGGTCGTCGCGGTCGCGTCGGTGGTCTCCGGGGTGGCCATCCGGCCAGTATCGCCTACCGGGTTGGCGTGGTCGGGCAGCACCACGCCGAGGGTTGGCTCACACCGCGGCGCGGGGGCGGTGGAGCTGTCGGGGTGAACGCCTACACTCAGAGCGCTTCCAGTCATTCCCCGGTCGCACCTGGTCTGGCACGTACGAACATCGAAGGCGACCCGAGCACGGAGAGGCGCGCGTGGCTGACTCGTTCGTTCACCTGCACAATCACACCGAGTACTCGATGCTCGACGGCGCGGCGAAGGTCGCGCCGTTGTTCAAGGAGGCTCAGCGGCTCGGGATGACCGCGGTCGGCATGACCGACCACGGCAACATGTTCGGGGCGAGCGAGTTCTACAACGAGGCCAAGAAGCACGACATCACCCCGATCATCGGGATCGAGGCGTACATCGCGCCGGAGTCGCGGTTCAACACCAAGCGTGTGCTGTGGGGCGACCGCAGCCAGAAGTCGGACGACGTCTCCGGTAGCGGCGCCTACACCCACATGACGATGGTCGCGGAGAACGCGACCGGCGTCCGGAACCTGTTCAAGCTGTCCTCGCGGGCCTCGATCGAGGGCCAGCTCGGCAAGTGGGCCCGGATGGACGAGGAGATCATCGCCGAGCACCACGAGGGGATCATCGCCACCACCGGCTGCCCCTCCGGCGAGGTGCAGACCCGCCTGCGTCTGGGCCACGACCGCGAGGCACTCGAGGCCGCCGCCAAGTGGCAGGAGATCTGGGGCAAGGACAACTTCTTCCTGGAACTGATGGACCACGGGCTGTCCATCGAGCGCCGGGTCCGCGAGGGTCTGCTGCACATCGGCAAGCAGTTGGGAATCCCCCCGCTGGCGACCAACGACTGCCACTACGTCACCAAGGACGCCGCGGAGAACCACGAGGCGCTGCTGTGCATCCAGACCGGTAAGACGCTCAGCGATCCCACCCGGTTCAAGTTCGACGGCGACGGTTACTACCTCAAGTCTGCCGAGGAGATGCGCGCGATCTGGGACGACGAGGTGCCCGGTGCCTGCGACTCGACCCTGCTGATCGCCGAGCGCATCCAGCCCTACGACGACGTGTGGAAGCACCGCGACCGGATGCCGATCTTCCCGGTGCCGGAGGGCGAGACCCAGGCCAGCTGGCTGCGCAAGGAGGTGCTCGAAGGCCTCGACCGCCGCTTCCCGGGTGGCCCGCCGCAGGAGTATCTGGACCGGGCCGACTACGAGATCGACGTCATCAACGAGATGGGTTTCCCGGCCTACTTCCTGGTGGTCGGCGACCTCATCAACCACGCCAAGGAGGTCGGGATCCGTGTCGGCCCCGGCCGTGGCAGTGCCGCCGGTTCGCTGGTCGCCTACGCGATGGGCATCACCAACATCGACCCGATCCCGTACGGGCTGCTGTTCGAGCGGTTCCTCAACCCCGAGCGCGTCTCGATGCCGGACATCGACATCGACTTCGACGATCGACGCCGCGGCGAGATGGTCCGCTACGCCACGGAGAAGTGGGGCAGCGACCGCGTCGCGCAGGTCATCACGTTCGGCACCATCAAGACGAAGGCCGCGATCAAGGACTCGGCCCGAGTCCAGTTCGGCCAGCCGGGGTTTGCCATCGCGGACCAGATCACCAAGGCGCTGCCGCCGCCGATCATGGCCAAGGACATCTCGGTGTCCGGCATCACCGACCCGGAGCACGAGCGCTACAAGGAGGCCGTCGAGGTCCGGGCGCTGATCGACTCCAACCCGGACATCGCGAAGATCTACCAGACCGCCAAGGGCCTCGAGGGCCTGATCCGCAACGCGGGCGTGCATGCCTGCGCGGTGATCATGTCCTCCGAGCCGCTGACCGACGCGATCCCGGTCTGGAAGCGCGCGCAGGACGGCGCGATCATCACCGGCTGGGACTACCCGTCGTGTGAGGACATCGGCCTGCTCAAGATGGACTTCCTGGGCCTGCGGAACCTCACGGTGATCGGCGACGCGCTCGAGAACATCAAGGCGAACCGGGGCATCGACCTGGACCTGGACTCGCTGCCGATGGACGACCCGGCCACCTACGAGCTGCTCTCGCGCGGGGACACGCTCGGCGTGTTCCAGCTCGACGGCGGCGGCATGCGGGAGCTGCTGAAGCTGATGCAGCCGACCGGCTTCGGCGACATCGTCGCCGCCCTCGCGCTGTACCGTCCCGGCCCGATGGGCATGAACGCGCACACCTCCTACGCCAAGCGCAAGAACAACCTGGAGGAAGTCAGCCCGATCCACCCCGAGCTGGAGGAACCCCTCAAGGAGATCCTCTCGGAGACGTACGGCCTGATCATCTATCAGGAGCAGATCATGCAGCTGGCCCAGAAGGTGGCCGGCTACTCGCTCGGACGAGCAGACATCCTGCGCCGCGCCATGGGCAAGAAGAAGCAGTCGGTGCTCGAGGCCGAGTTCGAGGGCTTCGAGGCGGGCATGCTGGAGAACGGGTTCGGCGCCAAGGCAATCAAGGCGCTGTGGGACACCGTGCTCCCGTTTGCCGGTTACGCGTTCAACAAGTCGCACTCCGCCGGGTACGGACTCGTCTCCTACTGGACTGCCTACCTCAAGGCCAACTACCCGGCCGAGTACATGGCCGGCCTGCTCACCTCGGTCGGCGACGACAAGGACAAGTCCGCGATCTACCTCGCGGACTGCCGGAAGATGGGCATCACCGTGATGCCGCCGGACGTCAACGAGTCCGCGGTCAACTTCGCCTCCGTGGGCAGTGACATCCGCTTCGGCATGGGCGCGGTGCGCAACGTGGGTGCCAACGTGGTGGCCTCGATCATCAAGGCGCGCAACGAGAAGTCGAAGTACACCGACTTCTCCGACTACCTCAACAAGATCGACGTGATCGCCTGCAACAAGAAGGTCACCGAGTCCCTGATCAAGTCCGGTGCGTTCGACTCGCTCGGGCACCCGCGCAAGGGCCTGTTCCTGGTCCACACCGACGCCATCGACTCGGTGCTGGGCACCAAGAAGGCCGAGGCGGTCGGTCAGTTCGACCTGTTCGGGGATGCCGGTGGCGGCGGGGACGAGTCACTGTCCTCGGTGTTCGCGATCAAGGTCCCGGACGAGGAGTGGGACACCAAGCACCGCCTGGCGTTGGAGCGGGAGATGTTGGGGCTCTACGTCTCCGGGCACCCGCTCAACGGGGTCGAGCACATCCTGCGGCAGCAGTCCGACACCTCGATCGCCTCGATTCTCGAGGGCGAGGTCAAGGACGGCGCGCAGGTGACCATCGGCGGCATCGTCGCCTCGGTGGACCGACGGGTGAACAAGAAGGGCCAGCTGTGGTGCATCATCCAGCTGGAGGACCTCATCGGCGGCATCGAGGTGCTGTTCTTCCCGCAGGCGTACGCGGTGTACGGCATGGACATCGCCGAGGACTCCATCGTGTTGGTCAAGGCGCGGGTGTCGATCCGGGACGACCGGATGTCGTTGATCGGCAACGACCTCGCGGTTCCGGACCTGTCGGCGGTCGGCGTGGCGAAGCCGGTCGCGGTGAGCCTGCCGACGCGGCTGTGCACACCCGAGAAGGTGGGGGCGCTCAAGCAGGTGCTGACCCGCCACCCGGGTACCTCGGACGTCCACCTGCGGCTGATCAGTGGGGACCGGATCACCATGCTCAAGCTGGACGACAGCCTGCGGGTGGAGCCGTCGTCCGCACTGATGGGCGACCTGAAGGCGCTGCTCGGGTCGAACTGTCTGACGGTCTGAGGGCCTGGCGGGGCGGGGCCGGGGCCGGCGGGTGTCAGTCCCGGACGCGGGCCCAGTAGGCCCGACGGACCCACCACGCGGTCACCGTCGCGGCGGCGGCCGCGAGGACGGCAGGCTGCAGGGTCGCCGTCGTCGCCAGGATCACCACGAACACCAGCACGCCGACCGCCAGGGCCTCGAGCTTGTAGAGCGGCCAGGCGGTGCCGGCCAGGTCGACGGTGTGCGCGCTGCGCGGCGCGCCGGGGCGCGGCGCAAGCAGGCGGTCGACGGTGGTCATGGGATCAGGCTACGTGAAATCTCGAGTTCGGGTCAACGAACATTTCAGTTCGAGTCGTTGATCTCGCGCGTCACGCTGTGTCGACGAGGGCGCGGGGTGTTGACTGGACGTCATGCCTCTCACCGGTGAGTACGAACCCAGTCCGAGCACATGGGCCGCCGACCAGGTCGATCTCTACGAGCGCTCCGGCGGTAGGGAGGGGACGGAGATGCAGGGCAAGCCCGTCGTCATCCTCACGACCAAGGGCGCCAAGTCCGGCAAGCTCCGCAAGAGCCCGCTGATGCGGGTCGAGCACGACGGCGAGTACGCCGTCGTGGCCTCGCTGGGCGGCGCGCCGACGCACCCGGTCTGGTACCACAACGTGGTCGCGGACCCGCACGTGGAACTGCAGGACGGCCCGGTCAAGAAGGACATGACCGCACGCGAGGTCACCGGCGACGAGAAGGCGGTGTGGTGGGAGCGCGCTGTCGCGGCGTGGCCCGACTACGCGGAGTACCAGAAGAAGACCGATCGCCAGATCCCGGTCTTCGTGCTCACCCCGCACTAGGCCCGTTCCACGCAGTTGGCCAGTTCCACCGACACCCCAGGTCGCCTGCCCGGGTCGGCAGGGGATCTCCGTGTCGGGCGACGGTGGGCTGGCGATGCTGCTGGGGGAGCTGGTGACGGTGGCGGCCTGCCGGCGGCCAGGTCAAGGGTTTCGCGCTCGCGATGTCGCGGATGGTGATGAACGGCGGGGTGGGCGAGGCGGTGCGGATGGCGAAGTCGAATCTGCGGAACATTCCGCGGCCGTCACAGTTCGATCCGCGTGCTTGAGCGGGGCGGGTACGCGGCCCGGGCGGCGAGGTGGCAGCATAATTGGGTGTCCAACTCGCCCGAACTCGCTGACCTGAAGGCCGCGCCGCTCGACGCGCGCGAAATCGACGCCGCCGCCAAGCGAATTTCCGGCGTGGTGGAAGCCACGCCGCTGCAGCTGAGCCCGCGACTGTCGGAGCTCATCGGAGCCAAGGTGTACCTCAAGCGCGAGGACCTGCAGGTGGTCCGCTCGTTCAAGCTGCGCGGCGCCTACAACCTGATCGTCCAGCTGGACGCGGAGGAACGCGCCGCCGGTGTGGTCTGCGCCAGCGCCGGAAACCACGCGCAGGGCGTCGCATACGCCTGCCGGACGATGGGCATCCGCGGCCGTATCTACGTGCCGGCCAACACCCCCCGGCAGAAGCGGGACCGGATCCGCGCGCACGGCGGCGAGTTCGTCGAACTGATCGCGATCGGGGACACCTACGACGCGGCCGCGGCCGCGGCGGACGAGGACGTGCGGAGCACCGGTGCGACGATCGTGCCGCCGTTCGACGACCCCCGCACGGCGGCGGGCCAGGGCACCATCGCCGCGGAGATCCTCGAGCAGCTCGGCACCGAGCTCGGCACGGTGATCGTCCCGGTGGGCGGCGGCGGCCTCATCGCCGGAATCGCCACCTACCTGCACGAGCGGTCCCCGCACACCGCGATCGTCGGTGTCGAGCCGAGCGGTGCGGCGTCGATGACCGCGGCACTGGTCGCGGGCGCACCGGTCACCCTGCCCGAGATCGACCCCTTCGTCGACGGCACGGCCGTCCGGCGGATCGGGAACCTGCCGTACCAGGTGATGTCGGCCCTCGGCGCGGGTGTGGTCTCGCACGGGTCGCTGCCGCTGGTGGCGCAGCCGCGCTCCGGGGTGCCGGGCGAGGGCACGTTCGCGATGATCCACACCGACGAGGGCGCGGTCTGCACATCGATGCTCGAGCTCTACCAGAACGAGGGCATCATCGCCGAGCCGTCGGGTGCGCTGTCGGTGGCGGCGTTGCGCCACGTCAACGTCGAGCCGGGTTCCACCGTCGTGTGCCTGATCTCGGGTGGCAACAACGACGTCTCGCGCTACGGCGAGATCCTCGAACGGTCCCTGGTCCACCTCGGGCTCAAGCACTACTTCCTCGTGGACTTCCCGCAGGAGCCGGGCGCGCTGCGCAGGTTCCTCGACGAGGTGCTCGGCCCGGACGACGACATCACCCTGTTCGAGTACGTCAAGCGCAACAACCGGGAAACCGGCGAGGCGCTGGTCGGAATCCAACTCGGCGCGGCGTCGGGGCTGCCGTCGCTGCTCGAGCGGATGGCGGACTCGCGCATGCACGTCGAGCAGCTCGAGCCGGGGTCGCCGGCGTACCGCTACCTGACCTAGGCGTCCGGCGGGCACTAGACTCCGCTGTCATGGGCGCGCTGTTCGCGATGACGATCCCGGGGCTGGTGGTCCTGCTGGTCGTGCTCGCCTTCGCCGAGACCCTGTGGAACCGGATGACCGGCGGCCGGGCGCTGCCCTGGACCCGGCGGCGCGGTGGCAGGACGGTCGCGGCGACGGGTTTCGAAGAGGTCACCGCCCTGTTCCAGGGTTCCAAGCTGCACGAGTTCGAGCAGCGGCAGAGCGCGCTGATGCACCGCGAGGAGGCGGGCGACGCGGCGCCGCCGCGGGTGCGCGTCGACATCGACGCGAACACGGTGGTGTTGCGCGGCGGGAACGGCTGATCCGGGCGGCGCGATGACGGAACTCCGGTACCGACTGCCGCAGCGGCGCGAACTGGTCAGCGAGGTTCCGGGTCCGCGGTCGCGAGCCCTCGACGTCCGGCGGCGGGCGGCGGTGGCGGCAGGGGTCGGGTCCAGCGTTCCGGTGTACGCCGCCGACGCGGACGGCGCCGTGGTGATCGACGTGGACGGCAACTCATTCCTCGACCTGGGTGCCGGCATTGCGGTCACCAGCGTCGGTGCCTCCAATTCCGCGGTCGCGCAGGCGGTCTCGGAACAGGTCGCGCATTTCGCGCACACCTGCTTCATGGTCACCCCGTACGAGGGCTACGTGCGGGTCGCCGAGGAACTGGCGGCGCTGACCCCGGGCGAGCACGAGAAGCGGTCGGTGCTGTTCAACTCCGGCGCCGAGGCGGTGGAGAACGCGGTCAAGGTGGCGAGGCTGGCCACCGGCCGCGCCGCCGTCGTCGCGTTCGATCACGCCTACCACGGGCGGACCAACCTGACGATGGCGTTGACCGCGAAGTCGATGCCGTACAAGGCGCATTTCGGTCCGTTCGCCCCGGAGATCTACCGGATGCCGATGTCCTACCCGTTCCGCGACGAGCCCGGGCTCACCGGTGAGCGGGCCGCGCGCCGGGTGGTCAGCCGCATCGACAAGCAGATCGGCGCCGACAGCGTGGCCGCGATCGTCCTCGAGCCCATTCAGGGGGAGGGCGGGTTCATCGTTCCCGCACCGGGATTCCTGCCGGCACTGGCGCAGTGGGCACGGACCAACGGCGTGGTGTTCGTCGCCGACGAGGTGCAGACCGGGTTCGCCCGTACCGGCAGGTGGTTCGCCAGCGAGCACGAGGACGTGGTGCCCGACATCGTCACCATGGCCAAGGGGATCGCGGGTGGCCTGCCGCTGGCCGCGATCACCGGCCGGGCCGACCTGCTCGACGCGGTGCACCCCGGCGGGCTCGGAGGCACCTACGGGGGCAACCCGGTTGCCTGTGCCGCGGCCCTGGCCGCGATCGACTTCATGCGGGCACACGACCTGCCGGCGCGGGCCCGCCGCATCGAGGCGATCGCGCTGCCCCGGCTGCGCGCGCTCGCCGCCGAGTGCGACGCGGTCGGCGACGTCCGCGGTCGCGGCGCGATGCTGGCGATGGAATTCGTCGAACCCGGTGGCGCCGAGCCGGATCCGGAGCTCACCAGGGCGGTCGCGGCCAAGGCGCTCGAACAGGGCGTCATCCTGCTCACCTGCGGCACCTACGGCAACGTGATCCGGCTGCTGCCGCCGCTGGTGATCGGTGACGACCTGCTCGGTGATGCGCTCGACGTGCTCGAGGCGGTCGTCCGCGCGGTGGCCTGACAGCCGAACGCCCCGCAGCCCGGGTGGGGGCTGCGGGGCATCGGGTGCTGCGGGGTGTCAGTTGGTGGTGATGGTGAAGCCGCTGCCGACGATGTTCCGAGTTGAGCTAGTCGGTCGCCCTGTCGCGCCCGAGCAGCCGGTCCACGACCTTCCGGTGCAGCTCCGGGTCGGGCTGAGGGAGGCCCATCAGGGCGGCGAGGTAGAGGCCGTCGCCGGCGAGCCGGACGATCTCGGCCTGGACCGGGTCGGAAATCTCGGCGCGCAGGCCGTCGTCCCAGGACCGCATCATGTCGATGACGGCCTGCTGGATCTCGCCCTGTTGGCCGTCGACCGACCGCAGTGCGGCGATGGTGGACTGGAAGAGGGCGAGCTCGTTGGTGCTGCTGGCGTCCACCGTCTGCAGGTACCACTCGGCGACCGAGTTGCCGGACTCTGCGAGTTGCTTGTCGGACCGTTCGCCGAGGCGTCGGACCATGCCTGCGATCAGGGCGTCCTTGCTGCGGAAGTGGTAGAGCAGCCCGCCCTTGGAGACGCCGGCCGTGGCCGCGACCGCCTCGAGGGTGATGTGCGACAGCCCGCGGTCGAGCAGCAATTTCTCGAGCGCGTCGAGGATGCGGTCGCGGGTGCTGGGTGCGTCTGGGTCGGTTGTTGCTGTCACGAACATCACTGTACCGGCTGGACGGTTCACTGTTAATCTGGATGGGCAACTGTACCGGCTGGACGGTTTAGTCCGTACGGGTCGCGGTGGCCGCATCAATCGCTACGACATTCAATGGGAGAAATCGTGTCTGTCCGCACGGACATCCGCCTGCAGGAGAGCCCGCTCGACGTGCGGGCGACCGCGCGCGACTGGGTCGGCCTCGTCGTGCTCGCGTTCGCCGTGCTGTTGATCTCCGTCGACGCCACGGTCCTGGACCTGGCGCTGCCGTTCATCAGCGCCGACCTCGCGCCGACCGGCAACGAGTTGCTCTGGATCATCGACGTGTACTCCTTCGTCCTCGCCGGCCTGCTCATCACCATGGGCACCCTCGGCGACCGGGTCGGTCGCCGTCGCCTGCTGCTGATCGGCGCCGCCGGATTCGGCATCGCCTCGCTCATCGCAGCCTGGTCGGTGAGCCCCGAGATGCTGATCGCGGCACGGGTGCTGCAGGGCATCTCCGGCGCCACCCTGATGCCGGCGACGCTCGGCCTGATCCGCACCATGTTCGTCAACCCGCGTCAGCGCACCACCGCGATCGCGGTGTGGGGCGCGATGGCCAGTGGCGGCGCGGCGGCCGGCCCGCTGGTGGGCGGCTGGCTGCTCGAGCACTTCTGGTGGGGTTCGGTGTTCCTGGTGAACATCCCGGTGATGTTGGGCCTGATCCTGTTGGGGCCGATCGTGATTCCCGAGTCGAAGGACCCGAACCCGGGCAAGTTCGACCTGCCCAGCGCCGGCCTGTCGATCCTGACCCTGGTGCCGCTGGTCTACGCGGTCAAGGAGACGGTGGTGCACGGGCCGAGCGTGACCTACGCGGTTGCCGCTCTGGTGGGCCTGGCGTCCGGATTTGCCTTCGTGCACCGTCAGCGGGTCCTCGCGGACCCGATGGTGGACCTGAGCCTGTTTGCGCGGCCGGCGTTCTCGACGGCGGTGCTGACCAATCTGCTGTCGATCTTCGCGATGGCGGGCGTGCTGTTCTTCGGCTCGCAGTACCTGCAGTTGGTGCTGGGCAACTCGCCGTTGCAGGCCGGGCTGTTGATGCTGCCCGGAACCGCGATGAGCATGGTGTTCGCGTTGCTGGCGGCGTGGTTCGTCCGGCGCTGGCAGCCGGGCACGGTGCTCACCGTCGGCCTGATGATGTCCGCGCTCGGCACCGCGATCCTGACGTTCCTCCGGGTCGACGGCGGTGCCGGAATGTTCGTGGTCGGTTTCATGCTGGCCGGGGCCGGCGTCGGCATGGCGTTGACGCTCACCTCCGACCTGGTGGTCGGCGCGGTGGAACCGGAACGGGCGGGTGCCGCGTCGGCGGTGTCCGAGACCGCGTACGAGCTGGGCGTCGCCCTGGGCGTGGCGGTCCTGGGCAGCGTCGTGATGGCGATCTACCGGCGCGGGCTCGACGTGTCCGCGCTGAGCGCGGAGGCCGGCGCCGCCGCCCACGACACCCTCGGCGGTGCCGTGGCCTACGCGAAGTCGGTCCCGGCCGAGATCGGCACGCAGGTCCTCGATGCCGCGCAGTCCGCATTCGTCGACGGCATGCACGTGGCGGCGGTGGTGACCGCCGTGGTGCTGCTCGCCAACGCGGTGCTGGTGTTCCGGATGATGCGCTCGCGCTAGCCCACGTCAGTTTTCATCCACGCGGCCCGCGTCAGTTTCATTGACGCGGGCCGCGTCAGCTTCATGGGCGTGGCCCGCGTCGAGGATCGCGAAGGAGTGCCCCGGGAGTACGGTCGCCGCGCCGGTCTCGTCCTGGCTGGGCGGCTCCCACCACACCAGTGGGCGGCCGCCGACCGGGACGGTCACCGGCCCCGGGCCGAGGTTGCACGCCACCCGGAGACCGCCGCGGTGCAGCACGATCCAGCGCCGCTCCTCGTCGTAGTCGACGGCCAGGTGCTCGAGCCACGGGTCGGTGAGCTCGGGGCGACGGGCGCGTAGGTCGATGAGCTTGCGGTAGCAGTCGAGCAGCGCCGCGTGCGGCGGGCGGCCCAGTTCGTTCCAGTCCAGCTTGGACCTCAGGAACGTCTGCGGGTCCTGCGGGTCGGGGATGTCGGCGCTGTCCCAGCCGTGGTCGGCGAACTCGTCGGCGCGGCCGAGCGCGGTCGCCCGGGCCAGGTCCGGCTCGGGGTGCGAGGTGAAGAACTGGAACGGGCTGCTCGCGCCCCACTCCTCGCCCATGAACAGCATCGGCGTGTACGGCGACCCGAGGATCAGCGCGGCCTTGACGGCCAGCTGGCCGGGGGAGAGGTAGTGCCCGGGGCGGTCGCCGGTGGCGCGGTTGCCGATCTGGTCGTGGGTGCAGGTGTACGCGAGCAGCGCGCTGGCCGGGGTGCGGCGCACGTCGAGGGGGCGGCCGTGCAGGCGACCGCGGAAGCTGGAGTAGGTGCCGGCGTGGAAGAAGCCCTGCCGCAACGTGTTCGCCAGGCCCTGCAGCGAACCGAAGTCGCCGTAGTAGCCATGCCGTTCACCGGAGACGGCGGCGTGCACGGCATGGTGGATGTCGTCGTTCCACTGGGCGTCGAGGCCGTAGCCGCCCGCGGAGCGGGACGTGACGAGGGTGGGGTCGTTGAGGTCGCTCTCCGCGATCAGGGTCAGTGGTCGTCGCAGATGGGTTGACAGGGTGTGGGTCTCGACGGCGAGCTGCTCGAGCAGGTGCGTGGCGGTGCGGTCCTCGAGCGCATGCACGGCGTCGAGCCGGAGGCCGTCGAGGTGGAACTCGTGCATCCAGCGCAGGGCGTTGTCGACGATGTACCGGCGGACCTCGTCCGACGACGGCCCGGCGATGTTCACCGAACGGCCCCACGGGGTCGCGGTGTCCGACTGGTACGGACCGAATCGGTCGAGGTAGTTTCCGGACGGTCCGAGGTGGTTGTAGACGACGTCGAGGAGGACGCCGAGGCCGCGGCGGTGGCAGGCGTTCACCAGGCGCTGCAGGCCGTCCGGGCCGCCGTAGGCCTCGTGCACCGCGTACCAGAGGACGCCGTCGTACCCCCAGTTGTGCTCGCCGTTGAAGGCGTTGACGGGCATCAGTTCCACGAAGCCGACGCCGAGTTCGACGAGGTGGTCCAGGCGTCGTGCCGCCGCGTCGAAGGTGCCCTCCGGGGTGAAGGTGCCGACGTGGAGTTCGTAGACGACGTTGCCGGCGAGCTGGCGGCCGGTCCAGTCCCTGTCGCCCCAGGCCTCGGGGTCGAGGGTGTGCAGCTGCGACGGCGCGTGCACGCCGTCGGGTTGGCGCGGCGAACGTGGGTCGGGCAGGACGGTCTCGGAGTCGTCGAGGACGAAGCCGTACCGGCTGTCCTGGTCGGCCGGGAGGGCGGTTCGCCACCAGCCGTCGGCCTCGCGAGACATGGGATGCAGCGTGCCGTCCAGGTACAGCCGGACCCGTCGCGGGAGGGGCGCCCAGACCTCGAAGTTGTGCACGGAAGCCATGTCCCCAGCATGCCTGACGCGTGGTGCGGGTGCCGGGCTGGGAGCTCGCGTGCGTCGCCTCGGCACCGTGACGATCGCGTCGCGACAGGGTGTCGACGCCGGTCCGTCGCCCGGGCAATCCGCCGGAACGGCCGGTCGGCGACTGGACGGTCGGTAGGGTGTCGCGGGTGCCACTGAATCCAAACCTGCAGGGTCGCGTCTTCCCGGCGACCGCCCCGTACCTCGTCGGCCGGGAGAAGATCCGCGAGTTCGCCCGCGCGGTCTCCGCCACCAGCCCGACCAACGTCGACGTCGACGCGGCCCGCGCCGCCGGCCACGCCGACCTCGTCGCGCCGCCGACGTTCACCGTGGTGATCCAGGAGCGGGCCCTGGCCCAGCTGGTCGCGGCGCCCAACACCGGGCTGGATCCCACCCGCGTGGTGCACGCCACCGAGAAGGCGGTCTTCAGCCGGCCGATCGTGGCGGGGGACGAGCTCACCGCCGTGCTGACCATCACCTCGGTCACCGAGCGGGCCGGCAACGCGATCCTCGGTATCGACAGCGACATCCGCGACAGCGCGGGCGGCCACGTCGCGACCATCACCTCCACCATTCTCACCCGAGGAGACGACGCATGACCGCCCCGACTCTCGGCACGCTCACCCCCGGCGACGTCGTCGCGAAGGCCGCCCACACACTGACCCGGGACACCCTGGTGCGGTACGCGGGCGCGTCGGGCGACTTCAACCCGATCCACTACCGCGACGACATCGCCGCGGAGGCCGGACTGCCCGGCGTGCTCGCGCACGGCATGCTCACCACCGGGCTGGGGCTGCAGTGCGTGGTCGACTGGCTCGGCGACTCGGCGCGGATCGTCAGCTACGAGACCCGGTTCACCCGCCCCGTCGTCGTGGACCCGAAGACCGGCGCGAACATCGAGATCAGCGCCAAGGTCGGACGCGTCGACCCCGAGGCCGGCACCGCCCGGATCGACCTCTCCGTGACCTG
The DNA here is from genome assembly GCF_001894985.1 of Rhodococcus tukisamuensis NBRC 100609. Lineage (GTDB taxonomy): Bacteria > Actinomycetota > Actinomycetes > Mycobacteriales > Mycobacteriaceae > Rhodococcus_G > Rhodococcus_G tukisamuensis. Next base: position 17,721 of record NZ_BCXG01000020.1, on the reverse strand, counting down.
TGCGGGACAGACCGTGCTGGGCAAGACCCAGGTGCTCGTCGCGCTCGACGGATAGGCATTTGAGCCGGGGGGTGCGACGTCCTGGCGGACGCCGCATCCCGGCTCGGTCTTGCCCGTGATCTGCTACGGCGTGACGATTGCGAAGTTCTTGTCACCCGGGTCGAGAACGGCGCCGAGTCGAGCGAGAACGGTTGCGTCACCATCAAGTTCGATGCCGGCCTGGGCGAGTCTTTCCGCCGACAGTTCGCCCAACGCGATAGCGGGTAGTGCCTTTCGCGTCGTGGTGAGGGTCGCGTCCGCCTTGCCCTGCTGAGGCCGACCGCTGTAGGTGAGCACGCCGTTGGCCAGCCGCAGGCGGTACCGCTCGTCGGAGTCGGTGAGGACGACGTCGATCGACAGCTTCTCGTCCCACGCCTTGGGCCCGTCGACCTGGATGGCGATGGCGTCGAAGAGCATGTCCGGGGTCAGCTGAGCGATGACGTCGGGTGCGGCGGCCTCGGTCGGCGTGCCGAACTGCCCCTCCCGGAGCTCGGTCACCGCGGACAGGTACCAGCTGCGCCAGGTGCCGTTCTCCGCGCCGTAGCCGAGCTGCTCGTAGGTGTCGGCCAACAGCTCCCGGGCCTGCGGGTGGTCCGGCTGTGTGAAGATCACGTGATTGAGCACCTGGGCCACCCAGCGGTAGTCCCCGGCGGCGAACGACTCCCGCGCCTTCGTGACCACCGCGTCGGCGCCGCCCATGAACTCGACGTACCGCTTGGACTGCTCGACGGGGGTGTGCTCCCACAGGCTCGCCGGGTTGCCGTCGAACCAGCCGAGGTAGCGCTGGTAGATCGCCTTGACGTTGTGGCTGACCGAACCGTAGTAGCCACGTGCGCTCCACGCGTTCTCGAGCGAAGCCGGCAGCTGGATCTGTTCGGCGATCTCGGGGCCGGTGAGTCCCTTGTTGATCATCCGCAGTGTCTGGTCGTGCACGTAGGCGTACAGGTCGCGCTGGGTGGAGAGGAAGTCGACCACCCGCTTGTTGTCCCAGGTCGGCCAGTGGTGCGAGGCGAACACGACCTCGACGTCACTGCCGAACAGGTCGATGGTCTCGGTGAGGTAGCCCGCCCAGCCGTGCGGGTCCCGGACGACTGCGCCACGCAGGGTCAGCAGGTTGTGGAAGTTGTGCGTGGCGTCCTCGGCCGCGCACAGCGCCTTGAAGTCCGGGAAGTAGAGGAGCATCTCCGACGGGGCCTCGGTGTCCGGCGCCATCTGGAAGACCATCCGGACGCCGTCGACCGTCACCTCCTGACCCGTCGTGGTGATGATGTCGGTCGGGGGGATGAGGGTGACGGTGCCGGTCGACGTCGTCTGCCCCAGACCGGCGCCGACCTGCCCCTGCGGACCGCGGGCGAGCGCGGCGCCGTACATGTAGCCCGCCCGGCGGCCCATCGCTGTCCCCGCGAACACGTTCTCGGAGACAGCGTGCTCGGTGAATCCCTCCGGGGCGAAGATCTTCACCTGGCCGGCGTCCACCTCCTCCTGCGACACGAAGCCCCGCACGCCGCCGAAGTGGTCGACGTGCGAATGGGTGTACACGATCGCCTTCACGGGCCGGTCGCCGCGATGCTCGCGATACAGCTCGAGAGCCGCGCGGCCGGTCTCCTCGCAGAGCAGGGTGTCGACGACGACCACTCCCTCGTCGCCCTCGATGAAGGAGGTGTTCGACAGGTCCATGCCGCGCACCTGGTAGATGCCCGGGACCACCTCGAACAGTCCGTCGATCGCGTTGAGCTTGGACTGCCGCCACAGGCTCGGGTTCACGCTGTCGGGGGCCTCGCCCTCGAGGAAGGCGTAGGTGTCGTTGTCCCAGAGGACCGTTCCGTCCTCGGCCGTCACCGCGTTCGGTGACCGGCGGCCGACAAGACCGCGGGTGGCATCGTCGAAATCCTGGGTGTCGGCGAAGGGCAGACTCTCGAGCAGTTCCTTCTGCTGTCGGACGATGGACTCGGATGCAGGCTTCGACGTCATGACCATGCCGCCATGCTGCGGCGCCCGGCGCTCACCCACCTCACCTGAGGCGGGTGATTCGTCACCCTCACCGAGCGGTCACAGTCGTTGTGGCAGAACTGATGACGTACCTTGCCGTCATCGAAGTGTTGGCACAGGGAGGTAGCTTCACCCGGCCCAGGTGAGGCGAGCGGGACGCTCGATCTGCAAGTTGCGTGAGGGCATGTTGCCCGCGGATTGGTCGACCGAGGAGCGCACATGAATGGGATCGTGATCCTCCTGGTCGGTGCCCTGCTCTGTTTCTACGGCATCCGTTCGTTGCATCTGGCCGTGCTGGCCACGGGATTCGGGCTCGGTTGGCTGGTTGCGGACCTGTTCGACGCGTCCGTGTCCGCGTTGTTTCTCTTCGCACTCGTCGGAGCCGTCACCGCGTGGGTTGTCACGTCCCTGGTCTTCAAGTTCTCCGCCTACTTCATCGGTGGCCTGGCGGGCGCGATGGCCGGGGCCCGCGTTGCCGACGTTGTCCAGCCCGGTGACAACGACTGGGCGCTGAGCGCGATCGTCGTACTCGCCGTCACGGTCACGGCCGCCTTCCTCGCCGACAAGTATCGCGCCCGAGCGCTCCTGTGGCTCACCTCGATCGGAGGCGCGAGCATGATTCTCAACGGCGTGGGCCGGACCGTCGGCTTCCTCGACTTCTTTCGCAGCCCTACCACGGCTTGGCAGCAGGTCCTGGCAACCACGGCATGGATCGCGCTCAGCGTCGCGGGATGGGCAGTCCAACGCCGTCTCTTCGCGGAGAAACTCGGGATCGAGACCACGAATCGCGATTGGCGAGCCGGGCACGTGAACAGTCAGCGCTGAGCATCCCGACGTCGACTGAACCGTCGAATCCAAAACGACTGCGGGCGCACACCGGAAGCCGGTGTGCGCCCGCCGTCGTGACGACTGGGGTCAGCGCGCGGCGTTGCCCAGGTCGATCGGCATGTTGATGCCGGTGATGTGGTGCGCCTCGTCGGAGGACAGGAAGGCGACCACGTTCGCGACGTCCTCGGGCTCGCTGAAGCCGTAGGGCAGCGACGCCATGAACGTGGGCGCGAGGGTGTCGGCGAACTGGCCCATCAGCGGGACCACGTCGGTCATGATCATGCCGGTGTTGACGCCGTAGGGGTGCACGCTGTTGACGCGGATCTTGTGCATGCCCAGCTCGTTGGCCATGGTCCGGGTCAGGCCGGCGACACCGGCCTTGCTGGCCACGTAGTGACCGAAGAACGACGCGCCGGTGAGTGCGGAGACCGAGCTGGTGATGACGATGGACCCGCCCTCGCCCTGCTCGATCAGCTTCGGGATGGCGGCCTTGCAGGTGAAGAAGACGCCGGTCAGGTTGACGTCGATGGTCTCGCGCCACTGCTCCGGGGTGATCTCCCAGGACAGGTTGGCCGAGCAGATGCCCGCGTTCGCGACCACGTAGTCGAGCCGGCCGAAGGCCTCGACGCCGGCGTCGAGTGCGGCGGAGACGGCGTCGAAGTCGCGCACGTCGGCCTTGGTGGCGACGATCTTGCGGCCCTGCTCCTCGACCAGGCGGACCGTCTCGGCCAGGTCTTCCTCGGTGGCGCCCTCGTAGGCGGTGGAGTCGAGCTTCTTACACACGTCGAGGGCGATGATGTCCGCGCCCTCCGAGGCGAACTTGACCGCCTCGGCCCGGCCCTGACCGCGCGCCGCGCCGGTGATGAATGCGACCTTGCCCTCGAACCTGTCGTTCGATGCCATAGTTTGTGCCTCCGTGCAGCTCGTGTCCGTTAGGTGTGACCCAAGTTACCGAACGGCGGGGTGCGGGCGACGGGCGTTCTCGCTGGGTGGACAGTTGTCCGGATCGGTGGTCAGTCGCGAACCAGCAGGGCCACCGGGAGGTCCAGGTCGGCCGCCGACAGGCTCCCGCTGTAGGGGACCTCGGTGAGCCGGTCCACCCAGGTTCCCGGCGGCAGCGCGACGGTGGTCCCACGCCAGCCGGAACTCTGCCGGGTGGCGCCGTGCCGGGTGGCCAGCACGAGCACGTCGGGCGCCAGACCCGGTGCCCCGCGGGTGAACCCGACGAGGTGTCCGGCGAGCGGCCCCGCCGCACGTGCCGGGTGGTAGTCGCCGCCGACGAAGCTGTCCGGGCGTTCGCGGCGCAGGCGCAGGGCGGTCCGGGTCACCCACAGCTTGGTCTGGTCGGCTCCGACGTCGGACCAGCTCACGCCGCCGGGCGGCGTGGCCGCGAGCCCGCCGGCCGCCCGAACCCGAGCCACGTAGTCCACCGGCCGCCGGTTGTCGGGATCGACCAGGGAGTCGTCGTGGAACTCGGAGCCCTGGTACACGTCGGGGACACCGGGACCGCACAGCTGCAACAGTTTCTGCCCCAGGGCGTCGGCGCGGCCGTGGACGGCCAGTTCGCGGACCAGCACGCTCATCGAGTTCGCGACGGGGCCGTCGAAGACCCGCTCGAGCCAGGCGTGCACCCGTCGCTCGTAGTGCTCGTCGACGCGGTCCCACGCGGTGTTCACGGCGGCCTCCCGCAGCGCCTTCTCGGCGTAGCCGTGGATCCGGGTCCGCAGGCCCGTCGTGACCGCACCGTCCTCCGGCCACACGCCGAAGAGGTTCTGCCACAGGAAGAGCCCGGCGCCCTCGGGGCTGGGTACGCGGCCCTCCCAGTCCGCGACGCACCGCGCCCACAGCTGCGGAACCTGCGAGAGCACCCCGATCCGGGCGCGCACGTCCTCGCCGCGCTTGGTGTCGTGGGTGGACAGGGTGGTCATGGCCGCGGGCCACCGCCGGGCCCGCTCGGCCTGCGCCAGGTGGAACTCGGCCGTCGAGACCGCGAAGCGGGCCGGGTCGCCGCCGACCTCCTGCAGTGACACCAGGCGGGCGGCGCGGTAGAACAGACGGTCCTCGACGGCCTTCGCCGTTGCCGCGCCGCACAGTTGGGCGAACCTGCCGGCGGCTTCGGTGGAGCGCAGCAGGTCGCCGCAGATCCGGTCGAGGGCGGGGGCGAGTTCGGGGCGCGCCCGGGCGACCTCGGCGACCACCCGCCCCAGCATTCCGGACGAGCCCGGGTAGTCGGCTCGGTAGACCGGAACCGCCGCAACAAGTTCGACGAGTGATTCGGTCACCGTCGTGTCCGTCGGCCCGGCGCCGAGGACCCGCAGGAGCCGGCCGACCTCGGCGCGCAGCGCGGTGCCGAGCACCTCCCGCTTCAGTGCCCGCTCCTGTGCGTGCAGCCAGGAGGCGTCGCCGGCCTGCCCGGTGCGGGCGAGGGTCAATGCGGTCAGTCCCGACTCGCCGCGGGGGTCGACGAACACGCCGCCGAGCTCGCGCAGCGCGTCGTAGCCGGTGGTCCCGTCGACCGGGAGCGTCGGGTCCAGGGTTTCGGCCGGGCCGAGGATCTTCTCCACCACCAGGTACCGGTCGGGCCCGAGCAGGGCGCGCAACCGCGCGAGATAGCCGACCGGATCGGTGAGGCCGTCCGGGTGGTCGACCCGCAAGCCGTCGATCAGGTCGTCCGCCACCCACGACCGGATTTCGGCGTGGGTGGCCTCGAAGACCTCCGGGTCCTCCTGGCGCACCGCGGCCAGTTCGCTGACGGTGAAGAACCGGCGGTATCCGCAGCGGCCGGACCGCCAGTCGACCAGGCGGTAGTGCTGGCGGTCGTGCACCTGCCTGCCGGTGCCCGCGTCGGTGCCGTCGGCGACCGGGAAGCGCTGCCCGCTGACGGCCAGCAGCGGCTCCGGGCCGGACCATTCGACCGTGGCGCCGTCGAGTTCGTCCTCGCCGCCGAGCACCGGCAGCACCAGCCGGCCCTCGCCTGCGTCCCAGTCGATGTCGAAGTAGTGCGCGTACCGGGACGCCCGCCCGTGCCGCAGCACGTCCCACCACCAGGCGTTCTGCCGCGGGTGGCCGACGCCCATGTGATTGGGGACGATGTCGACGACCAGGCCCATGCCGCGGGCCCGGACGGCGGCGGAGAGTGCCTCGAGCGCGCCGCGCCCGCCGAGCGCGGCGGACACCGAGGTGGGGTCGACGACGTCGTACCCGTGTGTGGAGCCCGCGACGGCGGTGAGGACGGGGGACAGGTAGAGATGTGAGACGCCGAGATCGTCGAAGTAGCCCACCAACTTGCGCGCGTCGTCGAGGGTGAAGCTGTCCGGTCGCAGTTGGAGCCGGTAGGTCGAGGTGACCGGCCGCACGCTCATGCCTGCCGGCGCAGGACGGCCAGCGACCGGGACGGCAGCTTCAACGATGAGCCAGCGCCGAGCACCGTCTCGGACGCCCCGGTCGGGCTGGCGGTGTCCAGGGCCACCACCCAGTGGGCGTCGGCGCCGTCGTCGGGGGTGGTGAACTCGATCTCCTCGTCGTGGGCGTTGAAGCACAGCAGGAACGAGTCGTCGACGACCCGCTCGCCGCGCTGGTTCGGCTCCGGGATGCCCTCGCCGTTGAGGAACACCGCCAGCGACTTGCCGAATCCGCTGTTCCAGTCCGCGGGGGTCATCTCGACGCCCGCCGGCGTCAGCCACGCGATGTCACGTGCCTGTCCGCCGGTCCGGATCGGCAGGCCCTCGAAGAACCGGCGGCGCCGGAACACCGGGTGCGCGGTGCGCAGCGCGACCGCCCGGCGGGTGAACTCGACCAGGTCCGAATTCGTCTCCGCCAGTGACCAGTCCATCCACGACAGCGGCGAGTCCTGGCAGTACACGTTGTTGTTGCCGCGCTGGGTCCGGCCCATCTCGTCGCCGTGGGTGAGCATCGGGGTTCCCTGGCTCAGCATCAGGGTGGCCAGCAGGTTGCGGCGCTGGCGGGCACGCAGCTCCAGGATCTCCGGGTCGTCGGTGGGGCCTTCCGCTCCGCAGTTCCAGGACCGGTTGTGGCTCTCGCCGTCCTGATTGCCCTCGCCGTTGGCCTCGTTGTGTTTCTCGTTGTAGGACACCAGGTCCGCGAGGGTGAAGCCGTCGTGCGCGGTGACGAAGTTGATGGACGCGCCGGGGCGTCGGCCGGTGGCCTCGTACAGGTCCGAGGACCCGGTCAGCCGGGACGCGAACTCGCCCAACGTCGCCGGCTGGCCGCGCCAGTAGTCGCGGACGGTGTCGCGGTACTTGCCGTTCCACTCCGTCCACAGGCCCGGGAAGTTGCCGACCTGGTAGCCGCCCTCGCCGATGTCCCAGGGCTCGGCGATCAGCTTGACCTGGCTGACCACCGGGTCCTGCTGGACCAGGTCGAAGAACGCGGACAGTCGGTCGACGTCGTGCAGTTCACGGGCCAGGGTGGACGCGAGGTCGAAGCGGAAGCCGTCGACGTGCATCTCGATCACCCAGTAGCGCAACGAGTCCATGATCAGCTGCAGGGTGTGCGGGTGCCGGGCGTTGAGGCTGTTGCCGGTCCCGGTGTAGTCCATGTACAGCGACTTGTCGTCGTCGACGAGCCGGTAGTACGCGGCGTTGTCGATACCCCGGAAGTTGATTGTCGGGCCGAGGTGGTTGCCCTCGGCGGTGTGGTTGTAGACCACGTCGAGGATCACCTCGATGCCCGCCTGGTGGAAGGTACGGACCATGGCCTTGAACTCGGAGACGGTCGCGCCGGGCTTGGCCGCGGACGCGTACTCAGCGTGCGGCGCGAGGAACCCGAAACTGTTGTAGCCCCAGTAGTTCCGCAGTCCCTGGTCGAGCAGTACCTGGTCCTGGAGGAACTGGTGCACCGGCATCAGCTCGATCGCGGTCACCCCGAGACTGCGCAGGTGGTCGACGATCACCGGATGTGCGAGCCCCGCGTAGGTGCCGCGCAGTTCCGCCGGGACCCCGGGGTGGGTGGCGGTCATGCCCTTCACGTGCGCCTCGTAGATCACCGTCTCGTGGTACGGCCGCCTCGGCCGATGGTCCGACGCCCAGTCGAAGAACGGGTTGATCACCACCGTGGTCATGGTGTGGCCGAGGGTGTCCGCACCGAACGTGTGCAGCGATGCGTCGCCGGCGAAGTGGCCGTCGAAGGCCTTGCCGTAGGGGTCGAGGAGCAGCTTGGAGGGGTCGCACCGGTGTCCGTCCACCGGCTCGAACGGTCCGTGCACGCGGTACCCGTACCGCTGGCCGGGGGTGACCGAGGGGAGGTATGCGTGCCAGACGAAGCCGTCCACCTCCTCGAGCGGCACCCGGGTCTCGGTCCCGTCCTTGGCGATCAGGCACAGCTCCACCGCGTCGGCGACCTCGGAGAACAGCGAGAAGTTGGTGCCGGCGCCGTCGTAGGTGGCGCCGAGCGGATATGCGGCCCCCGGCCACACCGCCATCCCGGCGCCCGGGGCGCGTTCACTCTCGGGTTGTGCCATCTCTCGACCCTAACGGCCGCCGTTCACCGGCGCGCACATCGTCACCACCGGGCGGTCACGCAGTCGAATCGGCGCTCCGGAGCAGCGACCGGACAGACGAAGGAGCCCGACTGGGGCAAGGAAGCTGTCGACTCCGTCGGACGCTCGGCCGACAGCACGTGGTGGACACAGGCCTGGCCGATCGATCTGCCCGTCGGATCGAACGTCGAGGCGGTCGGCTTCGCGGCTGAGTTCGACACGGTAGGTGAGCTCGGTCGGTGCCGTGTGAAGACGGGGCGAGGCGACGTCTCACTCGAGGGCGTCGACACCCTCGACGTGAGCTGTGGGATGGGCGCGATCGTGGTGGACAGGGTCGGCGGCGACGCGACGCTCAGTTCCGGTTCGGGTCGGGTTCGCCTCGGCGAACTCTCGGGCAGTGCCGTCGTCAAGAACTCCCACGGCGACATCCGGGTCGGCACCGCCGGTGGCGACCTGCGGGCTAGCACGGCGAAGGGAGATGTCACGGTCGAGAGTGCGCTCGCCGACGTGACAGCCGCGACTTCCTACGGCGACGTCCGAATCGGCGAGGTCGTCCGGGGCGCGACTTCACTCAAGACTGCACGCGGCGAGATCGAGATCGGCATCCGTTCCGGCACTACGGCATTGCTCGACGCGCGCAGCATTCGGCCGGGTGCGCAACGACCTCGAGGCCGTCGGCGGTCCCGAGTCCGACGGCGAGACGCTCCGGCTCAGTGCGCACACAAGCTACGGCAACATCGTGATTCGGCGTGCGCAGGAGGCGCATGCGAACTGACCGTCGCGAACAGGAATATTTCCGATTCGCGCACCTTTTGACCAGCGTAAATACACTAGAAATCGAATGTGCGTGCGAGTAGAATTCGATGTATGAAACTCGACGCCATGCTCACCGACCCCACCCGGGTCGAGGCATGGCGACTCGACGAAACCGAGCTTCTGGCGGCAGTGCCTGACGTGTCGGAAGCGATCCTGAAACTCGAAGCCCTCCGCGTCCGACTGGTCCACGAAGCCGACGAGAGGTGCCTACCCACCCACGTCGGCGCCGCCGACACCGCCTCATGGCTCGCCGACGCCACCCACATGACCGCCGCGATGGCAGGCAGGATCGTCCGACTCGGCCGCGAACTGCCCCTGCACCCGAGGATGGCCACCGCACTCGACGCCGGACGGATCGAACTCGGACACGTCCAGGTGATCGTCAACTTCCTCGCCCGACTCACCAACCTCACCGCCGACCAACCCGACGTCGAGTCCGTGGAGACCGACTGGGACCACCCCGACCCCGAAAGCGGCAGACCCGACGACTGCCAGGCCTACCTCCTCATCGCCGCGCACCTCGAGAACGTCACCACCCTGCGCCGACGCGCCCGCGCGTTGGAACTGCTGCTGCAACTTGACGGGACTGTGCCGCCCGACGGCGAGAACCCCGAACTCAACGAGTTCTTCGCCAGCACAACGCTCGGTGGACGGGTACTCGTGAAGGGCACCTTCGACGCCGAAGCCGGCGAGGCCCTCCAGACCGCGTTGTCGGGCCTGTCGAAGCCGCACCCGACCACCGACGAGCACGGCCACCCCATCCGCGACCCCCGCTCCGCCGCGAAACGCCGCGCCGACGCCCTCGAACAGATCATCCGCGGACACCTCGACGCGGCACGCGGACCGATGGAAGGCGGCGAACGACCCCACGTCACCGTCACCATCGACCTCGACGCCTTGAGAGATGCGGTGTCCGCGACGGCGCCCACCCCGACGACCGGAGCATGGGTCGGAACCGGCTGGGACTACCACTCCGACAACGCAACCGGACCCGTCACCCGGCTTCCTGACGGCAACGGCATCGCCTGCGGGACCTGCGAGAACCGCACCGCGGGCGAGGACTGCGAGCAGCACACCGGCTGCACCAGCCACTCCGGATCCAGACCGCCCCGTCGATACCGCCGCGGCAGGCACGCCGCCATGCCCTGGGCCGGACCGATCTCCGCGGCCATCGCCGCACGCATCTCCTGCGACGCGCAGGTCACCCCGGTCTTCGTCGACCGGGGCGGAAACCCCCTCGACGTCGGCGTCACCACCCGCATCATCTCCCCGCGACTACGGAAAGCGCTGGTCGCCAGGGACTGCGGCTGCGCCTTCCCCGGCTGCGGGCGCCCCGCTGCCTGGACCGACGCCCACCATATCGTCCACTGGTCCGACGGCGGCCGCACCGCGCTCGCAAACCTGGTGCTGCTCTGCAAGAAGCACCACACCATCATCCACAAGAACCACTGGGCCGTGCAGATCGAATCAGACGGATTTCCTTGGTTCACCCCACCGGCCTGGGTGGACCCGTTGCGAAGACCGAGGCCGGCCCACAACCGGCGCACAATCCCTGGAGTCTGACCGGCAGGCACAGACCTCGACACCTCCTCAGCACACGAAGACCTGCACCCACCACAACCAGACCGGTTGCGGCCGAGACACACTCGGCCGCAACCGGTCTGCCATGTGTGCCAGGCAGGGCGGTGGTGCGATGGATTATCCGGGTCTTGCAACCCGCAGGTGATGGCCACGATCCGCAACACCATCGTCAGCGTCCTGCGCTTGGCCGGCCACGACAACATCGCTGCCGCGCTACGGCATCACAGCCGCAACCCGCACCGGCCGGTAGACCTGCTTCATGCGGCTTGACGTGCGGCTATGCGACTTTGTCTGGGCCCTGGGCCCTGGGCCTGGGCGTCAGGCCGAAGTACACCCGTCCCTACCGATAGCGTCGGACGGCTGGGATAGGTTTCCGGCCATGGCGAAGCATCCGCGAATTCGGCAACAGAACATCGCAGTCTTTGGTGAGGCAGGGTCGGGCAAGACCGTGCTGGTGTCATCGTTCTACGGCCCCACCCAGGAGGGCTCCTTTAAGAACGACCTCTGGGATCTCGTTGCCAACAAGCTCGGGCAGGGAGTTCGCCTGTACCAGGACTATCTCGAGATGCGAGACAATGCACGGGCGCCGATACAAACCCGCTTTGCCAACACCACATACGACTTCTCGGTCAAGCTCAAGGCCGGCGAAAGCGATGAGGAAGAGAAGCGTCCCTTCGACGAGTTGCGTCTGGCATGGCACGACTACCCGGGAGAGTGGTTCACTGACGATCCCAGCAGCGAGGAAGAGGCTCTGCGCCGGATCGACACCTTCAAGACCCTTCTCAGTTCGGATGTTGCCCTCCTCCTCGTCGATGGACAGAAGCTTCTCGACCATCGCGGCGAGGAAGAGAAGTACCTCAAGTCCCTCTTTCACAACATTCGCCACGGCTTGGCTCAACTCAATGGCCCTCTCCTCGGCGAAGATGGGCCGCTGATCGAGTTCCCTCGAATCTGGATCCTGTCGCTGTCCAAGGCCGATCTGTTCCCAGACTGGGACGTGAACACGTTCCGCGACCTCGTAATCCTGAAGGCTGCGGGCGATATCGAGCTGCTTCACGCGGAAATCGCGAAAATGATCGTCACGCCGGATGCACTGTCCATCGGCGAGGATTTCATGCTCCTCTCGTCTGCCAAGTTCGAACTCAAAGCAGACAGCGCCGAGCCGGTCGAGATCGACCTGAAACAGCGCATCGGCCTCGATCTGATACTCCCCATCGCGTCACTTCTGCCGATGGAGCGTCGTGTCCTGTGGGAGAAGAAGATGGAGCTTCCACGGAAGGTGGTTGACTCGCTCGCTGACGGGGCGGACGTGATCGCGGCCGCCTTTACGGGTGAGAGCTTCGCAGTAATCGAGAAGTTCCTGCGGAAGATCGCCAAGTCCAACGTCAAGACCGAGTTTATGGTCAAGGCTCTCCCGGTGCTCGTTTCTGCGATCACGGTTGTCGGCCCGAAACTCAAGGAGATGAACGCGGAGGCGCGCGCGAAACACCAGTACCTGCGGGCCATGCTCACGCAGTTCAAGATCGACCTCGACCAAGCGGTGACCGAGAACGTGCTCAGGAAGCAGAAGTGACTGCGGACGAGGTGTCCCGATCACGCCTGATCTGGGCGACTCGGGGCCGGAACTGGGGCTTTCGATTCCTGCTCGATGCAGGATTACGCGATCCGCTTCCCGAGTACGAGCGTGCATTCGCCGAACTCGCGGACGAACCCGCGGCCTGGTGCCGAAACGGACACGTGGTCGCTGTGCGATTCCCGGACCCGGAGGGGCGACGAGACGCAGCGGGACGAGTCATCCCCCACGAGTTCGTGGTCTTCGGCGACGGTGCCGACATCGTGAACTCGGTGCACGACGGGGAACAGCACCTGTGGCCACTAGTCGAACAATCCTACGAACACGTGTGGGATGCCGATACGACGCCGTCCGTCGCCGACCTGCACTTCGAATGAGCCGCCTCAGCTGATATGTAGGAAAGGCTGTCAAGAGGGCATGGTGAGGCGCCGCCGGGGAGCTACCCCGATGGCGCCTCGTAACTTCCTCGGCGAGTGCGTCGAGGATCCCGGTGTCGGACACTCGGGCATGCACGGGCGAGGACGGGACTGCGGGCACGACTCGTTCCTGGTTGTGACGGTTGTGTCGGAACTTGAATCATCACCGAGACGGTCGTGCCCGCCCCAATCGACGTGTCTTGTCGGGCGCCATCTCGCCCTGAAGTCGCAGTCCAGCGGGTATCACTCATGACTTTGCCGGGGCCCTGCCACACGGGGTCGTCGGCGAGGGCACCGAAGGCGTCGACAAATGTCACTCCACGCGTGTGGCAGGCCGCCGCGAATCGCTCGCCTAGCGCGGCGGTGCGCAGGTTCTGTTCCCGGTCATCGATCGGCGGTGGCCCAACCACCAGGACCGGCCACCGGGCGGCGGCCGCCGTGTCGAGGATGTGGGTCAGGTTTTGGACCGACGTGTCCGGGTCGACTCGGGTGCCACCGCCGTTCGCGGTGGTGTCGTTGACGCCGATGGAGAGCACGATCCGGTTCTCGAGGTCGGAGGGAAAGCGAGACGTCGCCTCGCCGAACCATCGGGTGCGGACGTCGGTGGAGGTGTCCATCCGGATGCCGAGGTTGTACTCGGTGAGCGCGAGTCCGCGCTTCTCGGACTCGACCGCTACCCGACCGACCCAGCCCAGGTGTCGAGGATCGCCGACACCGGCGACGAACGAGTCGCCGAAGAAGCAGATTCGGATCTTGCGTTCGGTCACGGCGCGATCATGCCAGCAGACTCTGGATCTGCGCTGCAGGGTGCGCTTTCGGCCTGAGGTCGAAGGCGCACCCTGCTGACGTCGGTTCGTCCCGCCCGAAGCGGTTGACGCAACCCGAACGTGGTGCGGGTCAGGAGCCGAAGAGGTTCTCCAGGCTGCCCATCCCGCCGGGCGTACCCGGGTTGCCCGGATCGGGGTCGGCCGGAACGGTCAGCGTCTGCGGTGCGGACGCCGAGCCGATGAAGCCTGCCGAGGCGATGAATTCCGCGGTGACGCTGAAGGTGCCGGAGGCGGCAAACGTGGTCGCCAGCGTCGCGACGCCGCTGCTCACCGTCACGGGGCCGCCGAGCGGGGTGTCGCCGAGCTTGAACTGGACGGTGCCGTTGGCGTTGGCCGGGTCGACCTTGGCGCGCAGGGTGACCGGGGCGCCCTTCTCGACGGTGCCGACGGGGTCGAGCGTGGTGGTGGTCTGGACGTCGGTCGGGGGTGCGACGGTGACGTTGACCTGGAATGCGGGTGCGACCGCGGCCTCGGTGCCGGTGGTGCCGGAGTAGCGGGCGATCACGCTGTGGGTGCCGGCGGTCGTGAACTTGTACGCTGCGGTCGCGACACCGTCGGTGCCGACCGTGCCGGTGACCTTGTCACCGTCGTCGACGGTGAACTCGACGGTGCCGCCCTGTACCGCGGGGCTCACCTGTGCGTGCAGGTTCACCTCCTGGTCGACGAACGCCTTGTCCGGGCTCGTCATTGCCACGGTGGTGACGATGGCGTCGGTGCTCACGTTGACGGCCTTGACCTCGGAGGTGGAGGCGAGGAAGCCCGGCGAGCCGGAGAACACCGCGGTGATCGCGTGCGCGCCGTCGGTGCCGAAGGTGTGGGTGATCGAGGCCGTGCCGTCCGTGACCTCGACCGGTTCGCCGAGAGGCGTTGTGCCGTCGAGGAACTGGACGGTGCCCCCCTGCGCGGCCGGGTCGATGTTCGCCGTCAGGATGACCTCGGCGCCGTTCTTGACCGAGTCGGGAGCCGCGACGGTGGTGGTGGTCTCGGCGTCGGGGGTCGCGGTGTTGATCTGGTAGACCGCGAGAACCGCCTTGTGATCGGTCGGCCACGAGGTCGGCGAGGCGATGAAGTTGTCCTGGCTGGTCTCGGTCACTCGCTGGTTTCGCACGATGGTCGACCGCGGCCCGACGATGCCGGCCTCGGTCAACTGCAGCTTCGAGGCGCTGTCGGTGAAGATGTAGTCGATGCGGTCGCGCTCGTCGGCGGCCGGTGCCCAGGTGAGCTGCGACGGTGACTTGGCCGGGTTGTCCGAGGGCCAGGTGAAGCCGGGATGGGTCACCGGGTTCGGGTACTTGCTGCGGTAGGCGTCGACGAAACCGGCTTGTTCGAGGCGTCGCGTCGATTCCCACGGAATGACGACACCGTTGTGGTCGAACAGGGTCTTGGCTGCGTCGGTCCAGTCGAGGTGTGACGGTTCGTTGAAGTCTCCACCCAGGATGATCGAACGTCCCTTGGCCTGCTCCAACGCCGCGTCGTTGATGAAGTTCGTGATGGCTTGGGGTCGACCGGAATTGATGTTGACGCGCTGGACCGTTGTGACGTCGGTGACGGGCGCCGGCATCTTGTTCCAGCCGTACTGGGAGAACTCGCCTGAATCACTGCCCGGCCCGTATCCTCGGGGGAGGTAGGTGGCGTAGTACTTGTAGTTCAAATGCGCTGCGTATGTGGCAATTTGAGTGCCATCGACGGTGATGACGGTCTTGGTCATCCAGCCCAGGCTGGAGGACTCGGAGATCGGGAACTGCGAGAGGATTCCGCAGTCGGACGCGGTCGCCGCATAGAACTTTGTGCCGGCGTTGGTCAGTCTGGTCGCCACCGAGTTTGTTGCACTGCTGTTCGACTCCGTGAGGATCACCACGTTTGCGCGCGTGGCGGTGACGATGTCCGCGACCATGCTCAAGCCGCCCGATACGCTCGTTCCGTTGAGCCATGTGTTGATCGAGAGCACACGGATCTCAGTGCCGGGGGCTGCCCCTGCGACGCGAGTGCCGGTGCCCAGTGTCACTGCGCCCGCCGTGACCGCCATGGCCTTGAACATCTGTCGGCGTGTCAAACCATTCATCCTTCAAACCAGCTTCCATCGTTTGCGCGAGAGTTATGGGGGCACGGGGCCGCCTTCACGGTCAGTGTCGGAGGTGCTGCGGACGGGAAGCCGGCGCCCGGGTGATGGCCAGCTGCCGCAGTTGTGCAGAGGGCGCCGTCGGCCTGGGCCGACGGCGCCCCCGTTGCTACTGAGACTGTTGCTCGGGCCCGTGACTACTTCAGCTGTCCCGGGCCGGTGTCGATCAGGACTGGAAGAGGCTCTCCAGGCTGCCCGCGCCACCCGGAGTACCCGGATCGGTGGCACCCGGCACGGTCAGCGTCTGCGGCGCGGACGCCGAGTCGACGAACCCTGCCGAGGCGATGAATTCCGCGGTGACACTGTAGGTTCCGGACGCCGCGAACGTGGTGGGCAGCGTCGCGACGCCGTTGACCACCGTGACCGGGGCACCGAGCGCGGTGTCACCGAGCTTGAACTGCACCTTGCCGTTGGCGGCCGCGGGGTCGACCGTCGCCGTCAGCGTGACCGGCTGACCCTTCTCCACGGTGCCGACCGGGGCGAGCGTGGTGCTGGTCTGCACCGCCGCCGGCGGCGCGTGGGTGACGCTGACCGGGAACAGCGGCGCGACCGACCCCGCGACACCGGTGGTGCCGGAGTAGCGGGCGAGGACGCGGTGGGTGCCGGTGGTGGTGAACTTGTACGGCGCGACCGCGACGCCGTCGGTGCCGACGGTGCCGGTGACCTTGTCGCCGCCGTCGACGGTGAACTCGACGGTGCCGCCCTGCACGGCGGGGGTGACCTGGGCGTGCAGGTTCACGTCCTGGTCGACGAACGCGGTGTCGGGGCTGGTCATCGCGACGGTGGTGACGGTGTCGTCGGTGCTGACGTTGATGGTCTTGACCGCCGAGGTGGAGGCGACGAACCCGGTGGTGCCGGAGAAGGCCGCGGTGATGGCGTGGTCGCCGTCGGTGGTGAAGGTGTGCGTCATCGAGGCGGTGCCGTTCGCGACGGTGACCGGGCCGCCGAGCGGTGTTGCGCCGTCGGAGAACTGGACGGTGCCGCCGTTCGCGGCCGGGTTGACGTTCGCGGTCAGCGTGACCTCGGAGCCGTTCTTCACCGAGCCGGGGGCCACCACTGTGGTGGTGGTCTGCTTGTCGGCCTCGGTGATGGTGGTCGTGGCCAGCGGTCCGGCGCCCGAGTTGAGCGGGTCGGCGGCGCCGCCGGTGTTACGCGGGGTGCACTGGGTCGGCGCCCACGCGGTGATGACGAGGGTGGCCTTCGGCAGGAACGTCAGGAAGTTCTTGTCGTTGCCCCAGGCTCCCGCTTCACCGGCGGTGCGCAGCTTGATGTCGACGTTGCCGGACGGGCCGGCCTTGAGCCGTGCCTTGACCTGGGGCAGCTGGAAGGTGGTCTTTTCGCCGGAGACCGCTTTCGCGACGATGCCGCCCTCGGAGTTCTTGCTGGCACCGGGGCCGTTACCGATCACTGAGTTGTTGCCCGAGAGACGGATGATCGTCCCGTTCGGGTCGACATTGCCGTTCTCGTTGACCCGCAGCACGTTCGGCGTCACGCCGCTGAGGCCGGATCCGGTGCCGGGCACGATGGTGGCGCCGAGGAACTCCGCGTTCTGTGGGACGGCGACGTCGATCTTGATCCGGGAGACGTTCTGCACGCTGGCACCGGAGACCGAGTTGGGGTAGCTGATCGGCGGCGGCGCGATGGTGACGTCGTACTCCTCGCCGGCGTTGACCGTTGCCGGGGCGTCGATCGAGACCGAGGAATCCTGTGCCTCGGTGGTCGGTCCGGCGACCGCCGACGGGGTCACCAGGCAGGCCGCCTTGAAGGTGGTGGTGATCGGGGCGGCCTGGGCGGGGACGCCGCCGAGCATCGTGATGCCGACTACTGCCCCGGCGGTGATTGGAGTCGCCAACCGCCGAATTCTCTTGTTCTGCATGAATTCTCCTACGAATGAGGGAAAAGCCAGGGAGTCACCCGGTCCGGGGCGTGAGCAGCTCACGCCCCGGACCGGGGTGGGCAGAGCGGGGTCAGCTGTTGAACAGGCTGGCGAGCGAACCGCCACCGGGGGTGCCCGGGTCGGTGGCGTCGGTGACAGC
>NZ_BCXG01000019.1 GCF_001894985.1 Rhodococcus tukisamuensis NBRC 100609 | reverse complement strand
TGGTGAGTATTCAGGCTTGGCCTGGTCAGGATCCGTGGATTGCGCGCCGGTTGTGGGCCGGCCGTGGTCTTCGCAACGGGTCGACCCAGGCCGGCGGCGTGAACCACGGATGGCCGTCGTCGCCGATCTGCACGGCCCAGTGGTTCCTGTGGATGATCGTGTGGTGCTTCTTGCAGAGCAGCACCAGGTTCGACAGGGCGGTCGGGCCGCCCTTGGACCAGTGCTGGACATGATGGGCGTCGGTCCAGGCGGCGGGGCGGCCGCATCCGGGGAATGCGCAGCCGCAGTCCCGCGCCACCAGGGCTTTCCGGAGTTTCGGGGAGATGATGCGGGTGGTGCGACCGACGTCGAGGGGGTTGCCGCCCCGGTCGACGAAGATCGGGGTGACCTGGGCGTCGCAGGAGATGCGTGCGGCGACGGCCGCGGAGATCGGTCCGGCCCACGGCATGCTGGCGTGGCGGCGTCGGCGGTAGTGCCGCGGGGGCCTGACGTCGACGCAACCGCCGTAGCTCATTCTGCCTGTGGGTCCGGTTGCGTTGTCGGAGTGGTAGTCCCAGTCGCTTCCGGACCAGGCTCCGGTCGCGGGGGTGGGCGCCGTCGCGGCGACCGCGTCTCTCAAGGCGTCGACGTCGATGGTGACTGTGACGTGGGGTCGTTCGCCGCCCTCCATCGGTCCGCGTGCGTTGTCGAGGTGTCCGCGGATTATCTGTGCGAGGGCGTCGGCGCGGCGCTTGGCAGCGGTGCGAAGGTCGCGGATCGGGTGGCCATGCTCGTCGGTGCTCGGGTGCGGCTTCGACAGGCCGGACAGCGCGGTCTGGAGGGCTTCGCCGGTCTCGGCGTCGAAGCTGCCTGTCACGTGCACCCGACCGCCGAGGGTGGCGCTGGCGTGGAACTCGTTGAGTTCCGGGTTCTCTGCGTCGGACGGCAGGTCGTTGTCGCGTTCGAACAGGATCTCCAGTTCGCGGGCCCGGGTGCGCAACTGTGTGGGGTCTTCGACCTGGGCGGCGATGAGCAGGTAGGCCTCGCAGTCGTCTGGGCGTCCGGTCTCGGGGTCGGGATGATCCCAGTCCGTTTCGGCAGGTTCGATGTCGAAGTCGCGGGTGAGTTTCGCGAGCCTGTCGAGGAAGTTGACGATCACCTGGACGTGACCGAGCTCGATCCGTCCCTCGTTCAGCATGTCGGCCATCTGCGGGTGCAGGGGGAGTTCTCGGGAGAGGCGGACGATCTGCGATGCGTGGGCGCGGTGCATCCGGGTGGCGCCGGCGAGCCAGGCGGTGGTGTCCGCGGCGCCGGCGTGTTCGGGCAGGCATCTCCGGTCGGCCTCGTGCACGAGTCGGACGAGGAGTGCCTCGCGGGCGCGGATGTCCTGAACCAGCTCCGAGACCGCCGACGCGAGCTCGGTTTCGTCGAGTCGCCATGCCTCGACCCCGGCGGGGTCGGTGAGCATGGCGTCGAGTTTCATACACCAAATTCTACTCGCACGCACATTCGATCACAACGATGTTTCGCCTGGTTAAGCGCGTAGAAGGTGTGTGATCTCGCCTGATCGAACCACCAGAGACTGCCAGCGATCCACGCCCGGAACCCCGCAATGCTCGGAGATTCTGTCCCGCCGCGGGAAGCCCGCCGGGGTCGACGAGTCCTGCAAAGGTAAACCCGACCCCGACACCAAAGCGCCCAACGATCGCGACGGGTGACAACCGCCTCGAGCAACTCACCCTCCAGCCCTGGACACCTCGGGCCGCCTTTGTTACTACTGAGTAGCAAAGAGTCGGAAGGGGAGCTTGATGACATATGTGAACCGGGCTGGATCAGGTGAGCCCGTGCTGCTGCTGCACGGATTCACCTTGTCGCACCACGTATGGCACGCCGTCGTGGACAACCTCTCGACCGACTACGACGTTCTCGCAATGACCATGCCCGGCCACTGGGGTGGCCCTCGGCTACGGCTGCGCGACCTCGGGGTCCGCGGGATCGCCGACGGAATCGAACGTGAACTCGACAGGGTCGGCTGGAGCACCTGCCACATCGCAGGAAACTCACTGGGCGGCCAGGTCGGATTCGAACTCGAGCGCCGCGGCCGGGCGAAATCTCTCGCTGCGATCAACCCTGGTGGAGGCTGGAAACGGTTTTCCCACACCGAGTTTCGACTCGGGTTTGGATTCACCGCACAGTTCCCCCTCGCCGCTGCTGCCCGAGTTCTCGGCGATCGAGCCGCAACGCGCGAGATGTTTCAACGCCCGATCATCCGAAACTGCAGCAGGGACATGGCCGCCGTCGACCCCGACGACGCAGCGAACGTGGTCCGCGCGGCGTCGCACTGCCCCGTCTACCTGCCGATCCAATTGGCGTTCCTGCGCGACGGGCCACTCACGGGGCTCCACCTCGTCACCGCGCCGACATCGCTGATGCTGTCCGAGTTCGACACCTTCACCACCCGCGCCGAGTGCATGCAGCGACTGATCGACGAACTGCCCGACCACGTCGAAGAGGTCACCCTGCCGGGCGTCGGCCACATTCCGATGCTCGAGAACCCCGACGTCGTTGCCGACGCCCTGCGCGCCCACCTGACCAGGGCCACCCGTCGACAACCCCGGCAAGCATCCTGATCGGTGCGAGTTCAGGGTCGAGCCACACCGAGCAACGTCGACTCGAGCACCAGGTCCGGCAGCACCTTCTGGTACTCGACGTGCGTGCGGTGCTCGACGGTCCGCCACTTGCACCCCTCCTCGCCACGCATGTAGGCCAGGTAGTCGGGCGCGCCGGGCATCACCACATTGTCGGCCACCACCACCGACCCCGGGTGCAGCCAGCCCGCACTCTCGATCCGCAGCAGGTCCGGTAGGTAGGCCTCCTTGGCATGATCCAGGAAGACGAAATCCACACTGCCGGAGGAGAATCCGTGCTCGGACGCCAGCCGGTCCATGGTGACGCCGCCGTCACCGAGGGACCCCACCACCGAGGTGATCCGGTCGGCCACCCCCGCGACCTCCCAGATACGCTGCGCGACATCGGCATTCGCAGGGCTGGACTCGACCGAGTAGAGCCGGGCGCCGGGCGGCATCGCCCGGGCCGTACGCAGCGCACTGTAGCCGCAGTAGGTGCCCAGCTCGAGCAGTCGCAACGGCCGGGCCCGGCTGATCGCGTCGTCGAGCAGCAGCCCCTTCTCGTCGCCGACGTTCATCAGGAAGCTCTTGTGCCGGGCAAAGTCGTCGATCACCTCGATCACACCGTCCAGGTCACCGGGCCGAGCCACCTCGGCGACCCGCCGCGCCAACGCCTCCTCGCGGCCGTCACCGACCTGTCCCTCGCGGACCAGTCGACGCGAGCCGAGCAGGAAGCGGAGCACCGACCAGCGTAGGAACGGCACCGGTTTACCCGCCAACCGGTTCGCGACCACCGCGCCCCCGACGAACGCCGCCACGAACACCATCAGTGCCACCGCACGCTCGGGCACGCCGGCCGACCCGACCGTTCTGCGCATCATGCGCCCCACCCCTTCGGCCCCCGCACCGCGAACGCGCCGCCTCGCGCGCCGCGTGTCGTCCTCCCTGGATCCATCTTCGGCCGCGACGACCGCGCTGGCAACGCCTCAGCTTCCCGCCGGATGGCGCGGTGCCAACGGCGGCCTGCCCCGGGGTCATCGGACCCAGCGCGGCGGCACCCAGCCCCAGGACCGCACCCCGACGAACTGAACGCCGGGACACCCTGGGCGAGTTCATCCTCGAGAACCAACCCCCGGAAAAGGGTGTCGGCAGGGTCGAATCAGGTACCGAGCCGCGCCAGCAGGGCCCGGCCACGCGGGCTCAGCCGGTACCCCACCTCCAGGCTCTCGGTCAGACCCAGCTCCTTGAGTCGGCGGACCCGCTGCTTGAACGGCGCCCGCTCCATCCCCAGCGCAGGGGCCAGCTCGGTCGAGACCACCGCGGGCCGGTCCGCGATCAGCCTCAGCGTCGCCTCGGTCCACGGGCCGTGCGCGTCCAGCCGGTCGAGCCGGCGCCGCAGGTCCGCGACGTCCGCCTCCGACAGCGCGTCGTCCTCACGCAGCGCGAGTCTCGGGTCGGCGCCGTCGAAGCGCAGCGCGATCCGGTACAGCACGGGGCCGTGCGCCTTCTTGTCCACGAACACGAGCAGCCGCTCGGCGGACTCGAACCCGGCCGCCACCGCGTCCGCATCTGACACCGTGGCCGCATCGACCGGTTCCACCGCGTCGAACGCGACGACCCCGATCGCCGTCCGCTGGCTCGACCCGGCCCGCACCCGTGGCCGTTCCCACCGCCGGAAGGCGAGCGTCACCGTGCCGGACACGATGCCGTCGAGTGCCGCCGCGGTGAAGATCATCGTGACTCCCGTCGCTCCGCTCGCCCAGACATCCCCCGTCGCTCCGCTCGCCGAGACATCCCCCGTCGCCCAGCCGCTCAGTCCACCAGACCCAGCGACCGCAACCGCTCGAACACCAGTCGTGACCCCGGCGCCGACTCCGGCATCGCCGCGTACTCGTCGGTGGTGAAGTACCGCAGTTCCGCGATCTCACTCGTCGCCGCGGGCTCGTCGGTCAGGTCCGCGAGGTAACAGGTCATGTGCAGCCGGGTACCGGGCGGATGCCCGAACGCCTCGGCCTCGAAGACCCCGAGTTCCTCGAGCGTGCCCGCCACGATGCCCGCATCGAGTTCCTCGCGAATCTCCCTGTGCAGGGCCTGTTCCGGGCTCTCCCCGGGGTCGATCTTCCCGCCCGCCATGTAGAAGGCGGTCTTGCCGGACGACCGCGCCTGCAGCATCCGGCGATCCCTGATGTGGGCAAGCGCGACGGTCCTGATCTCGGCCATTTCCACACGGTACCGCCCGAATGTCGCGGCGATGCGCCTGCGAGCAACGACCGGCCATCCCCTAAACTGGACTCCGATCGCCCGGATACTCCTGGGCGTATCGACACCCCGCCGCCCCCCGCACGCAGACACGACGGAGTGCCTTTTGCTCGCTATCTTGTTCGCCCATGCAGTTGCCGCCGTTCTGGCGCCGCTTGTCGTGCGAGCAATGGGGCGAAACGCCTTCCTGCCGCTGTCGCTGGTGCCGCTGGCAAGCCTGGTCTGGGTGGTCCGGAACTGGGGCACCGAGCAGTCGCTGCACATCCAGTGGGCGCCCGGGTTGTCGATGGACATCGACATGCGCTTCGACTCCCTGGCCGCGATCATGGCGGCGCTGGTGCTCGGGATCGGCGCCCTGGTCCTGGTCTACTGCTCCCGGTACTTCACCGACGACGAACCACGTCTGGGCATCTTCGCCGCCGAGATGGTCGCGTTCGCGGGCGCCATGTTCGGCCTGGTCACCAGCGACAACATGCTGATCCTCTACACCTTCTGGGAACTGACGACGGTGCTCTCGTTCCTGCTGGTCGGCCACTACGCGGAACGCGCGTCGAGTCGCCGCGCCGCCACCCAGGCACTGCTTGTGACCACCGCGGGCGGCCTCGCGATGCTGGTCGGGTTCATCATCCTGGGTCAGGTCGGCGGCAGTTACCAGCTGTCCGTACTACTGGCGAACCCGCCGACCGGTTGGCTGACCAGCGTCGCGGTGGTGCTGGTCCTGGTGGGCGCGCTGTCCAAGTCGGCCATCGTCCCGATGCACTTCTGGCTGCCCGGCGCGATGGCCGCGCCCACCCCGGTCAGCGCCTACCTGCACGCCGCGGCGATGGTCAAGGCCGGCATCTACCTGGTCGCACGGCTGGCGCCGGGCTTCGCCGACTCCACCCCCTGGCGGGTCACGATCATCACGCTCGGACTGGCGTCGATGCTCCTCGGCGGCTGGCGCGCGTTGCGCGCGTTCGACCTGAAACTGATCCTGGCCTTCGGCACCGTCAGCCAACTCGGATTCCTGATGGTCCTGGTGGGCACAGGCAGCCGGGACGCCGCCCTGGCCGGCATGACCATGATGGTCGCGCACGCGATGTTCAAGGCGGCGCTGTTCATGGTGGTCGGCGTCATCGACCACACCACCGGGACCCGCGACCTGCGCAAGCTCGCGCGGCTCGGCGCCCAGGCCCCGGCGCTCTGCGCGATCGCGGTGCTGGCCGCCGCCAGCATGGCCGGGCTACCGCCGCTGCTCGGGTTCGTCGGTAAGGAGGCCGCGCTCGACGCGATCGCCACCACCGCCGCGCTCAGTCCCCCGGTGCGGACCCTGGTGCTGACCGGCATCGTGCTCGGGTCGATCCTCACCGTCACCTACAGCATCCGGTTCGTCTGGGGCGCGTTCGGACGCAAGCAGCTCCGCCGTCCCAGCCCGGCGGTCGCGGACATGCACCGGGCGGATCCCCTGTTCCTGGCGGTGCCCGCCCTGCTCGCCGTCGCGGGCCTCGCCGCCGGCCTCGCATCCCCGCTGATGGACCGGCTGCTGACCCCGTACTCGACGACGCTGCCCGCCGGTCCGGACGGCGACTACCACCTGGCGCTGTGGCACGGGTTCGGGCAGGCGCTGTGGCTGACCGTGCTCATCGTCCTTTCCGGCGCCGGCCTCTTCCTGATGCACCGCCGGGTCAGCCGACTGCGCTTCGAACGGTCCCTGCTCGGCAACGCGGACCGGATGTACGACGCCACCCTGCGCGGCATGGACACCCTCTCGATCCGGCTGACCGGCACCACCCAGCGCGGTTCGCTGCCGCTGACCCAGGCCAGCATCCTCGTCACCCTGGTACTGCTGCCGACCATCCTGCTGGCCGTGCACAGCGACGGTGGCGTCCGGCTGCGGCTGTGGGACTCCCCGCTGCAGCTGGCGGTCGGGCTGATGATGATCGCCGCCGCGATCACCGCGACGGTGATGCGCAACCGGCTCGCCAGCGTGATCCTGGTCGGCCTCGGCGGCTACGGCTGCGGCGTCCTGTTCGCCCTGCACGGCGCGCCCGACCTGGCCCTGACCCAGTTCCTGGTGGAGACGCTGACGCTGGTGATCTTCGTGCTGGTGATGCGCAAACTGCCCGCCGAGATCGACGAGCGGCAGTCCGTCGGGTTCAAGTTGCCGCGGGCCCTGCTGGGCGTCGCGGTGGGCGCGACGGTGACGGTGATCGGCGCGTTCGCGATGAACGCCCGCTCCACCACGCCGATCTACCTGCAGCTGCCCGACGCGGCGTACCACCTGGGCAACGGCAAGAACGTGGTGAACGTGCTCCTCGTGGACATCCGCGCCTGGGACACCCTGGGCGAGATCTGCGTGCTGCTGGTTGCCGCCACCGGCGTCGCGTCGCTGGTGTTCCGCAACCGCCGGTTCGGCATCGCGCCGCGGGTCGCGGACGCGCCCAACCCGGACGCCGGCTCCGGACCGGAGACCACCTGGCTTCGCGGCGGCGACCTGATCGACCCGCGGCACCGTTCGCTGGTCCTCGAGGTCACCACCCGGCTGATCTTCCCGACGATGATGGTGCTGTCGGTGTACTTCTTCTTCTCCGGCCACAACGCGCCGGGCGGCGGCTTCGCGGGCGGGCTGACCGCGGGCCTGGCCCTGGTGCTGCGCTACCTCGCGGGCGGCCGCTACGAACTCGGCGAGACCGTCCCCATCGACGCGGGCAAGATCCTGGGCCTCGGCCTGATCCTGTCCGCGGGCACCGCGCTGACCTCACTGTTCCTCGGCGCGCCCGCGCTGTCCTCGGCGACCCTGGAGGTCACGCTGCCGCTGATCGGCCACATCAAGCTGGTGACCGCGCTGTTCTTCGACCTCGGCGTGTACCTGATCGTGGTCGGGCTGGTGCTCGACGTGCTGCGCAGTCTCGGCGCCCGACTGGACGCCGAGGGCGCAGCAGAGCCCGCGAGGCGACTCGACAGCGCGGAGGTGACCTTCCGGTGACCGCGAACTTCGGACTGCTCCTGGTGGTCGGCGTACTCGTCGCGTGCGGGGTGTACCTGCTGCTGGAGCGCAGCATCACCCGGATGCTGCTGGGTCTGCTGCTGTTCGGCAACGGCGTCAACCTGTTGATCCTGGTGGTCGGCGGCCCGCCCGGCAGCGCGCCGATCGTCGGCCGCGGCAACGCCGTCTACGACACCATGGCCGACCCGCTGGCCCAGGGCATGATCCTGACCGCGATCGTCATCACCATGGGCATCGCCGCCTTCGTGATGGCGCTGGCCTACCGCTCCTACAAGATCAACACCAAGGACGCCGTCGAGAACGACCCCGAGGACACCAAGGTCATCCGGCGCCGCAGCCCGGCCGAGGCCCCCGACCGCGACCGCTCCGACGACCCGCTCACCGGCGACTCCACCTTCCGCGGCGACGCCTTCGACGACAAGGGCAACCCCATCCCCCTCGACCAACTCACCAACCTGGAAGACCTGGAGGTCTACGAGGACCTGCGCGAGGGCGACTTCGACGAGTTCGACGCCGACGGCGACAGTCCGGTCCGGACCCCGGGCGGTGACCGCCGATGACGTTGCCCGCGGACCTGGTCCAGACCCTCACCCCGCTGCCGGTGCTGATCCCGATGCTCGCCGCCGCGATCACGCTGATCGGCGGGCGCCGGCCCCGGTTCCAGCGCGTCGTGACGATGGCCGCGCTGGTCGCGGTGCTCGTCGTCTCCGTGCTGCTGCTGTACCTGGCCGACCGCGACGGCATCTCGGCGCTGCAGGTCGGCGGCTGGGACTCCCCCATCGGCATCACCCTGGTGGTGGACCGGCTCTCCGCGATCATGCTGGTGGTCTCGAGCATCGTGCTGCTCGCCGTGATGGGCTTCGCCGCCGGACAGGGCGTGCACGACGGCACCGAACGCCAACCGGTGTCGATCTTCCTGCCCACCTACCTGGCCCTGACCGCGGGCGTGTGCAACGCCTTCCTCGCCGGAGACCTGTTCAACCTGTACGTCGGGTTCGAGGTGCTGCTGGCCGCGTCGTTCGTGCTGCTGACGCTCGGCGCCAGTGCCGACCGGGTGCGCGCCGGGGTCTCGTACGTGATGGTCTCGATGGTCTCGTCGCTGATCTTCCTGGTGGGGATCGCCTTCGCGTACGCCGCCACCGGCACCCTGAACCTGGCGCAGATGGCAACCCGGCTCGACGGCGTCCCGACCGGCACCCGGATGGCGATCTTCGGGGTGCTGCTGGTCGCGTTCGGCATCAAGGCCGCGGTGTTCCCGCTGTCGACCTGGCTGCCCGACTCCTACCCGACCGCGCCGGCCCCGGTCACCGCGGTGTTCGCGGGCCTGCTCACCAAGGTCGGCGTGTACGCGATCATCCGGGCGCACACCCTGCTGTTCCCGCAGGGCGACCTGGACAACGTGCTGATGGTCTGCGGACTGCTGACCATGCTGGTCGGCATCCTCGGCGCCATCGCGCAGACCGACATCAAGCGACTGCTGTCGTTCACGCTGGTCAGCCACATCGGCTACATGGTGTTCGGCATCGCGCTCTCGACCGAGCACGGCCTGTCCGGGGCCGTGTACTACGTGGCGCACCACATCATCGTGCAGACCACCCTGTTCCTGGTGGTCGGCCTGATCGAGCGGCAGGCCGGCTCGGCCTCGCTGCGCCGACTCGGCGGGCTCGCCGCGGCCAGCCCGGTGCTTGCGCTCGTCTTCCTGGTGCCGGCGTTGAACCTGGCCGGGATCCCGCCGTTCTCCGGTTTCATCGGCAAGGTGGCGCTGCTGCAGGCCGGCGTCGCCCACCCGAGCGCCCTGTCCTGGATCCTGGTCGGCGGCGGCACGGTGACCAGCCTGCTCACCCTGTACGTCATCGCGCGGGTGTGGACGAAGGCCTTCTGGCGGGCCCGCGCCGACGCACCGGAGGGCGACCTCGCCGACGTCGGACCGTCCGCGCTGATCGACGAGTCCGAGGAGGACATCGCGTTCGGTGACCGGGCCGACGTCGGGAAGATGCCGGTGCTGATGCTGATCCCGACCATCGCCCTGGTGGCCGTGGGGCTGTCGCTGACCGTGTTCGCCGGGCCGTTCATCGAGATCACCAACCGGACGGCCACGGACCTGCAGGACCGCTCGATCTACATCGACGCCGTGCTCGGCCCCGGATACGCCGAGCAGGCGACCGCGCTCGAAACCTCCCCGCCCGGCGAGCAACCGGAAGGGGGCATCCGATGAGCCGCGGCGCGCTGATGCAGGTCGGCATCCTCGCGTGGCTGACGGTGGTCTGGATCCTGCTGTGGGGCAACCTCAGCGTCGCGAACGTCCTCGGCGGCCTCGCGGTGGGCGCGACGATCATGCTGCTGCTGCCGCTGCCGCGGGTACCGGTCGAGGGACGGGTACGTCCGCTCTCGGTGCTCAAGCTCGCCGGTCTGGGCGTGTACTACGCCGCGCAGTCCAGCGCGCAGGTCGCGTGGCTGGCCGTCCGACCGGGTCCGCCGCCGCTGACCGGGGTGCTGCGGTGCCGACTGTCCATCAAGTCCGACCTGGTCCTCACCCTGTGTATCGACCTGCTCAACCTGATCCCGGGCACCATGGTGCTCGAGGTCGACCAGAGCCGGCGGATGGTCTACGTGCACGTGCTGGACGTAAGTACCGACCGGGCCGTCGAGCAGTTCTACCGGACGGTGCGTCAGCTCGAGCGGCTGTTCATCGAAGCGTTCGAGCGCGACTCCGACTGGCAGCCGAGCACCTGGCACGACCAGGACGAGGACGACGGACGCCACGAGCAGGACCTCCTGGACGACGGGCCCCCCGAACATGACGGCCCCGACGGGACCACGACCAGCGGAAAGGACCGGCCATGACGATCGTGTTGGTGATCGCCGGGGTGATGTTGACCGTCGCCGCACTCCTCACCACCTACCGACTGCTGGCCGGGCCGTCCACCCTCGACCGCCTGGTCGCGATGGACACGCTGGTCGCGGCGGCCACCTGCGGGCTGGCCGTGTGGGCCGCCTACACCCTCGACACCACGGTGGTGCCCGCGATCGTGGCGCTGTCGCTGGTGGGCTTCGTGGGCTCGGTCAGCGTGGCCCGATTCCGGGTGCGTGACGACCAGTGAGCGCCGTGTGGGACGTCCTGGCCGCGACCGCGATACTGCTCGGTGCGCTGCTGGCGATGACGGCGGCGGTCGGGATCGTCCGCTTCCCCGACACGCTCTCGCGCATGCACGCCGCGGCCAAACCACAGGTCGTCGGGATGGTGCTGGTGCTGGTCGGTGCCGTGATCCGACTGCGTGGCAACGTCGACATCTGGATGCTGGTGCTGGTCGGCGTGTTCACCCTCCTCACCGCGCCGGTGATCGCGCATGTCGTCGGCCGCGTCGCCTACCGGGAACAGCGCGGCCGGGAGGGCCTCGAGATCCTCGGCGACCTGGAGCACCGACACAACCGCGAACGCCCCGACACCGAACGCCCCGGGCCCCGCCTGTAGCTTCCCGGACCAGCTTCCCGGACCGTGACGCCGGGTTCGAACCGGCGTCACACCCGAAAACGGGTGAACCCGCGGGTGAAAACCCGGCTACGCCTGTGGGCTTTCCCCGTCCGAGATGACAGATTGTCGGTAACTGCGCCCTGACGACGTCCGACCCGTCCGACCAGCGGCGCCTCACCCACCCTGAGATCGAGCAGCGATCGAAAGAGGCAGTCCACGCATGTCGCTTGTCCACGCATGATGGAGCGTCCGCGTGTATGAACGCCCCGCCCGCACCGAACCCCGGAACCCGCGACAACCCGACCGGCAGCGGCGCGCACCGGCCGTGGCACCGCGGCCCCGTCTGCTGGCCCGGCTCGATCGCGACTCACCCGTCACAGTCCTGCGCGCGCCGCGCGGATTCGGCAAGTCCGACCTGGTCGCGACCTGGCTGCAGTCGGGGCGGGCGGCCGCCCGGCTCGTCGTGTGGGTACCGGCCCCCGCCGGACGCGTCTGCGCCGACGCGTACTGGCGGACGGTGCTCGAACGAGTCCACGCCGCGGGCTGCGGAACGCCGGACCGGCGACCCGAAAGCCCGTCCGAGGTGGTCCGGGAGTCGCTCGCCCACACCGAGACCTCGGTCGTTCTCGTCCTCAACCGGATCGACCTCGTCGACGCCGACCGGTTCGAGGCCGAGGTCCGCCGCCTCGTCGACCGGTGCCCGCACGTCAACGTCGTCGCGACGCTCTGCGGGCACACCCACTTTGTCGACCCGGCCGCGATGGAACCGACCTACGAGCTGATCTCCGCCCGCGACCTGCTGTACACGGTCGAGGAGACCGCCGAGTTCTTCGACTTCGCCGCGGCCACGTCGGCGCCGGGCGAGACGGCGTACGTCCACGACCGGGTCGGCGGGCTGCCGGACCTCGTGCGGATCGCGGCGTTGGTGCTCAAGGCGGTGCCCTCGACCCCCGCCCGCGGCCGACTGCTCGCCAATGCCCTCGACCGTGCGATCGCGGACTACACCCGCACCCGGGTGCTCGACAACCCCGAGATCACCGCGCACCGGGACTTCGCCGTGGCCGTCGCGACGGCCCGGGTGATCACCCCCGAGATCGCCGCCGGTCTCGGCGCCGACGCCGGACAGGTCGAGGCGGCGGAGACCCGCCGCCGACTCGTCGACCTCGAGGCCGCCGGCGTGCTGATCCGGTCCGACGCCACGGTCGACGAGGCCTGGGAATTCGCCCCCGCGGTGCGCGACGCACTGCTGGTCGCCCAGGAACGGGCCGGGCTGCGGCCGGCCGATCGCCTGTCGAGACTCGCGCGCCACCACCTCGATCGCGACGACCCCGCGAGCGGGCTGCGGTACGCCGCGGACGCAGCGGACTGGGCGCTGGTGATCGAGATCCTCGACGAACACTGGGTCGACCTGATCGGCGACCACATCGTCATGATCCGCTCGACGCTGCGGGACATCCCACCGGACCTGCTCGACGCGTATCCCTCCATCCGCGCCGGCCGGGAGCTGTTCACCCTGCTCGGCACCCAGACCACCAGCACGGCCAGCACGCTGCCCATCGACGTCGACGCGTTGCGCCGGCTCGGTGCCGAACCGAATGCCGGCGAGCTGCTCGACGTCGGGTCTGTCCAGTCCCTCATGCTGCGGGTGGGTGGGAGGTTCCGGGAGTCCGCCGACATGGCACGGCAGCTGCACGTACTCAGCAGCGCCGCCCTCGACGCCCGTCCTGAGGAGGTGCGCAGGCAGCTCCCGGTGATGCGGCTGCAGTGGGGCATCAGCCACCAGTTGGCCGGCGAGTTCGCCGAGTCCACCGTCGACCTACGGCTCGCGCACCGCGGCGCCCTCGCGCAGGGCATCGACTTCGTCGCCCGCAACGCGGCGGGCAGTTCCGCGCTGAACTGGGCGCTGCTCGGGGATCCACAGCGCGCGGACGAATGGCTGGCCATCGAGGCCTCACACCCGCGGTCTGCCGGCTGGCTCGAGCTCCTGGTCAAGGTTCCCGCGCTGGTGGCCCGGGCGCTGACAGCACTGGACCGGCTCGACCTCGACACCGCTCGGCGCGCCCTCGACGAGCTGGGCGAGGCCTCCGACAACGAGGAACTGTGGGCGTTCGTCACCTATGCCCACAGCCGCTACGCGCTGGCGACTCGGCGCCCGTTCGACGGGCTCTCGCTGCTGCGCCGGGCGGTCACCGCACACCCGACGACCTTCGGCCCGTCCTCGGTGGCGCTGCCGCTGCTGACGGCCGTCGAGGTCAGCCTCAGGCTCGCGCTGGGCGAGGGCAACCAGGCCCTGGCGCTGGCCTCCGGCGCGGGGCCCGAGCAGCCGTGGACACTCGTCGCCGCGGCTCGCGCGCACCTGCTCGCCGGCGAACCCGGCCAGGCGTTGGCGCTGTGCCACCGGTGCGACTGGTTCGGCCACCCGCATCCGCACGCCCACCTCGAGGCCCTGGTCGTCGAGGCCGCCGCGCACCACGTGCTGGGCAACGCCGACGCGGCGGCGGACGCCTGGGCCCACGCCCGTGGCGAGGCCGACCGCACCGGCCTGGTGTGGCCGCTGGCGACGATCCCGCGCAAGCTCGTCGACACCCTCGAGGCGACGGCCACCACCGCGTCGACCGCCGTCGCGGTGCTGCGGGGCTCGACCGTCGGGAACCCCTACCCGGAGTCCGTGCACCTGGTCCAGCTCACCGAACGCGAGAAGCTGGTGCTCGCCGAGCTGGCGCTGGGCCTGTCGACCCGGGAGATCGCCTCGAAGCTGTTCGTCTCCGCCAACACCGTCAAGAGCCAGCAGCGCTCGCTGTACCAGAAGCTCGGTGGGCACTCCCGCGAGGAGATCCTCCGGACCGCGGGCCGGCTCGGGCTGTTCGACTGAGCACTCCAACCCCGAGCAGCCCAGGCCGGGCAGTCCAGCGAGATTGCGGAGCGCCCGGTTTGACTGCTTTGCATAAAATACCGACCGCCCCGAGTTCAGGTTCCGCACGTTGCACTGTCTCGACAATGCTCACGGAACTCGTTGCACTCCAATGCTTTTGATCGAGTCCGAGAATTAGGGCAAGAGCACCGAATGCCCACCACCGGCCTTCACGAACGGGCGGATCCGACCCGGCACTACGAACCGGACGACCGCTGGGTTCCGGTGGATCGGCCTCGATCGCTCCACGTTCCTGCCGGCCGCGATCGTGCTCGCCTTCGCGAGGTGACCGCGGACGCGCGCTACCGGGTGCCGGTCACTGCCGAACGCCGACGGTCTCGGGGTCGGGTTCCGGCGTGAGGCTCTCGTGTCCCCCGGCCACACGGGCGGCGTCGACGCGTCCGCCCCACCGCGCGAGCGCCGTCCCCGATGCCGCGAAGAAGGTCGCATAGAAGGCCAGCACCACCGCACCCGTCGCGCCCAGCAACAGCGGCACGGAGAGCTCCGGGAACTGCGCGATCGGGACCGCCAGGTAGCGGTATGACGCCAGCAGCGCCACGAACACCGCCGCGCCGCCGACCACCAGACGGACCCGGAATCGGCCCCAGCCCCGTTCGGGATCGCGCAGCGCCGCCTCGATGGTCAGGCACAGCACCACGCCGGCCAGCAGGTCCACCGCGTAGTGGTAGCCGAAGCCGAGGGTCGCGGCGAGCGTGCACACCAGCCAGAACGTGCCGCCCCAGCGCAGCCAACGCGGGCCACCCCGCGAGTGCACGAAGATCGCCAGCGCCCAGGCGGTGTGCAGGCTGGGCATGCAGTTGCGCGGCGCCGGGGCGTCGAACTCGAACGTCGCCGGGTCGGTGAAGGTGGGCAGCGTGTGCGGCCAGTAGTCGCCGAGCTGGGCGCCCGCGCCCGCGGTGCCGAAGGCGAAGTCCGGCCCGACCACCGGGAAGACCAGGTAGAACAGGGGCCCGATCAGCCCGATTACCAGGAACGTCCGCACCAGGTAGTGGGCGGGCCAGCCGTTTCGGAGCTGGTACAGCGCGACGACGATCGCCGCGACCGGCAGTTCGATGTACACCCAGTGCAACACCCCGTAGCCGAGGTCACCCGACGCCTCGACCACCCGGCCCATCACCCAGGACGGGCTGCCGAACGCGCGGTCGGCCAGCTCCAGGTACTGGTCGAGGACCCGCGGCCGGGTCAGCACGGTGATCTCGAGCCACACGTCGCCGAACTTGGTGGCGAGGATCAGCAGCGCACCCAGCGCCGCGCCGCGCAGCGCGTCGGCGCGCTGCGAACCGGTCCAGCGGACGGCGGCGACCACCGCGATCCCGACGAGCACCCAGGTCGGGCCGTTGCCGACGGCCGCGGGGCCGCCGGTGAGCAGCCGACCGGCCGCGAAGACCGCGTCCAGTCCCGCCGCCGCGCCCACCGCGAGCAGTCGCTGCCGTCCCGTCAGGCCGACCAGCGCGAGCGCGAACCCGGCCCACGGCACCGACATCGACTTGGGCGTCCCGACGAAGTCCCGGGCCAGGCTCGCGAGCGGCCCCTCGAACCCGTGCCGCGCGGCCAGCACCTGCAGCGCCACCAGCACCAGGGCGAGCGCCGCCGCGCCGATCGTGACCAGTAGACGCGCCCGCGTCCAGCTTCGCCCGGGGATCGACACGGGCGTGGGACTGCTCAGCACTCGTACATAGTAAACGGTGCATGAACAGCGACTTAACGACCTAGTTCGGCCACCAGGGAGTCCACCACCGCGGTCAGGTCGCCGCCCGCCCCGGCGGCCACCGCACGCTGCCGCTGGTACGAGGCGCCGCGCCGCGGGATGTCCGCGACCCGGGCCAGCTCGTCGGCGCAGCCGAGGTCACGGGCGACTGGGGCCAGCTGCTCGAGCAGGTCGTCCAGGTCGTCGGTGACGAGCCGCTCGTTGCTGTCCGCGTCGAGGATGATCTCCGCGTCGAGCCCGTAACGGGCGGCGCGCCACTTGTTCTCCTGCACGTGCCACGGCGGCATCCCGGGCAACTCCACGCCGTCGTCGAGACAGCGGTCGAAGTACACCACCAGGCAGTGGATCAGCGCCACGATCGCGCTGAGCTCGGTGCGGGTGGAGACGCCGTCGCACACCCGCACCTCGATGGTGCCCCACTGCGGCGCGGGCCGGATGTCCCAGTGCAGTCCCCCGAGCCGCTCGATGACACCGGTCTTGAGCTGGTCGTGCACGAATCCCTCGAACTGCGACCAGTTCTCGAACTGGAACGGCAGCCCGGCGGTGGGCAGCTGCTGGAACATCAGTGCCCGGTTGCTGGCGTATCCGGTGTCCACCCCCGCCCACATCGGCGACGACGCCGACAACGCCAGCAGGTGCGGGTACTTCACCAGCAGCGCGTTGATGATCGGGAACACCCGCTCCGCCGAGGACACCCCGACGTGCACGTGGACACCCCAGATCAGCATCTGCCGACCCCACCACTGGGTGCGTTCGATCATCTCGTCGTAGTGCGGGGCGCGGGTCACCTGTTGGGAGCTCCACTGCGCGAACGGGTGGGTGCCGGCGCAGAGCAGCTCGACGCCCAACGGCGCGGACGCCCGGCGCAGCAGGACCATGGTCTCGTCGAGGTCCGCGATCGCCTCCCCGACGGTGTCGCACACCCCGGTAACCAGCTCGACGGTGTTGCGGAGGAATTCCTTGTGCAGTCGAGCCGGGTCGAAGCCGTCGATCGACTGCATCGCCTCGAAGACCTGCGGCGCGGTGTTCGACAGATCGCGCGTGGCCCGGTCGACCAGCGCGATCTCCCATTCGACACCGAGTGTCGGCCGGGCGGAACCGGCGAAGTGGACTGCCACGGTGTTGATCCAATCACAGCAAACACACCGACGCCGCGACCGGGAACTGGCATGTGGCCAGCGTCATTCCGGTGCGGCGTCGGGTGTTGTCGACGAAGGCGGACGGCCGTCGTCGGAGGGACTTGCGCTCGGGTGGCTACTTGATGACGCCGCAGGCCTCGCGGGCGCCCGCGTCGCCGGTGTCCAGCGTCGCCTGGTCCGGCACCTTCGCACCCTCGGGCAGGCCGTACCGGGTCGGCACGTTGCCGAAGTTGTCCGCACCCGCGTGCACGACGATCGCGGTGCCGGCGCCGTTGTTGCGCAGGTCCTCGATGGTGAAGGCGTCGGTGGAGGTGACCAGCTCGGCGGTGCCGTCCTCGCGCACGTACAGGGACGTGAGGTCGCCGCTCTGCGGGTGACCGGTGTGCCCCGCCGCCTGGAAGTGGCCGCCGGCGGACAGGAAGTTGCCCGGTTCGCCGCCGGTCGGCGCCACCGAGTTGGTCTCGCACTTGCCCACCGAGTGGACGTGCAGGCCGTGGAAGCCGGGGGTCAGTCCGGACCCGAGAACGGTGACCGTGACGTGGTCGTCGGCCGACGCGAACACGACGGAACCGACGTTGGTGCCGTCGGCGTTGCGCAGGCTGGTGCGGACCTGGTCGGCGGGCTCGGCGCCCTCACCCGCGTGGCCGCCCGAACCGGGGGCGCCCGCGGGGGCCGGCATGCCGGTCCACACCGGCGGCGTGGTGCCGGGAACGTCGCTGGGGAACTCGCCGTTGCTGCACGCGGTGAGGCCAACGGCCGCCAACGCGACCATCGGGGCAACGACGCGCCAGGACTTGCGGCCGCGAGTCTGCGTGTCGCGTCGGGTAAGCATGGCCATCAAACCGCTCCTTCAGGTGGGCTGGAAGTGAATTGATCATAGCCAGCCGGGATGGACCGGCCGACCAGGTGTACGACGTACGACGCGGTTGACCGCTACTTGGAGGTGACGATCACGATGACGCCGGGTGAGGACGACTCGATGCCCGCGAAGCGCGGCTCGGCGGTGGCGCCGATCTCCGCCGCGATCTCCGTCGCGGCCTGCTTCTCGCTGGCCGAACCGGGGCGGTAGTAGACGGTGGTCTTGGCGATCGTGCCGTCGGCGTAGTTGCCGGTCTCGGACACCGTCCAGCCCTCGGCCTCGAGCGTGCTCGCGGTCTCCGCCGCCAGCCCGCTGACGATGCTGTTGTTGAACACCCGCACGGGGACCGCGGACCGGTCGAGCGTCGCGGCGGAGGTCGGGAGGCTGGTCGTGGTGACGGCCGCCGAGGTGGTGGCCGGCGGCGGCGTGGTGGGACGCGCGGACGCGGCGGGGCTGTTCGCCGAGCCCTTGACCGGGGCCACGCTCGGCACGATGGTGGGGGCCGGCGAATCCGAGTCGGACCCGGACAGGGCCATTGCGCCGATGCCCGCGAAGGCGATCGCGAGGGCGATCAGCACCATCGCGAGGGCGCGAAGCGGCGGGCCCGACGGCTCGGGATTCGGGGTGCTCACGTCACCGACCTTAGTTGCCATCGCGCGATCGCCGGCATCTAGGTGATGTCGAATCCGAGGCGGCGGGCGGCCCGGGCCTTCTGCCGGCTGGCCCTCAGCCGGCGCAGCCGCTTGACCAACATGGGGTCCGCGGCGAGCGCCTCCGGGCGGTCGACCAGGGCATTGAGCACCTGGTAGTAGCGGGTCGCCGACATGTCGAAGAGTTCCTTGATGGCCTCTTCCTTGGCGCCGGCGTACTTCCACCACTGGCGTTCGAAGGACAGAATGTCGTGATCGCGTCGGGTGAGTCCGTCGGTGCCGACGTCGTTCGCACCCTGCGGCTCGGTGGCCTCGGAATTCCGGCTACGCGCGACTGCGCCGTCCATCTCACTCCCCACTTCGAGCTCTCGCCCAAACTCAGCGATCCCACAAACTACCCCGGCTGCCCGACAGCCTCAGCTGACCGGGCAACGAATCACACACGAACTACACCGCTGTGCTTTCGCAGAATATTGAACCACGGTAGACCCGACCGGGGACTCGCATCCGGTGCGGGCGCGTCGCCGCAGACCGTCCCACTATCCTGGTCAGCATGGCAATCCTTCCCATCGTGATCGTCGGTGACCCGGTGCTGCACGAGCCGACCAAGCCCGTGACCCAGCCCGTGTCCGAGGTCGCCGAACTCATCTCCGACATGTACGACACCATGGACGTCGCGAACGGCGTCGGCCTGGCCGCCAACCAGGTGGGTGTCGGACTGCGCGTGTTCGTCTACGACTGCCCGGACTACGACGCCAGCCCCGACGGCGAGCGGCGCCGCGGCGCCGTGATCAACCCGGTGCTCGAGACCTCCGAGATCCCGGAGACCATGCCGGACCCCGAGGACGACGACGAGGGCTGCCTGTCCGTGCCGGGCGAGCAGTTCCCCACCGGCCGCGCCGACTGGGCGCGGGTCACCGGCCTCGAGGCCGACGGCTCCCCCGTGGTCATCGAGGGCACCGGCTTCTTCGCCCGGATGCTCCAGCACGAGGTGGGCCACCTGGACGGTTTCCTCTACACGGACATGCTGATCGGCCGGCACGCCCGGGCCGCGAAGAAGATCATCAAGCGCTCCGGATGGGGCAAGCCGGGCCTGAGCTGGGTACCGGGCACGGTCGAAGACCCGTTCGGTCACGACGAGTACTGAACCAAGACGATGAGTACTGACGGTCACGATGAAGGCTGACGCCGTCCTGGGCAGCCGGGTGGTGCTGCGTTACAAGCTGCCGCCCGGCTACCCGCGACCGCTGACAGACATGATCGGCGAGCTGGTCTCGCTCAGCCCCGCCGTCGTGGTCCGATCGCCCGACGGCCGGGTGGTGCAGGTCGCGCCCGACCAGGTGGTCGCGCTCAAGACCGTCGGCCCCCGCCCCGTGCTCACCCGGGAGATCCGGTCGCTCGAGTTCGCGGCCGCCGACGGCTGGCCCGGCACCGAGCAGACCTGGGTCAACGGCTGGCTGGCCCGGTACGGCGACGGCTTCACCCGCCGCGCCAACGCCGCGACTGCGTTGGGCCCGGCCGACCGGATCGGCGACCTGCACAGCGGCGACACCCTCGACCGGCTGCGCGCCTGGTACGCCGAGCGCGGCCAGCCGCTGACCCTGCTGCTACCGGACCGGCTCGCCACCCCGCCCGCCGGCTGGGAGGTCTCCGACGAGGTGCAGGTGATGGCCGCGGACATCGCGAACCTCACGCTGCCCGACGGGGAGTCCATGGTCCGGGTCGACGACGCCCCGGACGAGCGGTGGCTCTCGCTGTACCACTACCACGGCGATGCGCTGCCCGCGTCCGCCGCGGAGGTGCTGGGCGCGGTCCGCGAGGGCCGGGTCGGCTTCGGCTCGCTCGGCGGCCCCGCGGAGGCGCTGGCCGTCACCCGCGCGGCGGTCACCGAGGCCCCCGACGGCCGTCACTGGGTGGGGCTGTCCGCCGTCGAGGTCGCCGCCGACCACCGTCGACGCGGGCTCGGCATGCTGATCTGCGCCGAGATGATCCGCTGGGGCCGCGACCTCGGCGCCACCCACACCTACGTGCAGGTGGTCGCCGACAACGCGCCGGCACTCGCGCTGTACGAGTCGCTGGGGATGGTCGAGCACCACCGGTACCGCTACGCCACCGCGCCCGCCTGACCCGCCCGCCGCGTGACGCGGTGGCGGGCGCCCGGCATGTCGGCGCCCCGCACTACGCTGACCTCATGCGACTGGCGACGTGGAATGTGAACTCGGTACGGGCCCGCACGGACCGGATCGTGGACT
Organism: Rhodococcus tukisamuensis NBRC 100609; assembly: GCF_001894985.1. Classification (GTDB taxonomy): domain Bacteria; phylum Actinomycetota; class Actinomycetes; order Mycobacteriales; family Mycobacteriaceae; genus Rhodococcus_G; species Rhodococcus_G tukisamuensis. Next base: position 73,297 of record NZ_BCXG01000019.1, on the reverse strand, counting down.
GGCTGGTGCGGACCGAGACGGACGTGCTCGCCATCCAGGAGACCAAGTGCCGGGACGACCAGTTCCCCACCGAACGGTTCACCGACCTCGGCTACGAGGTGGCGCACGTGGGCCTGAGCCAGTGGAACGGCGTCGCGCTGATCTCCCGGGTGGGCCTCGAGGACGTCCAGGTCGGCTTCGAGGGCCAGCCCGGCTTCGCCAAGGAGGTCCCCGACAGCCTCGAGATCGCCACCCCGGTGGTGGAGGCGCGGGCGATCGGCGCCACCTGCGGCGGCGTCCGGGTGTGGAGCCTGTACGTGCCGAACGGCCGTGAGCTGGCGGACCCGCACTACCGCTACAAGCTGGACTGGCTGGCCACCCTGCGGGACGACGCCGCGAAGTGGCTGGCCGAGGACCCCGACGCACAGGTCGCACTGGTCGGCGACTGGAATGTCGCGCCGACCGACGAGGACGTGTGGGACCCGGCGTTGTTCGAGGGCAAGACGCACACCTCGCAGCCCGAACGGGATGCATTCGACGCGTTCACCGAGATCGGGTTCGCCGAGGTCACCCGACCGCACACGCCCGGCCCCGGTGTCTACACCTACTGGGACTACACGCAGTTGCGCTTCCCCAAGCGTCAGGGCATGCGGATCGACTTCGCGCTGGCCTCCCCGGCACTCGCGGCCCGGGTCACCGGCGCGTCCATCGACCGGGAGGAACGCAAGGGCAAGGGCGCCAGCGACCACGCCCCGGTCGTGGTGGAACTGGACTAATCGCCCAGTCAGTCCCAGTCGTCGACGAGGGGCAGGTACTCGGGGTGCGCCCCGAGGTAACGGCGCAGGTAGGTGCACACCGGACGGACCCGGATCCCGCGGACCCTGCTCTCCTCGAGCACCTCGCGTACCAGGACGGCCGCCCAGCCACGGCCGCCGAAGTCCTCCTTGACGACGGTGTGCATCAGCGCGATGACGTCGCCGTCGCCGAGGCCGCCGACACCGGCGGGCAGTTCGGTGACGCCGTCCGCTGCGCGGTAGCCGAGGATCCCCACCAGTTCGTCGCCGACCCAGAGGTCGTAGCGGGAGTGCGAGGGGTTGTCCTCGACGCAGGCCAGCGCCGGGTCAGCTGGTGCAACGACGGGCCTGGTCACCGCCGCGGCCTGGACTGGGCGCCGCCTGAAGATGTGATCCACACCACCATGTAATCAGCTTCTGCGGCTCAGCCAAGCCCAGCCGGAAGATGTGGCCCACTATTCGCCCAATCGTAGCCAAATCGGCACCTGGGCCACCAGAACCCGGACACCGACCGGCCGACGCCTCACACGGGGACGAGCATGTCCCGGTACTGCGGGTTGTCCACGACGAACCGCTGCAGGTACGTGCACACCGGGCGGACCTTCCAGCCGTAGCCGCGGGCCGCGTCGAGGGCCTTGCGCACCATCACCGCAGCCAGCCCGCGGTGGCCGAAGTCCTCGACGATCACGGTGTGCATGAACGAGACGACCGGCGGACCGCCCCGCCCCCCACGCCCCGCCCCGCGCGCCCTCGAGTCCAAATCGTAGTAACCGAGAATGCCGACGAGATCGCCGTTGAGCCACAACTCGAAACGGTTCTGAGCTGCATTGTTCGACACTTCCGCGGTCGGCGCCTCTGCAATCATCGACATACTCCTTCACCCTGCGCGTCACCGTAATGTGACGTACGCCACTATATGGCACGACTCGGCCGTCAGTGCCGATTTCTGTAACAAGTTCCAGTTAGCGGGACGGCGGGGCCCGGCCCGGGTGGTGAGTTCGGCCGGCGGGCGCTATCGTCGCGCTCGACAACTACACATCCCACGGGGGCTCGCACCAGCGGGCTGAGAGGACGGCTAGCTCATTTCGAGCGTCAGGGCCGTCGACCGTATGAACCTGACCGGGTAATGCCGGCGTAGGGAGCGCAACATCATGGGGATCACCCCTGTCACGAACACCGCTGTCGCGGACACCGCTGTCGCGACCAGCACCGTCACCACCGGCCCTATCGAGGGCAGCAGCAAGCAGTACCGCCAGGTCGACGCCCCCGGCGTGGGCACCCTGTCGGTTCCGGTCCGCCGCGTACACCTCACCAACGGCGAACACCTGGACCTCTACGACACGTCTGGCCCGTACACCGACGCCGACGCGGTGATCGACCTCGAGGCGGGGCTCCCGAAGACCCGCGACGGGTGGCGCAAGCCGGATGCCGTCGACATCGGGGGCGAGAGAAGCGACGGGGGATCCAACACAGCGCGTACCCAGCTGGCCTGGGCCCGGGCCGGAATCGTCACCGCGGAGATGCACTTCTGCGCGGCACGTGAGGGTGTGGACCCGGAGGTGGTGCGCGCGGAGGTCGCCGCGGGGCGCGCGGTCATCCCCGCGAACCACAACCACCCCGAGTCCGAACCGATGGTCATCGGCAAGCGGTTCGCGGTGAAGATCAATGCGAACATCGGCAACTCCGCGGTCACCTCGTCCATCGGCGAGGAGGTGGAGAAGATGGTGTGGGCCACGCGCTGGGGCGCGGACAACATCATGGACCTGTCCACCGGCAAGGACATCCACCAGACCCGGGAGTGGATCCTGCGCAACTCCCCGGTGCCCGTCGGCACGGTGCCGATCTACCAGGCCCTCGAGAAGGTGGGCGGAGACCCGGCCGCGTTGACGTGGGAGGTGTACCGCGACACCGTGATCGAGCAGTGCGAGCAGGGCGTCGACTACATGACCGTGCATGCCGGGGTGCTGCTGCGGTACGTCCCGCTCACCGCGAAGCGGGTCACCGGCATCGTCTCGCGCGGCGGCTCGATCATGGCCGCGTGGTGCCTGGCGCACCATCGGGAGTCGTTCCTGTACACGCACTTCGAGGAGCTCTGTGCGATCCTGCGCGAGTACGACGTCACCTTCTCGCTCGGCGACGGACTGCGTCCCGGTTCGATCGCGGACGCCAACGACGAGGCCCAGTTCGCCGAGCTGCGCACCCTGGGCGAGCTCACCAGGATCGCGAAATCCCATGGCGTGCAGGTGATGATCGAGGGCCCGGGGCACGTGCCGATGCACAAGATCGTCGAGAACGTCCGGCTCGAGGAGGAGCTGTGCGAGGAGGCCCCGTTCTACACCCTCGGACCGCTGGCCACCGACATCGCGCCCGCCTACGACCACATCACCTCCGCGATCGGCGCCGCGATCATCGCCCAGGCCGGCACCGCGATGCTCTGCTACGTCACGCCGAAGGAGCACCTCGGCCTGCCGAACCGCGACGACGTGAAGGTCGGGGTGATCACCTACAAGATCGCCGCGCACGCCGCCGACCTCGCCAAGCAGCATCCGCGGGCGCAGGAACGCGACGACGCACTGTCCAAGGCGCGCTTCGAGTTCCGCTGGCGTGACCAGTTCGCGCTGTCCCTGGACCCGGACACGGCCCGCGAGTACCACGACGAGACGCTGCCCGCCGAGCCCGCGAAGACGGCGCACTTCTGCTCGATGTGCGGCCCCAAGTTCTGCTCCATGCGGATCTCGGCCGACGTCCGCGAGTATGCGGAACGCAACGGACTGACCGAGGCGGCGGCCGTCGCGGCCGGCATGACCGAGAAGTCCGCGGAGTTCGCGGCGGCGGGCGGCCGGGTGTACCTGCCGATGACGGCGACGGCGGCCGGGGCGTCGGGCACCACCGGCCGCACGGCACCGGCGGATGGATAGGCTCTGGCCGTGAACCTGCTGCCCCTGACCCCCGACGGCGAGACCCCGATCCGCGTCCTCACCATCGCCGGCACCGATTCCGGTGGCGGTGCCGGAATCCAGGCCGACTCCCGCACCATGGCCCTGTGCGGGGTCCACGCGTGCGTCGCGGTCGCGGCGGTGACGGTGCAGAACTCCGTGGGGGTCAGCGGGTTTCACGAGATTCCGCCGCAGGTGGTGGCGGACCAGGTGCGCAGCGTGGTCACCGACATCGGGGTGAGCGCCGCCAAGACCGGGATGCTGGCGTCCACCGCGATCATCGAGGCGGTGGCACAGGTCTGCGGCGAGGTGGGGATCGGCCGTGACCACGCCGTGCCGCTGGTGGTGGACCCGGTGTGCGCATCGATGCACGGCGACCCGCTGCTGCATGCCGAGGCACTCGACGCGGTCCGGAACACCCTGATCCCGATCGCGTCGCTGGTGACGCCGAACCTCGACGAGATCCGCCTGATCACCGGCATCGAGGTGGTGGACGACGCGTCGGCGCGCCGGGCCGCGGAGGCCCTGCACGGGCTCGGCGCGCAGTGGTCGCTGGTCAAGGGCGGGCACCTGCGCACCTCGCCGGACAGCACCGACCTGCTCTTCGACGGCGACACCTTCCACGAGTTCACCAGCCCGCGGATCGAGACCGGCAACGACCACGGCGGCGGCGACACCCTCGCCGCCGCGGTGGCGTGCGCGCTGGCCAACGGGTACCCGATGCCCGAGGCCGTCGAGTTCGGCAAGCAGTGGGTGACCCGGTGCCTGGCGGCGTCGTACGACCTCGGTGCCGGCCACGGTCCGGTGTCCCCGCTCTGGCGCCTGCACTGACGCGCCCTTCTGACAGCGACCGCTACCAGAAAGGCGCACAGGCGGCGGAGCCGCCTACCTGGTCAGGGTGAACATCCGCAGGTCGTCGGGGACGCCGCGCGGGGCCGGCGCGAACAACCCGCGCCGGTACGGCCTGGCCCGCAGTCCGAGGGTCTCGAGCGTCTGCGGGTCGAGCGCGTCGAGGGTGTGCGCGGACGCGACGACGTTGCCGTCCGCCCCGGCCTGCATGACCCGGGCGGCGACGTTGACGTCCACGCCCAGCCAGTCGTCGCCCAACTGTCTCGGCATCCCGGTGTGCAGGCCCACCCGCATCCGCGGCCGAAAGCCCTCCTGCTCCACCTCGGCGAGCCGGTCGCGGGCCTCGAACACCGCCTCCAGCGCGCGCTCCGGGTAGTCGAACACGGCCATCAGCCCGTCGCCGAGCCGCTTGACCACATGTCCCCCGCGCTCCACGAACGGCGGTTCCACCGCGCTGGCCACCTGCCGCAGCAGCGTCAGTGTGGCCTCGTCGCCCGCGCCGAGTGACCAACTGGAGAACCCGACCAGATCGGTGAACACGATGGTGACCTGGCGGGTGCCGCGGCCCCGGCCGGTGCGTTCGAGCAGGGCCTGCCAGACCTGCAGGGTGCCGAGGCTCACCTCCCGCGACGCGCCGGGACCGTCCTCGAGCAGCCGGTCCGCGACCCGGGCCATGGCGCGGACGCCGCCGGGTCCGGCGGTCGAGAGCGGGTCGCCGAAGGCGGGGTCCCCGGGCAGCGCCCGGCGCGCCCGGCGGACGGCGTCGACGAGCGCGGGTCGGCGGTTCATGGTTCGAAACCAGTCGACCACCGGCTGGGGCACAGGGTCCTCGCTCACCCTTCGAAGGGTAACCGAGGGTTACAGACAATGCCGAGGCTCCGCAGACGACAGTGCGCGACCGTCACCCCCCACAGTCGGGGCGACGGTCGCGCACGGTTACCGCAGCGTGTCCAGCGCTACGGCAGGTCAGGCGTCGCGGCGGTTCACCAGGAACAGCGCCGCGCCGAAGACGACGGCCACGAAGGCCGCGAAGTAGACCAGGCTGCCCCAGGGCCCCCAGTGCCAGTCCACGCCCTGGTCCGAGCCGAGGAAGTGGTTGGCGTTCATGAACGGCAGGAACGGCTGCACGTTGCGGCCGAAGGTGCCGAACAGGCCGAACAGGCTCTCGATCAGCAGCGGCCACAGCAGCAGCAGGGTGATCGCGCCCGCCGACTGACGCACCAGGGTGCCCACCGCCACCGCGAGGAACACGCAGAGCAGCGCGTAGATCGGCACGCCGTAGATCGCCCGCCACGCCTCGTCACCGGTCAGCTTCAGGGCAGCCCCGGCCTCCTCACCGGCGGTGACCTTGGCGATCGCGTAGGCGCCGAAGGTCAGCACGAAGGTCAGTACGGCACCGAACACCCCGATCAGGCCCGCCTTGGTGACCAGCACCGAGTCCCGCCGCGGCACGGCCTGGAAGGTGGTCCGGATCAGGCCGAAGCGGTACTCGCTGGTGACGGCGAGGGCTGCCATGATCATCAGCACCAGGACGCCGAAGCCCGACACGCCTCCGACGGCGTCCGAGAGCTGGGGCAGGAACGGCTCGAAGTCCGGCTTGTCGCCGCTCGCGCTCTGGTTGTTGAAGGCATTGATGCTCGCCTTGGCGCTGAGTCCGATCACCGCGGCGAGGCCCAGGCCCAGCACCACGATGGCGACCGTGCACCACCACGGCGACTTGGTCGAGGTGAGCTTGATTCGTTCTGCGGCCAGAACACCCATCAGAGTGCCCCTCCCATCACTTCTTCGACGCCCGCGGCGTGGTACTGCACGTCGTCACCGGTCAGTTTCATGAACGCGTCCTCGAGCGATCCCTGCTGGGACGCCAACTCGTGCAGCACGATCCCGTTGCTACCCGCGATCTGGCCGATCGCGTCGGTGGTGGAGTCGAGCACCACCAGCGCCGCCGCGGCACTCGCCGCGTGGCCGTCCTCGCGCACCGTCAGGCCGTGCGAGGTGAGCACGCTGCGCAGCGCGTCCAACTGGGGGCTGCGGACCCGGACCGTGGACTCGGACGACCGGTCGACGAACTCCTTGACCGTCGTGTCCGAGATCAGCCGACCACGACCGATCACCACGAGATGCTCTGCGGTCAGCGCCATCTCGGAGAGGAGGTGGCTCGACACGAGGACGGTGCGCCCCTCCGCGGCCAAGCGCTGCATGAACTTTCGGATCCAGACGATGCCCTCGGGGTCGAGGCCGTTGACCGGCTCGTCGAACAGCAGCACCTTCGGGTCGCCGAGCAGCGCGCCGGCCAGGCCGAGCCGCTGCGACATGCCGAGCGAGAATCCGCCGGCCTTCTTGCCGGCCACCTCGGTCAGGCCCACCAACCGCAGCACCTCGTCCACCCGCGACGACGGGATCCCGTTGGACGCCGCCATCCACTGCAGGTGCGCCTTCGCGGACCGGTTGGGGTGCACCCACTTTGCGTCCAGCAGCGCGCCGACGGTCCGCAGCGGCTGCTTCAGGTCGTGGTACGCCTGGCCGTCGATCAGCGCCGTGCCGGACGTGGGCCGGTCCAGGCCCAGGATCATCCGCATCGTCGTCGACTTGCCGGCACCGTTCGGCCCGAGAAATCCGGTCACGATCCCCGGCTTCACGGTGAAGGTCAGGTCGTCGACCGCCTTCGTGGGCCCGAACGTCTTCGTCAAACCCCTCACTTCAATCATGAGGGGAACTCTGCCGGACGCCGGAGCCGAGCGCATCGCCCGCAGGTCTCATTCCGGCGTCATCCCCTGGGATGACTCCCACCCTGAGACCTCCCCGTGTCCACCCCTACATCGGCGACGACGCCTGCGCCCAGAACCGCTTCGGGATCCGGCCGGCCCGGCGGGCCTGGTACCCGGCGACCACCGCCGACGCCATCGCGGACGCCATCAGCGCCGGGTCCTTCGCCCGCGTCACCGCGGTCGCGAGCAGCACCGCGTCGCAGCCGAGTTCCATGGCCAGCGTCGCATCGCTGGCGGTCCCGATGCCGGCGTCGAGGATCACCGGAACCCCGGCCGCCTCGACGATCATCTCGATGTTGTGCGGGTTGGAGATGCCCAGGCCCGTTCCGATCGGCGAACCCAGCGGCATCACCGCCGCGCAGCCCACGTCCTCGAGCCGCTTGGCCAGCACCGGGTCGTCGGTGGTGTACGGCAGCACGGTGAAGCCGTCGTCGACGAGTTGTTCTGCCGCCGAGACCAGTTCGATGGCGTCGGGCAGCAGGGTGCGCTCGTCGGCGATCACCTCGAGCTTGACCCAGTCGGTCTCGAGCGCCTCGCGACCGAGCTGCGCGGTGAGCACCGCCTCGGCGGCGCCGCGACAGCCCGCCGTGTTCGGCAGCGGCGCGATGTCGAGCCGGCGCAACAGGTCCAGCACGCCGGTGCCGCCGGTGGCGTCGATCCGGCGCATCGCCACCGTGGTCAGCTCGGTGCCGGAGGCGACCAGGGCCTCCTCGAGCACGGTGAGGTTGGCGGCGCCGCCGGTGCCCATGATCAGGCGCGAGCCGAAACTGCGGTCGCCGATGGTGAGGGTGCCGGTCCCAGCCACCGTCGCCTCAGCCACCCTGGACCGCCGTGAGGATCTCGATCTCCCAGCCCTTGCCGACCGGGGTGTCCCAGGAGGTGCGCGGCAGCACCGCGCCGTCCACCGCGACGGCGATGCCCTTGGCGGGCAGACCGAGGTGGTCGAGCAGCTGCGCCACCGTCAGCGGTTCGGACAGCTGGTGGTCTTCGCCGTTGACGGTGATACCGATGTTCACCGGGGTGTTCGTCATCAATTCCTCATTCGTCGATCGGTGGAAGGAGCCGGTCAGTGGGCGCGGCCGGTCGGACCGAAGCGGTCCGGCGCGCAGTTCTTGGCCTCGGGCAGCGGCGCACCGGACAGCTCGGCGACCACCGCGTCCGCGGTCAACGGGGTGAGCAGGATGCCGTTGCGGCCGTGCCCGGCCGCGAGCACCACCCGGTCCGACACCCGGCCGATGATCGGCATGTTGTCCGGACTCATCGGCCGCAGGCCCGCCGCGGTCTCGTAGAGCTCGTACTCGCCGATGCTCGGCATCAGGGTCTGGGCGTCCGCGATCAGGTCCCGCACCCCGCCGACGGTGACCTGGGTGTCGAGTCCGGACTCGTGCTGGGTCGCACCGACCACGATGCCGTCGCCGCGCGGCACCAGGTACACGGGCCGGCCGTGCACGCTGCCGCGAATGGTCTGGGTGGGCGCGGGGGCCACCCCGGGGCGATGGTGCAGCCGCAGGATCTCGCCCTTGACCGGGCGCACCGGCAGCCCCGGCCACAGCGCGGCCGCCCCGGTGCCGGCCGCCACCACCACCTGGTCGGCGGGCAGCGACTCCGGGTCAACCACCGACTCGGCCACGAACGCGACCCCGGCGGCCTCGCACGCCAGCCGCAGCGCGCGCACCAGCGCCCGGTTGTCCACCGCGGACTCCGTCGAGGCCAGCAGCGCCAGCCGGATGCTGGGGGCCAGCGACGGCTCGGCCGCCCTGATCTGCGCCCGGGACAGCAACTCGAGCCGGTAACCCTGGGTCTCGATCCACTCGGCGACGGTGCGCAGGTCCGCGGCGTCGGCCGCGTCCAGCGCGACCGTCAGGGAGCTGTGCGAGGTGAACAACGGCTCGTCGACGAGGGCCCCGAGCTCACTGCCGAAGTCCGGCCACCGCTGCAGCGACGCCGCGCCCACCTGCAGCAGCGCGTCCTCGCCGGGCCACCCCTCGGACAGCGGGGCCAGCATGCCGCCGGCCACCCACGACGCCCCCGAGCCGACCGCCGGGTCGTGGACCGTGACCTTCCAGCCCGCCTGCGCGGACCGCCAGGCGACCGCGAGTCCGATCGCGCCGCCGCCGACCACCGCGAGAGTTCTGCTCACCACTCCACCTCACTCCCTGCGCCGGCATGATCCGGGTCAGGTATGACGGTCAAGGCTCGCGAGCCCCCTCTCAGCCCCGCGTTCGCCGGGACTCCCGTGTCACTTAGTTCGCCATCAGACTACCGTTGAGCAAGTGTCCCCCTCGCATTCCGGTAACCATCTGACCCCCCGCGAACGCCTGGCCAGCGCCCGGCTGTACCTGTGCACGGATGCCCGCCGAGAGCGCGGTGACCTGGCACACTTCGCCGAGGCGGCCCTGTCCGGCGGCGTCGACATCATCCAGCTGCGGGACAAGGGCTCGGCCGGCGAACAGAAGTTCGGCCCGATGGAGACCCGCGAGGAGTTGGGTGCGCTGGCCGAGCTGGCCGCCGCCGCCCGTAGGCACGGCGCCCTGCTCGCGGTGAACGACCGCGCCGACCTGGCGTTGGCCGCGGGGGCGGACGTCCTGCACCTCGGCCAGGGCGACCTGCCCGTGCACTACGCCCGGCAGATCCTCGGCCAGCGGGTGGTGATCGGGCGCTCAACCGGCAACCGGGCGCAGGCCCAGCTCGCCGCGATCGAGGACGGCGTCGACTACTTCTGCACCGGGCCGGTGTGGGCCACCCCGACCAAGCCGGGACGCGCCGCGTCGGGCCTGGACCTGGTGCGCAGCACCGCCGACTCGCACCCCACCCGGCCCTGGTTCGCCATCGGCGGGGTCGACGAGGAGCGGCTCCCCGAGGTGCTCGACGCCGGCGCCGACCGCATCGTGGTGGTCCGCGCGATCACCGAGGCCGCGGACCCGCAGGCGGCCGCCCGGTCGCTGTCCGACGCGCTGGCCCGCAACGCCGGCTGACCCTTCCCCCACCTGGTCCCCAATGTCACATCGGGTGTCCGACGGGGAACCGATGTGACATTGGGGACCAACGCGGTGCGGTCAGTCCAGCCAGCCGAGCACGGTCGAGGGCGAGAGCCGGACCACCGTCTCGGGCAGCCGGTCGCGCAGCCCGCGGTCGGCGGTGACCACCGCGGTCAACTGCTGTTCGTCCCCGGCCAGCAGGCTCCGAACCCGCTCGACGGCCTGGTCGGCGAAGGGTTCGGCCCCGGCCAGCGACGCCAGGGTGTCGTCGCCGCTGCCCGTCGCGACGTGCACCGGAACCCGGTCGCCGACCTCCGCCACCACCCGCGCCTGACCCTCGAGGACCGCCTCGATCCGCGGCAACCAGCCGAAGCCACCGTCGGGCAGTTCGAAGGTCCGTGGCAGCGTCCGGGCCAGCTCGGCGAGCAGTTCGCCGGTGGCCCCGACGCGGTCGCGCCACCACCCGTTCGGGCGCGAGCCCAGCACGTTGGCGGTGTCGAGCAGCAGCCGCACCGGCACCGCCCGCAACGACGGCCAACTGGCCTCGAAGCCCGGGTGCAGCGGCAGGTTCTCGACGTCCGCCTCGGGCACCCACCGCAGTTCGGTGCTCTCGCCGTTCGGCACCGTCGGCAGCGTGGTCTCCGCGTCGGCGATCACGGTCGTGTACGTCCAGCCGCTACCGGCCTGCGCGGTGACCCGCTCCGCGCGCACCCGCAGCGCACTGCCGGCGATCCCGGCTTCCTCCTCGGCCTCGCGGACCGCGGCCCGGGTGGTGCTCTCGTGGCTGTCGCGGGCACCACCGGGCAGCGCCCAGGTTCCACCCTGGTGACTCCACTGCGCGCGGTGCTGCAGCAACACCGCGGACCCGCCGCCCGGGGCGGGCGCGCGCAACAGCAGCCCCGCCGCACCGAACCGGCCCCACTGGCGGCTGCCGTCCTCGCTCTTCGCCCAGCCGTCTCCGTCACCACGCATCGACTTCGTTCACCCGCTCCACATCAGACCGCGTCGTCAGACCGCCGTCACACCTCGTGCCCCGTCCGAAACTCGTTGGCCACAAAACATAGGCGAGTCACCGACCGCTCAGCGCGTTTACTGCTTATATGCTGCCCTGTATCAGGCACTCGGGCCAGATAGAAGGGGTGCGTGGTGGTTGATCGCGTCGCGCCGTCGACGGAGCCGCTGGGCGACGATCGTCCCGTGCCCGCCGCGACGCACCATCCGTCGCCGGACGTGCCCCGTCCGCGGCGATCTCGCCGCGTCCGCGCCTACCTGGGCACCACCCCCAGCAAGCTGCTCCTGGTGGCGTTCGCGCTCACCGTACTCTCGCTGGTCGCCGGCAGCGCCGCCGCCGTCCAGGTCTCGGACCGGGCGCGCACCCTCGACTCGCTGCTGACCCAGGTCGAGCCGCTCGCCTACGCCTCGCAGGACCTCTACAGCTCGCTGTCGATCGCCGATGCCGCCGCGACCACCGCGTTCATCTCCGGCGGCCTCGAACCCGCCGACGTGCGGGCCCGCTACACCCGCGCCATCACCGACGCCGGCCAGGACCTGGTCGACGCGTCCGCGGGCATCGCCACCGCCGACTACACCGCCCACCGACTGCTCACCGACCTGTCCGTGTCCCTGCCGGTGTACACCGGTCTGGTCGAGACGGCCCGCAGCAACAACCGCATCGGGTACCCGGTCGGCGCCGCGTACCTGCGCGAGGCGTCGACGCTCATGCAGACCACGCTGCTGCCGCTGGCCGAGCAGCTGCACACCGCGCAGGCCGCGACCGTCGTGCAGACCCAGTCCGAGTTCGCCACCCCGCCGTGGCTGTCCATCGGCCTGCTGCTCGCGTCGCTGGCCGCGTTGGTGGCGGCGATGGTCCTGCTCGCGCGGTGGACCCGCCGGACCCTGAACCCGGGACTCATCCTGGCCGCGGCCGCCGTCACCGCGCTGCTCGGCTGGCTGCTGATCGCCGGGCTGATCTCCTCGACCGCCACCGGCAACGCGCTCGACCAGGGTGCACGGCCGCTGTCCACCCTGACCACCGCCCGAATCCTGACCCAGCAGGCCCGCGCCGACGAGACCCTTGCCCTGGTTCGACGCGATGTCAGTGCCCGCTACCACTCGCAGTTCGTCGAGCATCTCGACCGCCTGCAGGCGTTGCTCGACGAGTACGACCACAGCGGGATGCAGGTCGGCGAGGACGAGATCGCGGCCGCCGCGGCGGCACGGACGGCCTGGGCCCAGGCACACGAGCGACTCGACGGGCTGCTCGCCGCCGGGGACTGGACCGGGGCGTCCGAGATCGCGGTGGGCCCCGGCCAGCTCGACTCGGCGGCCTTCTTCTTCATCGCCGACAAGGAGCTCGACGCGGCCATCGAGGAGGCCAGGGCGGAGCTGCGCGGCAACCTGGTGCGGGCCCACTCCACCCTCGCCGGCCTCACGCCCGGCGCCCTCGTATTGTCGGCATTGGCGGTGGTCGGGATCGGGCTGGGTCTGTGGCCCCGATGGCGGGAGTACCAGTGACAGGGAACGGCAGGCGAGGACGGCGGATACTGGCCGCCGCGGTCGTCGCCGCGGCCCTGGCAGGCGTCCTGTCCGGGTGCGGCGGCCCCGACGACGTCTCCACGGCCACCGGTTCCACCCAACCCGCGGCCACCCAACCCTCGGCCACCGCGCCCGTCGCCGCCAACCCGGAGGGCACCAACGCTCCACTGCCCGAGGGCGCGGCGGTGGCGCCCAGCCCCACCGGCGAACCCGCCCCCGAACAGTGCTCGAACCCCACCGCGAGCCTGCGCCCGTTCCCCGACGGCGCACCCGAGAGCCCGGCACTGGACCGGATCCGGGCGCGTGGCCGACTCGTGGTCGGCCTGGACACCGGGAGCAACCTCTTCAGCTTCCGGGACCCGATCACCGGGTCGATCGAGGGATTCGACGCGGACATCGCGAGGGAGGTGGCGCGGGACCTGCTCGGCGACCCGAACCTGGCCGAGTTCCGGATCCTGTCCTCCGCGGACCGGATCCCTGCGCTGCAGGACCGTCTGGTGGATGTGGTCGTCAATACGGTGACCGTCAACTGCGAACGCCGCGAGCAGGTCGACTTCTCCACCGTCTACTTCGAGGCGCAGCAACGCATTCTGGTCGCGCAGGGGTCCGGTATCCACGGCGTCGCCGACCTCGCCGGCCGCCGGGTGTGTACCGTCGCCGGCAGCACCTCGCTGACGCATCTGCAGCGGGCCGAGCCGGACGCGATCGTGCTCACCGTGCCGAGCTGGTCGGACTGCCTGGTGGTCCTGCAGCAGGGCCAGGTGGACGCGGTCAGCAGCGACGATTCCCTCCTCGCCGGGCTCGCCTCGCAGGACCCGTACCTGCAGATCGTCGGCGACAGCCTGAGCCCGGAGCCGTACGGCATCGGGATCAACAAGTACGACCCGGACCTGGTCCGTCTGGTCAACGCCAGCCTGGAGCGGATGCGGCAGGACGGGACCTGGTCACGGATCTACGACCGGTGGCTCGGCATCCTCGGTCCCTCGCCCGGCCCACCCGTCCCCCACTACCAGGACTGAGCGCGAGAATGCGCGGAACACAGGATGACTCGGGCCAGAGCCCGACCCCCGCCGACGCCGTGACCGCGTCGTCCGAGCCGGCCGACACGGCGCCCTCTGAACCCACCGCCACCGCGCCGTCCGTAGCCGCCGACGCCGCCACGGCCTCGGCGCTGCCGCCCGCCTCCACCACCCGCGCATCCGGCCCCGCGGGGACCTCGGAGACCTCGGCGCCGGCCGGCCGTCCGTCCGCCCCCACCGGTCGCCGGTCTCGTTCACAGCGTTCCCGGACCTCGGTCCGACGCCGGCTCGGCGGCGGCCTGGTCGAGGTGCCCCCGGTAGCGGCACCCGATCCCGCCGCCGTGGTGATGGCCAATCCCGTTGTCGCCGAGAGCAAGAGGTTCTGCTGGAAGTGTGCGAACCCGGTCGGCCGCAGCGCCGCGGGTAGGTCCGAACCCGCACCGGCGGCCGGCATCTGCGCCTCCTGCGGCACGGTCTTCGACTTCACCCCGTTGCTCGCGGCGGGCGACCTGGTGGCAGGCCAGTACGAGGTGCAGGGCTGCATCGCCCACGGCGGGCTCGGCTGGATCTACCTCGCCGTCGACCGCAACGTGAGCGACCGCTGGGTGGTGCTCAAGGGCCTGTTGCACTTCGGCGACTCGGAGGCACAGGCCGTGGCGCTGGCCGAGCGCCAGTTCCTTGCCGAGGTCGAGCATCCCGGCATCGTGAAGATCTTCAACTTCGTCGAGCATCCACGGCCGGACGGCAGCCCGATGGGCTACATCGTGATGGAGTACGTCGGCGGCAACTCGCTGCGCGAGGTGCTGAGCACTCACCCCCGGCCGGCACGGATGCCGGTCGAACAGGCCATTGCGTACATGCTCGAGATCCTGCCCGCGCTGGCCTACCTGCACTCGATCGGACTGGCCTACAACGACCTCAAGCCGGAGAACGTCATGGTCACCGACGATCAGCTCAAGCTGATCGACCTCGGCGCGGTCTCCGGCATCGAGGGCTACGGCTACCTGTACGGCACGCCCGGATACCAGGCGCCGGAGATCGTCCGGACCGGACCGACCGTCGCCTCCGACATCTACACCGTCGGCCGCACACTGGCCGTTCTCACCCTCCAGATGCCCTCGGACAAGGGACATTACGTCGACGGCCTGCCCACCCCCGAGCAGGCGCCGCTGCTGGCCGAGTACGAGTTCTTCCATCGCCTGTTGCTCCGCGCCACCAACTCCGATCCCAGCCGACGGTTCCAGTCCGCCGAGGAGATGGCCCGGCAGCTGCTCGGGGTGCTCCGCGAGATCCTCGCGCAGCAGACGGGCGAGGAACACCCGGGACTGTCCGAACTGTTCAGCCCCGCGCGGACGACCTTCGGCACCGACGAGGCGGTGCAGACCACCGACGTCTACGTCCACGGCCACCGCCAGAGCGTTGCCCTCGACCCGCTCGAGGTCACCGCGGCACTGGCCGTCCCGCTGATCGACCGGACCGACCCCAGCGCGGCCCTGCTCGCCGCCGCGATCCACACCGAACCCCGCCAGACGCTGGACTCGCTGCGCCTGGCGAGGGAGAACGGCATCGAACGCGTCGCGGGCCCGACGGCGGCGGCGGTCACCCGGCAGCTCAGCCTGGTCGAGGCCAAGGCGCACATCGACCTGGGGGACGGCGCCGCGGCCCGGCAGGTGCTCGACGGGCTCGGCGAGCGCGGGGAGCACTGGCGGGTGGACTGGTACCGAGGGATGGCGGCACTGGTCGAGGGTGACTTCGAGACGGCGATGAGCCAGTTCGATGCCACCCTGCAGGCGCTGCCCGGCGAGGCCGCACCGAAGCTGGCGCTGGCGGCCACGGCCGAGCTGATCCTCGAGCACTGGGAGAGCGAGGACCCTCCGCGGTGGCGCGCCTTCGCGGAGAACTACTACCGAACCGTCTGGCGCACCGACCGCGGGGCCGTGAGCGCCGCCTTCGGCCTGGCGCGTCAGCTCGCGGACCGCGGCGACACCGCGGGGGCGATCGCCGCGCTGGACCAGGTCCCACCCAGCTCGCGACATTTCAGCGTCGCCCGGATGACCGCGGTACTGACCCGCCTGTCCGGCGCACCGATCGGCGAGATGGACGAGGGCGCACTGCGCGACGCCGCCCGGCGGGTCGGCCTGCTGCCGTCGGACGAGGGTCGGGCGCTCCAGATGCGCACCCTGGTGCTCGGCACCGCACTGGACTGGGTGCTGCTCGGGCACACCGCCGACCCCGAGTTCGAACCGATTCTCGGGGTGCCGTTCACCGAGAAGGGGCTGCGCGCCGGCACCGAGGCCGGCCTGCGAGCGCTGGCCCGCAACGCATCCGAGGCCGCCCACCGGTTCGCCCTGGTGGACATGGCGAACGCGGTGCGCCCCAAGAGCCTGTTCTGAGCGGCGCCGCCGCCGACTCGAGCCCGCGTTGACATGACACCTGGGTGATACCTGGCCAATACCTACTGGACATCCGTCCACCCCGGCTAAGCTTCCCGACGCAATCAGCTAACTGAATGGACGGGAAACGACAGCATGACCACCCTCCGGCGTACTCGCCGACGCCTCGTGCAGGCACTGTCCGTTTCCCTCGCCCTCGCCACCTCCTCGGTGGGCGTCGCCCTCGCCCAGCCCTCCGATCCGCCCGAGGCCCTCGCCGGCAACCCCGTCTACGGCCTCGCCAACGGCTGCTACGCACTCAGGTCCGAGCAGACGGGGAACTTCGTCCGCCGCGCCGACGACGGCTACCGCGCCGACGTCGCCGAGCCGGAGGCCGAACCGTTCCGGCTGCACGCGGCCCAACTCGGCCGCTTCATGTTCTACGGCCCCGGCGGCGACCTGCTCGCCCACGACGACACCCGCGCGGTCGTCTCGACGCGCGACGCCGTGGCGACCACGGACTGGACGGTGACCCACACCGACGGCACCTACGGCATCACCGCCACCGCGAACGGCAGCCAACTGAGCATCGCGGACGGCGCGTTGGCGCTGACCGACCCCGGCGCGAATCCCGCGGGCGGCCGGTTCACCGTGAGCCCGACCGGCGGCTGCGCCGACTTCCCCGACGCCGAGGTCAACGCCACCGGCACCCCGTCGGCCGCCACCGGGCCGAACGGGGAGGTGCGCGGCTTCATCGACAACCACGTCCACCTCGATGCGTCCGAGTTCATGGGCGGAAACGTGCACTGCGGCAAGCCCTTCGACCCGCAGGGCATCACCGCGGCCCTGCAGGACTGCCCCGACCACGGCAGCGACGGAATGCCCGCCCTGCTCGAGAACGTGCTCTCGCACGGCTCGCCGTTCACCGAGCACGACACCACCGGGTGGCCCACCTTCGCGGACTGGCCGGCCAACGACTCGATGACCCACGAGCAGACCTACTACAAGTGGGTCGAACGGGCCTGGCGCGGCGGGCTGCGGATCTTCACCGACATGTTCGTCGCCAACCGGGTGCTGTGCGAGATGTATCCGACCAAACGCAACTCGTGCGACGAGATGGACACCGTCCGAATCCAGGCCGTGCAGGTGCGCGAGCTGCAGGACTACATCGACGCCCAGTACGGCGGTCCCGGCCGCGGCTGGTTCCGGATCGTCAGCTCGCCCGAGCAGGTCCGTCAGGTCGCCGCCGAGGGCAAGCTGGCCGTCACCCTCGGCATCGAGGTCTCCGAACTGTTCGGCTGCACCCTGCGCGGCGACGTGCCCCAGTGCACGGCGGAGGACATCGACCGCGGCCTCGACGAGGTCTACGCGATGGGCGTGCGGCAGCTCATCCTCACCCACAAGTTCGACAACGCGCTCGGCGGAACACGATTCGACCCCGGCACCACCGGCATGGCGATCAACATGGGGAACTTCCTGGGCACCGGGAGGTTCTGGCAGGTGGAGCCGTGCCAGGGCGAGGCGACGGACAAGACGCTCGAGTCGATCGCCCCGGCCGAGATCGCCGACCTGTCGGCCTCCCTGCCACTGGGCATCGCGGCGCCCACGTACCCGGACGGCCCGCACTGCAACATCCGAGGGCTGAGCGACCTCGGCGAACACGCGGTCCGGGGGATGATGAGCCGCGGCATGATCGTCGACATCGACCACATGAGCGCGAAGGCATCCGACGCCACCCTCAACCTCCTCGAGGCCGCCCGGTACTCGGGCGTGGTGTCCAGCCACGGCTGGACCGACGAGACGAACGTCCCGCGCATCTACGCGCTCGGGGGGTTCGTCTCGCAGTACGCGGGCACCCTGCCCGGCTTCGTGGAGACCTGGCACGAGACGCGGGCACAGCGCAGCGACAACTACTACTTCGGCTTCGGCTTCGGCGCCGACACCAACGGATTCGCACCGCAGGTCGCACCCCGCGAGGACGCCGCCGAGAACCCGCTGCGCTACCCGTTCACCACGTTCGACGGCGGCACCGTGATGGACCGCCAGCGGACCGGGGACCGCGTGTTCGACATCAACACCGACGGCGTCGCGCAGTACGGGCTGATCCCCGACTGGATCGCGGACGCGCGCCTGGTCGCCGGTGCGGACGGCGACCAGCTCGTCGAGGACCTGAGCCGCGGCGCGGAGGCCTACCTGCAGATGTGGGAGCGGGTCGCGAGGTAGCGGGCCGCTAGCGGGCGAACCGCAGGGCGGCGCGGGCGATGGCCAGCTCCTCGTTGGTCGGCACCACCAGCACCGCCACCGCCGAGTCGTCGGTCGAGATCAAGCGGGCACCACGGTCTTTCGCCGTGTTCCGATCCGGGTCCACCTCGATGCCGAGACCGGCGAGCCCGGCCAACGCGTCGGCCCGCACCTCCGCCACGTTCTCCCCCACGCCGGCGGTGAAGGTGATCGCGTCGAGCCTGCCGAGCGTCACCAGGTAGGCGCCGATGTACTTGCGCAGCCGGTGTACGTAAACGTCGTAGGCCAGCACCGCGTCGGCGTCGCCCGTGTCGATCAACCGGCGCAGCTCGCGGAAGTCGTTGACCCCGCACAGACCCTTGAGCCCGGAACGGCGGTTGAGCAGGGCGTCGATCTCCTCCACGTCCATCCCGGCGCTGCGGTGCAGATGGGTCACGACGCCAGCGTCGATGTCGCCGCTGCGGGTCCCCATCACCAGGCCCTCGAGCGGGGTCAGGCCCATCGAGGTGTCGACGGCCCGGCCGCCCTCGATGGCCGACGCGGACGCGCCGTTGCCCAGGTGCAGCACGATCTGGTTGAGCTCAGCCACGTCCCGCCCCAGCGTCGCCGCAACCTGACCGGCGACGTACTCGTGCGAGGTGCCGTGAAAACCGTAGCGGCGCACCGAGTGCTCGCGAGCGACGTCCCGGTCGATGGCGTAGGTCCGGGCCCGCGCGGGCAGCGTGTGGAAGTACGCGGTGTCGAAGACCGCGACGTGCGGCACGTCGGGCAGTTCCCGCACGGCGCCCTCGATGCCGGTCGCGTTCGCCGGGTTGTGCAGCGGCGCGAGCTCGGACAGTCGGGATATCTCGGCGAGCACCTCGGGGGTGATCTCGGTCGGCTGGTAGAACACCTCGCCGCCGTGCACCACCCGGTGCCCCACCGCGGCGATGCCCGCGGACGCCAGGTCCAGCCCGACCTCGGCCAGCATCGAGAACGCCTGCCGCAGCCCCTCGGAGTGGTCGGCGATCGGCCCGCGGTGCTCGGTGTCGACGCCACCGTGCCGCAGCTTCACCAGCCCCTCGGGCTCGCCGATCCGCTCGACGATGCCGTCCGCGACGGCGTCCCCGGCGTCCGGGTCCACGAGCTGGAACTTGATCGACGACGACCCCGAGTTGATAACCAGGACAGAGCCTTTCACGACTCCCCCTTCTTCGCAGACTGGCCCTGCGCCTGGATGGCGGTGATGGCGACGGTGTTGACGATGTCCTCGATCAGCGCGCCCCGGGAGAGGTCGTTGACCGGCTTGTTCAGTCCCTGCAGCACCGGGCCGACGGCGACCGCGCCGGCGCTGCGCTGCACCGCCTTGTAGGTGTTGTTGCCGGTGTTCAGGTCCGGGAAGACGAAGACGGTGGCCCGGCCCGCCACGTCCGAGCCCGGCAACTTCGCGCTGGCGACCGTCGGTTCCACCGCGGCGTCGTACTGGATCGGACCCTCCACCAACAGGTCCGGCCGCCGCTCACGGACCAGCGCGGTGGCCGTGCGCACCTTGTCCACGTCAGCGCCGGAGCCCGAGTCGCCGGTGGAGTAGGAGAGCATCGCGATCCGGGGGTCGATGCCGAACTGCGCGGACGTGCGCGCGGACGAGATCGCGATGTCCGCGAGTTGTTCGGCCGTCGGGTCGGGCACCACCGCGCAGTCGCCGTACGCCAGCACGCGGTCGGCCAGGCACATCAGGAAGATGCTCGACACCGTCGACACCCCGGGCTCGGTCTTGACGATCTCGAAGGACGGGCGGATGGTGTGCGCGGTGGTGTGCGCGGCGCCGGAGACCATGCCGTCGGCAATGCCCTTGTGCACCATCATCGTTCCGAAGTAGGAGATGTCCGTCATCACCTCTCGGGCACGTTCGAGGGTCATGCCCTTGTGCGCCCGAAGTCGGGCGTACTCGGCGGCGAACTCCTCGGTGTACTCACAGTCCCTCGGGTCCAGCACCGTCGCGGCGGCCAGGTCGACGCCGAGTTCGGCGGCGCGGCGGCGCACCGGGCCCTCCTCGCCGAGGATCGTCAGCTCGGCCACCTGCCGCTGCAGCAGCCGGCTGGCGGCGCGCAGGATCCGGTCGTCGTTGCCCTCGGGCAGCACGATGTGTCTGCGGTCCGCGCGGGCCCGCTCGATCAGCTGGTACTCGAACATCTGCGGCGTCACCACCTCCGGGCGCGCCACCTCGAGCCTGGCCAGCAGCTCCCTCGAGTTCACCCGCTGCTCCATCAGACTCAGCGCGGTGTCCACCTTGCGCTGCGATCCGACCGCGACCCGGCCACGGGTGCGGGCGGCGGCCGACGCGGTGTCGAACGTGCCGAGCGCGGTCTGCAGGATCGGCAGCCGCGGCCGCAGCCCGGCCATCAGCTTCGCCACCGCCGGGTGCGGGCGCAGGCCACCATTCATGATGATCCCGGCCAGTGACGGAAAGCCCTCCGCCTCATGCGCGTTGACGACGGCCAGCAGCACGTCGGACCGATCGCCGGGCGCGATCACCACCATGCCCTCGGCGAGCCGCTCGAGGATGTGTTCGGCGGTCATCCCGCCGACCATCACCTGCAGCACCTCCCGCTGCAGCAGTTCGCTGTCGCCGCTGTACATCTCGCCGTCGACTGCGGTGAGCAGCTCGTTCATCGTCGGCGCCACCAGCAGCGGGACCTCCGGCAGGCTCCACGTCGGCACCCCCAGCGGGGCCAGCGCCTCGGTGACCTCGTCGAGTCGCTCGGGGTCGCAGCGGTTCGCCACCACCCCGACCAGATGCGCGTGCTGGGCCCGCAACTCGGACGCGCAGATCTCGCCGAGCTTGTGGACCTCCTCCGGGCTGCGTTCGGAGCCGCGGAGCGCGAGCAGCACCGGCGCATCCAGGTTCACCGCGATGCGCGCGTTGAAGCCGAGCTCGGTGGGACTGCCCACGTCGGTGTAGTCGCTGCCGACGATCACCACGGCGTCGCACTGCTGCGCGACCGCGTGGTAGCGGGCGACGATCTCGCTGATCGCCAGCTCCGGATCCGCGTGCACCTGTTCGTAGGTCACGCCGAGGCACTCGTCGTAGCCGAGCTCCGCGGTGGTGTGGGCCAGCAGCAGTTCCAGGATGTAGTCCGGCTCCTCGGTGGAGCGGGCGATCGGCCGGAACACCCCCACCCGGGCGGCACTGCCGGCGAGCATCTGCAGGACGCCGAGTGCGACCGTCGATTTTCCGGTGTCCCCTTCCGGAGAGGCGATGTAGATGCTCGAGAGTGCCGATTCACCGGAAGCCATGGCGTCCACCCTAGTGGTGCGGATCGTGGTGCGGATCGTGGTCCGCCGACGGCCACAGCCGCTCGCCGCGGCGCCGGAATCGGGTAGTCGTCTACTCGTGCCCGATCCGGCACACGGTGGCAGTGTCGTTTTCAGGCTCGATCGGTGTGATCTGGCCACAGGGGATGAATGTCGATGCGAACTGCATCCTGGCCGATGATGCCCGTGTTGGCCGGCGCGGTCTTCGCGCTGGCGCTCGGCCTGTTCGCCCCCGGGTCCGGGACGGCGGTGCCGACGCCACCGCCAGACACGTCGACGACCGACGAAACTGGGCCCACCGACGAAACCGGACCGGCTGACGAAACCGGACCAACTGACGGATCGGGGTCGGTTACCGGAGAGACCGTGCGACACGCGACCCTCACCCTCAATCCAGCTGAGGCACCTGTGTCCACGACCGTGACTGTTCGGGTCACGTGCAGGGGGAATATCGACAGGGAGACTGAGTCGTTGTCAATCGATTCCTCCGATGGAGAGCCAATACCCCTCGACGGGGCAGACCTGCTCCCGCCGCTCGGCGACGATGACTTCCACTCTGCATTCGTCGCGAGTTTTGTGGTCCCGGACATCGAACCCCGCCAGTACACCCTCCATACGATGTGCGGTGGGCAAGCTCCCTTCACCGTGACCGAGGAGCCGTCCGATCCGATCCTGACGGTCTCGCCCGATCACGGTGTCCCGGGTACCGAGGTCGTGTTCCATGGGACGAATTTGCCCCGGTGCACCCAATCGTGGAG
This sequence comes from Rhodococcus tukisamuensis NBRC 100609, assembly GCF_001894985.1. Classification (GTDB taxonomy): domain Bacteria; phylum Actinomycetota; class Actinomycetes; order Mycobacteriales; family Mycobacteriaceae; genus Rhodococcus_G; species Rhodococcus_G tukisamuensis. The sequence continues at coordinate 50,774 of NZ_BCXG01000019.1, read as the reverse complement.
CGTCACGCTCGACGGATCCGTACTGGGCAACGTCACCCAGGACGGCGACACCTTCGACCACCCCACCACGGTCCCGGCGAAGGCCGTCCCGGGTGGCCAACTGGCCCGGATCGAGTGCGCGAGCCCCGAGTCGTCCGCACAAGCCGACTTCGAGGTCGAGTCCGGCCCCAGCACCAGCACCAGTACTGGCCCCGGCAAGAAGACCACAACCACGACGAAGAAGGTGTCGTCGACAACGACCACCGATCAGCCGATGACAGCCACCGACGAGAAGGTCGCATCCGACTCGAAGGGCAACCCACAGGTCGCCCTGATCGCCGTGGCGGGACTGACCTCCGTCGCCGCGGCCGTGAGCGCCGGGTTCATGGCGCGGGCCCGACGGGCCCGGAGGTGGCTGAACGAGCACGTGGACACCCAGCCGAGGCCGGCGCCTCCCGCCGTCGCGGTCGATCCGCCGCCGGGGCAGGTGCGCGGCCGGTCCGTGCGACTCGAGCCCCGGGGAGACGCCGGCCACCAGATCATCGAGGAGAACGGCCGTGACCAGAACTGAGATCGTGCCCAGGTCGACCCTGCGCGCCGCGGTGTTCGGGCAGGAATCCGACGATGCCCTCACCGCACGCATGAAGCCACACGTGCCGCCGACCGGAATGGCCCCGGCCCGGGTGACCGGGACGCGCTCGGTGCCGCGCTCGACGCTGCGGCTGATCGACAGCCGGATCCTGTCCACCGCGTTGAAGTTCCTCGATCAGGACCCCTGCCCCCTGCTGTTGTCCGGCGTGAAACGCTTCCGGGCCCTCACCGAGGCCGCGCGCGTCACCACGGCCGCGCCCGGGCGGGAGGAGGTGGTGATGCTGGTCGATCCCTACCGCGTCACCTCCGAGCACCGGCCGGAGGTCGCGCTGCTCGTCGACGGCGCCGAGATCGCCCTGATCGCGTTCGACCTGCGGGTTGCGTTCGCCATGTGCGAGACGGCCGTCGCGGTGCGGCTCGGGGCCATCGATTCCGTTGCCTGCGAGGCCGGGTCGCTGACCGTGGACCTGTCCGTCCCCGGCGGCGAGCACCTGCTGCACGGTGAGGCCAAGTACTCGGTGCGGCGCGAGGTGCGGCCGCCGATCACGATTCCACTGGTCGATCCGCGCGCACAGTTGCATCACTGATGCATGCGCCGACCGCCCGGTAGCGCTGCGGGCACGCCCCGCGCTCAGACCACCGGTGCCCGGTTGATGTCGGAGACGTCGGCGCCGGCCGCCTCGAGCCGCCGGAACAGCGCGTCCGGGCCGCTGTTCGACGCGAAGTCGAGTTCGCTGTCGCTGATCGGCACGGCCTGCAGCCAGGTGGTGACACCGTCGTCGTCCTCGACCAGGATCTCGAGGTCCGGCCAGATGAACGGGGCCACCAGCAGGGCGTGGCGCATCGCGGCGTCGGGGTCCACCTCGCGGACCGCGTTGGGGATGATGCAGTTCGGTGTCACGTGGAACGAGCCTGTCGCGATCGCGAAGGCGCAGCGGGCCAGCACGTCCGCGAGCGGGCGGTAGTCGGCGCGGCCGACGGTGACCAGCTCGGTGCGGATCTGGGAGCCGTCGTCGGTGGTCACATTGGTGGGGAAGCGTGCCATGTCCAGGGTCGAGTAGGACGCGTACCCCGGCCCCGGGCAGCCGTCGCCGACCGCGATCGTCACCTCGTCGGGGCCCTCCCCCTCCGCAGCCTCCGGGTCGACGGCATTTCGGAACTTGAGCACCCGGGTGGCCTCGCCGAAGACGAGACCGATGCGGCGGGCGGATTCCTTGGCGTCCATGAGGGACAAGCCTAGTGATCCACCCGCCGCCGACTTGGCTCAGGCCAATGCACGCGCCTGGTCAGGCCAATGCACGCGCCTGGGGGTCAGGCCAATGCACGCAGCCGCGGCTCCAGGTCGCGCTGGAACAGGTCGAGGAAGCGGCGCTGGTCGTGGCCCGGCGCGTGGAAGACCAGGTGGTTCAGGCCCGCGTCGGTGTACTGCTTGACCTGCTCGACCGCCTCGTCGGGGTCGGACGCGACGATCCAGCGCTTCGCGACCTGCTCGATCGGCAGTGCGTCCGCCGCGGCCTCCATCTCGATCGGGTCCTCGATGCTGTGCTTCTGCTCGGGGGTCAGCGACAGCGGCGCCCAGAACCGGGTGTTCTCCAGCGCCAGTTCGGGGTCGGTGTCGTAGGAGATCTTGATCTCGATCATCTTGTCGATCTCGGCGACGTCGCGCCCGACCTTCTCCGCACCCTCCGCGACCGCGGGCAGCAGCTTCTCGGTGTAGAGGTCCATGCCCTTGCCGGAGGTGCAGATGAAGCCGTCGCCCGCGCGGCCCGCGTACCGGGCGACGACCGGTCCGCCGGCCGCGATGTAGACCGGGATGCCGCCCTCGGGCACGTCGTAGATCGAGGCGCCGGTGGTGCGGTAGTACTCGCCCTCGAAGTCGGTGCGCTCGCCGGTCCACAGCGCACGCATCAGCTGCACCGACTCGCGCAGCCGCGCGAAGCGCTCCTTGAACTCGGGCCACTCGCCCTGGTAGCCGGTGGCGATCTCGTTGAGCGCCTCGCCCGTGCCGACGCCGAGCATGACGCGGCCCGGGTACAGGCAGCCCATGGTCGCGAACGCCTGCGCCACCACCGCCGGGTTGTACCGGAACGTGGGGGTCATCACCGACGTGCCCAGCTGCAGCGTCGTGGTTCGCTCGCCGACCGCGGTCATCCAGGACAGCGAGAAGGGCGCGTGGCCGCCGTTGTGCCGCCACGGCTGGAAGTGGTCGGAGACCGTCGCCGAGTCCATGCCGTGCGCCTCTGCAGACACCGCCAGTTCGACGAGCTCGCGCGGGCCGAACTGTTCCGCGGACGCCTTGTACCCGAGCTTGAGAGCCACCGTTCCTCCTCTTGGAAACTGCTGTGGAAACACCGAAGTGGATGCCGTGCGGTGACGGCCGTTACAACAAATCAATCACGCTGACCCGGTCGTCGGTCCGCCGGGTCTCGATCAGCGACACCGAACTCAGACGGCTCCGAGCACGGTCACCACCACGGCGGCCACCGCGACCAGCGCGATGACGACCGCGAACAGCCACAGGTCTTTCGCCTCCGGCATCGGGGCGCCACGTTCGAGCGCGTTGCGCACCTGCAACCAGCGCCGCATGCCGACCAGCGCGGCCAGCACCGCCAACGCCAGCAGCACCAGGCCCAGCGAGGTCCGCACCCAGCCGGTGCTGAACTCAGGCACCAGGTGCACCATCGCGATGCCGCCCGCCAGGAGTCCGAGCGAGGTCCGCATCCAGGCCAGGAAAGTCCGCTCGCTCGCGAGGGTGAATCGTTCGTCGGGCCGGTCCGGTTCCACCACTCGGCCATCCTCGCACCGCAGGCCGCCAAACGCGTGGCACAACACCCTGACTGTGAGCGCCGCGTAGTACCCCTGCCGGAATCCAAGACCCTCTGCCGTCACGGCCGGCGCCCGGGCATGAGAAGGACGCCGACATGACGCCCAGGATCCAGCGGTTCTGAGCCTGGCCACGGCACCTGGTCCGAACGCGGTGCAGCAAGTCACGTGATCGACCGAGTCGACGCGGTGAGTGATCTGTAACACTCCGCGGTCGAATTGTTATCTAACAACTGACCGCTACTCGACGCCGGCCAGGAGGACATCCACGTGACCCCATCGACAGTGAGCGGAAACCGCACCAGGCACCTCCGCCGGACCTTCGTCGCGGCCGCACTGGCGGCCGGCGTGGTGGCCCTGCCTGCCGCACCCGCGTTCGCGCAACCCTCGTCCGGCAGCGCGGGCAGCTCCTCCGGGTCCGGCAGTTCCACCGGGTCCGGAAGTTCGGACTTCGCACTGCCCATCTCCAGCCCCGCCGGGCTGATCGCGTTGGCCGCCGCCACCACCCAGACCGGCAAGCCGTACCTGTGGGGCGGAACCGGGCCGAATGCCTGGGACTGCTCAGGCCTGACACAGTGGGCCTTCCGCCAGGCCGGCGTGAACCTGCCCCGGGTCAGCCAGGACCAGGCCTGGGTCGGCGCGTCGATCCCGTTCGCCGCGATGGCGCCGGGCGACATCATCACGTTCCGGACCGCCAACGACCATGTCGGCATCTACGCGGGCTTCGGCCAGGTGCTCAACGCGTACGGCGCCGGCGTACCGGTCGGGCTGACCCCGCTGTCGGAACTGCCGCCGATCAACCAGATCCGCCGCTTCTGACGAGTTGCCCGAGCTCCGGCCGCGATGAGTTCGGCCCGCGAGTCTGGTCTACATCGATGTACCCACTCGACCGACCGAGAGGACCGAACATCATGCAGAAGATCACGCCGTGCCTGTGGTTCGACACCCAGGCCGAGGACGCCGCGAAGTTCTACACGTCCGTCTTCAAGAACTCGAGCATCGGCGCCGTCAGCCGCTATTCCGAGGGCATGCCGATGCCCGCGGGCACCGTGCTGACCGTCGCCTTCACCTTGGACGGCCAGGAGTTCACCGCCCTCAACGGCGGCCCGGCGTTCCACTTCACCGAGGCGATCTCCTTCCAGATCGACTGCGCCGACCAGGCCGAGGTCGACGAGTACTGGAACCGGCTCACCGACGGCGGCGAGGAGTCGCAGTGCGGCTGGCTCAAGGACCGCTTCGGGGTGTCCTGGCAGATCGTGCCGAGCGACCTCGAGAAGTACATCGGCGGCCCGGACACCGCCGGCGCGCAACGAGCCGTGCAGGCGATGATGCAGATGCGCAAGATCGACATCGACGTGATCCGGAAGGCGTACGAGCAGGACTGACCCGCTACGTCGACCCGCTACGAAAACACCTCCCCGGCCCTGACTCGAAAAGGTACGACTCACCGTTTCGGTACAACTCGCGGAATCCGTACCGATTCCGCGTTTCGTACACATTCGGCGTGTCGTACCTTCTCAATTCACGGTGGACGGTTGTTCTCGAGGCCCGGTCTTTGTTCGCTGCGCAGTCCTTTCGCGACACAGCCGCGACCACCGTGACGCGGCACACGACCTCCGGGACTGGTCGGTAACCCCGGCCAGGCGGCACACTTGACCCGTGAGCCGCGACGAGCAGCAGTCCCCCGCCAACTGGACCTACCTGATGGACATGGACGGCGTCCTGGTCCACGAGGAGCACCTGGTGCCCGGCGCCGACGAGTTCCTCGCCGAACTGCAGGCCGCGGGAACGCCCTTCGTCGTGCTGACCAACAACTCCATCCGCACCCCGCGGGACCTCCGGGCCCGGTTGGTGCGCTCCGGCCTGGACATCCCCGAGAAGTCCATCTGGACCTCGGCGCTGGCCACCGCGACGTTCCTCGACAACCAGCGGCCGGGTGGCAGCGCATACGTGGTCGGCGAGTCCGGTCTGACCACCGCGCTGCACGAGATCGGCTACGTGCTCACCGACAACGACCCCGACTACGTGGTGCTGGGCGAGACCCGGACGTACTCCTTCGAGGCCATCACCACCGCGATCCGGCTGGTCGAGCGCGGCGCCCGGTTCATCGCCACCAACCCCGACGCCACCGGGCCGTCTCGCGACGGGTCGCTGCCCGCGACGGGCGCCGTCGCGGCACTGATCACCCGGGCCACCGGACGCGACCCGTACTACGTCGGCAAGCCCAACCCGCTGATGATGCGTTCGGCGCTGCGGGCGATCGGTGCGCACTCCGAGAACACCCTGATGATCGGCGACCGGATGGACACCGACGTGGTCTCCGGCCTCGAGGCGGGACTGCAGACCATCCTGGTACTCACCGGGATCTCCACGCGCCAGAGCGTCGAGATGTTCCCCTACCGCCCGACGCTGGTGCTGAACTCGGTGGCCGACCTGGTGGGCCGGACCCAGAACCCGTTCGGCGGCAACTGATCCGGCCGACGGGTCACCTCAGCGTGACCGGCAGCCCGGCCGAGACCAGCACCACGGACTCGGATTCGGCGGCCAGCGACGCGTTGACCCGGCCCAGCAGGTCCCGGAACCGGCGGCCCGACGCCGTCGCCGGGACCACCCCGCTGCCCACCTCGTTGCTCACCGCGACCACCCGCACCGACGCCGACCGCCAGGCACTCAGCAGGTCCTCGACGTCCGCGTCGACCGCACCGAAATCGCCACTGCGCCAAGCATCGTGGTGGTCGAGCCGGCCCGCCAGCCAGGTGCCGACGCAGTCGAACAGCACCGGATCGCGCGCGCTCCGCAGCGCCACCGCCGCGTCCGCCGTCTCGACGGTGTGCCAGCCCTCCGGCCGTCGGGCCCGGTGCGCGGCCACCCGCACCGCCCAGTCTGCATCGCCGCCGTCGGTTCCGCCCGTCGCCAGGTAGAGCACCCTCGACTCGGCGGCGAGCAGACGTTCGGCGTAGGTGGACTTTCCCGCCCGGGCGCCGCCCAGCACCAAGGTCCGGGACGCGCCGGCCGGGCGGAGCGGCAGCGCAACGATCGAATCCCCGCCGATCGACACCACCGCACCGTCGTCGAGAACCCTTGCACCCCAATGACTCAGCCGCTCGGCAAGCTCGGGCAGCGGCGGGTTGTGGTGACCCAGGTGCACGGCGACCACATCGGTACCGTCGGTGACCGCGCCGGCCTCGCGGAGCGCCGCCAGCGTCCGCGGGAAGCTGGTCAGGTCGTGGTGGTCGCCGCCGTGGTCGGTCTTCGTGCCGAACGTCTCCTCCAGGAACACCGCGTCGTAGGCGGCGCCGCGGACGCGGGCCAGGGCAGCCCCGCTCAGCGGCCCGGTGTCGGTGGCCCACAACAACCTTCGTCCGTCCGGCCCGGCGAGGTCGTAGAGCACGGCGTCACCCTCGCGCACCGCCCAGTGGGTGGCGGCCAGCACCCGCACCAGGTACCCGCCCAACGTCACCGTGTCCCCCGCCGCGACCGGCACGAACCGCACCGGGTCGTCCGGACCGACCCAGTCGCGACACAGGTCCAGCGCCTCCGGCGGGCCGAGTACGTCCAGCGGTTCGGTCCGGCCCGCCCACGACCGGAACAGCAACGCCGCCGGGCCCACGTGGTCCGGATGGGCGTGGGTCAGCAGGACGTGCCGCACCCCGGCGAGGGTGCGACCCGACCGGACCGCCGCGCGTGGCGCCTCCGGCCCGCAGTCCAGCAGCAGCACGTCGTCGACCAACGCGGAGGTCTGCCCCCGGATGTCGCCGCGGGCCGCGGCCAGCATGCAGGACGCGCAGGTACAGAACGGATTCGGCCAGCCGTCCGCGGCGCCGGTACCCAGCAGGACCAGTTCCATCAGCCCGCCACCGAGCCGTCGCCCGGCCGGCTGCGAACCGGCAGCACCGCCAGCCCGCCGGGCCGGTCCAGCACCTCCACCCGGGCGCCGTAGACCCGGTCGATCGTCTTCGCCTGCAACACCTCTCGCGGCGTACCGTCCGCGACCACCCGGCCGCCGTCGAGCAGCACCAGCCGGCGCGCGTACTGGGCGGCGAGCGTCAGGTCGTGCATGGCCGCGACCACGGTGAGGCCGTCGGCCGCCCTCATGCCTTCCACCAGGTCCAGCACCTGCTGCTGGTGACCGATGTCGAGGGCGCTGGTCGGCTCGTCCAGCAGCAGCACCTGCGGTTCCTGCGCCAGCGCGCGGGCCAGGCCCACCCGCTGCAGTTCGCCGCCGGACAGCGCGGTGACGCGTCGGTGCGCCAACCGGGTCAGGTCCAGCCGCGCCATGATCTCGTCGGCCACGTCGCGGTCGTGCGCGGACTCGGTGCCGAACCTCGGTACGTGGGGCGTGCGTCCGAGCCGGACCAGTTCGGTCACCGTCACCCCCTCCGGCACCACCGGCCGCTGCGGCATCAGGGCCACCACGCGCGACATCGCCCGGCGCGCAGTCTGCGAAGGGTCGAGGCCACCGACCGTGACCGTCCCGGTTGACGGCACCAGCCCGGCCAGGGCGTGCAGCAGGGTGGTCTTGCCCGCGCCGTTCGGTCCCACCATCGCGACCCACTCGCCTGGCCGCACCAGCAGGTCGATCCCGTCGAGCACCGGGACGCCGCCCCGGCTCGCCCCGAGCCCCACACACTCCACGGCCGGCGGCACAACACCCGGCGCCCCGACTCCCCCGCTCATGCCACGCCCCGGCTGCGACGCAGCACCAGCAGGAAGAACGGCGCACCGATCGCGGCCGTCACGACGCCGATCGGCAACTCGGCCGGCGCCAGCGCCCACCGAGCGACCACGTCGGCGAACACCAGGAACGCCGCACCCAGCAGCAGCGACAACGGCAGCAGCAACCGGTGCCCGGGCCCGACGACCAGTCGGATCGCGTGCGGCACCACGATGCCGACGAACCCGATCAGCCCGCTGACGCTGACCACCGCGGCCGTGCCGAGGGTCGCGGCGCCCACCAGGACCAGCCGTACCCGAGCCGGATTCACGCCCAGGCTGGCGGCCTCCACGTCGCCGACCGCCATCACGTCCAGCGTCCGCCGGTGCAGCAGGATCACCGCCGCGGCGACCACCACGTACGGCAGCACCACCCGGATGTCAGTCCAGCCGTCGGTGCTGAGCCGGCCCAGCAGCCAGCTGTAGACCTGCCGCAGCGTCTCGTCGTAGCGCTGCATCAGGAAGGTCTGGACGGCGTTGGCGAAGGCCGCGACCGCAACGCCGGCCAGGATGATCACCACCTCGCTGCGGACCCCGCCGATGCCGCGGCCCAGGAGGTACGTCGCGGCCACCGCGAGCACCCCGCCGACGAACGCGGCGACCGGCACCCCGTAGGCGACGCCGGCGCCACCGGCCACGATCGCCACCGTCGCACCGAGGCTGGCGCCGCTGGACACTCCGAGCAGGTACGGATCGGCCAACGGGTTCCGGAAGACGCCCTGGTAGGCGGCGCCCGCTATGGCCAGGGTCGCGCCGACGAGGGCACCGAGCACCACCCGCGGCAGCCGGATCTGCCACAGGATCGCGTGCTGTTGCGGGGTCAGCCCCGAGTCCACGTGCACACCGGGGATCGCGTCGAGCAGGTCCAGCAGCACCGACCGGGCGGTGAGCCCGGCCGGACCGACCAGCACCCCGACGAGCAGCGCGGCCATCAGGATCAGGACTGCCGCCGCGAGCACCAGCGCGGACCGTCCCCGGCGCGGCCCGGTGTCGACGCGCGACGCCGCCGTGGTCCCGGCGGGCCCGGTGCCGGCGGCCGGGACGGTCACCCGACGGGCGCCGGCTGGGCGGCGAGCACGCCGCCGATCGCGGTCACCAGGTCCACCACCCGCGGGCCCCAGCGGCTCGAGACGTCCTCGTCGAGCACGTGCACCCGGCCGTCCCGGACCGCGGCCATCCCGGACCAGCCGGGCCGGGCGGCAACCTTCTCCGCGGTGACGCCGCAGCACTGGCCGTCGGCCAGGAAGATCAGGTCGGGGTCGGCGGACACCACGTACTCGGCCGACAGCTGCGGGTAGGCGTCCCCGGCGCCGGCCGCGTCGGCGATGCTCCGCAGCCCGAACAGACCGTAGATCTCGCCGAGGAAGGTCTGGCCCGAGATGGTGAAGAGGGTGTCGTCGAGTTCGTGGAAGTAGGTCGACTGCTCGGCGCGCGGCGGGGCCGCCGCCACCGCCGCGTCGATCTCCCCGCGCATGGACGCCACCAGCGCCGCCGCGTCGGGCAGGTGTCCGGTGGCCGCGCCGATCCGCTCGATCTGCGAGTACGCGTCGTCGAGGTCGGCGGCCGCGGGCAGCAGCAGGGTCGGCACCCCGGCCGCCTTCAGCCCGGAGACCAGTCCGCCGGTGTCGTCCATCGCGATCACCAGGTCCGGCTGGTAGCCGAGGACCGCCTCCACGTTCGGGGAGAAGCCGGACAGGTCGGTCGTCGGCACGCCCGCCGGGTAGTCGGACAGCGCATCGACGGCCACCACCTGCTCGCCGGCGCCGAGCGCCCACAGCGTCTCGGTGGCGGTGGGACTGAGCGAGACCACGGCCTCCGGCCGCGCGGCGATCGTCACCTCGTCGCCGGATCCCGACGCCCCGGACCGCACGGTCACCGGGAACGTGCCGTCGCCGGCGGAGGCGCCGCCGGACGCGTCGGAACCCCCGGTACCGGTCGAGCCGCCGCAGGCCGCCGACGCGAACGTCGCCACCACCGCGATCAGCGCCGCGGCGACCATCCGTCCTCGACGCCGACGCGGAACCGACGCCCCGCGCCCGACCATCGCCGCACCTGCCACCGACACACTGACCTCCGAGAGTTCGCTACGTGCCCGGCGGGCGGCGTCGGCCGCCGGATTGGCTCGACTAGTCGAGCGCGCCGGCCAGGTCCGCGAGCAGGTCCTCGACGTCCTCGAGACCCACCGAGAGCCGCACCACGCCGTCGGTGATCCCGACCGCCGCGCGACCCTCCGGCCCCATCGCGCGGTGCGTGGTGGTGGCCGGGTGGGTGATCAGCGACTTGGCGTCGCCGAGGTTGTTCGAGATGTCGATGACGCGCAGCGCGTCGAGCATCTCGAAGGCCCGCTTCTTGCCCTCGCCCTCGGGGGCGTCGAGTTCGAAGGTGACGACGGTGCCGCCGCCGCTCATCTGCCGCTTCGCCAGGTCGTACTGCGGGTGCGACTCCAGGTACGGGTACTTCACCCAGCGGATCGCCTTGTGTCCCTCCAGGAACTTCGCGATCTGCAGCGTGGAGTCCACCGTGTGCCGCAGCCGGACCGGCATGGTCTCCAGGCCCTTGAGCAGGGTCCACGCGTTGAACGGGCTCAGCGCGGGGCCGGTGTGGCGCATCAGGTTCTTGACCGGCCCGTCGATGAACTCCTCGCTGCCGAGGATCGCACCGCCGAGCACCCGGCCCTGGCCGTCGATGTGCTTGGTGCCGGAGTAGACGACCACGTCCGCGCCGAGGTCGAGGCTGCGCTGAAGCAGCGGCGTCGCGAAGACGTTGTCCAGCACCACCTTCGCGCCGGCGGCGTGCGCCATCTCGGAGACCCGAGGCACGTCGACCAACGACTGCATCGGGTTGGAGGGCGTCTCGAAGAACACCGCGGTCGTCGGCACCGACAGTGCCTGCTCCCACTGCTCGAGGTCGTCGCCGTCGACGAAGACGGTCTCGACGCCCCAGCGGGGCAGGATCTCGTTGCACACCACGAAGCAGGAGCCGAACAGGCTGCGGGCGGCCACCAGCCGGTCACCAGCGCCGAGCAGTGCGCCGAGCGCGGTGAACACCGCGGACATGCCGCTCGCGGTGGCGAAGCAGGCCTCGGCGCCCTCGATCAGGCGCATCCGCTCCTCGAACATCTTCACGGTCGGGTTGCCGTACCGCGAGTACACGAAGTGGTCGACCTCGCCGGTGAAGGCGGCCTCCGCCGCACCGGCCGACTCGTAGACGAACCCCGAGTTGAGGAACATCGCCTCCGAGGTCTCCTCGAAGCCGGTGCGCATCACACCGCCCCGCACCCCGAGGGTGCCCAGGCCGACGTTCGGAGGCAGTTCCTTGTGGAACGCGCCGCCGCGGGGAATGCCACTCATGATTGCCTCCAGGGAAGTCCGACCGCGCGCCAGCCGGCTGCGCCGCGGTGACCGTCCGCGCCGATGCCACCCTCGAAGCCGTCGAGAACGTTGTAGGACGGGCCGATTCCGGCCGCGGTCGCGGCCTCGGCCGCGCCGATGGAACGCTGGCCCGAACGGCACAGGAACACGACCTCGCGCGCCTCGCCGCCGGTGATGCCGGCTTCCTTGAGCTGGTCGACGAAGTTGTCGTTGCGGGCGCCGCTGACGCTGACCCACTCGATCAACACCGGGGTCCGGCCCAGTTCCGAGGTGTCCGGAACCCCGACGAACCGCCACTCCGCGTCGGTACGACAGTCGACGAGGACCGCCCCGGGATGCTCGCGCAGCAGGTCCCATGCCTGCTCGGGAGTGATGTCGCCTGCGTAGCTCATGGGGACAGTTTTTCACAACCTCCCGGAGCGGCTCACGCGGCGGCAGCCTCCTTGACCGCGTGCCCCACCTGAGCACGCAGGCCGGCGAATCGCGGCGACCCCCGCAAAGCGTCCGGGTCGACCCCCGAACGCGGCAGGTCCACCGTCAGATCCAGCGCGATCCGGCCCGGCCGTCGGCCGAGTACGACGATGCGCGATCCGAGGAAGACCGCCTCGTCCGCACTGTGCGTGACGAACACAGTGGTTCGACGGGATGCCGTGCCGACCACCCGCAGATCCTCCTGGAGCCGCTCGCGGGTCAGGGCGTCCAGCGCGGCAAACGGCTCGTCGAGCAGCAGCAGCGAGGTGTCCGCGGCCAGTGCCCGCGCGATGGCCACCCGCTGCTGTTGGCCGCCGGAGATCTCCCAGATCCGCCGGTCCGACATGGCGTCGAGACCGACCCGCACGAGCAGCTCCTCGCGCCGCGCGGCCCGCTCCGACCGCGGCACCCCGGCGTACTCGAGCGCCAGGTCGACGTTGCCCCCGACGCTGCGCCACGGGAACAGCCGCGGCTGCTGGAACACCACTCCCGCGCTCACACCCGGTTCCGGGGACACGCCCGCGACGCTGATCTCGCCCGCGGTCGGTCGCTCGAAGCCGGCAATCAGCCGAAGCAGGGTGCTCTTGCCGCAGCCGGACGCCCCGACCAGCACCAGGAACTCCCCGGCGGGCACGTCGAGCGAGAGCGGCCCGACCGCGGTGACCTCCCCGTACGAATGGGTGACGTCGCCGAGCCGGACGTGCGGCTCCGCGTCACTGGACGGCACTGCGTCACTGAACGGCACCGGGCAGTCCCTCCACGTACAGCGCCTGCTGGAAGACGGCCAGATCCGGCGCGGCACCGATCTGCTTCTGCTCCGCCAGGAACTGCGCGGCGCTGTGCAGGTTGTTCGCCAGGTTGCCGGGCGCGCCCTCGGTGCCGAGCCAGTCCGGCGAGGACAGCGCGGCGGGCGCGAGGAAGACGCCCTGCTTCAGCTGTGCGGCCGCGTCCTGCCGGGTGCTTCCGATCTCCGCTGCCACCGCCTCGGCCGCCGCGGCCGGGTCGTCGGCGATGGCGGTCAGGGCCCGCGCCTGGGCAGTGCGCCAGGCGTCGACGACCTCGGGGTGCGCGGCGGCGAAGTCCGCGGACACCACGCCCAGGTCGAGGGTGGGCTTGCCGGCGGCGGCCAGCTCACGGCTCGTGATCAGGGTCTTGCCGCCGCGGCGGAGCTCGTCGAGCGTCGGCAGCCAGGTGTAGACCGCGTCGACGTCGCCGCGCTGCCACGCCGCGAGCGAGGCCTGCGGCTGCAGGTCCACCAACTGCACGTCGGAGGCCGACAGGCCGGCCTGGTTCAGCGCGGCCAGCAGGCTGTAGTGGGCGGTGGAGGCGAACGCGGTGCCGATCTTCCTGCCACGCAGGTCGGCCACGGACTCGATGCCGGTGCCGTTCCGGGCGACGAGCGCCTCGTTGTCGCCGGCCACGTCGAGCACGAACGCAACCCGGTACGGGATGCTCAGCGGCGCCGACAGTCCGCGCGCCACCGGGCTCGATCCGATCGCGCCGAAGTCGACCTCGCCCGCGACGAACGCGGTGTTGACGTCCGCCCCGGAGTCGAACTTCGTCCACTTGACGTTGTAGCCGGGCAACGCGTCCTCGAGCCAGTGACCGTTCTTGACCACCAGGTCGCCGCTCGGAAAGGACTGGTACGCAACGCGGATGGTCGGCTTGTCGTTGCTCGCCGACGAGTCGACCGAGCAGGCCGCCACGCCCAGCGCGAGGACCGCTCCGGCCACGGCGACGGCCAGCACCCGGCGGGCACGACTGACGGGGATACTCATAGATTTCCTCTCCAGGGCACCGCGCGCCGTTCGGCGGCACGCAGCAGGGCGTCGATGACGAGTCCGGACAGTCCGATGGCGACGATGCCCACCAGCACCACCGGGGTGTTGTTGTAGTTCGAGGCGTCCTTGACCATGCCGCCGATTCCGGGCAGGCCGTTGAACAGTTCCGCGGCGACCACCGACGAGTAGGCGATGCCGACCGCGAGACGCACCCCGGTGAAGGTCTCCGGCAGCGCGGAGGGCACCACCACGTCGCGGATCACCTGGGCCCGGGTGGCACCGAGGGCACGCGCGGCCTCGATCAGGCCGACCGGGGCCGCGAGCACCGCGGCGGTCGTGGCGACGGCGGCCGCCGGCAGCGCCGCGAGGGCGAGCAGGGCGATCTTCGGCGCCTCGTCGATCCCGAGCCAGATCACCAGCAGGAACAGGTAGGCCAGCGGCGGCAGCGCCCGCAGGAACGTCAGCCAGGGTTCGAGGATGCGGCGCAACCAGCCGACGGTGCCCATCGCCAGGCCGAGCGCTACCCCGACGGCCACGCCGATCACCACGCCCGCCGTGACCCGGCGCAGCGTCATGTACAGGTGCTCCCACAGCAGGTGTCCCTGGTAACCGCGGACCCCGTCGTGGGTGGTGGAGGCATCGACCGCGGCGCGCCAGACGGTCGCCGGGTACGGCACGAAGATCTCGTTCCACAGCCCGCTGACCGCGGCGAGCTGCCACAACCCCAGGAAGACCAGGACCGGCAGCAGCGGCACTGTGGCCCGGCCGCCGCGACGAAGCCAGCGCGGCGTAGCCCCGGCGGGGGCCTCCCTGGGCGCCGCCGTCCCGGGCCGGGTGGCGGCGGCCGGGGCGCCGCGGGCGAGCGTCTCGGTCATGAGGAGCATTGCTACGCGGCGCCCGCTGGACGGTGAAGGGTTTCGCTCAGCCGTGACTCGAATGGTTGCGCCCCTGGTCGACCCCCACAACAATGCCTTGGCACAACCGCTGTTTGTGGCCCCTCAAATTTCGATGGTCTACCCATCCGGGGCCGGGCGGTGCATGATCGAAGACTGCCGCCTGTGCCTGGGACCGGACACGACTGTCCTGGACCGGACAGGACGTTAGGCAGGGCTTAGCTTAAGCTGAAAGCTCTCCACCTTTGCCTGATCCAGAGCACCGCGCCGCCTGTCCGCTAATCGAAAAGGTAGTTCGTTTCCGATGACTCAGAACCTCGCCCGCCCACTGCGCGTGGCCATCGTCGGGGCCGGCCCGGCCGGCATCTACGCCGCCGACGCCCTGATGAAATCCGATACCGCCGCCGGCCGCGGCGTCTCGATCGACCTCTTCGAACGCATGCCGGCCCCCTTCGGCCTGATCCGCTACGGCGTCGCGCCCGACCACCCCCGCATCAAGGGCATCATCACCGCCCTGCACAAGGTGCTCGACAAGGACCAGGTCCGCCTGCTCGGCAACATCGACTACGGCACCGACATCAACCTCGAAGACCTGCGTCGCTACTACGACGCCGTCATCTTCTCCACCGGCGCCAACGCCGACCGCGCCCTCGACATCCCCGGCATCGACCTCGACGGCAGCTACGGCGCCGCCGACTTCGTCTCCTGGTACGACGGCCACCCCGACGTGCCCCGCGAGTGGCCCCTCGACGCCGAGAAGGTCGCCGTCCTCGGCGTCGGCAACGTCGCCCTCGACGTCGCGCGGGTCCTCGCCAAGACCGGCGACGAACTGCTGCCGACCGAGATCCCGGCCAACGTCTACGAGGGCCTCAAGAACAACAAGGCCGTCGAGGTCCACGTCTTCGGACGCCGCGGACCCGCGCAGGCCAAGTTCACCCCGCTCGAACTGCGCGAACTCGACCACTCGCCGACGATCGAGGTCATCGTCGACCCCGAGGACATCGACTACGACGAGGGCTCCGAGGCCGCCCGCCGCGGCTCCAAGCAGGTCGACATGGTGGCGAACACCCTGCAGGACTGGGCCATCCGCGACGTGGGCAACCGCCCGCACAAGCTGTTCCTGCACTTCTTCGAGTCCCCCACCGAGGTCCTCGGCGAGGACGGCAAGGTCGTCGGTCTGCGCACCGAGCGCACCGCGCTCGACGGCACCGGCAACGTCAAGGGCACCGGCAAGTTCAACGACTGGGACGTCACGGCCGTCTACCGCGCCGTCGGCTACCTCTCGCAGAACATCGCCAAGCTGCCGTTCGACGAGCAGGCCGGCACGGTCCCCAACGAGGCCGGCCGCGTCATCGGCGACGACGGCGCGCCGCTGGCGGGCACCTACGTCACGGGCTGGATCAAGCGCGGCCCCGTCGGCCTCATCGGCCACACCAAGGGTGACGCCAACGAGACCGTGGCGAACCTGCTCGCGGACGCCCCCGACCTGGTCGGCGCCGCCGAGCCCGACGAGGACGCAGTGGTGAAGTTCCTCGACGAGAAGCAGGTCCCCTACACCACCTGGGACGGCTGGTACCGCCTCGACGCACACGAGCGTTCGCTCGGCGAGCCCGAGGGCCGCGAGCGCATCAAGGTCGTCGAGCGCGAGGACATGCTGCGCGCTTCCAAGAAGTAGTTTCCGACCGGTACTGCGGCGCTCGACCCGTCACGGGTCGGGCGCCGCAGTGTTTTCCCTCACAGGTGGCATGCTCTTATCGTGTTTGACGCTCACGTTCACATCCTCGATCCCCGGTTCCCGCTGGTCGAGAACAACGGCTACCTCCCCGAGCCGTTCACCATCGCCGACTACCGCGCCCGCGTCGACGGATTCGGGGTGGACGGCGGCGCCGTGGTGACCGCCTCGTACCAGGGCACCGACCAGTCGTACCTGTTCGCGGCCCTGCAGGAGCTGGGTCCCGGCTGGGTGGGAGTCGCCCAACTCGACGCCGACGCCACCGACGAGGACATCCTCGCGCTGGACCGGGCCGGGGTCCGCGCCTTGCGATTCAACCTGCGCCGCAGCGCAACCGACATGAAGCTGTTGACGACGCTGGCCCTGCGCGCCTGGGACCTCGCCGGCTGGCACGCCGAGTTCTACGTGGACGCCTCGCTGCTGCTGTCCCTGGAACCGGTGTTCAAGAAGCTCCCCGCGGTGAGCATCGACCATCTGGGCATGTCCACCCGCGGGCTGCCGTACCTGCTGGACCTGGTGGACCGGGGCGCGAAGGTCAAGGCCACCGGGTTCGGCCGGGCCACCATCGACGACGTCGGCGACGCCCTGCGCCGCCTGCACGCGGTGAACCCGTCGGCGCTGATGTTCGGCACGGACCTCCCCGGGACCCGGGCGCGACGGGCCTTCGAGGCCGCGGACCTGGACCTGGTGACCGAGGCGGTCGGCGACGACCTGGACGCCGTGCTCAGCGGCAACGCCCGCGCCTGGTACCGGCTGACCGACCAGTCCCCCAGCTGAGAGCGGCCCACAGCTAGGCGAGAAGGACTGCGCCGAACCAGATTCCGGCCGCGATCAGGGCGCCGAGCAGTTCCACCAGCATCGACAGTCCCACCGCCTTGGTGGCGTGCACCGTGGCACGCCAGGCGTCGGCATGGGTGCGCCGACGGCCCGCCTCGGCCAGGTAGGTGCCCAGCAGGAATCCGATCAGCAGACCTATCACCGGCACCACGAAGAAGCCGACGATGCCGAGCAACCCGCCGACCACCAGCGACCGCGTCGGTACCCCGGCGTCGCGCATCCGGCGTCCCGGCCAGGTGTACTTGACGACGCCCGACACCACCAGCGCGGCCGAGGCGACGCCGAACACCGCCCACGCGCTGCCCGTGCCCTCGACGATCGCCCACACCGCGATCGCCCCGAAGATCAGCAGCGCGCCGGGCAGGATCGGCACCACGATCCCCACCAGCCCCACCACGATCGCCAGACCGACCAGTACCTCCGCGCCCGTGCTCACGGGCGTCACTGTGCCAGACCGGATCCGGACACCGGGTCAGCCGCCGCGGTCAGGCCACAATGTCCGGATGGACCTGGGGATCGACACCACGCTGACGCTGCTCGCCGCCGGACTGCTCTTCCTGCTGGCGCTCGGCCTCGGGGTGTGGAAGTACCGGCAGATGGCGCTCTCCGAGAACCACCTGGCGCACCCGTACGTCGACATCGCGCACCGCGCCGCCCTCATGTACTCGTTTGCGACGCTGCTCATCGCGGTGTTCGTCGAGCTCAGCGCGTGGCCGACCTGGCTGAACCTGACCGCGGCGGCCGTGCCGGTGTTCTTCTTCGTCTCGGCGATCGGCAGCTATGTGCTGCACGGCGCGCGGCGCGACACCGACAACCAGTTCGCGCACGGCGGCGTCGGCCTGCACCTGTCGATGACGCTGCTCATCGTCGGCGAGATGGGTGGATTCGCGGTCCTGCTGGCCGGTTTCGTGTGGGGCGAGCTACTGGGCTGACCCCTGCCCCGCGGCCGCCTGGTGCAACGAGAGCACGTTGCCGTGCGGGTCCCGGAACCAGGCGACGCGGGTGCCGTCGGGGGCGGTCCACGCGTCGTGCTCGTCCTGATCCATGCCCTGGTACCGGGTGAACTCCACCCCCTTGGACCGCAGCTCGTCCACCCCGGCGTCCAGGTCGTCGAGCTGCCAGCCGAGCACCGTGTACCCGGTGTCCTCCTTGGCCTGCACCAGCGTGACCCGCAGGTAGGTGCCGCCCCCGTCGACGACCAGGGCGAACTGGGTGCGCTCGACGAGCCGGAGACCGAGCGTGTCGACGTAGAACATCGACGACACGTCCAGATCGGTGCTGGCGATGAACGCGACGAGCCGACCGGGGAACGTCATCGCTCCACTGTGCTCGGTGGCAGCCGAACAGGCAATACCCCACCCACCAGTGACCCGCGGCACACCCCACCGCAGAATCAAGTTAACGTCTGTTAAACACGCCCCACCATGCCCAGAACGCCAGACCCAGAACGAGGAGAACCGTGTCCGCCGAAGACGCCGCCGTTACATCCCCCGTCGCTCAGCCCGGGTCGGGGAAGGGCCCCCTCGCGGGTGTCCGAGTCATCGAGCTCGCCGGGATCGGCCCCGGCCCGCACGCCGCACTGCTGCTCGCCGACCTCGGCGCCGACGTGATCCGGGTGCAGCGCGCCGGCATGATCCCCGGCCCGGACCAGAAGCACGACCAGACCCAGCGCGGCCGCCGCATCGTCGAGGCGAACCTCAAGGACCCGGCCGACATCGAGAAGGTCCTGGGACTGATCGAGCGCGCCGACGTACTCATCGAGGGCTTCCGCCCCGGCGTCACCGAGCGGATGGGACTCGGACCCGACGCGGCGCTCGCCCGCAACCCGCGCCTGGTCTACGGCCGGATGACCGGCTGGGGCCAGGAGGGTCCGCTGGCGCAGTCCGCCGGCCACGACATCAACTACATCTCGCTGACCGGCGTGCTGCACGCGATCGGCCGTCAGGGCGAGCGCCCGGTCCCGCCGCTGAACCTGGTCGGCGACTTCGGCGGCGGCTCGATGTTCCTGATCTTCGGCATCCTCGCCGCCCTGGTCGAGCGGCAGACCTCCGGCCAGGGCCAGGTCGTCGACGCCGCGATGGTCGACGGCACCGTCGCGCTCTCGCACATGATGTGGAGCTTCCGCGGCCAGGGCGTCTGGTCCGACGAGCGCGGGGTGAACATGCTCGACACCGGCGCGCCGTACTACGACACCTACGAGACCGCCGACGGCAAGTACATGGCCGTCGGCGCCATCGAGCGCCAGTTCTACGCGGTGCTGCTCGAGGGTCTCGAGCTGGACCCGGCCGAACTGCCCGCGCAGAACGACATGAAGGCGTGGCCCGAGCTGCGCAAGGTGTTCACCGAGCGCTTCCTGTCCAAGACCCGCGACGAGTGGGCCGCGATCTTCGACGGTACCGACGCGTGCGCCACCCCGGTGCTCACGTTCGCCGAGGCCCCGGACAACCCGCACATCGCGGCCCGCGGCTCGCTGGTGGAGCTGGACGAGGTCACCCAGCACCGGCCTGCGCCGCGGTTCTCCCGCTCCGAGCCGGGCCTGCCGACGCCGCCCGCCGTCGAGGCCACCGACATCGACAGCATCTGGCAGTAGCCCCTCGCGGACTTCCCCGATGTCACACTGGGTATCCAGGCGGCACCCAATGTGACATCGGGGAACGCTCGGGCGACCGGCTCGCGCCCGTGACGTTCAGATCACCGACGTTCACACCACCATGGCCGGGCGCACCCGTTCGACGCCGCCGTCCAACGCGCGGTACGCGGCGGCGACGCCCCGCACCCCGGCCCGCAGGGACTCCTCGTCGAGCGCGTAGGGCAGTCGCACGTAGCGCTCCAAGGCGCCCTCGACACCGAAACGGGGACCCGCGGCGAGCAGCACCCCGTGGTACGGCGCGGTCGCTGCCAGCGCCGTCGACATCGGCGCGGGCAGCTGAAACCACAGCGCCATGCCGCCGCTGCCGACCTGGCACCGCCACTGCGGCAGCTCCTCCGCCACCGCCTCGAGCAGGGCGCCCCGCCGCCTGCGCAGCTGCTCGCGGCGCTGCGGCAGCACCAGCTCCGCCCCCTCGATCAGCGGTACCGTGGCCAGCTGTTCCAGCACCGCGGTGCCCAGGTCCTGGGCGGACCGGGACGCGACCAGCGCCCCGATCATCGACGTCTCGGCCCGGATCCAGCCGATCCGCAGTCCCGGCCAGAACGCCTTGGACGCCGAGCCGACGGTGATCACCTGCGCACGCCCCGGCCCCCGCGCGAACGAGGCCACCGGCGGCGGCGCGTCCATGTCGAGGCCCAGGTCCATCATCGTCTCGTCGACGATCAGCGTCATCGACGTCTCGCGCGCGATCTCGACCAGCTCCGCGCGGCCTGGCTCGTCGAGGCAGAATCCGGTCGGGTTGTGGAAGTCCGGGATCAGGTAGGCCAATCTGGCCGCGGTTTGCCTTGCGCTGCTGCGGATTCCGTCGAGATCCCAGCCCTGTTCGGACAGCCGGAGCGGTACCGGCACCGGCCGGGCACCCGCGCGCCTGATCGCCTCGATGGCGTTGGTGTAGGTCGGGTGGTCGATCAGCACCCGCTCACCGGGCGCGGTGAGCAGCCCGAGGAGCAGCACCAGCGCCTGCTGGGCGCCGGAGGTGATCATGATCTGTTCGGGCTCGGTGGGCAGCCCGCGTCGGCAGTAGCGGTCGGCGACCGCCCTGCGGAGCACCTCGATACCGGCCGGTTCCATCCCGTGACCGGCGAGGTGCGCCGGCAGTTCCTCCAGGGCCGACGCGAACGCGGCCTGCACCTGCGGGACGGCCGCGGACATGGCGGCGCAGGTCAGGTCCACCGGCGGCGCCGAGCCCTCCTCGTCCGCGGACACCGCCCGGAACGACGCCGCGGTCCGCGCCACTCCCCCGGACCGGCCCGCACCGCCGACGACGGCCGGCAGTGCGACGGTGCTGCGCGAACCCTGCCTGCTCTGCAGGTAGCCCTCCTCACGCAGGACGGCGTACGCCGAGGTGATGGTGGTCCGGCTCAGCTCCAGGACCGCCGCCAGGTCGCGCTCGCTGGGCAGCGCGACGCCGATCGGAATCCGGCCGTCGAGGACCAGCAGACGCACGCTGTCCGCGAGCGCCCGGTACGCGGGCACGCTCAGCTTGCGGCGGCCGCCCCGGTCGTCGCCTGCCCTGTCCGCGTCCCGCGGTTCGTCGCCCCGGCCCTGGTCGCCCTGCCACTTGCCGAGGTCGCGGGCCAGGGTGGTTGCGCCGAGCACTCTCACTGCCATAGAGGCCAGTATCGAGTCAACGGCCATTGATTTCAATGCCAGCAGGTGGCGGCGTCCGGGAACCACCTCGCCGCCGTGCCGCGACGACACCCCAGAGAGCCGAAGGGTCCAGATGCATCAAACTGGATATTTGCAATAAGGCCAGTGGACCGCAGGATGAGCACATGATCCCCGCGCTGACCATCCTCGCCGTCATCCTCGGCGCCGCCGCGCTCTACCTGGCCGCCCGCCGCTCGAACGGCGGCCAGGTCTTCCGGCTCGAGCAGTTCCGCCCGGCTGCACCGCTGGCCGGAGTGCTTCCGGAGGAACGCGACGCCGCCCGCGCCCGCCACGACCTGGAGGCGGTCCGGGCCCGGCAGAACGTCGAGTTCCTGACGAAGTCCGCGCCGCACCACTAGAGCGGGCCCGTAACCGAAAGGTCCAGTTTCACTCAACTGGACTGCATGTGTCGGTCTGCTCCTCACTCCTGACGCATACTGGGGTCGTGCCCGACGTCCGATACACCCTCTTCGACACCGCCATCGGGCGGTGCGCACTGGCCTGGGGCGATCGCGGCGTGGTCGGGGTCCAGTTGCCGGAGGGCAGCGACGGCACCACCCGAGAACGAATCCGGGCCGCGTTCCCTGCCGCTGTCGAATCGGGCCCGGACGCCGTCGGCCGGCGGGCCGTCGAGGCCGTCACCGAGTTGCTGGTCAGCGGCCAGGACCCCAGCGCTCAGGTGCCGCTCGACCTGAGCCAGGTTCCCGATTTCGATGCGCGGGTGTACGCCGTGACCAGGACGATCACGGCCGGGTCCACCCTCACCTACGGGGAGGTGGCCGACCGGGTCGGCAGCCCCGGTGCGGCGCAGGCCGTCGGACAGGCGTTGGGGCGCAACCCGATTCCGCTGCTGGTCCCGTGCCACCGGGTGCTCGCCGCCGGCGGCAAGGTCGGCGGGTTCTCCGCCCACGGCGGCGCCGTCACCAAGCGCGTGCTGCTCGCCCTCGAGCACGTGCCGGGTTTCGACGAGCCGACGCTCTTCTAGTCCCCCCCCCGGCTACGAGGCCTCCGCGCACCCTAGGCGGGGGTGCCGAACATCAGCAGACCGTCCTTGGTGCACTCCGGGAAGTTGTTCTCCCGGGTCGAACACCATGGCGCCGACGGCAAACTGACCGCAGGCGGTGTCCGCGGGCTCCGGCGCCGGGCCGCTGCCGGACCGCGGGGCCACGTCGGACAGGCCGTCGCCCGGCTGCACGGTGGACGCCGTGGTGCCGGGGTCGCCGGGAGCCGGTCCGGGCCTGCCGGACACGTGGAGGACCTGGCCGGGACGGATCACCGAGTCGACGGGTGAGTCCGTTCGCCTCGAGCAGCGCGCCGAGCGGGATACCGTGCCGCGTGGCAATGCCGTACAGCGTGTCCCCCCGGCGCGACGTCACCGGGACCGTCGCCGACACCGCCTCGGATTCACCGGAATTCGACGAGCAGCCGGCCAACGCCAGCATTACCGAGCGGGCACCGACAGCGGCCGTCCGGAAGCGCTTCCCGGGACCGGGGCGCACCGCAAAGCGCGCCCCGGCCCGAAACGCCGTCGGAGCGCTTCCACACGGCCCGCGGCGTAACAGGTAGTCCACTACGCGCGACCGCGGACGGGTCCGGCACCAAGATTGAGGAACTGCGGAACCGCACCTGTCCCAGAAATGCCGGGGAGCCTGTCGATGATCTGTTCTGTCCTGTTCCATGGCGACGTCGTGCTGACCGCAATCGCCGGCGGACTCGACCGCATGTCGACTGCCCGCAACGCGTCGGGGGACGCGGTCGGCAAGCTGCAGACGGCGCTACGCAACTGGGACCCGCACTGCTTGCCCGCGCAGGACCTGGCACCGACCTACTGCGCGGAGACCGCCGCCGCCGTCCGCCGGTTCAAGGTCACGGTGCTCGGCGAGCCGGAGACGAGCGCGACGGACGTGGCGGGACCGGAGATCGTGTTGCACCTGGACCGCCTGCAGGCGACGGCGGAGAGCCGAGCGGCGGACCCGCAGCCACGGGTCCGCCGCAACGTTTGGCGGCTGAGCACCGACGCGTCCTGGGACCCCACCCTGCTGGCCTACGCAGAGGCGGTGCGGACGATGCAGTCGCGGCCGGCGCACGACCCCACCAGTTGGGCCTTCCAGGCCGGGCTACGAGCGCATTTCGGCGCCGCCGTCGCCGCTGCGGGCGCCGCGAGCAGCGGCCGCGGCAACTGGTTCTTCCTACCCTGGCACCGGATGCACCTGCACTACTTCGAGCTGATCGTCCGGGACACCGTCGCCGCCAACGGCGGGCCCACCGACTTCGCGTTGCCCTACTGGAACTACGGCAACCCCGCCCCGCAGAACGCGCTGCCACACCCGTTCCGCGACACCGGCCTCCGGCTGCCGGACGGCTCGCCGAACCCGCTGGCCCTGCCGTCCCCGCTGCGCAACGCCGACGTGATGGCGGGCGCCGCGTTGAGCCCGAGCATCACCTCCACGTTCACCGCCATGTGGCAGCCGTCGTTCGCGGAGCCGAACCGCACCGGGTTCTCCGGTCAGCTCGAGAACGTGCCGCACGGCAGCGTGCGCGTCGCCGTGGGCGGCAGCGGGTGCGACTCGGAGCCCGGCGCCCTGATGAGCAGCGCCGTCCGCGGCGCCCTCGACCCGGTGTACTGGCTGCATCACGCAAACCTCGACCGGCTGTGGGTGCAGTGGCTCGAACGCCACTCGAACCCGTCGGACCCGGCCTGGATCGATGCGGAGTTCGAATTCTTCGACCCGGCCGGGACGCCGGTGCGCTGCCGGGTAGGCGACGTCCTCGACCATGCGGAGCAACTCGGCTACCGCTACGACGACCAGCCGCAGGCGTCGGCCTCCTCGCGGCGCCTGGTCGCCATCGCGCCGACACCGATGCGCGTCGCCGCCACCGACGGCCCGTTCGAGGTGACGGGTCGGGTCACCACGCAACTCGTCGTCCCCGACAGCTGTGTGGAGGCGGTGGCGCACGCGCCGGACACCGCCGCCGCCGCGGGCTTCGGGGCGGTGCTGCTCGCCGTCGACGGACTCGCGGCGGACCGCACCCCCGGCGTCGCCTACCAGGTGTACCTCAACGTCCCCGACCCGACCGCCGATGCCCTCCCGGACCAGCACCTGGCCGGCACCTTCGCGGCGTTCGGCCTCGACGCCGACCCCGACGCGGGGCCGGTGAGGGCCGCGGTGGGGTTCACCTTCGACGTCACCGCGCTGGTGCAGATCCTCGCGCCCGCACGGCGGTGGGACCCGCGGTCGCTGACCGTCACCGTGCAAGCGGTGCTGCCGACCACCGGGGCGAACGAGCGGGCCGCGGAGTGTGGGCTGCCGACGGCCACCGAGCGTCCGCTGCACATCGGTCGGGCCGAGCTGCTGGTCGGCTGAGCGCAGAGACAACGCCTCCAGAGACAACCCTGCCCCGCGTACGGGTACGCGGGGCAGAGTTGTCGGCGGGCGATTGTGTCGACGCTGAGGTCAGCGCAGAACGTCCCGGCGGACGATGGTCTCGTCGCGGCCGGGGCCGACGCCGATGCACGACATGTACGCGCCGGAGAGCTCCTCGAGTCGCAGCACGTACGCCTGCGCGTTGGCCGGCAGGTCCTCGAAGGTGCGGGCGGCCGAGATGTCCTCGGACCAGCCGGGCATCTCCTCGTAGATCGGCTTGGCGTGGTGCACGCCGGTCTGCGACATCGGCATCTCCTCGACCCGCTCGCCGTCCACGTCGTATGCGACGCAGATCGGGATGGTCTCGAGGCTGGAGAGCACGTCCAGCTTGGTGAGGAAGTAGTCGGTGATGCCGTTGACGCGGGTGGCGTACCGGGCGATGACCGCGTCGAACCAGCCGGTGCGGCGGCCGCGACCGGTGGTCACGCCGACCTCCCCGCCCTTGTCCGCCAGGTACTCGCCGAACTCGTCGAACAACTCCGTCGGGAACGGACCGGAGCCGACGCGCGTGGTGTAGGCCTTGAGGATCCCGAGCACCGTGGTGATCTTGGTGGGGCCGATGCCCGAGCCCACCGCGGCGCCGCCGGAGGTGGGGTTCGAGGACGTCACGTACGGGTAGGTGCCGTGATCGACGTCGAGCAGCGTGCCCTGGGAGCCTTCCAGGAGCACCGTCTCGCCCGCGTCGAGGGCCTGGTTCAGCCGGAGCCGGGTGTCGGCGATGCGGTGCTTGAAGCCCTCCGCCTGCGCGAGCACCTCGTCGACGACCTGCTGGGGGTCGAGGGCCTTGCGGTTGTAGATCTTGACCAGCACCTGGTTCTTGAATTCCAGTGCCGCCTCGACCTTCTGAGTGAGGATCTTCTCGTCCAGGACGTCGGCCGCGCGGACCCCGACGCGGGCGATCTTGTCCTGGTAGCACGGGCCGATTCCACGGCCGGTCGTGCCGATCTTCCGGTTGCCGAGGTAGCGCTCGGTGACCTTGTCGATGGCCACGTGGTACGGCATGATCAGGTGCGCATCGGCGCTGAGCAGCAGCCGGTCGGTGTCCACACCACGGTCCTCGAGGCCCGCGAGCTCGGTGAGCAGCACGCCCGGGTCGACGACCACGCCGTTGCCGATCACGTTGGTCACGTCGGGGGTGAGGATTCCGGACGGGATCAGGTGCAGCGCGAACTTGTCGCCGTTGGGCAGCACGACGGTGTGACCGGCGTTGTTGCCGCCCTGGTATCGAACCACCCACTGCACGCGACCACCGAGCAGGTCGGTGGCTTTGCCCTTCCCCTCGTCGCCCCACTGGGCTCCGATCAGGACGATTGCCGGCATGACGTCTCCTACGGTTGACGGGCGTCTGCACATCTCAGCGCAGAGGCCAGCCGTCCGTGGACAGTGGCCGGAAGGACAGTTTAGTCCAGAGGTGTGACACACCCGAGTCCAGTACGGGCGCGGGCCCGTTCGGCCCGCGGCGGCGGCGGCGGCCGGAGGCCCCTCGATGCCGCTCCGGCGACCACCTCGCACCCCGTGGCGCACCGCCGTCCGCGGCCGAATCACTCGTCAGGGCGTGCGCGACGGCTTGCGCCCGTGACGCCCATTGCCGTGCAACCACGGCGCGGGACTGACCTGGACCTCGAGCCCCCGCTCCCCTGCGTTGGACCGCACCACGCAGGCCGGGGTCGACCAGACCGCGCCGTCGACCTGAACGTAGATCGGGCGGTCCGCGTCTCCACCGAGCAGAAAGCTCAGGCCGCGGCGCATCACGAACTCGCCCGAAGCGTGCGGACCGACCCGGTTGGGGGCCTTGCGTCGCTCCAGACCCGGCAGCAGCGGGTAGCCGAACTCGACGGGGTCGAGCAGCAGTTCCTCATTGGTCGTGTTGACCATCGTGACTGTCACGGTTGTCATCGCCACTCACCTCGGATTCATCCGCACCACGAATGTCTTCCGCCTCGGGTTCAAGCATGCCACCAGGGACCGACACGAGCACCCGTAGACGACTACTCGATCCGCCTCTGCTCCGGTTCCTCGAGCAGCAACGCGACCGCCCGCTCGGCGACCGCGGCGATCGTCTTCGAGGGGTTCCTGCCTATCGCCCTGGGGATGACCGAACCGTCCATCACGTACAACCCGTCGTGACCGAACACCCTTCCCGCGTGGTCGACGACGCCGGCCCCCGGCGCGGCGGCCATGTTGCACCCGCCGAGCGGATGCGGCGTCGCCAGGGCGCGGAGCCACTTCCAGCTCGCGAGCGGCAGCACGTCGCCCCCGGTCGCCTTCGCCAACCGCTCGTGCTCGGCCGCCATCGCGACGATGACCGTCTCGGTTCGGTAAGGGTTCCAGTTCAGTTTCATCACCTTGCGCCGCGGACGCACCCGGGACCGCCGCAGCCGGAACACCCCGTCCGCCGCGTCGATCGACTGCCCGAACCAGGGCATCACCGTACGGAGTTCACCTGCCCTGGCGAGCCTTTCCCAGTACCAACGCTGCCACGACGTGCCGCCGCCGCCGCGCAGCCGCGCCTCGTACGCGTTCCGGAACAGGTTGGGGAGACCGCCGTCCTCGACGAAGTACCTGCGCCCACGATCCCCGTCGAGGTGGTCGATTGCCGAGGTGATGGTGGGCCCGACGGTGGGCGCAACCACCTGGCCACGGTGCCGGGAAGGGGTGAGGAAGTCCCCGTTCGAGCTCCACCCGCGACCGAGCGCCCGCGGCAGCCCGGGCAGGGTGCCGTAGTCGTCCCGCGCGCGCAGCAGCAACTCGGTGGTCCCGAGGGAACCGGCCGCCAGGATCACCCGCCGGGCCACCACCGAGTCGGGCCGCCGGCGACCGTCCTCCAGGTGGTCGTAGTGCACCCGCCAGCCACCGCCCGGCTCCCGCGAGAGGGTCCGGACCAGCGACAACGGCGAGATCGTCGCGTTCCCCGAATTCTCTGCCTCGGCAAGGTAGTTCATGTCCAGGGTGTTCTTCGCCCGGACCGGGCAGCCGACGTCGCAGCTGCCGCAGTGCACGCAGGTGCCCTGCCGCACGCCGTGCGCGTTGAGGAACTCCATCGACGCCCCGAGCCCGGGCGGTGCCGCGCCGTCGAGCACCAGGTCCTCCCGGAAGCTGACGGCCAGCGGCACCTTCCGGAATCGCGCACCGTCCTCCAGTTCGCCGGCCGCCCGGCGCATCAGGTCGAGCCGCACCGGGTGCTGGCCCTCCGGAACCGTGGTCGGCCGCAGCATCTCGCCGACCGCCCGGTAGTGCGGCTCGAGTTCCGCCGCCGTGATCGCCGACGGCCAACCCGATCGGAAGGTCTCCGGCCGGGCGTCGATGCACACGTTGGCGTAGATCAGCGACCCGCCGCCCACCCCGGCACCCAGACCCACCAGCATCTGGTCCAGCCAGCGCACCTCCAGCCAGCCGTTGCGCCGGTGCGGAACCCGGCCGTCGAAGAGCCACGGGTCGCGGAGCCGACGGGGGAAAGTCGCCGGGTCCCAACGGCGCCCGCGTTCGAGGACCAGGACGCTGCGCCCCGCCGCGGACAGCCGGCACGCCGCCACCGCACCCCCGAACCCGCTGCCCACGATCACCACGTCGTAGCTCGCCGCCGCCCTCCCCCGCCCGCTCATGCCCGCCTCCGGAGCAGGTACGTCGAGACCAGGCCCCCGGCGAAGAAGGCGGCGAACCGGCCGCGGGCCGACCATCGCCGACGCACCGTCGCGCCGCCGGTGGCCCGGAGCGAGCCGAGCAGCGACAGGAAGTCCGTCGGCCGCAGCCGCAGCACCCCCGCGCCGATCACCGGTCCGGCGTCCTCTGCCTGCCCTGCCCCGTCGTGCAACGTCACCAGCAGGGTGGTGGTCGCCGGCCACAGCCGCCACGGGCCGGCGACCCGAATCTCCTTGTGCCCGTGGAACCAGTGCGGTCGGCCGTCGATCACCACCCGCGACTGGTAGACCATGTGGGTGAGCCGGGCACTGCCGCTCGGCACGAACAGCCCGAACCGGCCCGCCTCCGACTCGAACCGCCCGCCGAGCACCGGGATGTCCACGTCCCCCAGCAGTTCCGCGCCGTGCGCGGGGTCCTCGAGAAAGGCGTCGACGTCCGCGATCCGGATCCGGCCGCGCAGCACCACCCCCACCGCGCCGGGGCTGCGGTATCCGGCCCGCGGGTCCGTCTCCCCGAGCGCGAGGCGGCCGGTCATCACCTCGTCGAAGCGGACACCGGTCGCCCCGCCCGCCCCGGTCACCGGTCCGCCCTCGCGTCGAAGGCCAGCCGGTAGAACCAGTACGCGACCGCACACCACTGAACGCACCACGCCGCCACGGCGACCGCACCCAGCGAATCCGACTGGTAGGCAACGGCCATCGCCACCAGCCCGGCGACCACCGCCACCCGCGGCGGCCAGCCCAGTCCGCTGAGCCACTCCGTCCCTGCCATCAGCAGCCCGGTCACCAACGCGAGCAGCGACACGGCCAGGAACACGCCGTCGGGCAGTGGCCGCGGGCCGCTGCCGCCCGGCGTCAGCGCGGCCGCGACGGCCGACCCCGCGAGCAGGGAGGCGCATCCGAGCAGCACCAGGTGGCTCCACAGCAGCGAGCGCGGCATGTCAGTCCCTGCCCAGTTCGTCGACGATGAACGGGAAGACGTCGCGGGCCGCATGTCGGCCGAGGAACACGTCGAGGTGGCCGTACCCGGCCATCTGCTGGAAGACGTGGCGCCCCGGCGCAATCGCATCGAAGTAGTCGAAGGTCTTCGCCATGCCCGACGGCAGGAACGTCCGGTTCTGGTCGCCGGTCATGAACACGAACCGGGCGCCGGTCTGGGGCGGCTGGGCCAGCATGTCCTCCGGCAGTTCGTCGTAGACACCCATCGACATCAGCTTTCCGTGCAGCGCGCACTTCTCCATCTGCTCGAAGAAGGTGACGGGGACGAATCCGAACTCACCCTTGATCCACTCGTGCGTGGCCTCGTCGAGGTTCTCGTGGGACCACAACGTCGGGAAGCCGCTGCCGTAGGTGAAGCTGGTGTGCTTGCACACCGCGTTGTTGCACTCGTGGTGCGTCGCCCGCACCGCCCAGTCGAACACCTTGGGCCAGAACCCGGATGCGTGCAGGCCCCACTGCGGGTTGAAGTACGGCATGACCTTCCCGAAGGTGGCCACGGCCAGCGGCAGTTTCAGGAACGCCAGGGTGGGAAACTGCGGGTGCAGCGCCACCGAGTTGCTCACCACGGTGGTCACCTCCGGCACGAGTCCCGCGATCAGGGACATCATGAAACTGGTGGACCCCTGGCAGTGCACGACGGCCTTGAGGGTCTGCGCACCGGTCGCCGCGAGCACCGTCGCGACCGCCGCCGGGTGGTCGTGGACCGCGGCGTCGTCGAGGTAGAACCGGCTCGGCGCGAATTCGAAACTGGCCCGCCAGTTCGAGATCCACACGTCGAACCCGGCCCGGGACAGCATTCCCGGCAGGGTGTCCTCGGTCGGCGGCGAAAAGATGTTCGCCCGCACACTCGTGCCCGCGATCATCAGCACGGGCCCCCGGCTCGGTCGCGGGCCGGAGACCACGTGCCGCAGGTTCAGCTCACGCGGCGGCGACTCGGTGGTGCGGAAGGGCACGGTCTCGAACACCACCGGCTCGGCGGCACGCACCGGTGGGGGCGCGAACTTCGCCCCGCCCAGACGCGCCGGGTCCGGTCCCGCGGGACGCGAACGCCGCATCATCGCCATTCCCTCCTGGACTCGCAGATCGCCGTCGCTCTCCATCAGTCTTGCCGAGGTGACGGACTCCCGCGCGGGTAGTGGGCTACCTGCCCTCGATCCGGACCGCGGCGGCCAGCGCCGACCGGTCCGGCACGTCGAGCTTGGTGCAGGACCGGTAGATGTGGCCCTCCACGGTGCGCACCGACACCACCAGCTGCTCGGCAATCTCCTTGTTGGACAGCCCCTGCGCGACCATCGACGCCACCTCGAGCTCCCGGCCGGTCAGTGGGAGCGGGTTCGAGACCGCCGTCAGCGCCGGGGTGGACGCCCCGTCGCAGCGCTCCGCCAGCCGCTTGGCCGACGCGGTGGACGCCAGCTCGGCGCGGCGGTTGCCCGTCGCGGCGTGTGCCGTCGCGGCCTGCGCCCAGGCGTCGGCCGCCGCCAGCAGCGCGCCCACGGCCTCCAGCTTGCCGGCGAGTGCGTCGAGTCGGTCCCCGTCCCGGTCGGCCACCGCCCGGGCGTGCGCGGCACCCATCGAGATCAGGGGGCTGTCCACGCGCGCGGCGATCTGCCCGAGCCGGTCGGCGACACTGCCGTCGCCGAAGCGGGCCGCCAGGTACAGGCACAACGCCTCCTGCGCCAACTGGTCCGACGCCGCCGCGACACGGGCCCCGGTCCGCGCGTGCGCGACCGCGCGGTTGCGGTCGCGCACCACAGCCGCCACCCAGGCACGGGTCATCTCGAGGTCCGACCGGAACAACTCGGTGTTGACGCCGAAGAGCCGCTCGGCCCGGATCAACGCCTCCTGCGCCTCGACGGCCAGGCCTCGCGCCGCGAGGGTCTGGCACAGGAACGCCGCCGACAGGAACGCCCACGAGTACCCGGTGCCCTCGAGCACCGCGGCGGCCTGACGGAATTCCGTCTCCGCCGCCGACAGCGCGCCCTGCAGGTAGTACACGCGCCCGAGCAGCACCCCGCCGAGGGAGCGCCCCGGCTGCTGCATCTCCGCGTAGTCGGCGTACTCGCGTGCCGTGGCCCCCGCGGCCACCAGATCGCCCCGCATGCTGTGCGTGTACACCTGGCCGAGTCCGATGGTGAAACGCAGATTCCCGCTCTCGGACTGCGCCGCGGCCGCCAGCCCCCGCACCGCGAACGGCTCGACCTCGTCGAACCGGCCCAGGTACGCGGTGGCGAGGGCGCCGCTGGCACCGGCCCAGGCCGTCGCCAGCGGCAGCGCGTGCGGCGAGTCGATCACGTCGTAGATCTGGGTGGTCGCCCCGGCCTGGACGGTGTACACCGCGAACATCGCCTCCAGCGCGTCCACCAGGTTCAGCGCCGACGGGTGGGTCAGCCGGGCGCGCGTCGACTCCATCACCGCGGCCGCGTCGGC
Source organism: Rhodococcus tukisamuensis NBRC 100609 (assembly GCF_001894985.1). Lineage (GTDB taxonomy): Bacteria > Actinomycetota > Actinomycetes > Mycobacteriales > Mycobacteriaceae > Rhodococcus_G > Rhodococcus_G tukisamuensis. The sequence continues at coordinate 18,794 of NZ_BCXG01000019.1, read as the reverse complement.
GGGCCTGCCCAGCATCCAGAACAAATTCGCCGCGCGCGGCAGGCACCACAGCAGCAGGTCGAACTCGCCTAGGTTCGTGGTGTCGATCGGCCCCAGCACGGCCTCCGCCTCGGCGCCACGTCCCTGCCAGGCCAAGGTGTTCGCCAACGGCAGGGCCGCCGCGAACCCGGCCCCCATCGCCATCGCGCCCCGGGCCAGCCGCTCCCCCAACTCCAGCTCGCCGAGGGTGAGCGCCGCGCTGGCCGCGGAGATCAGCAGGTCGGGCTCGGGGGGCGAGTCGCTGTCCAACGCCAGCGCCGCCAGCCGGATCCGGTCGCTGACGTGGGCGGGCGGGTGCGCGGCGATCTGCCGGGCCAGCTCGCCGCGGAGCCTCCGGGCCGCCAGGACGCCGGTGCCGGCACGCACCACCTCGCCGTACAGCGGGTGCGCGAGCTTCACCGTCAGCCCGGTGTCGTCGCGCTGACGCACCCGGATCAGCCCCGCGCTCTCGGCTGCCTCCACCGTCGCGGGGTCGCTCAGCGTGGAGAGCACCTCCAGCGACAACGGCTCCTGGAAGGCCAACAGCTCCAACACGTGTCGCAATGCCGGATCCAGGTGGTCGATGCGCGCCTCGATCAGTGTGCTCAGGTGCGGGTTGACGACCGTCTCGCCGCGCAGCTGCCACACCCCGGCGACCTCACGCAGCCGCCCGACCTCGACCGCACCGTCGACGACGTGCCGCAGGAACAGCGGATTGCCCTCCGACATCACGTGGATTCGCTTGACGCTGGACTCCTCGACCGGCGCGCCGAGCACCGACTGCACCAACGCCCTGGTCTCGTCCAGCGTGAACGGCGCGAGCTCCACCCGCTCGAGCAACCCGTCCTTCCACAGGGCGGTGACCGCATCCGGCACCTGCTCCCCGTTGCGCACGGTAACCACAAGGGGCGCAATGCGATTGACCGCCAGCTGATGCACGAAGGTGGCGGAAAGCTTGTCCAGCAGGTGCGCATCGTCGACGCCGATCACGACGTCGGTGCCGAGCTCCTGCAGGTGTGCCCGGGCCGCGCGCAGCACCGACGCCGGTTCCATCGGACTGGACACCCCGACCACGTGCGCGAACGCCCCCAACGGAACGCTGCGTGCGGATTCGGTGCCCGCCGCCCACCGGCTCTGCGGCGCGAACGCCTCGACGGCGTCGCGGGCCAACGTTGTCTTCCCCACCCCGGCGTCACCTGTCAGCACGGCCCCCCACGGGCCGCGTCGGTTGCGAAGAGCCGACATCACCGTGTGCAGTTGCGCATCACGGTTCACCGTGGACCATGCGACGACCATCTGCCGAGTCTATGACCTGGCCCGACATTTCTCGGGACAAGGTGTCCGTCCCCCACCACTCCGGCATCCGGCGCCACGCGGGCCGGCCGGGCTCACTCCGCGACGAGTGCGAACCCGGCCCGGACCTGACCCTCGTCGACCGCGGGGACCAGCCCCGCGACCACCACGCCGACACCCGACTGGACCTCGCTCTCGGCCCGGTACGACCCGTCGCCCTCGAGGTGCGGTTCGACGGTCTGCGTCCCGCCGACCAGGGAGTCCATGTTGAACCAGACGATCCGCACCGGTCCGTGCGGCGCGTCCGCGGGCAGGTCCGCGGAGACCTGCACCCGGTCCGGGTGTGCGACGAACCGGCCGATGTCCGCATGCACCTCCTGCTCTCCGAACACGGGCTGCACCTGGAACGGGTGCTCGTGCAGCGACGTCAGGGTGGACATCTGGCCGATCCCCAACGCGAGCAGCGTGCGGGCGGCGGCCAGTTCCTCCGAGGTCTCGGCGGCGCCGTCGCGACGCAGTTCGGTGACCACCGCCGCGAGACCGGACCGACAGAACCTGGTGACGCGGGCGTGGGTGCGGGACCGTGCCCGCGAGAATTCGTTGAGCTGCATCTCGGTGATCTGCATCGTGCACTCCGATGTCGGTAGCGACTAGATGGCGTAGCCACGCGAGGGCGTAGCGACTACACCGTTCAACGCTAGGACTCTTCGGCCCGCCGCACACGCGTATTGCGCTACCTGATCTGTGGAACTTCCGCGGTTCCGGGCCACCGGTGTCGGCGGCCGCGTGCGACGTTCGTATCGTCGGGGCGGACCACCGCGACATTCACACCGACCGGGAGCTGACCCTGTGACCACCATCGTGCTTGCCTGTGGAGACGTGACAGTGCCCGGGCCGTTGGCGCAGCTGCCCGCCGTGACCGCGCCCGCGGTGCCCGCCAAGCCCGACTTCGACACCCTGCTCCCGCAGTTCGACGACGCCGGCCCCGGCGCTCCCCGGCTGGTGGTGGTGGGCGGCGACGGTGCCCTGGCCGCGGCCCTGACCCGGCTGATGCGCAGCGACCGACTGCACGTCGAACTCGCCTACGTGAGCCCGACACGGTCCGCCGCGACTCGGCTGTACGGGCTGCCGGTCGGCGACCGCGCGGCCGAACTGGCACGGCGCGGCCGGGCGCGAACCGTGCCGCTGATCCGCGACGACGCGGGCACCGCGCTGGTCGGCGAGGCCACCGTGACCGGCCCGGAAGGCGCCGCGCTGGTCGGCGAGGCCTACGTCGACTCGACCCGGCTGTTCTCCGGGACCGTGTCGACGCTGCGGATCACCCCCACCCTCGAGATGCCGGGCCTGCGCGCCGGCGTTGCGCGCCGCTGGGCGTTCCTGCCGACCAGATGGTCACCGGGACGGGCGATCCAGCTCGGCGCGGTCGGGGCGGTGGTGACCCGCGACGGGGTGACCACGCCGCGGGCGCTCAAACGGTCGAGCTTCTACCGGGACACCCGGGAGTGGTTGCTCGTCCGCGGCTGATCCACGGACACCGGATGACGCACCACCCACGGGAGATACTGGGCCTATGACATTCCCAGACGCCTCCACCCGACGGGCCGCGGTCCGACCGAGCCCCGTGTTCCTCGGGGTGGTCGCGATCGCGGTCGCGGGCGGCGTGCTCGCCTGGCAGGCGGAGCCGCGGTCGACGCCGGCGAACGTCGGGGTCTTCCTGCTCGTCGTCGCGGGCTGGGTGGTCACCGTGTGCCTGCACGAGTTCGGGCACGCGTACACGGCGTGGCGGTACGGCGACGACGAGGTGGCGGCCCGTGGCTACCTCACCCTGAACCCGCTCAAGTACAGCCATCCGCTGCTGTCGATCGGGTTGCCCGTGCTGTTCATCGCGATCGGCGGCATCGGCCTGCCGGGCGGCGCGGTGTACCTGCGCACCGACCTGTTGCCCGCCGGCGCGGCGCGCCGGATCGCGCTGGCCGGACCCGCCGCGAACGCGGTCTCGGCGGTGGTGCTGTTGGCGGTGATCCGGCTGTTCGCAGACGTCGGCACCCACCCGGTGTTCTGGTACGGGCTCAGCTTCCTGGCGTTCCTCCAGGTGATGGCGACGGTGCTGAACCTGATCCCGGTACCCGGCCTCGACGGCTACACCGCCCTCGAGCCCTCGCTGTCGCCCCGGACCCGGCGCTCGCTCGACCAGTTCAAGGGCCTCGGCCTGCTGTTCCTGGTCGCCCTGCTGTTCGTGCCCGCGATCAACGTCGTCTTCTTCGACGCGATCTACGGGCTGTTCGGCCTGTCCGGGGTGCCCGCAGAGTGGGCCCAGTACGGCAACTACCTCATGCGCTTCTGGCTCTGACCCGCTCAGACCACCCGCAGGGGCACCTTCGGTTCCGTCCGCAACTCACCGATGAGGTCGGACGGCGCGGCCTCGAGCAGCCGGGTGAACAGCCACAGGAACCGCCGGTGGTGCCGGGCGAGCGTGCCCTCGTCGTAGCGGTACGGGTTCGCCGTGAACCCCAGCCGCACAATGCCGTCCGGGCACTCGGCCAGCTCGACCCGCAGGTCCACCACCGGCGAGGTGGACAGGTCGCGAATTTCGACGTCCAGCCCGGTCAGGCGAATCTCTCTGGGAGACAAGGCGACCTGCAGCAACGGTCCGTGCGCCACGGGACCGTCACCGGCCGCGACCCGGAACTGCTGATGCTGCACCGCCCCGACCAGTGCCTGGTGGGCATCGGCGAGCAGCTCCCCCACCGTGGCGTCGACGGGGGCATGCAACCGCAACGGCACCGTGTTCTCCCGCGAGCCGCCCGAGTACCGAAGCCCTGCCCCCATCCGGGCCGGTACCGGCAGGTCCAGCACCAGGTCGGTCCGCCCGGTCACCCGCGCGAGGTAGGCCGCGAGGGCCGACGCGGCGAGCGCGGCGGAACCCAGTCCGTACCGTCGCTCCGCCGCCACCAGCAGGTCCGATCCGCCGGGCAGCACGGCGTCGACGGTCAGGTCACCGCGACGGGGGCCGTCCGCGGGCGCGAGTTCGCCGGGCCCGAAGCCGGGCGCGACCTCCCCGGCGAGGCCCGTGTACGCGGGCGCACCGGCCAGCCGTTCGGCCCAGTACGCGGCGTCCGTGCGCCGTCGCTGCGACGCGGCGTAACCACGGTCCAGGTCGTCGATCGCCGAGGGCGCGAGGGCCCGGTTCGGACGCGCGGCTCCGCCGCCGGTCGCGGCGTCGTACAGTTCCGCGGCGCGCGCAAGCAGGGTCACCGCCCCGAATCCGTCCAGGACGGTTCGATGGGCGCGGCTGAACCACAGGTGGTGCGCATCGCCGATCTGCAGCACCGCGATCCGCGCGAGCCGGTCATTGCCGAAGTCCACCGGTCCGGTGAGCTCCGCACGCATCCATGCCTCCGCCGCTGCCCGCGGGGAGACCTCGTCGCGCAGGTCGAGGTAGTCGGGCTCGACATCGAGTGTCGGGTCGAACAGCTGGTGCGGCAGGCCGTCGACCACCACGAACCGCACCAGCCCGGTCCCCAGTTCCGCGGTCGCGCAACGACTGGCCGCCCGCAGCCGGTCCACGTCGAGCCTCGCTCCGGAGCCCGAACCGACGCCCGCGGCGCCACCGATCTCGACGCCACCCATCTCGGCGCAACGGATCTCGACACAGTGGGCGACCCACAACGCCAGGTCCGGCCGCTGCACCTGGGCGCGCCACAGTTCGCCCGGACCGGACGCGAGCGGCACCGGCTCGGACCCCACCGCAGCCGGCGTGCTCGCCGAATTCGTGTGGGGACCAGGGGCGCCCGTCCGGCGCGCCCTGCGGCCGCCGCGGAGGATGCTGACTGGATTCACGTCGCAGACGCTATCGTCTGGCACCGACGACCACATGAGTACTGGCTACCTGTGTCCGACCTGTGTCCAGTAACCACTCGGTCAGGACCGGTTCCGCGGCGGCCCATCGGGTCTCGGAGATTTGTCGGTGCCCGCGTGCACACTGGACCGATGACCACCTGGCAGCAGTTCAGCGCAGAGGCCCCCGTTCTGGCCGCGGCGATCCGGGCCCGGCTCGAGGCGAACAAACACCACGTCCTGGCCACCCTCAGGACCGACGGCGCGCCCCGCGTCAGCGGCACCGAGGTGGAGATGTTCGAGGGACTTCTGGTGCTCGGCTCCATGCCGGGCGCCCGCAAGGTGCTCGACCTGCGGCGCGATCCGCGTTACGCGCTGCACTCCAATCCGGGCGACGCCACCATGTCCGGCGGCGACGCGAAGATCTCTGGCCGGGCACGCGAACTGCTCGGGGCCGAGAAGAGCAAGATCATCGACGCCTACCCGAACGACCCCGGCGACGCGGAGATCTTCGAGTTGGCCGTCGAGGAGGCGGTGCTCACCACCGTGGAGGAGGACAAGCTGCACGTCGACCTCTGGCGGCCGGGCGCCGGGGTCACCCGCTTCACCAGGTGAGGTCCTCCTTGCAGCGCGAGCCCTCGCTGCTGGACTCCACCTGCACGGTGGCGTGGCCGAGGCCGTGTCCGTCGAGCACCACCTTGGCCGCGCCGAGCACCCCCACGGCCCCGGCCTCACAGGTCAGGTGCACGGTGGCGACATCCATCCCGGTCGTGAGGGTCCACACGTGCAGGTCGTGCACGTCCTGGACCCCCGGCAGGGCAAGCAGGTCTGCCCGCACCGCGTCGACGTCGACGTTGGCGGGCGAGGCCTGGGTGAGGATGCGCAGCGCCGCCCCCGCGAGCTTGACCGCACGCGGCACCACCCACAGGGAGATCAGCACGCCCACCACGATGTCGGCGTAGGCCCAGTTGAACGCCATCACCAGGGCGCCGGCGATGAGCACCCCGACGCTGCCGACCGCGTCGGCGAGCACCTCGAGGTAGGCGCCGCGGACCGCAAGGCTGTCCTTCGCGTCGGCGCGCAGCAGCAGCATGACCACGATGTTCGCCGCCAGACCGGCGGCAGCAGTCAGCATCAGGGGCAGGCCCGGAACGTCCGGAGCGTCCCCGATCCGGCCGATCGCCTCGTACATCACCCACGCCGCGACCCCGAGCAGCAGTACCGCATTGGCCATCGCCGTGAGCACCTCGGCGCGATGCCAGCCGAAGGTCCGGGCGGCGGCTTTGGAACCCTGACTGGCCAGCAGCAGCGCCACCAGGCCCATCGACATCCCCACCACGTCGGTGAGCATGTGGCCGGCGTCCGCGAGCAGCGCCAGAGAGTTGATGGCGAGCCCGACGGCCACCTCGAGTCCCAGGAACGCCAGCAGGATGCCGAGGGCGATCACCATCCGGCTGATCCGCGACCGCGACGGCCCGACCGCGGTCGGCGCACCACCGTGACTGTGACCGTGCCCCACACCCATGACTGCCTCCTTCACGCGGGTAACCCGCCGCCGACTCGCGACCATCATATGCACACATTCGCATATGTCGAAACCGGAGGCAGCCCGGGTGTACCCCTGAGGCAGTCGGGAAGCGATCCGGGCAGGTCACAACTCCGGCGGATACGCGGGATGGGGCACGGTCGGCGGCAGCGTTGCGATGGCCGAGATCCGGCTCAGGCCCGCGACCTGGAGCAGGTCGACGATCAGCGACCGGATCTGGGCGAACACCACGGTCGCCGAGATGCCCGCGCCCTTCACCATCTCCGGCTTCGCCGCGGCGGCCACCGACCGCAACACCCGGGCCGCCTCCGCCCGGTCCGGCTGCTGGCCCGGGTCGGCGAGCGCCATCCGGCGCAGCACGTCCACGGCATGCGCGAGCCGTTCGATCTCGTCCACCAGCCGGGGGTCGAGGATCTCGTCGTCCTGGACCAGCGTGAGCGACCGCCGGGCCAGCACCCGGATGTTGCGCATCGCATTGTCGATCGGGTCGGCGGCAGCGCTGAGCCGTTCGAGCCGGGGCCGCGAACGCCAGTACATCGGGGAGACGAGGCTGACCTCCTGGCCCCCGACGATCTGCGCGCGCAGCCCGTCGATCTGGGCCTGCGTGCCGCGGGCCTTGCGCAGCGCCGCCACGATCGGTTCCGGGTCGTTCGCGATCAGACCGTCCGCGACCATCTGCAGGACCTCGGCGGCCGTGCCGAGAATGCCGGCGGCACTCTGCCTGGCGCGGAGCACGGGGTGGCTCGGGACGAAGGCCACGACGAGAACCCCGACCATCCCGCCGATCAGCGCGTCGATCATCCGGTCGGGACCACCGCCCACGTCCGGCGGGATGAGCGTCGCCACCAGGACGGCAGAGGTGGCGGCCTGCATCGGGATGATCGGTCCGCCGTCCACGAAGATCGCGGTGGCCATGGCCAGCGCCACGACGAGCATGATCTGCCAGGCGCCACTGCCGATCTGGGAGATCAGCAGGTCGCCGACGCCGATACCGACGGCGACACCCGCCACCAACTCCATCGACCTCCGCAGCCGCGCACCGATCGACAGTCCCAACGAGATGACCGCGGCCATCGGCGCGAAGAACGGATTCGGGTGGTGGAGAAGGTCATTGGCGACCCACCAGGCCAGCCCGGCAGCAATCGCACACTGCAGGACCGGGAACAGGGAGGCGCGAAGTCGCGTCGTGGAGACCTTCAATCGCCTCCGGCCGCGCTCCGTGATACGAAGCCGGCGGGCCGCCACCGGCTAGCCGAGACCCAGTGCTTCCGCGGCCCGCGGGTCGCAGTCCTCGAGCAGGTCGAGGCAGCGGGCGTGCTCGTCGGACTCACCGATCTGCTGGGCGGCCTTCGCCAGCACCGCGACGCAGCGGAGGAATCCGCGGTTCGGCTCGTGGCTGTACGGGACGGGGCCGAAGCCCTTCCATCCGTTGCGCCGCAACTGGTCCAGGCCCCGGTGGTAGCCGGTGCGGGCGAACGCGTAGGCGGTGATCGTCTCGCCCCCGTCCAGGGCCGCCTCCGCCAGGTAAGCCCAGGCGATCGAGGCCGTCGGGTGCTCTGCGGCCACCTGCTTGGGGTCGGCATGGTTGAGCAGTTCCGACTCCGCGTCCTCGTCTCCGGGAAGGAGGGTGGGCTGCGGGCCGAGCAAATCACCGAAAGAGGTCATGGCGACCATTGTGCCCCGGCGGCCCCATGCTCGATAGGCTGCCCACACCAGGACACGGATCGACGATTGAAAGGGTGCACCACGTGCCGGACCCCAAGACGCCTGACCCCACGCTCTCGGACTCCCCGACTGCGGACGCGTCGGGCCCGGATGCCTCGACAGCGGCATCGGCCGACGCCGACAGCGCGACGGTCCGGCTGGAACGGCCTGCCCCCGAGCAGACGCGGTCCGAGCCGTCTGCGGCCGAGAAGTCGGCGGCCCCAGCGACGGCGGCCCCGGCGACTGAAACTGCGGAGACGGCGCCGGGAAACCCCGCACCGGACAACTCGACGCCCACCACCGTCATCCCGCACGCGACGCGGGCCGCGCCCGTCCGGGTGGGGCCGGGTCGCCCCGCGCCAACCCGGGTCCAGCCCCCGGCCGCAGGCGCGCAGGAGGTTCCCGCGGCACCCGCGGCGAACGTCCCGGCCGCCGCGCCGCGGCCGGCGAGGATCCCCGCGACCGAGCCCGCCCCGACCGGCCGTCGACGGTGGCCGCTGCTCGTGGCGGTCGTCGCGGTGGTGGCCCTGGCCGTCGGTGCGGGGGCGTACCTGCTGTCCGGCCGCAGCGCCGACAACACGCAGTCCCAGGTCGAGGACGCCATCCACACCTTCACCGGCGCGATCGCGGCGGGCGACCTGACCACGCTGCGCGCCTCGACGTGCGGCGAGCTGGGCGGCTACTACCAGCGGATCCACGACGCGCAGTTCGCCCAGGTGTACAAGGCCTCGACGGATCAGGGTTCGATTCCGGTGATCGACAGCGTCGACGCGGTCTCCGTCACCGACGGCACCGCCATCGCGCAGGTGACGGTCCACACCGCGGCCGCCCCGAACGACCGATCCGCGCGTTCATTCACCCTGCAGCAGGACGGCGAGGTCTGGAAGGTCTGCTGACCCGGGCACAAACGACGAACCCCTCGGGCAACTCGGGCTCAACGAAAAAAGTGCAGTTGTCGACGCATCGGCCGAGTGGCCGCGTCGACAACTGCACTTTCGTCGGGTCGAACTAGCCGGCGGAGACGGAACGTCCCGCGGACTTGAGGTCGTTGCAGGCCTCGATGACGCGAGCGGTCATGCCGGCCTCGGCCTTCTTGAGGTAGCTGCGCGGGTCGTAGACCTTCTTGTTGCCGACCTCGCCGTCGATCTTCAGGACGCCGTCGTAGTTGGAGAACAGGTGTCCGGCGATCGGGCGGGTGAACGCGTACTGGGTGTCGGTGTCGACGTTCATCTTGACAACGCCGAAGTTCAGCGAGTCCTCGATCTCCGACTTCAGCGAGCCCGAGCCGCCATGGAAGACGAAGTCGAACGGCTGCGATCCTGCGATCAGGCCGAGCTTCGCCGCGGCGACCCGCTGGCCCTCCTCGAGCACTGCGGGCTTGAGCTTGACGTTGCCCGGCTTGTAGACGCCGTGCACGTTGCCGAAGGTGGCGGCCAGCAGGTACTTGCCGTTCTCGCCGACGCCGAGGGCGTCGACGGTCTTCTCGAAGTCCTCGCTGGAGGTGTACAGCTTGTCGTTGATCTCGGCCTCGACGCCGTCCTCCTCGCCGCCGACGACGCCGATCTCCACCTCGAGGATGATGTTCGCGGCCGCCGAGAGCTTGAGCAGCTCCTTGGCGATCTCCAGGTTCTCGTCGATCGGGATGGCGGAGCCGTCCCACATGTGCGACTGGAACAGCGGGTTCTGGCCGGCGTTGACGCGCTCCTGCGAGATGGCCAGCAGCGGGCGGACGAAGCCGTCCAGCTTGTCCTTCGGGCAGTGGTCGGTGTGCAGCGCGATGGTCACGTCGTACTTCGCGGCGATGACGTGCGCGAACTCGGCGAGCGCGACGGCGCCGGTCACCATGTCCTTGACGCCGAGGCCGGAGCCGAACTCCGCGCCGCCGGTCGAGAACTGGATGATGCCGTCACTGCCGGCGTCCGCGAAGCCCTTGATCGCGGCGTTGATCGTCTCGGAGGAGGTGCAGTTGATGGCAGGGAAGGCAAAGGAGTGCTCCTTGGCCCGACCGAGCATTTCGGCGTAGACCTCGGGAGTTGCGATCGGCACGGAACTGACCTCCATAAAGCGAGTCGGTGGGGGTGGCACCGATCGTGTCGGTGCTCCGGTTGGGTACATGCAGTATGGCAACCCGGACGCCGATAGTCTCCTCTGCGTCCGCTGACCAGGCCCGCGGCCACTGACCAGGCTTGATTCCGCCTGTCAAGGCGACGGGCTCAGATGCACTCAGCGGACCCCGGTACTCTGGGCCGCGTGATTGTGCAGGCGGCATCAGAGTCCGTGACCACGAATCTGGCGCTGCTGCCCGGATTCCTCGACCCCGTCAACATGTTGAACTCGTTCGGCACGTGGGTCCTTGCGGGCCTGCTGCTGGTGGTGTTCATCGAGTCGGGCCTGTTGTTCCCGCTGCTGCCTGGTGATTCGCTGCTGTTCACGGCGGGTCTCATCGCGGCGTCGAAGTCGACGGAGATCGAGCCGTTCGCACCGCTGTGGGTGCTCATGGTGACGATCCCGATCGCCGCGATCCTCGGCGACCAGGTCGGCTACTTCATCGGGGCAAAGGGCGGCTCCGCCCTCTTCAAGTCGAACGATTCGAAGATCTTCAAGAAGGCCTACCTCGACGAGTCGCACGCCTTCTTCGACAAGCACGGCCCCGCCACCATCTTCCTGGCCCGCTTCGTGCCGATCGTGCGCACCTTCGCCCCGCTGGTGGCCGGTGCGGCGAAGATGAAGTACTCGGTGTTCCTCACCTACAACGTCGTCGGCGGCATCGTGTGGGGTGCCGGCGTCACGCTGCTCGGCTACTTCCTCGGCCAGATCACGTTCATCCAGGAGAACGTCGACATCATCTTCATCCTCATCGTGTTCGTCTCGGTGATCCCGATCATGCTGGAGGTCGGCAAGCGGTTCCTGGCCTCCCGCAAGGCCGGTGGCGTGGCGCCCGAATCCGCCGCCGCGCCCCAAGACGAGCGCACGCCCTGATCGCATGATGCTCGAAGTTCTGTGACGGGCGCCGCCCTCATGACCGGCCCAGTCCCCACGCCGACCTCGGCTCCGACACCGGACTCAACTCAGTGACACTTGCCGCAGGCGTCTTCGGACCGCTCGAGACGGCGGGGCCGATGCTGGTGTGGCTGATCGTCGTCACCTTCGTGTTTCTCGAGTGCGCGTTCATTGTCGGGTTGTTCCTCCCCGGCGACTCGATGCTCCTGACGGCGGGCATCGTGCTCGCCGGACACGCCTCGGGCGCCGTCCACGTGTGGGCGCTGGCCGCCGGCGCCGCGATCGCCGCGATCGCCGGGAACCAGGTCGGGTACGCGATCGGGCACCGAACCGGTCATCGACTGGTCGCGCGCCGCGGCGGCAAGTACGTCACCACCGAGCACCTGCACAAGGTGAACACGCTGTTGGACCGGCACGGGTTCTGGTCGGTGCTGGTCGCCCGCTGGATCCCGTGGGTGCGCACGCTCTGCCCGATGGTCGCGGGCGCGGCCCGGATGAACCACCGCACGTACACCGTGGCGAGCACCCTCGGCGCCCTCGCCTGGGCCCCGGTGCTGCTGCTGCTCGGGTTCTACGCGGGTGGCTTCCTGCACCGGGTCCCGTGGCTGATGCCCGCCGTGCTCGGTGTCCTGATCACGCTGCTGGTGGTGGGCACGATCATCGGGATTCGGCAGTACCGGCAGGAGATGGCGCGCCCCGCCGAGGACTACACCGTCGACTGACGGGCGGGGCCTGGGTAGAGTCGTCCTCCCCGACTGCAGGGAAGGACGGCCGACGCGATGTCCGACTTCCCGCCGATCGCGGACTACGCCTTCCTCTCTGACTGCGAGACTTCCGCGCTGATCGCCCCGGACGGCAGCGTGGAGTGGCTGTGCCTGCCGCGGCCCGACGCCCCGAGCGTGTTCGGCGCGCTCCTGGACCGGAGGGCCGGCTACTTCCGGCTGGCGCCCGCCGGCCTCACCGTGCCCTCCCAGCGCCGCTACCTGCCGGGGACGCTGGTGCTCGAGACCACCTGGTGCACCCCCACCGGCACCCTGGTGGTGCGCGACGCCATGGCGATGGCGCCGTACCGGGGTGGCGGGCGGATGGAGCACTACCGGCGGCCGCCGTCCGGCTTCGTGGCGCTGGGCTGCCTCGTGCGCACCGTGGTCTGCCTGGAAGGGACCGTCGAGCTCACCACGAACTGCCTTCCGCTGTTCGACTACGGCCGCACGCCCGGTTCGTGGCGGTACTCCGCCGACGGCTACGGGTCCGCGCGCGCCGCCGCCGCCGGTTCGACGGTTGCGCTGACGCTGACCACCAGCCTGAGCCTCGGCCTCGGCGGCGCCCGCGCCGGCGGCCGGGTCGACATGGACGCCGGCGACACCGCCTTCGTGGCGCTGTCCTGGGGAGACTGGACACCGGCCGACTACGACGTGGCGGCCGGGCAGGTCAGTGACACCGAGCGGTTCTTCCTGCGCTGGCTGCGGCACACCCGGTTGCCCGACCACAGGTGGCGCCCGCACCTCGAGCGCAGCGCCCTCACGCTCAAGGGACTGACCTACGCGCCGACCGGCTCCATCATGGCCGCCGCGACCACCTCGCTGCCGGAAACGCCCGGCGGCGAGCGCAACTGGGACTACCGCTTCACCTGGATCCGGGACTCGACGTTCATCCTTCGGGCCCTGTTCGAGCTCGGCCACGAGTGGGAGGCGTTCGAGTACTTCGCCTTCCTCGTCGACACCGTCGCGTCCGGTCCGTTGCAGATCATGTACGGCCTCGACGCCGAACGAGAGCTCACCGAGCACACCCTCGACCACCTCGGCGGCTACGACGGTGCCCGGCCGGTGCGGATCGGAAACGGCGCCTGGGACCAGCAGCAGCACGACATGTGGGGCATGACCGTCGACTCCATCGCCACCCACGTGAAACATGCCAGCCAGCTCGGTCCCCCGGCCTGGACCCTGGTGACGAACCTGGTCGCGGGTGCGCTGGCGGTGTGGCGCGAACCCGACCGCGGCATCTGGGAGATCCGTGGCGAGCCGCAGCATTTCACCGCGTCGAAGGCGATGTGCTGGGTCGCGGTCGATCGGGGGGCGACGCTCGCCGCCGGCCGCGGCGACGCGGACCTGGCGCGCCGGTGGCGCGAACAGGCCGACGAGATCCACGCCGACGTGTGCGCGCACGGCGTCGACGCCCGCGGGGTGTTCGTGCAGAGCTACGGCTCCACCTCGCTCGACGCGGCCGTGCTGCTGCTGCCGATCATGGGGTTCCTGCCCCCGGACGACGCGCGGGTGCGGGCCACGGTGAACGCGATCGCCGACGAACTGACCGCCGACGGTCTGGTGCTGCGCTACCGGACCGCCGAGACCGACGACGGGCTCAGCGGCGCCGAGGGCGCCTTCGTGACCTGCTCGTTCTGGCTGGTGACGACGCTGTCGATGATCGGCGAGGACGAGCGTGCGAGCGCGCTGTGCGAACGGCTGCTGTCGCTGGCCAGCCCGCTCGGGCTGTACGCCGAGGAGATCGACGCGGCCACCGGTCGGCACCAGGGAAACTTCCCGCAGGCCTTCACCCACCTCGCCCTGATCGACGCGGTGACCCGGGTGATCAAGGCGGAGTCGACCCCGACCTGACCGGCCCGCTCGACGTTCCGGTCAGCGTCCGAACGCCCCGGCCGCGACGTGCGCGGCCTCCATCAGCATCCAGCCGCCGAGCTGCACCGAGAAGTCCCGCTCCGCGATGTCCGAGGACCGGACGGTCCCGCCGGTGAAGGTCGCGATGCCGCCGCCGAGCCCCGGCATCTGCGCGGGCTTCGCCCAGTCGTGGCCGAACAGCGGCAACCCCTCCACCTGCAGCCGGTTGTCCCAGGCCGCGTCGGCCGAGTCCAGCACGATCGCCCCGGCCGTCCGGCGAGCCCGCAGGTCGGCGGCATCGTCGCCGGGCAGGTCGGCGGCGACCAACGCCAGGTACCGGGCCAGGATGCCGTCGAACAGTCCGCCGTCGCCGCCCCCGCCCCCGGAGATGACGCCGTCCACGGTCAGGTTCCGGTCGACGGCGGCGACCAGCGCGTGCACCCGCTCCCGGTGGCGCGGATTGCCCACCCGCACGGCGAGTTCCGTCTCCAGCCCGAGCACCACACCCTGGCAGTAGCTGTAGATCGCGCGGTCGAGTTCCTGCCGCTCCGCACCCGGCTCGAGGTTCGGCGTCCGCCGCCGTCCGCTGAGCAGCGCCTGGGCCGCCAGATCGACGCCGCTCGCCCGGATCCCGGTCCGGACGCCGTCGAAGATCAGGCCGGTTGCCGGGTCCCGCAGGGTGGCGTCGATCCAGTCGGACATCGCCTGCGCGCGCCAGAGCCGACCGGTCCGGGCGAGCATGATCGCCGCCGGACCGTTGGCCGGGGTGTTGTAGAAGTTCGACCTCTTGCACCAGGGGATGCCGCCGCCGCGTTCCGGCGCCCAGGAGTCGAAGACCTCGGACTCGAGCGCCTGGATCGGGATCCGGTAGTCGACGTGCTGGAGTCGCTGCGCGCGTTCGAGCGAGATGCCGAGCCAGGCCATGTCGTCGTAGTAGCTGTTGGTCCAGCCGGTCAGGTTCCGGATCCGGTGGGCCCGGGCGGTTTTCGCGATCCTGCGGCGCCGCTTCGCGGTCGGTTCCCGCTCGGCCGCGTCGATCATGCAGTCGAGCAGGTGCGCCTGCCACCAGTAGTGCCAGGTCAGGAAGAGTCGTTCCTTACGTACCGCAGGCCAGGCCACCACGCCGAGCGCGGTCCCCGGCAGCGCCCACAGCCGCCGGACGTGTCGGGAGACCATCGCCTCCTCGGCGGCGTCCGCCCTGCTCGACCACTCGTCCCCCATGACAACAGATCCTGCCTACTCGCGCGCCGATTGGCTACCAGGACTGTCCCAGGTCCGCATGCTGGCGGATCCAGGCGTGCATGGCGATCCCCGCCGCGACCCCCGCATTGATGCTGCGGGTCGAGCCGAACTGCGCGATGGAGACGGTCATCGCGGCCGACCGCTTCGCGTGCTCGGTCACCCCCGGCCCCTCCTGGCCGAAGAGCAGGACGCACCCGCGCGGCAGGTTGGCCGTCTCGATCGGCACCGAGCCCGGGGTGTTGTCGACGGCGACCACCACCAGGTCCTCCCGCGCGGCGAACTCGAACAGTTCGGCGGCGTCGGGGTGGTGGACGATGTGCTGGTATCGGTCGGTGACCATGGCGCCCCGGCGGTTCCAGCGCCGACGGCCGACGATGTGCACGGCGGCGGCCGCGAAGGCGTTGGCGGTACGGACCACGGTGCCGATGTTCGCGTCGTGCCCGAAGTTCTCGATCGCGACGTGGAAGGGATGTCGCCGGCTGTCGATGTCCGCGACGATGGCCTCGCGCGTCCAGTACCGGTAGGCGTCGACGACATTGCGCCGGTCCCCCAACGCCAGCAGTTCCGGGTCGTAGCGCGGGTCGGTCGGTTCGGGCTCGTCGTGCTCGACCGCCCACGGCCCCACCCCGTGCGGGTGTTCCCCCCACTCGGTGGGTCCGGGCTCGTGTTCGGTCATGTCGTGGTGCCCGCTCTCAGAAGACTTCGTTGGACGCCGCGGCGATCCGGAAGCCGTGGCCGGTGTCGTCCTTGCGGCAGGTCACGCCCGCCGCCTCGGACGTGCAGGTGTACCCGAACGAGCTGACCTTCTGCCCCGCGGCCAGCGGGGCGCCGGGGGCATCGGTCGCGGTGAGGTAGATCGGCCCGCCCGCACACATGAAGGCGCCGCGGCCGTCGCCGGTGATGCGAATGCCGTTGCCCCAGCCGATCATGCAGTCGTCCGGACGCGGCGGCACCGGGGTGGTGGTGCCCTGGCATCCGGCTTCCACTCGCGAGGCCAGCTCGACGATGCCGCACTGGAATCGGCCGTCGGCCGAGGAGAAGTAGACGGCCTCGTTCCGGACGAACTCGACGGTCGCCAGCGTGGTGGGCCCGGCAGTGGTCGTGGCGGTCGGCGGCGCCGGAGTGGTGGTTGTGGTGACCGCGGCGGTGGTGGCCGGTGCCGGTGTCGTCGTCTCCACCGCCGTGGTCGTGTCGGCGGACGGCGCCGCCTGCTCCGCGGTGGACGTCCCGCAGGCCGCGGCGGTAGTCGCCACCACGGCGGCAATCACAACCGGCCACACTCGACGTGAACCCACGCGCACACCCCTTCAACCGTCGGCAATGGCAACGCCGTCCCGACGCTGCCGTCACAAACGACCCTAGTGCCTCGTGCCCGAGGTCCATTGATGGGTGCCGGGGATCCACGTGGATGCATCGCAAGGCGGAGGAGTCCCAGCTAGCGGGGTTCTACCCGGGACTTCGACAACGCGGCGAGGCGCCTCGTGGGCCCCGGCAACCGCAAGAAGACTTCGGGCGCGGGGCACTGGTGGCCCGGCGATCGCGGGACGAAGCCGTGCAGGTCGCCGGGCACCGTCGCGCCTATCCTGGACGGAGGAGGACTGTGATGTTCCATGATCGCATCGTCCGCACCGTGCTCGCCATCACGGCCGGCTACGTGATCGTCCTGGCGGTCTGGCTGGGCTGGCTGATCCAGTACACCGAGGAGGGCACCGCGCCCTATCAGGTCGGCGGACTGCTCGCGGCGTACGGGGCGACGCTCGGGCTGGGGATGATGTGGGCGAACCGACCCACCCACGCGGACCGCAAGCTGCTCAAGCGCGGGATGGAGGGCTGGGCCACGGTCGAGAGCGCCCAGCGCCTGGCCGAGACCCCCGACCACG
This sequence comes from Rhodococcus tukisamuensis NBRC 100609, assembly GCF_001894985.1. Classification (GTDB taxonomy): domain Bacteria; phylum Actinomycetota; class Actinomycetes; order Mycobacteriales; family Mycobacteriaceae; genus Rhodococcus_G; species Rhodococcus_G tukisamuensis. Next base: position 1,659 of record NZ_BCXG01000019.1, on the reverse strand, counting down.
GCCAGCTCACCGCGCTGAAACTGCGACTGGTGGTGCCGGGCGAGGAGAGCTACACCGGTCGGGTGGTCTACGAGGTCGCCGAGGAGGACCGCGAACGCTTCGCCCCCGGGGCGACGGTCACCATCCGGGTCGACCCCAAGAACCGAGACCGGATCATCTTGTGCCCCTGAGAACTTCCCGCCGAGACGTCAGTTCCCGCCGCGCCGCGAGGCGCCGAGGGCGAGCATGCCCTCGACCAGCAGTACCTGGGCGGCGGCGTAGCTGGCCAGGATCACGCCCTCTGCCGCGCGGCGACCGCCCTCGCCGCGAACGAACAAGCGCCGCACCACGATCAGCGCGTCCGACCCGGTGAACAGCATGCCGCCGAGGGCGAGCCAACTGCGGCGGTCCGCGTTCGGCAGTGCGGTGCCGGCGACCACCGTCGCGCCGGGCGCGAGCGCCGGGTCCGCCGACAGCGTCGAGGTGGTGCCCAGCACGGCGCCGTACGCGGTGAGCGGGGTGGACACCGTCCGTGCCCGGGACCGCAGCACGCCGGCCGCACCCAGCCAGCCAGCCAGCCGCGGCACCAGCGCGGGGGCCGTCGGGCGGGCGCCGTGGCGGGCCAGCAGCGTGGAGTAGCCGGCCTGCATCACCGCGAACGAGGAGGCGCCGCGCACCAACCGGGCGTCGTCGTCGGGCTCGATCATGAACACGTCGCCGACGGTGGCGGCCGCGAGCCCCGCCAGCAGCAGCCCGGCGTCGGCGGCGTCCACGTCCGCGCGGCGGCGCAGCACCCGGACCGCCAGCGCGGGCGCCATCAGGGGCTTGGCCACCTGCTGGAGCCGCTCGTTTCCGATGACGGCACCGACAACCGTCGCCGTCGTGGCGCCCAGGAACACCGCGTGCTCGAGCTTCATGCCGTCAACCTCCGTGTGTGTGCCGTCTCGTGTGCGGGGTGAGCGTAACGGCTGCCGTGGCCGGACCGGCCCGATGCACCGAATATCCTGGAACCGAACGCCCACCGGGAGGACCTCGAGTTTCATGACTTTCATCAAGATGTGCGGACTGCGCGACGAGGCCACCGTGGACCTGGCCGTGCGCCTGGGTGTCGACGCGGTCGGGTTGGTGCTGGCCCGCAGCCCGCGGCAGGTGACCGCGGAGCACGCGGCGCGACTGCGGGCCCGCGTCCCCGACGGCACCCTCGCCGTCGGCGTGTACGTCGGCATCGGCCTCGACGAGATCGTCGAGACGGCCCGGGTGGCGGGACTGGGCACCGTGCAGGTGCACGACCTGCGGTCCGCGGCGGACGTGGCGATGCTGCACGACGCGGGCCTGAAGGTGGTGCGGGCGTTGAACACCGGGAGCGCGACCGACCTGGACTCGGACCTCGGCGAGGACCTGCTGCTGGTGGACGGCGCGGTCGCGGGCGCGGGCGTCACCTGGGACTGGCAGGACCGCAGCGCGCTGCCCACCCGGCGCTGGGTGCTGGCCGGCGGGCTGACGCCGGCCAACGTGGCGCGGGCGGTGGCATCGAGCGGCGCCTGGGGCGTCGACGTGTCGAGCGGCATCGAGTCGAGCCGCGGCGTCAAGGACCCCGCGCTGATGACGGCGTTCGCCGAGGCCGTCCGCTCCCCTCAGGGCTGACCGGTCAGCGGCGTTGCGCCCGCCGGTACCGGCGGG
>NZ_BCXG01000018.1 GCF_001894985.1 Rhodococcus tukisamuensis NBRC 100609 | reverse complement strand
AGCGGTAATCAATGAAATCTCCTGTAAGAAAGTGTATTTGCCACGGCACGCGGACGCAGTGCACCATCTCGTGGACCGGGCCTGGCGGTCCGTCCGCGAGCGGTGCGGATGTTCGTGTCCGTGTCATGAAGCGGGAAGGGCCGGATACGACTCGGTCGTTTCCGGAAGGGCGCGTCGCGACGGTTACCGCCGAATCCTCGTACCGTTCTCCGCCGGCCGGGCGCCGCAGATCACAGGATCGACCAAGGACGGAGTACGGCCGCGTTTACGAGCCGTTGAATGCATGCACCGTCGCGAACAGTGCTGAGAACGGGTTCTAGCGCTGCGTTCTCTGTACCCAGATCAGGCCGGCGGGAAGCCGGCCTCGGGTCTTCGCAATGGAGCGGACATGCATGACGACGGACGATACGAGATGGCGCCCACCCTGTCAAAGGGCGCGGCAACGGTCCCGGCGGCGTGGTGGACGCAACGGGAAGCGCGACGAACGAGTCAGGTTGCACCTCATCGCGGTGGGTGAACACCGTTCGCGACTTCACCGACGAACGGCAGTTCGACATCGAACAGTGCACTCGTCACCGTCGTATCGTTTGATCGTGTTGTGGCTGAATCAGATAGCGGTTCAATGAGTTTCACGTCTTCGGTGGCCGACGATTGGGTGAGAGGCGCCGCGATGGCACTCGACGGCGGCGCACACAGGCGCCGGGCACACATGGCCTGGCGGGTGTTCGGTGACGAGCCCGTAGTCGCACTGCTCGCCGGAGGGATGGCACATCCCGGCGGGTCTGCGGTACCTCGACCGCGCCCGGTGTCCGCCTGACCGCCTGTGGTCCCGGGCCCGAGCTCATGGCCGGGTCGGCAGGAATGTGCTACCCGGTCCCCAGCACGAAACTGGCCGCGTCTGCCGGGTGAGGTTCGGGAATCGCGGTTCCCGCGAGTCGGTTTCGCCCGGTTTGAACCTTCTCCCAGGGCAATCTTCCCGCTCACCGGAACAATGTCTGTTCTCACAGTTTGAGGTGTCCTGTGATGTGGCTTACACATTCGATCCTGACGGCTCGGATATGTCGCACCATCCACGTCGTCCGCGCCGACCCTGCCGGATGGCCCTATTCGTGCCCGAATCACCTTGGGCCTGAGATTCATTGGTATCCCGGAAGGACCCACCACGATGGTCACTACCCGTTCCGGCGGCGAGATGTCGCCGCCTCCCGGCGCTCACGGTCCCGCGGCCGCTGCTGAAAAGTGGACGCCGCGCCTGATCTTCTCGCTCGCATCGATCGTGCTGCTGCTCGAGATGCTTGCGGTCAGCTACATGATGATCTCGATGGCCCTGCCGGCAATCTCGGCGCACTACCAGACGACTCAGGGTGCCTGGATGCTGACGTCGTTCCTGCTTCTGGGTGCGGTGGCCGCGCCGCTTGTCGGCAAGCTCGCCGACATGTACGGCAAGCGCCGCCTCCTGCTGGCGTGCGTTGCGATCGCCGCGCTCGGTTCGTTCCTCTGCGCGATCGCCGGCAGTTACGCGGTACTGATCGTCGGCCGGGCGTTGTCCGGCATGCTCGTGCCCTGCTTGTTCCTGAGCTACTCGCTGATCCGCGACGTCTTCCCGCCGAAGACCATCGCACTTGCGGTCAGCATCGCGACCAGCGGTATGGGGCTGATCGCGATTCCCGCGCCGTTCCTCACAGGCTGGCTGATCGACAACCACGGCTTCCGCAGCATCTTCTGGTTCTTCGTGATCGGGCTCGCTGTGCTCGGCGTGATGATCATTGCGTCCACCGACGAGTCGTCGGTGCGACTGCGGTCCCGTCTCGACCTCGTCGGCGCGGTGCTGTTGGGTGCCGGCATCGCAGGCATCCTCGTGGCCGTGAGTTTCGGGCCGACCTGGGGCTGGACGAGCGGGTCTACTCTCGCCTACCTCATCGGGGGCGTGGTGCTCCTGCTGGCGTGGATCGCCTCGGCGAAGGTGGTGCGCGAGCCGCTGATCGACCTGGACGTGCTCGGCAAGCGGCCGGTGCTCCTGACCACGATCGGTGCCGGATTCGTCTACGGCTCTAGTGGGCTCTTCACGATCCTGCTCCCGATGATGGCGATGACCCCCGCCGTGCTCGGCCTCGGCTACGGATTCGGCGTGAGCGCAGAGGGATTCGCGATCTTCCAGGCGCCGATCGGCGGAATGGTCGTGATCGGTGGCCTGATCGTGGGCATGCTGGTCGGGCGCAATGTGCGTCCGCGCCTGCTGCTGGTCACCGGTCTGCTGCTGATGGCGGCCGCGTTCGCGGCGGTCGCGATGGTGCACGACGACAAGGCGCTGCTCATCGTGTTCGCAGGCGTGTTCGGCCTCGGCATGGGCCTGGGCTACGCCTCGATCCCGAACCTGCTCATCGAGGCGGTGCCCCCGCAGCTGCAGGCGTCCACCGCGAGCATCGTCGGCGTGTTCCAGAGCGTGTTCCCGGCGGTCCTGCCGGTGATCGCGTTCACGGTGATGAACAACTCGTACATCGCCCCGATCCCGCTGGAGATGACGCAGGGCGCGATCCTCTACACGGACAAGGGCTTCCAGGTCGCCTTCCTGATCGGTGCCGTCGGTGCGGTCATCGGCGCGGTGGTCGCGTTGATGCTTCCGCGCAAGATCCGGCAGCTGCAGGTTCCCGGTGCCGCGCAGAGCGCGCCGGACGCTACCGACGAGGGCGCAGCGATCTTCGCTCACTAGGCGTACAGGGTCGGCCGTGCGAAAGCCGCGCGGCCGACCCTGTGGCGTCCGACGGACGAGAGAAGCGGGCAACTGCCTGTCCCGTGCCGCGCCAGGTTTCCATCCACTGACCGGAACGGCATCTGGGATGCGGTCCACCGAGATGGCACGTTGGTCGGAAAAGGCGGATCCGGCCGCAATCGAAGAGTGAGGCGAATGATGACATCGGACCTGAGCTACGAGGGAACCCTGCGGGAGATCTCCACCGAGGCAGGCGTCCTGCGCTACCACGAGGCGGGAGACGGGCCGCCGTTGCTGCTGCTGCACGGCTCGGGACCGGGCGTGACAGGTTGGCGCAACTTCCGGGGCAACCTCGGGGTGTTCGCCGAGCACTTCCGATGCCTGGTGCTGGAGTTCCCCGGATTCGGCGTCAGCGACGACTTCGGCGGCCACCCCATGGTCACCGCGCTGGACTCGGTGGTGAAGTTCGTCGACGCCCTCGGCCTCGACAGCGTCGACATCATCGGCAACTCGATGGGCGGCGGGGTCGCGATCAGCTATGCGATCAACCACCCGGAGAAGGTGCGCCGCCTGGTCACGATCGGCGGCATCGGCAAGGCCATTTTCAGCCCCGGTCCCGGTGAGGGCATCAAGCTACTGCAGGAGTTCACCGAGGCGCCGACCCGTGAGCGCCTGATCCAGTGGCTGTACTCGATGGTCTACGACCCCGAGATGGTGACCGAGGAGCTGATCGAGGAGCGCTGGACTCAGGCCACCGATCCCGCGACCCTCGACAGCGCCCGGCGGATGTACGGCAAGGCCGCCTTCGCGCAGATGGTGAAGATGATGGACGCGTCCGATGCGCCGCCGCCGTGGGCGATGATGCACAAGGTGAAGGCGCCGACCCTGCTCACCTGGGGTCGTGACGACCGCGTCAGCCCGCTGGACATGTCACTGGTTCCCATGCGGACCATTCCGAAGGCGGAGCTGCATGTGTTCCCCAACTGCGGGCACTGGGCGATGATCGAGCAGAAGGAAGCATTCGAGGCGACCGTCCTGAGCTTCCTGCTCCGGAAGGACTAGGTCCCACGCCCGCTCGGCGCCGTCGGCGCGGGCCACGACGGGAACCAGCGGCTCACGCGAGGTGTGCAGTGAGCCGCAGGTTCCCGTCGGCCGTTGGGGCCGCGGCCGTCGTCGGTGCCGTATGTAGAGTGCATATCGCACCTGTATCGCCGGGCACCAGGGCCGATGCCCTACTGCCCGGCGTCGACTTCCCGCACCAGTGAGGCCCCGTGACCGAATCGATCGCCCGCCAACAGTCGCTCTACGTTCAGGACGGGCTCTCGGACGAGGAGATCGACCGACAGTCCGAGTTGTACGGACCGCTGACCGACAGTGTCCGGGACCTGATCGAGATCGCGCTGCTCACCGAGGTCGAGGACGAGGTCGACCTGCGGGCCGCGCAGGAGCACCTCGAGGCGGCCAAGCAGATCCTGCGGAAGCGCATGAACCCCGGACCGTACGGGGTTCGCTGGGGCGCCTCCGGCCAGAAGCGGGCATGGGGAAACGCCGCCGCCGGGCTGCGCAACGCGGTTGCGCCGCCGGTGGTGCTCCAGCACGATCCGGACGGCCGCGCGTGGTGCGACTTCCATCTGGGGTCGCAGTACGAGGGTCCCGCCGGGTTGACGCACGGCGGTGTGTCCGCGCTCATCCTCGACCAGGTCCTCGGCTCGGCCGCGGAGTTCGGCGGGGCCCCGGGAATGACCGGCACCCTGACCCTGCGCTACCGCCGACCGACCCCGCTCGGCGCGTTGCACGCAGAGGCGCGGATCGATCGCATCGAGGGGGTCAAGACCATCGTGGTCGGCCATCTCGCCGCCGCCGACGGCGTCTGCGTGGAGGCAGAGGGAGTCTTCATCCTGCCGAAGTGGGCGCGAAGCCCGGGTCCCTCGACGATCGGTGAGCCGGCGCCGGACGGATTCTGAGGACGCGCCTGCCCGCCGGGGTGCCCTGCGACGGGCAGGGTCTACCGCGATCGGGCCAGGCAGAATCCGATCCTCCCTGAAATTTCCTCTGTACCAATCGATCTAGTCGATGTCGCGGTCCCTGTCGGCGGTGCTCCCAACCGCGCGTGCCTCCCGCTCAGCGGCCGGTTCCGGATCCGGGCGGGCCGTTCACGTCCTACCATCGGCCAAATCGAATCGGAGGATGACCCGTGACCAGTCCCGACGTACTCGCCCCAGCATCGCTCGGCCCAATCACCCTGCGCAACCGCATCATCAAGTCCGCGACCTTCGAGGGCAAGACGCCCGACGCGCTGGTCACCGACGAGCTCATCGAGTTCCACCGCCGGCCGTCCGCGGGCGGGGTGGGCATGTCCACGGTGGCCTACTGCGCGGTCGCGCCGGAGGGCCGGACCGAGCGCGGCCAGCTGTGGATGCGTGACGAGGCGGTGCCCGGTCTGCGCCGGCTCACCGACGCCATCCACGCGGAGGGTGCGGCGGCGTCCGCGCAGCTCGGTCACGCGGGACCGGTCGCGAACGGCAAGTCCAACGGGCTGCCGGCGTTGGCGCCGTCGCCGTCCTTCAACCCGATGTCGATGCGCCGCATCCACACCGCGACGGTCGCGGACATCGAGCGGATCACCGCCGCGCATGGCACCGCAGCAAAGATCGCCGTCGAGTCCGGGTTCGACGCCGTCGAGATCCACTTCGGCCACAACTACTTCGCCAGCTCGTTCCTCAGCCCCAAGCTCAACCACCGCAAGGACGCCTACGGCGGCTCGCTGGAGAACCGGGCCCGGGTGGTCCTGGAGACGGCCCGGACGGTCCGCGAGGCGGTGGGCGGCCGTGTGGCGATCCTGGCCAAGCTCAACATGGACGACGGGGTGCCCGGCGGGTTCCGGGTCGACGAGGCCATCCAGGTGGCCAAGTGGCTCGAGGCCGACGGCAGCCTCGACGCCCTGGAGCTGACCATGGGCAGCTCGCTGCTCAACCCGATGTACCTGTTCAAGGGCGACGCCCCGATCAAGGAGTTCGCCGCGGTGATGCCGCAGCCCGCGCGTCTCGGCGTGAAACTGATCGGCAAGAAGTTCCTGCGCGCCTACCCCTACCAGCCGCTGTTCATGCTCGACCAGGCCCGGCAGGTCCGGGCCGCGGTGAACCTGCCGCTGGTGCTGCTCGGCGGCGTCACCGACCGCGACGGCATGGACACCGCGATGGCCGAGGGCTTCGAGTTCGTCGCGATGGCGCGGGCGCTGCTGATGGAACCGGACCTCGTCAACCGGATCGCCGCCGACGCGCGGACGCAGTCGCGCTGCACGCACTGCAACCAGTGCATGCCGACCATCTTCACCGGCGCTCGCTGCGTCCTCGTCGAGCGCCGGTAACCGCTACCGCGCGGTGGGCCGCAGCACGATCTCGGTGGGATGCCCGTCGGGCGCGGTGTCGATCGCGGCGTGCACGGCGCGGGCCACGGTCTCCGGGGAGAGGAACTGGTCCGCGTCGAACGTCCCGCCCTCGCCCTCGACGATCGCGCGCTGCATGTCGGTGGCGATCCGGCCCGGGTGGATCGAGGTGACCCGAATTTTGGGCTCCTCGAGCCGGAGGGCGTCGCCGAACGCGCGGAGCGCGAACTTGCTGGCGGCGTAGGGGCCCCATCCGGCGTTGGCGCGCAGGCCCGCACCGGAGTTGATCAGCACCACGTGGCCGCCCGCCTTGCGCAGCGCCGGCAGCAGCAGCCGGGTCAGCTCCGCGACCGCGATGACGTTGGCCTCCATGGTGTTCCGCCACACCTCGGCGGGAGTGTCCGCGACGGTGCCCAGGTCGGCGACGCCGGCGTTGTGCACCAGCACGTCCAGCCGGTCGATGCCCTTGACGGCCTCGGCGACCGCGGCGTGGTCGGTCAGGTCAGCCGGGAACGGCTTCGCGTCCTCGATCTCCGTGAGGATCTCCTTCAGGGCGTCCTCTTTGCGCGCGCCGAGCAGGAGGTTGTGGCCAGCGGCCAGCTCGCGGGCAATGGCGGAGCCGAGGCCGCGGCTGGCCCCGGTGATCAAAGCAGTCGGTCGCATGTTGTCGAGGTTATCGGAGGGTGGTGTCGGACCTCACAGCCGACCGACCGGCCGACCGCTCAGGCGTTCTCCTTCGCGAAGGTACGGGCACCGATCAGGCCCAGAACCAGTGCCAGGGTGAGGGTGATCGCGGTCCCGACATAGACGTCGGAGGAGCCGAAGTCGCCGCGGAAGAGTGCGCGGGCCGCGTCGACCGTGTGCGAGAGCGGGTTCAGCCTGGCCAGGGTCTGCAGCCAGCCCGGTCCCAGCGTCATCGGCAGCAGGATGCCGGAGAGCAGCAGCAGCGGCACCGACACCATGTTCAGCACCGAGGCCAGCGAGTCCTCGGACCGGGTCGCCAGCGCCAGTGCGTACGACGCCGACGACATGCCGGCCGCGATGATCGCGACCAGGATCAGCGTCAGCACGAAACCGAGCACGTTTGGCCGCAGGTCGAAGAACACCACCGCGACCAGCACCAGGATGGTGGCCTGCACCATCAGCACCACCATGTCCTTGAGCACCCGGCCGAGCAACAGGGCGCCGCGGCTGGCCGGGGTGACGCGCTGCCGTTCGATGATCCCCGCCCGCAGTTCGTAGACCATGGCGAAGCCGACGAACATCGAGCCGAACAGGCCGATCTGCATGATCAGGCCGGGAGTGAACACCAGCCACGGGTCGGTGCCCGCGCCGAGGCCGGCGCCGACGCCCTCGAGCAGCGGGCCGAACAGCACCAGGTACAGCACCGGCTGACTCAGCCCGATCAGCACCCACAGCGGGTTGCGCAGGTTCGAGCGCAGGTGGGCCCAGAAGATCAGGCCGGTCTCGTCGAGAAATCTCATGGCTGGTCTCCATCCCGGAGCGAGCGGCCCGTGACGGTGAGGAACACGTCATCGAGGCTGGGGCGTTTGACGGTGAGCGAGCCGGGCACGATCCCGGCGGCCTGCAGCGCGTGCAGCAGCGGCACCACGGCGGCGTCGCCCTTCTCCACCGTGAGGTGCACCAGGTGTCCCTCGGTGAACTGGGAGCGCAGCTCGAGGGTGTCGGCCGCGACCTGCACCGCGCGGGCGGCGTCCTCGGCCCCGATCTCGAGGCTGATCACATCGCCGGAGATGCGGCGCTTGAGCTCGTCGGGGGTGCCCTCGGCGACGATCTCGCCGTGGTCCATCACCAGGATCCGGTCGCACAGGGCGTCGGCCTCGTCGAGGTAGTGGGTGGTCAGCACGATGGTGGTGCCGGCGGCCTGCAGCGACCGGATGTGGTCCCACAGGTTGGCCCGGCTCTGTGGGTCCAGACCGGTGGTCGGCTCGTCGAGGTAGATGAGGTTGGGCTGGTGCACCAGGCCCAGCGCGATGTCCACCCGCCGGCGTTGGCCGCCGGAGAGTTGCTTGCACTTGCGCCCGCCGAGGCCGTCGAGGTCCAGCGTGGTCAGCAGCGACTCCGCGTTCGCGATCGCCTCACGTTTGCTCAGCCCGAACAGTCGAGCCTGCAGCACCAGTTCCTCGATGACGAGTTCCTCGTCGTTCGTGGAGCCGCCCTGCGCGACGTACCCGATCCGGGACCGGACCAGGCGTGGGTCTCGGCGCAGGTCGGCCCCCGACACGACGGCATCCCCGGCGGTCGGCTCGATGAGCGTGCTGATCATCCGAAGTGTGGTGGTCTTGCCGGCCCCGTTGGGGCCGAGCAGGCCCAGGATCTCGCCCGGACGCACCTCGAAGTCGATGCCCTTGACCGCCTGCACGGGGCCGGTCTTGGTCTGGAAGGTGCGCGCGAGTCCCCTGACACTGATCATCGCGGTCGTGGTGGTGGGTGGGCTCATTCTCCTGACGATAAGCAGACCCACCGACATCCGCAGGGTGTCCGCGAGCGCGGTGCCGTCTCGGCGAGTCGACCGGTCGATCGACTGCGTGCGGGCGCGGGATGTCCATACACTGGACCGTGCGGTGAGATGTGCATCACAAATGACTGCATTCTCCGACGCGCCTGGGCGTGGCCGTGGCCAGCGCCGGGAGCGGCATTGACCGACATCTGGGGCCCGCGCGAGTGCGGGGCGGACCGGAGAGGGGGCGACCGCCGAGATCGGCCGACATCAGCATCGTCGGCTACATTCTAGTTACGCATCTCGTGCCATCTCGACGTTCCGAGCGGCCGGCGACCAACCTTCCGCCCGGAACGGCCTATGAAGGAAGGAAGTGTCGCGAGCATGAAGACCGACAACGGAAGCAAGGCCTCGAGGGCCAAATCAGAGGGCACGACGGACACCGGCAAGGGCGGCGCCCCGAAGACTGCCGCAGGCAAGCCGGAGCCGGCCCTCGCGGTCGGAGACAAGGTGCTGACCAGCGCGGATCCCGGTCCGAGCGGGAAGGCGTCCAAGGACGAGCCCGGCGTCATCGTCGACGACTTCGCGGCCACTCTGGTCGAGGGAGCCGACTACGGGCGGGACTGGGCGCTGGCCCGTCGGTGGGCCATCCAACTCGACAACGGCCGGCTGGTGTTCCGCAGCACCGACGAGCTGCGTCGCGCAGGCTGACCCCGGTCATGTCCGGCGGGTGACAGGAGCCGGACCCCGACAGGCCCGCCCGGCAGCGCGTCCGGCGGGCGAACTTTCGTGTGTGGTCGCAGACTGGGTGGATGGCCGACCCCGGATTCACCCCGACCCAACTCTCGGCCCGGGCCGCCTACCTGCTGCGCGGCAATGACCTCGGGACGATGACCAGCGCCGCGCCGCGGCTGTACCCGCACATGTGGAGCTGGGACGCCGCCTTCGTCGCGGTCGGGCTGGCCCCGCTCAGTGTGGAACGCGCCGTCGTCGAACTCGACACGCTGCTCTCGGCGCAGTGGCGCAACGGGATGATCCCGCACATCGTCTTCGCCGAGGGCGTCGACGGCTACTTCCCCGGCCCCGACCGTTGGGCCTGCACCGACCTCGCCTCCGCGGCGCCGCCGGGCGTGCGGACCTCGGGGATCACCCAGCCGCCCGTGCACGCGATCGCGGTGCAGCGGATCCTCGACCACTCGCGCAGGCACGGCCGCAGCACCCGGGCGGTGGCCGAGGAGTTCCTGGACCGTCGCTGGACCGACCTGGTGCGCTGGCACCGTTGGCTGGCCGAGTCCCGTGACCCGACGGGCGTCGGCCGGATCACGCTCTACCACGGGTGGGAGTCCGGGATGGACAACTCGCCGCGGTGGGACGCCGCCTACTCGAACGTGGTGCCCGGACCTGTCCCGCCCTACCGCCGGGCGGACACCGACGTGGTCGCGGACCCGTCGCAGCGGCCCAGCAACGCCGAGTACGACCGCTACCTGTGGCTGCTCGAGGAGATGAAGCAGGCCCGCTACGACGACGCCGGGCTGGTGTCGGCAATGAGCTTCGCCGTCGAGGACGTGTTCGTCAGCGCCGTGTTCTCCCTGGCTTGCGACGTCCTGGCCACCATCGGCGAGGAGCACGCGGCGCCGAAGTCCGACGTCCGAGACCTGCACGAGTGGTCGGCACGGTTTCGTAACGGCGTGGTGGCGACCACGGACCCGCGCACCGGCGCCGCGCGCGACCACGACCTCCGGACCGGGCGCTGGATCGGCACCGAGACCCTGGCGATGTTCGCGCCGCTGCTGTGCGGTGGGCTCGGCCGCGACGCGGAACGTGCGCTGCTGCGGACCTTCGAGGGCCCGCGGTTCTCGGGACACCCGGACCTGCGGTTCGCGGTGCCGCCGTCGACGTCGCCGGTCTCCGGCGACTTCCGGTCCCGGGAGTACTGGCGCGGCCCGGTATGGCCGGTGATGACGTGGCTGTTCTCCTGGGCCTTCGCCCGTCGGGGCTGGGCCGAGCGGTCCCGGCACCTGCGCGCGGAGGGGCTGCGGCAGGCCAGCGACGGCAGCTTCGCCGAGTACTACGAACCCTTCACCGGCGAACCGCTCGGCAGCATGCAGCAGTCGTGGACGGCCGCGGCGGTCCTGGACTGGCTGGGCTGACCGGGTTCGTGTCGGGACCCGGAACGGGTCCGCCCGATACCGTGCCGAACGTCACGTCACGGTTTAGTCTCGGATCATGACACCGAAGAGCCGAGCTCGTGTCCGAACCGTGGCCCGTCTGGCGCCGGTGCTGCTCGCCGGTGTGATGGCGTTCGCGGCGCCCGGTGTGGTCAACGCGAACCCGGTGAACGGCCCCGACGTGGCGTCGTGGCAGCACCCGGGCGGGTCCGGGATCGACTGGTTCGCGGTCCGCGGGGCGGGCCACGAGTTCGCGATGGTGAAGGCCACCGAGGGCCTCGGTTACATCAACCCGTACTTCGTGCAGGACGCCCTGGGCATGCGGGCGGCCGGCATCGCCCGGGGCGCCTACCACTACGCCGACGTGCGGCTCTCCCCCGAGGCGCAGGCGTCCTACTTCGCGACGACGGCGGTCGCCGTCAACGGCCCGGGCGGGCTGCCGCCGGTGCTGGACCTCGAGGACGCCAAGGGCCTGCCGCCCGCCGCGGTCATCGACTGGACGCACCGCTACCTGAACACGGTCCAGGCGATCACCGGGCGTCAGCCGATCATCTACACGTACCCCCACTTCTGGCGCACGGCGATGGCGAACACCGCCGAGTTCGCCAACTACCCGCTGTGGATCGCCGACTACAACGGCCAGAACGCACCCGGCCCGCTGCCCGGCGGCTGGCGCAACTGGGCGTTCTGGCAGTACACCAGCACCGGCCGGATCGCCGGGGTCAACGGGAACGTCGACCTCAATTTCTACAGCGGCTCGATGGGCCCCATCGGGTTGTACTCGAACAGCCTGTTCGGGAGCAGCTGACCGGTCAGCCGGCCAGGTCGTCCGGCCCGACGCCGTCGGCGACCCACTCGGCGCGGCTGAGCGCCTCGTCGGTCCGGAACCGGGTAAGTGCCCGGCGCAGGCCGAGGGCGACGAGCCCCGCGGCGACCGCGGCGATCAGCAGCCGCCCCGGCCGACGGGTGGACGGGGCCGAGCGCGCGTCGTTCATGCGGACGATCTTGCCCGATCCCGGACCGTGACGCCCCGGGTGCGGACGGAGCCGGACGTCAGGACCCGGACCGCGGATTTCAGGCGCCGATCCGCCCGCACCCGCGGCGTACGATTCGGAGGGTGCTGAGGCGCGAGGCCGCCTGGGAGTACCTGCGCGGCGCACTGTGGGTCCTGCCCGCGATCGCCGTGGTGATCGCGTTGCTGCTCGGGTCGCTGCTGTCGAGTGTGAACCCCGCTCCGGACACCTGGCTGTACCGGCTCGCCTTCCAGGGCACCCCCGACGACGCCCGCACCCTGCTGATCGGCACCGCCGGCACGATGATCACCGTCATCGCCCTGGTGCTGGGGTTGACCGTGGTGGCGCTGCAACTCTCGTCGACCCAGTTCTCGCCACGGATCCTGCGGAATTTCCTCCGCGACCGGTCGAACCAGTTGGTGCTCAGCGTTTTCGTCGCAACCTTCGCGTACAGCATGGCCGGGCTGTACACCGTGGGCGTCTCGGCGGGCGGCCGTACCTCCGACTATCCGCGGCTCGCCGTCACCTGGGCGATCGCCCTGCTGTTCCTCAGTCTCGGCGCGCTCGTCTACGAGGTGCACCACCTGTCCCACTCGATGCAGGTCGACGAGATCATGCGGAAGGTGGAGCGCGAGACGAGTGAGGTGGTGCGGCACGGACTGCTGGACTCCGCCGGGTCGGCGCAGCCGCCGCGGGTGTTGTCGACGGCTGTCGTGGTGTCCTCGGCGTTGACGGGCTACGTCCAGGCCGTGCACGCCGACGCCGTGGTGGCCGGCGCGGAGCTGCACGACGTGAGTGTGCGAATCGCGGTGCGGGCCGGCGATCACGTCGCGGCGGTGAGCACCCCGCTGGCATGGGTGTGGAGCAACTCCGGCCGGGTGGTGGACGCCGCCGAGGTCGGCCCGGCCGTCGAGCAGGCCGTGCGGATCGGCTTCGAACGGACCCTTGAGCAGGACGCGGCCTTCGGCCTACGGCAGCTCGTTGACGTCGCGTCGAAAGCGTTGTCCCCGGCCATCAACGATCCGTACACCGCGGTGCAGGCGGTTGACCACCTCACCGCGGTGATGTCGATTCTCGCCCGCCGCGACCTCGGACCCCTGGTGCTGGCCACCACCGGCGGGTCGGTGACGGTGCCGGCCTACGACTTCGCAGACTACCTCGACCTGGCGTGTGCCCAGATCCGTCGTTACGGCTCGCGCGAGCCCACCGTGGCGCTCGCGCTCATCCGGCTCCTGCGTGACTGTGCGGTGGTGACGGCAGAGGCCGACCGCCGCGTGGCGATCGCGGGCCAGCTCCGGCTGATCGTCGACGATGCGACTCGGGACATCGTCCAGCCGGCCGACCGGACCGCGATCACCGCTGCGGCCGACCTACTGCGGCAACAGCTCTAGGTGGGCGCTGCTACGTGCCGATCCGGCCGCCGCCGGACTTCCACACCGCCACCACCGAGGGCCGCGGCTGGCTGTCGCCGCCGTCCGGCCAGTGCGAGGCCGGGGCGTCGGCGCTCGCGCCGTCCAGCTCGCCCGGGTGCTGCACACACACCACGACGCGCGACTCGTCGACGATCGGCCCGCACGTCTCGCCGCCCTTGGGCACGGTGAGGAACTGCTTGGTCTCGCCGCGGCGATCGCCGTCGAGGACGACGCTGAACAGGCCGTCGTTGGACTTCAGGGCGTTGCCGTCGGTGGAGATCCACAGGTTGCCGTAGGGGTCGAAGGCCAGGTTGTCCGGGCACGAGATCGGGCTTACCTGGGACTTGTCGAAGCCGCCGAAGTAGGTGTCCGCGGCGGCCGGGTCGCCACACACCAACAGCAGGTTCCAGGTGAACGAGGTGCCGGAGTGGTCGTCCTCGAGCTCGAGGACCTGACCGTTCTTGTTGTTGTTGCGCGGGTTCGGGGCGTCGGCGGGGGCCTTGCCCTCGGTTCCCCGCTTGCTGTTGTTGGTCAGCGCCACGTACACCTTGCCGGTCTTCGGGTTGGGCTCGAAGTCCTCGGGTCGGTCCATCTTGGTGGCGCCGACCTTGTCCCCGGCCTGCCGGGTGAACACCGCCACCTCGGCGGCGGACATGCCCGGCACCAGCGACTCGGCGCGCCCGTCGACGTTGGTGCGCAGCAACGGGATCCACTTACCGGTGCCCGCGAACCGGCCACCCGCGGGCAGCGTCCCGGAGCCGTCGACCTGAGCGGGCTCGTCGCCGCTGAGCTGCGCGACGTACAGGGTGCCGGCGTCGAGCAGGGTCAGGTTGTGGCGCATGCTGGCCTGGCCGTTGCCCTGCATCATCTTTCGTGCGGAGACGAACTTGTACATGTAGTCGAAGCGCTCGTCGTCGCCGCTGTAGGCCACCACGGTCCCGTCGTCGGTGACGTGGATGGTCGCGGCCTCGTGCTTGAACCGGCCCATCGCGGTGTGCTTGATCGGGGTGGACGTCGGGTCCCACGGGTCGACCTCGACGACGTAGCCGAAGCGGTTCACCTCGTTCGGTTCCTGCGCGAGGTCGAAGCGGCGATCGAAGCGCTCCCACTTACGCTCGCTGGCGCCGCCCTCGACGCCGTACCGCTTCAGCCGGGCCGCGACCGTGGGGTCGGTGACCAGTTCGGCGTTCGCGAAGTACTGGTTGAAGTTCTCCTCGCCGGAGAGCACTGTTCCCCAGGGGGTGATCCCGCCGGAGCAGTTGTTGAGGGTGCCGACCACCCGGGTGCCGGTGGGATCGGCCGAGGTCATCAGGTACTCGCTGCCCGCGGCCGGCCCGGTCACCAGGAACTCGGAGTTCGCGGTGATCCGTCGGTTGTTCGGTCCGAACTCCGGTGTCAGTGAACCGGTTCCGGTTGCGCCCTTGACCTGGACCACGGACATGCCGTGCGCGGCGAGGGCGGTCTGGAACTGCTCGACGGTGGGGTTCTCCGGGTCGTAGGCCTTGAACATGAACGGCTCGGTCGTGTACTCGTGGTTGACCACCAGCAGGTAGGTGTGGGGCCGGCCGTCGACCGGAAGCAGCCCGGCGAAGTCATTGTTGAAGCCGAACTGCATCTCCTGGGCCTGCGGGCTCTGCCTGTCGAAGTCGAACGCTGGGGCGCCGGGCAGTACCGCGTCGCCCCAGCGGATCACGACGGCCTGCTCGTAGCCGGCCGGGACCACGACGGCGTCCTGGGTGTTCGGGGCGACAGGGGTGAAGGCGGTGCCGGTCGGCGCGCCGCCGCTGCCCGCCGTCGTCGTGGCCGCGTCGGCGACGCCGCTGCCTGAGTCGTCGGCGCAGGCCGTCAGCGCGCCGCCGGCACCGACCGCGAGCACCGCGACCGCACCCGACTTGAGCATGCCGCGCCGCGACATCGCGGTGCGCACGATGTCGCCGAAGTACTCGCCGCCTGAGGTGTTGGGCACCGCGTGCGAGCAGGCGTCGCCGCACTTGTACCGGCAGGTGATCGACGCCCGGGACGACTTTCCGTCGTGGCTGACGAACAGGGCGAGGGGCTTGAGTTTCACGTGGAACTTCCCGGTCGGAGGGTCAACTCCGGTGACCGTAGAAGCCGCAAGCGAGGGCAAAGAGAAGGCAAAGTAAACAGCGGGACAACGAGGCCACCCTAACCCCGGGGCGTCGCACGCAGCCCTCAGAGCACCTGCGACAGGAACGCCTGCAGGCGGTCGGTCTGCGGGTCGTCGAACAGTGCGTCCGGTTCACCGGTCTCCACCACCACGCCCTGGTCCATGAACGTCACGGTGTCGGAAACAGAACGGGCGAAACCCATCTCGTGGGTGACCACGATCATCGACATGCCGCTGGAGGCCAGGTCGGCCATCAGCGCCAGGACCCCCTTGACCAGTTCCGGGTCCAGCGCGGAGGTGGCCTCGTCGAAGAACATGATCTCCGGCTTCATCGCCAGTGCCCGGGCGATCGCGACCCGCTGCTGCTGCCCGCCGGACAGGTTGGCCGGCCGGGACTGCGCCTTGTGCGCCAGCCCGACCAGTTCGAGCTGCTCGACCGCGGCCGCGCGGGCCTCCTCCTTGGACATCCCGCGGAGTTTGCGCGGACCGAGCGCGACGTTGTCGAGCACGGTCCGGTGCGGGAAGAGGTTGAAGTGCTGGAACACCATGCCGATTCGCTGTCGCAGCGCGTCCGGGTTGTCGCCGAGCACCGACCGTCCGTCGAGCAGGATGTCGCCCTGGTCGGGCTCGTGCAGGCGGTTGAGGACCCGCAGCAGCGTCGACTTTCCGGAGCCGGACGGCCCGATCACCGAGGTGGTGCCGCCGGCGTCGACGTGGACGTCCACCCCGCGCAGCACCTTGTTCTTGCCGAACGACAGGTGCAGCCCGGTGCCGGTGAGCGATCCGGAGGCCGCGGGTGCGGTCATCGCCTACCCCCTCTCCACGACGATGGCCTGCTCGAGCGGGTCGAGCGTGCCCGAAGTGTCGGCCTTGCCGGTCCGCAGGCGCTTGTCGATGTAGTTCACCAGGTGCGTCAGCGGAATCGTCAGGGCCAGGTAGAACAGGCCGGCCGCCACCAGCGGCGACAGGTTTCCGGTCTGCGCGTTGAGATCTCGTCCCACCGCGAACAGTTCGCGCTGGGTGGCCAGCAGGCCGAGGAAGTAGATGAGGGAGGAGTCCTTGATCAGCGAGATGAACTGGTTCATCAGCGCCGGCAGGACGCGGCGGACGCCCTGCGGGATCACCACCAGGTTCATCGCCCGCCGGTGGCTGAAGCCGATGGCCCGGGCGGCCTCCAGCTGGCCCGGCTCCACGCTCTGGATGCCGGAGCGGAAGATCTCGCCGATGTACGCGGCCGCGAGCAGGGACAGCGCCGCGGCGCCGAGCCAGTACGGGTTGTTCCCGGTCAGCCCCTTGACCACCGGCCCCACTCCGAGCCCGACGATCAGGATGATGACCACCGCGGGCAGGCCGCGGAAGACGTCGGTGTAGACGCGGGCCGGCCAGCGCAGCCACCGGGTCCGGGAGATGCCGGCGATGGCGAGCAGCATGCCGAGCACGGTGCCGACCACGCCGGAGGTCAGCGCGAGGATCACCGTGTTGGGCAGTCCCGTGGTCAGCAGGTCGGGGATCGCCCGCCGGTACAGCTCCCAGTCGAAGAAGGTCTCGCCCAGCTGGGCCAGCGTCGACTTCTGCTGGGCCTGTTCGGTGCTGCCCTCCGGCGCCTTCTCCGCCGCCAGTGCCGCGAAGTCGGGCAGCTGTGGCTCGGGCGCGGCCTTGCTGCCCGGCTTCCAGCCCTCGGGAAGTTGGCGCGGCACCCAGTCGGAGTAGAGCCGCGACCAGGTGCCGTCGGCGATGACGGCGTCCAGGCCGGAGTTGAGGGCGTCGACCAGCGCCTGGTTGTTCTTGTTCACCGCCCAGCCCACGTAGTTGTTGAGGCTGAAGGTGTTCTGCACGATCGACGTCGGGTCGCCGGGCTTGATGGCGCCCTCGGCCTGCTGCGACGGCGCCACCCAGGCGTCGATCTGCCCGGACTTCAGGTTCGCGTACGCGGTGTTGTAGTCGGGGAACTTCACCGGGTCGAGCCCCAGGGTGTTGACGACGTAGTCGTCCTGCACGGTGCCCTGCACGACGCCGATCCTGGTGCCGGCGTCGAGGTCGGCGAAGCCCTTCACCGGGCTGTCGTTGCGCGTCACCAGCGAGAAGTAGCCGAAGTCGTAGCCGTTGGTGAACCCGACGGTGCGGCGTCGGTCGTCGGTGGTGGTGATCGAGGACGAGCCGACGTCGAAGCGGTTGTTCGCCACCTGGGAGAGCAGCCCGGCGAACTCGGTGCCGGAGAACTCGACCTGCAGGCCCAGCTTGTCGGCGACGGCGCGCAGCAGTTCGTTGTCGAAGCCGGTGAAGGTGCCCGACGAGTCGACGCAGATGCTCGGCGGCGCGTCGGAGAGGGTGCCGACGCTGATCTTGCCGGGGGTGATCAGGCCGAGCGCGTTCACGTCGATCTGGTCCAGCGGCTTCGTGGTCGGCGTGGTGTAGCGGTCCTCGGCGGCCGACGCGGCGGCGGTGTCGAGGTTGGTCGGTGCCGCGGCGGCGGCACCGACGCCGGGCGGCGAGCAGAGGTCCGTCGGCGTACTGGTCCGGCCGCAGCCGACCGCGACGACCGCCAACAGCATCGCCAGCAGCGCGAGGACCCACGCCCTCACCGCACGAGACCCGGACACGGAGGTGAGCCTCACGGGACCGGAGTTCAGGCCAGCCCCGCGAGCGGCTCGGGCATCCGCTCGTCGCGCCAGCGCACCGCCTCGGCGAGGGTGTCCAGATCGAAGTCGGGTCCGCTGGCGCTCGCCGTGAACAGGGTGACCCCGGCGTCGACGAAGGCCTGCGCGGTCTCGGTCCCGGGCCACGGCACGGACCGGGCGATCCGGCCGGGGTCGCGGCCGACGTCGACGCAGTGCCCGGCCAGCACCTGCGACTTGTGGACGAGGGCGTCGAGGTTCGCGAAGCTGTGCCACACATCGGCGTATTCGGCCACCAGTCGCAGCGTCTTGCGCTCGCCGCCGCCGCCGATCAGGATCGGGATCGGCCGGGTGGGCGCGGGGTTCAGCTCCCCGAGCCGGGTGGTGATCCTCGCCAGGTTCTCCCCCAGCAGCCGCAAACGTGTTCCCGCGGTGCCGAACTCGTAGCCGTACTGGTCGTAGTCCTTTTTGAACCAGCCACCGCCGATGCCCAGGATCAGCCGGCCGCCGCTGATGTGGTCGACGGTTCGGGCCATGTCCGCCAACAGGTCCGGGTTCCGGTAGCCGCCGCCGGAGACCAACGCGCCGATCTCCACCCGTTCGGTCTGCTCGGCCCAGGCGCCGAGCATCGTCCAGCACTCGAAGTGGGCGCCGTCGGGGTCCCCGACCAGCGGGTAGAAGTGGTCCCAGTTGAAGACGATGTCGACGCCGATGTCCTCGGCCCGCAGCACCGCATCCCGGATCAGCGCGTAGTCGGGGGCGTGCTGCGGCTGGAGTTGGACGCCGATGCGCACGGGAACGGTCATGCGTACTCCTCGTGTGAAAGGAAGGCACTGACTGACGAAGCCACGTTCAACGGTAGTCCGAAGTATGTGCGGTCGCCCCGGGTTCGGCAGCCCACCGGCGCGTCCTCCCCGTCGCGCACGCTTTTGTTCTCCGCGCACCGACATGGCACGGCGATGGTGTGCGCGTCGACGACAGAACCTGCGTGCCGCCGGAGGAATTCGGGCTCTGCGATACTGTGCCGCGGACCACCCCTCTACTCGGATCGTCCGGCAACGTTCCTGCCGGTGAAGGGATCGACGAACACCCATGGCGACAGTCACCTACGACTCCACCACCTGCCTGTTCCCCGGATCGGACTCCCCCGCGGTGAACCGGCTGGACCTGCACATCGAGGACGGCGAGTTCCTCGTGCTGGTCGGGCCGTCGGGGTGCGGCAAGTCCACCTCGCTGCGGATGCTCGCCGGCCTCGAGGAGGTGCATTCCGGACGCATCCTGATCGGCGACCGCGACGTCACCGGGTCGGAGCCGAAGGACCGTGACATCGCGATGGTGTTCCAGAACTACGCCTTGTACCCGCACATGTCCGTCGCCGAGAACATGGGCTTCGCGCTCAAGCTCGCGAAGATGCCCAAGCAGGAGATCCGGCAGCGGGTGGAGGAGACCGCGAAACTGCTGGACCTCTCGCCGTACCTGGACCGCAAGCCCAAGGCGCTCTCCGGCGGCCAGCGGCAGCGCGTCGCGATGGGCCGGGCGATCGTCCGGCAGCCCCAGGTGTTCCTGATGGACGAGCCGCTGTCCAACCTCGACGCCAAGCTCCGCGTGCAGACCCGCGCCCAGATCGCGCAGCTGCAGCGTCGCCTCGGCACCACCACCGTCTACGTCACCCACGACCAGGTCGAGGCCATGACGATGGGTGACCGCGTCGCCGTGCTCAAGGACGGCGTCCTGCAGCAGTGCGCGTCCCCGCGGGAGCTGTACTCGCGCCCGGCCAACGTGTTCGTGGCCGGCTTCATGGGTTCGCCGTCGATGAACCTGTTCACGCTGCCGATCACCGACGGCGGGGTGCTGCTCGGTGACACCGTGATCCCGGTGCCCCGCGACACCCTGGCCGGCGCCACCGGCACCGAGGTGGTGCTGGGTGTGCGGCCCGAGCACCTCGAGTTGGCAGACCGGGGCCTGCCGATGGAGGTGGACGTGGTCGAGGAGCTCGGTTCCGACGCCTACATCTACGGCCGCACCAGCCTCGCCGGGGTGGGTCAGGAAATCGTCGCCCGGGCCGACTGGCGTCGCCCGCCGGCGAAGGGTGCGCTGGTCAGGCTGCATGTCGACCCGTCGGCGGTGCACCTGTTCTCGGCGGCTGACGGCTGCCGGCTGGGGTGAGCCTGACCGATCCAGTGCGGGGGTAATGAGGGAAATCACCCTCGCCCCGTGCCAAAGTAGGCGACGACATATGCCTCGGCCCGGTGGAGCTCGCGCCCGGCAACGGCCGTAGATCGTCTCTTTCGAAAGGTGGACCATGCGTTCTTTCAAGACGCGTTCGCGGATTGCGGTGGCGGCTTCGGCCGTGGCACTGCTCGCGCTGACCGGATGTTCGAGCAGCGACGGCGGTGGCGGCGGCAACGTCGACGAGGCCGCAGGCCAGAACCTGGACGGTCGCGGCGCGATTTCGTTCGCGATGGGCAAGAACGACACCGACAAGCTGCAGCCGGTGATCGAGAAGTGGAACGCCGCCCACCCGGACGAGAAGGTCGAGCTCAAGGAGCTCCCCGGTGAGGCCGACGACCAGCGCAACAAGCTGGTCCAGTCGCTCGAGGCCGGCAACGCCGACTACGACGTGATGGCCCTGGACGTGGTGTGGACCGCGGAGTTCGCGGCCAACGGCTGGCTGCAGCCGCTCGAGGGCTCGCTCGCCCTCGACACCTCCGGCCTGCTGCCCGCGACCGTCGAGTCCGCCACCTACCGCGGCAAGGTCTACGCCGGCCCCCAGAACACCAATGCCCAGCTGCTCTACTACCGCACGGACCTGGCCCCGGCCGCCCCCGCGGACTGGAAGGCGCTGACCGACAGCTGCGCGGTCGCCACCGAGAAGGGCGTCCAGGACTGCCTGGTCACCCAGCTCAAGCAGTACGAGGGCCTGACCGTCAACAGCACCCAGTTCATCAACTCCTGGGGCGGCGCGGTCGTCGGAGCGGACGGCAAGACCCCCGAGGTCGAGTCCCCGCAGGCCAAGGCCGGCCTGCAGGCGATGGTCGACGCCTACACCGGCGGTCAGATCGCCAAGCGCTCCACCAGCTTCACCGAGGAGGAGACCAACCTGGCCTTCGTCGGCGGCGAGTCGATGTACGCCTACAACTGGCCGTACATGTACACCAACGCCGAGGAAGAGGGCTCCGCGGTGAAGGGCAAGGTCGGCGTCGCGCCGATCGTCGGCCCGGCGGGTGCCGGCGCGTCCACCGTCGGTGGCTACAACGACGGCATCAACGTGTACTCGAAGAACAAGGCCACCGCGCGTGACTTCATCGCCTTCATCCAGAACGAGGAGAACCAGATGTCCTTCGCGGACGCCTCGTTCCCGCCGGTGCTGAAGTCCGTGTACGACAACCCGGCGCTGGTCGCGAAGTACCCGTACCTGCCCGCGCTCAAGTCCGCACTCGAGAACGCCAAGCCGCGTCCGGTCACCCCGTACTACAGCGCGATCTCGAAGGCCATCCAGGACAACGCGACCGCCGCGCTCACCGGCAAGGCGACCGTCGACGAGGCGACCGCCAACATGTCCGCCGCCATCGTGCAGGCCGCCAAGTAACACCCGGCCGGCACCATCCGGTTCGGCAGACCGCTTTCGAGACGAGGACCAGGTAAATCAACGATGGCTGACTCTGCCGAGCCGAGGCCAGCCGACGTGGGTCGCGTCGCGGCCGGAGTGATCGACTCCGGCCGCGGCGTCCCCGTCGTGGACCCCCCGACGCCCGACGGCGTGCCCTCCGCACCCAAGCGGAAGCGCGACCTGCGGGCGGTGTGGCTCATCGCCCCGACGATGGTGATCCTGGCCGTCGTCATCGTCTACCCGGTGCTGCAGGCGATCTACCTGTCCTTCCAGAAGAACAAGGGCGTCGACCCGGACACCGGACGCTTCGTGGAGGGCGGGTTCGCCGGGTTCGACCACTACCTGATGTGGTTGACGGGCAACTGCGGATCCGGTGCGGGCACCTGCCCGCCCGGCACCCTCGGCTCGGACTTCTGGCCGTCCGTCGGGGTCACCTTCTTCTTCGCCGTCGTCACCGTGTCCATCGAGGTGCTCCTCGGCCTGTGGATGGCGACGATCATGGGCCGCAACTTCTTCGGCCGCTCGCTGCTGCGTGCCAGTGTGCTGATCCCGTGGGCGATCCCCACCGCGGTCACCGCGAAGCTGTGGTTCTTCATCTTCGCGGAGAACGGCGTCGCGAACAGCCTGCTCGGCACCTCCATCGCCTGGACCACCGACCCGTGGGCCTCGCGGTTCGCGGTGATCGTCGCGGACGTGTGGAAGACGACGCCGTTCATGGCGTTGCTCATCCTCGCGGGCCTGCAGATGATCCCGCAGGACGTCTACGAGGCCGCCCGGGTGGACGGTGCGACCGCCTGGCAGCGGTTCAAGTCGATCACGCTGCCGCTGGTCAAGCCGGCGCTGATGGTCGCGGTGCTCTTCCGCACCCTCGACGTACTGCGCATGTACGACCTGCCGGCGATCCTCGCGGGCACCTCCGGCGGGACCCCGACCACGACGTGGTCGATCCTGGCGATCGCCGACATCCGTCAGGGCAACCTGCAGAGCGCGTCGGCGTTGTCGACGCTGATCTTCCTGGCGATCTTTGCGGTCGCCTACATCATGGTGAAGTTCCTCGGTGCCAACGCGGTGCGCACCCAGGACGAGCAGCGCAAGGGAGCCAAGTCGTGATGGCGGGACGGCACCGCAGCGACGAGCGCGCGAAGTCGCCCGTCAATATCGGCGACGAGCGTGCGAAGTCGCCCGTCAAGCCCAGCGACGAACCGGCGCGCGTGCGTAGGCGGGGCCGGGTCGCCCCGGCGGCACGCACCTACCTCGGCGTGATCGTGATCCTGTTGTGGGGCCTGGCCCCGTTCTACTGGATGGTGGTCACCGCGCTGCGGCCGGTCGCCGACACCTTCGACACCTCGCCGTGGCCGACGACGCTGACCCTGGACAACTTCCGGGCGGCCCTGGCCACCGACAAGGGCAACGACTTCCTCGGCGCGATCGTCAACAGCCTGATCATCGGCGCGGCCACCACCGCGGTCGGCCTGCTGCTCGGTGTCTTCACCGCGTACGCGCTGGCGCGCATCGAGTTCCGCGGCAAGTACCTGGTCACCGGGATCATCCTCGGCGCCTCGATGTTCCCCACCGTCGCGCTGGTGACCCCGCTGTTCCAGCTGTTCGGCGACCTCGGCTGGATCGGCCAGTACCAGGCGTTGATCATCCCGAACATCTCGTTCGTGCTGCCGCTGACCATCTACACGCTCACCTCGTTCCTCTCGGACCTGCCGTGGGAGCTCGAGGAGGCGGCCCGTATCGACGGCGCGTCCCGGGGCCAGGCCTTCCGGCTGGTGATCATGCCGCTGGCCGCGCCCGCGCTGTTCACCACCGCGATCCTCGCGTTCATCGCCACCTGGAACGAATTCATGCTGGCCAGCCTGTTGTCGACGGAGGCCACCGAGCCGGTCACGGTCGCGATCGCACGCTTCGCCGGGGCCAACTCGTGGGAGCAGCCGTACGCGGCGATCATGGCCGCGGGCACCCTGGTGACGATCCCGTTGGTGATCATGGTGCTGCTGTTCCAGCGACGGATTGTCTCGGGCCTGACCGCGGGCGGCGTCAAGTCGTGACCGGCGTCGGGTCGTGAACCGGGCGCGCCGGCGCCAGCAGCTCGAGATGCTGATCGGGCTGCTCGGTTTCTTCACCGTGATGACGTTCCTCGCGGTGGTGGTCGGAATCGTGCGCGGGGAGCCGGGGGCGACGCCGTCGCTGGTGCTGCTGGGTCTGGTGGTGGCGCTGGCGCTGGCGGTGCGCGCACGCAGTCGCACCTGACGGACTCGGTCGCGTCGGGGCGCGTGTCTGGGTGGATTGTCCGGGCTGGTGGTGTGAGGATGCGAAGACGAAGCATCATTTCCTGACGCCAGGAGACTGAATGTGAGCTCCCCCCCCGACGAGACCTCGGAACATCACCAGCCGCCCCCGGACACCCCGGGCGGCGACGGTCCGTCGGGCGGGTCGCCCCCAGGTGCGCAGCGCGGGTCGCCTCCGGGTGCGCAGCGCGGGTCACCCCCTGGTGCGCATCGAGTCGTGCCCCAGTCGGGGCAGCGTGATTCGCCCCCGGGGGCATCGGGTGGTCGTCCGCCAGGTGCTCAGCTTCCAGGTGGTCGTCCACCCGGTGTGCGACCTCCGGGCGCACGAGGTGGGCCTCCCCCAGGTGGGCAGCCCCTGAGCGGGCGCCCTCCGGCCGGTCAGCCGCCGGGTGGACGGCCTCCGGGTCCCCCGGGTGCTCGGCCTCTGGGTGGTCAGCCTCCAGGTGCGCGTTCGGTCGGCGCTCAGCCGCCGGGTGCTCAGCCCCCTGGCCGAGACTCCCCGGGTGGAGGCTCGGGTCGACCCCCGGACGGGTCGGGCGACGAGCCCACTCCCCCACCGGGCGGGAGGCGCCGCAGACTGCTGATGTGGTCCGCGGTCGCGGCGGTGCTGCTGTTGGTCATCCTCCCTGCCGTCGCGTTCGCCATCGGGTACGGCCTGGCGGTGGTGCCCCGGCCGGCCGACATGCGCACCAACCAGGTGGCGACCATTCTCGCCACCGACGGCTCGACGATCACGAAAGTCGTCCCGCCGGAAGGCAACAGGACAGAGGTCGAGCTGACCGACATCCCAGAGCACGTGCGGACCGCGGTGCTCTCCGCGGAGGACCGCGACTTCTACTCCAATCCCGGTTTCTCGGTGTCCGGCTTCGTACGGGCGGCCCGCGACAACGTCCTCGGCAAGGCCAGTGCGGGCGGCGGCTCCACCATCACCCAGCAGTACGTGAAGAACACCCTGGTGGGTGCCGACCGGAACCTGGTCCGCAAGATGCGTGAGCTGGTGATCTCCTCGAAGATGGCGCGCCAGTGGTCCAAGGACGACATCCTGGCCGCGTACCTCAACACCATCTACTTCGGTCGCGGCGCGTACGGCATCGCCGCCGCGTCCAAGGCGTTCTTCGACAAACCCGTCGGGGAGCTGACCGTTGCCGAGGGCGCGGTACTGGCGTCGGTGATCCAGAGTCCTTCCCGACTGGACCCGGAGACCAATCGGGCCGGGCTGGAGTCGCGGTGGAACTACGTGCTCGACGGGATGGTGGGCCTCGGCGCGCTGAGCGCGTCGGACCGGGCGGCGATCGAGTTCCCGGTGGTGGTGCCGCTCGCACAACTCGTCGACGCCAACGCGGCGCGGGGACCGGAGGGGCTGATTCGCGCCCAGGTGCTCGAGGAACTGGCCGCGTCGGGGATCAGCGAGCAGGAACTCAACACGGAGGGTCTGCAGATCACCACCACCATCGACGCGACCGCGCAGGCCGCGGCGCTCGACGCGGTGGCGACCACGATGGACGGCGAGCCACCCGAGCTGCGGGCCGCGGTGGTCTCGGTGGACCCACGGACCGGCGGGGTCCGGGCGTACTACGGCGGCGCGGACGGTGCGGGCTTCGACTACGCGCAGGCGCCGCTGCAGACGGGGTCGTCGTTCAAGGTGTTCGGCCTCGCCGCGCTGCTCGAGAACGGCCAGGGGCTGCAGACGATGTACAACAGCGCCCCGCTCACCGTCGGCCGGGTGGAGATCACCAACGTCGCCGGCGAAAGCTGCGGGACCTGCACCATCGCGCAGGCACTCAAGCAGTCGCTCAACACCAGCTTCTACCGGATGACCCGGTCCTTGGAGAACGGCCCGGAGCGGATCGCCGACGTCGCGCACCGGGCCGGCATCCCGATGCAGATCCCCGGACTCGAGGGCCCCACCCTGAGCCAGGACGGGGGTCCGCCAGAGGACGGAATCGTGTTGGGGCAGTATCAGACTCGTCCGATCGACATGGCTTCTGCGTATGCCACGCTCGCCGCGTCGGGGGTGTACCGGGCACCGCACTTCGTGCAACGGGTGGTCACCGCCGACGGCCGGGTGCTGCTCGACCGCGCGCCGGACCCGGGCGAGCAGCGGATCGACCCGGCGGTCGCGGACAACGTCACCCAGGCCATGTTGCCGATCGCGTCGTACTCCAACGGGCACGCGTTGGCCGGCGGGCGACCGTCGGCGGCGAAGACCGGCACCGCACAGTTCGGTGACACCGGGCAGAACAAGGACGCCTGGATGGTCGGCTACACGCCGTCGCTGTCCACCGCGGTGTGGGTGGGCGGCGCGCAGCCGCAGGCCATCGTGACCAGGTGGGGCGGCTCCGTCTACGGGTCGGGGCTGCCGTCGGACATCTGGAAGGGGACGATGGACGGGGCGCTCGACGACACCGACTGGGAGTCCTTCCCGTGGCCGAAGCCGATCGGCGGCCAGGCCGGGGTGCCCGCCAATTCGGGCAGCGGGTCCGGCGGTTCGACGAATGCGAACGCGAACGCGAATGCGAATGCGAATGCGAACGCGGGCGTGAGCGCAGGCGCCGGCGGCCGCGACCCGGCCGCGGTGGTGCCACCCCCCGCGCCCGCGCCCGCCCCGGTCCTGGAGATGCCGGTGGTGCCGCCGCCGGTGGTGCCGCCCGCCATCGTCCCGCCGCCCCCGCCTGCCGGTCCGCGGACGGTGGAGATCCTTCCGGGTGTGGTGATCCCGCTGCCCGGCTGAGGCCGACCAGCCGCGTGGCGGTGGGCGGGTCTTTGGACTCGCCCACCGCCACAGGTGTTTTCGGGTCAACTTCGACGCAGCCCGAACCTCGGGCTAGGTCCCCCCACTCCCCTGCCGGCCGCACCTCCGAGGGGGAGGATCTCGCCGCGGAACCGTCGGCGCATCCGCCTGTCGTGGGTCACCAGGACGACGGTGCCCGCGAACGAGTCGAGGGCCTCTTCGAGTTCCTCGACCAGCGCCGGCGACAGGTGATTGGTGGGCTCGTCCAGCAGCAGCAGTTCGGCGCCCGAGGTCGCCAGCAGCGCCACCTCGAGCCGCCGGCGCTGCCCGAAGGACAGTTCCGCGAGCGGCCGATGCAGGTCGTCGGGCCGGAACAGGCCGAGCGAGAGCAGTTCCGCGGCAGCGTCGTCCGGGCAGCAGCCGGGCCGCCGCGCGGAGAAGGCCTCCGAGAGCGTCACCGCCGCGGGCCACGTACCGCCGGACTGCCGCAGGAACCCGACGTGGGCCGGTGCACACACCTCGCCGCTGTCGGGCGCGATCTCGCTCGCGATCACCCTCAAAAGCGTCGTCTTGCCGGCGCCGTTCGGGCCGGTCACCAGTAGTCGACCCCCGGCCGGCACCTCGAGTTCGGGGACCGTCAGCCGGGATCCGACGCGCACGTCGTGCAGTCGCACCAGCGGGCCGTCGGGCGATCGCGGGACCTGTGCGGACAGGGAGGGGGTGAACCGCAGCGGATCCGGTGGTGGCGCTACGGCATTCAGTGTGAGTCGTTCGATCCTCTCCTTGGCGTTGCGGATCCGTCCCATCGCCCCGTGGTCGCGGCCCCGGGCCCGGAACGCCCCATGGCCGAACCCGGCCTTCTCCTGCCTGCGGGGGATCGCCTCGAGCCGCGACGCATTCGCCGCGACGAGTCGTGTGTTGCGCACGAGTTCAGACCGCCATTCCTCATACTGCTGCAACCGCTTCCGCCGCTCGTCGGCCTGCGCCGCGAGGTATCCGTCGTAGCCGTTGCCGTAGCGCCGCACCCCGCGCTCGGCCACCTCCAAGATCACCGGCGTCAGGCGCGACAGAAACGCGCGGTCGTGGGTCACCGTCACGACCGTGCCGCGGTGGGTGAGCAGGCGTTCCTCGAGCCACTCGACGGCCGTGTCGTCGATGTCGTTCGTGGGTTCGTCGAGCAGCAGCAGTTCGGCGTTCGAGGCCAGGCTCGTGGCGAGCGCCAGGCGGGCCTGTTCCCCGCCCGAGAGCGTACCGAGGCGGCGAGACCGGTCGAGGCCCGGCAGGCCGAGGGCGTGCAGGCCGCTGTCGACCCGATCGTCGACGGTGTATCCGTCCATGCTCTCGAAAAGGACTGTGGCAGAAGTATATTCGGTGAGCAGCGCATCCAGTTCGTCCGGGGCGGCAAGGGAGAGACGCTGTTCTACGTCGCGGATACGTGCCTCGAGCGCGCGCAGGTCGCGGAGGATGTGGTCGATCGCGGCCCGGACGGTCGCGCCGCCGGGCAGGTCCAGCGACTGCGCGGCGTGCGCGACGCCGCCCGGTGCGACGACGCGGACCTCACCGTTGTCGGGAGGGGTGCGTCCGGCGAGCAGCGCGAGCAGGGTCGACTTGCCGGAACCGTTGTCGCCGACGACACCGACCTTCTCGCCCGGCGAGATCGACAGATCCACGCCGTCGAGGACGGCGCGGTCGCCGAAGCGCTTGGAGGCGGAACGGAGGGAGAACTGAGAGACGGGCATGGGTGCGGTCCTTGTCCCCGGAAGCTGTCCGGGTGATCGAGAGGAATGAGTCCTCGCACGACCGACCCCGCCGAGTCGGGAGGGGTGCGTGCGCTCAGGACCCGCCGCGGAGCAAGCTCGACGCGGCGTCCCGATCTAGGAATTGAGTGTGCCCATGTCGACGACGGTAGCAACGGCGACCGGTGTCGTCCACAGACTTTCCGGCTGCGTCGAAGTTGGCCCGAAAACACCTGTGGCGGTGGGTGAGTCCGAAGACCCGCCCACCGCCACAGTGTGCAGCTGAGTGCTTTTACTCGGCGCCGATGATGAAGGCCTCGAGGTCGGCACGTGCCTTGTCGTCGGCCATCTGGATCGGCGGCGACTTCATCAGGTAGGCGGAGGCCGGGTAGACCGGTCCGCCGATGCCGCGGTCCAGCGCGATCTTCGCGGCGCGGACGGCGTCGATGATGATGCCGGCGGAGTTCGGCGAGTCCCAGACCTCGAGCTTGTACTCCAGGTTCAGCGGGGCGTCACCGAAGGCGCGGCCCTCGAGGCGGACGTACGCCCACTTGCGGTCGTCGAGCCACTCGACGTAGTCCGAGGGGCCGATGTGGACGTTGCGGTCGTGGACCTTGCCGGCCAGCGAACCGGTCAGGTTCGACGTCACGGCCTGGGTCTTGGAGACCTTCTTGGACTCCAGGCGCTCGCGCTCGAGCATGTTCTTGAAGTCCATGTTGCCGCCGACGTTGAGCTGGTACGTGCGGTCCAGCACCACGCCGCGGTCCTCGAACAGCTTCGCCATCACGCGGTGGGTGATGGTGGCGCCGACCTGGCTCTTGATGTCGTCACCGACGATCGGGACGCCGGCGTCCTTGAACTTCGCGGCCCACTCCGGGTCGGACGCGATGAACACGGGCAGGGCGTTGACGAACGCGACACCGGCGTCGATGCAGCACTGCGCGTAGAACTTGTCGGCCTGCTCGGAGCCCACCGGCAGGTAGGAGACGAGGACGTCGACCTTGGCGGCCTTGAGTGCGGCGACCATGTCGACGGGCTCGGCGTCGGAGACCTCGATGGTCTGCGCGTAGTACTTGCCGATGCCGTCGAGCGTCGGGCCGCGCTGCACGGGGACGTCGAGCGGCGGCACGTCGGCGATCTTGATGGTGTTGTTCTCGCTGGCGAGGATCGCCTCGGACAGGTCGAACCCGACCTTCTTCGCGTCCACGTCGAAGGCGGCGACGAACTCGACGTCGCGAACGTGGTACTGGCCGAACTTGACGTGCATCAGACCGGGGACGGTCGAGTTCTCGTCGGCATCCTTGTAGTACTGCACGCCCTGGACCAGGGACGAGGCACAGTTCCCCACGCCCACAATGGCTACGCGCACCGCGGTGCTGTTCTCACCCATGGTCGGGTTCTCCTTCTTTCTTGAGTGCTGCAGTTGATGTGTTCTCGGCCGCGATCAGCTCGTTGAGCCAGCGGACCTCGCGTTCACTCGACTCGAGTCCGAGCTGGTGAAGCTGGCGGGTGTACCGGTCGAGTGAGCCGCTGGCCCGCCCGATCGCGTCGCGGAGGCATTCCCGGCGCTCCTCGACCTGGCGCCGCCTGCCCTCGAGGATCCGCATCCGCGCCTCGGCGGGGGTGCGACTGAAGAAGGCGAGGTGGACGCCGAATCCGTCATCGGTGTAGTTCTGCGGTCCCGTGTCGGCGACGAGCTTGGCGAACCGCTCCCGGCCTTCGGGGGTGAGCGCGTACACACGCCGGGCGCGTCGAATGACGGTGCCCGTCGGACCGGTGTCCTCGGCGATCGACCCGTCGGCCTGCATGCGTCGCAGCGTCGGGTAGAGGGAGCCGTAGGAGAAGGCGCGGAACGCCCCCAACAGGCCGGTCAGCCGCTTACGCAGCTCGTATCCGTGCATCGGCGACTCGAGGAGCAGCCCGAGAATCGCCAGTTCGAGCATCGCCACACCTCCTGAGTCGTCGAAACCTAACCGCATGATGCGATTACAAACTATATCGCACCGATATATACGGACACACGAACAAGTTGTGTTGTCCGTGACGTGTCGTGCCCGGACAGTGTCGCCGGATCGACTGAATGTCACACCCCTTCGGTCTGCGTGAGCGAGGCATTCGGTGACGTCGCGGGCGCGGGTCGGATCGGACTGCTGGGGCGGCCGGGAATCATGGGCGTGCGTGACGTCGATCGAGATTGTGGGAACCGTCACGCCGCATGCCCCGATCTTCTTGGCGATTTGCCCGGCGTGTCGCCTCGAAATGGCCGTCCGACCCGAGACCGGGCGGCCTTGCCCACGTACGCTGGGCACGTGCGATTGCAGCGGCAGGTGGTGGACTACGCCCTCCAGCGGCGATCCCTGCTGGCCGAGGTGTACTCCGGCCAGACGGGCGTCAAGGAAGTGTGTGACGCCGATCCGTACCTGCTGCGCGCCGCGAAATTCCACGGCCGGCCGTCTGACATCACCTGCCCGATCTGCCGGAAAGAGCAGCTCACGCTCGTATCGTGGGTGTTCGGGGACAAGCTGGGTGCGATCTCGGGATCGGCCCGCACGTCCGAGGAACTGGTTCGACTGGCGACCACGCAGGAGGAGTTCTCGGTGCACGTCGTCGAGGTGTGCCGAACCTGCAGTTGGAACCACCTGGTGCAGTCGTACGTTCTCGGATCGATCCCGGTACCCAAACAGACCCGCAGTCGACCGCCCCGATCCCCGAGCAGGCGCACCGCGAGCGAGTGAGCCCGAAGCCCTTGACCGAAAGCCATGTGGCTGACACCGAGTGACACAGCCGTGTCAACGCGAGCACTGGAGATTCCTACGTGAGTTCCCCCTACGACAACGGGCAGGGTGGTCGACCCACCGGATTGCCGCGGCCGAGTGGCCCGCCGCCGGGCGGGCGCCAGCCCGGGTACTCGCAGCCTGACTACGCCCGGCAGCCGCACCCGCAGGCAGGCCAGGGCCGGCCCAACCCGGCCGGGTACCCGCAGGCCGGTGCGCCGCGTCCGAACCCGCAGCCGAACTACGCGCAGCCCAGCAACGCGGTGCGCGGGCAGCCGCCGCGCCCGGCGGCCCCGCGTCCCGCAGCGCCGCGCACTGCCGCGGGCGGCGGCAAGGGCCCCGGCGGTCGTCCCCCGGCCGGCCCGCCGCCGGCCGCGCGTCGCTCGGGCGGGTCGTCCGGCGGCCAGCCGCCGAAGCCGCCGAAGAAGGCCAAGTCGAGCCGCTGGAAGATCGTCCGGCGCACCGCGTACGGCCTCGTCGCGCTGGGGATGGTCATCCCGATGCTGGCGTTCATGATCTCCTACCTGGTGGTCGACGTGCCCAAGCCCGGCGACATGAAGACCAACCAGGTCGCGACCATCTATGCCGCCGACGGCAGCTCGGTGCTGAGCAAGATCGTGCCGCCCGAGGGCAACCGCACCGACGTCACCGTCGACCAGATCCCGCTGCACGTGCGCAACGCGGTGCTTGCCGCCGAGGACCGTGACTTCTACACCAACCCGGGCTTCTCGGTGTCGGGCTTCGTCCGCGCCGCGCGCGACAACGTGCTCGGCAAGGAGAGCGCCGGCGGCGGCTCGACCATCACCCAGCAGTACGTGAAGAACGCGATGGTCGGCAACGAGCGCTCGATCACCCGGAAGATGCGTGAGCTGGTGATCGCGGCGAAGATGGCGCAGCAGTGGTCCAAGGACGACATCCTCGCCGCGTACCTCAACACCATCCCCTTCGGTCGGGGCGTGTTCGGCATCGCGGCCGGGTCGCAGGCGTACTTCGGCAAGCCCGTCGAGGAGCTGACCGTCGAAGAGGGCGCGGTGCTGGCATCGAGCATCCAGCAGCCGTACGGACTGGACCCGTCGACCAACCCGACCGGCGCACAGACGCGCTGGGGATACGTGCTCGACGGCATGGTCGATGCGAAGACCCTCACCAGCAGCGACCGGGCCGGGATGGTCTACCCCCGCGTGGTCCCGCTCTCGGAGTCGGACACCGGCGCCGAGGGCAGCGGCCCGGCCGGCCTGATCCGCGGACAGGTGCTGCAGGAACTGACCGCCAACGGCATCAACGAGCAGGTCCTCAACACCGAGGGCCTGCAGATCACCACCACCATCGACGCGCAGGCGCAGGAGGCCGCGGAGAACGCGGTCGCCAAGAACATGGAGGGCGAGGACCCGGACCTGCGGACCGCAGTGGTGTCCGTCGACCCGAATACCGGTGGGGTGAAGGCCTACTACGGCGGCACCGAGGGATCCGGGTACGACTTCGCGCAGGCCGGCCTCCAAACCGGTTCGTCGTTCAAGGTATTCGGCCTGGCGTCGGCGCTCGACGAGGGCATCCCGCTGTCGAAGATGTACGACAGCGGCCCGCTCACGATCGGCGGCATCACCATCACCAACGTCGAGGGCGAGTCCTGCGGGACCTGCACCATCGCGGAGGCGATGAAGCGGTCGCTCAACACCAGCTTCTACCGGCAGATGATGTCCATCGAGGACGGCCCCGACAAGATCGCCGACATCGCGCACAAGGCCGGCATCCCCAAGGAGATCCCGCCGGTGGCGGGTATCACCCTGCAGGAGCCCAACGGGTCCTCGGAGTACGGCATCGTGCTGGGGCAGTACCAGTCCCGGGTGATCGACATGGCGTCCTCGTACGCGACGCTGGCCGCGTCCGGCGTCTACCGCGCCCCGCACTTCATCCAGAAGGTGGTCACCGGCGACGGCACCGTGCTGCTCGACCGCGGCACCGCGACGCCCGGCGAGGCCCGGCTCAAGCCGGCGGTCGCCGACAACGTGACCTCGGCGTTGCAGCCGATCGCCGCGTACTCGCGCAACCACGGCCTGGCGGGCGGGCGGCCGTCCGCGGCGAAGACCGGCACCGCGCAGCTCGGCGACACCGGCCAGAACAAGGACGCCTGGATGGTCGGCTACACGCCGTCGCTGGCGACGGCGGTCTGGGTGGGCACCGAGCAGGGTCTGCCGCTGAAGACCAGCTCGGGCGGGCTGATGTACGGCTCCGGGCTGCCGTCGGACATCTGGAAGGCGACGATGGACGGCGCGCTCAAGGGCACCGAGGTCGAGTCCTTCCCGACGCCGGAGCCGATCGCCGGTCAGGCCGGTGTGCCGGCCTACACGGCGCCGTACACCCCGCCGAAGACCACCGCGGCGGCGCCGACCACGACGCCGAGCGCCTCGCCGCTGACCATTCCGCCGGTCGAGGTGACCACCCGTCCGGTGGAGATCCTGCCCGGCGTGACCATCCCGATCCCCGGGCTCAAGCCGGCCCCGACGACCGCGGCCCCGACGACGGTCCCGGCGCCCGCGCGGTCACCGGGCCAGCCGCTGGTCGGTGAGGACGACGACACCGGCACCGGCACCGGCACCGGCGGAGGTACCGGCACCGGCACGGGTGGCGCCGGCGGGGGTGTCAGACAGGCCACCCCGTAGGGACGCAACTGACCCCGGGGAACGAGCCGGTCGGTAACGTCGCCACGGTGGCCGAGGACTCAGAGGGACAGACCGCCGTGGACGACGCGGGGGTGGTGTCGCCGGCACCGCTGGCAGCCGACGTCCGGTCGGTGCCCGGACGGGACCTGCCGAGCCGCACCGACCCACTGACCGCCCAGCTCAGCGGGGTCATCGGCGGTCCGGTCGGCCGGCACGCGCTGATCGGCCGGACCCGGTTCCTCACGCCGCTGCGGGTGATCCTGCTGCTGGCGCTGGTGTTCCTGGCGATGGGGTGGTCGACGAAGGCCGCCTGCCTGCAGCAGGCGCCGAACGGCCCGGACGGCGCGCTCGGCCTGGACTGGAGCGGCAGCCGTCAGTACACGGCGCTGTGCTACTCGGACACCGTGCCGCTCTACGGGGCGGAACGGCTCAACGAGGGCGCGTTCCCGTACAAGAAGTCGTGGGAGGAGACCAACACCGACGGCTCGGTGACCACGCGGTACATGGAGTACCCGGTGCTCTCGGGCCTGTACCAGTACGGCTCCATGGCGGTGGCCAAGGCGTGGGACTCGGTCCACTGGCTGCCCGGCGCGCTGCAGGTGGTTGTGTACTTCAACGTCGTCGCGTTCGGCCTGGCGCTGGCCTGGCTGGTGACGGTGTGGGCGACCGTGATGCTGGCCGGCCGCCGCATCTGGGACGCCGCCCTGGTCGCGTGCTCGCCGCTGGTGGTGGTGCACGCCTTCACCAACTTCGACCCGCTCGCCACGGCCTTCGCCGGCGGCGGCCTGCTGGCCTGGGCGCGGCGCCGGCCGGTGCTCGCCGGGGTGCTCCTGGGCCTGGGCGGCGCGGCCAAGCTGTACCCGCTGCTGCTGCTGGGCCCGCTGCTGGTGTTGTGCCTGCGGGCCGGCCGGATGGCATTCTGGTGGCGCGCCGCGGCGGCCGCCGCGGCGGCCTGGCTGGCGGTGAACCTTCCTGTCGCCGCGGCGTTCCCGGACGGCTGGCGGGAGTTCTTCCGGCTCAACTCCGAGCGCGGCGCGGACCCGGATTCGCTCTACAACGTGGTCAGCTCGTTCACCGGGTGGACCGGGTTCGACGGCGCGCTGGCGCGCGGTGAGGCACCGACGAACCTGAATGCGGTGTCGCTGGTGCTGTTCGTCGCGGTGTGCGTGGGCATCGGGTACGTCGCCCTGACGGCGGCGCGGCGGCCGCGGGTCGCGCAGCTGTGCTTCCTGCTGGTCGCCGGCTTCCTGTTGACCAACAAGGTGTGGAGCCCGCAGTACTCGCTGTGGCTGGTGCCGCTGGCCGTGCTGGCGCTGCCGCACCGACGAATCCTGTTGGCGTGGATGACGATCGACGCACTGGTCTGGGTGCCCCGGATGTACTACTACCTCGGGGTCGGCAACAAGGGGCTGCCCGAGCAGTGGTTCACCGCGACGGTGGTGGTCCGCGACCTCGCGGTTCTGGCGTTGTGCGCCTTGGTGATTCGGCAGATCTACCGGCCGGCGACGGACCTGGTGCGCCGCGGCGGGGTGGACGACCCGGCGGGCGGGGTGCTCGACGGCGCCCCGGACGCACACCCCGGCTGGCTGCCGGGATGGCTGCGACCGCCGGCCAGGCCGGTGGCATGGTCACAGGCCCCGGTTCCGGTCGCCGCCGGCTGACGGCGGAGGGGCGTCAGCGCGGGTCGGCGGCCAGCGCCCGGACCGGCACGGGGGCGCGCTCGGGGGTCGGCGGCGGGGGCTCGGCCTCGTCCGGCTCGGGCGGCGGGGGCTCGAGGCGCAGCGGCGCCCGCAGGAACAGGAAGAACAGCGCCAGCAGCAGTGCCGCGCGCCCCCACACCCCGGCCTGCACGACGAACTCGAGCGCCGTCGCGTCGGTCCCGGTGTAGAGCGCGTCGAAGTAGCGGAACACCCCGATCCCGACGGCCAGGTCCGCGACCAGGTAGGCGCCGACCAGCGACCAGGGCACCCGCAGCAGTACCAGGAACGGGAGCAGCCACAGCGTGTACTGCGGCGAGTGCACCTTGTGCAGTTCCATGAACCCGCACAGCATCGCGGCGCTCACCGCGACCCACGGGTAGGTGCCGTCGCGGCGGTAGCGGCGGTGCCCGAGCCACAGGGCGAGGGCGAAGGCCGCGAGGACCAGGGCGGGCGACGCGACGGAGACCACCTGCGCGTACGTGCTGTCCGGGCCCTCCGTCGAGGTGAACAGCGGCCGCAGTCCCCAGTACCAGATCGAGTTGGTGGTGATGTCGGCCTCGCGCACGGACTGGAACGTGAACGACGCGCGCCAGCCCTGGTAGCCGGCCAGGGCGAACGGCAGGTTCACCGCGACCACCGTCCCGACGGCCGCCGCGGTCACCGCCAGCGCACCCCTCGGGTCGCGGCGCCCCGTCGCGGTGACCGGGAGTTCGCGCCCGCCGCGTCCGCCGGTGTAGACGTACGCGATCAGTGGGAGCAGGAACGCGCCCGGGTAGATCTTCAGGCACAGGCCGAGCGCGAGCAGGACCGCGGCGACGACCCCCCGGGTCCGCAGCGGGACCCGCTCGTACCGGGCCACCACGAAGACGGCCGCGGTCGACGCCGCGACCACCGGCAGCTCCCAGTTGTGGAAGCCGTAGAGCACGAGCGGCGGGCTCGCCGCCCACAGCAGCGCCGGCCAGCCGGCGAGCCGGCCGAGCATCCAGGCGGTGGCCAGCCCGAACGGCAGCAGGATCAGCGCGGAGTGCATCAGGAACTGGGCGTCGGTGTTCGCGCCGATGCCGCCGAACCACATCAGCAGCCCGCTGAGCACCGGGTACTCGACGGTGCCGCCGGTCAGCTGGCCGTCGGTGATCGCGCCGCCGATGTACGGGAACAGGTGCTGGTCGATGCCGCGGTCGAGCCAGAGGAACTGGATGTCGGAGTAGCAGACGGTGCTGTCCTTGATCCGGTCGAAGACCAGGCTGCGCCCGGAGCTCTCGAAGGGCGCCCCCGCGCAGCGTGCCTTGTTCAGGTACGCGAGCAGCAGGGTGAGCAGGCAGGTGAGGGTGATCGCCACCACCGCCGGTGTCGTGATCGCCCGGCCCCGACTGCCCATGACTGCCAGCGTAGGTGCCGGTCGCCCGCGGTTCCCGCACCCGACCGTCGCGGTTCCGTGGGAAACGGGCGATTTCCCAGGTCAGGGCCGGGGCGTGTACCCTGCAAAGGTTGCTGACGCAACGACCCTCCTGTCACGGACAGCCCGTGACCGTTTCACTAGTCCATAGGAGGTGATGAGGTCTTATGCGTCATTACGAATTGATGGTCATCCTTGACCCCAGCCTGGACGAGCGCACCGTCGCTCCGTCGCTGGATACGTTCCTCAATGTTGTTCGCCAGGAAGGCGGCAAGGTCGACAAGGTCGACGTCTGGGGAAAGCGTCGTCTCGCCTACGAGATCGCCAAGAACAGCGAAGGCATCTACGCGGTTGTCGACATCAGTGCCACCCCGGCCACTGTTGCAGAGCTGGATCGCCAGCTCGGCCTGAACGAGTCGGTGCTCCGCACCAAGGTTCTGCGCCACAACAAGTGACGTCTGTCTGTGTCGAGTCATAGGCTCGACGCAAGTCAGATTCCACCCACTGCAGGAGGAGCCACATGGCAGGCGACACCGTGATCACCGTCATCGGAAACTTGACGGCTGATCCCGAGCTTCGATTCACCCCCGCGGGCGCGGCCGTTGCGAACTTCACCGTCGCATCGACACCCCGCACCTTCGACCGTAATTCCAACGAATGGAAGGACGGCGAGGCACTGTTCCTGCGCTGCAACATCTGGCGCGAGGCAGCAGAGAACGTGGCCGAGTCCCTGACTCGCGGTTCTCGGGTGATCGTCAGCGGCCGGCTCAAGCAGCGGTCCTACGAAACCCGTGAGGGCGAGAAGCGCACTGTCGTGGA
The DNA here is from genome assembly GCF_001894985.1 of Rhodococcus tukisamuensis NBRC 100609. GTDB lineage: Bacteria > Actinomycetota > Actinomycetes > Mycobacteriales > Mycobacteriaceae > Rhodococcus_G > Rhodococcus_G tukisamuensis. Next base: position 59,487 of record NZ_BCXG01000018.1, on the reverse strand, counting down.
ACTCGAGGTCGACGAGATCGGCCCCTCGCTCCGCTACGCAACCGCGAAGGTCAACAAGGCCAACCGCGGTGGTGGCGGCGGCGGAGGCGGGTTCGGCGGCTCCTCGGGTGGCCAGGGCGGTTCCCGCCCGGCCGCCAACACCGGTGGAGACGACCCCTGGGGCAGCGCGCCCCAGGCGTCCGGCTCCTTCGGCGGCGGTGGTGGAAACGACGAACCCCCGTTCTGATCTCAGCTCCTCGCGAGCGTGGGTTCGAACGCGAACGAACATTGAGAAGTACGGAGAAGACCAATGCCGAAGCCGCCGTTGCGCGACAAGGTGATGAAGAAAAAGGTCTGCGCGTTCTGTAAAGAGAAGAACACGCTGATCAACTACAAGGACACGACGCTGCTGCGTAAGTACGTCAGCGACCGCGGCAAGATCCGCGCGCGGCGTGTCACCGGCAACTGCGTCCAGCACCAGCGGGACGTGGCAGTTGCCGTGAAGAACTCGCGTGAGGTCGCACTGCTTCCTTACGTCTCGACGGCTCGCTAAGGAAAGGGAAGACATGAAGCTGATCCTCACTGCAGACGTGGACAACCTCGGTGTCCCCGGCGACACCGTCGAGGTCAAGGACGGTTACGGCCGTAACTACCTGCTGCCCCGCGGTCTCGCGATCGTCGCCACTCGTGGCGCCGAGAAGCAGGTCGAAGGCATCCGCCGTGCGCAGGAAGCCCGCGCCGTGCGCGGACTCGACCACGCCAAGGAGATCAAGGCCGCGATCGAGGGCCTCGAGGGTGTCTCGCTGACCGTCAAGACGGCCGGCGACTCGGGCAAGCTGTTCGGCTCGGTCACCGCCGCCGACGTTGCCGCCGCCATCAAGGCAGCCGGCGGCCCGGTTGTCGACAAGCGCAGCCTCGAGCTGCCGAAGGCGCACATCAAGGCGACCGGCAAGCACGCCGTGGTTGTGAACCTGCACCCCGACGTCGTTGCCAAGTTCCACCTGAACGTGGTCGCCGGCTAGTCCGACCCCACGCTCGAGGAAGGGCCCCGCAGACTCCGGTCTGCGGGGCCCTTTTCTTCTCCAGGGCGCGGCCCCCTGGGGTGCCGCGGAGCCGGTTCCAGGGCCTGACCAGGAGATTGTGATGGCAACCTAAACGAGCGTCCAGTTTGTGTGATATGTCACTGTGTGCCAAATCATGTGTGAGAAGGTTCAAGTCGGCGCCACGCCCGGCCGCTCGTCCCCGGCGACACGCCGAACGACTTTCCATTCACAGGGGTGTGAACGAAAAAACGGCCCGCTACCTGCAGGGATCCGAGATGTGATACTCGTTATCCTCAGGTTGTCCCCAGGGCATCAACAACCCGTTCCTGTGCATTCCACAATTTATCCACAGCTGTGCACACAGTCGGTGTTGTCCCCGGGCTGGTCTGTGCATAACCTCGAGCGGGCGCGTCCGCCGACGGCCGTGCGGGACCCCTCGGGACCCGGCTGGATTCAGATGTCGGTGGGTGCGCGTATCTATTGCGTGCAGGGTGATCCGGAAGCAGCTGCGGACGGCGCCCGAACTGTGGGGAAGGGCGTATCGCCGTGGCGGTTGTCGATGATCGTGGACACTCGGACTATTCGGGACCGCAGGAACCGGCGCCGGGTGAAGACTTCGGTCGTCAGCCCCCGCAGGACATGGCGGCCGAGATGTCGGTGCTCGGCGGCATGCTGCTGAGCAAGGACGCCATCGCGGACGTCCTGGAGCGGCTCCGGCCCGGCGACTTCTACCGGCCCGCCCACCAGAACGTCTACGACGCGATCCTGGACCTGTACTCCCGCGGTGAGCCGGCGGACCCGGTGACCGTCTCGGCAGAGCTGGAGCGTCGCGGCGAGCTGCGCAGGGTGGGCGGTGCGCCGTACCTGGTGACGCTGACCCAGACCGTGCCCACCGCCGCCAACGCCGGCTACTACGCGGAGATCGTCGCGGAGAAGTCGATCCTGCGCCGGCTGGTCGAGGCCGGCACCCGCATCGTGCAGTTCGGCTACGCGGGCTCCGAGGGCCAGGACGTGGCCGAGGTGGTGGACCGGGCCCAGGCCGAGGTCTACGAGGTCACCGAGCGCCGCACCTCCGACGACTTCGTGCCGCTCGAGGAGCTGCTCCAGCCGACGATGGACGAGATCGACTCCATCGCCACCCGCGGCGGCATCTCGCTGGGCGTGCCGACCGGCTTCAGCGAGCTAGACGAGATCACCAACGGGCTGCACCCCGGGCAGATGATCATCGTGGCGGCGCGGCCCGGTGTCGGTAAGTCGACCATCGGCATGGACTTCATGCGGTCCTGCTCGATCAAGCACGGGATGCCCAGCGTCATCTTCTCGCTCGAGATGGGCAAGACCGAGATCGTCATGCGACTGCTCTCGGCCGAGGCGAAGATCAAGCTGTCGGACATGAAGTCGGGAAAGATGACCGACGAGGACTGGACCAAGCTGGCACGGCGGATGAGCGAGATCAGCGAGGCGCCGATGTTCATCGACGACTCCCCCAACCTGACAATGATGGAGATCCGGGCGAAGGCCCGCCGGCTCAAGCAGAAGCACGACATCAAGCTGGTGGTCCTCGACTACCTGCAGCTGATGACGTCGGGCAAGAAGGTCGAGTCCCGCCAGCAGGAGGTCTCGGAGTTCTCCCGTTCGCTGAAGCTGCTGGCGAAGGAACTCGAGGTCCCCGTGGTGGCGATCTGTCAGCTCAACCGTGGTCCGGAACAGCGGACGGACAAGCGCCCCCAGGTCTCCGACCTCCGTGAGTCCGGCTCGCTCGAGCAGGACGCCGACATGGTCATGCTCCTGCACCGGCCCGACGCCTTCGAGCGGGACGACCCGCGCGGCGGCGAGGCGGACATCATCCTCGGCAAGCACCGTGGTGGTCCCACCGCGACAATCACTGTGGCACACCAGCTTCACTACTCGCGGTTCGTGGACATGGCGCGGGGCTGAGCGAGTTGCCGCAGACACCGAAACTTGAGACAAAAATCGGACATGTTGAGATGTTGAGACAAAAATCGGACATTTGACGGATTGTTGAGACTGCCGTCATGTGACAAGTCGTGGGTTCAGTTCGCGGGTCGACGAGAGCTCGCGTGTGGATCCGCACGCGCTGCAACCCCGGGCTGGACGTGGAAGGCGTGTTCAACACGCATCGGCGGGCCGCATAGCACGGCCCGCCCGGTCTGAACTTGACCTAGCAGTCGTCGTGCATCCGGCATGCCCGTCGGAGAGCGTCGTCGTGAGAGCCTTCGATCGCGAGTTCCGCCGGTGATCTCCCGTCGGTTTCTGTGACTTGCGTCGCGAACCACCAGCGGGCTACGGCGAGTGGACCGGTGGACGTGCCGAAGTGTTCGTTGATCTCTCCGACGACAGGGCGAACGTAGCGGGTGCGGGTGTCGAACTGGAACGCCGGATAGTACAGGGCATGCCCGAACTGAAAATTGATGACAGTTCCCTGGTCGGCAAGTGATTTCGGTGCCGGATCACGTGGGCGAAGTAGTCTTCGGACTCCTGCAGTGCTGAGCATCGGGTATTGGCGCATGAGTGCGGTGATCTCGTTGTCAGGCAGGGAATCTGGTATGGGGCAATGCTGTTCGGGTATGCCGTTGGCGGTGGGTCGGTAGCGGCGGCGGGTTTTTCGCTGGTACTGCGCTTCGTCTACAGCACTGTTCGGGCCGTCGGCTGGGTCGCGCCGGCCAGGTGCGTCTCGTCCGATCTCACGAAGGCGGTCGCGGTGGGGGCGAGCAAGGTCGAGGAGTTCGGATCCAGCTGACGACAGCATCTTCGGGAGCGTTGCAGTGTAGAGATCATCACCAAGGCCATCCGCCAAGTACGAGCGCTCCTTTGTGACCTGAAGCGGCTGCACCCCCAATACATCGCCTGCGGACTTGAGATCCGGCAAGTGTGCGGTGTCGATGAACCTCGTGAGTCTGCGGGCAAGGATGGGCTCGCCCGCGAGCGCGAGGTGTACCAGTTCTTCGGCATCGCCTGCCGTGGAGACAGCCGCGGCAAGGGACAGGCTGCTTCGTCGAAGGTCGTTGCGTCCGGTATCCGGTAAGTAGTGGTCGCAGTGGCCTTCTGGTGACCAGCAGCGCTGTTGATGGTCCCAACGAGGCTGGTACGTCACTGGCTCTCCAATGCGATGCCGCAGTAGGAGTCGTTGTGCGACTTCCCCGGCATGTGCTCGTAGCGGATCCTGCATGGTGTGGACAAACTTCCGGTACGCATACGCAGCCGGCCCGTGAAGGAGAGCAACTCCATTTGTGACGAAGGGATCGTTGCCGGTGAGCAGTTGCCAGATGTACCTGTCGATCTTCCATCGAAAGGCATGGGTGAGGTACGCGTCGGCGGACCGAGCGAGGGACCGGGCTCGGTTGCCGGAAATGCCGGTGGGGTTGGGGAACAATCGTCGGCGCCTGCGGTAGTCGATCGGCGGTGGATAGGCGCCCAGGTGTGCATGGAGCTCAAGAAGGTAGTCGAGCGCGTCGCTTCCGCATTCATTCGTGATGAGCTGAGCCATGGTTCTGCGCAGGGTTGGCTCGTCAGCGTCGAGCCCAAACTCTCGCGCCAGTCTTGACCAGTGCGGGTGTCGGCCGAGACCCGCGAGCAGGATCGGTCCGGTGATCGCGAAGCTGCGTTCGATGCGGGGTGGGAGTTTCGGGGCTTGAACTCGCACTGTCGGCCACAAGGAGGCGGACAGGTTCATCTGGTCGATTGCTGACTCGACGAGGTACTCAACTCCGATGGTGGCATGTTGGGTTCGTAGCCGTCCGATTGCGTCGCGTTCTGGTTGCGTACTGACGTACGTGGGTAGGTGGCTGTGTAGCCCGAGGGTGCGTCTCAGAGGAGCGGAGATGCGGAGTCGTTGTCCACGTCCGTCGCGTTGGATGATCCTGTTTACTCGGTCGCGAGTGAGCCAGGAGTGGTGACTGTCCGGCTCGTGAAGAACCTCCATTGCCATCACGCGGGCTTCCAGGAAGTCGGCACTGGTGACGAATCTCAACAGTCGAGAATTCGATCTGGTTGCCTCGGTCTCATCGCTCTCGGTCCCAGCTAGTTTTCCCTTCGGCGTCAGGGCATACAACGCATGCCGGGTGAGGACGGCGAGATCGGCGAATACCGTCTGGGCGCTTACGCGGCGGCCCTGCGTGTACGCGCAGGTTGCCTCTCCGTCCTTGATGACCTTGTTGATCCATTGTTGGCCGCGAACTGCTTCCGAACCTTCGTCCACAACGGTGACGTCGGCTTGGGCAAGTGTCTCGGTCGAGCATCCGTAGGGGCACTGCTTGGCTCGCCAGTTCGAACGGGGTGACGAGGTACGGCGAGGATGGGCGATCGTGGTGGCCCGTATCCGGCCTCCGCAATGCGGACACGCGTCGCAGATCACTGTGAGGTGACGCGTGCAGACAGATGTCCATCGAACATGCCAGGACAGTTGCCACCGTAGGTCGTCTTCGCGAAGGCAGGTGGGGCAGTAGCCGCTGTCGTTTCGCATGAACCAGGTCCCCGATCCTTGGTAGGCGCGGACGGAGGTGCGGAGGCCGAACTGTTCGTAGACCTGTGTGGTGCATCGTTCGAGAGTGGATGTTGGTATCCCGGTGGTGGCCGACAGTAGTGTCAGAACTGGGCCGTCTGCGACATTGCTAAGACAGGCACTTTGGCTGGGGTTCTTGTCGATTCTCCCTGAGATGTCCCGAGGCCGACAGTGATTCAGGTCGGCGAGGTACTCGAGCCAGGAGTCGAGCGATTCGCCCTCGTTCGGGTCGGCAACGATCGGAATCATGGGTGTGCTCCTTCGATGGCGAGTGCTTCGAGGCCGTCAAGGTCGGAGATCTGCGGGCTTCGCTTCTTTCCGATGGCCTTCTTGCTGCAGTCCTTGAGGAGGTCGATCGATGCGCCGGTGAGGCCGTCGGCGATGTGGAATAGGCGATGGCTGAATTCACTACTGCGCAACTCGGTGGAGTCGAAGCCTTTGATCTGTTCGAGGCGTTTTATCAATGGATGCAGCCGCCGGTGCCAGCGGTTGATGTCCGCGTCGACTGTGGGGTCGAAGGAATTGAGTGCGCAGCGATTCATTCGGCCAGCCATCTGCTGGGCCGCAGAGTATCCGCCGCCGGCGGAGTCTGTTCGGCGGAGGAGGGCGCTGTCGTGCAGGCCGGCGCCGACATAGACGAAGCTGACAGGCAGTGCGTCGAGGGTGAGTTTGAGCGAGTCGGTCAGGTCACGCGCCGCGCCCACCCTGCGCAGCATGTGTGCGTCGTCGACAACGATCAGTCGGGTACCCAGGAGGGGAAGGACCTCTCGCAGCCGTGTGAGGATGTCGGGTCCGGTTTCGGACTTCGATTGCGGCAAGCCCACGAATCCGGCGATCGAGCGCATCAGTCGTGACCAGCTCGCCCCCTGATCCGAGACATAAACCACCGGAATGTGCTCAGCTCGAACGCCTCTCGCGATCGGTGGGGGTGGCGACTTGAGTAGATGGTCGTGGACTCGCAGCATCGCTGTGGCAGTCGCATGCGTCTTGCCGGCCATCGGTGGACCGTCGATGCCGAGCCAGCGCCGAGCGCCGCCACCACGGTCGGTATTGACGGCAATGACCTCGAGCATGGCCGCCTCGATCCGTGCGATGTCCGGTGTTTCCAGTGGGGTGAGGCGGTCGATCCACCGTTGCAGTTGCGTGGGGTCGCCGTCGAGGCCACAGGGCGGACGGTCGATGGGAGCCCGCCGATACAGACGTGGCCAGTCGGCCCGGTTCTGGAGCACCGCTGGCGCGCTGTCGGCCGCATAGCTCATCATGACCAGTCCTCCGTGTCGTCCTCGTCGTCGAGGTCAGTCCAGTGACCGAACAGTGCAAGATCCTCAGGCGGGGGCTGGAGTTCAGGCAAGGCTGGGATACCGGCGCTACCGGTACTCCCGATTGGGTCGGGGAGGGCATCGGCTACTCGGTGTCGATCCTTGGACCATTTGATTGGGTGTCGCGTTGCGCAGTCGTCGATGAACTCGGAGAATGCGACTGCGACGTCTCCGCGAACTCGACGTCCGTGAAGCCCACCAAGGTGTGTGGCCAAGTCCTTGGCAAGTACATCACTGAATGCCGGGATCGCTTCCCCGGTGGTGTGAATCGCGAACAGGGTGTGCCAACGACCGTCATCGTCCCGGAAGAAGATTCGAGACCTGTCGTAGGTGTCCAAGTAGAAGCGGCGCCGATTTCCCAGCCTCGACGTTGGGGTGATTCGCTCGTTGACTGCATCACGCAAGCAGTCGCCGAAGTATCGAAATCCGGCCAGGTGCACACCGTCGGAGGAGATCGCGCATTCCCTGCTCTCGAGGAACCCGAAGATGTCGTCAGGGTGCGGACTGACGTCGATGCGGCCGCCGCGCCGGATTGCGACCTCATACGCTTGCATCGGGGTGTAGTACTTCCCAGGGCTCGTGAGGGTGGGAAGCCCCGAATGAGGGCGGTGGGCGTATACGGTTGCGGCCCACTCCCGGCAGATCTCCTGCAGCGCTGCCAGTGAAAGTTCGGGATTAACGGCCGAGCCTCGATGTTCTGCCGATCGTCCTACGTAGCCGGGAAGGTCCTGCTGCATGATGTCGAGGATGCGATTCGCCGATTCGACATGCGGTTTGTCCATGCCGCGTTTCGTGCGACCAAGCTCGATGGAGATGCCCACGCGGGCGCAGAGATCAACGATGCCGCGATTCGCGTACTCGGCGCCATTGTCGGTAACCAGCGTCCCAATCTCGAATCCAGGGACGCTGACCGACTGGGGCACACCGAGAATGGGCAGGTGCGGTCGCGGGTGGTCGGGAAGCACGAGTGGCGCCATGACATCGAAGAGCAGGAGCCGAATATCTCGACCAGATGGAGTGCCGGGTGTAACTCGGACCGTCGTCAGGCGGGTGGCGATATCGACCGCAACACAGATCCACGGGCGGAACTCGCGACCCGTCTGCGGGCAGGTAACGAGCGTGTTCATCCAGGTCGAGTCGACTTCGACGCGCTCACCGGGGAATGCAGGGGCCGCTCGTCGATTGCCGCGTGCCGCGCGGGCGAGCAACTGCCGTCGTGTCTTCGCCGTCGAGCCCAGCCTGAGATCTTTCGAGATCGCACGAACTACTGCTTCGAGTCGGCCTGGGGTCAACATGGGGTCATCGATCCCATCGGAGGAAAGCGCTCGCCGAATCCGAGTTATCCGAGCCTGCACGTTGATGGTGGACCCATGACGAGCGAGGCCCATGAGCTCGCGGTGGACCACGTCGAGAGTGGCTTCACCGAGTCCCCGCCGAGGATCGGCCCCTGTGGGCCCCTCAGGTTGATATGGCGCGAGAGCGCGTACGCCACCGGACTTGAACGCAGCGACGAATCGGTAGAGATTCGCTCGTGAGTACCCACGTACCCCACGGAGTTCTGCAGCCTTGGCCTCAAGCCGCTGAGGCTCGGTCGTCGATACCTTCGAGTATCGTCGGTCTGAGTCATCTGGATCGCCGAAGATGATCTGCCGCACGTGCTTTGCACGATCCAACGCAGTTGATCGGGCATGGTCGGGTAGATCGTCTAGTACATCTCCCGGCTCCGACACTCGTGGGGTGGCGACTCGTGCGAACAACCGAACCAATCGGATCGCGTCGGCGAGCGAGATTTCATGAAGCTCGCCAGATTCCTCTTCACGTACCGTTACCGCCACCGATCCCCCTCGGACGGCAATGCTCTCGACGACTGCGGTCATACCGTCAATCTCGAGCAGTGACCCCGGGCCGAACTCGTCCGCCTTCATCGCCACACCACCGCACTCGTGCGGCCGAAGGGGCGTTCGAGATCGGTGTCGTAGTGAACTTGCGCGAGACCGCGCAGTGCAATGGCGCGACCATACGCGCCGCCGCCCGCGGCCTCGACGACTGCGCCGAGCGTGGTAGGCCGGGTGGCCACGACGTTGGCCCATCCGGACTGTGAGGTGACGGAGGACTTCCATCGCAAAGCGTCCATTACCCGTAGGTTTGCGGCACGCTGCAAGGATATGTCGCCGGCGAGATGATATGAGAGTCCATGTGCTGCTGCGGTTTCTGGTATCAGAACGCTGAGCATGAACGACGCGTACTCCGAGCGCCTGCGAGCGCTGCGCACACTCCAGATCGCTGTGGTCGAGCCCGATCGTACGACGAGGTCCGGGAACTGGATGACCATCCGCTCACCCACAGGCCATACCAGCGCACATGCTTGGGACTCGTAGTCACCGTGAAGGCGATCGAGTTCGACCATCCACAGCGCCTCAAGCTTCGACTCGGCCCACACCACATGCGGGACCGAGCCTCGTCGGGTCGTGTGAATGCAGAGGTTCGACCGTGCATCCGGATTCGAACCGAGCCGCCGGACCGGAAGCAACTGGTCCAAAGGGACTCTCGCAAGGAAACTCGGCCGCTTGATCACTACTCGGTGCCCGTTCCATGTGGCGGCGAGACACCCACTGATAGCGGACCGGCGAACCGCAGGGTTCGAGAGAGATTCGAGTGTCGTCTTTCGGTCGAGCGGATTGGCAAGAAGCTTCGCAATCTCGGATTGGTAGCGGCGTACGCCGCGCCGCGCGCTCACCGACACACCCGCCGCGACCTCGGGATATTCAGTGCTTTGGCCCGGCTGACTGGTCGGTATTGGTTCGGGCGAGTCGGCAGTCTCGTCTGTGTTGACAGGCTCCGATGGGTACGGTGAAATAGACATACGAAAGCCTCGACTTTCATCGAATGAGATAGGACAGCGGTTGCACCCGCTGAACGAGTTAGAAGCCGGCCCGGCAAGGCCGGCTTTTTACTTGGATCGAGGGCTGGCCGTCGGCGCACCTCCCCCTGCTCTGGCGCACCACGAAGTGGCCTCCGGGGTGAGCATGGCGGTGACATTCAAGTGAGCCACTCCTTCCGCTGACAGGTTGTGTCGGTGGGTGATCCGACTGCAACGAGCAGGAAGGGGCTCTGTGGAAATCGGATCTGCTATGTAATTTTTGTGCCGAGCAGATCCGATTGATGTGAATCTACGTCGTCGGTCGGGTTCCCGCCACAGGTCGACGCAGGGTTTCTGTAGTCCTTTAGACGTCATGTGTTCGGATCGCGCAACCAAGATCAGGTAGATGCGTATGCCCAGCACGCTCGGCAGGTCGAGGTTCGAGCAATCCAGGACGGCCATAACGTGCACTTCTTTGGCCGGCCCGAGGCTGGCTGACCGGATTGGTTCAGTCGGGTTCGAGGGCAGGATGAGCCGAGGTGCGGTCGCGACTGGGCGCCGAGCGACTTCACCGTGCGGAGGCCGTGAGGCGTGCAGCGTGTGCGATGACTCGGTCGGGGCCGTGCGCGAGCACATCCTGCAGCGGGGTGCGCCCGTCGAACTCGACGCTGGGGGCGGCCATCCACGCCGACAGGCTGACCGGGCCGCCGGGGAACACCTTTTGCAGCTCGTCCAGGCCGGGGACGATGCCGGCGGCGTTGTCGGGGACGAACTGCCACGCCGGCAGTCGCCACTCGCGGCCGCGCTTGATTCCGATCAGCTTGCCCTCGTCGATCTTCGCGGTGATCGCCTGTTCCCGAACACCGAGCAGGGCAGCGGCTTGCTTGCAGGTCAGGCCACTGTCTGCGAGGGCCTGGCGGGCACCGTACTGGTCGTGGAGGTCTCCTAGGACGGCCTCGAGAGCCTCTGCCGCGGCGGGATGCGGACCCCACGCAGCGGAGTCGAGGTCGTCGTCGGTGGTCACGGCGGATGCGACCCGCGCAACCTCGTCGGGGTTGGCCTTGGCCAGCAGTTCGATTAACGCCGGCAGCAGTGCGTCGGATCCGTTGTCGGATTTCCGTTCCGGTGCCGGGACGAGGGTGACCTTGTGGTTCGCGATCAGTCGCTGCATCAGGAGGCCGGTCTGTTCGGGCGACAGAGCGGCGGCGGTACGGACGGCAGCGGCGTCGTCCTCGGTGAGGTTGGCGACAAGACGCAGTCGCACTCGGCGGGCGGCCGGGTCATCGTGGCCGGTGCGCCTACTCGTCGCAGCCATCGGATCTCCTCATGCCAAGTTGTGAATCTAACCGTGCAGCAAGTCTATGCAGCGGACATCAGGCATCTAGGTGCAGTCAGCGCAGGTCACAACTGTGGAGATTGCATCCTGGATCGGTTGATGAATGAACCGAACTGGGGCAGTCCCATCATCGATACCGCCCGACCTGGAACTGCGACGGGACGGGACTTGACGGCCTCATGCAGAGGACCGGTGCAACCGGCGCTCGGACTCGAGGACCCAGATGTTGGGCGTGCCTTGTTTGGTTGACGCCGCGGCAGGTGCAACTGGACGGTTCAGCGTGAGATCGACCGCGCACTCGTCCGAAGTTAGTTCTGAATCAGGGTTTCGGCACCCTGTTCTGGAACAAACTTCTGGGACGGTGTGAGCTGGGTGGATCTGCCATGAAGCCCGACTAGCGGGGTTCGTCACAACCAAGGTTTCGGGACACTCGATCCTGTGTCGGGGAAGTACGCCTCTTCGCGCTGACACAGGGTGAGGAGACATATGACACGCCAGACCTGTTCCGGTGACGGATTCGCGCCGTCGATCGGGAGAGTGGCCGCAACCGGACTGCGGGTCCGGGCGGAAGCCCGGTCAACGGTGTGCCGAACACTGGAATTGGGCCGCGGCGGCGAATGTCGCCGGGCGGAACTAGCCTGTTGCTGTGACCGGCACTCCTCGTCCCTATCCATCTGAAGGGGAGATCGAGAAATCCGAACAGTCGAGCAGCGCGGCAACTCCCACGCCACAGCATCCGGCACCGCCCCGAATGGCCGGCGCCAGTGGTGGCGTCGCGGACAAGCTAGGCAATAAATACGAGTTGGCCTGGGCCATCCGTCACGCTCTGCTCTGCATCCAGGACGAGCGCCGCAGTCTCACGCTCGAGGAGATCGACCCTGAACTGGCTGACGGCTCGGAGTTCACCTACGTCAACGAGCACGGCGACATCGCGGTGACCCAGGTGAAGCGCCAGAACAACATCACCGATCACTGGACGATCGCAGCCCTCAGAGGTCGCGGCGTCTTGGCGGCAGCTGCTCGCCACGTTGCCGCTGGACGTGAGTTCCACTTCAGTTCGATGACTCCGAGCGGGGCACTTCGGGTCATGACTGGCCTGTCACGGCAATCGGCGGACGCACAGCTGTTCGTTGCGCATCAGCTCACGCGCGAGTTGAGACCAATCTTCGATGAGCTGACTGCGGCGAATGTCTTCGGAAGCTCTGAGGGGGCCTGGCAGGCCCTGCGCGGTATGTGGATCGAGATCGAGGTCGAAGAGCAGCTAGTCATGACCAACACCATGCTCGCTGATGTGAGCTTGGAGGGCGCCGCGGGCGACCTCATTGCGACAGCGATTGGCGCCGTCCTACTCGATAATCTCCGAAAGCGTCTGACTCGACGCGAGCTGCTCGCCAGTCTCGCCCGCAAGGGCATCACGGCGCGCGACTCGGTGGCACAACGCACCTCCCACGAGCAGGTCGTAGCGACGACCCAGAGTTGGCGAGGCACGATCGAGCGCGAGCTACTCACGCCGCCGATCAATAGGACAGAGGCTGCAGACCTCGTCGAACTGATGGGAATAACCCGTCTCGCACTCGTTGTCGGGGCTGGCGGTGGCGGCAAGAGTTCTGTGCTTTACCAGGCTGCGCGCGAGTTCGAGGCACAGGACGCCGAGGTATTGGCGTTCCGGCTTGACCGCCGTGGCGCCTTCGGTTCGACCGTCGAACTGGGCATTCAGCTGGGCCTCTCGACCTCGCCGGTTGCGGCGCTGCGACAGGCGGCAGACGGCCGCGAGGCCTTCCTGATCATCGACCAACTCGACGCCGTGTCGCTAGCGTCCGGTCGCCTCTCGGAGCGCTACGACGTCATTGCCGATCTCATTCAAGAAGCAACGGCGGTTGACGGGGTGCGCGTCATCTTGGCCTGCCGACTATTCGACGTCGAGAACGACCACCGCATCCGCAAACTCGATACGCGGAACGATGTCGAGCGCCTGACCGTTGAGCCGCTACCAGACGAAGCGGCGGCGGACGCTGTCTCAGCCATGGGTCTCGATCCCGACTTGCTTACTGCTACGCAACGTGCACTCCTCAGGTCACCGCTCAACCTCGTCCTGCTCGAGACGATCGCCGACCAGCCAGGTGCCCTGAACTTCACCTCCCGAGGATCGCTCTTCGAAGCATTCTGGCAGCGCAAAGAACAGACCTCCGAGGAGCGACGGCCCGGAACGTTGTTCAACGACGTGCTGGCCCGGATCGCCAACACCGCGAGCGACAACCAGACGTTGTCCATCCCCGTCGAGATCCTCGGTCCTGGCGACTTCATCAAACACGCGCGGGTTCTCGCCTCCGAACAGGTCATCGCGATCGAAGACGACCGGGTCTCCTTCTTTCACGAGACGTTCTTCGACTTCACATTCGCCCGCCAGTGGCTGTCACGAGAGCAGTCGATAGTCGAATTCCTTTGCGCCCAGGAGCAAGAACTGTTCCGACGCGCGCAGGTGCGGCAGATCCTCGAGCTTCTCCGTGAGCGAGATCCCGATCGGTTCCGGACGGAGGTCGAGGCGGTCCTCAGCAGCGCAGATGTTCGCTTCCACATTAAGGAGACGGTTGTCGCCGTATTCGTGAACGTCAGTGCTCCGACGCTCGAGGATGTCGAACTTGTGCTGCGTCTTGCCGAGAGGGAATCCACGCTCACGAAACGGCTGTTTCTGCAGCTCGCACGCCCTACCTGGTTCGGCCCGTTCTACGCCCAGGGTCACATCGAGAGGTGGCTGGACAGCGACGAAGTCGCACTACGCGATCGGAGCGTTAACTGGATGGGTAACGCCGGCGCCGAGCATTGCGCCGAGGTGGCTGGCCTCCTGATGTCGCGGAACCAGTCACCCGACTACGTGGCTTGGCTCCGTAGGGTGACGCAGCGCGCCGACCTGCACCATCACCGGCAGCTGTTCGAGCTGTTGCTGGACGCAGTCCGCGCCGGCGAGATCAACCCAGCCGATCAGAACTTCTGGCTCTCGGCACACGAGCTTGCGGAACACCAGCCACTCTGGGCAATCGAGATGCTCAAGGCCTGTTTTGTTGAGAGCCCGTCTGCTCTGGTGCTTGGCAGCGACGGCAAGGTGGTCCTCCTTGGCATTCGTGAGTACGGCGCTACTCAGATGATCGAGATAGCGTGCAAAGCAGAGCCGCAAGCGTTCGCCGAGGCGTTCGTGCCGCATCTGCTGGCAGTCATGGAGGCCACACACTACGAGCGCCACGAGCAAGATCTTCTTCGCGACCGGCATTTCAGCCTGAGGCTTCGAACGGAGCCGAGGTACGTCGACGTCGATGACGCGTTGTACGACGGGACGGCGGATGCACTCGGAGAGTGGGCGCAGACGTCGCCGGAAACCATCGAGTCGATGCTGCAGCTCCTGGCCGCTAACGACCACGGCGCGGCGCAGTCGTTGTTGTATCGCGCCCTGATTACTGGGGGCGTGACCTTTGCCCCGTGGGCAGCTGAGCTGATTCTCCAAGGCGGCAACCGCCTGGAAGCGGGCTACCTATCCGATTTGCAATGGCTCTCGCGCGAGGTAGTTGAGGCCATCGCGCCGATTGTCAGCGATGAGGTCCACCTGCAGCTAGAGGAGCAGCTCCGAGACCTTCCCGCGACATACCAATCTTCCGACCTCCATCACAGGCTCCAGTCGTTCGGCTACACCGCCTTCAAATTCCTATCAGCGCTCGACCGCAGGCGGTTATCACCGTTGGGGCTTCGACGGATACAGGAGTACCAGCGCAAGTTCGACCGCGATTTGCCCGAGCCACCGACCGGCGTCACCATCTACGCGGTCGGGTCGCCGATTGATGGCCCAGCCACAGGCAAGATGAGCAACGCGCAGTGGCTGCAGGCCATGGCAAAGCACGACAACGACGACCGTGACTGCGGCAGCGCGGTAGGCGGTGCGCGCGAGTTGGCCCAGCAGCTGAAGGCGCGCACGGCTGAGGACCCTCTTCGATTCGCTGGATTGGCCATGCAATTGACGCCCGAGACCAACGCAGCCTATCCCGCTGCGATCCTGTGGGGCTTCGGAGAAGCATCTTTTCCAGAGGAAGGGCAGCACGCTGTCTTCGACGCGATCCGTCACGTCATGAGCCTCGGCCTCGACGACTGTGACCGCTGGCTTGGCTGGGCGGTCCGTCACCTCTATGACGAGACACCCTTCGACATCGTTGAGATGGTCCTAGACCGGGCGCTGCACGCTCCTGACCCTGTCGACAACTCGCCCGTCTTCGTACGCCGAGACGACCACCAACCCGGACGTGACTTGTTCCAGAACGGATTCAACACCTCACGAGGAACGTTGGCCGAGTCGCTCGGCAACCTCCTGGTCCACGACTCTGATGGCACGCGCACCGAACTCGTAGCCCCGCACCTCGCCGAGCTGGCGAGCGATCCAGTACTGAGTGTCCGCGCTTGTGTCGCCCATACCATCGCGGCCTGCCTACGGCATGCACGGCCAACGGCCTATGCAGCCTTCGAACGTCTTATCGACGCCGACGATCTCCTGCTCGCCTCGGACAAGTTGGACGACCTGATGATCTACATCGGCAACGCCGATCCAGAAGTTATCGATCCGGTTATCGATCGCATGCTCAGCTCAACAGATGTCGAGGTTCGGAGGGCAGGGGGTCGCATGGCGGCATTCGCCGCGCTGCAATGGGGTCGTCCAGCCCTAGTTGAGCGAGCCTTGGTCAGCGATGTGGAAGTTCGAGGCGGGCTGGCTGAGGTCTGCGCCGCAAGGGTTGATCGATCCGCCGATTCAGAACTCGTGCTGTCCACTCTGCGCCGCCTGATGGATGACGATGACGATGAGGTTCGGAAGAAGGTTGGCACCCTGGCTGGCCACCTGCGTGGCGACGACCTGCGTCCTTACGCCGAGTTCCTCGCTGACTTGATCGCGTCACCAAGCTACGTGCACGCGACCCCGCAACTGCTCATCACGCTGCAGGAAGCGCCGGACAAGGTCGACGATCTCGTCGACCTAGCTGCGCACCACTTTCTGAACATCCATGGTGATGATGTGGCCGACATCAGGACTGGTGCTGCCGGGCATGCTCATTACATCTCGGATCTAGTGGTCCGTGGGTTGGCGCAGACTCGCGACCGAGGGCGCGTCACGGCGCTACTCGATATCCTTGATCGCCTGCTCGAACTCGGTGTCTACGGAGTCGATCGAGCAATTGATGGAGCCGTGCGCAACTAGCTGTCGCGGGCATGACCCAAGGCCCGTACCGAGGAGCATGACGTGATCGATGCCGGCTCGCCGGCATGGCGCCCCGTTGATTCCTGACGCGACACTAGTCGGGGTACGGAACCAAAGCCTCCGCACAAGCTCACGCCGATGCCGTCGCCGACCTGAACAGATTCGAGCCGTGGCGGAACAGGCGCTTCGTTGCTCGACCTGCGGTGGGCGATCCTCGGGCTGTTCATCAATTCGTGCGGTGTCGCCCTCGGTTTCTGCGGCGGCTCATTTCTCGGATGCAATATGCAGTGGTTTGGTTGATATAGGAGGGCGTTACCAGCAGTCGGCTCCCAGGTTCCGGGAGGCCATGTATCGACGTGAAGTGACCCGGAGGAGTTTGGGTGAGCGGCTTCGCGCCATAACGCTTCCCCGGATGCTCGCCGAAGTAATGTCTACTCCGTGACGACAGCGACCAGTGAGGAACTCCGTTTCGCGGAACGGACCAACACATCAGTGCTGGTGGGCTTGTTCTGCGCTCTGGTCGGTCTGTCCGTCCCAGCAATCGCCTTCGGGTTGCTCGGCCTGTTCGAAGCAGATCGCCGACCACACGAGACCGGCAGTTGGATCGGTTGGACTGCGGTGATGCTGGGTGTGGTCGAGCTGGCGGCGACCATAGCGATCGCGGTCAGCATGTTGACATAGTTCGCCCGGACCTTGAGCGTCACCGCAGAAGGTTGGCAAGGTGAGTCGGAAATCGGCCCTTGCCTGGATCGTCCGCTCCCTTTAGTTGGCGAAGCGGCCTGGTCCGGTTCAGCAGCAAGGATCCACGAGAACCTGGGCTATTTGTTCAGAGCTGCGACTGTCTCGGTCACCGTCATGGGCGTCACCGTGGGTCCCGACTTGCCGCGGCCGCCCATGCTGACGCGGTAGTAGTCGAGTCTGTCGGTGTCGGGGTCCTCGAATACGAGGTACCAGGAGGAGTTCCCTCCACTGCGCCTCTTCACAGCGCCCTTCAGTGCGCCCACATCCCATCGACCAGTGGTTCCCTGGCTGTTCCAGTGGTCGACGACGGCCGCGAGCATCCACAGGCTCACGTTCTTGGGGTCGTACACGATGCTGTCGTTGCTAGTTCTCAGACCCAGCGACTCCGCGGGCTCTTCGAATCTGGCGTCGGCGGGGCCCTGTGCTTCCTGGTCGCTCGGTTCGGCCTCGTCGAGGCGGGCAGCGGTTTCGCCGACCTCAGTCTTGAAACGTTCGCTGGTTGTCAGCTCTCGAAGAGATGAGTCCGTTCGCTGCATGAACTGGGTGTGGTGGTAGCTCTCGCGTCTTGCTTGTGCCGCCTGACGAGAAAAGATAACCACAGCGCCAGCCACGCCGGCCGCCGACAGCACAATTCCGGCGATCGCCGCAAGGTCGAGGGCGAGAGGCTGCTGCTCGGCGAAGTACAAAGCGATGACGCCGACCATTGCCACTGCAACCACACCCGCGACGAAGCACCAGTGGACCCACCTCATGGCGCTGCACCACGACTGTGTCTCGTCCCGACCGGTGTCCGACGCCTCACTCATGGTCGACGATCTTGCCTCATGAAGCACCAGTGGTGTGTCAAGTGATTGGCCTGCGGCAACCGGGTAGTCGTCCGGGCGGGCCATCGGGGCCTGCTTTGGATCCGGGCGGAGGTTCAGAATCGCTCTCGCTACGCCTCGGAGGATCCGACCGCGACTGCGCAGTCGCGGTCGGGTTTGCGGTCAGTCGTCGGGGATGTAGCCCTAGTGGTGTTGCTGTAGACCTAGCGTCGGCGCTCGTACAGCACAGGGCCGACGGAGTGGTCCGGGACGACTAGTCCGGCGAGGTCGGCAGGGAGCGTGGCCTTGATGCCTTGGCCCGCAGCGGTGCCCGCGAGCCGTCGAGGACATCTTCCGGCTCACGCAGTGATCGTCGGCTGAGCCCGCTTCCTCCAGCTCCGCTCCGGTTCCGGGCGACCTGCGACGTCAGCTGAGACGAACTCCTCGAACCCGGGCTCGAACCCGACCGGAATGCTCATCCGCATCGGTGGATCCGCATATGGAGTTCAAGGGACTTCGCCGCTCGCCCCCGGCGCCCCGCCGAGGGATGCTCAATGAGGCACTGGGCAGACACGTCGAGACGCACGGCCGCGCTGGCGTGCATGCCTACACGCTCCCAGCGATCTAGGAATCACCAGCGTCGTGAAACTACCGATCGCCAACGCGTCTCGAGCGGCATGCCGCGCAGGACTAGCTCGCTACAGTCCACACATGGGTTTCAACGTCGTTCGGATCGGTCGTCTCAGCTACGTCGGCGGTGATCGAGAGTGCTGAGTATGGGGAGTTTTCGCACTATCCGCCCTTGGAATGGCTCGCAGCCCGATGCGTTCGAGGAGTTGTGCTACCAGCTGCGCGACCCAACACCTGACGGCGCCATCCTGTGGAAGGTCGGCAACCCGGACCGGGGGTACGAGTGGTTCATTCGACACGAAGATGACTCTGAGTGGGGATGGCAGGTCAAATACACCTTCGGGATCGACGATTTTCTAAAGCTCGCGACAGACACACTGATGACGGTCACCGCCGAACGCCCGAACTGTGTGCGGTTGACGTTCTGTATCCCGTTCGACCTGCCCGACGTCGCCCCCAAAAAGGGCGGTGCCCGTGTCGGGTACTCAGCGGTGGAGAAATTCGAGCGGTGGCGCGACGACCGCGGGACAAAAGTGCCCGGATCCGAGCGCATCGAGATTCTGCTGTGGTCCGGTGGTGAGCTGCTGAGCCGGTTGAACAACCCGAGCAATCGTGGGCGTGCATGGTTCTTCTGGGATCAAGATGTGCTTTCACTGTCGTGGTGTCGCCAGCGCGTCGACTCCGCGCGAGATGCCGCAGGCCCCCGCTACTCGGGCGAACTGCACATCGAGATGCCGATCTCGGCAGCCTTCGACGGGTTGGCGCGCACCCCGCGATTCCGGCGCGATCGACAATTCTTACAGACCTCGTTCAATGTCGCCGCAAACAAACTGCGGCACGCACTATCGACGACCATCAGCGAGGAGCTGTCGGAAACCACCGCAACGTGTCGTGCGGAGCTTGCGAAATATGCCGACGGTGATGCGATGAAGAGCCCCATCGAACTCTGTGAAGCGCTGCAGCGATGCACAAGTGAGGTGAACCGACTCGACGACAATGCCAATTCATCCGTGCGACTCGCGGCGAACATGTTGCTCGATCGAGTCTTCGAGATCGAGGACCATCTCCGATCAGCGATGGCACGGGCGGCTTATGAAAATGCGCTGATAGTCACCGGAGACGCAGGCCAAGGAAAAACTCATCTATTCGTCGACGCCGCCTATCGATTGCTGGGCGAGGGTCAACCTACGGCTCTGATTATGGGAAAGAGCCTGTCCGGTCGCGAAGTTCTCAGCGAGGTCGCGCGAAGGCTTGGCATGGAGAACCAAGGTTGGATGGCGATGCTGCAAGCCATGGCATCAGCCGCTGAGGCATACGGTCGTCCCTTCGTGCTGTTGATCGACGGAATCAACGAGTCCGACCAGGCTCGCGGCTGGCAGACCGAGCTCACCGCCCTTCTCTCCGAAGCCCGCCACCACGCTCCGTGGATCGTGGTGGCACTGTCTGTTCGCACAACCTATCGAGACATCGTGCTCAGCGCTCAGGCTGCAGACCTGCCAACAATCGAGCATCAAGGTTTCGCTGGTGTCGAGACGCTGGCGGCCGAGACATTCTTTGCCCACTACAAACTGGCGGCACCACAGCTGCCGCTGGTCGGGCAGGACATGTCCAATCCGCTGTTTCTGAAGCTGTACTGCGAGACTGTGAAGCACGGCTGGAACCCGTCGACGATCCAGCCGGAAATCACCGTCAGTGTCTTGTTCGACCGCTACCTGGATATGGTCAACCGGAAGGTTTCCGAAAGCCTCGAATTGGATGAAGCCGATCGCCTGGTTCAGCGATGCATGAGCTTGATGGCGCGGGAGTTCACCGCTGAAGGGCGAGATTGGATTCCACGAATGCAAGTGAAGGAGCGCATCACTGCGCTTGCGCCGCATCTGCAGTCGTGGCCACGGACTCTGTTCGGGGAACTCTTGTCGGAGGGGTTGCTGTCGGTTGATCTCATATACCTAGATGACGGTACCGAGTTCGTCGAGGTCGAAGCCGTTAAGCTCAGCTATCAACGCTTCGCCGACTACATGATCGCCGAAGAGATCCTCTCTGCGGTCACAACTGCCTCGCAGCTGACCGTGGACCCGTGTATGTCCGTTGTCAGTGAATCCTCAGCCGGTGTGATCGAGGCCCTATCGGTACTCGTTCCTGAGCGGTTTGGCATCGAGTTGCTCACTGCCGCGACGTGGAACCTCGATCCCTTCGAACGGCAGCAATGGAACAAGGCGTTTCTACGCAGTCTGCCCGTGCGCCGAAGCGATGCGATTGCCGCTGAGTCGATCGAACTGTTCGAGCAGCTGGAAGGCCTTTCGCCCTCGTTGGGTGAGCTGGCGGCGCAAACGCTGGTCGAATTGTCAGTTCGTCCTGGCCGTCGACTCGGTATCGACTACCTACACCGCCGTCTCGATCAGACAGCGATGCCCAAACGTGACGCCACCTGGGGAATCGCTCTGTACCACAACATGAATACCGGCGCCCTCGGCAGAATTATCCGGTGGGTCACCAAGCGAGACCACGAGAGCCATCCGCACGATGTCGTCGAGAGAGTCGCGATCGTCCTGGTCTGGATGCTTGGGACGCCCCACCGCCCGATGCGGGACCACATCACCAAAGCGCTTTCGCGGCTTCTTTCGCACCGCCTGGGCGTTCTCGAGAACCTGTACGAACGGTTTGCCGCGGTCGACGACCCCTACATTTTCGAACGCCTGAGTGTGATCACCCATGGTGCAATCATCACGGCAGGAACATCGAATCCGGAGGGGGCGGTCAATGTCATACGGCGCATGGCGGCGGCGGTGGCCACGCGCACAGCACCCGACCTGTTGGTTCGAGATGCGCTGAACGGCGCCGTGGAATGGTGTGTACGCACAGCGATTTTCGAACACACCGACGCCCAGCAGCTTCCTCATGCGGTGCGATCCACGCTTGTCTTGGACGCGCCCACCGAGAGCGAGCTGTTCGCCGCGTATCGGCCGCGTGCCAATCCTGCGCCCACACAGCACGACTACTGGAGCATCCTTGGCTCGATCTGCGGGTATGGGGACTTCGGTGTGAAGATCATCGGCCCCGACGTCCGTCACTTCAGTCGATACTCCCTGGACGAGCCCTATCCTTCGCCCCCGCCGGCTGGCGGCGCCAGCGCTCGCGATCATGATGGGGTGCTCGCGGCCATACGACAGAAGTTGGCCCAATATCAGGGCGACGGGAGCGAGGTCGAGCGCGAAGAACACGCTCCACTGTTGGAGATTGCCGCCAGCTCATCGCCTCGCGCAGAGTTTCCGGACGACGCGGCAAAGGAATGGATCTTTCGGCGGGTGCTCGAACTGGGTTGGACCCCACAGTTGTTCGCGGAGTTCGACGCAACCATTTCCTCCCGCGGCCGAGAAGGCCACAAACCAGAGCGGTTCGGTAAGAAGTATCAGTGGATCGCACTGCGCGAACTGCTCGCGCGGATCGCTGACAACTATCATCCTCGCCGCCAACGGGGTGGTAACGATGACGTCTACCGGGGGGCATGGCAGATCCATGCACGTGATATCGACCCAACGCTGCCGCCGGCGCCGCTGCTGTCGAGCACCAACCGGCAGACACGATTCGACGCGACGTTCCCCAGTGATGACACATCCCAGTGGTGGTTCCCGGACGCGCCTCAGTACCGTCGAGCAGACCCGCCCGCGGACTCCAACTGGGCGGCCAGCCCCGATGGCATCGTCGAGATGGAGTCACAACTACGGCGGACCTGTCCAGACGGCGTCGAGTGGGTCGTACTCCACTCGACACACCGATGGGAGGAAGAGGATCCACTCGGCGGTGAGGATCCCGACCGCAGTCGTCGCGAACAGTGGGGCCACATCTACAGCTGGTTGGTCCGGAAATCTAGCACGGCATCGGTGTACAAGTTTTTGTCGGAGAACTCCCTGATGGGCAGGTGGATGCCGGAAGGACTCAGCCCGACCTCCGTGGCATATCTCGGTGAGATGCCCTGGGGCGCGGCGGCGAACGACTATCCACAGCAGTGGGAGGCAGGAGACGGCGGCACGAAGGTTCCTCGCCATGTCTACCCTTCCTGGAACGAATACTGTTGGGAGTCAGTTACTTTCGATTGCTCAATCGATGATGCTGTTCATGCCTGGATGCCATCGCTCGAACTATTCGACACAGGCCAGCTGACCTGGCTGCCCCACACACGGCGCTGGCTTGACGTGGA
Organism: Rhodococcus tukisamuensis NBRC 100609; assembly: GCF_001894985.1. Lineage (GTDB taxonomy): Bacteria > Actinomycetota > Actinomycetes > Mycobacteriales > Mycobacteriaceae > Rhodococcus_G > Rhodococcus_G tukisamuensis. The sequence goes on along the minus strand of NZ_BCXG01000018.1, from coordinate 36,829 downwards.
TGGTGGTGTCGCTGCCCAGTACATTGATACCGCCGACGACAACCACGCCGCGCTACTCGTCCGCTATGACTGGCTCGTGGGCGTTCTTGCCGCAGCGAACTGGTCGATCATTTTCGGCCATTTGGGAGAGAAGGAACTCTTCAGTTCCAGTAATTCCCGCCCAAAATTGGCTGGCGACTGGACTGAATTCGACAGTACCGCTGTTCTGTACGGATCCGGAACGTGGAAGGTTGGTGAAACCCGGACCTCACGTCAGCGCCTCGATTAGGAGCCTCCGCTGGCGCGGGGACACGGAGTACCTACCGACGCCCGTGAGATGACGCCACAATTACCATCTTTCGTGGCTGGCTCATGCGGGACGTGGTTAGGCACCGGACTGGTCGTCTGCGACCTCAATGCCGTCGTCAACGAGGCCGCAGGCCGAGCCCATGCGTAGACCGAGCAGGCTCGAAACGTTTCTCGCTCGGAGGCCTCATCTCGTGGCAGCGCACGGCCTTCGGTATCCGAGGTCGTGACACGCTCTTGGTCTTCGACTTGGCGTCAACGCCACATCAGGAAAGTGAGGTAAGCCTTGCCTAGTCGTGTTCGTCTCATTGATCTGGGTTGAATCCGTCTCAACCAATGCATTTGCACAGGTGAGAATCTCAAGATCTGACGACGGCGGCACGAGTTGTTGTAGGTTCCGGAGCTAGATGACGTTCTCCGGACTAATCAGTCCGCTATTTGCCATGGTTTCGTCCTATATGTCGTTTTGGGTGGCATATCGATAACGGAAGCCACTTGAGCTGCGGCACCGCATGCCAACGAATTTCCACCTCGGATCGCCAGGCTGTGGAGCCTGGACAGGTCCCCCTCGACCAAGGGCCGAATCTCACGATTCACGACCTCCTGCACGGCGCGCTGCAACACGGCCGGCGACTGGACTGACGCGTGGGAGGAAGCCCTTCGTTGCCGCGCGCTGGGCGTGCGTGCGCATCGTGAGCTCCTTGGATTGGCGCAGTTACCCCATCACAGCCGCCGCAGCCCGAGTCGGAGGCCGACGGGTTTGAGGGTGAATTCCTCCGCGACCTCGAGCTGATAGCCGGGTTCGGGTTCAAGGTCGTACCGATGCAAGATGAGTGCCAGGGCCAGCACGGTCTCGTGCAGGGCGAACTGGCGTCCGATGCACGAGCGCATCCCGGTCCCGAACGGCTTGTAGATGCCAGCCGGCCGACTACGGGTGCGCTCGGGCAGGAAGCGATCCGGATCGAAGGCCAACGGATCCTCGCCCCACACCGGATCCCGGTGCACCTGCAGGGTCAGGGCGAACATCGCTTGGCCGGCCGCGACCGTGTACCCGCCGAGGGTGGTGTCCTGCTTCGGTTCGCGGAAGAAGCCCGGGGCTATGGGCCACAGCCGCAACGTCTCGTCGACTACACGCCGCAGGTACCGCAGCTTGTGGATGTCCCCGAACTCGGGGTCCGGGTCGGTGTCGGCCGGCCACAACGAGTGGAGCTCGTCTCGGGCCTGGTCCGCGACATCGGGATGGGTCGCGAGAAGGTGTAGCGCGAACGACAGTGTGCCGGAAGTGGTCTCGTGTCCGGCGTTGAGGAAGGTGAACACCTGGTTGCGTACGTTCTCGTCGTCGAGGAACTGTCCCGTCTCGGGGTCGGCTGTGGTGAGCATCAGCTGTAGCAGGTCATCGAATTGACCGCCCGGGTCCTGGCGGCGGGACTGGATGACGTCGTCGATGACCTGCCGAACGTAGGTCATGTCGGAGTTCTTCTGGCGGATCTCGCCGCGGTGGACGATAGCTTCCATCCATGGCACCGGGATGCGGTAGGCGGAGCGGCCGAGGAACGCGAAGAGGCGCGACACGGCGGCGGCGTACGGGTCGGGCTTGGTCCTGGTGAATGGATCGAAGTGGTAGCCGAAGCCGATGCGGGCGATCGTCTCCAAGGTGAGCTTGCTCGTGTCGGTGTGCACGTCCACGGTGCCGTCGTGGGCCCGTTCATCCCAGTACGCGATGAGCCCTCGCACTGTCTCGAGCATGGTGTCGTGGTAGCACTTCATCGCGGACAGTGCGAAGGCGGGCATGAGGATGTTGTGTGCCCTCGACCAGTTCGATTCGGTGCTGTACGCGCTGAACAGGGCGTCGCCGGCTAGCTCCCGGGCCGCCTGAATACTGAAGCCGATGTGCTTGCCGAACCGTTTCTCGTCGCAGAGTTCGGTGTACTGGGCCGGCCCGGAGACGACCGTCAGGTGCTGGTTGAAGATCTTCGTGTCGAAGATCGGGCCGAGGCGGCGGGTGAGGTCCACGAAGTTCTGTGTGGGCCTGGCGGGATCCGCGGTGAGTAGGTCTCCCAAGATGGGGATTCGGTGCGGCGGGTGGGGGAGGGTGCTGGTGCTGTGCGCGACCGCACGTCGATTCCGAGACCTAGCGGGATTCGGTGTGGTGTGTTCTGCCGGCAGCTGCGGCGGTGCGGCGTGTTGCTTGTTCATGACGTGTTCCCTTCCTGGCGGGGAGCGGGATCTGCAGCCATTCGTCAATCTTTCACTTCCCCTGTCGCCACGACGCGAGTAGTCGACTACCCCAGTTCGGTGCGCGACAACTGTTGCACTGCGCCTCGGAGTCGTTGGGTGGGACCGAACCTCTCAGAACCTGCGGGAGTTTCCCGATGTGAGCGGCATCCGGCTGACGAAGCGCCGCGCCTTCCGACAGTCGACTTCGACCTGGACTTGCGCGAAACGCGCGGGTCGTCGCCGCGAACAATTTGCATACTGCGTCGAAAAAGTCTGCGACACAAGACTGCATGGTATGCCGTGTAGGTTCCCATCGGCCCGCACCATGAACCGTCCCGGGCTCTTGCCGCTCCTATGCTGGCGACAACTCCGGCTGGAGGGTCGATGGTTGAGCGTAGTAGATCGCCTCGAATTCATCGGGCGTGATGCAACCGAGGGTGCTGTGCAACCGGCGAGTGTTGAACCAGTCGACCCACCCCATCGTCGCGAATTCGATGTCGTCGATTGTCTTGATCGCCCCCGGCAGGAACGGGCTGCGCTTGGAAACGGCCTCGGTCTTGAACAAGCCGATCGTCGACTCCGCAAACGCATTGTCGTACGCGTCTCCGACACTGCCAATTGACGCCACAATCCCTTCCAGCGCAGGGGTTTCCGCGAGGGAGTTGATGTGTATTGACTGCCGGCATCGCGGTGATGGATCAAACCGTCATCTACGGCATGGCCGCCGTGGTCTCGGCGCCACATGACATCTTCAACGCCGTCGTGACCATGGCCGGTTCCTTCACGGTCGCCGCGTGCCAGCCGACGATCGCCCGGGAGAAGCAGTCGATCACGAACGCCACGTACACGAACCCTGCCCAGGTCCGGCAGTAGGTGAAGTCGGTGACCCATTTCCGGTTCGGAGCCTCGGCGGTGAAGTCCCGATCGAGCAGGTCCGGGGCTCGTCGACTGTTCTTACCGCCCGGGATTGTCGTGCGGTGCCGGCGGCCGCGGACGATGCTGGACAGGCCCTCGTCGCTCATGAGCCGGTCGACGGTGCAAGCGGCGACCTGGTAGCCGTTACGTCGCAGGTGGGCGGTCATCTTGCGCCGCCCGTAAAGCCCCTCGGCGGTGTCGATGGTGCCCAGTAGTGCGTTCGTCAGGTACGCGTCGGTCACGACCCGTTCCGACGGTGGTGCGGGTTTCCAGGTCCGGTACGTGCGTTGGGCGACCTTGACGCCGCGCTCTGAAAGCACGGTGCAGATCGACTCGACCCTGTAGTTCTGTGCACGCATGTCGTCGATGAACTGGCAGATCAGAGGCGGCGAGGGTCGAGTTCCCTCGCGAAGAAAATCGAGGCTGTCTTCAGGATCTCGTTGGCTTCCTTAAGGTCTCGCACTTTTCGCTCGAGGGCCCTGATCCGCTGCTGCTCTTCGGTGCTTGCTTCCGGAACCTGTTGAGCATCGATCTGCGCCTGCTTCGTCCAGTTCCGCAGGGATTCGGGTCCGATGCCGAGTTTGGGTGCGATGGCCGGCAGGCGGCGTGGAGGGATCGGTACTCGTCGCGGTGGTCGAGGACCATCTTCACTGCTCGCTCACGCTGCTCGGCGGGGTAATGCTTGGGCATGGTCTGCATCCTTCACAAGAAGGTAAGCGGCATCAAACCCGGGACGGTTCATGATGTGGCCCCGACTCGGGGCAGGACTGTGGAAAAGGACATCTTCGCGCGGAATTTCGGGGACAAGTGTCGTGGAAGATCTTGAAAGTCCCAGGACGATTCGACAAGTAGATCCGGTCCCTTCAACCACAAGAAATACTAATAAGCAGCGAAATGATGAGCTGGACCTCCTGACCCACCAGCAACACCGCACACGCGCAGACACAGTGGCCGCCCGTCCCCAGTAGGGGTGGGCGGCCACCGGCCTTTCCCGCCGACAGCAAGAGGAAAGGACGCTGTCCGACGCTGCATCGCAAGGCATTCGACCGCCGCCGCAGGCCCACATCAGCGACAGCGCACGACCCGACGGGAATCCGTCAAGGTTGGGCAGCGCGTCCCGCTAATCCCCGCTGCAACTCGACAGGCAGCTCCTCCTCCCAGGCGCCTGAGTCCGGCGGTCAGTAGGTCTACGCGGAATATCTCAGATGGATGCGGAGGGCGTGCCGGGCGATGAGCCCGGCGATCGAAAAGAACTGCAGCCATGACCGTTTGTTTCCCCCAGTCGGGCTGGGCAGCCCTCGAACGCGAATTCCGTGTATCGGAAGGTTCTGCAGTCCAGGTTCTTTCGCGGTCCGGATGGTCGTCGCAGTAGGTGGTGTTGGTGACGAGAGCGGTCAGACGCAGCCCGTCGTCGACGGTGACCCGCAACTGTGCGCCGGAGAGCGCGACGTACCGGGGTGCTCTGCGATCTGCCGGGTTGCTGAATCCTTATGGCCGCACTGGGAGCCATGCCCGCACCGCGGTACGCCGATTCCCCTGGCGGCGTTCATGAACCGCGCGTCCCACTTCTACCCGCGGTGCCGGCGACTGCGGTCACTTCCGGTCAGCCGGTCGAGGCAGGGTGCGGCAGCATGAACCAAGAGTGCCGCGCCTGTTTCCGGCGGGAGTTCGATGGTTGGATCGCCAGCAGGACAGTGACGCTCATTGGAGTGTGAATGAGCTACGACTTCGGTATCTGGAAACGGGCTGCGACGACGAAGACCGCTATGGTCCTCGACGCCTGGCATGCAATTACCCAGGAACATGGACATCCGGCGATGGGGGACTTCGACGCAGAGGCGGTCCTTGCGGAGATCGCTGCCCTCTTCTCGGACGAGGCGACGGATCCTGACAACGCGCTGATCGCGAGTTCGGGTCGAGATGGCGAGACCACATGGATCGTCATCCATGCCCCGCATTCGGCGGTTGAGCACTACACAGGCGTCCTGATGGAGGTGGCACTGAGCCATGGCCTGATGCTCTGGGATCCGCAGCGAGGTGCCGTCTGGGGTAATCGACGACCGCCGAAGTAATCGGCCTAGCCCCGGCCGAACTCGCCGGCCGATGGGATGTTGCGTGGAGCCGTCTCGGTAGCTCGCACTGTGCGAACAGGGCATCGTCCGCGACCGTCATTGTCTTCCTTGCGGAGGGACACGCGACGACACAGTATTCCGGGCATGGGATTCTCGCTGATCTTCGTCCGCGTCCAGGGAGACGAGCAGCGCGACGCGGATCGCGATGCCGTCGCCGCCTTCCTCGAGGCGCGCGGCCTGCGCGCGATGGACAGCGACGGCCAAGGTTCGCTTCTCGTCGATGCGGACGGGCAGGCGCTCTCGTTCGACGGCCACTGGACCGACCTGTACCTCGACCCGCTCGATCAGGAGGAGCCGCTGAGCGGTGGGATCGATCACGCCTCGCTGTCGGAGGAGGAGACGACATTCATCTATGAGCTGTGCGTCGCGGCGGGATTCCTCATCGTCAATCCGCAGGGCAACCCGACCTATGTCGTCGCCGGCGCCAACCATGCCCCGGAAGATGTGCCGGACCCGGAGGACATGGACTGGGTGAACAGCGCTGCCGAGCTGTGGCAGGCGCTCGCCGGCAAGTTCGACGACTTCCGCGAATGGCGTGACCGCGTGGTCACGCAGTACGCGGACGGGCGGGCCGACGGCGAGTAGCACCCGCCGTGACAACGGGACCTAGTCCGGGAGCCCATACCGACCGTGTGCCTCGGCATCGAGTGCCGGCGCCACTCCGCCCCAGAACCATGCGGGTGGCAATCCGTTCGTGCTTCAGTGCGGGTCGGATGGACGCTCGTCGAGCGCCTTGCGCAGCTTCGCAAGCGACCGGCTGATCTCGAGCAGCTTGCGCATCAGCTCGGCATTGGTTGGTTCGTCCAGCTGCACGCTGGTGGGCGGGCCGACACCGCCGGGGGGGCTTCCGCCGTCGGGGCTCGCCACCATGCCGTGATACTTGCGCAGGATTTCGGCTATCACTTGCGGTCGCTCGCGCAAGTCGAGCAGCGGGCCGTACTCGGCGATTATGCGGTCGACGAATTTCTTCTCCGTGATCATGACACCCTTCCCTGGCCGGGGTGCTGGCGCGCCCACGTTGTGAGTACCGACTTGCGCCCGCGACGGACCGGCTGCGCGGCGTGTCGCATGTCCGGGTCTGCCAAGCCGTCGGACCGGAGGTTCTGCCACAGAACAAGCCGACCGGCGACGGCACCGACACGGACACCGAGGTACGGAAAGACCGTGGCCCCGCCCGCGCCAGGGGTGTATAGGTGCAGCCGGATCGTCGTCACCCGCTCACCCTCGGGATCGTCGGCGAACAGACCCGCGTCATGGTGCAACCGAAATCGTCCACGATTGCGGTACCGCACCGCCTGCCAACGCTCGAGTGTGCGGCGGCCGGTCCCCAGCAGGCCGCAGACCCGACCTTCGATCCTTCCGAGTTCGGCGAGCAGGTCGTCACTGAACCATCGGTCGTCGGTGGATTCACTGACGCGCTGCTCGCTCCGATACGAGACGAGCGCGCCGTCGACGTCCCGCCGAACCACCACGCTGGGATGCCAGTATGCGAAATCGAGTTCGCTGCATAAGAACTCACAGGTTCGCGCGTCGACGAATTCGTCCACCCAAACCAGTCGGTTGGCGCGCAACTCGTCGAGCACCGACTCACTGCACGTTGCTGTCATACGACCAGCTCCGTGAGTACGAAGTCCTGGTAGTCAGCCACGCTGCGTTCGTCACCTAGATCTACGGTGGTGGGCAGTCCGAGAAACAGATTCCGCATCAACGCAAGCGACTCACGGTGTTGTCGTCCCCAGTTCGGATGATTATCCCAGTGCGGAATTCGGCTGGCGCGGTTGTAGCAGTGCCACCCGACGATCCGATGCGGATGAAACATGTCGTAGCCATGAGTGAATGCCCGGAGCCCGGTTACGAGTTCATCGCCGAAGAAGTAGATCCTCGGATCGAAACGGACGTCTTCGTTGAAGGCGCCCGCGGTGAACACGAAGTGCAGCGAGAGGAACTCCGCCGGGAGCGGCCTGCTCAGGGTCGTCCAGAAGGGGATCGGGTAACTGGTCAGGCGCGTGAGAATCCCGTCCTCCCGTGCCAGCGGCGACATCTGGTACGGACGTTTGCGGCGCCCGCCCGGCTCCCGGTCCGGATCGTACGCGGGTAGGTATCCGGTCAGCAGTGGCCTGCGAACACCATCCGATCGGAGCTGGCGATACATCTCCAGGACAACGTCGTCCCAGTGGCGGACGAACCGGTGATGCGAGTCGAGCAGCAGCGTGAACGGCTCACCGTCCCAATATTCCTGGGCGATCGAGCGCGCCCAGTTGCATCCCTGGCTCTCGAGGGCGTCGATGTTAACGACGCGGACACCCTGAAGTGATGTCACGTCGGCCGGCAGGCGCTCGTCGGCCGCGTGCTGCCAGACGACTGTCGTGTTCAGCGATTCCGGCCTTGCCGCTTTGTGGTAAAGGTCACGCAGTGTGGCGGGCAGCTCACTGTCTCGATATGCAGGAATCTGCACGAAGATTCGGCTGTCGGAACCCCGGGTTGACACACCACATCACCTCACGCGTCTGTCGCGTCATTGATCCATGCGGCGACATCCCACAGCACTTCGCGTTCGCCGCCGGGTTCGACTTCAGTTGCCCATGTGCTCGACCTGGGAACGTGCAAGTCCTCGGAGTACGTCGTCGGAGGCCGAGATGGCCGCCAGCCGGTCCTTCACCTCCTGACCATGCTCGTCCGACACCGATTTGATTGCGAATTTCCGCACCCCGACATCTCCGTCGTCGAGGAGCCTGGTGAGGATCGGGTCGGCGGTCGCGGCCGGGATCCGCCTGCCGGCGACGACAGCCAGTGCGACGCGTACTTCCCCGCGTTCGTGAGCCGCGACACCCTGGAGAACCTCCAGCGCCTGCGGTGTACCAATCCGTGTCAGCGCGTATACCGCCCGCGTGGCCATCCATGCCTCGTCGTCGTCGAGCAGAGTTTCGAGGAGTGGTACGTCACTCGGCCCGAGGTCGGCGTACATGTCCTCGTCGGGCTCAATTGCACCGAGCTGGGAGCGGAGCTCCTCGATTCCTTTCGCCATGGTTTCCCTCCTCTAGAAGGGTCGGGTGAAGGCGGATGCCGCCATTGTCGCGACCTCCGACTGGACGACGTCCGGTGGCGCATCAGTCCACCCGACATTGGGGAACATAAGGAACCGGCTGTTCGTCGCCGGCGGATTCGCCCAATGCCGTAGTCCCAGCACGTGGCCGACCTCGTGGGCGAGCAACCACCGAGCATTCGACTGCACAACCGCCACACCCGGCTGGTTGGCCGGATGGGTGGCGCATCCCAGCAAGTTGGTAGCCATCGCGGCATTGGTCAGCGACCGCACGACGTACACCACGAGGTCGTTGGCGCCGGCGCCGTTGCGGTTGGCGAACAGTGTGTTGTGCTCGGCTGTCGGTTGACCCAGCTGGCAGGGTCCCACATCCAGATCGACCACTGCCGACAGGGCAGCAGTACCACTGAGATCTTCGGTCGTGCCCTGATAGACAGCGACCCCGACGTCCCCGAACAGCTGTTCCATCTCCTTGAACTGGCTGTCGATGAACGTGTTCACGGCCGCTGACGGTGCCACGAGAGTCTTGAAGTGGACGACGACGAAGTCGAAACACGGTCGGCGGCCGCCGAAGCGGTTGTCCACGGTCTGCAGGTTCCAACCGCCGAAGCGGGTACCGTTGGGTGCCATGACCGGCGACGCGGGCGCCGTCCCGTTGAGCGACAGGACACCAAGTCCCCAGGGGCTCGTGGCGACGACCTCCGCACGGCCGTCGCCGTTGTAGTCCGCGGCGGGGCCGAAACGGTTGTTGCGCGTGTCGACAACCCACCCGCCGAGCCGAACTCCGTTGGCCGCCATCACGGGCGTCGCCGTTGTACTACCGTTCAGCTTGAGGACTCCCATCCCCCAGGGGCTCGTCAGTAGCAGTTCCGCGCGTCCGTCGCCGTCGAAGTCGGCGGCGGGACCGAACATGTTGCTGGCCGTGTCGACGATCCAGCCGCCGAGTCGAGTGCCGTTGGCCGCCATCAGGACAGGCCTGAAGGTGGTGCCGTTAAACTTGAGAATCCCTATGCCCCAAGGGCTGGTGACGAGCAGCTCCGCACGACCATCCCCGTCGAAGTCGGCGGCTATGCGGAAGTAGTTGTCGCTGGTCTGCAAGTTCCAGCCACCAAAACGGGTGCCGTTTGGTGCCAGCATCAGTGCACGCATCGTGTTGCCGCGCTGCTGGAGCACTCCCATGCCCCAGGGACTCGACACCAGGATCTCCGTTTGACCGTCCCCGTTGTAGTCCCCGACGGGACCGAACCTGTTGTCACTCGTCTGCAGGTTCCAACCGTCGAAACGCGTGCCGTTCGGCGCCATCATCGGGGCAGCAAGTGTGCTGCCGGCCAGCTCGAGGATTCCGATTCCCCAAGGACTGGTGATCAGCAGCTCCGCGCGCCCGTCACCATCGAAGTCCCCCACCTTCTCGAATCTGTTGTCACTCGTTTGCAGGTTCCAGCCACCGAAACGCGTCCCGTTGGGGGCCATCATCAGTGGGGTCATCGTGGATGCACGCTGTTCGAGGATTCCGATCCCCCACGGGCTTGAAAACACGATCTCGGCGCGACCGTCACCGTCGAAGTCGCCTACAGGGCCGAACCTGTTGTCGACGGTCTGCAGGTTCCAGCCACCGAATCGGGTTCCGTTGGGGGCCATCACGGGTGCGCGCATCGTGTTGGCGTCCATCTCCAGCAAGCCGAAACCCCATGGGCTGGAGATCAGAAGTTCTGCATGCCCATCGCCGTCGAAGTCGTCGTTCCGAGACATTCGAAACACCTTCCCTCGAGAACCCAACCACAGCTCGTGCGACCGAGACCCGGCCCCGGCTGCGGTGACGACAACTGCCTGTCTCATGGTCGTCGCAGTCGGCGCCACGCACATGAGTAGTGGACTACTCGACTTCTTCGATCTACACGACGCGGCCCGGCTCGAGGCCATCGGAAACCGTGCCGTTTCGCCCGAGCACGCAGGGACAGACACACATCGAGGGCGCCGGCCCGCGGGGACGGCTGACAGGTCCGCCGGGCTGGCCGCGCTTTCCCGATCCTGTCGGTGGTCGCTGCAATCAGTGGAAGGGTTCGCGTGCAACCAGAGTCCGACGCAGGAACTCAGGCGAGTACAGCGGTGAGGAACCCCGAGATGTACGCAAGCGCGAAGAGAATGGGGATCCACTGCTCGATGTCGGACAGGGGCCAGTACCGGGACCGATCGTTCCCATCACCCAGGGCCCACCATTCGGCACGCCAGAAGGGGGAGGCCGGGAGTCGTTCCTCAAGGGCGCCGACGATCTGGTAGTTGGCCCTGTTCAGGAGCCGGTAGCTGCGAACCAGGTAGAACCAGGCGAAGCACTGACCGAGGATTGCGGCCAGGGGGATCGCCAGCCACCACGCCTTGTCCTGCGGGGGTCTTCCCGAAGGCGGCGCGGTCCATCGCCTCGGTGACCTTGCCCCACAGGTCCGGGCTGGCGGACCTCGCGCCGGGAGCATGCCGAGCAAGGGGCATCGCACGGCCGAGCCGTATGCGGCCGTTCCGGAGGACGCGGTCGATCGCGCCGTGGCTCACCCACAGAAAGGTGCACGCCGGACACGACGGCCCAAGCCCGGTCCAGGTGTCGCGAAGGTCAAGGCAACACGCGGCGTGGAGACTGAAATTGACGACGTCCACAACGGCCGGGTGAAGTTGAAGTATCGGATCGAAGGTGATTGGTCGGGTCCGCGCCGCGTGTTGGCCGCATCCTTGGTGAGTAGCCGAACGCAGGGCTCACTACTCGAGGCGGTCACGGCCGGCGATGATGCCGCGAGGGCACTCGACGGTATTCAACGGCAGTTTCTGGAAACCGGCGCCCAATCACCGCTGCATGTCGATCAGTTGGTGGCGTTGGGACACATCGCATCGACGAAGTGGACCGATCTGCGGCTGGGCAAGCTCGATGTCGACATGGAGAGGTGGCAAGTGGCGGACCTGGACTTCCTCGAACTGTCCACCCGAGTCGAACCGAGAGATGGCGAAACCGCCGATGAGTTCACGGCGCGCGCCACTCGCAAACAGCAAGAGTTCACAACGTCGGTGCGCGAATGCGGATTAGCGGTCGCTGACGATGTCAGCAACAAACTCAGCGGGTTCTAACTGCGCTCGCAGGGGTTGCGGGATGACGCAGGTTGAGGGCGACGAATGCGGTTCGCAGGGGGCAAACGACGGGGCCACCAGGACGGACTGCGAGCCCAGTAGGTTGAGGGAGAGGCGTCGGCAGCGGTGACCGACGGAACGGGCGCGGCCACCACACCGACGGTGGTGGGCGACCCCGATCGGACGAATGCCGACACGACGAGCAGCGGCCTCAGGTTCATGCAGGTGATTGGAAGGCATGACGCCGGAGGAGCACGCTGCCCGCATCCGCTCGCTGGGACTGCCGGAGGTAGTCGTGCGCATCGCCCTCGATGTCGACGCGCGCCTCCGCGATCGAGTCCTGAATGTTGGCGTTGTCAGCGATCGGCTTGCCGAATGTGGCCCGCGACTGCGCACGTCGGCACATCAGTTCCAGCGCGCGCTCGGCCACTGACCCCGAGGAGACGGCAACAGAGGTTGACCGGGTGCCCGGTGTGACGAGGGAACCGATCGCCGACTGAGCGACTCGCAGATCACCCCGCGGCGGTCGTTCCGGCCCCTCGCCGGCGTGGCTGTTCTCATGCCGAGACAGCAGCGATGACACCGTCGGGTATGGCGATCGCGCGTTTGAGGATCTTCCCGGTGGCGCCCTTGGGAAGTTCGTCGACCAGCCAGATGTGCCGCGGGTACTTGTAGGGCGCGACACGTTCGCGGACGAAGATTCGCAGTTCCGCGGGCGTCGTTCGTGAGCCGGGCCGGAGCACGACGGCAGCGCCGATCTCCTCGCCCAGGGTGGGCGCGGGAATGCCGATGACGGCGGCCATTTCGACGTCGGGGCACTCGTAGAGGACCTCTTCGATCTCGCGTGGGTAGATGTTGAATCCGCCGCGGATGATCAGGTCCTTCTTCCGGTCCATGATCCAGTAGTGCCCGTCGGTGTCGACCCGGCCGAGGTCGCCAGTCCGGAACCAGCCATCCGAGAGCGCTGCCGCGGTGGCGGCGGGCTGACGCCAGTAGCCCTTCATGACGTTGTGGCCGTGCACCGCGAGTTCGCCGACCTCCCCAACGGCCACTTCCCGCCCGTCCTCGCCGAGGACTCTCATTCTGATGCCGTCGATCGGCGTACCGATACTGCCGGCCTTGCGCATCGCGTCCGGATGGTTGAAGCACGCCACTGGTGAGGTCTCCGACAGCCCCCATCCTTCGAGGATCGTTGTGTCGAACTGTTTCTCGAAGGCATGCAGCGTCTCCACCGGCAACGCCGCGCCGCCGGACACGCAGACCCGCAGCGCGCTCAGGTCATAGTCGGCATGGTCGGGGTGCGCGAGCAGCGCGGCGTACATCGTCGGCACGGCGACGAATACCGTGACCCGGTCGCGGGTCAGGACCTGCAGTGCATCTGTGGCGTCGAATCGGGGTAACAGCGTGAGGCATGCGCCGTGGGCGATGGCCGAGGTCAGGGTCACGGTCTGCCCGAACGCGTGAAACAGCGGCAGGCCTCCGAACACGACGTCGTCCTCGGTGAGCTTCAGCAGGTTGGTGCTGGTGACCTCCTGATTGCGCATGAGGTTGTGATGAGTGAGCTCGGCGCCTTTCGGCTTGCCGGTGGTACCCGAGGTGTAGAGGACGACCGCGGTGTCCGAGGGTTTGCGGGGCTCCACGGCGGCCTGGCCATCATGCAGCGGCGACCGGTTCAGTGTCGAATGCGTATGTACCGTAACGCATTCGACGTCAGCAAGCGCCGCGCCGGGAATCGCCTCTGCGGCCTCGTGCCAGGCGAGCAACAGCGCCGCCGTGCTGTCGGCGAGTTGGTGCGCGACTTCACGGGGTTTGAGGAGCGGATTCATGGGCACCACGATCGCGCCGGACCGCAGGATCGCATAGTAGGCGATCGCGAACATCGGGACATTCGGCACCATCATGGCGACGCGATCGCCGGATCGAACCCCGCGCTCACGCAGTTCGAGCGCCAGTATGGTGCTGGCCGTCTCCAGTTCGGCGTAGGTGAGTTGCTGCTCGCCGCAGATCACCGCGATCCGGTTGGGGTGCCGCCGGGCCGAGGCCGTCAGGGTGGTTGCCAGATTTGTCACGCTTGTAGACCTGCCGATCGATCGGTTGTCACTGTGAAGTGCCTAACTATCGATCCACCTCCCGTACGATGTCAACCGATCGATCGTTAGGAAAGCAAAATCGGAGCCGAACGAAGGAGTCTCGCGTGGATGTGTCGGTATGGAAACCGCGGCGGGTGGCCGCAGGGCCCGTCGAACTACCTGAGGGCGTGACGTCTGCCGGAACGAGGGGGACGATACTTCGAGCCGCACTGGCACTCTTCGCCGAATCCGGATACAGCGCGGTATCCATCCGCAAGATCGCCGGCGAGGTCGGGATCAGTTCGGCGAGCCTGTACGCGCACTACCGGTCCAAGGAACAGATCCTGGCGGAGCTGGTCCTGATCGGACACCGCGAGCTGCATGCACGGCTGACGAACGCACTCGCTGCCGCCGAGCCCACCGCGGTGGCCCAGCTGTCGGCGCTGGTCCGCGCACATGTGCTGCTGCACACCGAGTTCCCCCTGCTGGCCGTCGTGACGAACTCGGAGCTACACGCGCTACCGGAAGAGTTGGCCGCCCCCGCGTTGGAATTGCGGTCGTCGTGCAGCCGACTGCTGCTCGATACGCTCGAACTCGGTGTCCGCGACGGCGTCTTCCGGATCGAGAGCCTCCAACTGGGGGCGATAGCAATCGGCGGGATGTCCATGCAGGTGGCGCAGTGGTTCGGGCCGGACGAGCCGTTCACCCCGGACGAGGTGGCCGACAACTATGTTCGCTACGCCCTGTGTATCGCCGGAGCGGACGAAGGAGCGGTGCGATGACGCGCGCCGTGCAGAGCACGGTTGTCGCCACCGCCGCCGGAGCGGTCCGCGGCCGTTCGGACGAGGCCACGGGTGTGGTCTCGTTCAAGGGCATTCCTTATGCGGCCGCACCGGTTGGTGCGCGACGATTCGCACCACCCCAGCCATGTCCGCGGTGGGACGGCGTGCGAGACGCGAGCGGGTACGGGCCCACGGCACCAGCCTCCCCGTACGCGCCCCCATATGATGCGCTGATCTCCGAAGTGTTCATCCCGGGCGAGGACTACCTGAACCTCAACGTGTGGACCCCGGACCCGAACGGCACGGCGCCGGTGATGGTGTGGATCCACGGCGGTGCGTTCACCAACGGATCCGGCTCGGCGACCGTCTACGACGGCACCGCATTCGCCCGCGACGGTGTCGTCCTGGTGACCATCAACTACCGGCTCGGCATCGACGGGTTCGGGCATCTGCGCGGGCAGACCACGAATCTCGGCCTGCGCGATCAGATCGCGGCGTTGCGCTGGGTCCGCGACAATATCGCAGCCTTCGGCGGCAATCCCGAGGAAGTCACGGTGTTCGGCGAATCGGCAGGCGCGATGAGCATCGGCGCGCTGCTCGCCGTCCCACAAGCCGAAGGCTTGTTCCAGCGTGCAATCCTGCAGAGCGGTGCGGCCCACCACACGATACGGTCCGAGACCGCCGACCGGATCTCGGCCGAACTGGCCGCGCTGCTGGGGATTTCACCGACCACGGAAGCCCTCGCCGCTGTGCCCGCGGACCGGGTACTGGCCGCCCAGCAACAACTGCGGGCCGCGGTGTCGGCCGACCCTGATCCGCGGCGGTGGGGTGAGGTGACGCGCAACCTCATGCCGTTCGAACCCGTGGTGGACGGCGAACTACTCCCGGTCGTGCCGCCCGAGGCGATCGCCTCCGGCGCCGGCGGCGACGTCGACGTACTGATCGGATGCAACACCGAGGAGTTCCGCTATTTCCTGGTTCCAGTCGGCGCGATCGACGCGGTGACACCCGAATTGTCGCGGGGCGCGGTCGCCGCGTACGGACTCGATCCCGAGGTCGCGCTGGCGGTTTACCGGGACGCCGATCCGCATGCCGGCCCCGGGGACCTGCTCGCGGCCGTCGGCACCGACTGGTTCTACCGGATACCGGCAATCCGGTTGGCCGAGGCGCATTCCGAGAACGGCCGTGGACGCACCTACGTCTACGAATTCAGCTGGCAACCACCGACGTTCGACGGTCGGCTGGGCGCTTGCCATACCGCCGAGATCCCGTTCGTCTTCGACAATCTCGGCCTCGGCGGGTTCGAGAACGTCGTGGGAATGCGTCCGCCGCAGGACTTGGCCGACACCATGCATGCCGCGTGGATCGCATTCGCGACACACGGCGACCCCGGCTGGGCGCCGTACACCGTTCGCGACCGAGCGACGATGTGCTTCGACACCGTCTCCGCCGTGCAGACGGATCCACATGCACCGCAACGGCAATTGTGGCGCGGGATCCGGTGACCACGGCTGCCTGCCTCGTCGAGTTCGGCCACGTGCCGGCGATCGCGACGAGGCACCGGCACCGCTGATCGATGCGCTCGTCACCCCGTCGAAGACCATGCCTTCGACGGGGTGACATCCGCTGTGCGCAGCGCACACAGTGCCACCAGTGCGGGACTTGACCGTCAGCCCGGGATCTGCCGGGCCAACTCGTTGCGATCGAAGTCCGAGAACTGCTGGGTGTCAGAGCAGTATCCGCAGCTCGCGCCGAAGAACTCCGTGCGGGCGTTCGGATCGTCGAGTAGCCAGTACCGCAGCCACGCCGTGCTCGGTCCGCGCATGTCGCCGCCGGAGATCGATGTGCCGAAGTGCGTAGCGCCACGCAGTTCCAGATACTCGGCGGGCACGTGATCGGCGTCCTCGTACATCGCCCGCACCACCGCCGGCCAGACGATTGCGTCGGCCTCGCCGGCGAGATAGAGAACGGGCTCGTCGATGAGGTCGACATCGTTGAGCGGGCCTGGCTGGATCGCGACGGCGGTGTCGACGCGGTCGTCGATTGCGGCATTGATCGCTGCAGACCCGCCCTGTGAGTGCCCCACCGCACCAATATGTTCCAGGTCGACTTTGTCGAAGAAGACGCTCGATGGGCTGGACGCCTTGCCCGCGATGAGGTCAATTCCCGACCGCATGGTGACGGCGAAGTTGCTCGCCGGGGTATTGGCGGCGACCACGATGAATCCGTGGCTGGCGTAGTGGCGCAACAACGAGGTGTACGCACCGGGGAGCACTCCGGTCCCGTTCCCCCAGATCACAACGGGGTGCTTCTCGCCGCGTGCGCCGAGCTCACGCGGGTAGTACAGAGTATGTACCAGCCCGATCGAGACGTTCGGCGTGTACGGCCCTGCACCCGCCCAGTCGTGCCCGACGCTCGGGATGCCGGGCGCCTCGGCGGCCGCCGTTCCGGCCGGGCCCGCGAGCCCGAGTGTCGCGCACAGCGCAACCGTCGCTGCAGCATTCGCGAACAGTTTGAGGGATTTTCGCATGAAGGTCTACCTTTCGAAGTTGATCGGCACGGTCAGTCGGCGAGACTGGACCGCATACGAATTGAGTCCACATCCACCCGACGGGTAGCGAGGTAGATGAAAACCGCGGTCAGTGCGAGCATCACCGGCACCAGGTAGAGCGCGGAGTTGAGCCCCTGGCCCGCGAACTGCGACACGCCCTGCACGCCTGCGCTGCGTGCCGCACGTTGGGCGAACCAGTCGGAGATACCGCCGACCACAACCGGTCCGGCAAATCCTCCGAGTAGGTACATCGCGGCAAAGAACAGTGCGGTGGCTGTGGCACGTAGCTGCGGAACGACGACGTCGTGAATCGCGGGATACACGCTGATGTAGAAGCCGTAGGCAAGCAGCCAGCCGAGCGAGAACAACAGGGCGAACAGGAAAACGCTGCCGCCGTTCTGCATCAGCGCCAACGCGGTCAGCGGCGCCGCGCCGGCGCTGGTGATGACGCCGATCATCAGCCGGGCGCGCGGCGAGGTGGCCGAGGCCCGGTCGGCGTAGCGGGCCCCCAGCAACAGGCCGAACAACCCGGTGAGCCCGACGACGACACCGGTGACGACGGCCGCGGACGTCAGCTTCAGTTCGTACTGCCGCATCAGGAGCGGGACGGTGAAGGAGTTGACCGCGTACGCCGCGAAATTGAAGGTCAAGCCGGCGAGGATCAGCCAGCGCAGCGTCGGGATCGACAGCAGGAGGCGGATCGGCCGCGGGACCGAACCGGTTTCTGTGATCGAGACCTGTTCAGCACCACCGCGTTCGGGATCGCGCATCCGGAGCATCACGAGTGCGAGGATGACGCCCGGGACCGCCGCGACGAAGAACGGTGCCCGCCACGAGTCGAAGGTCTCGGCGATCCTGCCGACCGTGAAGTAGGCCAGCATCAGCCCCATCGGGAGTCCGAGCATGAAGACGCCGACGGCGCGGGAACGGCGATCGGCCGGGTAGAGGTCGCCGATCATCGAGTTGGCCGCCGGGGTGAAGGCGGCCTCTCCTACACCGACGCCGAGTCGGACGAGGATGAACAACATGTAGTTGCCCGCGGCGCCGGTGGCTGCGGTCAGACCACTCCACACGAGCAGTCCGACACCGATGATTCCGGGCCGGTTTCCGCGGTCGGCGAGGCGCCCGAGCGGCAGTCCCGCGATCGCGTACACCAGGGTGAAGGCCGACGTGATCAGGCCCAACTGCAGGTCACTGAGGGCGAATTCGTTCTTGATCGGCTCGGCGACGACCGAGGGGATCGACCGGTCGAAGAAGTTGAGAAGGTTGGCGAGAAACAGGGCGACCAGCGCCCCGCTGAGAATTGTGGTGCGGCCGGTGTCCGGGGCTGGGGTGCCCGTCACGGTCTGACGCAGCGACATGGGAGTCCTCGGTGTCGAAGGGAAGGGTGGTGAGTGGGCTGGGGAGGGAGGATCAGTGGTTCGGTTCGGCGACGGAGGCGCCGTTCGCCCGTATGCCCAGTGCGGTCGGGTGCAGTGGCGCAGCGGATTCAGCGGGCACGGCGGCCGCGTGGTGCGCCCCGGCTCGCGTCGAGCGTCGTTCCCCACTGCGGGGCGATCTGGTCGATTGGTGCGCGCTGCCGGTCGACACCACGGGCGGTGAAAGTGTCGGAACACGAGGTGCCGGACGGCTCCGGAAGCGGGTTGAGGCAGCGGAGTGCCGTGGTGAACGGGTTGGCGTCGATGGCCGGCAGACAGGCCGCGGCAGTCGCGGTGCAGACGGTTCGGATCACGGAACGCACGGGGACACCTCCTGTGGTCGGCGGGCGGGCTCCATGCGGTCGAATTTGTCGATCCGGGAGTGACGCGTATTACATACTCACCGGAAAGCGACAGGTCGTCGTTGTTCGAGTGAACCGACTATCGGAGAAGTGTTGTGCCTGTAGACAAAATCATTGTTATCGGCGGCCGACCGGTCGCCGATCAGCTCGCCCAGCGCACCCACACGATCGTGGCGGAGACCATCGCGTTGATTTGGCGGCAGGTGCCGTTCTATCGGTTGCTGCCGGAAGAAGCGGTACGCAGCGACGTCGCGGCGATCATCCTGTGCAACTTCGAGGCGCTCATCTCGAGCCTGCGGTCGGCGCAGGCGACGGGCGACGAGGGATTGATGCAGATCAGTGAATCGGCGCGGAGGCGGGCGGAGGAGCTGGTTCCGCTGGCGGATGTGCTGCACGCGTATCACCTCGCTGTGGAGCACTGGTGGAACTTGATTGGTGACCTCGCCGGACCCGAGGACACCACTGACCTGTCGCGGGCCGGGGCGCTGCTGCACAAGCACCTGCGGGCAGCCACCACCGCGGTGTTGGCGGGTTACGGCTCCGATCCGTCGGTTCACGGCGAGGACGACCCAGCGCGGCGAGAGTTGTTCCTGGAGTTGACGTCCGGATCGAACTCAACGGGAGCGGCGGAGCGGTTCGGTGTCAATCTTCCGCGCCTGTACTGGGTGCTTTCGCTCCACGTCGAACCTCACCCGGACGAGCGGTCAGCCGATATCGATGCTGTGGTGGCAGAACGCCGGAAGGTACGGCGATTGCAGCGCGAGCTGGACAACGTCGGCCGAGACCACGCGTTGAGCATGCTCACCAGCAGCGGCGGCGGTGTCCTGATCCCGATTCTCGAGCCCGACCCGGGAGTGGACGACTGGCAGGACAGCCCTCAGTACGCGCAACTGAGCCGGAACCTGCGGGACATGGAACGGACGATCGGCGCCGAGGTCCTGACGGCAGTGTCGGTGGCCGCGCCACAGGAAGTGCCACAGGCGTACGAGCAGGCCCAGGAGGTCCTCGACGTCGCCCGCCGCTGCGGGCGCGGCAATGGCACCGTGCGACTCCGGGACCTCGCGCTCGAATATCACCTGACCCGGCCGAGCGCAGCGACGCCGTTGCTTGCGGACCTTCTGTCGCCGTTGGAGTCCCGACCGGTCTTGCTCGAGACCCTGGAGTCGTACCTCGATGCGGGCTGCGACAGGTCCGCCGCGGCTGCTGCGTTGCACGTGCACCCGAACACGGTGGTCTACAGGCTGCGGAAGGTCGCCACACTCACCGGCCTGGACGTCGGCACAGCACCGGACCTGGTGCGGCTCGTTGCGGCAGTGGCGGCGAGGCGGGTGGCGGATGTGGCTCAGGCGGCTCGAGCTTCGAGAACTGCCCGCCCGCTGTAGACCTCCGCCGGGGGCGTCGCACCCCCGGACCAGTCGTGGGCGCGATGGACTTCCGGGTCCGGGCCGGCTCAACTGGCCGTTCGAATCCCCTCGGGTGCGGCCCGGACGCCTTCGGCTGATGCGGCGGCCTCGGGTTCAGGCATGTGTGTGCGTTTGGGTAGCAGGAGTGGGGTGGCGACCAGCAGAACGCCGGAGGCAGTAATCGCGGTGAGCGAGTCGGTGAGTGTTGCGATGACGCCCCAGGCCACCATGAGGATGGCCTGGGCGAGTTTGCTGCTGACACTCCATGCAGTGAGGACCCGAGCGGCGTGATCGGGGGGAGTGCGTTGCAGGCGTTCTGTCGCGTTGATGGGGTTGAAGATGCCCATGCAGGTGATCAGCAGGCCCTCGACGACTATCACCGTGAGGAGTCCGGATGTGCCGGGTTGGGTGAAGGCGAGTCCGAGCGGGAAGATCGAGCGCAGCCAGCCGGAGAGGGTCATGACCCGGTGCCGACCGTAGCGGGCGACCAGGCGCGTGGAGAGGCGGGCGCCCGCGAACCCGCCGAGGGCAGGGATCCCGAAGGCGAGACCGTATTGCCAAGCGGGGAATTGGTATTCGCCCAGCAGGAGGACGGCCAGGAGCGGGACGGTGGCCATGATCAGGCCGCTGACTGTCACCGAGTTGAGGAACAGGCGCCGCAGGACGCGGTCGTCGAGGATGAATCGCCAGCCGTCCAGAAGGTCGGTGGCACGGAACCTGACGGCCGGATCGCGGGGCGCTGCGACATCGTCTCCGCGGATGCGGCGGACCCCGAGTGCGGACAGCAGAAAGCTGAGGGCGTCGACGGCGACGGTGACGACCGGGCCGAGCAGCCCGAGGAGCGCGCCGCCGAGGGGCGGGCCGGCCGCGGTCGCCACCCAGCTCGTTCCTTCGAATCGTCCGTTCGCGACCAGGAGGTGATCGCTGCGGACGAGGTGCTTCAGGTACGCGCCGGAGGCGGCGGTGAAGACGATGCTCGAGGCTCCGGCGATGACCGAGACGACCAGCAGTTGGCCGTAGGTCAGCAAGCCGAGGAAGTACGCGATCGGAATGCTCGCCATCGCGAGGAACCGGGCCAGGTCGGTCGCGACCATCACCGGGCGTTTCGCCCGGTGTTCGACCCACGGCCCGAGCGGGACCGCCACGATCGCCGCGACGGCGAGCCCGGTCGCCTCGAGGAGCGAGACGGCGAATGCCGGCGAGTGCAGCACCTGCACCGCGATGAGCGGGAACGCTCCGAAGGCGATCCACGTGCCGTAGGTGCTGACGGCGTACGCCGACCACAGCCAGCCGAAGCTGCTTCCCAACTGCACGCGCACGTGACTCCTCCGAGGGCAACCGATGTTTGGGTCCGCCAGATCACAGCAGCGGTACCGACGCAGGATCAAACAACTGTTTCCCGGCGAGCCACAACGAACAGTTGGGCATGCATAGGCTGAGCCGATGGACACCGAGGCAGTGCGATCGTTCGTCCGGGCGGCCGAGCTGGGACAGCTGCAACACGCGGCCAACGAGCTGGGCGTCACGCAGCAGGCCGTCTCCAAGCGGATCGCGACCCTGGAGCGGGAGCTCGAGGTCCGCTTGTTCACCCGTACCGCCCGGGGGGTCGAGCTGACTCTCGACGGCCAGGCGTTTCTGCCCCACGCACGAGGCATCGTCACGGGTGTCGATCGCGCCGTCACCGCGATCAGGCCGGGCTCGCGGGCCCTTCGGATCGACGTCCTCGGTCTGCGGTCCGCGCAGGCCGTCGTCCTGCACGACTACTGGCGGTCACATCCCGGAACCGACCTCGACGTGGTGACCCTCAAGGTCAACGACCCACACGTGGCGGTCGCCGCCGTCGAGGCCGGCGACATCGACGCCTCGTTCCGCACGGTCACCGATCCGGCCACGTTGCCACGTGAGGTGCAGATGATCCACGCGTTCGACTCCCCGCTGGAACTCCTTGTCGGCCCGAGGCATCCTCTTGCCTCCGCACGAACACTGGCGCCGCCACAGCTGCGCCGGCATCGGATCTGGGTGCCGGGTATCGCGCCGCGCACCGAATGGGCGGAGTTCTACGACCAGCTCGTCACCGAATTCGACCTCAGCATCGACGCGGCCGGCCCGCACTTCGGCGACGAAGTACTCCTGGAAACCCTCGCGGACTCCGCAGACGTGGCCACCCTCGTCGGGGCACGCGATCGGTACATCTGGCCGACGGACCACGACCTACGCCGCATCCCGATCGTGAATCCGACACTCGCATACCCGCTTTCGCTCATCCTCCCCAGAACGAATCCGCACCCCGGACTACGGAAGATCATCAACCACTTCGGAAGCCTCGCGCCGCCTCCGGAGACGACCTGGCGCCCGTCCTGGGCAACGACCCCACGCCGTATCGACGGCGACAATCCAGCGGAGGAGAAGGTGCGGCGACGGTAGGTTCTGGATCGAGACGACGGGGTGTCCGACAAGCACGGTCCGGGACCTACTCCCGGTTCAGGGTCGCCTCCTCCAGGTCGAGTTCGCGCAGCACCTGCCGCAGTACCTCGTCGTCGATTCGCCCGTTGTCCCGCTCTGCGATGAAGATGCCTCGCTCGGTGTCCAGCATCTGCAGACGCAGGGCGCGGAACGCGGCGGACGGGCTCTCGCCCAACTCGGCCTCACTGCGCCCGAGCCGCTCCCATGCCGCGTGGGCGCGGTGCTCGCTCCAGGTACGCAGGATCTCCGCGGCTCGCTCCCGGACGGCGGCGGGGTCTCCGTCGGAGCTTGCGACCAGGCTGTCGAGCACCTCCGTTGCGGCCCGTGCGGCCTTGTCCTGTGCGGCGGCCAGGGCCAGCGCGTCCTTGCGGCGTTCTTCTTCGTTGTCGACCCCCAGTCGGGTGATCAGCCACGGCAGGGTCAACCCGTGCAGGAGCAGGGTGCCCACCACGACGGCGAAGGTGATGAACAGGATCATGTCGCGCTCAGGGAATGGGTCGCCCGAATTGACGGTCAGCGGGATCGCGAATGCGGCAGCAAGTGAGACCACACCGCGCATTCCGGACCACGCGACCACGAACACCCCGCGGGGAGGCGGTGCCGGCTCCCGCTCGCGGATCCGCGCGGACAGCAGGCGGGGGAGGTAGGTCGCGGGGTAGACCCACAGCAGCCGGACGGCGATGACCGCGACGAGCACGGCGACGGAGGCGCCGACGACTTCGACAGCACTGCGGCCGTGGAGCCCCTGTACGACGCTCGGGAGTTGCAGTCCGATCAGTAGGAAGACGAACGATTCGAGGACGACATCGACGGCCTTCCACACCGCCGTGTCCTGCAGGCGAGTCGCGTACCCGGCGCGAGTCGACCGCTGGCCCAGATACAGGCCGGCGACAACGACCGCGATCACGCCGGAACTGTGCACCTCCTCGGCCGCCAGGTACGCGACGAATGGGACCAGGAGCCCGATCCCGCTCTCCATCACCGGATCCGAGAGCCGCGAACGGATCGCGGCCACGACGATTCCCACACCGATGCCGATCAGCGTGCCGCCGACCGCGGCACCGAGGAAGGTGCGCACCCCCTCTGCCAGGGTCACCCCGGTGCCGACCGCGGCGGCGAGTGCGACACGGTATGCGGTGAGCGCGGTCGCGTCGTTGAGCAGGCTTTCGCCGCCGAGCAGTGTCATGATCCGTCGCGGCAGGCCGAGACGCCGTCCGATCGCGCTGGCGGACACCGCATCCGGCGGGGCCACGACCGCCCCGAGTACCAGCGCGGCGGCCAACGGAAACTGGGGAATGGTGAGGTACGCGACGACCCCGACAACGGCGGTGGTTGCAAGCGGCAGCCCGACCGCGAGCAGCCCGATCGAGCGCGCATTGCGGCGCATCGCAAGCGAGGAACTGTCGAGCGCGGCCGAGTAGAGCAGCGGCGGTAGTACTGCGTACAACACGAGATCGGGATCGAGGGCGGTGTCCGGGAGTCCGGGGATCTGCGACCCGGCCAATCCGACCGGGACCAGCAGCAGCGGCGCCGACCAGTTCAAGCGCCGCGCGACGGCGGCGGTAAGCAACGCCGCCACCGCGACGGCGAGCAGGGCCACGTTCACGGCGGTCTCCGTCCAGCGGTCGGATGTGTAGATATCCCACCCTGCAGCATGCAGGATGGGAGGTGATGAAGAGAGCTCTGCGTCGCGCGGCTGACCGCATCCGAGCGGGATCCCCGGGTCCGGCCACCGCCGGGTCCTGCAACGAACTCGCCGCGGCCACCGGACCGGACCCTGAGCCGCGCACGCCCGGCCTCTGCGAGGAATGCGCGGCGCTCGGTGAGCAGAACTGGGCGCACCTGCGGATCTGTCTCACCTGCGGCCACGTCGGATGTTGCGACTCGAGTCCCCACCGGCACGCGACCGCGCATTTCGAGCAGACGGGACACCCCGTCATGCGCTCGCACGAGCCGGGCGAGGCGTGGCGTTGGTGCTACCGGCACGCCGAGATGGGCTGACCCTGGACGCCCACCACGACGCGTGGTGTGCTGGAGATGTCACCTCCCCCGGCCTTCAGGACCGGAGCGGATCACCCCAGTGTCAAGGAAGCCGCCATGACCACGATCCATCTCCACCAGACGACCACCGCGACGCCCGAGCAGGTCCTTGCCGGTCTCACCGACTTCGGGCCGGGTCGCGAGGAAATCTTCGGCAACAGCGCAGACAGCTACCTCAAAGTGCATCACGAGGGCCCCCATGACGCCGATGTCACGGAGGGCTCGAACGGTATCTGGGAAACCCTGCACTACGACTGGACCGACCCCCATCGCGTCGTGATGAGGACCACGGACTCCAACCTGTGGGGTGGTGCCTCGGGCCACACCTACACCCTCACTCAGCAGCCCACAGGTGAGACCGAGGTGGATGTGGTCATTGTCCGCGACGGCAAGAACCTCAGGGGACGGCTTCTCGCGGGCGTGCTCGGAGTCTTCGGCACCCGCGTCCTGGGAAAGCCGTTCAGGAAGTCCGTCGAGGCCATCGAAGCTCACAACGGCGGCGCGAGCGGAAAGCAAACTCAGACGCCAGAACAGTGAACTGGAGGCCGCCTGACGGGCGGTCGGACCAGCGAGCGACGCGACCGATGTTCGTCACGGAAAGCCTGCTGGATCGAATCAAGTGGCGGGCAGGCCGACAACGAAGTCCTGAGCCTGGCGCCGCAGTGCCCGTGCCGGGTCAGACCTACCTGCATCCTCACGCATGCGCTTCTCTTGGAGGGTGTTTCGGCAGCGCTCCTGGGTGGATGAGGCCCAGTTCTGCGGGTCGGCCGTCTCCAGCTTCAAGTATGCGTGCACCCCTAGGAGGTCATGATGACTACTCAGGTCGACGATCTGATCGGTGCCGTCGCCATCACGGACACCATCGTCGCCGGGGTTCGCGAGGGCCAGTGGAGTGGGGAAACGCCGTGCCAGTCGTGGTCGACCGGTGACGTGGCTCGACACCTCGTCGAATCCCTGACCAGGTACGCGGACGCGTTCGGTGCGGCGCCGGACGAGACCGCCGGCGGAGCCAATGCCGGCCAACTCGAGGCATACCGGAGGGCGGCCGCCCGGTTGGTCGCCGGGGTGAGCGCGCCAGGAGCGGCGGACAAGACTGTCACCGTCCCCTTCGGGACGGTGCCCGCGGCGGTCGCCTTGGGGCTGGGTGCGGTGGAAGTTCTCGTGCACGGCTGGGACATCGCGACCGCGTCGGGGCAGGACGTCGAGTGGGACGACGGGATCGCCGAGCGGGCGTGGCACTTCTCCGTGGCCGCCGTCGGCTCGATACCCGACGGTAGGTCGCCCTTTGCGCCGCCTCAGCCGGTCGCGCCGACCGCACCGCCGATCGACCGGCTCGTGGCACTGCTGGGACGCACACCCGGCTGAGCGCTCCCCTGCGTCAGACGCCTGGGGACGAGGCGGACATCGTCAACGGCCAAGCCCCGCTAGCCCTTCGCCGAGAACATTGGCGCCCAGGATGAGCAGCACCAGCACCATGATCACGGTGTTGTTCGCGACCATGAACTCACGCACGGAGTCCAGCAAAGACGCCGCGCGTTGCCCGCCGACGAAGTGCGCGATGACCGCGCCGACCACGATGCAAGAGCCGAGGGCTACGAAGCCGATCACCGCGATGACGAGATCGCCGCCGTGCACTCCGGTTTCGATGATCTCGGCGGTTGCCGCCGCCGTCAGTACGAAGTTCTTCGGGTTGGTGCCGGACAGCAACGCGCCGAGCATCAGGGAGCGTCGCGCCGTTGCGTCGCCGAGCGAGGCCATCCAACCCGGGGGATCGACCTCGTCGCCGGCGCGCGGTCGGGTCCCCCACTTGCGCACCCCCACCGCGATGAGGGCGGCTCCGGCGAACACCCGCAGCCAGTCGGCGAGGGCCGCCGACGTGCTGTCCGGGTCGTCGGCGCCGGAGAGGGTCGCCAGCACGAGCGCGGCCACCGCCGTGAGGCCGGCGACCCACCCGACAGCAAACAGCACGCCGTTGCGGCCACCATGCCGGCCGGCCAGGAGCAGCACCACGCCGATCACCGGAAACGGACTGAGCGCGATCGCCAACGCCGCCGGCAGCGAGGACCCGATGGCCTGGAGTAGCAGCGGAGGATCCCTTCGACGTGCACGCCCGAAGGTCCGGAGGTGTCAGCCCCGAAATCTACGCGCAGTCGTAACCTGACCGGTGGTGGCCGTTCCGCGACTGCGCGGAGCCTGTGCGGGAAGTCGGTGAGTTCTCCCGATTGGCGGGAAGGTTCGACGGTGGAACGGGCACTGGGTGGCTGACGCCCGAGGTTTCGGACACGCGTAGGGCCGGGGATGAGGTTTCCGGCGGCGAACGACACCGGTGGCGGAAATGCGTCGGTGGGCCAGGTGGGAACGGCCGGTATGTGCGGACCGACAGGCGGATGGCGGAATCTCCATGTTCTTGCCCAAAGAGTCGCCGCCGCACGAAGGCCGCTGCGATCGGTCTTTCCGGTCTCCTCGCATTGTCTGCCGCAGCGTGCGGCGGAGCATCTGAGGCCGCACAGGGATCGAACCCAGAATCAGGATCCACGACAGAACTCTCGGTCGGGGTATTTCCCGTCTTCGTGAGCCTCCCCGTTTGGGTGGCGCAAGAGCAGGGCATGTTCGTAGACCGATTGCCTTCGGATCAAGTTCTGTTGCAGGGCATCCGATCTCGCGGCGCGGATGCCCTGCATCGTGCTCACTTCGGCTGGCGCCGGGTCGAAGTGCCGCGTGGACGTCAGGCGTCCACCTGCACCGGCGTGACACCGTTCGCGACGTTCTCGGCCACCTCCTCCTCCCAGCTCTTGACGGCCCGGTCGGTGTCGATCTCGAACTCGAACCGCGCGGTCATGTCCTCGGTGACGTCCTCGACGTCCACGTAGAACTGCTTGTACCAGCGGCGCAGCTGGTAGACGGGGCCGTCCTCCTCGGAGAGCAGCGGGTTGTCGATGGGCGACTTGTTCTTCCAGATCTCGATGTCCTGCTCGAAGCCGATCTCGACACCTTCCGCGAACTGCTTGACCAGATCCGCGGCCTCCTCGTCGGACATGTCCTGGGGCTTCTTGACCATCGCGCCGTACTGCAGCACGAAGGAGTTGTCGGAGACCGGGTAGTGGCAGTTGATGAGCACCGTCTCGATGGTCGTGCCCCGGGCGTCGCTGAACAGCCAGTCGATCATGTACGACGGGCCGAAGTACGAGGCGTCCGATCGCAGGCTGGAGTTCGGGTCGTCGTAGCTGGTGCCCACCGAGACATCGTGCCGCGGAGTCGAATTCATGTACTGGGTCGCGACGCGTCCCTCGAAGACGTTCTTGAAGTAGCGGGGGAAGGCGTAGTGCACGTAGAAGAAGTGCGCCATGTCCACCACGTTGTCGACGATCTCGCGGCAGTGCGAGCCCTCGACCAGCAGCGTCTTCCAGGTCCAGTCGGTCCACTCGTCGGTGCCGTAGCCCTCGATCTCGGGGATGGTCACCTCGTCGGTGGGCTTGCTGCCCTGCGGGTCGTGCCAGACGAACAGCTGACCGTTGCGCTCGAGGGTCGGCCAGGACCGGGTCTTCGCCAGCGGCGGCACCCGGCGCGCGTACGGGATGCCGCTGCACTTGCCGTTGCCGGCCCAGCGCCAGTCGTGGAACGGGCAGGCGATCGAGTCGCCCTTGACGGTGCCCTGGGCGAGGTTGCCGCCCATGTGCCGGCAGAACCCGTCGAGGACGTTGATCTTGCCGTCGGACTCGGACGCGAAGACCACCAGCGAGGTCCCGAATGCCTTGACCTCGTGAGGCTTTCCGTCCTGGAAGGACTTCAGCAGACCGAGGCAGTGCCAGCCACGGGCGAACCGGGTCGGGGCCGCCGCCGCCTCGATGACCCTGACCTGGTCGGCGTCGGAGTGGGATTGCAGCGTCATCGTGACCTCATCTCTCTCGTGCGTGTTGCACATGGATGTGATGAGGACATGTTCCGTGACGGCGCAGCGGTTTTTGGGGAAGTTGGTGAGTTCTCCCGGTCACCGGGAGGGTCCGACGGTGAAACGGGCGCTGGGTGGCCGGTGTCCGCAATTGCGGACACCGGCCACTCAGCTGATGGTCGACTAGCTGTCGAAGCCGAGCAGGCCGAGCAGGTCGCCCAGGCCGAAGTCTGCGCTGCCGCCGCCCGGGGTCGTGGTGGGCGTGCCGGTCAGGACCACCTTCGCGGGCTCGCCGAGCTTGACGTACGGGTTGGTGCTGGCGCCTTCCTTGCACTGCGTGATCACCGCGTAGGTGCCGGCCGGCAGCTCGATGGAGGTGCCGGTGGCCTCGCCGCCGGTGAAGCCGGCATACTTGATCTCGTCGACCCGGGTGGTCTTGTCGTAGACCGCGGCGTCGAACGGGAAGATCTGGGCCTCACAGTGGTTCATCGCCTCGGTGGTGGCGATGTTGTGGAGCGCGACGGTGACGGTCGTCGTGCCGGTGGTGACGGTCGAGGAGCCGGTGACCGTGGCCGAGCCGAGGGCCGGGTTCGCGATCAGCGCGATAGCCGAGAATCCTGCGATGACACCGGCGGCGCCGATGCGCCGCGCGAGCTGTGAAGCCATGTGATGAGTTCCTTTTCGATCGTCGCCGCGCCCCACGCACGCGGCGAATGGTGTTCGTGCCGGAGCCCTCGGGGATCAGCGGTCGAACTGCCGGAACCCCCGTACCGAGGCACGAGATGGTAAGCCTTCCCTTGGTGAGGGCAGGCTCAGTAAAGACTGCTCGGGGCGCGGCTGTCAACAGCCGCCCTCGGCAGCAAAAGTGCAGGTAAGGGCACTGAAAGACCGTCCAGTTCGAGACGTCCGATTTGCCTGGGCGGTAGGTCCGGTTTGCCCGGAAGGTGCGTCCGGATTGCCCAATTCGGGGTGTTCGGCCGCCCGGGTCGGACTAGCCGAGCCGGCCATGGACCGTCCGACCTTCGAAGACGGTGGCGACCACACGTAGGTCCGCGAGGGTGGCCGGATCCACCTCGAGCGGGTTTCCCGAGAGGACGACGAGGTCCGCGTGCGCGCCGGGGAAGAGGGAGCCGACGACGTCCTCGCTCTGCAGCTGCCAGGCAGCGTTCACGGTCTGGGCGCGCAGCGCCGCGTCCACCGGGATTCGTTCCTCCGGGCCGACGACACGACCGCTGGGCGAGAGCCGGTTGACGGCGTCGTGAATGTTCCGCAGCGGGTTCGCGGGGGTGACCGGACCGTCGTTGTGGAACGAGAACCGTTGGCCGGCCGCCAGTGCGGAACCGGCTGCGGCCCAGGTGCTCCCGTGTTCGGGGCCGAAGAGGTCGTCGACCAGCACGTCGCCCCAGTAGTGCAGGTGGTCGACGAAGATGCTGACCGTCACGCCGAGATCGGTGGCGCGACGGAACTGGTCGGGTCGCATCGCGCCGACGTGTTCGAGGCGCAGTCGGTGGTCGTCGCGCGGATTCTCCCGGAGCATCTGCTCCCACGCGTCGAGCACCATCGTGATCGCGTCGTCGCCGTGGGCGTGACAGGCGATCTGCCAGCCCTTGTCGAAGTAGGCGGCACTGATGTCGTGGATCTGTTCGCCGGTGTAGTTGGCGTGGCCGTGGGTGCAGGCGATGCCGAGCGCGCGGGTGGCCGCGGTGTCGAGGTAGGGAAAGCTGGTGGCGACATTGCCGACCCAGGGCGACCCGTCCGACCAGACCTTGATGCCGACCTGACGCACCAGGTCGTCGCCCTCGCCCGGAGTGGCGTCGGTGGTGCGTTCCGGGTTGGACATCTCGTACAGGCGCAGCCGTGTCGTCAGGGCGCCGGTGGCGGCGATTGCGTTGAGGGTCTGTCGCATTCGCGGGTCGAACGACATCTCGCCGATCGTGGTGATCCCGGCGGCGTTCAGGCGCGCGCACTCCGCGGCCACCAGCGCGGGGAAGTCGTCTCCGACGGTCATCGCGTGCCCCGCGACCGCGAAGACGGCCGGCGTCTCGTAGGCGGCGCCGTCGAGTTCGCCCGCCGCGTCCCGGCCGTACGAGCCGCCCACCGGGTCCGGGGTGTCTCGATCGACCCCGGCGGCCGTCGCGGCGGCGGTGTTGAAGTAGGCGACGTGGCCGGAGTTGTGCATGATCACCAGCGGGTGCTCCGGTGCGACCGCGTCGAGCCAGACGCGGTTGGGCTCGGGTAAGCCCTTCTGCAACAGTGGATCCCAACCGTTGAGGAAAGCGCCCGCGGAACCTGCGGTGCGGACCGCGTCGTGGACGGCGCGCACGACGTCGTCGGCGTCGGGCATCGTGACCGGCCGGACGTCGACGACGGCCGGGCCCAGCACGATCGCCTCCTCGAGGGGATGTCCGTGCGGTTCGACGAACCCGGGTAGGACGCAGGCCGTGCCGACGTCGACGGTCGTGGTGGCCGGCCCGATCAGCGCCTCGACCTCGGCGCGTTCCCCGACGGCCGCGATCCGGCCGTCGCGCACCGCCACCGCCCGCGCCCGCGGCCGCGCCTCGTCCATGGTGACGACGTCGCCGAACAGCACCAGGTCGGCGGGTGCGGCGTCGGTCCGGTTGCTGTGCATGGCGGCCTCGTCTGGTGTCGCAGCGGCGGTCGGTTCCCCGGTTCGCTCGACGCTAGCGCCTCCGCGGCGGCACCGGCGTCGATCACCTCGTGTAACTCCTTCGACTCTCCCGGCGATGTGTCCTGTGTCGATGCCTTTCGGGCGTCCTGGGCTTCAGTGGGGCACATCGACCGACCGAACACCCGTCGAGGAGAGGTCTGACATGAGCATCACCACCCACCGCGCCGCCCGGATCGCCGCGACCGCGGCCGTCGCCGCCACCGCCCTCCTGGGGGCAGCAGGCACCGCTGCGGCGGACGAGTGGCCTACGCCGCCGCCGTACCCCAGCCCGATCGTCCCGTACGACACCAAGGCCTTCCTGATGCCGACCGACCTCGACTACTGGAATCCCTTCGTCAGCGCGGACCGGCTCACCTCGCCGTTCGGTACCAGCACCCGCATCGTGTGCCAGGGCTTCCACGGGGTCACGACCGACTGCTGGCAGGCCGACCAGAACGGGAACCCGCACAAGCTGGTCAAGCTCGCGTACGACTTCCCCGGCTCGACCGGCTCGAACCTGCCCGGCGGTGGCCCGGGTCACTTCGTCTACCCGGGATTCATCCCCGGAATCGGGTAGCAAACACCCAGCAGGTCGCCCGCCCACCTGGGCCGGAGGCCGCCTGGCTGGCATTCCGGGGTGGACCCGGTAGTAGGATTTGTGATTTGTTCGCGACCGCACTCGTCGTAGCACCTCACGACAGTCGGGATCACAGATCAAATGAAGGTTGGTATGAACAGCGTCGCCCCGAAGATCACCGTCGTTGTGCCGACCTACAACGAGCGCGACAACCTGCCGAAGATCGTGGACCTGCTCGCGGCGCTCCGGCTCCCGAACCTGCATGTCCTGGTCGTCGACGACAACTCCCCGGACGGCACCGGCGACGTCGCCGACGCCCTCGCGGCCGAGGGTCCGATTCCCGTCGCGGTGCTGCACCGGACCGTCAAGGACGGCCTGGGGCGCGCCTACGTCGCCGGGATGAGCCGGGCGCTGGCTGAGGGTGCGGACATCGTGATCCAGATGGACGCCGACCTCTCGCACCCCACCACGGCGATCCCGGCCATGGTCGAGAAGCTGACGACGACGGACGCGGCGGTGGTGCTCGGGTCGCGGTACGTCGAGGGCGGCGCGGTCGCGAGCGACTGGCCGTGGCACCGCAAGGCGCTGTCGGCGTGGGCGAACTTCTACGTCAACGCCATCCTGCGTCTCGGCGTCAAGGACGCGACCGCGGGCTTCAAGGCGTGGCACGCGCAGACCCTCCGGGCGATCGACGTCGAGTCGGTGCAGTGCAACGGCTACGCCTTCCAGGTGGAGATGAACTACCGCACCGTCCAGCACGGCATGACCATTGCCGAGGTCCCCATCAAGTTCGAGGAGCGCAGCATCGGCGTGTCCAAGATGAGCCTCGGCGTGCAGCTCGAGTCCGCGCTGGTGCCGTGGAAGCTGCGGTTCGGCAAGCGCACCAACTGATCGACCACCCCGAACGGGCGGTTACCGGGACAGCGGCCGAGAGGCCTCCCCGGTAACCGCCCGTTCGGCGTCTGGAGAGCCCGGTGACGTCAGGTCCCGGTGACCATCGCGGTGGCGAGCGCCGCGTAGTGATCGGCGAGAGTGGCCGGATCCGCCCGCCCGGGCTGGAACCAGCGGGCCACGTCGATGCCCATCGAGAGGATCGCCAGCGCAGCGCTGGACACCTCGGGAACGACGAAGTCCCCGCTGTCCACTCCCCGCTGAATCTCTTCCCGCACAAACCGTTCCGTATCGCGACGGATGACCGCGACCGTCTCGTGGTGTTCCGGGGTCAGGGCCGAGAGTTCGTACTGAGCGACCCGGCACATGGTGTGGTAGCGGGCATGCCAGAGGGTGAAGGCGCGCACCAGTTCACGCAGTCGGTCGGCGGGGGCGGTGTGCTCCGAGACCGCGGCACGAATGGCGGTGAGGACCCCCTGGTGGCCCACCAGGCTGCACTGGAACAGCACCTGCTCCTTGGTGCTGAAGTGCACGTAGAGCGCGGCGGGGCTCAGGCCGGCGCCCTCGGAGATGTCCCGGGTGGTCGTGCCGTGGTAGCCGCGGGTGGCGAAGCAGTCGACGGCGGACGCGATCAGGCGCCGGGCCACGTCCGAGGTGACGTCGGGGAACAGTGCTGCGACGGACTCGTCGAGGCTCGCGGCGGGGGCCGGTCCTGGGGTCATGGCGAAATTCCTCGGTGATCGTGGCGGTGGGTGATCTCTTGACATCATGCACCACGCAGGGATACTAAGTAAGCGCTTAGTAGGACAGCTACCCGCCGCCGGAAGGACCTCCCCATGACCACGCCCGCCCTCTCGCGTCGAGATCTCGACTTTCTGCTCTACGAGTGGCTGGACGTGACCGGGTTGACCACCCGGCCGCGATTCGAGGAACACTCGAAGGACACCTTCGACGCGGTGCTGGACCTGTGCGCGGACATGGCGACGAAGCAGTTCGCGCCGCACAACAAGAAGTCCGACGCCAACGAGCCGACCATGCGGCCGGACGGCACCGTGGAGCTGATCCCGGAGGTCAAGGAGGCGCTGGACGTGTTCGGGCGGGCCGGGCTCGTCGCCGGGCAGTTCGACGAGTCTCTCGGCGGCATGCAGTTGCCGACCGTGGTCGCACGGGCCGCGTTCGCCTGGTTCCAGGCGGCGAACGCGAGCACCTCCTCGTACGCGTTCCTGACGGTCGGCAATGCGAACCTCATCGTCGCGCACGGCTCCCAGGAGCTGATCGACACCTACGTGCGTCCGATGCTCGAGGGCCGCTACTTCGGCACCATGTGCCTGTCCGAGCCCCAGGCCGGCTCGTCCCTGGCGGACATCACCACCCGGGCCGAGCCGCAGGAGGACGGCAGCTACCGGCTGACCGGGACCAAGATGTGGATCTCCGGCGGAGACCACGAACTGTCCGAGAACATCGTGCACCTGGTGCTGGCGAAGATCCCGGGTGGGCCGGCCGGCGTCAAGGGCATCTCGCTGTTCGTCGTGCCTAAGGTGTTGCCGGACGGCGAGGGTGGGCTGGGGGAGCGCAACGACGTCACCCTGGTGGGCCTGAACCACAAGATGGGCAACCGTGGCACCACCAACACCCTGCTCAACTTCGGCGACGGCACCCACACGCCGGGCGGCCGGGCGGGTGCGGTCGGCCACCTGGTCGGGGAGCCGAACAAGGGCCTGTCCTACATGTTCCACATGATGAACGAGGCGCGGATCGGCGTCGGCTTCCTCGCCATCTCGCTCGGCTACGCCGGGTACCTGCAGTCGGTCGAGTACGCCCGC
The DNA here is from genome assembly GCF_001894985.1 of Rhodococcus tukisamuensis NBRC 100609. Lineage (GTDB taxonomy): Bacteria > Actinomycetota > Actinomycetes > Mycobacteriales > Mycobacteriaceae > Rhodococcus_G > Rhodococcus_G tukisamuensis. The sequence goes on along the minus strand of NZ_BCXG01000018.1, from coordinate 2,193 downwards.
ACCCGGACCCAGGGCCGGGCCGCCGACGACAAGGACCCCACCTCGCCTCCGGTGCCGCTGATCCGTCACGCGGACGTGCGGCGAATGCTGTTGGCGCAGAAGGCGTATGTCGAGGGCGCGCTGGCGCTCGGCCTGTACTGCTCCAAGCTCGTGGACGAGCAGGACACGGCCACGGACGCCGCGGACTCGGCCCGGGCGACGCTGCTGCTGGACGTGCTGACGCCGATCGCGAAGAGCTGGCCGTCGCAGTGGTGCCTGGAGGCGAACAGCCTCGCGATCCAGGTACACGGGGGCTACGGCTACACCCGCGACTACGACGTCGAGCAGTTCTACCGCGACAACCGGCTCAACCCGATCCACGAGGGCACGCACGGCGTCCAGGGCCTGGACCTGTTGGGCCGCAAGGTGGTGATGCAGGGCGGGGCCGGCCTGGCGCTGCTGGCCGAGACGATCGGTGCCACGGTCGAGCGCGCCCGCGCGGCGGGCGGTGACGCCGCCGGGTACGCCGACGAACTCTCGAGTGCGCTGCAGCGACTTGTCGGGACCACCCAAAGGCTCTGGGCCGACGGGGACGCTGCTGTGGCACTGGCGAACTCGTCGATCTACCTCGAGGCGGCCGGTCACATCGTCATCGCCTGGATCTGGCTCGAGCAGGTGCTGGCCGCCGCCGGCGCCGACGGCGACTTCTACGAGGGCAAGCGGCAGGCCGCGCGCTTCTTCTACCGCTACGAACTGCCCAAGGCGGGCCCGCAGCTGGACCTGCTCGACAGCCTCGACCGCACCACACTGGACATGGAGGCCGCCTGGTTCTGAAGCGGTGGGGCCTGGTTCGCGAAGGCGTGGGCCCAGGACCGGTCATCTATTGAACTTGACGGCGGATTCAACTATACAGAGCTGAGCGCTCCGGCGGACGGCGAAAGAGGAGACATCTCATGAAGGTCGCGCAGAAGGTTGCCATCGTCACCGGCGGTGGCGGCGGCATCGGCGGTGCCCTGGTCGCCCGGCTGGCCGCGGACGGCGCGAAGGTCGTGGTCGCGGACCTCGACGAGGCGGCCGCGCGGACGGTCTCCGAGAAGGTCAACGCCGCCCACCCGGGCACCACCGTCAGCGCGGGCGCGGACGTCTCGGACACCGCCCAGATCTCTCGGCTCATCGCCCTCGCGGAGTCCGAGTTCGGCCCGGTGGACATGTACTTCGCGAACGCCGGCATCACCGGGGCGACCGGACTCGATGCCGGCGAGAGCGACTGGGACCTGTCGATCGACGTGAACCTGCGGGCACACATCCGTGCCGCCCAGCTGCTCGTCCCGCAGTGGCTGGACCGGGGGGAGGGCTACTTCGTGAGCACCGCGTCGGCGGCCGGGCTGCTCACCCAGATCGGTTCCGCCACCTACTCGGTGACCAAGCATGCCGCCGTCGGCTTCGCGGAGTGGCTCAATGTCACCTACGGCGACCGGGGAATCCGGGTCAGCTGCCTGTGCCCGATGGGCGTGAACACCAAGCTCCTCTACGAGGGCCAGGAATCCGGGGACGCGCTGGGGATGGCGGCCACGCGGGCGGTGACCGCCGCGGGCGACGTGCTCGAACCCGACGCCGTCGCGGACGTGGTGCTTGCCGCCGTCGAGGACGAGCGATTCCTGATCCTGCCGCACAAGCAGGTGCTCGAGATGTACCGACACAAGGGCGCCGACTACGACCGGTGGCTGCGCGGGATGCGGCGCTACCAGCAGACCCTGCTCGGCGACTGACCGCCGTCGCCACTCGCCGAATTTTCCTTCCATCCAAAGGAGTTCAGATGTCCATGTTCGACATTTCCGACCGTGCAGAGAAGTACCGGATTGACCTGCTCGACTTCATGGACACGCACGTCTATCCGGCGGAGGCGGTCTACGAGCGGCAGATGCGTGAGTCCGGTGACCCGCACTTCCAGCCGCCCGTCCTCGAGGAGCTCAAGGCGGAGGCCCGCCGGCGTGGGCTGTGGAATCTCTTCCACCCGCACCCCGGGGTTGGGCCCGGCCTGACCAACCTGGAGTACGCCCCCCTCGCGGAGATCATGGGTCGCAGCCACCTCGCCTCCGAGGCGTGCAACTGCAATGCCCCCGACACCGGAAACATGGAGGTGCTCCAGCTCTTCGGGACCGAGGAGCACCACGAGAAGTACCTCAAGCCGCTGCTCGACGGGACGATGGCGTC
>NZ_BCXG01000017.1 GCF_001894985.1 Rhodococcus tukisamuensis NBRC 100609 | reverse complement strand
CCATCGAAGCGGCGGGCGCAAACCCGCATTCTCTGGCTGGTGGGATTGTCTCCGACTTCGTCCTACCTCGTGTCCCGCACCTCTCGGTCCGGGTCGGTGTCCGTGTCGCTCTGACTTGGAATAAGTTACGCGAGTAGATCGCGCTTCGCCAAATCGCCTGGTCAAGGCGCCATTCCTCACTCCGGACGCCTTGCGAACCTGGCATTTCGGGTCCACAGAGGGCGATGATGGAGTCCAGCGCATTCGCACGGAGACAGGCGAGGCAGTCCCATGACGACTTGGCACCGAATCTCCCAGATCGCACGCGGGGTCTGGAGCATCACCGAACCAGGGCACGTCAGCCTGTGGCTGATCGTCGGCACCGAACAGGCCCTGCTGTTCGACACCGGCATGGGGTTCGTCCCCCTTCGCCCCGTCGTCGAGTCGCTTACTGCCCTACCGGTACGGGTGGTCAACTCGCACGCGCACTTCGACCACGTCGGCGGCAATCACGAGTTCGACCGGGTGGCGATCCACCCGACCGGCGTCGACGCGCTCGCTGTCCCGGCGCCCTCTCATGTGCTGGACACCTATCTCGCCCACACCGATCGAATGGTGCGTGCGTCGGAGTCCGTCCGCGGCGTCGACCGCGACTACCTGCACCTGCTCGATGCCGACAGCACTCCCTGCCGCCCGCCGGCCGGTGTCGTGCGGCGATCCTGGCGCGTCGCTCCCCCGGCGCCCACCGAGACAGTCGGCGACGGCGACACCCTTGACCTCGGCGGGCGCACCGTGACGGTGCTGCACACTCCCGGCCACACCCCGGACAGCATCTGCCTGCACGACTCCGCGAGCGGGATCCTGTTCGGCGGTGACACCGTCAACTCCGGGCCTATCTACGCGCACGAACCCGAATCGGATCTCGCGGACTTCGCGGCGAGCACCGCGCGACTGGCGGCGATGAAGGACAGCGTCTCGTTGGTTGCGATGAACCACTTCGGCCGGATTGTCGCCGCGCCCTATCTACTGCAGGAGGTCGCCGACGCCTTCGAGGTCCTGGCCGGCAAGCGTTCGGGGGCGCGCCGGTCTCGGGACGTCCTCGGCGCGGTGGTCGACGAGATCGAGTTCGCCCATTTCTCGATCATCGTCGAACCCGCCCGCGTGACCGCGGGGTGACGGGCGGCACAACGCGGTATCCCCACGCGCGCACCCGCCGGACACCGCTCAGGCGGACCGGTCCAGCCTGCCCTGCGCCTGGGCGCGCATCTTCAGCAGGTACAGCCCCGACACCGACGCCACGATCAGCGAGAGCACCGTCGTCACGGCGTCGAGGTTATAGATCGCCACGCCGGCGCCCACCAGCCCGACGAGAAACACGCCCAGGCAGAGGACCCTGAGTCCCGCACGGATGTTCATGGATGTTCCCTTCGCGAGAATCCGCAATTCGCGTTGCCCACCCGCGTGCACCTGACGTGAATTCTCGATGTACCAGTCGTCGCTAAAGTTTCCGTAAAGAGGATAGGGCCGTTCGGGCGGAGATCGGCGGAGGCGCGACGGGGCGAGGCGGACCAAAACGTGAGGCCCCGCCGACCGTGCTGGTCGGCGGGGCCTGGCTCGGTACTCCGGTACCGACGAGTCGAGCAGTTACGAGATGTCGACCTTGTCGTAGCTCGCGACCTGTCCGGCGAGTACCCGCAGGTGGTCGTCGGCGCTGCCCAGCGTGTGGTCGATGGCGATCAGACGCGAGACGTAGTGTCCGACCGGGTATTCAGCCGTCATTCCGATACCGCCGTGCATCTGGATCGCCTCGGCGCCGATCTCCCGCGCCACGCGGCCGATCTGAAGCTTGGCCCGCGAGGCGACGATCGGGTCGACGACCCCGTCGGCCAGCGACATCGTCGCGTACAGGCTCATGCTGCTGGCCAGCTCGAGCCGAACATACATGTCGGCGGCGCGCTGGGTCAGCGTCTGGAACTTGGCCAGCGGGACCCCGAACTGCTTGCGCTGCTTGAGGTATTCGGTGGTCAGACGCAGTGCCTCGGACATGGCTCCGACGGCCTCCGCGCACAGTGCGGCCTGGGCGCGGACCTGCGCCGCGGTGATGGCCGCCGACGCGTCGCTCCCGTCGCCGAGCGCCTTGGCCGGCGCCTCCACGAGGTCGACCTGCGCGCCGCGCAGTCCGTCGTGGGTGGCGTACTTGGTCCGGGTGACGCCGTCGGCGTCGACGTTGACCAGGAACAGGCCGACGCCGCCGTCCGGCAGGGCCGCGCTGACCACGAGGATGTCGGCGCAGTCGCCGTGCAGCACCGGGTTCTTGCGGCCGTTGAGGATCCAGCCGTCGCCCTTCGGGGTCGCCGTGGTGCTGACGGCCGCCGCCGGCCAGCGGGTACCCGGCTCGTCGTGCGCGAAGGCGAGCAGGATGCCGCCCTCGCTCAGCGTCGGCAGGACTGCGGCCCGCTGCTCGGCGGAACCGACCTCGGCGATCAACCCGCCGGGGACGAGCACCGCGTCGAGGTACGGTTCCGGCGCCAGCGAGCGGCCGATCTCGTTCATCACGGCCATCGTCTCGACCGGTCCGGCACCCATTCCGCCGTCCGCCTCGGCGAACGGCAGCCCGAGCAGGCCGATCTCGGCGAAGTTCTTCCACACGTCCTGGCTCCAGCCGAGGTCGGTGGCGATGACGGCGTTGCGCTTCTCGGCGTCGTAGCTGCGGCCCAGCAACTCACGGGTCGTGTCGCGCAGCATGCCCTGTTCGTCATTGAGTTCGAAATCCATGGCTGCGCCTCACAATCCGAGGATCGAGGAGGCGATGATGGTGCGCTGCACCTCGCTCGATCCGCTGTAGATGGATACCTTGCGGTAGTTCAGGAAGGTCGGGGTGGCGTGCTGTGCCCAGGCCGGCGAGGCGATGTCGGCCGCCTCGAACGGCAGCGAATCCGGGCCGGCCACATCCATCAGGATCTCGGTGGCGGCCTGCTGCAGCTCGGAGCCACGAAGCTTGAGCAACGACGACGCCGGGTTCGGCTTGCCGTCGGCAGAACCCGCGACGACACGCAACTGGGTGAGCTCGAGCGCGACCAGCTCGTTCTCCAACTCGGCGAGGCGGGCGGCGAACAGCGGGTCCTCGAGGAGGATGCCCTCCCCGATCTTGGTCTGCGCGGCCAGTTCCTTGGCCTGTGCGAGGCGCACCTTCGACGACCCCACCCGGGTGACGCCGGTGCGCTCGTTGCCGAGCAGGAACTTCGCGTAGCCCCAGCCGGCGTTCTCCTCGCCGACAAGGTTCTCGGCGGGGACGCGGACGTCCTCGAACCACACCTCGTTGACCTCGTAGCCGCCGTCGATCAGCTTGATCGGGCGGACCGTGACACCCGGCGTCTTCATGTCGATCAGCAGGAAGGAGATGCCGGCCTGCCGCTTGGGCGCGTTCGGGTCGGTGCGCACCAGGCAGAAGATCCAGTCGGCATGCTGGGCCAAGGTGGTCCAGGTCTTCTGGCCGTTGACGATGTAGTCGTCGCCGTCGCGGACCGCGCTGGTCTTGAGCGAGGCCAGGTCCGAGCCGGCCTCGGGCTCGGAGAAGCCCTGGCACCACCAGATGTCGAGGTTGGCGGTCGGGGGGAGGAACTTCTCCTTCTGCTCCTGCGAACCGAAGGCCGCGATCACCGGGCCGACCATGTTGGCGTTGAAGGCCAGCGGGTCCGGCACCGAGGCGAGCTGCATCTCGTCGAGCCAGATGTGGTGCTGCACGGGAGTCCAGTCCCGGCCGCCCCACTCGGTCGGCCAGTTCGGCACCGCGAGTCCGGCGGCATTGAGTGCCTGCTGGGCGGTGACGAAGTCCTCGCTGGTCAGCGTGCCCGCAAGGGTCCGCTCGCGAACCTCCGCGGGGACCTGGGTGGTGAAGAACGTCCGCATCTCGTCGCGGAACGCCAGTTCCTCGTCGGTGAGTTTCAGGTTCATGGTGTGCCTTCTGTGTCAGATCGAGGGCCGGGCTTACCTGGGCTCGAGGAACCGGTTACGGGTCCAGCCCGTCAGAAAATAAGCATTCGCTCATAATCTAAGCGCATGCTTATACTGACCGGGCCGATGGGCGTTGTCAAGGAGCCGCACACCGGACACGAGCGAGAACGGGAGGCATCGATGACGACGCTGGACGACGGCGTGCTGAGCACCTCCAAGGCCGCCGCCCGCATCCGGGCCGCCGCGATCGAGGCGTTCGCCGAGAAGGGCTACGGCGGCACCACCACCCGCGACATCGCCGCCCGCCTGGGCCTCAGCCCCGCCGCCATGTACCCGCACTACAAGTCCAAGGAAGAGCTGCTCTACGCGATCACCTACGAGGGCCACGTCCGGTGCGTGGAAGTGCTGACCGCCGCCGACCACGTGGACGATTCGCCGTCGGTCCGGCTGCGGTCAGTGGTGGGCGCGTTCAGCGGCTGGCACGCCACCCACCATGCCCGCGGACGGGTCGTCCAGTACGAACTGACCGCACTCTCGCCGGAGCACTACCGCACGGTCATCGGCCTGCGCCGCGACATCAGCCGAATCGTCAAGCGCATCGTGCGGGCCGGTGCGGAGGACGGCAGCTTCGTGGTGCCCGACGTGGAGGGCGTCACCCTGGCGATCAACTCGCTGTGCGTGGACGTGTGCCGCTGGTTCCCCAGCGGCGGCATCACCGAACCCGAGGCCGTCGCCGACCTGTACTCGGAACTTGCCCTGCGTCTGGTCGGCGCGCAGGACTGACGGCTACGCCGAACCCCCGCCGGGCCGCGACCGGGTGGTCAACGCCAGGATGTCGCCGTAGAGCACGTCCTGGTAGCCGAGCATCAACGCCTCGACCTCGCCGAACTGGTCCCCGACGTGGTGGGTGTTCTGCGCGGACAGCTCCCGGTTCCCGGACCGGGCGATGAGGTCGTCGATCCGGGAGTCCAGGCTCAGGGTCCGCTCCACCGCCGCCATCGACCGCAACTGGTCCTCGGCCTGGCCCAGCAGGTCGCCGATCCGGGCCAACGCCGCCACCCGCTCCACCAGCTGGTCCCAGACGGGTTCGAGCGCCCGCTGCCTGGCCTGGATCTGATCCCGGGCGGCCTCGACGCGGGCCGAGCGCAGGGCCACCGCCAGCTCGGCACCGATCCCCCGCAGCGCGACGGCGTCCACCGCGATCTGCGTCAGTTCCTCGGCCAGGTCCAGTTGTACCCGCTGGACGGCGAAGTGCTCGGAGTGCCAGGCCGCGGACCCCTCGATCCGGTCGAAGAGCGTGCCGGCGAGGAACAGCAGTGCATCGACGGGGTCCACGAACCGCTCGCCGTCCAGGTCCGATCCGGCCCCCAGCACCTCCGCGGCCCGCTTGCTCGCCGCGGCCAGTGCCGTCCCCACCGACCGCGCCGCGATCCGGTCGGCCGCCGCGCCGAACGCGGCACCCAGCACCTGCTCGACCGGGCGACGCTCGCCGGGCAGCGACGCGGGGGTGCGTTGCAACGCCACGAACAGGGCCTCCCGCTGCGCCGGCTCGAGGTGCATGCCGTCGCGCCGGTCCCGGCGGATGGCCCGCACACCGCTCGCGTAGTGCGCCCCGGACATCACCACGGCAGACCGCGCGGCCTGCAGGCGGCGGGCCAGTTCCGTCGCGCGGTACCCGGCCACCAGTGAGGCGGCACCCGGGCGCGACTGCGCCGCGCGCTGCTCGAGACGCGTCTGCTCGTCGGTCAGCAGGCGCAACTGCGTGAACCCGAGGATCGTGGGGACACCGCGACCGGCGCGGCGTCGGTTGGTCAGCACCTGCCGGGTGGGCTCGTCGAGGTACCCGGCCGCGATCAGCACCGCGGCGTCGTCGGACAGCTCGCTTGGGCCGCCCTCGATTCGCGCCTGCTCGCACCACCGCCGAACCTGCCGCGAGATGCGCTCACGCCGCTGCGCGGCCGTCTCGCCGCCACGGCCCTGCACGCCATCCGACATCGCGCCCTCCCGTTGTTCCGGGTCGCCGCCACCGCGCCCCAGACCACCACTGTCCCAGAAATTCGCCGGGCGTGACGGCCCGCTCCCTCTCCTAGAGGCCCAGCCGGCGGGCCAGCTCCTCGCCACCGACCTCGCGGATCAGCGCCGGTTCGCCGCACACCACCAGCTGGTCGCGCGCACGGGAGAGCCCGACGTACAGCCGTTCCCTCGAACGCTCCTGTGCCACTTCCTCGTTCACCGCCAACACCACCGCCGCACGTTCGAGCCCCTTGAACCCGAGGACGTGGCCGTAGAACACCTGCTCGGTGTCCCAGAAGCTCTTCCAGTAGGCCTCGTTGCCCTCCCGCTGCCGGCCCACCTGCTCGGGGTGCCTGCTGCCGGTGGCGAGCAGCGCCAGATCCTCGGGGCGCCAGCCGTCGCCCAGGAGGAGGTCCACCTGGTCGTCCGCGACCGCCAACGCGTCCGCCGCCGAGCACGGCACGAACCGCACCTCCGGGCCCTCCCCGCCGAGCAACCGCATCCGCTGCCCGACGAGCGGGACGAACGCGCCCGCGATCTGCCTGGTGTTGCGCAGGTTGTGGTCGAGCACCAGCGGCACCAGCTGGACCGGGGGCACGCCCTGCCGGTCGAACACCCGCTGGCCCTCGTCGCTGAAGACGTAGATCCCGCCGGACTCGTCGTCCTCGAGCGCCGCGAGGATGGGCTGCCACCAGGCGTCCGCGAAGTCCTGCGCCTCGTCGATCACCACCGAGTCGAACCGCTGTCCGGGAGGCAGGGCCGCCGCGAGTTCGGCCATGGTGCGCGGCAGTTCCTGCTCCCAGAACCGGACGGTGTCCGCGGTGCGGAGGGATTCGTCCGGCCCCTCGGGCGCGCCCCACAGCTGGCCCAGCGCGTGGAACTCGCCGACGTACGCCGGACGCTCGCGCCGCGGCCAGGTCTCCGCGAGGCGCCCGAGGTACGAGGCGAGGCCGTGCGAGTAACAGATGAGCGCCACCCGCTGCCCCGACTTCGCCAGCCGCCTGGCCTGCTCGACGGCGAGGAACGTCTTGCCGCTACCCGCACCGCCACGCACCTCGACGCGATTGAGCAGCGCCGTCGCGCGAAGAATCGTGGCCTGCTCCGCGGACAGCGCGTTCGCCGCCTCCTCGTGGGCGATCGACCGGGAGACCACATCGCGCTGGGGAAGTCCGCGGCCCGCGAGCGCGTCGGCGAGCTGCTCCACCCCGAGCGGTGTCAGCCCCGGCCGGTCCATCTCGTTGCCCACCAACACCTTCCACATCCTGGACACGAGCTGGTCCAGTTGAGACCGGTCGACCACCTTCCAGCGCGGGCAGTCCGGCAACGCGAAGTCGGCACCGATCTCGGAGTTCGGGAAGACCACCATGTGGTCCCAGTGCAGCCGGCCCTGGCTCCAGCGCGGATCGTCCTCGACGAATCTGCGGAGCGCGTAGCACGATTCGCGGACCTGCCGCACCGGGTGGATCGGGGTGGGCCGACCGCGCCGGTCCTGGAGCCAGTTCGACCCGTCGTGCCAGATCTCGCCGCCCTTGACCTCGAGGCAGACGATGCCCTGCCCCTCGATGGCGACGACGAAGTCGATCTCGTGGTCCTTCTGCCGGTCGGTGACGCGCTGGTTCGCCACCACCAGGTCGCCGTCGCCGAGTTGGCCCAGCAGCGCCTCCCATACCGCCTGCTCGGCTGTGTTCACCAGGCGCGGGGTCTCGGGAATGCGGGTCACCATGGCTGACAGCTTGGCACGAAATCGGACATTTTCGCCGCGGTATCCACCGCCGCAGACGAATTGAAGACCGATCGGTATGCCGGATACCCTTCCTGGTCCACCCAACGACGAAATTGGAGAGTTCATGAAGCTTCGACGGCTGGCCCTCGCACTGCTCGGGTGCGCATCAATAGCCCTGGCAGGCACTACGACGGCGACGGCGTCCACCCTCGCGGACTTCCTCCCCGCCGAGGTGGTCGCCCTGATCCCGAGCGGCTCTGCCGACTCCGTGGCCCCGTTCCTCCCGCCGTTGCCGGCCCCGCTTCCGGCCCCGGCACCCCAGGCCGCCCCCGCTCCCGCGCCGGTCCCGGCCCCGGCGCCGCCCGTGCAGGCGAAGCCGAACCGGACGTACAAGAACTGCGCCGAGGCACGCAATGCCGGCGTCACTCCGATCTACCGCGGCGAGGCCGGCTACGCCGCGCACCTGGATCGCGACAACGACGGAATCGCCTGCGAGAACTGACACGTCCGTGTTCGGTGACTGCCCCTCGTCTACGGACGGGGGCAGTCGCGTGTCACTCGCCTGTGTGGCGCGCGGGCGGCGCCCACGACCCGAGGCCGGCTCTCACACCCGGCCGAGGCTGGCGCACGGGCGGTCGCCGATGTCCGGTGCTAACCTGCGGCGACTATGACGTACTTGGCTCTGGTGCGACACGGCGAGACCGACTGGAACCGCCGCGGCAGACTGCAGGGGTCCTCCGACATCCCGCTCAACGACACCGGTCGCCGTCAGGCCGGCCTGGCCGGGATCGACCTGGCCCGAAGGCACTGGGACCTGTTGGTCAGCTCGCCGCTCTCCCGCGCCGGCGAGACCGCCGACATCATCGGCACCCATCTGGGACTCGAACGCGCCGCCACCTACTCGGACCTGGCGGAACGGCACTTCGGGGAGGCCGAGGGCAGCACCAACTTCGAGGCCTACGACCGCTGGCCGCACGGGCGGTATCCCGGGCTCGAGCCGCGGTCGGAGGTGCGGCGGCGCGCGCTGCGGAAGATCGACGACCTCGCCCGCGAGCACCCCGGGTCCGCGATCGTCGTCGTAACCCACGGCGGTGTGATCCGGACGGTCCTCGACTCGTTGCTCACCCACCGGTCGCCGCGGATCGCCAACGCCGGCGTCAGCACCCTGCGCCATGACGGACAGCGATGGGTCGTGGGCAGCATCAACGGCGTCGCGGTCGCGGACGGCTCGACACTCCGGCAACAAAGCCGGTGACCACCGAATCTCGTGCGACACTCGACCGGTGAGCTCTTATGGTGCCGGCCGAGATCGTTCACGCCTACTACCGATCGCAGCCGTGGTCGCGGTCGGACTGCTGTGGCCGGCGACCGCCGTCGCCGCGCCGCCGAACCGGCCAGCCGACTGCGTCCCGTTCGGCACCGCGCAACTGCCCCCGGGCGCACCTTCCGGTGGCGGGCAGGCCGGGCTGACGAATCTGCCCCCGTTCACCGGCCAGAACGCTCCGACGAGCATCGAACTGCGCACTCCGACAACGCAGTTCAACCGATTCTGGGACTTCGCCCTGGTCGGGCACGATCTGTTGACCCGTCCCCGAGCCGACGCCGGCGCCGCGGCCGAGCCGTGGCGGTACGTGCCGATGCCGGAATGCCTGCGCGGGCGACTGGTCGCCATCTCGCTGGACGACGACGAACTGATCGCCGTGGACGACAACGGCTGGATCTACACGATGGACAACGCCTCCCAGCACCCGGTGCTGTGGAACTGGACGTCGGCCTGGGGAGCGCCGCTGTGGATCGGACCGGGCCGGCAACTGCCCGGTGCCACGCCCAACGGCTGGGCGCTGAGCATCTCCTCCCCATGGGACAACCAGACCTTCACCGACATCGCCGGACGCATCCACTACGTCGGGTACGGGAAGATGACCATGGTGCCGACACTGACCGGCGACGGCAGCCGCATCACCTACGCGGATCCGTGGCTCCCCAACGACGACAGTTACGAGATCGGCGGACCGCTCGGCGGCCGGTTCCGGTCCACTTCGCTGTCCGCGGCGGGGTCGACCACGTTCGTCGCCAACCAGTACGGCGACATGTACACCCGCACATTCGATTTCGACTCGTCCGGTTCGGACTCGATCTTCTTCCGCTACAGCTGGGACGACCAGTCCGACAAGCCGACCGCACCGAACCTGGTGGCCGAGACCCTCGACCGCAGCACCGCCGCGATCCAGCTGCCCGCGCCGGACTGGGTACACCAGCCCAAGATCCCTGGCGAGATCACCTCCGCGATCAGCGTGCACTCCACCGGCCCCGGACCGGGCCGCCGTGAGCTGCGGGTGGAGGGCAGCCGCGACGGCGAAACGGGTTTCTGGCACAAGGATCTGAGCGCAGACTCCTGGGATTTCACCCCCACCGGCGCCGCCCCGCTGGGCACCCCGTTGGACAACTCCGCGGCGGACCGCTCCGCAGACACCCTGGCGCCGCCCGCCCCCTGGAACCTCTCGACGACCCTGCCCGCCCGGGACGCCGCCATCGACGGCCAGGTCCTCATCGACATCGGCTTCCCGTACACGGTCGTCGACCCGCGCCTGCTCGACGCGGTCGGCCAGCACGCCGCACCGTCCGGCTACCGCCTGTCGGTGGACCACTTCGACCCGGCCGCGACCACTCGCCCCGCCACGGTGACGGCGCCCGACGGGACGACGCTGCCGGTGGTCCTGCACACCGCCGACGGGCTGCGGATGACACCGCGCGGCGCCGGCCTCGACGCCGAGCCCCGGCACCTCGTCGGCGCCGTCGAGATTCCCGCCGACGCATACGCCGCCCGCGCGTCCGACCCGGCACTCGACGCGTTCGTCCGGGACTGGATGCGCGGCAAGCAGATCGCCGCGATCACCCTCAGCGCCACCGACCACGACCTGGTCGTCCGCTGACGTTTCAGACCCTCCGGCGACACCCCGCTGGCTACACTTGTCTCTGCCAGCGGGAACCCTTCGAGCGTTCGTCGAGCGCCCCTGCGCCGACGGGGAATTCAGGGCAGCACCATGCGCAATGCCGTCGCTGTTCGACTCGCCGCGATCACCGCGGTCCCACTCGCCGTCGTCACGGCCTGCTCGAATCCGGCTTCCGAGGCCCGGCCCTCGCCGGACGAGATCACGGGGCTGTTCACCGAATGGAACGACGCCCTCGCCACCGGTGACCCGGACACCGTGGCAGCGCTGTACGCCCCCGACGCGGTCCTCATCCCGACGCTGTCCAACGAGGTGCGCACCGACCACGCCGGAATCGTCGACTACTTCGTCGGGTTCCTGCCCGTCCGGCCCAGCGCGGTGATCCAACAGTCCGTCGTCACCGTTCTCGACGCCGACGACGCGATCGACGCCGGCGTCTACCGGTTCACGCTTCACAAGACGGACGTCCCGGAGACCGTCGACGCCCGGTTCACCTTCGTGTACCAGAAACAGGACGGCAAGTGGCTGATCGTCAACCACCACTCCTCGGAGATGCCGGAGGAATGACCACTCCTCCGGGGAAGTGCCGGGCGTGAATACCCTGGACGAATGAAACCGCAGAAGTCCCTGGCCCCTGCGGCGGCGGCCGTTCTGGCCGGCGTCCTCCTCCTCACCGGCTGCTCGAACGGGACCGAGACCGCGGCCCCGAACTCGGCGACCGTGCCGGTGCCCGTCGTCTCGGGGTCGCCCTCGACCTCGACGCCGACCGTCCCGGCGCCCACCGGCGGCACCGAACCCGAGCGCGCCGATGCCTCCCCGGACGCGTTGCTGACGGTGACCGGGCTGCGGATCGGCGCACACCCCGGCTTCGACCGCGTCGTGTACGAGCTCGGCGGCACCGGCGCCCCCGGCTGGGCCGTGCAGTACGTCGACCACGCCGTCCAGGACGGCAGCGGCGACGTGCTCGACGTCCCGGGGAGCTCGCTCCTCGAGGTGCGGATCACCGGCACGGGCTACCCCTTCGACACCGGCGTCGCGCCGTACGGCGGCCCGAACCCGCTGCCCGGCGGCGAGGCCACCGGGCTCACGCAGGCGCGGATCAGCACCGTGTTCGAGGGCACCACGCAGTCGTTCGTCGGCCTCGACGGCGAGCGTCACCCGTTCACGGTGTCCCGGCTGGACGACCCGACCCGCCTGGTCGTCGACATCGCGCGCTGATCCACAACGACGAACGGGCGGTTCCCGGGTACGTCACTCGACGTCTCCCCCGGCAACCGCCCGTTCGGTGGTGTGGATCAGAGCCCGGCGATCGCCTCCAGCGGGCGGGTGCGGGCGGCCCGGGCGGCCGGCCACAGCGCGGCCAGCACCCCCACCACGCCCGAACCCAGCAGCATCGCCGCCACCTGGCCCCACGGCACCGCGATGACGTTGAGACCCTGGTCGGCGAGGGTGCTCACGAAGCCCCACCCGAAGGCGAGTCCGAGCAGCACCCCGACCGCCGCGCCGAACACCGCGATCAGCACCGACTCCAGGTAGATCGTCCGGCGCACCTGCGCCCGCTGCATGCCGACCGCCCTGAGCATGCCGATCTCGCGGCGACGCTCGACCACCGACAGCGCCAGCGTGTTCACGATCCCGAGGATCGCGATCACCACCGCCAACGCCAGCAACCCGTACAGCACCGCGAGGAGCGTGTCGATCTGCTGGCCCTGGGTGCCCTTGAACTGCTCGCGGTCCTGGACCTGCACCACCAGGTACCGGTCGGTGGCCTTCTCGAGGTCGGCCCGCAGCGCGGCGACGTCGGTGCCCGGGGCCGCCTTGACCAGCACCGCCCAGTCCGCCCGCATCTGCGGGGGCGTCAGCTTCTCGTAGACGCTCTGGGTCACCAGCCAGTTGCCGAGCATCTGGCTGTCGGCGTAGATGCCGGTCACCGGCACAGTCACCTCGACGCCGTCCCGGTTGGTCATGGTGACCGGCGACCCGACGGTCCAGCCGTGCTTGCCCGCGTACGTCGCGGACGCCAGCATGCCCTCGCCCGACAGCTCCGCGCTGCCCTGCTCGAGGGTGTAGTCGAGGACGCCGCCGAGTTGGCCGCCGACACCGGTGCCGACCTCGTCCCGGTCGTCGATCTTGACCGAGGTGAAGTGCAGCGCGACGGCGTCGGACACCCCGGGCAGGGCCGCCACGGCGGGCGCCGCACCGACCGGGACGCCGATAGCCTGCGGTCCGGTCAGGATGTAGTCCGCGCGCACCCCGGCGTCCACGAGCGTGTCGACGCTGGCCTTCGCCGACGACCCGAACACGCCGATCACCGAGACCAGCATCAGGCCGAGCGTCAGCGCGAACGCCGTCGCCGCCGTCCGTCGCGGGTTGCGCACCGAGTTGGTGCGGGCCAGCTTGCCGACGGCGCCGAACGGGCGGCCCAGCACCGCGCCGAGACCGCCGACCACGGGCAGGGACAGGGCGGGCGCCGCCAGCAGCACCGCGAACACCAGGGCCGCGGCCCCGACGCCGACGGTCGCAGCGGCGCCGCCGCCGGTGCCACGCGAACCGGCGACCAGGGCCACGACTCCCACGACCGCGAGTGCGGCACCGACCAGCGTGCGGACCCGCAGCGAGTCACCCGTGGAGGCGAACTCCTCGCGCATCGCCGCGACCGGCGGGATCTTCGCCGCTCGCCGGGCGGGGGCGTAGGCGCTGACCACGGTGACCAGCACGCCGACCAGCAGCGCGACGATCACGGTGCGCGGCGCGAGCGCCAGCGAGCCCGACGGCAGCCCCACGTCGAAGGAGTTGAGCAGGCCGCGCAGCCCGTATGCCAGCCCGACGCCGGCCGCGATTCCCAGGGCGCTGCCGAGGACGCCGACCACCAGCGCCTCGAGTACCACCGACTGGCCGACCTGCTTGCGGCTGGCGCCGACCGCCCGCAGCAGCGCCAACTCGCGCAGGCGCTGGGCGACGATCATCGAGAAGGTGTTGTAGATGATGAACGTGCCGACGAGCAGGGCGATCGCCCCGAAGGCCAGCAGGAAGTAGTTGACGAAACTCAGCGCCGAGGTGACCTGGGACTTGACCTCGTCGCGAACCTCGTCGCCGGTCTGCACCTTCAGGTCCGGCAGCGCCGCGGCCACTCGATCCCGCAGGTCGGCCTGGGATCCGGTACCCGCGACGTCGAGGTAGTCGGCGTGGGCGCCGTCGGTGAACAGCTCCCGTGCCTGCGCGTCGTCGAAGAGCACCCCGATGAATCCGCCGGAGTCCGTGGGGGTCTGGTAGATGCCGGAGACGGTGACGTCGAGGACGCCGTGCGAGGGGACCAGCACCTGAGTGGTGTCGCCGGCCGCGAGCCCGGCCTTACGGGCGCCGCCCTCGTTGAGCGCGATCTCGCCCGGCCGAGACGGGGGCGTCCCGGCGACGAAGGTGTCGGGCTTGGCGATCGCCCGCTCCGGCGGGATGTACGACATGCCGAGGCTGGGCGCGCCGCCGGTCTGCACCGGCTTCTTGTCGGAGCCGAGCAGCACGAGCTGACCGTCCACCGAGGGCACCACCGTCCGGACCCCGTCGATCGCCTCGACCGTGGCGACGTCGGCGAGCGGGACGCCGCTCGAGCCCGTCTCGTTGCTGCTGACCCGGACGTCGACGCCCTGCGCGGCGTCCTCGAACAGCCCGTTGAAGGTGCGCTGCAGGGTGTCGGTGAAGATGAAGGAACCGGAGACGAAGGCGGTACCGAGCACGACCGCCAACACGGTCAGGGCAAGGCGGACCTTGTGCGCGGCCAGGTTCCGCAGAGAAACCTTGCGCATGGGTGAGGCCACGGATCAGACCTTCTCGGTGACGGGGACGGCGGACGTGTCCAGGCGCTTCATCCGGTCGAGCACCGACTCGGCGGTGGGGTCGCGCAGCTCGTCGACCACCTTGCCGTCGGCCAGGAACACCACCCGGTCGGCGTAGCTCGCGGCCCGCGGGTCGTGGGTCACGATGACCACCGTCTGCCCGAACTCGTCGACGGCGGCGCGCAGGATGCTTAGCACCTCACCCGACGAGTGCGAGTCCAGGTTGCCGGTCGGCTCGTCGCCGAAGATGATCTCCGGGCGGCCGGCCAGTGCGCGGGCGCAGGCCACACGCTGCTGCTGGCCGCCGGACAGCTCGGAGGGCCGGTGGTCGAGGCGGTCCCGGAGCCCGAGCCGGGTGACCACGCTGTCGAGCCACTCCTGGTCGGCCTTACGGCCGGCGATGTCCAGCGGCAGGGTGATGTTCTCGAGCGCGGTGAGCGTGGGGACCAGGTTGAACGCCTGGAAGACGAAGCCGATCCGGTCACGGCGCAGCGCCGTCATCTGCTTGTCGGACAGCCCGGTCAGATCGGTGTCGCCGATGAGCACCGAACCCGAGGTCGCCGCGTCGAGGCCCGCGAGGCAGTGCATGAGCGTCGACTTGCCGGACCCCGACGGGCCCATGATGGCGGTGAACTCGCCGCGGGCGAAGTCGGCGGTCACCGCGTCGAGGGCGGTGACCTGGGTGTCCCCCGTGCCGTAGGTCTTGGTCAGATTCACCGCCCGCGCGACCGTGGCGGTGGTGGTGGGCGCGGTGGTCGCGCCGAGGGCATGCGAGCTCATGACTGCCTTTCGTCCTGATCTGGGCCGGGCTCGTGGATGCGAACGCATCCCATCGTTGCGGTCCCCGCACCACGATGCCATCCGGGAAGCCCCTGATCTTTCGCATCGGGGGAATCCCCGCACCGAAGGTACTTGTCGATGCCTCGTCCTAGGCTGTACCCATGCGCATCGGAGCACACGTACGCGAGGACGACGACCCCATCGGCGCCGGCGAGGCGCTCGGCGCGGACGTGGTCCAGCTGTTCCTGACGGATCCGCAGAAGTGGAACAAGGTGACCGAGCATCCCAGGGCGGAGCAGATCCGGGCCAGCCCGATCGACGTCGTGGTGCACTCGTCCTACGTCATCAACGTGGCGAGCCTGAACAACCGCATCCGCATCCCGTCCCGCAACGCCGTCGCCCAGCAGGCCAAGGCGGCCGCGGACCTCGGCGCGATCGGGCTGGTGGTGCACGGCGGCCACGTGCGTGACGGCGAGGACCCGGCGGAGGGGTTCGCGAACTGGCGCAAGCTGTTCGAGCGGCAGGCCGACAAGGGCGGCTTCGAGGTGCCGATCCTGATCGAGAACACCGCGGGCGGGGACGCGGCGATGGCCCGCCACTTCGACGACATCGCCCGTCTCTGGGACGCGGTCGGCGACTTCGGCGCCGGCTTCTGCCTCGACACCTGCCACGCCTGGGCGGGCGGCGAGGAACTGGTCGGCGTGGTGGAGCGGATCAAGGCGATCACCGGGCGTATCGACCTGGTGCACCTGAACAACTCCCGCGACGAGTTCAACTCCGCGCGCGACCGTCACGCGAACCTCGCCGACGGCACCATCGATGCGGAGGTGCTCGCCGCGGTGGTGGTGGCCGCGCAGGCGCCGGTGATCCTCGAGACCCCGGCGGACGGCGTCGCCGAGGACCTCGCCTACCTGCGCGAGGCCGTCGGCGACGCCTGAACCGTTGCCGGCTACAGCGACTCGGCAATCCGCTTGATCTCGGCGAGCCGGGCGTCCCACTGTGCACCGATGGACTCGAGCCGACGGCCCACAGCGCTGAGGACCGCGCCGAGCGCGCGGTAACGGACCTCACGCCCGACCGGGACCCGTTCGACCAGTCCGGCCGCCTCGAGCGCCGCGAGGTGCTTGGCGATGGCCTGCCGGCTCACCGGCAGGCGATCGGCCAGCGCCGATGCGGACAGATCCTCGCGGCCGAGCAGTTCGAGGATGCCCCACCGGGTGTCGTCTGCAAGCACTGCGAACACCGCCGTCGGCGACACAGTCGGCGACTCCCCCACCCTCATGCCGATACCGCCTCCAGGTAGGCGACGAGCTCGTCGAGTTCGCCGTCCCAGCCCTGCCGGTTGCTCTCGAGCTGGCCGCGCCGGATCTCCTCGTCGTCGCTGATCCGGTCGAAGCCGGTTTCGACGACGGTGAGCACGGTCGTGGCACCCTCCTCGACGAGGGTGAACCGGGCCTCGGTGGCGCGGTCGACGTCGAACTCGCCGGACTGCGTGTACCACCGGTAGGCAAAGTGGTCCGGCTCGGCGACCTCGGTGACCACCATCGGGAAGACGCCGTGGTCGGGCCAGCCGAAGCTGCCCCGGGCACCAACCTCGAGCGCGTCGAGGGTGGCGGTCTGCCCGAACCACTTCGCGATGTGTTCGGGGTCGGTGAGCGCCCGCCACACTGCGGCGCGGGGCGCGTTCACGACGACCGTGCGACTGACCGTGTACCGGTCTGCGTCGACGACTGCTGCCTGGGTGTTCGTCATGTCGAATCTCCTGTTCGGGGGACCACCTTCTGACTGCAACTCAATGGTTGCACTAATTCCCCTGACATGCAACCTTCAGGTTGCATACAGGGTGGCGGCGCAAACATGTCGCTACCGGAATCCCTGCCGATCAATTGTTAGGGTTGGCAAGTGAATTCGCTGGTTGATGCCCTCAGTTCCGGAACCGCGCCGTGGTGGGCGGTCCCGGCGTCGATGGTCGTCGGGGTGCTGCTCGGGGTGTTCGCGGTCCGCCGCGGCCGGCCCGCGACGGTCGCGGCCCCCACCGCGCCCGACCCGCAGGTGCGCTCGATCTACGTCCGTTTCCTCGCCGCCACGGACCGCGCCCACAACGCCGTCGTCGACGTGGACAGCGGTGTACTCGCGGAGGCCGACCTGGTCCACGCGCTCGAGTCCGACGACCCGAGCCTGCGCGCCCTCGCCCAGGCCATCGTCGAACTGGACGAACTGGTCAACGAGTTGCGGATCCTCGCGCCCGCCCCCGTCGTCGACTCCGCGGTCACGTTCTTCGGCTTCGTCACCGACTCCACCATCGACGGCGTCCACGACTGCGACGAGTTCCGGGACCGGTACACCGCACGCAAGTCCGCCCTCGTCGACGCCATCCGGGACTCGCACGGCGAGCGCCGGCTGGCCGCCAAGGCCCGGTAGCCGGGTTCCACACCGACCCGCGCACACCACCCGCACCGAGAGGTCACCGATGCCGACCCGCCCAGCACCCCGAATCCACCTCGGCCCCGAGGGGGATCCCTTTCTCGCCGAGGGAATCCGCCGAGGCGGCGGGGTCCTGGTCCCGCTCGACGAGGCCGAGGCCGTCGTCTGGGCACAGGGCCCCGACACGTTTCCCGGCGCCCTGCCGGACACGGTCCGCTGGGTGCAGCTCCCGTTCGCGGGCATCGAGCCGTGGCTCGCGGCCGGCGTCGTGGATTCCGCCCGTTCCTGGACGTCCGCGGCCGGTGCCTACTCGGGCAACGTCGCCGAGCACACCATGATGACCCTGCTGGCCGGGGTGCGGTCGCTGCGCGAGCAGCTGAGCGCGACGTCCTGGCGCAAGGACGAGTTCGACCCGCGGGTGGGCACCGTGCAGGGCACCACCGTGGCGATCGTCGGCTGCGGCGGCATCGGCCGCGCCCTGATCCCGTACCTCGCCGCATCCCGGTGCCGGATTCTCGCGGTCACCCGCTCGGGCGTCCCGGTGCCGGGCGCAGACGAGACCTTGCCCGCGGACAGGGTCGGCGAGGTGTGGTCCCGCGCAGACCATTTCGTCATCGCGGCACCCGCGACCGCGGCGACCCGACACCTGGTCGGTAGGTCGGAGCTGGCGCAGATGTCGCCGTCGTCGTGGATCGTGAACGTCGCACGCGGGACGCTGATCGACACCGACGCACTGGTCGACGCGCTGCGCGCGGGAACGATCGGCGGCGCCGCCCTCGACGTCACCGACCCGGAGCCGCTGCCCGACGGCCATCCGCTGTGGACACTGCCCAACGCGCTGATCACCCCGCACGTGGCGAACCCGGCGACCGGGCTGCCGCGGGCCCTCGCCGACCACGTCGCGGGCAATGTCGCCCGCTTCGCGGCCGGCGAGCCGCTCGCCGGTGTCATCGACCCGGTGGCCGGTTACTGAACCGGCGGCGGCTTCCGGTCGTCACCGCGTTCACCGCGCCCGCGGGCTGACGCCCGACACAGACGAAAGCGCCCGGCCACCAAGGTGACCGGGCACTCTTGCGTTCCCGTCAGTAGCGCTCGCGCCGCGGCTTGCGGTCGAACTTGCCACCGTCACGCGGCGGCCGCTGCCCGGGCGGGCCGTCGTCCAGGGTCAGCTGGATGAGCACCCCGGAGATGCGGGTGCGGCGCAACGCCTCGAGGGTCTCGTCGGCGAGGTCCACGGGCAGCTCGACCAGGCTGTGGTCCGGCCGAATGCTGATGTGGCCGAAGTCGCTCCGGCGCAGTCCGCCCTCGTTCGCGATGGCACCGACGATGGCGCCGGGCGCCACCCGGTGCCGCTTGCCGACCGCGATCCGGTAGGTGGCCAGTTCCTGGCCCTCCTTGCCGACCTTCGGCGCGTCGTCGAACTTCCGAGCGGGACGCTCCGCGCGGGGCTCGCGCTCCCGGCGCGGCGCCGGCGGCGGCTCGGGCGGCATCAGGAAGGACTCGCCGTCGCGGGAGAGCACGGCCAGGGCGGCCGCGATGTCCGCGAGCGGCACGTCGTGCTCGCGCTCGTAGTCCTCGATCAGGCCGCGGAAGAGCGCCAGGTTCTCCGAGCTGAGGCTCTCGGTGATCGAGTCACCGAACTTGGCCACCCGCTGCGCGTTCACGTCCTCGACCGAGGGCAGCTGCATCTCGGTCAGCGGCTGCCGGGTCGCCTTCTCGATCGCCTTGAGCAGGTGGCGCTCCCGCGGGGCGACGAACAGCAGCGCGTCGCCGGTGCGGCCCGCGCGGCCGGTGCGGCCGATCCGGTGCACGTAGGACTCGGTGTCGTGCGGGATGTCGTAGTTGACCACGTGCGAGATGCGGTCCACGTCCAGGCCGCGAGCGGCCACGTCCGTCGCGACCAGGATGTCGAGCGTGCCCTTCTTGAGCTGCCCGATGGTCCGCTCACGCTGCGCCTGCACGATGTCGCCGTTGATGGCGGCGGCCGAGAACCCCCGCGCCCGAAGCCTTTCGGCGAGGTCCTCGGTGGCCTGCTTGGTGCGGACGAAGATGATCATCGCCTCGAAGGTCTCGACCTCGAGGACTCGGGTCAGCGCGTCGAGCTTGCGCTGGTGCGCGACCTGCACGTACCGCTGCGTGATGTTCGGCGCGGTCGACGTCTTGGTCTTGACCGTGATCTCGACCGGGTCGTGCAGGTACTGCTTGGAGATCTTGCGGATCGCCGCCGGCATGGTCGCCGAGAACAGCGCCACCTGCTTGTACTCCGGGGTGTCGGCGAGGATCCGCTCGACGTCGTCCTGGAAGCCCATCTTGAGCATCTCGTCGGCCTCGTCGAGCACCAGGTAGTCCAGGTGCGAGAGGTCGAGGGTGCCCTTCTCCAGGTGGTCGATCACCCGGCCCGGCGTGCCGACGATGATCTGCGCGCCCCGGCGCAGCCCGGACAGCTGCACGCCGTAGGCCTGGCCTCCGTAGATGGGCAGCACCTGCAGGCCCGGGATGTGTGCCGAGTACTTGCCGAACGCCTCGGCAACCTGCAGGGCGAGCTCGCGGGTCGGCGCCAGCACCAGCGCCTGCGGCCGCTTCTGCGTGGTGTCGATGCGGGAGAGGATCGGCACGGCGAAGGCGGCGGTCTTGCCGGTGCCGGTCTGTGCCAGGCCGACCACGTCGTTGCCCGCCATCAACGGCGGGATCGTCGCGGCCTGAATCGGGGACGGCGACTCGTAGCCGACATCCGACAGCGCCCGAAGCACTCGTTCCTCGATGCCGAGATCGGCAAAGGTGGTGATGTCAGCTTCGGGCTCGGGGTACTGCTCCGTGTCACTCATTTCACCAGCAGTTTAACGCGTGGTATCAACGGTGCCCGGTAGCGCCCTGGCCGACCCGCCATACTCGGTGTCATGGTCGAGATCGCAGTGGCCCAGTTCGCCCCGGGCCTGGACAAGAACGAGAACCACCTGACCCTGCGCAACCTGGTCGGAGAGGCGACGGCCCGGGGGGCCCGACTGGTGCTCGCCCCCGAGTACGCGATGTTCACCCCACCCCGCACCGACGAACGACTCGTCGAGTCCGCCGAGCCGCTGGACGGCCCGTTCGTCAGCGGCCTGCTCGAGATCGCCGCCGAGTTCGGCGTGCACGTGGTCGCGGGTGTCAACGAGGCGCTGGCCGACGACGAACGCATCTCGAACACCCTGGTCGCGGCCGGTCCGGCGGGCCGGATCGAGGCCGTGTACCGCAAGCTGCACCTCTACGACGCGTTCGGCTACCAGGAGTCCGCGGTGATCCGGGCAGGCGCGGTCGAGTCCCCCGAGACGTTCGTCGTCGACGGCCTCACCTTCGGCATGCAGACCTGCTACGACCTGCGGTTCCCGGAGGTGACGCGGCGCATCGTGGACGCCGGCGCGGACGTGCTGCTGATGCCGGCGCAGTGGGTCCCGGGCCCGCTGAAGGAGGACCACTGGACCACCCTGATCCGGGCGCGGGCGATCGAGAACACCGTCTACGTGGCCGCGGCCGACCAGAGCGCCCGCACCGGGGCCGGCAACTCGATGATCGTGGACCCGATGGGCGTGGTCCTCGCATCG
Source organism: Rhodococcus tukisamuensis NBRC 100609 (assembly GCF_001894985.1). GTDB lineage: Bacteria > Actinomycetota > Actinomycetes > Mycobacteriales > Mycobacteriaceae > Rhodococcus_G > Rhodococcus_G tukisamuensis. The sequence goes on along the minus strand of NZ_BCXG01000017.1, from coordinate 79,060 downwards.
CTCGGCGAGACGGTCGGGACCGCCCGTGCCGACGTCACCGCCGCGCGGATCGCCGAAGTGAGGGAGAAGAACCCGGCGCTCGCGCTGCGCCGGTTCACCGTCACTCAGCGGTAGTCGCGCCCACCGAACCCGCGGGGAAGACCGGCACCGCAACCACCGCTGCACGGCGTAGCGTCGGAACCAGGATGCTCTACGACAGCCGGGCCACTGCCGGTCGCGACCTGTCCACCTCGCTCGGACACCTCCGCGACTCGAACCCGCTCGTGCTCGGACTGCCACGGGGCGGGGTCCCGGTGGCCGCCGAGGTCGCCCGCGCGCTGCAGGCCGACCTGGACGTGATCATCGTCCGCAAACTCGGCGTGCCGTGGCAGCCGGAACTGGCGATGGGCGCGCTCGGCGAGGACGACGTGCGGGTCCTCAACGACGACGTGGTCAAGCAGACCGGCGTCACCGCACTGGCGTTCGCCACGGTCGAGGCTGCCGAGCGCCGCGAACTCCGCCGGCGGGTGCGCATGTTGCGGGGCGACCGGCCCCGGATCCCGCCCAGCGGCCGGGTGGTGGTGATCGTCGACGACGGGATGGCCACTGGCGCAACCGCGGCCGCCGCCTGCCGGGTGGCGCGAGCCCAGCACGCGGCCCGGGTGGTCGTGGCGGTCCCGGTGTCGTCGACAGAGGCGGTCGCCCGACTCGAGGCCGAGGCCGACGAGGTGGTGTGTCCCCTCGTCCCGAGCTGGCTTGGCGGCGTCGGCGGGGCCTATCGCGACTTCCACCAGCTCACCGACCGGGAGGTGACGCTCGCACTCGGGCTGTCGACGTGATCTTCACCTCATTGCCGCCCGCGGAATCCGCAGTTCACAAAACTCGGAGTTACAGACAACCGACCCGAGGTGTCGCGAGTCGGGCATTCCGGGCATCGCAAGCGGGTGCGGACCTAGACTGAATGTGATCCAATGCACACTCGGTAAAACAAGCAGTTCACGAAGGGGTCCCAGTGCGAGAGTTCGACGTTCCGGCAACGTTTTCCATCCCCGAGGACATCTCGATGGCGGACACGGTGTTCCGCTTCGAGCAGGAGTGCCCGCAGCACGTGCCGTTCAAGCGGCTGGTGAACGGTGCCTGGGTCAACGTCACCGCCGCCGAGTTCGCCACGCAGGTCAAGGCAGTCGCCAAGGGCCTGATGGCCTCCGGCGTCGAGCTCGGGGACCGGGTGGCCATCCTCTGTGCCACCCGCTACGAGTGGGTGGTGCTCGACTACGCCATCTGGACCGCCGGTGGCTGCACCGTCGCCATCTACGAGACCTCCTCGCCCGACCAGGCCAAGTGGATCCTCGAGGACTCCGCCACCTCGCTGCTGGTCGTCGAGACCGCCAAGCATGCCTCCTCGATGAAGGACGTCGCCGAGGCCGCCCCCGACCTTCGCGAGATGTTGCAGATCGAGGCCGGGGCGCTCGACGAACTGACCACCCGCGGCGCGGGCATCAGCGACGAGGACCTGCACACGCGCCGCGGCCAGGTGAACGCGGCCTCCCCCGCCACCCTCATCTACACCTCCGGCACCACCGGCCGCCCCAAGGGCGTGCAGCTCACCCACTCCAACTTCAGCGCCGAGTCGCAGGCCGTCAAGATCGCCCTGGCCGACGCGCTGGCCGAGGGGAAGAGCACCCTGATGTTCCTGCCGCTGGCGCACGTGTTCGCTCGCGCGATCTCGTTCGGCGCCTTCGACAACAAGGTCACCGTCGGCCACACCTCGGACCTCACGACCCTGCTCGAGCAGTTCGCGACGTTCAAGCCGAACTTCATCCTGTCCGTGCCGCGCGTGTTCGAGAAGGTCTACAACTCGGCCAAGCAGAAGGCCGAGGACGGCGGCAAGGGCAAGATCTTCGGCAAGGCGGCGGAGACCGCCATCGCCTACAGCGCGGCCCTCGAGGCCGGCGGTCCGGGTCTCGGCCTCAAGCTCAAGCACGCCGTCTTCGACAAGCTCGTGTACTCGAAGTTGCGCGCGGCACTCGGCGGCGAGTGCGACCGCGCGGTGTCCGGCGGTGCCGCGCTCGGCGCCCGCCTCGGCCACTTCTTCCGCGGCGTCGGCATCCCGGTCTACGAGGGCTACGGCCTGACCGAGACCAGCGCCGCGATCACCGTCAACACCGTGCGGGCGCAGAAGGTCGGCACCGTCGGCCAGCCGATCAACGGCCACGCCGCGAAGATCGCCGACGACGGCGAACTGCTGGTGAAGGGTCCCGTTGTGTTCAGCGGCTACTGGCACAACGACGAGGCCACCGCGGACTCCATCCGGGACGGCTGGTTCCACACCGGCGACCTGGGATCCATCGACTCCGAGGGCTTCGTCTCCATCACCGGCCGGAAGAAGGAGATCATCGTCACCGCGGGCGGCAAGAACGTCGCGCCGGCGGTGCTCGAGGACGCGCTCCGGGCCCACCCGCTGATCAGCCAGTGCCTGGTGGTCGGCGACGCGAAGCCGTTCATCGGCGCCCTGATCACCATCGACCCGGAGGCCCTGCCCGGTTGGCTCGAGCGCAACGGTCTCGCCGCCAACCTGCCGATCGCCGAGGTGATCAAGCACGCCGACCTGGTCGCCGAGGTCGACGCCGCGGTCGCCGAGGGCAACAAGAAGGTCTCCAACCCGGAACAGATCAAGAAGTACCGGATCCTGGACGTCGACTTCACCGTCGAGACCGGCGAGCTGACCCCGACGCTCAAGCTCAAGCGCAACATCATCCATCAGGAGTTCGCCGTCGCGATCGAGGGGATCTACTCCTGAGCGGACCAATCCCCGACCGAGGGATGCGCTCGTGTGACTAAATGGTCGTTCCCGCCGAATTCTCCGGCGGGAACGACCATTCGTCGTTTGTGTACCGACTTCACGAAGGAGATCTTCCGATGCTGCCCCTGCAGGACATTCTCGTATTCGACCCGGTGACCTCGTTCGTCAACTCGATCGCCCTGGCGCTCGGCTCGACCGACGCCGTGATCATGACGTAGCGGTGCGGGTTCTGGGCGTGGAGTTCATGTCGATCATGCCGACGACCGCGCCCAGAACCGACCACCCGGAGTCCGGTGCCGCCGGATTCGGTGACGCGATGCCCAAGCTGCTGCTGGTCGCCCCGGGAGATCGCGGCGATCTACTCCTGACGTTCCTGCCCCGATCGGGGCAGGTGTGTGGCTGAATGGGTCGTTCCCGCCGAATCATCCAGCTGGAGCGGCCCATTTGTCGTTTCTTGTACCGACCTCACAGAGGAGTTATCGAATGCCCAACCCCGACGAGATTGACGCCCCCATCGGCACCTTCGACCACCTGCTGGCCGAAGTCTTCTCCCGCATCGCCCTCGCACTCGGCTCCACCGACGGACCATGACCTAGCCGACCTCGGCGCCGGATCGCGGTCGGGGTTCAATGGCAGCCATGCCGACGACTGCGCACCCCGCCCCGGAGGACGGCTCACCCGGATACGGTGACGCGTTTCCCAAACTGTTGCTGGTCGCCCCGGCGACCGCGACGCATTCGCGGCTGCTGCACTCGCTGCACCTCGCGGGGGTCGCCGCACGACCCGGCGGCCGCGACGCCACGGGCCAGAAACTGTTCGGCGCCCGCATCGTCACCGACCCCGCGTCCGAATGGGAGTCGTTGCGGCCGTTGGTGCGTGCGGTCGTCGCCTTCGGCGCGGACGCGTGGGACGCGTCGTTGCGGGTCCTGGCTCTCGAGGAGGCCGAGTTCACGCACGGCGAATCGGTTGCGGGTACCGGCGACCGACCCGTCACGGTCGTCGCGTGCCTTGGGCTCGACGACGCCGCGCTGACCGACGCGATGCTCGCCGACGTCCTGGCCACCGGGCAGCGGGCCGCCGGACTGTCCTGGGGGTGCGGCGGAAGCGCCCGATGACCCGTCCGTGGTCGGCTCAGATCCGCGCCGCGTCCACCATCGCCTGCGCGACCCCGGCGTCACCGAACACCTCCAGCGCGGCCAGCGGCCGCCGTCGCCACATGGTCAGCAGCAACTCCTGCGCCGTGCCCCGCACCGCGACGTCGCCCTTCGCATGCCCGGCCGTGACCCGCACGCCGTCGGGAGTCAGCGTCAACAACCACTCGGCGTCGGGTGCGTCGGTGCCGTGCAGGTGGACAGTCTTCTCGCGCAACACCACCGGGACCTCCGCCAGCACGCGCGGCAGCATCAGCCGGGCCCACTCGTCGACGCCGTCGACGGACCCCGTCACCGACATCGCCTCGGGTGCGGGTCCGCCGGCCGCGTGGACGGCGTCGGCGGCGTCGACCCGATGGACCGCGACCTCGTGTGCCTGCCGTCGTGCCCAGAACCCGACGGTGCCGGGTCCGGCGAAAGTCGGCGCCGCCCGGTCGAAGTCGTGGGCGGTGAGTTCGGCGAGCAACTGCTCCAGCGCCTCGCGGTAGGCGGGCAGGCAGTCCGGTCCCTTCGGCAGCGACAGGAGTTCGGCGGAACCCCCGAGGTCCGCACCGGGTCCGGCCGCGAGGGTGGCCGCCACCCAGCGGTGCACCTTGCCGGTGTGCCGGAGCACCCGCTCGAGCGTCCACCCCGGCACGGTGGGCACCGGGGCGTCCAGCGCGTCGACCGGCATCGCGGCCAGCCGGTGTCCCTCGATCCGAAGCAGGTCCAGGTGTTCGTCCGGGGTCATTCGTGCACGGTAGCCCGCCAGAGGAACTCGGTCACGTCGGCGGTCACCTCCGGCGCCACCGGCTCGTGCAGCAGGTCGTGACCCGCGTCGGGGTACTCCCGGAGCACCACGGCCGGCAGCCGCCCGGCCCACTCCCGCACCGGGTCGACCGGCGCGAGCCGGTCGTCGACGCCGTGCACCGCCAGGATCGGAGCGTGGACGGCCGCGAGCAGCTCCGGCTCGGCGGCCACGGACCGCGGCAGGCCGCACAGCACCACCGCCTCGAAGGCGTCCGGCGCCGAGGCCAGCGCGGCGACCGCGGCGGCCGCGCCGAGCGAGTGGCCCATCACCGACAGCGGCAGGCCCGGCCGGTCCGCGGCGGCGAGCTCGGCGAGCAGCAGTGCGTTGTCGCCGAGTTCTCGCAGCGGACCGGCATCGCCGAGGTCGCCCTCGCTGAGACCGTGGCCGACGTGGTCGAGGGCCCATACCTCGACATGTTCGGCCCCGAGCGCCCGCGCGAAGCGGTGGTAGTGGCCGCTGTGCTGGCCGCGGCCGTGCAGGAACACCAGGCCGGCGACGGGATCGGCGCAGGGCCAGTGGCGGTAGTGGACCTGCCCGGAGGCCCCGGCGAAGAACGGCACCGGCCAATTATGGTCTCGTCGCCGAACGGGACGTGTCGGCACCGTCTGCGATAGTCGTCCTCGTGTTCCTCCTCGACGACGTGTTGATCTACAGCGCCAGCGACCTGTCCCAGGCCGCGCAGTGCGAATACGCGCTGCTACGCCGGCTCGACGCGAAGCTGGGGCGGATCGAACCGGCCGGCACCGACCGGCGGGACGCCATGCTGGACCGGACATCCGAGCTCGGCGCCACCCACGAACAGCGTCAGCTCGACCGGTACGTCGAGCGATTCGGCGAGGGCGTGGTGCGGATCGACCGACCACGCCTGGACTTCGAGGAGCTCAGCCGGGCGAACAAGGCGACCGTGGCCGCCGCCCGGGCGGGTGCCGACGTGATCTACCAGGGCACCTTCTTCGACGGACGGTTCCTCGGCTTCTGCGACTTCCTGGTGCGTGAGGGCGACCGGTACGTGGTGGTCGACACCAAGCTCTCCCGCCACGCCAAGGTGACGGCCCTGCTGCAGCTGGCCGCCTACGCGGACGCGCTGACCTCGGACGGGATCCCCACCGCGTCGCACGCCACCCTGGTCCTCGGCGATCACGCCGCCGCGGACCACCCGCTGGGCGACATCGCACCGGTCTTCCGGCAGCGCCGCGACGAGCTGGTCCGGATGCTCGAGGAGCACCACCGCGAGCAAGCCCCGGTGTCCTGGTCGGATCCGCGTTACCGCGGCTGCGGCCGGTGCGATGAGTGCACGCCGGAGATCGTGCGAACCCGAGACCTGCTGCTGGTCGCCGGGATGCGGTCCTCACAGCGCGAGACGCTGATCCGCGGCGGCGTCACGGACATCGACGCCCTCGCCGACCGGACCGAGCCGGTCCACGGGATGAGCGCACGCACCCTCGGCGGCCTGCAGGCCCAAGCCGCGGCACAGGTCCGGCAGGAGCACTCGCACACCCCGGTGTACGAGGTGATCGACGGTGCGACGGCCCTCGCCGCCGTCCCGGAACCCGACCCGGGCGACATCTTCTTCGACTTCGAGGGCGACCCGCTGTGGGCCGAGGACGGATCGACCGACTGGGGCCTCGAGTACCTGTTCGGGGTGACTGAGACCGACGGAACCTTCCGCCCGTTCTGGGCCCACGACCGCGCGCAGGAGCGCCGCGCCCTGCTCGACTTCCTCGACTACGTCGCCGAGCGCCGGAAACGCTTCCCCGGCATGCACGTCTACCACTACGCGGCCTACGAGAAGACCGCGCTGCTGCGGCTGGCCGGTCGCTACGGCGTCGGCGAGGAATCCGTCGACGCCCTGCTGCGCGAGAACGTACTGGTGGACCTGTACCCGGTAGTCCGCGGAGCGGTCCGCGTCGGCGCCTCGTCGTACTCGATCAAGAAGCTCGAACCCCTGTACATGGGCGACCAGCTGCGCGGCGACGACGTCGCCACCGCCGTCGATTCGATCGTCGCGTACGCGGACTACTGCGCGCTGCGGGACGCAGGCAAGGACGGCGCAGCCCATCTCCTCCTGCAGAAGATCGCCGACTACAACGAATACGACTGCATCTCGACGCTGCGGCTGCGGGACTGGCTGCGGGCCGTCGCGGCCGAGCACGGAGTGCGGCCGCACCCGGCTCAGCAGGTGCTCTCGGCGCCCGTCGAGGAACCGAGCGCGGCCGAGACCGCACTGCGCGACCACGTCGGCGACACGCTGCCCGGCGAGCGAACCGACGACCAGCGGGCCGCCGCCCTGATGGCCGCCGCGGTCGGCTACCACCGGCGGGAACGTAAGCCCTTCTGGTGGGCGCACTTCGACCGGCTCGTCCAGCCCGAGGACGAGTGGGCCGAGTCCGCCGACGTCCTGGTGGCCGACCGGGTCGAGGTGCCGGTGGAGTGGCACAAGAGCACGCCGCGGCAACGCAAGCAGCGCAGGCACGTTCGCCTCGCCGGGCACTGGGGCGCCGGCACCACGGTGCGCGTCGGGGACCAGGTGTACGCGCTCTACGAGCAGGGCAGCGGGATCGGCTCCGACGACCCGCGCGCCCGCGGCGCCGTCCCCGTCACGATCCTCGCGCTCGAGGAGGAGGTCGGGCCCGACGGCAAGCCGCGCGAGGTGGCGGTCGTGGAGGAACTCGAGCCGACCGGCACCGGTCCGCATGCCGTCGCACCGATGGCGCTCGCCCCCGGACAGCCGGTCCGCACGGTGGCCATCGAGGCCGCGGTCGCCGAGCAGGCCGCCGCGATGGCCGCGGCCCTGCCGTCGATGCCCGCCTCGGCCGCCGTCGACGTGCTTCGCCGGGTGCCGCCCCGCACCCGCTCCGGCAGCCCCCTCCCCGTCGCCGATCCGGACCACAGGGCCGCCGCGATCGTCGCGGCGCTGCGCGACCTCGACAACTCCTATCTCGCCGTGCAGGGGCCACCCGGCACCGGCAAGACCCACACCGGCGCGGCGGTGGTCGCGGAACTGGTGAACCGGTACGGCTGGCGGATCGGTGTTGTCGCCCAGTCGCATTCGGTGGTCGAGAACATGCTCGACGGAATCGTGCGCGCCGGGGTGCCGGGCGAGCAGGTCGCGAAGAAGCCCGGTTCCGGGCTGTCCGAGCACCCGGCCTGGACGAAGATCGAGTCCGGCGCGCTGGCCGGCTTCCTCGCCGAGCACGAGCAGACCGGCTGCGTGATCGGCGGCACCGCCTGGGATCTCGCGCACACCGCCCGGGTGCCCGCCGGCAGCCTGGACCTGTTGGTGGTCGACGAGGCCGGCCAGTTCTCCCTGGCAAACACGGTCGCGGTGGGCATCTCGACCCGGAACCTACTGCTGCTCGGCGATCCGCAGCAGCTGCCGCAGGTCAGCCAGGGCACCCACCCCGAGCCGGTCGACGCGTCCGCACTGGGCTGGCTCGCCCAGGGACACGGCGCGCTGCCACCCGAACTCGGGTACTTCCTGGACCGGACCTGGCGGATGCATCCCGCGGTCTGCTCGGCGGTCTCGGACCTGTCCTACGACGGTCGACTGCGCTCTCAGGAGCCCGTCACCACCGGCCGGGCGCTGGCCGGCGTGGAGCCCGGCGTCACGACGCTGCACGTGGAGCACCGGGGCAACTCGACGGAGTCCGCCGAGGAGGCCGAGGCCATCACCGCCGAGGTCCGGACGCTGATCGGCACGCCATGGACCCCCGGCGTCGGCGAACCGGCCCGCCCACTCGCCGAGGGCGACATCCTCGTCGTCGCGCCCTACAACGCGCAGGTGTCGCTGATCCGGGCGCGCCTCGCCGACGCCGGCCTCGGCGACGTCCTGGTCGGCACCGTCGACAAGTTCCAGGGCCGGGAGGCCGCGGTGGTGTTCGTGTCGATGACCGCCTCGTCGATCGACGAGGTGCCCCGCGGCATGGGTTTCCTGCTGTCCCGCAACAGGCTGAACGTCGCGGTCTCCCGGGGGAAGTGGCGGGCGGTGATCGTCCGGTCCCCCGCCCTGATCCAGTACCTGCCCGGGACACCGGCGGGCCTGTCCGAACTGGGCGCGTTCATGCGCCTGAGTGGCGGGTAGCGCCCGCTACCCGCCGCCGGACGTCAGCCGAAGCACTGCCCGTCGCCGCGGTAGGTCGGGACCACGGTGCGGGTGCCGTCGGTGTCCACCAGGTGCAGGGCGGTGAACCGTTCGCACAGCTCGCCGGCCTTGGCGTGCCGGAACCAGACCCGGTCGCCGATCCGCAGCCCGCCCGCGGCGAGCCCGGTGACCGGCGTCTGCACCTCGCCGACCCCCTCGTTGCGCAGCAACTTGAGGCCGGCCGGCCAGACCGGCGTCGGCACCCGGGATGCGCCGGCCGGGCCGGACGCGACGTAGCCACCCGCGAACAGCGTCGCGATCTTGGGCGTCGGGCGGCGCACCGCGGACAACGCGAAGAACAGCGCCGGCCGCGGCGTGAACGCGCGGTAGCGGTCGAACAGGGTCGGGACGTACAGCCCTGAACCCGCGGTGACCTCGGTGACCGACGGGTCGGCGGAACTCACCTCGAGCGACCCGGTGCCGCCGCTGTTGACGATCTCCAGCTTCCCCGCGGCCGCGGAGACCGCGTCGACCACCGCGCCGCGGCGCTTGGACAGCTCGGCGGCGGAGGCACGCTTGACCAGTCGGATCGCGGGGCTGCTGTCAGGCAACCCGGCGATCTGCGCCTCGTAGAACATCACGCCGACCACCCGGAAGCCCCGTCGCACGGCCGCCCGGGCCAGCGATTCGGTCTCCTCCGGGGTACGCAGCGGTGAGCGGCGGACGCCGAGGTGCACCGGCCCGACCCGCAGCGACGCGTCCACGTCCAGGCACACCCGGGCGGGGACCGAGGAACTGCCGGCGGCGGCGTGCACCACGTCGAGGTGGTCGGCGCTGTCGATCATCAGGGTGATCGAGTCGAGCAGCAGCGGGTCCGAGGCCAGCTCGGCGATCGCACCGCGGTCGGTGGTGGGGTAGCCCATCAGGACGTCCCGGGCCCCGAGGCGCACCAGCCAGATCGCCTCACGCAGCGAATAGGACATGATCCCGCGGAAGCCACCGCGGGCGGTGAGCCCGGTCCCGAGTGTCTCCTCGAGCACCGCGCGGCACCGGACCGACTTGCTGGCCACCCGCACGGGCGTCCCACCTGCCCGGCGGAGGAGGTCCGCGGCGTTGGCGCGCAGCGCCCCCAGGTCCATGGCGGCGAGCGGCGGATCCAGCTCGCGGGTGGCGGCGTCCAGTCGTGCGCGGGTCGCGCCGTCGCGGGCCATGGTCTCCGGACGGTCGGAAATGGCGGTCATGCCAACGAGTCAACCACCCGAACTGGACGACTGTCCACGTCTTGGCGCGACCACTTTTCCGCAGCGGCGAAGTGCGAGCCGATCCCGGGTCAGAGTTCGACGGCCTTGCCGGTGATCATCTGCACGAGGTCGTCGAGCTCGGCGATGACGCCCTCGCTGTCCCGGTCCACCAACCACCGGAGCACGATCCCGTCGATCACGGCCAGCGCGAATCGCGCGATGTGCGCGACCGGCTCGGTCCACTTGGTGCCGGTGTGCGCGGCCGACTGCTCGAGGAAGTCGACGGCCTGGGCGTCCATGGTCCGGTACTGCATGTCCGCGATCACGCCTGCCAGCTCCGCGCCGGCTGCCTGCTGACGCAGCCCGTACGCGGTGATCTCGTAGGTGAGAAGCTGACGGTTCGGCGTCGCCTCGATGATCGGCCACATTGCGGTGATTCCGCTGTGCAGCACCTCGCGGAGCCCGCGCAGGCCGCCGTGCTGCTCTTCGCTCTGCGCCTGACCGAAGGCGAAGCCCAGCGCCTGGCTCAGCTGCACGACGAGCGACTCGCCCATCGCGGCGACCAACGCCTCCTTGCTGTCGAAGCAGTAGTGCACCACCCCGAGCGAGACCCCCGCATTCTCGGCGACCGCCCGGATGGTGACAGAACTGATACCACCCCGCTCCGCAATTCCCATGGCAGATTCGACAAGTTGCGCGCGACGCTCGTCCGCCGGAAGCCTGTTCAGCATTGGATGATCCTAGAACGCAGAAATAAAGATCGCGTCAACTGTTGACCTGGACGACTGTCCATGTGAATAGTGGCGTCATGGATCAGCAGACCTGGCACAACTGGGCTGAGTGCGCAAGCGCGAGCCCGCGACGTTACGCAACGCCCGCGAGCGTGGCCGAGCTCAGTTTCGAAATCGCCCGCGCGACGACGGAAGGCCTGCACGTCAAGTGCGTTGGCGCTGGTCACTCGTTTACGCCAGTGGCCGTGACGGACGGCGTGTTGATCAGCCTGGACAACCTCTCCGGCATCAAATCCGTCGTCCACACGGAACCGGCCGGCGCGCTGGTCACCGTTCTCGCGGGAACGCGGCTTCGCGACCTGAATCCCATGTTGTGGGATCTCGGACTCGCCATGACAAATCTCGGCGACATCGACGCCCAGTCGATTGCCGGCGCAATCGCCACCGGAACCCACGGCACCGGTGCCCGATTCGGCGGACTGGCCACCCAGGTGCGCGCGCTGACCCTGGTACTCGCGGACGGCACGGTCGTCGAATGCTCCCCCGAAGAGAATTCGGAGCTGTTCGAGGCCGCCCGCATCGGCCTCGGCGCGGTGGGCGTGATCGCCACCCTCACCCTGCAGTGCGAGCCCGCGTACGCCATGCGCGCGGTCGAGTCGCCGGATCGCCTCAGCGCGGTCATGGAGCGCATCGACGAGAACTCCCGCGGCGTCGACCACTTCGAGTTCTACTGGTTCCCCCACACCGACCGCGTGTTGACCAAGCGGAACACGCGGCTGCCGGCGACCACCCCACTCGAGCCGGTGGGCCGGGTCCGCGGCTTCGTCGACGACGAGCTGCTCTCCAACACCTTCTTCGAAGGCGTCAACCGGGTTGCGGCCCAGTTCCCCGCCGCCATCCCGAAGATCAACGAGGTCGCGTCCCGGGCGCTCTCCGCGCGCGAGTTCACCGACCGCAGCTACCGGGTCTTCGCGTCCTCGCGGCGGGTGAAGTTCCGCGAGATGGAGTACGCGGTCCCGGTCGAGGCGCTGCCGGACACCCTCCGCGAGATCGACCAGTGGCTCGGCAGGTCCGACTTCCGCGTCGCCTTCCCCGTGGAGGTGCGCTTCGCCGCCGCCGACGACGTGTGGATGTCCACCGCGCACGGCCGCGACACCGCGTACGTCGCCGTGCACCAGTACTACCGCCGGGACCACCGCCCCTACTTCGACGCGGTCGAGTCCATCGCGCGCGCCGCCGACGGCCGGCCGCACTGGGGCAAGCTGCACAGCCGCACCGCGGCCGACCTGCGTCCCACCTACCAGCGGTTCGACGAGTTCTGCTCCGTGCGCGACAAGTACGACCCGTCCCGGGTCTTCGACAACGACTACCTCCGGCAGGTCCTGGGCTGAGCGTGACGCCCCAGGACGTGTCTCCCAATCCCCGTTTCGGCGCCCCCGGCGCCCAATCGCCAGGTGCATCCGAAAAGGATTGGGAGACACGTCCTAGCCTGATCGGATGACCGATCTGACTCGGCGGGGCTTTCTCGCATTCGGTGCCGCGGCCGGGACCACGCTGCTGCTCGGCGGCTGCGGTGACGGGGCCGCCGATCCGGGGGTCCCGCCGCTGCCCGGTGGCGGCGCCGCGGCCGCGTCCACCCCGGCGTCGCGGGCCACCTGGCGGGTGCAGGGCTCACCCCTGGCCGCCGCGTCCGGCTCCGGCGCCCTGGACGGGGCGACCGTGGCGGTGACCGACCTGTTCGCGGTCGCCGGCCAGCAGATCGGCGCCGGCACCCCGCGATGGCTGGCGCAGGCGCCCGTCGAGTCCACCACCGCGACGGCCGTCTCGCGCCTGCTCGGCGCCGGCGCCGCGGTGGTGGGGCTGGCGCAGACCGACGACCTCGGTTACGGACACTCGGGCGTCAACGACCTGTTCGGCACCCCACCGAACGTCGCTGCGCCGGAGCGACTCCCGGGCGGATCGAGTTCCGGCGCCGGCAGCGCCGTCGCCGCGGGCACGGCGACGGTCGGGCTCGGCCCCGACACCGACGGCTCGATTCGGATACCCGCCGCCTACCAGGGCCTGTTCGGGTTCACCGCGACCCGCGGCGCAGTCCCCACCGACGGCCTGGTGCCGCTGAGTCCCACCGTCGACACGATCGGCTGGCTGGCCGCCGACATCTCGACGCTGACGAAGGCGGTCGCCGCGTCGGTTCCGAATGCCCCCGCCCGCCCGCTGTCGCGGGCCGTCACCGCGCCCGGCGTCAACGCGGTGGCCGACGCCGTCGTGACGGCTGCGACCTCCCGGGCACTGACGGCCTGGCGCAAGTCGGGCCTGCCGGACCTCGCCGAACCGGACCTCGACATCGGCGCACTGCCGGACTGGCACGAGGCCGTCACCACCGTCGTCGCCTACGAGGCGTGGCAGCGTCACGGCGGGATCGCCGCCGCGGCGACGACCTCGCTGAGCGGTGAGCCCCGGGAGAACTTCACCGGCGCCGGCCGCACCTCCCCGGAGGCCTACCGGCGCGCGTCCGACACCCTCGCCGGCGCCGCCGCGACGGTCCGCGCCTTCCTCGGCGACCGGGTGCTGGTGCTGCCCACCACCGCGACACCGGCCCCGCCGCTCTCGGACGGCGACCTCAGCGGAGACACCTACCGCAACACCATGCGCAGCACCGGGATGCTCACCTGCATCGCCACCGTCGCGGGGCTGCCCACCGCCACCGTGCCGCTGGGCACCCCCGGCGCGGCACCGGTCGGACTGTGCCTGGTCGGCCCCGCCGGTCGCGACCTCGACGTGCTCGCGCTCGCCCGTGCGGTCGTCGAAGCCGGTCTGACCCGCTGACCGGACCCGACCGCCGGCGTCAGGACTCCCCCAGCAACTCCCGCTTGCGCTCGGGCGAGGCGAAGGACGCAAGGATCGAGTTGCGGGCCAAGGTTTCCCGCTCCTCCTCGGTCAGTCCCAGGCCGTCCCGCAGGCCCGCGAAGTTGTCGTCGACGTAGCCGCCGAAGTACGCCGGATCGTCGGAGTTGACGGTGACCAGCAGGCCGGCGGCGAGCATGGCCCGCAGCGGGTGCTCCGCCATGGTGTCGACGACCCGCAGCCGGACGTTGGAGAGTGGGCACACCGTCAACGGGACCTGGTCGTCGACCAGTCGGGTCACCAGCGCAGGATCCTCGAGACAGCGCACCCCGTGGTCGATCCGCTCGACCCCGAGCAGGTCGAGCGCCTGCCAGACGTACTCCGGCGGGCCCTCCTCCCCCGCGTGCGCGACGGTCCGCAGGCCGCTCGCCCGGGCCCGGGCGAAGACGTCCACGAACCGCGACGGCGGGTTGCCGACCTCCGCGGAGTCCAGCCCGAGGCCGAGCACCGGCACGTCCAGCCCCAGCAGCTCGTCGAGCATCGCGGCGGCCTCGGCTTCCGGGCGGTCGCGCAGCACAGCGGCGATCAGCGCGCTCGACACCCCGAACTCCGACTCGCTGCCACGGACGGCGTCGCCGAGTCCGTCGAGCACGTCCCGCAGCGGCACCCCGCGCGCCGTGTGCGCCTGCGGATTGAAGAAGATCTCCGCGTGCCGCACCCCGCCCGCGGCCGCCCGGGCGAAGTACGCACGGGCCAGGTCGGCGAAGTCCTGCGCGGTCCGCAGCACCGCCATGTTCGCGAAGTACAGGTCCAGGAACGACTGCAGGTCGGTGAACTCGTAGCGCGAACGCAGGTCGTCGAGGTCCCGGTACGGCAGCGTCACCCTGTTGCGCTCGGCGAGCGCGAAGATCAGCTCCGGTTCGAGCGAGCCCTCGATGTGCATGTGCAGTTCGGCGAGTGGGGTCGGCATCTTCTCATCCCTCGGGTTCGGGTTCTGGCGGGGTCCAGGACGGGTCGGTGGGCAGGTAGGACCGCAGCATCACGACGAACTCGCCCTCCGGGGCGGGCAGCCAGTTCGACGTACCGGTCGCCGGCTCGGCCGCGGCCAGCCAGACGTCGAGGGAGCCGTCCGGATTGCGGGTCAGGCCCGGGGTCCGGTCGCCGATCGCATACCGGCCCAACACATTCGGGACGAGGAACATGTCCGGCCCGTACATGGTGACGGACCAGAATCCACGCCGGTCCACCGGCGGCAGGCCGTCGGCGGGGAAGTGCAGTCGGTAGCCCCGCTCGCCGCGCAGCGGGCGGCCGTCCGACGCCTCCCGCGCCACCGCGTAGGCCGACTCCTCCGGCACGTTGGCGCCGAGACCGATCCTGGCCACGACGGCGCGCTGGAGGTAGTCGGTGCCGTATCGGCCGGCGTCCGGCAGCGACCGCCAGACCCGGTCGCCGGTGGCGGTCGCCGCCGTGATCTGCCGGTCGCCGCGCGTCATGCCGGCGGCCAGCGCGTCCACCGTTTCCGGGCTGCCACCGCTCGGCGTCGCACCTGCCGTGACGCCCAGTGCGGCGATCCGGTCGAGCAGCGGCCGGTCGGCCGGTGGCGGCGGATTGGCGGCCAGGATCGCCGACAGCTCGTCGAAGTACTCCGGCCCCGACGCCACGAGCGCCTGCGGCGCCGGGTTGTCACCGCAGTCGTTCGGCGGCAGCGTCGGCGGCGCGCCGGCCACTGCCGGGCCGAGGACCCGCATCGAGTACTGCTGCTGGGCGGCCCGCGCCGCGGGCAGGTCCGCCTCCGATTCGACCAGTGTCCGGCCGATCATCCACGCGTCCCAGGTCGGGGACTCGACCACCGCCGCACCGGGCGGCGCCTGCCCGGACCAGCCGGGCGGTGCGATCAGCCGCGCGGCGGCGGCGGGGCCGGTCTCCCGGGTGCCGACGTTCGCAAACACGTTGGTGTACATGTCCAGGAACTGGAAACCGAAGTACCGCTCCCCCATGTCCGGGTGGGTGAGCAGCACCGGGCCGGCCCGAAGGTCCAGCCAGGCAATCGAATACAGGGTGTCGACGTTCGGCGCGACCACCGTCCGGGAGTCGGGCCCCGACAGCTGCGCCTGGTTGAACAGCTCGTTGACCGGCAGCAGGCACGTCATGTTCGCCCGGGTCCGCGCCAGCGTCACCGGCGCGGCGCCGTAGACGTAGGCGTCGGCGTCGGCGGCAACGTCCACCGGATCCGGAGCCGAGGGCGCGGACGTGGAACAGCCGCCGGACAACCCGGCCGCCAGCAACACCGACGCCGCGACCAGGACCCCTCCTGCGCGTCCCCCGCGGCGAACACCGGACCCAGACATGGCTTCGACCCTAGGCGTTGCGGGCGCCCGGTGTCAGACGCCGCGCGCCCTCAGTTCCCGGTGTACTGCGCCTTACCCGGTCCGACGTCGAGGAAGCTGCGCACGGCGCCTTGCAGGTCGTCGGTCTCGAACAACACCCCGGACACCTCCGGGGTGATCGAATCCGCGTGTGCGACACCACCGGAACGCCAGGCCTCGATGATCCGCTTGGTGGCATGGTGGGCCCGGGTCGGGCCGTCGGCCAGCCGCGCCGTCAACGCCCGTGCCGCGGCGTCCACGTCCTCGTGCACGGCGTTGACCACTCCCCAGGCATGCATCGTGGCGGCGTCGTACAGGTCGCCGGTCATCACCAGTTCCCGGGCCCGGCCGGAACCTGCGCGCTCCGCGAGCCGCTGCGGTCCGCCCATCGACGGCGTCAGCCCCACCACCGTCTCCACCAGACCGAACCTGGCCTGCGGCGCGGCCAGCACCAGGTCGCACGCCAGGGCGATCTCGAACGCCGCGGTCAGGGTCAGCCCGTGCGCGGCGAACACCACCGGGCAGGGCAGCGCCTCGATCGGGTGGACGATCTCCGCGAACAGGGTGCGCCAGAGGTCGGCGCCCTGCCCGGCGCCGAGCCCGTCGAACTCGTGCACGTCCACCCCGCCCGAGACCACCCTGCCCGCCGCGCGTAGCAGCAGCGCACGCGGCGGGGCCGCGGTCAGCGCGGCCACGTCCTCGGTGATCGCGTCGAACATCGCGCGGTCGAACAGATTCAGCGGCCCGTGCTCGAGGGTGAGGACGCCGAACTCGGCGCCGGCGTCGGTGGTGCTGCGTTCGAGGTGGGTGGGCTTCACTGTCTCCGTCATGACGCCAGTATCGCGCCGGGCACCCGACGCGTGCGTCAGTCCTACCCTCACTGCGTGTCAGGCCTCGACCGACTCCTCGCGGGCGTCCACCGGCGGCAGGTCCGACTCGCGGACGGGCCGCTCGAAGAACAACGACGCCACGAATCCGATCAGCAGCACGGCGGCCGGCAGCAGCACCGACTGCGCCATCGCGGTGCTGAAGCCGTCGCGGACGAAGTCGGGCAGCACACCGCCGGCGCCCTCCTCGCCGCCGGTCGGAATCCCGTTGGCCGAGAGCCGGGCGGTGATCAGCGCGCCGACGCCCGCGCTGCCGAGCACCGCGCCGACCTGGCGGGTGGTGTTGTAGACGCCGGACCCCGCGCCCGCCGCCTCCATCGGCAGGTTACGGGTGGCGGTGGCGGCCAGCGGCGACCAGATGAAGGCGTTCGCGATGCCCATCAGCCCGATCGGCAGCAGCAGTTCCCAGATCTCGACGTGCGGCGTCATCACCAGTGCCAACCAGCCCAGCGAGATCGCGAGCATCAGGAAGCCCGGCGCGGCGATGTAGCGCGGGTGCACCCGGTCCACCAGCTTGCCGACGTTCGGCGCCAGCGCGCCGGTGAGCACCGCCATCGGAACCATCAGCAGCGCGGACCCGGTGGGGGTCAGTCCCCGCACCGCCTGCGCGTAGAACATCAGCGGCAGCACCATGGCGGTGATCGCGAAACCCATGGAGGTGATGCCGATGTTCGCGAGCGAGAAGTTGCGGTCCCGGAACAGGCCCAGCGGCAGCAGCGGCTCGTTCTTGTTCCAAGACTGGTACCAGATGAACACACCGAGCAGCACGACGCCGATCCCGATCAGCACCCAGATCCGCGTCGACCAGTCGTAGGAGTTGCCCTCCTGCAGCCCGAACACCAGGGCAAACATGCCGAGCGCGCTGAGCACCACGCCGGGGATGTCGAAGCGGTGGCTGTGCGTCGGGAGCACCGGCACGAACTTGACGGCGGCGAGGAAGGCGATGATGCCGACCGGCACGTTGACGAAGAAGATCCACTCCCAGCCGAGGCCGTCGACCAGCACGCCGCCGGCCAGCGGCCCGACCAGGGTGGCGACGCCCGCGACCGCACCCCACAGGCCCATCGCGGTGCCGCGCTTGTCCGGCGGGAAGATCCGGGTGATCACCGCCATCGTCTGCGGGGTCATCATCGCCGCGCCGAAGCCCTGGAACACCCGCGCCACGATCAGCGGTTCGATGCTGCCCGACAGCCCGCACCAGAGCGAGGCGAGGGTGAACACCGTCAGGCCGACCAGGTAGAGGTTCTTCGGGCCGAACCGGTCACCGAGGCGTCCGGTGACCAGCAGCGGCACCGCGTAGGCCAGCAGGTACGCGCTGGTGACCCAGACGACGCTGTTGATGTCGGTGTGCAGGCCCGTCATGATCGCGGGGTTCGCCACGGCGACGATCGTGGAGTCCACGAGGATCATGAAGAACCCCAGGCACAGCGCCCACAGCGCCGACCATTGCTTGATCTCCGTGTTCTGGTTGAACTCGGTCACGGTCATCCCCTTGCCGGTTGGCTGAGTCGGTCTCTGATGAGTTCTGGTGTGAGCCAAGGCAGTTCGCCCGACTCGATCTCCGCCACCAACGCGGCCATCCAGTCCAGCTCGGTGGCGGCGAGCGCCCGCAGGTAGTCGAGCCCGAACCAGAAGACGCGCGGACGGTCCGCCGCGACGTGCACGGCCCGCACGGCGTCGAGTTCGTCCAGGTCCGCCTCGACCGCCGCGATCCGGGCCCGGAGCAGTCGGCACACATCGGCCGCCGCGAGGTTGTGCGCCTCCGCCAGCGCCAGCGGGAACTGCGGGTACTCGCGGACGGGGGCGCCGAGCAGTTCCGCGATCCGGGCCTCGAGTGCGGCGCGACCGCTGTCGGTGACGGTGTAGGTGGTGCGTTCGGGGCGGTTGCCAGCACGCTCGGTGCCGATCACCGCGATCAGTTCGGCCCGCTCGAGCCGCGCCACCGCGTGGTACAGCGAGCCGGGCCGGACCTTCACCACGCGGTCGACGCGGCGCTGGAGCAGCAGTTGGTGCATCTCGTAGGGGTGCATCGGGCGCTCGTTGAGCAGCGCGAGCACGGTGATCGCGAGCGGTGTCAGCGCTGTGGCCACTGCGCTCCCCCGATCCGTGTCCGCCCCCCAACAATTAGTCCAAGTGGAATATACGGCGAGGAGTAGGCGGCGGCAACATCTCGCCGGGACCGATAGCGTGACGGGGGTGGACGCTCATCATCTCGACATCGTCGCGCTGGCCTGGTCGCGCGCGCTCGGACTGCCCGACACCGCGCTCGCCCGCCCCGGCGCCCGCCAGGTGCTGGTCGACGACGACGCGGACCGGGTGCAGTTCCTCCGGCTGGCCGGCGCCGGCGCGCTGGTCGGCCCGCGGTGGGCGCTCGAGCGGGCCGAGGACCTCGACGACGACGCGCTGAGCGAGCGCAGCACCCTGCTCGACCTCACCAAGGACCACGGCGGCAGTTGCCCGGGTCCCCTCCTGCTCGCCTACACCGCGGAGGTCGGCGCGGACACCGGCGAGTCCGACGACCCGATGATCTCGCACGACCTCGCGGAAGTGCGGGCGCTCGAGGCTCTCTGCCCGCCGGACGAGGTCACCGAGGCGGCGCTCTCGGACCGGGAGCGCTGGTTCACCCTGCTCGACGACGCCGGCTCCCCGGTGGCCGCGGCCGGCTACCGCGAGTGGCAGGGCATCGTCGCGGACGTCGGCGCCCTCACCGCACCGGACCTCCGCCGGCGAGGACATGCGGCGGTCGTCGCGCGACTCACCACGAACGACGCCGTCGACGAGGGCATGATCGCGCAATGGCGCAGCCATCCCGAGAACATCGCGTCCTGGCAGTTGGCCGCGACGCTGGGCTATCAGGTGCTCGGATCCCACACCCTCGCCACGGTGCACCGCAGTAGCGTGTGAGCTGTGTCGTTGTACAGGCCCCACGGTCCGCGGCCGCGCCCGCGAATCGTCAGTCCAACAGGGAGTTGATTCGCAGTGACCGAGGAGAGCAGCTCCACCGGGGCATACGTCGGCAAGGGCAAGGAATTCACTCGTGACACCCGCTACATCGACACCCGGATCACCGCTGACGGACGCGACGGCTACCCGGTGGAGCCGGGCCGCTACCGACTGATCGTCGCCCGGGCCTGCCCGTGGGCGAACCGGGCCATCATCGTCCGCCGCCTGCTCGGGCTCGAGGACGTGTTGTCCATGGGCGTCTGCGGACCCACCCACGACCAGCGCAGCTGGACCTTCGACCTCGACCCCGGCGGCGTGGACCCGGTGTTGAAGATCCCGCGACTGCAGGAAGCCTTCCTGGCCCGCTTCCCCGACTACCCGCGGGGCATCACGGTGCCCGCGATCGTCGACATCCCGACCGGGCAGGTGGTGACCAACGACTACCCGCAGATCACCCTCGACCTGTCGACCGA
The DNA here is from genome assembly GCF_001894985.1 of Rhodococcus tukisamuensis NBRC 100609. Lineage (GTDB taxonomy): Bacteria > Actinomycetota > Actinomycetes > Mycobacteriales > Mycobacteriaceae > Rhodococcus_G > Rhodococcus_G tukisamuensis. The sequence continues at coordinate 58,771 of NZ_BCXG01000017.1, read as the reverse complement.
GTGGAAGCAGTACCACCGCGAGGGCGCCCCCGACCTGTACCCGACCGAGCTGCGGGCGGAGATCGACGAGGTGGCCGAACTGGTGTTCCGGGACGTGAACAACGGCGTGTACCGGTGCGGGTTCGCCGGCAAGCAGGAGGCGTACGAGGCGGCCTACGACCGGCTCTTCGCCCGGCTCGACTGGCTGACCGAGCGGCTCGCCACCCAGCGATTCCTGGTGGGCGACACCATCACCGAGGCCGACGTGCGTCTGTTCACCACCCTCGTTCGGTTCGACCCGGTGTACCACGGCCACTTCAAGTGCAACCGCACCAAGCTCACCGAGATGCATGTGCTCTGGGACTACGCGCGAGACCTGTTCCAGACGCCGGGCTTCGGCGACACGATCGACTTCGCCCAGATCAAAGAGCACTACTACGTGGTGCACACCGACGTGAACCCGACGCAGATCGTGCCGAAGGGTCCGTGCCTGGCGAACTGGCTCGAGCCCCACGGCCGGGAGCTGCTGGGCGGCAGGCCGTTCGGCGACGGCACGCCGCCACATCCCCCGAAGCCCAGTGAAGTGGTCCCGGTCGAGCACTGGGCCCTGGGCTGACGACGCGGACCGCGACGCACGGCGCCGACGGACACCCGAGGCGGCCGGAGGAACAAACCACGGGGGCCGGCCGTTGGAAGGGAGTTCGGCCGCCAGTCGCGGTGGGCCGTGGCGAAGGGGAGAACCGATGGCGCACATGATGGGGCGGGTCGAGCAGGTCGTCGTGTCGCTGCTCGACAACGGCAGCAAGCTGCAGGGTCCCGCCGTCGCGAAGTACGTGGAGCGGGTCCGCCGCGCACACCCCGGCGAGAGCCCACAGCAGATCGTCGAACGGATGGAACGGATGTTCCTCACCGCGGTGACGGGCAGCGGCGGCGCAGTGGGTGCGGCCGCGGCGGTCCCCGGCATCGGGACGGTGGGCTCGATCGCCGCGGTCGGCGCCGAGTCGGTGTTCTTCCTGGAGGCCTGCGCGCTGCTGACGCTGGCGGTGGCCTCGGTACACGGCATCTCGGTCCAGCAGCACGAGCAGCGCCGGGCCCTGGTGCTCGCGGTCGCGCTCGGCACCTCCGGGATGGAGATCGTGGAGAAGGCGGTGGGCGTGACGACCAAGAACTGGGGTTCGCTGATCACCAACCGGATCCCCGCGCCCACGATGGCGGGGATGAACCAGAGCCTGCTGCGCAAGTTCGTCACCAAGTACGCGGCCCGGCGCAGCGCCCTGATCCTGGGCAAGCTGGTGCCCGCCGGCATCGGCGCGGCGATCGGCGGCGCGGGCAACCGGTCGATCGGCAAGGGCGTGATCAACAACGCCCGTGATGCCTTCGGACCGGCTCCGGCCAGCTGGCAGCTCGAACTCACTACCTGACCCCCCTAGGGTATGATGGCGATCATGAGTTGGGCTCGGCGACTGGTCGCGCGACCGGCAGCGCCGGTCGCGCTCCTGCTCGGCGTGCTGGTGTTCGGCCTGTTGGCCATGCACCACGTGCTCGCGGCCACTCCTGCGGCGCAGTCGGTCTCGCACGCGGCGACGACCCATGACACCTCCGCTCAGGATCATGTCGCATCCGCTCAGGAACCTGTCGCGGTCGCCGCGACCGCCCAGAACTCCGACACTCCCCCGGGCCACGGCGACAACCACCACGTGCTCAACCCGTGCCTGGCCGTCCTCGCGTCCGCACTGCTGCTGGCCCTGGCCCTGCTGCTGTTCGGGATTCCCGCGAACCCGATCCGGGCCCCGCGGCGCCGGACCCACCCGACTCTGAGTTCCGGCCGCGGGCCCCCGTTCCTGCCGACGTCGGTACGGCTGGCATCGCTGTGCGTGCTGCGGGTGTGACAGGGCCACTGCGTACATGCGCAGTCGCGACCGTCACACCAACAGCCACAGCCAAGGAACCAAAGATGAACACTCGCACCAAGACCGCAACCCTGATCGCCTCCGCCGCAGCGGCGGTCGCACTGCTCGCCGGCTGCGCGAACGACGGCACCGGCCCCGAGCACACCACCGAGCACCGGGCGGCGGGGACCTCGACCTCCATGTCCGCCACCACCCCGGCGGATGCCGCGTCGGCGCACAACGCCGCCGACATGATGTGGGTGCAGATGATGATCCCGCACCACCAGCAGGCCGTGGAGATGGCCGAGATGGTCTCGGACCACAGCACCAACCCAGAACTCGTCGCGCTGGCGTCGCGGATCGAAGCCGCCCAGGGCCCCGAGATCGCGCAGATGACGGGCTGGCTCGAGGACTGGAACGCGCCGGCGACGGACGCCACCATGGACCACTCCATGCCCGGTACGGACGCCTCCATGCCCGGGATGGACCACGGCGGCATGATGACCGCGGAGCAGATGACACAGCTCGACGAGTCCACCGGCGCGGCCTTCGACCAGGCCTGGCTCGAGATGATGATCGAGCACCACGTCGGCGCCGTCGACTCCTCGGAGGAGATCCTGGCCTCCGGTCAGAGCGCGCAGGTCAAGGAGTTGGCGCAGTCGATCATCGACGGCCAGCAGGCCGAGATCGACCAGATGAAGGCGATGCTCGGGCGGTAGGCGCCGCGTCGCGGGATTCGCCGCGACAGTGAACCCACACACCCCCGCGCGGCCGGTCATCCGGTCGCGCCGGGGTGCGCCCGACTCCGGCGCTACGCAGTACGTGGCCTCGGACCGTGCTCCACGACGAGACCCGGCAGTGCAATCCGCCAGTGCCGGAACCTGCCGGGTCGCGGAGGCTCACCGTGGAGGGAAGGCCGCAAAGAGACCGACCCGGTCGATCAGCAGCCGGAATGATTCGCCGGGCGGGTGTGGTTTCCACGAGCAGTCCACCGAAACGGAGCAGCAGATGAGCATCGACCCGCAGACCCCCAACCTCGGCCGGATCGGTGTGTGGCGTCACGCGTACGGCCTGACGCCCGAGTTCGTGCAGTCCGTCGAGAAACTCGGCTACGGCACCCTGTGGCTGGGCGGTTCGCCCCCGGCCGACCTCTCGATCGCGGAAGAGGTACTCGACGCGACGACAACCCTCACCGTCGCCACCGGGATCACCAACATCTGGGTCTCGCCGGCCGCCGAGGTCGCCGAGTCCTTCCACCGTCTCGAGGCCCGCCATCCCGGCCGCTTCCTCCTGGGCGTCGGCGTCGGCCACCCAGAGGCCTCGGCGGACGTCTACGCGAAGCCGTACCAGGCCGTGGTCTCATACCTCGACGAACTGGACGCGGCGGGGGTGCCCGCCGGACGTCGGGTGCTCGCTGCACTCGGCCCGAAGATGCTGCGACTGGCCGCCGACCGCGCCGCCGGCGCGCATCCGTACCTGACCACGCCGGAGCACACCCGTGAGGCCCGCGAACTGCTCGGGGCCACACCGCTTCTCGCACCCGAACACAAGGTCGTGCTCGACACCGACCCCGTCGCGGCCCGGGCGGTGGGGCGACCGCCTGTCGACAATCCCTACCTGCACCTGCGGAACTACGTCGCGAACCTGACCCGGCTCGGCTTCACCGAGGACGAACTGGCCGACGGCGGCAGCGACCGGGTGATCGACGCCCTGGTGGCGCACGGCGGCGCGACGGCGATCGCCGCGCGGCTGACCGAACACCTCGACGCGGGCGCGAATCACGTGGCCGTACAGGTACTTCCGTCCGACCGCGACGAGTTGCCCGCTCTCGCCGCACTCGCCGAGTCGCTGGCGCTGCGCGGGTAGCGGCCGTCTGCCGGGCCCCACCGCGCCGACAGGGTCACCCCAGCGCCCCCGCGCGACCGGTCACCCGGTCGCGCGGGGGTGTGCCTGCGCCCGGCGCTCCATCCGCAGCAGCGGCAGCGTGAAGAGCACCCCGGCCGCCAGCACCACCGCACCCACCGCCAGGGCCGGGGTGTATCCGCCGTCGAGCAGCGGCGCGACCATCAGTGGACCGATCACCTGCCCCACCCCGTACACCGCCGTGGCGATCGCCGGTGCCCGCGCACCCACCAGCACGGTTCCCTCGGCCAGCGCCAGCGTGACGATGGCGATCATGGTGCCGCCGAAGCACAACGCACCGAGCACCTGCACCACCGCGGAGCCGGAGACCGCCGACGCCGCCACGGCCGCCGCCTGCACCGTCATCGCCACCGTCAGCATCGTGACCTGGGAGTGCCTGCGCGACAGCCGCATCCAGAACACGCACGACGGCACCACGGCCAGACCAACCGCGATCCAGACCACGCTGCCCAGCCACGTCGCACTGCCCAGCGAGGCGACCGCGGCGACCAGGAAGGTGGCCGAGATGATGTAGCCGAGGCCCTCGCAGAAGTACGCGGCCAGCAGCCAGCCGAACGCCACCCGGTTCCGGCGCGGCACCCGGCCCGCTCCCCCGACCGCGTGCGGCTGCGGCCGTCCCCCGGGCAGCGTCCACGACAACGCCGACAACGCCGCGGCCAGCGCCGCCACCACCAGCCAGCTGGTCCGCCAGTCCGCGTCCGCGCCGAGGGCCAGGATTGCCAAACCGGACAACGCGATTCCGCCGCCGACGCCGCCGAACACCCAGCCGGCGCCGTCGCGACGGCCGGACAGTTCCTGGTGCGCGACCCGGGCGGTGAACACGAAGACCACCGCGCTCGCCAGACCGGCCAGCCCCCGCAGCGTCAGCCACACCGGCAGGGACTGTGTCAGCGGCATGGCCGCCAGCGTGGCGATCAGCGCCACCAGCGACACCCGCAGCGCCGCCCGGCTCCTGGTCAGCACCGGCAGGAATGTCGCGAGGACCGCACCCAGCAGGTAGCCCAGGTAGTTGACGGTCGCCATCGTCGCGGCCGACTCTCCGCTCAGGCCCGCCTGCTGCTCCATCAGCGGCAGGATCGGCGTGTACGCGAATCGGCCCAGCCCCATCGCCACCACGAGCGCGACACTCGCCCGCAGCACCAGGAGCCGGCCGTGTGTGCCGGAGAGCGCCGGATCGCGGAGGCCCACCATGGGTGGAACGCTACAAAAGAGCCGATCGGGCCGAATCAGCTACCGGTATGAGGTGCCGCGCCCGCATGGTTGATTGGCCCCGAGCAGTCCACGAACGGAGCAGCAGATGAGCATCGACCCTCAGACCCCCGACATCGGCCGGATCGGCGTGTGGCGCCGCGTCGCCGGGTTGACCCCAGAATTCGCCCGGGCCGTCGAGCGACTCGGCTACGGCACTCTCTGGATCGGCATCTCGCCGCCCGCGGACCTCGCCGTCGCCGAACAGATGCTCGACGCCACGACCACCCTCACCGTCGCCACCGGGATCACCAACATCTGGAGCTCGCCGGCCGCCGAGGTCGCCGAGTCGTTCCACCGCCTCGAGGACCGCCATCCCGGGCGCTTCCTGCTCGGCGTCGGCGCCGGCCACCGGGAGTCCTCGGCGGAGGTCTACGCCAAGCCGTACCAGGCCGTGGTCGCCTACCTCGACGAACTGGACGCGGCCGGGGTGCCCGCCGGCCGCCGGGTGCTGGCGGCGCTCGGACCCAAGATGCTGCGACTGGCCGCCGACCGGGCCGCAGGCGCGCACCCCTACCTGACCACGCCGGAGCACACCCGCGAGGCTCGCGAACTGCTCGGCCCCGCACCGCTTCTGGCGGCCGAGCACAAGGTGGTGCTCGACCCCGACCCCGTCGCGGCCCGGGTGGCTGGACGCCCGTTGGTCACTCCCTACCTGAACCGGCGGAACTACCTCGCGAACCTGGCCCGGCTCGGGTTCACCGCCGACGAGCTCGCCGATGGCGGCAGCGACCGGGTGATCGACGCACTGGTGGCGCACGGCGACGCACCGTCGATCGCCGCGCGGCTGACCGAGCATCTCGACGCGGGCGCGAATCACGTGGCCGTCCAGGTGCTTCCCTACGACCGCGACGAGGTGCCCGCCCTCGCCGCGCTGGCCGAGTCGCCGGCGCTGCGCGGGTAGCGAACCGCCGCCGGGCAGCGCCGCGCCGATAGGGTGAGGCGCACCGTGGAGTCCGGCAGGGGAGGTAACGGCATGAGCGCAGGCGAGACGACGGGTCCGGCCCACGCGCGTCCGGCGCTCGAGGCGGTCGGCCTGAGCAAGCAGTTCGGCGCCGTGCGTGCGGTCTCGGAGCTGAGCTTCACCGTGCCGACGGGGTCGATCACCGGGTTCGTCGGGCCGCACGGGTCGGGCAAGACCACCACCCTGCGAATGCTGCTGGGGCTGATCACGCCGACGACGGGCAGCGCCGTCGTCACCGGGCTGCCGTTCGCCGCGCTGGCGCAGCCCGCGCGCACGGTGGGTGTGGTCCTCGACTCGCTCGGCGTGCACCCGAACCGGACCGCGCTGGGCCACCTTCTGGTGTACGCCGCGGCGGTCGGTGTCCCCGACGACCGGGCCCCCCAGGTGCTCGGCATGGTCGGTCTCGAGCAGGTGGGACGCCAGAGGGCCGGCACCTTCTCCCTCGGCATGCGCCAGCGTCTCGCGCTCGCCACCGCCATGCTCGGCAACCCACAGATCCTCGTCCTCGACGAGCCCGCGAACGGCCTCGGCCCCGAGGGCATCGCCTGGCTCCGGGACTTCCTGCGTGCGTTCGCCCGTTCGGGGCGGACCGTGCTGGTGTCGAGTCACCTCCTGCGCGAGGTGGAGCAGACGGTGGACCGGTTGGTGATCGTCGACCGCGGCAGCCTCGTCTTCGAGGGCGGTATCGACGACCTCCGGCGCTCCCACACCGGCCGGGTCCTGGTCGCCTCCTCCGACGCCGCGCGGCTCGCCCTCGCCCTCGGCGCCGAGGGCATCACCGACGCCCAGGTGCTCCCCGACGGCCGGCTCGCCGTCGGCGGCACCCTTGAGGCCGAGGTCGCGGAGATCGCCGGCGCGGCGGGCGTGCGCATCTTCGGGTCCGTCACCGAGCACGTCGATCTCGAGCAGGTGTTCGCGTCCATGACTTCCGGGCAGTACGCCGCCCAGCACTACGGCCCGCCGGCCCCGCAGCTCCAGCATGCGACCGATCCCTACGGAGGCCCCCGATGACCGCGCTGCTGACCAGCGAACTGCGCAAGGTCACCACCCTGCGCTTCTGGTGGGCGCTGGTCCTCGCCCCGCTGTTCGTCGCGCTGTTCGCCGGGACCTTCTATGCCGCGATGGCGGGTGACATCGAGTTCAGCGGTTCCAAACTGACCACCGGCGCCGCGTCGGTCGGACTGTTCGTCGCGATCGCCGGCGTGGCCCTGTTCGCCGGGCTGTTCGGAGCGATCAACTCCGGCACCGAGTTCCGGCACAAGACGCTCACCCCGACCTTCCTCACCACCGCCGGCCGAGACCGGGTGGTCACCGCAAAACTGGCGGTCACGGCGGCGTTCGGCGCGGCCTACGCGGTCGCCGTCGAGGCGGTCGCGTTGATCTGCATTCTGACCTTTGCCGGCGGCCTCTTCGAGATGTCGTGGCCGGTCGCCGCGATGCTCGCCGCCGGCGTCCTGACCACCGTGGCGTGGTCGCTGATCGGGGCGGGGCTCGGGCTGGCGCTCGGGTCGTCCACCACCGCCGCAGTCGCCTTGGTGGCCTGGTACCCCGCCGGTGAGATGGTCGTGACGGCGGTCCTGCCCGGCGTCGGGGCGGGCGCGCTCACTCAGCTCCTGCCGACGGCGGCCACCTGGTCCACGATCGCGGCGACCTCCGCCTCGAACATCGACGAGTACGCCCCGTGGCCGGTCGCCGCGATCGCGCTGCTCTTCTGGACCTGCCTCGCCTGCGGCCTCGGCTGGTGGGCCGCCACGCGCCGCGACATCACCTGACCGGCACCGAGCGGACCCGTCGGAGGTCGGGTCTAACGTGGCTGTCGATGGCACCCGAGACGAAGCCCCGCGGTTGGATCAGACGACTGGCCGCCGCCTGCTGGGCACACCGGTCCGTCACGGTCGGCGCCCTGACGGTGACGTTGATCGCCGCGGTCATCGACATCTCCTTCCCGCTGCTCGCCCGGATCGCGGTGGACGACGCCAGTTCCGGTGCCACCGAGGTGATCGCGGTGGTCGCCGCCGCCATCGCGGGCCTGGCGGTGGTCCGGTTCGGCTGCCAGTTCGGCCGCCGGATGCTCGCGGGCAAACTCTCCCTCGACGTCCAGCACGACCTGCGACTCGGCCTCCTCGGCTCGCTGCAACGCCTCGACGGACTCGGGCAGGACCAGATCCGCACCGGGCAGGTGGTGTCCCGGTCGATCACCGACCTGCAGCTGGTGCAGGGCCTGCTCGCCATGGTCCCGCTGTCAGCGGGCGCGCTGATCCAGTTCGTGCTGGCCGTGGTGGTGATGGCCTACCTTTCCCCGCTGCTGACCGTGGTCGCGCTGCTGGTGGTGCCCGCGGTGGCGTTGGTGGTGTGGCGGATCCGGCCGAAGCTGTTCGCCGCCACCTGGTCCGCCCAGCAGCGTGCCGCGGACCTGGCCCAGCACGTCGAGGAGACCGTGACCGGTGTCCGGGTGGTCAAGGGATTCGGGCAGGAGGCCCGTGCCGTCGACCAGCTCGAGGACCTGGGCCGCACCCTGTACGCGGAGCGGTTGCGCGCGGCCCGGATCAACTCCCGGTTCGCGCCGACCATGGCCGCGCTGCCGCAACTCGGCCTGGTCGGGGTGATCGCCTTCGGCGGCTACCTCGCGCTCGGCGGCGCGATCACCATCGGCACCTTCCTGGCCTTCGCGACCTACGTCGCCACCATGTCGAACGTCACCCGCGTCCTGTCGTCGGTGGTGATCATGGCGCAGCTCTCGCGCGCCGCCGTCGAACGGGTCTACGAGGTGATCGACACCGAGCCCGCCGTCGCCGACCCCCCGCATCCGGTCGCCCTGCCGCACGGCCCGGTCGGGGTCCGGCTGCGCGGCGTCACGTTCGGGTTCGAGCCGGGCCGGGAGGTGCTGCGCGGACTCGACCTCGACCTGGCGCCCGGCGAGTCCGTCGCCGTGGTCGGCCGCGCCGGGTCCGGCAAGACGGCGCTCTCGCTGCTGCTCCCCCGGTTCTACGCGCCGAGCGAAGGCACCGTCGCGCTGACCGCCGGCGGGCAGGCCTTCGACGTGACCACCCTGCGCGGGGAGCAGCTGCGCGGCGCGGTGGGGCTGGTGTTCGACGAGCCGTTCCTGTTCTCGGACACCGTCGCCTCGAACATCGCGCTGGGCCGACCGGACGCCAGCGCCGAGGACATCCGGATCGCCGCGAAGATGGCGCAGGCCGACGAGTTCATCGAGTCGCTCGCCGACGGCTACGACACCGTCGTCGGCGAACGTGGGCTGACCCTCTCCGGCGGCCAGCGCCAGCGGGTGGCGCTGGCGCGCGCCCTGCTGGTCGACCCGCGGCTGCTGATCCTCGACGACGCGACGTCCGCGGTGGACGCCGCCACCGAGGCCGCCATCTTCGACACGCTGCGCTGCCGAAGCGACCGGACCACCCTGATTCTGGCGCACCGCCGCTCGACCCTGACGCTCGCCGACCGGGTCGCCGTCCTCGACGGCGGCCGGATCATCGACACCGGCACCGTCGACGAACTCGACGCACGGTGCCCGCTGTTCCGGGAACTGCTCGCGGACCCGGACCCCGACTCCGAGCCGGTCGGCACGCCACCGGACCGCGCCGCCGCCGAACCGTCCGAGGCGGCGCTGTGGCCGGACGTCGCGGCCGGCGTCCGAGGCGACGCCCCGGAGCGACCCGACGCAGCAGGGACCCGCGCGGTGACGGCGGGCGGCGCACCTGCGGGCGGCGGCGGTCACGGCGCGGGCGGCGCGGCGTCCGGGGCACTCGGCAACGTGGCCGCCACGCCGGAACTGCGTGCCGCCGTCGCGGCCCTACCCCCGGCCACCGAGCAACCCGGCATGGACGACCACGATCTGCGCCGGCCGGACCCCGCGTTCCGGCTGTCCGCGCTGCTGCGGCCGGTCCGCTGGATCCTCGCCGCCGTCATCGCCTGCCTGGCGCTGGACTCGCTGGCGGGCGTGCTGTTCCCGTCGATCGTCAAGTTCGCGCTCGACCGCGGCGTCACGGTCGACCAGCCGTCCGCGCTGTGGTGGGCCACCTTCGCCGGCGTCGCGCTGGTCGCCGCGGACTGGCTGGTGGTCGCGGTGATGACGGTGATCACCACCCGCGCCGGCGAGAAGGTCCTCTACAGCCTGCGGGTGCGCAGCTACGCGCACCTGCAGCGGCTCGGCCTCGACTACTACGAGCGGGAACTGTCCGGCCGCATCATGACCCGGATGACGACCGACGTCGACGCGCTGTCGTCGTTCCTGCAGACCGGCCTGTCGACGGCGGTGGTCAGCGTGCTCACGGTGGTCGGGATCGCGATCGCCCTGCTGCTGACCGACGTGGTGCTCGGACTGGTGGCGCTCGCCGCGGTGCCGCCGCTACTGGTGGCCACCCTGCTCTTCCGCCGGGTGTCCTCCGTGGCGTACTCGGTTTCGCGGGAACGCATCTCGATCGTCAACGCCGACTTCCAGGAGAACGTCGCGGGGCTGCGCGCGGCGCAGGCGTACCGGCGTGAGGACTTCGCGGCGGAACGGTTCGCCGAGCGCGCGGACAGCTACCGCCGCAGCCGGATGCGCTCGCAGCGGGCCATCTCGATCTTCTTCCCGTTCATCACCTTCCTGTCCGACCTGGCGATGGCCGCCGTGGTGCTGGTCGGTGCCACCCGCGTCGCCAACGGCGAGGCCACCGCGGGCACGCTGGTCGCCTTCGTCCTCTACCTCGGGCTGCTATTCGGTCCGATCCAGCAGCTCTCGCAGGTCTTCGACGGCTACCAGCAGGCCAGCGTCGGCCTGCGCCGGATCGGGGACCTGCTGCGAACCCGCAGTTCGCTGGAGGATTCACTCGCCGGCGACGCCGCTGCCCCGTCGGGCACGGTGCCGATCACCGGGCACCTGCGCGGGGACGTCGACCTCGCCGACGTGACCTTCCGCTACGCCGGCGCGGAGACCGACGCCCTGCAGGGCGTGGACCTGCGCATCGACGCGGGCACCACGGTGGCCCTGGTCGGCCGGACCGGCGCCGGCAAGTCCACCGTCGTCAAGCTGCTGGCCCGCTTCTACGACCCGACCGACGGCGCGGTACGGGTGGACGGGGTGGACCTACGCGGCTACCCGCTCCCCGAGTACCGCGCCCGGCTCGGCGTGGTCCCGCAGGAGGCGCACCTCTTCACCGGCGACGTGGCGAGCAACATCGCCTACGGCCGGCCCGACGCGACCCGCGAGCAGATCGTGGCCGCGGCCCGCGCGGTGGGCGCGCTGGCGACCATCGCCGATCTCCGCGGCGGCATGTACACCCCGATCGGCGAGCGCGGACAGGGACTCTCCGCCGGCCAGCGTCAGCTGATCGCGCTGGCCCGTGCCGAACTGGTCGACCCGGACCTGCTGCTGCTCGACGAGGCGACGGCCACCCTGGACCCGGCCACCGAGCGCACCGTGCTCGAGGCCAGCCGGCTGATCGCCCGCCGGCGCACCGCGGTGGTGGTGGCACACCGGCTGGCGACTGCCGCGCGGTCCGACCTCGTCGTGGTGGTCGACGACGGGCGCATCGTCGAGTCCGGTCCACACCACGAGCTGCGTCACGCCGGTGGACACTACGAACGGCTCTGGGATGCGGCGCGAAGCGCTGCGGGGAATAATGCGGGGACCCAAAATGTCATCGATAGTTGAAACCGCGGGCACTCACGGGTGACGCACATCACTCGGCGGGTGCCCGCCGCGCGCGGACGCCATCCGGGGGGACTAGCCTCGGGTGTACAAGCGCCGATCGGGGACCAAGAGAGAAACGAGGCGAACACCTGCCGTGAGCAGCAGTTCTACGTCACAATTCGGACAGAACCAGTGGCTTGTCGACGAGATGTACCAGCGCTTCCAGGATGATCCCTCATCTGTGGACGCCAGCTGGCACGAGTTCCTCACCGACTACAAGCCGGACACCTCGGGCGCCAACGGACAGGCCGCGCAACCCGCGCCTGCCGGCCCCACGAACGGCAACGGCACACCCGCCGCCGCCACCACCACCGTCACTCCTGCTGCAGCACCGCCCGCCGCTGCACCTGCCGCCTCGGTCCCCGCCTCGGCAGCACCGGCGGCACCCGCGCCGGCGGCACCCGCCCCGGCCGCAGCGAAGGCCGCGGCCCCGGCCGCCAAGCCCGCCGCGGCACCCGCCGCCAAGCCCGCCGGCGACGCAGAGGCAAAGATCCTCCGAGGCGCGGCCGCGGCCGTCGCCCGGAACATGTCCGCCTCGCTCGCGATCCCGACTGCGACCAGCGTTCGCGCCATCCCGGCGAAGCTGATGATCGACAACCGCATCGTGATCAACAACCACCTCGCGCGCACCCGCGGCGGCAAGATCTCGTTCACCCACCTGCTGGGTTACGCGATCGTGCAGGCCGTCAAGGCGTTCCCGAACATGAACCGGCACTTCGCCGAGGTGGACGGCAAGCCGAACGCGATCACCCCGGCCGGCACCAACCTCGGCCTGGCCATCGACCTCCCGGGCAAGGACGGCAGCCGCTCGCTCGTCGTCGCCGCCATCAAGGGCACCGAGTCGATGAACTTCGCGCAGTTCCACGGCGCGTACGAGGACATCGTCCGCCGCGCCCGCGACGGCAAGCTGACCGGTGACGACTTCGCCGGCGTGACCATCTCGCTGACCAACCCGGGCACCATCGGCACCGTGCACTCGGTGCCGCGGCTCATGCAGGGCCAGGGCGCGATCATCGGCGCCGGTGCCATGGAGTACCCGGCCGAGTTCCAGGGCTCGAGCGACGAGAAGATCGCCGAGCTGGGCGTCGGCAAGCTGATCACGCTGACCTCGACGTACGACCACCGCATCATCCAGGGCGCGGAGTCCGGAGACTTCCTCCGGACCATCCACAACCTGCTGATCAGCGACGAGTTCTACGACGAGATCTTCCACGCCCTGCGGATCCCCTACGAGCCGGTTCGCTGGCGCAAGGACATCTCCGCCACGGCGGTCGACAAGACCACCCGGGTCCTCGAACTGATCGCGGCGTACCGCAGCCGCGGCCACCTGATGGCGGACACCGACCCGCTGCAGTTCACCAAGGACAAGTTCCGGATGCATCCGGACCTCGACGTCACCACCCACGACCTCACGCTGTGGGACCTCGACCGCGAGTTCAACGTCGGCGGCTTCAACGGCAAGGACCGGATGAAGCTCCGCGACGTCCTGTCGATCCTGCGGGACGCGTACTGCCGTCACATCGGCGTCGAGTACACGCACATCCTGGACCCGAAGCAGCAGCAGTGGCTGCAGGAGCGCGTCGAGGCCAAGCACGTCAAGCCGACCGTCGCGCAGCAGAAGTACATCCTGAGCAAGCTGAACGCCGCCGAGGCGTTCGAGACGTTCCTGCAGACCAAGTACGTCGGCCAGAAGCGGTTCTCGCTCGAGGGCGCCGAGTCGGTCATCCCGATGATGGACGCGGTCATCGACCAGAGCGCCGAGCACGAGCTCGACGAGGTCGTCATCGGCATGCCGCACCGCGGTCGCCTCAACGTGCTCGCCAACATCGTCGGCAAGCCGTACTCGAAGATCTTCACCGAGTTCGAGGGCAACATGAACCCGGCGGCCGCCCACGGCTCCGGCGACGTGAAGTACCACCTCGGCGCCCAGGGCACCTACATCCAGATGTTCGGCGACAACGACATCACCGTCTCGCTGACCGCGAACCCGTCGCACCTCGAGGCCGTCGACCCGGTGCTCGAGGGCCTGGTCCGCGCCAAGCAGGACATCCTGGACAAGGGCCAGGAAGGCTTCACCGTGCTGCCGCTGATGCTGCACGGCGACGCCGCGTTCGCCGGCCAGGGCGTGGTGGCCGAGACCCTGAACCTCTCGCTGCTGCGCGGCTACCGCACCGGCGGCACCGTGCACATCGTGGTCAACAACCAGGTCGGCTTCACCACGGCGCCCGAGCACTCGCGTTCCTCCGAGTACTGCACCGACGTCGCGAAGATGATCGCCGCTCCCGTGTTCCACGTGAACGGCGACGACCCCGAGGCCTGTGTCTGGGTCGCCCAGCTGGCCGTGGACTACCGCGAGCAGTTCGGCAAGGACGTCGTCATCGACATGATCTGCTACCGCCGTCGCGGTCACAACGAGGGCGACGACCCCTCGATGACCCAGCCGGCGATGTACGACGTGATCGACACCAAGCGCAGCGTCCGCAAGAGCTACACCGAGTCCCTGATCGGTCGCGGCGACATCTCGCTCAAGGAAGCGGAAGACGCCCTGCGTGACTACCAGGGCCAGCTCGAGCGGGTGTTCAACGAGGTCCGCGAGCTGGAGAAGTTCAAGCCGGAGCCGTCGGAGTCGGTGGAGCTGGACCAGACGCCGCCCGCGCGCCTGACCACCGCCGTCGACAAGGCCGTACTCGAGCGGATCGGCGACGCGTTCGTCGACGTGCCCGAGGGCTTCACCGTGCATCCGCGCGTCAAGCCGGTCATCGAGAAGCGTCGCGAGATGTCCCGCGAGGGCAAGGTCGACTGGGCGTTCGCGGAGCTGCTGGCGTTCGGATCGCTGGTCGAGCAGGGCGCCCTGGTGCGCCTGACCGGCCAGGACTCGCGGCGCGGCACGTTCACGCAGCGGCACGCGGTGCTCATCGACCGCAAGACCGGCGACGAGTACAACCCGATCTCGGCCATCGCGGCGAACGCCGGCAACGACGGCAAGTTCATGGTCTACGACTCGGCGCTGACCGAGTACGCGGGCGTGGGCTTCGAGTACGGCTACTCGGTGGGCAACCCCGACGCGCTGGTGCTGTGGGAGGCGCAGTTCGGCGACTTCGTCAACGGCGCGCAGACCATCATCGACGAGTTCATCTCGTCCGGTGAGGCCAAGTGGGGCCAGCTCTCCGACGTGGTGCTGCTGCTGCCGCACGGCCACGAGGGCCAGGGACCGGACCACACCTCCGGCCGCATCGAGCGGTTCCTGCAGCTGTGTGCAGAGGGCTCGATGACCGTGGCGGTGCCGTCCACCCCGGCGAGCTACTTCCACCTGCTCCGCCGCCACCACCTCGACGGCATCCGCCGCCCGCTGGTGGTGTTCACGCCGAAGTCGATGCTGCGCAACAAGGCAGCCGTGTCGGACATCGCGGACTTCACCACCGGCAAGTTCCGCTCGGTGTTCGAGGAGCCCACGTACGAGACCGGCGGCGGCGACCGCGCCAAGGTCAAGCGCGTGCTGATGGTCAGCGGCAAGCTGTACTGGGAGCTGCTCGCGGCCAAGCACAAGGACAACCGCGACGACATCGCGATCGTCCGGGTCGAGCAGCTCTACCCGGTGCCGAGCCGTCGTATCCGCGAGACCCTCGAGCGGTACCCGAACGCCACCGAGTTCCGCTGGGTCCAGGAGGAGCCGGCGAACCAGGGTGCCTGGCCGTTCTTCGGCCTCGCGCTGCCCGAGCTGATCTCGGACAAGCTGACCGGCATCAAGCGCATCTCGCGTCGTTCGATGTCCGCACCGTCCTCGGGTTCGAGCAAGGTGCACGCCGTCGAGCAGCAGGAGATCATCGACGAGGCATTCCTGCCGACCGTCTGACACCGTGACGCTGCCACTGAGCCGGGTCGAGTTCGCTCCTGACGAGCGATTCGACCCGGCTTCGTGGTATCTGCAGGTCCCCTCGATCGCCGAGATGTGCCGGGTCGGTCTCGACTTCACCTGCCCGGTGACGGTGATCGTCGGCGAGAACGGGGCCGGCAAGTCCACGCTGGTGGAGGCGGTGGCCGGCGCGTGGCAGCGCCGCTTCCGCGGCGCCCAGGACCGGATGTGGTCGGCGGGCGGCAGCGTCGAGGACTCCGACCTGCCGCAGCACCTGCGCTGCATCGGCGCCGAGCCGGTGCCCCACGGCGGCTGCTTCCTGCGGGCGGAGTCCATGCACGCGCTCTTCGGTGACGCCGACGCCGACCGGGTCCGGGCGAGTGACCAGGAGTTCAACGCGCTCTCCCACGGACAGTCGTTCCTGCGTTACGTCGCGGACCGGCCGATCGGCGTCGGGCTGTGGATTCTCGACGAGCCGGAGGCGGCGCTGTCGTTCCAGTCCTGCCTGGCCCTGCTCGGTGTGATCTCGGACCTGGTCGCCGAGGGCTCGCAAGTGATCATGGCGACCCACTCCCCCGTGCTCGCGGCCTGCCCGGGCGCCGAGATCTGGGAACTCACCGACGGCGGCCTGGAGTGCCCGCGCTGGGACGAGCTGGACGTGGTGCGGAACTGGCGTTCGTTCCTCGACGATCCACAGCGGTTCCTGCGGCACCTGTGAGGCCGGCGGTCACAGACGTTTGAGCCCGCGCAGGACCCGCACGAAGGGCGCGGTGCTGCGCAGCCCCTTGACAAGGCTGGGGTGCACGAATCCGGCCGCGTTCAACAGGACGGCGTACTCGAGCCCGTGATCGCGCCATTCCGCCATCTGGTCGAGAATCTCGGACGGCGTCCCCACCATGTTCGCCTCCCGCTGCAGGGAGCGCGGAACCGTCTTCACGTGGGCAAGGACGGTGCCCTCGTCCAGGGACTGGGGCAGCAGGTCCTGCAGGCCCGAGAAGTCGGCGCCCATCGGATGCTCGACCCCGTGCCGGGCCCATGCTTCGGCCGGGGCACACAGCGTGAGGGCCCGGGCCCCGACCGACCCCAGCAGCTCGTCCTCGTCGTCGGCGCACCGCACCGGGAACACGAAGAACATGCCCGCCGCGGTGATCGAATCGGGATCCCTGCCCGCGTCGGACGCGGCCGCGCGCACCCGCTCGAGCTTCGCCCCGTAGTCCTTGGGCCGCTGCGAGAAGGTGGGGAACCACGCGTCCGCGTACCTGCCGGTGGCTCGCAACATCCGAGGCCCGTGGGCACCCACCCAGAT
Source organism: Rhodococcus tukisamuensis NBRC 100609 (assembly GCF_001894985.1). Taxonomy (GTDB): domain Bacteria; phylum Actinomycetota; class Actinomycetes; order Mycobacteriales; family Mycobacteriaceae; genus Rhodococcus_G; species Rhodococcus_G tukisamuensis. The sequence goes on along the minus strand of NZ_BCXG01000017.1, from coordinate 41,923 downwards.
CTGCGGCCGGGTGCCGCGGTGCGGCGGGACGTCGAAGACCGCGTCGCGCAGCGGAAAGAACTCCGACTCACGGCTCACCGGACGACCCGCCGAGCCCCACAGCAACCGGATGGTCGCCAGCGCCTCCTCGAACCGGGCGACCGGGGCGGTCCAGTCCACACCGTACGGCTCGTTGCCCTCCCGCTCGCCCGGGCCGATGCCGAGGATGGCGCGGCCGCGGCTCAGCAGGTGCAGGGTGGCGGCGGCCTGCGCGGTGACCGCCGGGTTGCGCCGCCCGCTGTCGGTGACGCCGACCCCGAGCCGCAGCCGGGACAGCCTGTTTCGAGCCGCCAGATAGCCGAGCGCCGTCCACGGCTCGTAGAAGGCATCCATCCGCGGCAGCAGCCGGGCCGCGCCGGTGTACTTCGGGCTCCAGATCGAGGACGGCAGGATGTTGATCAGGTGGTCCGGGAGCCAGAGCGAGTCCGCCCCGGCCAACGCTGCCGTGAGTTTGCTGTCGCGGAGCAGCAGGTCGGGAACGAACCGCGAGTTGAGGGCCGCCGCTGTGATTCCGGTACGCATCGTCGCACTCCTTCGCGCGACCCGCCCGTCCGCCGCGTGCCGGCTCCGGGCGGTCGTGCTCGTCCACCCAGCTTGCGCGCGGCTGCCCCGCCGGGCGCGAGTAGCGCGCTACTCGGATCCGGCCGCGGCCAAGTCCGTCAGGCCTGGCCCAGCAGCGCGGCCGCCACCGGCGCGGGCAGGGTCACGGCGGGCAGCGCGGTGACGATCAGGTCGATCAGCTCCTCGCGGCTGATGACAGGCTCGCGCAGCCAGCTGATCGCGGTCTCCTCCACGAACGCGATCCAGCCGCGCACGGCGAGAGCGATCCGGTCGCCCGGCTCGATGCCGAGCCGCGGGAGCTGGTCCATGATCCGCGCCGCCAGCGCCGAGCGGGTGCGCTCGAACTCGTCCCGCATCTCCGGGTCCCCACTGGCGGCCCCGCGCAGCAGCGAGACGTAGCTGTTGCGGTTGTCGCTGACGTAGTCGACGTAGGCGACGACCGACGAGCGCAGGATCTCGAGAGGCGGCAAGGTCAGGTCCGGCTCGGTCCGCACGAGCATCTCGGCGCCGGCGTGCTGGACGATGGCGAGGTGGTAGTCGTGCTTGGACGCGAAGTAGTGGAACAGGAGCCCGCGGGAGACCCCGGCCTGGTCCGCGATCTCCTCGACGGAGATCTGTTCGAGCGGGCGCTCGGCCAGCATCCGGGCCCCCAGGTCGATCAGCTGGGCGCGCCGCTCCTCCGGGCTCATCCTGGTGCGCTTGACTGCCTCCACGATCTGAAAGCTTACTGAATCTGAGTCAACAAGCTATTGACTGAGACTCAGTAAGCCCATACTCTTCGGTACATGAGTCTTCCGGTTACAGATAACGCCTCGGACACCACGGCTGCCGTCCGCACGGTCGACACGCTGATCATCGGTAGCGGCTTCGCCGGTCTCGGCGCCGCCATCAAGCTCACGCAGGCCGGCAAGCGGGACTTCCTCGTGCTCGAACGCGGCAGCGAGGTCGGCGGCACCTGGCGCGACAACACCTACCCCGGCGCCGCCTGCGACGTGCCCTCGCACCTGTACTCGTACTCGTTCGCCCTCAACCCCGAGTGGACCCGCTCGTTCTCCACCCAGCCGGAGATCCAGAAGTACATCTCCTCGGTGGCGCACCGGTACAACGTGCTCGACAAGCACGTCTTCGGCTGCGACGTCCGGTCCGCCCACTGGAACGCGGCCACCTCCCGCTGGGACGTGCACACCTCGAAGGGCGACTTCGAGGCCAAGATCGTGGTCTCCGCGATCGGCGCACTCTGCGAGCCGTCGCTGCCCGACATCAAGGGCATCGAGGACTTCCGGGGCGAGATCTTCCACTCCGCACGGTGGAACCACGACGCCGACCTGGCAGGCAAGCGGGTCGCGGTGATCGGCACCGGCGCCTCGGCCATCCAGATCGTCCCGCAGCTCGCGAAGACCGTCGCCCAGCTCGACGTGTACCAGCGCACCGCGCCGTGGCTGCTGCCCCGTGCGGATCGCGAGTACACCACCGTCGAGCACCTCGCCTTCAAGTACCTGCCCGGCTTCCAGCGACTGTGCCGAGCCGGCATCTACTGGATGCGCGAGACCCAGGTCGTCGGCCTGGCCAAGGCCCCGGTGTTCATGAAGCCGCTGGAGTTGACCGCGCGATTCCACCTACGCCGGCAGATCAAGGACAAGCAGCTGCGCAAGAAGGTCACACCGAACTTCCAGATGGGCTGCAAGCGCATGCTGATCTCGAACAACTACTACCCGGCACTGGCCCAGGCGAACACCGAACTGGTCACCGACGGCATTGCCGAGGTCACCGCGAACTCGGTCGTCGACCGCAGCGGCACCACCCGCGAGGTCGACGCGATCGTGATCGCCACCGGCTTCCACGTCACCGACTCCCCCACCTTCGCCGGCATCTTCGGCAAGGACGGCCGGTCCGCCGCGGAGGTATTCGACGCCAGCGGGCAGCAGGGCTACAAGGGTTCCGCGATCGCGAACTTCCCCAACATGTTCTTCCTGGTCGGACCGAACACCGGCCTCGGCCACACCTCGATGGTGTTCATGATCGAGTCGCAGATCAACTACCTGGTCGACGCGCTCGAGACCATCGACCGGCACGGAATCGGGACCATCGAGGTCCGGCAGGACGCGCAGGACCAGTACAACCGGGAGCTGCAGGCCAAGCTCTCGCGCAGCGTGTGGAACAACGGCGGCTGCGCCAGCTGGTACCTCGACAAACACGGCAACAACACCACCCTGTGGCCTGGCTTCACCTTCGAGTTCCGCAGCATGCTCCGCAAGTTCGACCTCGCCGCGTACCGCAGCGTGGCCACGAATGACCTGCCGACGGTCGGCAGCGACATATCGTTTGCGGGCAGTGACATACCTGCGGCAGCACGGGACCAGATCGCCGCAGAGATCGCGCGGGACACGGAATCCATCGTCGGCACCGCCGACGACGACGAGAAGGTTGTGGCACAGTGAGCGATTTCACCGGCAAGGTAGTGGTCATCACCGGCGCAGGATCCGGCATCGGACGGGCCCTCGCGCTGAACCTGGCCCGCGAGGGCGCCCGGCTCGCCCTCTCGGACGTGGACACCGGCGGGCTCGCCGAGACCGTCCGGCAGGCCAAGGCGCTCGGCGCCGAGGTCAAGGACGACCACCTCGACGTCACGCAGCGCGAGGCCGTGCTCGCGTACGCCGACGCGGTCGTCGCCTACTTCGGCAAGGTCAACCAGGTCTACAACAACGCGGGCATCGCCTACCACGGAGAATTCGAGAAGTCGGAGTTCAAGGACTTCGAGCGGGTCATGGACGTCGACTTCTGGGGAGTCGTCAACGGCACCAAGGCATTCCTGCCGCACCTCATCGCATCGGGCGACGGCCACGTGGTCAACATCTCCAGCCTCTTCGGCCTCCTGTCGATGCCCGGCCAGAGCGCGTACAACTCGGCGAAGTTCGCGGTCCGCGGCTTCACCGAGTCGCTGCGGCAGGAGATGCTCATCGCCGAGCACCCGGTCAAGGTGACCTGTGTGCACCCCGGCGGCATCAAGACCGCGATCGCCCGCAACGCCACCGCGGGTCCCGGCGAGGACCTGGCCACCTTCGCGGAGTTCTTCGACAAGAAGCTGGCACGGACTACGCCCGAGGACGCGGCCAAGACCATCGTGTCCGGGGTTCGCAGGAGCAAGCCGCGCGTGCTCATCGGCCTCGACGCGAAGGCCCTCGACGGCTGGGTCCGCCTGGTCGGCCCCGGCTACCAGCGCATCGTCGCGATCCTGGCGGCGCGGGTCATGCCCAAGTCGTCGGCGAAGTAGTCGACGATGCCGTACCTGCCGCGGCCGCTGGTGTCCGCCACCCTCGCGCCGTTCTACCGGGTCGCGCTGCACCGGCGGATGCCGGTGACCGTGGCCAGGGCACTGCTCGACGCCGGTTCGGCGATCCAGACGCTGCCGTCGGGGACGGTGGCCCGCCCGCTGACGCTAGCCGGCAGGCGCGCCGAACGGGTCACGGTCGGCGCGACCGAGCGCCGCAAGGCGGTGCTGTACCTGCACGGCGGCGGCTACACCCTCGGGTCCCTCGCCACGCACCGGTCGGTGGCCGCACACCTGGCTCGCGAGTCGGCCACCGCGGTGTACGTGCTCGACTACCGGCGGGCGCCCGAGAACCCGTACCCGGCGGCACTGGACGACGCGTCCGGCGCCTACCTGGAGCTACTACTCGAGCACGGCTACGAGGCGGATCAGGTTGCCATCGCGGGTGATTCCGCGGGCGGCGGACTCGCACTGGCCACCGCGCGCCGACTGCTCGACGCGCACGAAGTTCGCCCGGCGGCCCTCGGTCTGATCGCACCGTGGGTGGACCCCGGCGCCCGGGACGCCCCTCGCGAACGTGATCTCGTGGTCAACACCGGGTGGTCGTACGACGCCGCCGATGCCTACCTGGGCGGGGGCGACCCCACCGATCCCGGTTACGCGCCGCTGCTCGGCGAGCTGTCCGGACTTCCACCCACCATGGTGCACATCGGCACCACCGAGGTGCTGTACCCACAGGTGCTGACGCTGGTCGAGAAGCTGCGCGCCGCAGGGGTTCGCGTGGAGTACACGGAGTACCCGGACCTGTGGCACGTGGCGCACCTGCAGGCCTCGGTCCTGCGCGAGGCCGACGAGGCCGTACGGGAACTCGGCGGCTTCCTGCGCCGCGCCCTCGACGGGCATCTGGTCGGCTGACCCTCAGCGCGCGGCGAGCCAGTCCGCGGCCGCCTGGCCCGGGCTGCGCTCGCCGCCCCGCACGGCCTCGCCCATGTCCGCCAGCTCGGCCGAGGTGAGCTCTCCCGCAACCACATTGAGCGCCCTGACCTGAGCCTGCGTCAGCGCACCGGTCCGCATCAGCGGAACCACATTCTGCGGCTCGTCGTCGGCACCCGTCCCCGGCTCCTCGGCCGACGCGTAGTCGGACACCGAAAGACCCTCGGGCAGAGACTTGTTCAGTTCCTCGTACACCTTGTCGGGATCGGTCTCGGTAATGCCCGGGTGCACCCGGTCCAGCAGCCTGCCCGTGTACTCCGGCACCAGGGTCACCGAGCCCGCGTCGAGCTCCGTCAGGTCCTGGCCCGGCGCCAGCCCCAGCCGGGTGTCCACCCGGGACCCGGTGCCGCGCAGCACTCCCGCGTAGATCTCGGCGACCACCTGGCTCTCCGTGGACTGGCCGGCCCCCACGACGATCACCGCGGACGGCTCCGGCGTCTCGACGCGGGTGGAGTCGACCGCGCAGCCCGCCTGCGATGCCAGCACCCCGGCGGTGACCAACGCGGTACCGATCAACCGAGCCTTCATCGCGCGCCACGCTCCAGTCTTTTCTCTGCCCAGCGAATGTCGCTCCTATCGTTACACTGCCGATGAACACCATCTCGAGCGGCCGAGAGATCCGGCTCGTCGACGCCGCAGCAACCAGCCCGAATTCGGGTGGGTGCCCCCACCGGACCGACGGAAGGACCCGCATGCCGTTCTCCGCATCCCGCCCCACTCGGCGGCCCGCCCTGCGTCGACGGTTGGCGCTCGCTGCCACGGCCGTGGCCCTCACCGCGTCCGCCGCCTGCGGCGGCAACTCCGACCCGCTCGGCGGCGGTGACGGCGGCGGCGGAAGCTCCGATCCGAACACGATCGTGGTGGGTTCCGCGAACTTCCCCGAGTCGGAGACGGTTGCGAACATCTACGCCGAGGCGCTGCGGGCGAACGGTTTCGACGTGAGCACCAAACTGGGCATCGGCAGCCGCGAGGCCTACATCCCGGCGGTCCGCGACGGCTCGATCGACCTGATCCCGGACTACACGGGCAACCTGCTGCAGTACCTCGACCCGTCCTCGACCGCCACCTCCGCGGCCGACGTGGACGCCGCACTGCCGGCGGCGCTCGGGGACGACCTCGCCATCACCGCACCCGCGCCCGGCGAGAACAAGGACGCCGTGGTGGTCACCCGGCGGACCGCCGACCAGTGGCGGCTCGCCTCGATCGCCGACCTGGCGCCGCACTCCGCGGAGGTGACCTTCGGCGCCCCCGCCGAGTTCCAGGAACGCCCGGTCGGCCTGCCCGGGCTGGAGCGGAACTACGGGCTGGCGATCAGCCCGGGCAACTTCGTGCCGATCGCGGACGGCGGCGGTCCCGCGACCGTCAATGCGCTCGCGGACGACAAGGTCGACGCCGCGAACATCTTCACCACCTCCCCGGCCATCGGCAAGAACGACTTCGTGGTCCTGGCCGACCCGAAGAACAACTTCCCCGCCCAGAACGTGGTCCCGGTGCTCCGCCCGGCCAAGAACTCGGACCGGCTGACCGCCGTCCTGAACACGGTCTCCGCCAAGCTGACCACGGAAGAACTGGTGGCCCTGAACAACTCCGTGTCCGGCGACACCAAGACCGAACCCGGCGACGCGGCCCGGGTGTGGGTCGCCGCCCAGGGCCTCGACCGGCCGGTGCCCTGAGCGCTCAGGCGGCGATCAGTTTCGCCGCGGTCACCAAGCGCTACCCCGACGGCACCGTCGCGGTCGACGACCTCGACCTGAGCATCGAGCCCGAGTCACTGACCGTGTTCGTGGGGCCGTCGGGGTGCGGCAAGACCACCTCGATGCGGATGGTCAACCGGATGATCACCCCCACCTCGGGGACGGTGTCCGTCAACGGCCGCGATGTGGCGCACACCGATCCGGTGTCGCTGCGACTGGGCATCGGGTACGTCATCCAGGGCGCCGGCCTGCTGCCGCACCGCACCGTGGTCGACAACGTCGCCACCGTCCCGGTGCTGCGTGGCGACTCCCGCCGCGCCGCCCGCCGGGCCGCCCTCGGGGTGCTCGAGCGGGTGGGCCTGGACTCGGCGCTGGCCGGCCGCTACCCGGCGCAGTTGTCCGGCGGGCAGCAGCAGCGCGTCGGCGTCGCCCGGGCGCTGGCCGCGGACCCGCCGATCCTGCTGATGGACGAGCCGTTCAGCGCGGTGGACCCGGTGGTCCGCCACGACCTCCAGCAGGAGATACAGCGACTGCAGGCGGACCTGCGCAAGACCATCGTCTTCGTCACCCACGACATCGACGAGGCGGTGCGACTCGGCGACCGCGTCGCGGTGTTCGGTCCGGGCGGGAGGCTCCAGCAGTACGACACCCCACAGAACGTACTGTCCTCCCCCGCAACAGATTTCGTGGCCGAGTTCGTCGGCCGCGACCGCGGCTACCGGGGCCTGTCGTTCCGCTCCGCCGACGACGTGCCGCTGCACGAGGTCCGGACCGCCACCGAGTCCGAACTGGGCGCCCTACGCCTCGGTCAGGGCGAGTGGGTCCTGGTGGTCGACGAGGCGCGCCGCCCGCACGGCTGGATCGACGTCACCGGTGTGGAGGGCATCCGCGCCGGGGCCACGGTCGCGGCGTCCACCGCGGCCGGCGGTTCGCTGCTGCACCTCGGCGGCGACCTGCGGCAGGCACTCGACGCCGCCATCTCCTCGCCGTCCGGAATCGGTGTGGCCGTGGACGAGTCGGGCGCGGTGGTCGGCGGGGTGTCGGGCGCGGAGGTGATCGCCCGGCTCGCGGACCAGCGTCGGGCCGAGGACCGGGCCCGCGGGCGCCGGTTCTTCGACGACGAACCGGTCGGCTGATGCGCTGGCTGCTCGACAACTTCGACTACGTCGTCGACCTGGCCCGCACCCACCTGTACCTCGCGCTGACGCCGCTGCTGATCGGCCTGGTCGTCGCGGTCCCGGTCGGCACCGCCGTGCGTGCCGTGCCCTGGCTGCGCCGGACCACCCTGACCGCCGCGTCGATCGCCTTCACCATTCCGTCGCTGGCCCTGTTCGTGACGGTCCCCGAACTGTTCGGCCTGAGCATCCTCGACCCGCTCAACGTGGTGATCGCGCTCGCCGTCTACTCCACGGCCCTGCTGGTGCGCACGGTGCCGGAGGCACTGGACTCGGTGCCCGCCATGGTCGTCGACGCCGCGACGGCGATGGGGTTCACGCCACTGCGCCGGGCCCTGGCCGTCGAACTGCCGCTGGCGGTGCCGGTGTTGATCTCGGGGATCCGGGTGGTCGCGGTCACCAACATCTCACTGGTGTCGGTCGGCTCGCTGATCGGCATCGGCGGGCTCGGCCAACTGTTCACCGCCGGCTACCAGCGCGACTACCCCGACCAGATCCTCGCGGGCATCATCGCGATCGTCTTCCTGGCCCTGGTGTGCGACCTGCTGCTGTACCTGGCCGGACGGCTCCTGACGCCGTGGACCCGCTCCGCACACGGCCGGCGGGACGCCGCGCTGCTGCGGGCCACTGAGGGCCCGGGATGAACCTCTTCTCCGCCGCCTTCGAGTACATCGGAGACCCCGCGAACTGGTCCGGCCCCACCGGCATCGGCGCCAGGATTCTCGAGCACCTCTGGTACAGCCTGCTGGCCCTGGTGGTCTCCGCCGCCGTCGCGGTCCCGCTGGGCCTGCTGATCGGCCACTTCCGGCGGGGCGAGGCGGTCCTCGTGGGCCTGGTCAACTCGCTGCGCTCGCTGCCCACCCTGGGCATCCTGACCTTCCTGGTGCTGATCATGGGACTGGGCCTGACGCCGCCGATCCTCGCGCTGGTGCTACTGGGGATCCCACCGATCCTGGCGGGTACCTACGCGGGCATCGCCAACGTCGACGCGCTGGTGGTCGACGCCGCCGAGGCCGTGGGGATGACCCGGGCGCAGGTGCTGGGCCGGGTGCAGGTGCCCAACGCGCTGCCGCTGATCCTGGGCGGCGTGCGCAATGCGACCCTCCAGATCATCGCGACCGCGACGGTGGCGGCCTACGTGAACCTCGGCGGTCTGGGCCGGTACATCTTCGACGGCCTCGCGCTCCGGGACTACCCGCGTGTGCTCGTCGGCGCCCTCCTCGTCGCGGCCCTCGCGCTGATCGTGGACGGCCTGCTGGCGCTCGCGGTGTGGGCCTCGGTCCCGGGAACCGGCCGCCTGCGCCGCACCGGGACCGGGAAGGCCGAAGGGCACCCGTCCGCGGTGTGAGCGCGTCCGGGTGCCCTTCGGCCGGGTGATGCGATGCCTAGACGACGCCCTCGGCGCGGGCGGCGGCCGCGACGGCCTCGGCCACGGCCGGCGCGACCCGCGGGTCGAGCGGGCTGGGGACGATCTTGTCGACGGACAGGTCGTCGCCGACCACCGACAGGATCGCGTCGGCGGCCGCCAGCTTCATGCCCTCGGTGATCCGCCGCGCACCCGCGTCGAGCGCGCCCTTGAACACGCCGGGGAACGCCAGCACGTTGTTGATCTGGTTCGGGAAGTCGCTGCGCCCGGTCGCCACGATCGCGGCGTGCTTGCGCGCCACCTCGGGGTGGATCTCGGGGTCGGGGTTCGACAGCGCGAACACGATCGAGTCCTCGGCCATCGTCGCGATGAGCTCCTCGGGGACGGTGCCCGCGGACACGCCGAGGAAGACGTCCGCGCCGGCCAGCGCCTCCGCCGTGCCACCGGTGAGGCCGGCCGGGTTGGTGCGGGCGGCCAGGTCCACCTTGACCTCGTTGAGGTCGGTCCGAGAGCTCGACACGATGCCCTTCGAGTCGAGCACGATCACGTCGGAGATCCCCGCTGCCAGCAGGATGTTCGCGCAGGCCACACCGGCGGCGCCCGCACCGGAGATCACGACGCGCAGGCCGGTGATGTCGCGGTTCTGGACCTTGACCGCGCCCTTGAGCGCGGCGAGCACCACGATCGCGGTGCCGTGCTGGTCGTCGTGCATGACCGGGCAGTCGAGGGCCTCGATGACGCGGCGCTCGATCTCGAAGCAGCGCGGCGCCGAGATGTCCTCGAGGTTGACGGCGCCGAAGCTCGGGCGCAGCCGGATCAGCGTCTCGACGATCTCGTCGGGGTCCTTGGTGTCGAGCACCAGCGGGATCGAGTTGAGGCCGGCGAAGTTCTTGAACAGCGCGGCCTTGCCCTCCATGACCGGCAGCGACGCGCGCGGGCCGATGTCGCCGAGGCCGAGCACGGCGGTGCCGTCGCTCACGACGACCACGAGGCGACTGGTCCACGTGTAGCGGTCGGCCAGCGACTCGTCGGCGTGGATGGCGCGGCTCACCTGGGCGACGCCGGGGGTGTAGGCGATGGACAGCGCTCGCTGGGTGTCGAGCGGAGCTGTGGTCTCGACAGAGAGCTTGCCGCCGAGGTGGCCCGCGAAGATCTCTTCGTCGGTCAACTCAACCTTGGACGGAGTGGTTGATTCAGACACGGGAGACACGATGACACTCCTACTCATGCCGCCCCCACGCGGGGGCGGGTTACTGGTAAGTAGCAGCGCCGAAGGGAAATTCGACGCAGCCGCAGGTTCATACTCGAGATGTGGGGTGAGGCTAACCGAGGGTGCACGATCAATTCCCGATTGGTTTTCGGGTAACAGCACTCACTTCGGAAGCGCGAAGGCGTCAGGCGGGGTGGGCCCGAGCACGAAATCTGCCGCTGATTTGTCCGACTTTCGCTCTCTCGTCGGGCGGTGGCACCGACGCTGGAGTGCAACAAGTGTGTCACCGGCCCTTTGTGTAGGCAAATCTCACCGAATTCGCCCGCGGAAGTGAGGTCAACCCCACCACTGTGTCCACAACAGCGCGGCTGTGACCAACAACACTCCCACCGAGCAGGATATGGCCGCTCCCCCACGCCTGCGGTCGGCGAATCGCTGCGCCAACACCACCACGATCGCGGCGACGATGTGCGCCGTGACCGATACTGCGCCGGGCCCCGGGAACCCCCGGCGGCCGCCGAGGTACGCGGTGCCGACCACGACGAGGGCGAGCACCACCACACCGGCAGCGGTGGCACCGCTCAGCGCCCTGAGCCCGCGGACCACGGCCCCGTCGCGCTCGGCGTACTCCTGATATTCGTCGAGTGACACGTGCTACCCGCCTGCGATGAATCCGCGAACCGAGTCCGCAATGAGCTGTACCGCGATCGCGGCCAGCAGGAGTCCGGCGATCCGGGCGAGCAGCGTGATGCCGCCGTCGCCGAGCAGCCGGATCAGCACCGTGGAGAACCTCAGCGCCAGGAACAGAATGAGGTGGATCGTGAGGATCGCCAAGCCGATGGCGAGGTAGGACGACGTCTGGCCGTCCGCCTGACTGACGAACACGATCACCGCGGCGATGGCACCGGGACCGGCCATCAGCGGGGTGCCGAGCGGCACCAGCGCGACATTGACGTCCTCGGCGCCCTGCATCTGGTTCGCGCTGCGCCCGGTCAGCAGTTCCAGCGCGATGATCAGCAGCAGCAACCCGCCCGCGCCCTGCAGCGCCGGGATGCCGATGTGCAGGTAGTTCAGGATGGCCTGACCGCCGACGGCGAACACCGTGATCACGGCCAGTGAGACCGCCGGCGCCTGCCAGGCCGCCCGGTTGCGGGCCTCCCGGCTCTTGCGGCCGACCAGCGACAGGAACACCGGGATCACGCCCGGCGGGTCCATGATCACGAACAGGGTGATCACCGCGGTCAGGTAGAGCGTGGTGTCGAAGGACATCAGTGCGCGCCCGTCACCGGGTGACCACGGCTGCGCCCGTGGCGGCCGCCACGATCCGCTCGTACTGCTCGGGTGCCGTGACGAACTCGCCGAGCACCACCGACTTGTTGCCGCCGTGGTAGTCCGACGACCCGGTGACGATCAGGTCGAGGTCGCGGGCCAGCCCGGCCAGCAGCGCCCGGTCCTCCGGCCGGTGGTCGTGGTGGTCGATCTCGACGCCGCCCAGCCCGTCCGAGACGAGCTCGCCGATCTGCTCCGTTGCGAGCAGTCGGCCGCGGCTCGCGGCCCGCGGGTGCGCGATCACGCTCACCCCGCCCGCCCCGGCCACCATCCGCACGGCGTCGCGCAGCGGCGTGTCCGCCTTGTGCACGTAGTAGCGGCCGCCGGTCGCGAGCAGGTCGGCGAACGCCTCGTTCACCGACGTCACCACGCCCGCGTCGACCAGTGCCCGGGCCAGGTGGGGCCGCCCCGCGGCGGGCCCGGCGGCGGCCATCACCGAGTCGGGGTCCACCGGCAGTCCGTCCGCCGCCATCTTTTCGGCCATCGCCCGCAGCCGCCCGGTGCGCTCGGCCCGCAGCCGGCCCCGCTCGCGGGCAAAGGCATCGTCGGCCGGGTCGAACAGGTACGCCAGCAGGTGCACCGCGACCGGTCGGCCGTCCTCGCCGCGTCCCTCGCAGGACATCTCCATCCCGCGGACCAGACTCAGCCCGGCGGGCAACGCCGCCTCCGCCTCCGCCCAGCCGGCGGTGGTGTCGTGGTCGGTGAGTGCGACGACGTCGAGGCCCGCGGCCGACGCCGCCGCAATCAGTTCAGTGGGACTGTCGGTGCCGTCGGAGGCCGAGGAGTGGGTGTGAAGGTCGATGCGCACCCGGCCATTGTCTCAGGAACCGGCGAGTGCGGGCGGCCCGCCCGACCGCCGGGGATAGCATGAGGCCGAACCCCCGACGGGAGAGGAGGTGCCGCGATGTCGTCGCTGCCACCGCGCCCGCACCTGCCCTCGCTGCCGCAACTGCCGTCCTTCCACTCGCCGCAGGAGCCCGAACCGGTTCCGTCAGGTCCACCGCCATGCCCCGAGGACGCGATCGTGGACTGCGCGGTGTACGTCGGCGGCAGACGACTGCCCGGCACCTTCACCCACGAGACCGCGATGGCGAAGGTACGCGCCCTCGGCAGAGGCTTCGTGTGGGTCGGCCTGCACAAGCCGAACGAGTCCCAGATGGTCTCGGTGGCAAGGTGTTTCGGCCTGCACGAGCTGATGGTCGAGGACGCCGTCGGGCACTCGCACCAGCGACCCAAGCTCGAGCGCTACGACGACGTGATGTTCATGGTGCTGCGCACCGTCAACTACGTCGAACACGAGTCGATCACCACGGCCAACGAGGTGGTCGAGACCGGCGAGATCATGATCTTCATGGGTCCCGACTTCGTGTTGACGGTCCGGCACGGCGAGCACTCCAAGCTCACCGGCGTCCGCCAGGGCCTCGAGGCCAACCCCGAACTGCTCGCGCTGGGTCCGTCCGCGGTCCTGCACGCCATCGCCGACCACGTCGTCGACTCCTACCTCGTGGTCACCGAGTCCGTCGAGAACGACGTGGACCTGATGGAGGAAGCGGTGTTCAGCACCGGAAACCGGGTCGCGACCGAGCAGATCTACATGCTCAAGCGCGAGATCGTCGAACTGCGCAAGTCGGTGAACCCGCTGGCCAGCCCGCTGCAACGGCTCGGTCAGGACACCACCACCGGAATCCCCAAGGAGGTCCGGCGCTACCTGCGCGACGTCCAGGACCACCACACCATCGTCGCGGAACGGATCGCCGAGTTCGACGAGGTGCTCAGCACGCTGGTGGACGCCGCGCTGGCCAAGATCGCCGTGCAGCAGAACACCGACATGCGCAAGATCTCGGCCTGGGTGGCCATCGCCGCGGTGCCGACCATGTTCGCCGGCGTCTACGGGATGAACTTCGAGCACATGCCAGAACTGCAGTGGACCTTCGGCTATCCCCTGGTGCTGGGCATCATCGCGGCCATCTGCACCGCACTGTTCGTGACGTTCCGGCGCAACGACTGGCTCTGAGCGGGGGTCCGGCGCTGCCCCGCTAGAGGGACGCCGCCGCGCGGGCCGGGTCGCGCACGTCGATCCCGGCCTCCGCCCACGCCTCGCGCAGCGCCGCGGCCCCTCGCAGTCGCACCCACGCGGCCTCGGTGCCGGTGATCGGGACGGCGTCGAAGAACCGCACCGGGTCGGCCGGCTCGGGCAGTGCGAGATCACCGATGCTGCTCTCCCCCAACAACATTGCAGTGAAGGGCGCATCCTTCCAGAGCTGCTCACCGACGTCGAGCAGACCGTCGACGGTCAGGACGACGCCCTCCACCGCGGGCGCCGCGGCCAGCACCGCGAGCGTGCGGTGCACGCCCGAGGCCACACCGGCGCCGCCGCGCAGGGTGAGCACCAGTTCGGCGCGCGGTCCCCGCACGGGGTCCGCGATCAGGTCGCTGGGATCGCCCATCGGGTGCCGGGAACAGCCCAGCGAGACGTAGCGCACCAGGTCGTCGTCGTCGGGACCGAAGCGGAGCACCTCGAGGGGTTCGAGCCCGAGGAAGGTCACCGAGGCAGCCGAGGGCGGCGGACCGCCGATCTGCTCGACGAGGTGCGCACGGACCGAGGCGATGACGCTGTCACTCACCTGCTCATCTAACACCGGTCCCCGCCGGAAGGGTCAGTGAGCCGGGGTCAGCGTGACGGTGGTCTCGTCCGGCGTCTCCGGTGCACGCAGGGTCAGGATCCTGGTGCCGACGTCCCAGTTCGCGGCCTCGCCACCGGAGACCTGCGCGCCGTTCGGGAAGGTCCGCACCGGCAGGTAGATCTCCGTCGGGGCCGAGATCGACGCGTCGGGCCGGTAGGTGAGCTCGAGCCGCTCGGGCCCGCCCCGCCAACTGGTCGGGGTACCGGCGACCGCGCGGGGGTACGGGCGGTCGAGGGCGGGCACCAGGTTGCGTGCGGTGCCGTCCTCCTCGTAGGGGCCCCAGCTCCCCGGATCACGGGACCAGTAGCTGACGCCGGCGCCCATCTCCGTTGCCGTCGCGTAGATGCGCTCGACGAAGTCGAGTGCGCCGGGAAGTGTGGTGTCGAGTCCGAACTCCCCCAGGATGATCGGGACGTCGCCCAGCGCCGCCGCGGTGCGCAGCGTGTGGCCGCGCCACGCATCGACGGTGGCGTCGACGAGGTCGCGTGAGGTGCCCTCGTAGCCGCCGCCCAGGTCCATCGGCAACGGATAGATGTGCGGGCAGTAGGCAATTCGCTGGTCGCCGTTGCGCGCATCGTCGATCCGACCGAGACCGCTCGGCGTTCCCCAGTTCACGCCCATCGCCTGCGGTGCCACGCACACCCAGCTGTCCTGGTCGACGGTGCGGATCGCGTCGGCCGTCTTCTGGTACAGCGCCGTCAGCGGGCCGGCCTCGAAGACCGGGCCCTGCAGGGTTCCACCGTACGGCTCGTTCATGAGGTCGTAGGCCACGACGGCGGGGTTGTCCGAGAACCGTTGCGCCACCGCCCGCCACGCCTGCGCGTAGTGGTCGGCGAGCTCCGGGTGCTCACCAGTCGTGTTCCAGAAGTTGTCGAAGGCCCGGATCACCCCGGGGTCCAGGTAGTACTGCTCCCACATCTCGTGGGATCCCACCGGCAGGCCGTCCATGTACGTGGCCCACGCCGGCGCACCGTTGCCGGTCTTGCCGTCCGGGGTGATCGCGCCGGACCAGAGGTCCTGGTGCATGTCGAGCATCACCTGGTACCCGCGCTTCGCGTACCAACCGACGCGTTCCTCGACGCGGTCGAGGTACGCCTGGTCGAAGACCCCCGGCTCCGGCTCCACGGACCGCCACGAGATCAGGAACCGGACGAAGTTGGTTCCCATGTCGGCATGTTCACGCGCGAGCTGCTCCTCGGTGAAGTCCGGCATCCCGTCCGGGGTGCTCTTCGCGCTCGACGCCGTGTTGAACCCCCGCAGCACGAGCGCTCGGCCCGCGTCGTCGGTGAGGAACGACGCCGCCGGCGCGGGATCGGATCGCAGCGCAGCGCCGACACCGCCCGTGAGGACGAGCGCTCCGGCCACCAAGAGGGACACCACTCTGATCCGCCGCACACTCGACCTTCTTCACCGTTTCGCCACGCCTGGTCTTCTGGACGCCGATATTGTGGCGACATGTCCGAGTCCCCCGAGGCTGTTTCGGTGAACCCACAGGTCAGGCCGGTTCCCGGCTCGTGCGCGGTTGAGGGGTCCCTGGACCCGTCAACCGCGCACGAGCACGAAGTGCCTTCCGGTCCGTGGGCCGGCACGGTCACCGTCGCCGTGATCTCCGTTCTCTTCGGGACCGCGGCGCTGACCGGCACCGCCCTGACGTACCTGCCGGCGCTGCTCGTACCCAGCGCCCTCGGGTTGCCCTTCGGGGTGCCGCCGCTGCGCCTGACGCCGCTCGGCGAGACAACCACCGGATCCTGGGCGGTGGACTTGATCGCCGCGCTCGTCATGATCGCCGTCGTCTGGATGCGGTTGGTCAGCTCGTCGAGGCTGCACCCGACCGGCGGCGTGGCCCGCGCATTCTGGGCGGGCCTGGGCGCCACCGTGATCGGCGTCGTGGCCGGCAACCTGGTCCGCATCGTGTACCTGAGTTTCGTGCTGCACGAAGGGCCGGGCGCCTACCTGGCCTCGCTCGTGGGCGGCGCACTCGTCTCCGCCGCGTGGGGCGCCGTGGTCGGGGTGGCAGTCGGCGTCGCCCACGCCATTGCCCGACAGGTCACGGTCCGGCGGGCGTCACGGTATCGGAGTGAACCGGACGTCGTGACTGTCGGCGCCGCGATGCGCGAAACGCAACAGCCGCAACGCCTCTGACGCGACCTCCGACTCGACACTGTTCCCCAGGCGCCGGAATGTCGTGACCTCCACGACGCCGACCCCCTTCTTGGCAGTGACGGTGACGAACCCGGCCACCGTCCCGTCGACCAAGATCGTCGGCTTGATGATCCCGTTCACGGTGAACACCACCTTGCGGTGCTCGTCCGAGATCACCCGGGTCCGGTTCGCGTGGCCGAGGAGCACACTGTCGAAGGGCGCGAGGATCCGCACCGGCACCGCGCACGACGGGTCCGGACGCGACGCGTCGGGCAGGTCGAAGAGCTCCGCCCCGTCCTCGTCGAGGAACACCCGCAGCCGCGGCCGCAGCCGTTCGAACACCTCCGCCAGCCGGGTCAGCCCCGACCACGCCTGGGCGTCCGCGACGCTCGCCGGGCCGTAGGCGGCCAGGTACCGCAGCAGCAGTCGCTCCGGCTCGGGCCGCGTCGGGTCCGGGGCGCCGAGCCAGTTCTCGACGGTGGCGCACACCGGCTGCCCCGAGCGCCCCCACAGGCCGCGCGGGGGCACCTGCACCAGCGGCAGCAGGCACCGCGCCGCATGGGCGAGTGCCGCCGGGTCGCGGTCCGGCCAGTGCCGCGCCAGCAGCGGACGCAGGGCGGCCATTGTCATCGGAGTGGCGTCGAGCAGGTCACGGCTCACCGCGGCGAGTTCCGCGGTGTCCAGCCCGGCCAGTGCCTCGCGGTGCGCGGTGTTGGTGCGTAGGTCCGTGTCCATGATCGGCTGCACCCAGGGCCGCAGCGCCAGGGCGTCGGCCGCGGTGACCGCGTGCACCGTGCCGCGCATCAGGACCATGCGCACCACCTGCCGATCGGCGATCAGGTCCGACAGCTCGGAAGGGTCGAAGTCGGCGAGCCTCGCCCACAGCGCGTAGTACGGCGCCGACGGCGACTGCGCCTGCAACCCGTAAAGGTGCCCGACCAGGTCGAGTGCCGTGCCGTCGCGGCGCCGCAGCAGGTGCTGGCGGTCCAGGGTGGCGCGCGAGAGCGCCCCGGCCGTCAGCCGTTCTCGGGTCGTTCCACCTGCCACCGGCACACCTCCCGCGCGATCGACGTGACGGGCCCCAGGCTAGGACAGAACCGTCGAACTCACAGCCGGCCGGCAGCGGCAGCGGACAGGAAGCGTTCCCGCGGCGCTCTCCACGCCACCGCACCGGACCGCCCTGATCAGGCCATTCATGTTCTCCAGCACAGGATTCGACTCGCCCCGCGTCCGTCCCGGGACCCTGCTGTGAATACCACCACGACAGGGACCGGGGCGACAACTGGCAGCCCCCCGGCCCCTCCGCTCCCCCAGCTGCCCGGCGGGCTGAACTTCGGGAGCTGAGTCCGGCCGGGCGCCGTCGCCGCGCGTTCCTCCCCACACGCGCGGCGGCGGTCGCCTAGATCGCCAGCTTGGCCAGCAGGTCTCGGGCGCGCTCCGCGGTCTTCGGTTCGCACAGCACGTCGTAACGGCCGGCGACCAGCTGCATCGTGGAGGCGAAGTCGCGCTGGCCCCGGGTCGCCGCGTACGGGATCACCGCGGAGATCAGACCGAACACGATGCCGCCCAGGATGCCGGCGACCAGCGGGCCGAGCAGGCTGTCGGTGAACAGCCCCAGCAGCAGGCCGAGGAACACGCCGAGCCACGCACCCGAAACGATCCCCCCGCCAATGACTTTCGCCCAGGTGAGCCGGCCGAGCACCCGCTCGACCTGCATCAGGTCGACACCGACGATGGTGACGTCCTCCACCGAGAACTGCTGGTCGGACAGGTAGTCGACGGCGCGCTGCGCCTCCGCGTACGTGGGGTAGGAGCCGATCGGCCAGCCGCTGGGTGGGGTGGGCAACCCGCCTCGTCCGGTCCTATTCGGCTGTGCGAGAGGATTGGTCATCGTCGGCGCTCCATCGTGGTCGGTCGGTCGGTTCTCGGCGGTACCGGGCCGGGCGTGCCCTCACCAGGATGGTGCGAGCGTCCGCCGATGTCCATTTTACGGAGATTCGGGGTCGAACCGCATTGTCCGTGCCATCCCGGCCGCCCGCCCCTTGCCCGCGATCACCTGCGCCATCTTCGCGCTCGCCTCGTCGATCATCTCGTCCCCGAGCATCGCGGCACCCCTGCCACCACCGGCCGCGGAGGTGTGGAACTCGTAGGCGTCGAGGATCATCTCGGCGCGGTCGTAGTCGGCCTGGCGCGGGCTGAACGCCTCGTTGGCCGCGTCGATCTGGGTGGGGTGCAGCACCCACTTGCCGTCGAAGCCGAGCGCCGCCGTGCGCCCCGCCGCCCGCCGGAAGGCTTCGACGTCGCGGATCTGCAGGTAGGGACCGTCGATCGCCTCGAGGCCGTGGGCGCGAGCGGCCATCAGGATGGTCATCAGGATGTGGTGGTAGGCGTCGCCGGTGTCGTACCCGTCCGGCTGCTCCCCCACCACCAGGGTCCGCATGTTGATGCTCGCCATGAAGTCCGCCGGACCGAACACCAGGGTCTGCACCCGGGGACTGGCCGTCGCGATGGCGTCGATGTTGGTGAGCCCGAGCGCATTCTCGATCTGCGCCTCGATGCCGATCCGTCCCACCTCGAGCCCGTTGGCCTTCTCCACCTGGGTCAGCAGCAGGTCCAGCGCCTGCACGTGAGCCGCCTCGGTCACCTTCGGAAGCAGGATCGCGTCCAGGTTGGCGCCCGCGCCGGAGACGACCTCGACGACGTCGGCGTACGTCCACTCGGTGGTCCAGTCGTTGACCCGGACGACCTTGATCTGCCCGCCCCATCCGTCGGAGTTCAGTGCGTCGACAATCTCGCTGCGCGCCTGCGCCTTTGCGATGGGCGCGACCGCGTCCTCGAGGTCGAGGAAGACCTCGTCGGCGGGCAGGCCCTTCGCCTTCTCGATCATCTTCCGGCTGCTGCCGGGGACCGCCAGGACGGACCGCCGCGAACGCGCGTGCACCATGAGGACCTCCAGAAAAATGGGGTGGTGTGCCCCCGGAGAACCGCGTCTACCAGCCCGCGATCCGACGTCGGGACACCGAGCGAATTAGCCTTGCCATCATGGCAGCAGTGAGCAAGGTCTTCGCAGCCAGGCTCGCGGGCCTGGTGGTGCTCGGACCTGACGGCGAATCGATCGGCAGGGTGCGTGACGTCGTCATCACCATTCGCGTGGGACGGCAGCGACCGCGGGTGCTCGGACTGGTCGTGGAACTGCTCACCCGGGGCCGGATCTTCATCCCGATGCTGCGGGTGACGGCGATCGCCCCCGGCTCGGTCACGGTCACCGGGAACGTGAGCCTGCGCAGGTTCGCCCAGAAGCCGGGCGAGGTACTGGTCCTCGCGCAGGTCCTCGACACCCCGGTGCGGATCGACGACCCCGAACTCGAGGAGCTCGCCGGCCAGGACGTGCTGGTGGTGGACCTCGGCATCGAGCTGACACGCACCCGCGACTGGGTCGTCTCCCGGGTCGCCGTCCAGCGGCCGCGCGGACGGCTCTCCCGCCGTGCCGCCGTGCATGTCGTGGAGTGGCCACACGTGCAGGGCCTGACCCAGTCCCAGCTGGCACTGCCCGGCCAGGGCGTCGCCCAACTGCTGGCCCAGTTCGAGGGGATGCGGCCCGCCGACGTGGCCAACGCGATGCGGGACCTGCCGGACAAGCGCCGGTACGAGCTGGCGATCGCGCTCGACGACGAGCGGCTCGCGGACGTGGTGCAGGAGCTGCCCACCGACTCCCAGACGGATCTGCTGATGCACCTCGAGGTGGAGCGTGCCGCGGACGTGCTCGAGGCCATGGACCCCGACGACGCCGCCGACCTGCTCGGCGAGCTGCCCGACGCCGAGGCCGAGTCGCTGCTGCAGCTGATGGATCCGGTGGACTCGGAACCCGTCCGACGGCTGCTTCAGCACTCCCCCGACACGGCCGGCGGCCTGATGACCCCGGAACCGGTGATCCTGACCCCGGCCACGACGGTGGCCGAGGCCCTGGCCCGGGCCCGGCACCCCGACCTGACACCCGCCCTGGCGAGCATCGCGTTCGTGGTCCGGCCCCCGATCTCCACCCCCACCGGGCGCTACCTGGGCTGCGTGCACCTGCAACGGCTGCTGCGCGAACCACCCGCAACACTGGTCGGCGGCATCCTTGACACCGACTTGACCCGGCTCGACCCCGAGGACTCGCTGACCACGGTGACCCGGTACTTCGCCCGGTACAACCTGGTGTGCGGGCCGGTGGTCGACGACGAGGAGCACCTGCTCGGCGCGGTCGCCGTCGACGACGTGCTCGATCACCTGCTGCCGACCGACTGGCGCGAGGAGGCGGAAGACGATGAGTGAGAAGTCCACCCCCGACCGTCAGCGCCTGGACACGCCCCGCGGTCCGCGGCGCCTGGGCCTGAACATCGACGTCGAGGCCGTCGGCCGGGTCAGCGAGTCGATCGCCCGCTTCCTCGGCACCGGCAAGTACCTGGTCATCCAGACCGCGGTGGTGATCGTGTGGATCGCCCTCAACATCACCGCCGTGGGACTGCAGTGGGATCCGTACCCCTTCATCCTGCTGAACCTGGCCTTCTCCACCCAGGCCGCCTACGCGGCGCCGCTGATCCTCCTGGCACAGAACCGTCAGGAGAACCGCGACCGGGTCTCGCTCGAGGAGGACCGGGCCCGGGCCGAGCAGACGAAGGCGGACACCGAGTTCCTGGCCCGGGAACTCGCTGCGCTGCGGATCGCGGTGGGCGAGGTCGCCACGCGCGACTACCTGCGCCGCGAACTCGACGAGATCAAGGGCCTGCTAGCCGACCGCGACGCCGACGTCACCCGGACGCCGCGCGGCTGACCGCCGGCCGTAGCGAACCCTGCTCCGCCGCCGATACAAAAGGTGAACACGGCCGTTTCCGTTATGTAACCTGAATCACATTTCCGGGGGGCGACGTGCCGAGGAGGGTGAATGCGGATCAGGGGGATGGCGACCGCGGCCGCAACAGTGCTGGTGTCGCTCGCGACGGCCGTGTCGTCCGCAGGTGCCGTTAACGCGTCGGACCTGGCCACCGAGCCGGCTCCGGCTCCGGCCGTCGCCGCACCCACCGGCACGGTGGGACTGATCGCGCCGGCCCCGCGCCCCGTCCGCACCCCCCGCGCCTACACCCCGCCCCCGCCGGTCCGGTTCGAGCTGCCGCCAGCGGTGGCCGAGAAGCTCACCCCGATCCCGGTCTCGCTGAGTGCGCTGGGCATCCCGGAGCTGGTGCTGGGCGCCTACCGGGCCGCGGAGGCCACCATGGCCACGCAGGCCCCGGGCTGCGGCGTGAGCTGGCACCTGCTGGCCGGGATCGGCCGGATCGAGTCCGGGCATGCCGGCGGCGGGCGCACCGACGCCACGGGCACCACCGTGACCGGAATCCTCGGCCCGACCCTGGACGGCACGCTGGCCGGCAACAACGTCATCGCCGACACCGACGGCGGCCGACTCGACGGGGACCCCCGGCACGACCGCGCGGTGGGGCCGATGCAGTTCATTCCCGGCACCTGGGCCCGCTACGCCGCGGACGGCAACGACGACGGCGTCTCGGACCCGAACAACGTCTTCGACGCCTCACTCGCGGCCGCGCGGTACCTCTGCTCCGGCGGGCTGAACCTGCGCGAGCCGGCCCAGGAACTCAAGGCGGTGCTGCGGTACAACAATTCGGCCGCGTACGCGTCGAACGTGCTGGCCTGGTCGGCCGCCTACGCCGCGGGCGGCACCCCGACCGCGGGTTCGATCCCGGATGTCACCACCGAACCCGCCACACCCGTCGCGCCGACGAAGCCGGCCGACCCGGCCAGGATCGGCGACCACTCGCCCGCGCTGGACGCCGCAGCGCCCGCGTCACCGCAGGCCCCCGCCCCCGCGCCGCTGATCCCGGGCCTGCCCGCGCTGCCGGAACTGCCGTGCCTGATCTTCTGCCCGCCGGCGCCCGCCCCCGAGGGGACCCCGGGAGCACCGGCTGCCGCGCCCGGCCCCCCTGGCGCGCCGGCACCCGCGCCGGGGGCACCGGGGGCCGCCCCCGCCCCCGCGCCGCTTCCGTAACAGGGCTCCGCTCCCGGAGGCTCCGACTCCGGGGCCTTTTGGCCCGTAAGAAACTCCGGGCACTCAGGTAACTCCGACGCGCCCGTTCGATATCAAAACGACACACCTAAAAAACCGCGCTGGCCTGCATAAATTACAACTGTCTCGGTTTTTTGATTACAGATGAATAACGGAACAATCTCGAATCGGGTAGCCTCGACTGCGGTCTACAGCAATCGCAAAGCCCCACCCGGGGTTCGCAGGAGGTATCTCGGTGGGTCGTCACAACAAGAAGTCCGACTCTGCGCTGCGCCGCAGTTCCGTCATCGCACTGACCGGAATGATCCCCGGCGGACTGGTCGCAGTGGCCGCCACCTCGGGCGCCGCGCCCGCCATTCCCTTCCTCGCCACGACCGCCAAGTCCGCGCCGATCCCGGACGCCCCCGCCCCCGTCGCGACCCCGGCCGCCGAGGCTCAGCCCGCCGCCGAGACCCCCGCGCCGGTCGCGATCCCCGAGCCGGCCGCCGCCGCGCCCGCCCCCATCCCCGTGCCGCTGCCGGACGGCCCGCTCGGCATCCCCGGCATCAACTTCGCCGCGTACCAGAACGCGGAGCGCATCGAGGCGGAGCGGAGCCCCGGCTGCGGCATCTCCTGGATGCAGGTGGCCGGCATCGGCCGGGTCGAGTCCAGCCACGCCAACGGCGGCAAGGCCGACGACAAGGGCAACCTGCTCGAACCTGTCATCGGCCTGCCGCTCGACGGCAGCCTGCCCGGCCAGGCCGTGATCATGGACAGCGACGGCGGCCGCCTCGACGGCGACGCCGTCTACGACCGCGCCGTCGGCCCGACCCAGTTCATCCCGACGACGTGGGAGCGCTACGGCGCCGACGGCAACGGCGACGGCGTCATCGACCCGCAGAACCTCTACGACGCGGCGATGGCGACCGCGAACTACCTGTGCGACGGCGGCACCAACATGCGTGACCTCACCTCCGCCACCAAGGCGATCCTGCGGTACAACAACTCGATGGCCTACGTCGCGAACGTGACGGCCTGGTCGCTGGCGTACTCCACCGGCATCGGCCCGACCGCGGACGCCCTCCCGCGAATCCACTGATTCGGCACCCAACTACCATGGGGGGTATGCCAGCAGTGACCGAGTCCGACGTTCGTAGCGCGCTCGCCCGGGTACTCGACCCCGAGATCCGCAAACCCATCACCGAGCTCGGGATGGTCAAGAGCGTCGAGATCGCCGACGACGCCAGTGTCGACATCGTCGTCCTGCTCACCACGGCCGGCTGCCCGATGCGCACGGAGATCACCGACCGGGTCACCAAGGCCGTCGCCGACGTCGCCGGCATCGGCGCCATCCGCGTCGAACTCGACGTGATGGACGACGAGCAGCGCACCGAACTGCGCAAGTCGCTGCGCGGCGACTCGGCCGAACCGGTCATCCCGTTCGCCCAGCCCGGCTCGCTGACCCGCGTGTACGCGGTCGCCTCCGGCAAGGGCGGCGTCGGAAAGTCTTCCGTCACGGTCAACCTCGCCGCCGCGATGGCCGCCCGCGGCCTGTCCGTCGGCGTGCTCGACGCCGACATCTACGGCCACTCGGTGCCCCGCATGCTCGGCACCGACGCCAAGCCGACGCAGGTCGAGCGGATGATCATGCCGCCGCAGGCGCACGACGTGAAGCTCATCTCGATCGCGCAGTTCACCCAGGGCAACACCCCCGTCGTGTGGCGCGGGCCGATGCTGCACCGCGCGCTGCAGCAGTTCCTGGCGGACGTCTTCTGGGGCGACCTGGACGTGCTGCTCCTCGACCTGCCGCCGGGCACCGGTGACGTCGCGATCTCCGTCGCCCAGTTGATCCCCGGCGCGGAGATCCTGGTCGTCACCACCCCGCAGCAGGCCGCGGCCGAGGTCGCCGAGCGGGCGGGCGCGATCGCGCTGCAGACCCGCCAGCGCATCGTCGGGGTCGTGGAGAACATGTCCTGGATGGACCTGCCCGACGGCACCCGGATGGACGTCTTCGGCTCCGGCGGCGGCCAGTCCGTCGCAGACCGGCTCACCAAGGCCGTCGGCGCCAAGGTGCCGCTGCTCGGCCAGATCCCGCTCGAGCAGGCGGTCCGTGAGGGCGGCGACGAGGGCGTCCCGATCGTGCTCAGCGCGCCCGACTCCCCGGCCGGCACGGCGCTGCGTGAGATCGCCGAGAAGCTGGCGGTGCGCTCGCGCGGACTGGCCGGCATGTCGCTCGGCATCGACACCACGCGTCACCTTTAGCAACCGCGGCTGGGCGATTCGACTCCGACAAATCGCCCAGCAGGTTACCTTCGCACCCGAACCAATCATCGATGCCGTCCTGCGGCATCCGACGACAGGAATCCGGGTATGAACAAGGCCGTCCTCCGCACCGCGCTGTTCTCCGTCACCACCGTGCCCCTGCTGTTCCTCTCCCCCGGCGTCGCATCCGCGGCCGTCGTGTCCAGCGCCGACATCATCGAGAGCGACGTGGTCGCGTCGGTCGAGGGGGTCGACGCGGCTGCGCTCTGCGGCGCCACCCTGCTCGACCAGGGCACCGGCACGGTGGTCCGGGACATCGCCCCTACCGCCCCGAACTCCGACGGTTGGATCGGCTACTCGTGGCCCGCCGTGGCGGACGGGGTCTACGAGGTGCGGCACCGCTGCACGGTCGACGGCGAGGTGGTCTTCGCGAACAGCCACCGCGACCTGGTTGCGCCGGCGCCGATCCGGCCGATGTTCGGCTCGCTCGACACCGGCAGCGGCGGGTGGGTCGGCGAACCAGGTCTCATCGAGAACATCTTCGGGTCCTGACCGGCCCGACTTCCGCCCGAACCACGACGGGCCCTGCCGGAATTCCGGCAGGGCCCGTCGTGTCGGGTGTCGAAGTTCGCGCCGAGGTCAGGTGGCGTCGTAGTCGAAGGGCGGGCGCTCGCCCTCGGCCAGCGGCGTGGGGGCTGGCCGGGACGGCGGTCCCACGGCCCCGGCAGCGGCCGCAGCCGGTCCTGTCGCGGCAGCTTTGATGTCGCCGGGCAGGCTCTCGACGTCACGGAGCACCGAGTCGTCACCGTCCAGCAGGTGCTTGGTGATCAGCCCTCGCGGGGTCATGCCGCGCAACTGCTGCAGGTCCGCGAGGGGTTTACGCAGGTCCTCGAACTCCGGTCCGAGCTCGTTCTTGAGTTGCGAGGTGGCGCCACCGGCGTAGTCGCGCACCTGACGCAGCGACTTCGTCACCCAGGACACAGCACCGGGCAGACGCTCGGGTCCGAGGATGACGAGCGCCGCGACGAGCAGGACCATGAACTCGCCCCAGCCAATGTTGCCAAACACGTTGACCAGAGTACGTGTCGCCGCCACGGACCGCCGCCCGCACCGCCAAACTCACAACAGGTGGAGTGGGATCAGTCCGAAACCGGCGTCACCTGCACCTCGACCGAGCGTCCTGAGCGGATCAGCTGCACCGGCACGGACTGGCCTGCCGGCTGCTGGTGCACGGCCACCACCAACTCGTCCGCGCCGGCCACCGCTCGGTCCCCCACCTTGACGATGACGTCGCCCTCGACGATGCCCGCCTGCTCGGCCGGGCTGCCTGCCTGCACGTTCGCGACCTGGGCGCCGGTGGTCTGCTCGTTGGTCACCGACCGCGCGTTGACGCCGATCTCCGAGTGGTGCATGACGCCGTCACGGATCAGCGCCTGGGCGACCGCGGTGACGTCGTCGACCGGGATCGCGAAACCGAGTCCCACCGAACCACCGCTCTCGCTGCGGATCGCCGAGTTGATGCCGATGACCCGGCCCTCGTGGTCCACCAGCGGCCCGCCGGAGTTGCCGGGGTTGATCGCCGCGTCGGTCTGCACCGCGTCGATGACCGCATCGGTGTCGGTGCCGTCGCCGCCGAGCCGGACCGGCCGGTGCAGCGCGCTGACGATGCCACTGGTCACCGTGTTGCTCAGGCCCAGCGGCGACCCCACCGCGACCACGTCGTCCCCGACCGAGACGTCGGCGGACCTGCCGAGCTCGGCCACGGTGAGGTTGCCGACGTTCACCTTGATCACGGCGAGGTCGGTCTTGGTGTCGCGGCCGACGATCTCGGCGGGCACCCGGGTGCCGTCGTCGAACACCACGCGCAGCGTCGCCTTCTCGGGGTCGGTGGCGGCCATCGAGATCACGTGGTTGTTTGTGACGATGTAGCCGGCGCCGTCGATGACCACGCCGGAGCCGGTGCCGGACTCGTCGCCGAGCGCCACCTGGATGGAGACCACCGACGGCTGCACTGCGGCGGCGACCTTGGCCACCTGGCCGGCCTCGCGGTCGTCGGTACCGGACTGGGTGAGCGAGACCTTCTGGCTGGTGAGCGCGCCGACGTTCTCGGCGGTGACCCGTCCCACGACGCCGCCGACCAGCCCGATGGCCAGCGCGCCGCCGACCAGGACCGCCAGCGCGCGCGGCGCAATCCGGTCGCCGAGCAGGACGTCGCGGACGGTGAGCTTGGGTGCGGGGGGCGCCGCGGCCACCGGCGGCGGCGTCAGCGCGGCCGAGCCGAGGCTGACCGCGGCATCGGGATCACGCCACGGATCGGCGGGTGCCGTCGGCTCCGGGTGGCGGGGTGCGTCGCCGTCCGGGTCACGCTGGATGGACTCGACGGCGTCGTGGGGCCGGCCGAACGCCTCGGCCAGGACCGGGTCGGGCGGCCCGATCGTCAGGGCGGGGTCGTGGCCGGCGTCGCGGGCGGGGGCGAAGGACTCGCTGGTACCGGCCGGGCGACCGAACGCGGCGGCGGACGCCGGGTCCACGGCGGGGCGGTAGAGCGGGCGGGGCGCGAGGCGCGGCGGGGCGGAGTCCGGCTGGGTCGAGTCGGAGTTCACGCGGACTCGCGTCCCTCGTTGGCGGCAGTCACGTGTTCCAGTATCACCGACGCCGTCACATCGGCGAGCACCGACGCGGACAGGGGTGAGGTCAGCGGAATCGGCGCCAAGTCGGCAGCGAGTAGGAGTTCATCCGCGCGGACAGCGCGGCGCGCCGACGTCCGAACGGGGAGTCCGCACCGGGCCGGTCGTCGGGCTCGGCGTCCGCGGGCGGGGTGCACATGGGGATCTGGCTGAGCAGTCCCAGCAGCCCGCTGGGCATGCTGATCTCGGCCGAGCGGCGCAACGCCACCCGGGCATGCTGCTGCGCGTCCACCGCGGCCGCACACTCCGGGCACTCCGCGATGTGCTGGGCGGCCCGGAGGTAGGCGTTCATCTGCAGTTCGCCGTCTACGTACGCGGCGACGGCCTCGCTGGCCAGATGCTCGGTGGAACTGAACTGGCGCCGTCGGCCTGCCTGCGTCATCGATCCCTCCTGCACCTTCACCGTGTGGTCACCGCCGATGTACCTGTCCTGCCCGCGGCCGCAGCCGAGGCTGACAGGTGGTCCCGCAGCGCCTGCCGTCCGCGATGGATCCGACTCCGTACGGTACCGAGCTTCACGCCCAGTGTGGCACCGATCTCCTCGTACGACAGGCCCTCGATGTCGCAGAGCACGACGGCGGCACGGAATTCCGGGGCCAGCGAGTCGAGCGCGTCCTGGAGGTCCGGGTCGAGGCGGGCGTCGTGGTAGATCTCCTCGGGGTTCGGCCGATCGGAGGGCACCCGCTCGTAGTCCTCGGGCAGCGCCTCCATCTTGATCCGGTTACGGCGGCGCACCATGTCGAGGAAGAGGTTTGTCGTGATCCGGTGCAGCCAACCCTCGAACGTGCCGGCCTGGTAATTCGACAGCGAACGGAAAACCCGGATGAATGTGTCCTGGGTGAGGTCCTCCGCGTCCTGGGCGTTCCCGGACAGCCGGTAGGCCAGTCGGTAGACGCGATCGCCGTGTTCACGGACCAGTTCGTCCCACGACGGCATGGCGGACTGGCCGCCGCTCGCGTCGAACGCGGCCGTGCCGCGCAGGTCGGCGGACTCGGCCGATTCGAGCAACCGGTCCGGATCGGAGAGCTTGTCCAGATCAGGGAGCTGGGCGGATGCGGCGGCGAGGACGGGCTCGGCGTTGATCATCGAGATGTGGTGGACCTCCTGCTCAGGACAGCTGGCGGCAACTACGCGACACGCTTTCGACGCGTAACGGGTACAACGCCCGGGTTGTCCGGAATGTTCCCCGTCGCGACTTCACGTTCGTAGCTGCCACCGATGCGGTCTGGTGATCTCGTGACGCGTTCAGCCTTTCGTACCCGGATGTGCGCGCACTATGAGCAACCTGAGCGGGGCCTGAGAATCCGCCGTACTCGCGCGCCTGTGCCCGGCCGCGCCGCGACGGCGATAGCCTCGACATCGTGCAGACCAATGGCGACCAGATACTGGCCCACACCGAGGACTCCGTCCTGGAGGACGAGGTCCTCCTTTCCGCCCGCGAACGGGCCGAGGACCTGGGCGGCGATCCCGTGCCGGCGTCTGTGGGCGCACTGCTCAGCCTGTTCGCGCAGATGCTCGACGCCCGGACCGTGGTGGAGATCGGCACCGGCGCCGGCGTGAGCGGCCTGTGGCTGCTCGACGGCATGCGTGCGGACGGCGTGCTCACCACCATCGACGCGGAACCCGAGCTGCAGCGCGCCGCCAAGGACGCCTTCCGGTCCGGCGGCATCACCTCCTCCCGGACGCGCCTGATCAACGGCGACGGCCTCGAGGTGCTGCCGCGACTCGCCGACGGCGCCTACGACCTGGTCTTCGTGGACACCTCGCCGGCCGACCACCCGCGCTACGTCGAGGAGTGCGTGCGGTTGCTGCGCCCCGGCGGGGTGCTGGTGCTGCACAACGCGCTGTACGGCGGCCGGGTGGTCGATGTGACGGCCCGCGACGCGACCACTCTCGCGGTCCGCGCGGCGGCCCGCGCGATCGCCGAGGACGACCGGCTGACCAAGGTGCTGCTGCCGGTCGGCGACGGAGTGCTCTGCGCCTCCCGCGGCTGACGCATTTTGACGTTTCCTTGACGGGCCGACCCCTTGCCGCCCGATTGAACGGGCGTTTAGAGTTTTGAACATGCGTTCAATGAACGTCGACCCGCAGGCCCTCAGCCGGGACCGGACCACCCGCGCCCGGATCCGCGACGCCGCGATCGCCGTGTTCGGCGAGCAGGGATTCTCGACCGGCGTGCGTGCGGTCGCCGCGGCCGCCGGCGTTTCGCCCGGACTGGTCAACCACCACTTCGGGTCCAAGGACGCGCTGCGGGAGGAGTGCGACGCCCACGTCCTCGAGGCCATCCGGGTCGCCAAGACCGAGTCCCTGACCAGGCCCAGCGCCACCGGGCTGCTGCAACAACTCGCCGAGGTCGAGGAGTACGCACCCCTGGTGGCCTACCTGGTGCGCAGCTACCAGGCCGGCGGCTCACTGGCGCGGTCGATGTTCGAGCACCTCGTCGCCACCACCGAGCAGTACCTGGCGGACGCGGTGGCCGCCGGCACACTCCGGCCCAGCCGGGACCCGGCGGCACGGGCGCGCTACCTCGCGATGCAGAACATGGGCGGCACCCTGCTGTTCCTGCAGATGCGGGGCGAGCACGAGGACCCCGTCGACTGGGGGCGCGCGTTGCGCGACCTCACGGACGAGATCATGTTTCCCGCCCTCGAACTCTTCACCGAGGGCCTGTTCATCGACACGACCTTCTTCGACACAGTCCTCCAGCAGCGCTCCGAATCCTCGACAGGCGCCGAAAGCACAAGCGGTACAGCCTCTTAGGAGAATCGATGACTGAAATCATCGAAGTCCACGACCTGCACAAGCACTTCGGCCAGGTGCACGCGCTCGACGGCCTGGACCTCACCGTCGGCGAGGGCGAGGTGCACGGCTTCCTCGGGCCCAACGGCTCCGGGAAGTCGACCACCGTCCGGGTGCTGCTCGGAATCCTCCAGGCGACCTCCGGGACCGCCCGCGTCCTGGGCAGCGACCCGTGGGCCGACGCGGTCGACCTGCACCGCGAGATCGCTTACGTGCCAGGCGACGTCACTCTGTGGCCCTCACTGTCGGGCGGGGAGACGATCGACCTGCTCGGCCGGATGCGGGGCGGCATCGACGCCTCGCGGCGCGCCGAACTCATCGAGCGGTTCGACCTCGACCCGCGCAAGAAGGCGCGAACCTACTCGAAGGGCAACCGGCAGAAGGTGTCCCTGGTGTCGGCCCTGTCGTCGAATGCACGACTGCTGCTGCTCGACGAACCGACATCCGGACTGGACCCGTTGATGGAAAAGGTCTTTCGTGAGTGCGTCACCGAGGCGGCGCGGCGCGGCGTCACGGTGCTGCTGTCGAGTCACATCCTGTCCGAGGTGGAGGCGCTGTGCCAACGGGTGACGATCATCCGCGCCGGCCGGACGGTCGAGAGTGGCGCGCTCGCCGACATGCGTCACCTGAGCCGCACCTCCATCAGCGCCGAACTGCTCGGCGACCCAGGAGATCTCAGCCACCTCACCGGCGTCGAGGATGTTTCTCTCGACAATCACACCCTGCACTGCCAGGTCGACAGCGAGCACCTCGGCGAACTGATCCGGGTCCTCGGCGACACCGGCGTGCGCAGCCTGGTCAGCAAGCCGCCGACCCTGGAGGAGTTGTTCCTGCGCCACTACGAGATCGACGGAACGACAGAGGCCGACGGAACAACAGGGGTCGACGGCCCCGAGACCAGTGGGGAGAAGGTGTCGGCATGAGCACCGCCACGATCGCCGGCCGGCGCCCGCCCGCGGCGGCCCCGCGGCGAGCGTCGAACTTCACCGGCGCCTTCGCACTGCTGCGACTCGTCCTGCGACGAGACCGGTTCGTGCTGCCGCTGTGGGTGCTGTTGCTGTCGCTGCCGCTGGCGTCGGTGTACGTGGGCAGCATCGAGAGCGTCTACCCCTCCGAGGCGGACCGCGCATCCTTCGCGGCCACGATCATGAGCAGTCCCGCGCAACGCGCCATGTACGGCGCGATCTACAACGACAGCCTGGGCGCGGTCGGCATCTGGAAGGCCGGCATGTTCCACACCCTGATCGCGGTCGCGGTGATCCTGACCCTGATCCGGCACACCCGAGCGGAGGAGGAGTCCGGCCGGACAGAACTTCTCGACTCCACCTCCGTCGGCCGGTATGCCGGCCTGACCGCCGCGTTGACGGTCGCCTTCGGCGCCTCGATCGCGACCGGGCTGATCGGCACCGCCGGACTGCTCACCACCGACGTGCCGCACGCCGGCTCGCTGGCCTTCGGTCTCGCGCTGGCCGGCTCCGGGATCGTGTTCACCGCGGTAGCGGCGGTCGCCGCCCAGCTCAGCACCAGCGCCCGCACCGCCCGCGGCATCGCGTTCGCCGCGCTCGGGGCGGCCTTCGCGCTGCGGGCCGTCGGCGACGCCGGCTCGGGGGCGCTGTCGTGGCTCTCGCCGCTGGGCTGGTCCCTTCAGGTGCGCCCGTACGCCGGCGACCGCTGGTGGGTGCTGTTGCTGCACCTGACGGCGACGGTCGCGCTCACGGCGGTGGCCTACGCGCTGCTGCGGCGGCGTGACGTCGGGGCCGGGTTGATCGCCGAACGTCCCGGGCCGCCCACCGCGGCGCCCGCGCTGAGCGGCCCGTTCGGCCTGTCGTGGCGGCTGCAGCGGGGCGCGCTCGTGGCGTCCACCGTGGGAATCTGCCTATACGCCCTGCTGATCGGCAGCGTGGTGCACGGCATCGGCGACGAGATCGGGGGCAGCGACGCGATCCGGGACATCGTGAACCGGATCGGCGGATCGCAGGCCCTGGAGGACTCCTTCGTCACCATCGCGTTCACCATGCTCGCGGTCGGCGCTGCGGCGCTGGCGATCTCGTCGGCGCTGCGACTGCACGGCGAGGAGGTCGCGCAGCGCGGCGAGACGGTGCTCTCCGGCGCGGTCGGCCGAACCCGGTGGGCCGCGAGCCATCTCGTGCTCGCGATCGCCGGTCCGGCCGTGGCGATGCTGGCCGCGGGACTGGTGGCGGGGCTGGCCTACGGGGCCGCGGCCGGCGACGTCGGCGGCACGCTGCCCGGCGTGCTGGCCGCCGCCCTGGTGCAGCTGCCCGCGATCTGGATGCTCGCCGCCGTGACCGTCGCGCTGTTCGGGCTGGCGCCGCGGTTCACACCGGTGGCGTGGGGTGTGCTGGTGGCGTTCGTCGCGCTGTACCTGCTCGGGTCGATCTCCGGCGTCCCGCAGTGGGTGCTCGACCTCGAGCCGTTCACCCACACACCCAAGCTCCCCGGCGCCCCGTTCGAGTTCGCACCGGTGGCGTGGCTGCTGCTGATCGACGTGGCGCTGATCGCGGCCGGGCTGGTGGGCCTGCGCCGACGGGACCTGCGGACCGGCTGACCGGGTCCAGATTCCCCGCCCTAGATCCAGACGCCCTTGCCGATGGCGACCACGCCGCCGGCACTGACCGCGAACCGCTGACGGTCCCGCTCGAGGTCGACGCCGATGATCTCGCCCTCCCCCACCACCACGTTCTTGTCGAGGATGGCGTGCCGCACCACGGCACCCTTGCCGACCCGGACACCGGGCATCAGCACGCTGCCCTCCACGGTGGCGCCGCTGTCGACCATCACGTTGGAACTGAGCACCGAGTTGCGCACCGTCGCCGCGGACAGGATGCACCCCGCCCCGACCACCGACTCCTGCGCCAGACCGCCCTGCACGAACTTAGCCGGCGCCAGGTTCTCAGCCGCGCCGCGGATCGGCCAGCGCCGGTTGTAGAGGTTGAACACCGGGTGCACGGAGACCAGGTCCATGTGCGCCTCGTAGAACGCGTCGATGGTCCCGACGTCGCGCCAGTAGCCGCGGTCCCGGTCGGTGGCGCCAGGCACCACGTTGTCCTTGAAGTCGTAGACCGCGGCGGCGCCGGCCGCCACCAGCGCGGGGATGATGTCGCCGCCCATGTCGTGGTCGGAGTCGGAGTTCTCCGAGTCCGCCCGGATGGCGTCCACCAGCACCTTGGTGGTGAACACGTAGTTGCCCATCGACGCGAAGGTGACGTTGGGGTCGTCGGGGGTGCCCGGCGGGTGCACCGGCTTCTCCAGGAACTGGGTGATCCGCCCCGACTCGTCGCTGTCGATGCAGCCGAAGGCCGTCGCCTCGCTGCGCGGCACCCGGATCCCCGCGACCGTCACGCCGGCGCCGGAGTCGATGTGGTGCTGGACCATCTGTTCCGGGTCCATCCGGTACACGTGGTCCGCGCCGAACACGACGATGTACTCGGGGTCCTCGTCGTACACCAGGTTCAACGACTGGAAGATGGCGTCGGCGCTGCCGGTGTACCAGCGCGGGCCGAGCCGCTGCTGGGCCGGGACCGGGGTGATGTACTCCCCCGCGAATCCGGACAGCCGCCAGGTCTGGGAGATGTGCCGGTCCAGGGAGTGCGACTTGTACTGGGTCAGCACGCAGATCCGGAGGTAACCGGCGTTGACCAGGTTGCTGAGCACGAAGTCGATGAGCCGGTAGGCCCCACCGAACGGCACGGCGGGCTTCGCCCGGTCCGCGGTCAGGGGATGAAGACGCTTCCCCTCGCCGCCGGCGAGCACGATTCCAAGCACATGCGGCTGGCTCCTCACCCTGTCAACCTATCGGCACCGCCCCACCCCCGCTACCGGGACCCGCCCGAGGCCCCGCCCGAGAGCGACCCGCCCGGGTCCGGGACACGCCCGAACCGCCGCGGTCCGGGAGCGGTGGCCGTCCCCGGCCGCGGCGGCTACGTTTAGCCCGTGCGCGTGGCAATGATGACCAGGGAGTACCCACCCGAGATCTACGGCGGGGCCGGGGTCCACGTCACCGAGCTCGTCGCGCAGCTCACGCGGCTCTGCGAGGTCGACGTGCACTGCATGGGCATCGCCCGCGAAGGCGCCGTCGTGCACCAGCCGGATCCGGCTCTGGCGGCGGCCAATCCCGCGCTCTCGATGCTCTCCGCCGAACTTCGGATGGCCGCGGCCGCGGCCGGGGCGGACGTGGCGCACTCGCACACCTGGTACACCGGCCTGGCCGGGCACCTCGCCGGCGAACTGCACGGGATGCCGCACGTGCTCACCGCACACTCGCTGGAACCGCGTCGGCCGTGGAAGGCGGAGCAGCTCGGCGCCGGCTACCGGATCTCGTCGTGGTCCGAGCGCAACGCCATGCAGTTCGCCGACGCCGTCATCGCGGTGAGCGAAGGCATGCGCGCGGATGTGCTCGACGCCTACCCCTTCGTCGACCCGGATCGAGTGCACGTGGTGCGCAACGGAATCGACACCGACGTCTGGTACCCGGAACCGCCGGCCCGGCCCGGCTCGGTCCTGACCGACCTCGGGGTGGACCCGGACGCCCCGATCGCCGTGTTCGTCGGCCGGATCACCCGGCAGAAGGGACTGCGCCACCTGATCGCGGCGGCCCACGACTTCGACCCGGCTGTGCAACTGGTGCTGTGCGCGGGTGCGCCGGACACCCCGCAGATCGCCGCCGACACCGAACGCGCGGTCGCCGAACTGTCCCGCGCGCGGGGCAACGTGCACTGGGTCCGGGAGATGCTGCCCACCGCACGGGTCCGGGAACTGCTCTCCGCGGCAACGGTGTTCGTGTGTCCGTCGGTGTACGAGCCGCTCGGCATCGTGAATCTCGAGGCGATGGCCACGGAGACCGCGGTGGTGGCCTCGGACGTCGGCGGCATTCCCGAGGTCGTCGTGGACCGCGTCACCGGCCGCCTCGTGCACTACAACTCGTACGAGCCGGAGGCGTTCGAGCGGGCGCTGGCTGCGGCCGTCAACGAGGTGACGTCCGACCCGGTCGCCGCGGCCGAGATGGGACGCGCCGGCCGCAGGCGGGCCATCTCGGACTTCTCCTGGGCGCAGATCGCCCGTCAGACCCTGGCGGTCTACGAGGCGGCGATCGGGCACTACACCGGTCGGGTGCCCGCCGGCTACGCCGTCCGGTAGGTGGAGACGGTGACCGACGCGGTCACCACCGCGGGCTCGGGCAGCCGCGCGATCCGCTCCGCACGCACCCTCTCGTCGAGGTGCCGCGCCGACGGTCCCATCGCGACCAGCGACTCGATCTCGCTGTGGGTCAAGGCCATCGGATAGTCGACGGAAACCCGGTCGACCCGCTCGAAGTGACCGGCCATCGAGGCCCCCAGCCGGACCGTCTTGTTCTCGTCCACCCGCACCAGGCCCAGCAGGTCCACCAGCTCGTGTTGGTGCCGGTCCGTGGGAGTGAGCACCACCAGTACGCCGTCGGTCCGCAGCACCCGCCGTAGTTCGGCGGCGTTGCGTGGGGCGAAGACAGAGAGCACATGGCTGACCGCGGCGTCGAGCACCGGCAGCTGAGTCCAGATGTCGGCGACCACGGCGCCGACCCGGGGGTGTGCCCGGGCGAGTCGGCGAGCCGCGGGCTTGGAGACGTCGAGCCCGATGCCCCGGGCCCCCGGCAGCGTCTCCAGGACCGTCGCGAGGTAGTGCCCGGTGCCGGCACCGACCTCGAGCACCGCGGGCTCGGCGACGGCCGTCGTGGCGCAGGCCGACGCGACCGCCTCGCGCAGCGGGTCGAAGTGCCCGCCGTCGAGGAACTGTCCGCGCGCAGCGATCATCTCGGCGGTGTCCCCGGTGATCTTCGAGGCCCCCGGCAACAGGCTGACGTAGCCGTGTCTGGCGACGTCGAAGCTGTGCCCCCGCTCGCACAGCAGGGTGCGGTCCACAGGGTCGAGCGAGCTGCCGCAGTGCGGGCACGCGAGCAGGTCTACGACATCGTCGAGCATGATCGAAACTCCTTGGATCGGTGACTCCGGGCTGAGCGACCACCCGACTGCGCCCACGACGAGGCCCCGCCTGCCGGGGACGGCGTGCGGGGCCTGTTGCACGTCGAGTGTCGGTGCAAACCCGCACCGACCGCGAAGCAGCTAGCTGGTGACGTTCTTGAGTTCGTCCCCCAGTGCAGCGGCTTCGTCCGGGGTCAGTTCGACGACTAGCCGACCTCCACCCTCGAGCGGAACCCGCATGACGATCCCTCGTCCTTCTTTGGTTGCTTCGAGGGGACCGTCACCGGTCCGGGGCTTCATGGCCGCCATTACCTGCTCCCTCCAGATCTGCGCCGCCCTGCTCTGCGCCTAGGCTTACCGCCGGTCCCGGCGGATTTTGCCGGGTCGACAGACATATTCTTCCCTATCGTCCGATTCGACGGGAACCTGAGGCTCCCAAACGGCCTACGGGCGGCCCGTCCGGCCGCCCCGGGGGCCTCCGTCAGCGCCTCGGAACCCAGCATTCGTCGAGGTGGTCGTCAACCATCCCGGTGGCCTGCATCAGCGCGTATGCCGTGGTGGGACCGACAAACCGGAAGCCGCGGCGTTTGAGTTCCCGGGACATCGCGGTGGACTCGACGGTGATCGCCGGGACGTCTCCGACGCTGCGGAGACGCCGACCCCGAGGCTCGGGCGCGAACGACCACAGCAGCGAGTCGAGGTCCGTGTCGGTCAGCGCCAGCACGGCTCGGGCGTTGCCGATGCAGGCGTCGATCTTGGCCCGGTTCCGGACGATGCCGGGATCGGCCGTCAACCGCGCGACGTCGTCGGCGTCGAAGCCGGCGACGGCCTCGACGTCGAAGCCGGCGAACCCGGCCCGGAACGCCTCCCGCTTGCGCAGCACCGTGATCCAGGACAGCCCGGCCTGGAAGGCCTCGAGGCAGATCCGTTCGAAAAGCTCGTCCCGGCCGTGCAGCGGGGTACCCCACTCGAAGTCGTGGTAGTCGCGGTAGAGCGTCGAGCCGGAGGCGTCCACCGCCCAGGGGCAGCGAATCCTGGTGTCGGGGCCGGGATCAGTGCTCATTGCTGAGCCTCCTCGCCCACCTGGCCCGCCTCCGACGCGATCTCCTCGGGCGCCTGGGGCTCCGTGCGGGCCTGCGCCAGTTCGCCGCGCAGCGCGTCGATCTCGGCGGCCAGTCGGTCCAGCGCCCAGTCCACCTCGCTGGCCTTGTAGCCGCGGGCCGTCTGCTGGAAGCGCAGCGCCCGGACGTCCGCACCCACGACGTCCCGGACCGGCAGCATGGTGGCCGTCGTCCCGGCAGGCAGCGGCGCCATCTCCTCGCCGCGACCGAACACCGACGTCGCCACCAGGAACAGGACGCCACCGACGAGCGCCATCACCAGTAGGTAGAGCAGCACCGTGAACATGACCCGATCTTGTCACGGGCCGCCGACATCGCGACCGCCGCGACGTCGCCGCACGCCCCGACGGGCGCGCCTCACCGACGGGTCAGGGCCGCAGCGTGTTCATCGGTGGCCGGTCCTCGAGGGACACCTCGGTGGTCACCGGCAGGAAGGAGTCCCCCTGGACCGGGAACTGGGTCAGCCCGGCCCGCGAGTCCTCGATCCCGAACCGCCCCAACATGGTCCCGATGATCTGCCGGCTCATCACGCCCAGCTCCAGCAGCGGCCGGTTGCGGTGCTTGCGGACCCCGAGGTTCACCTGACCGATCGCACTGAGGCCGAGCCGGTCGTAGGTGTCGAGCAACAGCCCGATCTCGACGCCGTAGCCCGGCGCGAAGGGCACGGCCGAGAGCAGCTCCCGGGTGCCCGCGTACTCGCCGCCGAGCGGCTGTAGCACCGCCGTCAGCTCCGGCCGCATCGCCGCGAGCATCGGCCGCGCGACCAGCTCGGTGACCCGGCCGCCGCCGTTGGCGTCCTCGGTGCCGCTGAGCCGCAGCGGACGCCGGTAGAAGCCCTTGACCAGGTGGATGCCGTCGACGGTGAGCAGCGGGCCGAGCAGCTTCGGCACGAACTGCGGGTCAGGGTTGATCAGGTCGGAGTCCACGAACGCGATGATGTCGCCGGTGCTCGCGGCGATCGAGCGCCACAGCACCTCTCCCTTGCCGGGTGCGGGCGCCAGCTCGGGCACGGCCTGTTCCCTGCTGACGACGGTGGCACCTGCGGCCGCCGCCCGTTCCGCGGTCTCGTCGGTGGAGCCCGAGTCGAGCACGATCAGCTCGTCCACCAGCCCGCCGAGCAGCGGGTGGATCGAGTCCACCACCGCGGACACGGTCTTCTCCTCGTTGAGGGCCGGGAGGACCACCGAGACGGTGCGGCCCCCCTTGGCGGCCTCCAGTTCGGCGACCGTCCACTGCGGGTGGTCCCAGGTGTTCGCCTCGGACCAGACCTGTGCGCCCGTCGCGCGCACGATGCTCATGCCAGGCCCCGCACGGTGCGGGCGGGCGCCCGGGTGCCAACGATGGACGCGACCATGTCGACGACTCGACGGGTGGAGGCAACCTCGTGGACGCGGAACACCCGGGCACCGTTCGCGGCCGCCAGTGCTGTCGCTGCCAATGTGCCCTCCAGCCGCTCGGTGAGTTCGACTCCTAGAGTCTCCCCGACAAAGTCCTTGTTGCTCAACGCCATCAGCACAGGCCATCCGGTCTTAACCAGATCGTCCACTCGACGCAACAACTCGAGGCCGTGGAAGGTGTTCTTGCCGAAATCGTGGGTCGGGTCGATGAGGATCCCGTCCGCCGGGACGCCGAGCGCGCGGGCGCGTTCCGCCGCACCGACCACCTCGGCGATCACGTCCGCGACCACGTCGTCGTACCGCACCCGGTGCGGCCGGGTGCGGGGCACCGCTCCGCCGGTGTGCGAGCACACGTAGCCGGCGCCCAGTTCGGCCGCCACCGCGACCAGCTCGCCGTCCGCGCCCGCCCAGGTGTCGTTGATCAGGTCCGCGCCGGCCGCGCAGGCCAACCGGGCCACCGACGAGCGCCAGGTGTCGACCGAGATCAACAGGTCCGGGTACTGCGCGCGGATCGCCTCCACGAACGGCACCACCCGTCGGATCTCCTCGGCCGAGTCCACCTCGTCGCCCGGTCCGGCCTTGACTCCGCCGATGTCGACCAGATCGGCCCCCTCGGCCACCGCCCGGTGCACGGCCGCCATCGCGGCCACGTCGGTGAACGTGGCGCCGCGGTCGTAGAACGAGTCCGGAGTCCGGTTCACGATGGCCATCACCAGGGCCCGGTCGGTCGCCACCGGCTTGCCACACAGGGTCGGCAACGGCATGAGTGCCTCTGGTCGCTGCGCAGGCTTCGCTCCGGGCACATCCGGTCGCTGCGCAGGCTCCGCTCCGGCAATCTCGGTCATGGCTTCATACTGACACGACGCCAAGTCGGCCTGACACGACGCCGAGTCGGCGATCCCCGAGGCACCACCCGTCGCCGCGCGGACCCGCGCGGCGTCAGCGCTCGCAGCCGTCCAGTGCCGCGGCGACGGTGTCGGTGACCCGCAGCGAGTCCAGCGCGCGCTGCTGCACGAAGCCGCCCGCCCGCAGCCCGTCCAGCCAGCTCAGCAGCCCGGCGTAGTGTCCGCCCGGATCCAGCATCACCACCGGCTTGTCGTGCATGCCGAGGTAGCCGGCGGTCCACGTCTCGAACAGTTCCTCGAGAGTGCCGATGCCGCCGGGCAGGGTGATGAACGCGTCCGCCCGGTCCTCCATGATCTGCTTGCGCTGACGCATGGTGTCGGTGACGATCAGCTCGTCGGCGCCGGTGTCGGCGACCTCCCTGTGCACCAACGCCTTCGGGATGACCCCGATCGTCCACGCGCCGGCCTCACGGGCCGCGGCCGCCACCGCGCCCATCATCGAGACGTTGCCACCGCCGGAGACCAGTTGCAGTCCGCGGCGCCCGATCTCGGTGCCCAGCTCCGCGGCCAGCTCCAGGTAGGAGCCGTCGACGGGACCGGAAGCGCAGTACACGCAGATCGCGCGGCCGAGCGGCCTCACCACTCCTCCTCGATGCCCATCAGCTCCGCGGCGTCGACCCCGTGCTGCGACTCGACGACGATCCGCACGGCCTCGTCGATGCTGTCGGTCACGTGCAGCAACTCGACGTCGCCCTCGGAGATCTTGCCGCCGCCGAGCATGGTGTTCCGGATCCACTCGACCAGTCCGGACCAGTACTCGGTGCCCAGCAACACGATCGGGAAGCGGGTGACCTTGCGGGTCTGGACCAGGGTCAGCGCCTCGAACAACTCGTCCAGAGTGCCGAATCCACCGGGCAGACAGATGAACGCCTGGGAGTACTTGACGAACATGGTCTTGCGGGCGAAGAAGTAGCGGAAGTTGATGCCGAGGTCGACCCACTCGTTGAGGCCCTGCTCGAACGGCAGCTCGATGCCGAGCCCGATCGAGTAGCCACCCGACTCACTGGCACCGCGGTTCGCGGACTCCATCACGCCGGGCCCGCCGCCGGTGATGACGGCGTACCCGGCCTCGGCGAGCGCGGCGCCGAGTTCACGGCCCACGACGTACTCGGGGTGATCGGGCCCGGTTCGCGCGGAGCCGAACACCGTGACGGCGCGGGGCACCTCCGCGAGCGCGCCGAAGCCCTCGACGAACTCGCTCTGGATTCGCAGCACCCGCCACGGGTCGGTGTGCACCCAGTCGGTCGGACCGCGCTGGTCCAGGAGCCGCTGATCGGCGGTGCTCGTCCCGGACTTGCGGTCGCGGCGCACCATGATCGGGCCGCGATTCTTCACTGTCGCGCTGGGCCTTTTGGCCCCCAGTGCATCCTTCTTCGCGGGCCGTCCGGGTGTCTTGTCGGGTGCCATGTGGCAAGGCTAACGGGTGTGCGGCGATGCGACCGACGGGACCGGAGCCAGAGCCGTGACCAAGGTCACCGGGTAACGAAATTGCAAACCTACTTAGCCTTGGTTAAGTTTCCCGCGGAATGGATCTCGCCGCTCGAGCGCTCCGCGCGCCCGAGAAGCCGGGTCGAAAAGTCTTGTGAGGGGAACGATTTGATGCCCAACAGCCTGTCCGGCCTGCGCCGCGGCACCCGTGTCGGCGGTTTCGGCGCCGCAGCAGCCCTGACCATCGGCCTGCTGTCCACCAGCGTCGCCGCCGCCGACACCTTCGTGCCGCTGCCCGACGGATCCAAGAACGCCCCCGGCGCCGTCATCACCCGCACCGACGAGAGCGCCCTCATCTCGCCGTCGCTGGCCTCGAACGGCGCCGGCCGCACCGCCTGGGTCTCCGGCACCGTCACCGCCGACGTCACCGGAATCACCAAGGAGACCGAGGCCGGCCCGACCAACGGCGCCGCGGGCAGCCCCGGCACCAACAACTCCTCCACCCACGGCGTC
This sequence comes from Rhodococcus tukisamuensis NBRC 100609, assembly GCF_001894985.1. GTDB lineage: Bacteria > Actinomycetota > Actinomycetes > Mycobacteriales > Mycobacteriaceae > Rhodococcus_G > Rhodococcus_G tukisamuensis. The sequence goes on along the minus strand of NZ_BCXG01000017.1, from coordinate 341 downwards.
TCCCGCATCAACACCGGCTACATCGTCGGCTGCCAGGTCGACATCACCGGCCTCAGCGGCTCCTTCGGCGGCGGCATCAGCCTCGACGGCCCCTCGATGTCCGGGTCGCTGACCGTCCCGATCTCCGCGGGCCAGGTCAAGTTCGTGAGCGTGGCCGGCAAGGACCTCAAGAAGAACGGCAAGTACTCGGTCCAGTACCAGGACACCCAGCTCGAGGTGCAGAACTGCGGCGGCTACGCCCAGGCCCGCGCGTACACGGTCGTCGAGATCGTCGGAGACAACTACTCCAAGACCACGCTGTACGGCCACCCCTTCAGCATCGGCTGACCCGCGCCCGTCGT
>NZ_BCXG01000016.1 GCF_001894985.1 Rhodococcus tukisamuensis NBRC 100609 | reverse complement strand
CTTCGCTCTGGGCGGCAACTCGCTGATGGCCACCCGGGTCGCCGTGCGTCTGGGCGTCGAACTCGGCCTGGCGATTCCGGTGTTGTGGTTGTTCACCAACTCGTCGGTCGACTCGTTGGCCGGTCGGATCGACTCGGCTCGTTCCGGTCTGGAGAACCTCAGCGAAGACGCCGTCTTCGATGTCCTGATCCCGTTGCGGGAGGGTGGGACGAAGCCCCCGGTGTTCTGCGTCCATCCGGTGCTCGGAGTGTCGTGGGCCTTCGCGGGGCTGGGGCAGTTCGTCAACCGAGAGCGGGGGATCTACGGACTTCAGTCGCCTGCGTTGTCGGGCGCCGAGGTGCCGTCGACGATCGAGGCGTGGGCCCGGCTGTACGTCGAGAAGATTCGGGCCGTGCAACCGGAAGGCCCGTACCACCTGGTCGGCTGGTCGCTCGGCGGCGTGATTGCGCACGCGATGGCGGCGCAGTTGCAGGCGATGGGCCAAGAGGTCGCACTGGTTGGGCTGATGGACAGCTACGCGTACCAGGTGACCGACGGTTCGCTCCCGGAGCGTGCGATGACCGCTGGCGACCTGCTTGGCGGACTCTTGCCGGCGCTGGTTTCCGACAACGGCGCTGCGGCCGGACTGTCGCTGGATTCGCTTGCCGCAGAGGAGCTGTCCGACGACCTGTTGGAAGGCATCATGGCGCACCTGCCCGCTCCGTTCAATGCGATGGGCGCTGATCGGATCGCGGCGGCCATTGCGGCAGTGGGTGAGGCCGGCGCGATGACCGATGGTCACGTGCCGTCCAAGTTCAAGGGTGACGTCTTCTACTTCGCCGCCCTCGCGGACGACCCCAGTGGCAACGCCGGTGCCGACACCTGGCAGGACTTCGTGGACGGCCGGGTCATCACCCACGGCATCGAGGAAACGCACTGGGGGATGGCCTCGTCGGCCGCTCTCGCCCGGATCGGGGAGGTGCTGAACGAGGCGTGGACCGTCGAAGAAGCCGGGGTTGACAAGTAGGTTCCCTGTTCGAAACGTGAAAATAATTGTGGGACAAGACAAATTCCGAGAAAGGTAGATCAATGAGCAATCCATTCGATGACGAGGACGGCCAGTTCCTGGTTCTGGTGAACAGCGAGGGGCAGCATTCGCTGTGGCCCATGTTTGCGCAGGTCCCGGCGGGCTGGGCCGAGGTGCACGGACCTACCTCGCGCCCGGACTGCGTCGCCTACGTCGAGGCCAACTGGACCGACATGCGGCCCAAGAGCCTGATCGAGGCGATGGCCGCAGACGTCACGGAATAGTCCTGGACGCACCTCTCGGCCCCGGAATCGCTGTTCCGGGGCCGAGTCGAGGAGATGTAACGCAACCGGCAGGCAACAGGGTCGAGAACGGCGACCGCAGCGATGTTCCTGCCGGCGCGTCACATCGAGGTGATGGGCGCGAAGATGGTGCCTCGGGAGAGGGCGCCTGACCGGTGGGCGGCCTCGAGGGCTACGCCTACCGGCTCGTCACCGACGCCGAGTTTGCCACCGCAGCAACACGGTTCCCTGACAGCACGCCTTTTCTCAGTCCCAGATTCCGGTCTGCTCGAGGTGCGCGAGCAGCCGCTTGGCGCCGTCGGTGAAGTGCCGACGGGTCTCGCGTCCCGCCTCGTCGGCGTCACCGGACGCCATCGCCGCGATCAGCCGGTCGTGGCTGGCGGTCGCGGACTCGCCCCACTCCCTGTCGCCGGAGTAGAAATGCACGGGCGTGTAGCGGATGGCGTTGAACAGGAACCACGACAGCTTGGTGGCGCCGGCGAGGCGGTTGACCTCCCGGTGGAAGCCGAACTCGAGGTCCTCGATCCGGGTGGCGTCGCCCGCCACGACGGCCGCGGCGAGGTCGGTGTTGATCGCGCGCAGTTCGTCGAGCGTATCCGGGGTCACCGCGGCGGTGGCACGGACCGCGAGCTGCTCGGCGATCTGACCCTGCAGCCAGAACACGTCGTTGATGTCGCCGCGGGTCAACGGCGCCACCACGTACCCGCGATGCGGAACCAGCTCGACGAGACCCTCGCCGCGCAGGGTCAGCAGGGCCTCCCGCACCGGGGTCACGCTGACCCCGAGCTCGGCGGCGGTCTCGTCGAGCCGGATGAACTCTCCCGGCCGCGCACCCCCGGACATGATCAGTCCACGCACGTGCGCCGCGACGTCGTCGGACAGCTGCGGCCTGCGGCGAAGCGCGGGACCGGCAGGGTTACGAGACGTGGCGGACGAGGTCATCGAGGCTCCTTCGGGCAGAACGTCAGCATAGACACTCAGCGCGCGGTCACAGCCCGTACGTCTTGCCGATGATGTCGCGCTGGATCTCGCTGGTCCCGCCGAAAATGGTCGACACCAGCGTCGCCCGCACATGGCGTTCCATGTCGAACTCGGTCGCGTATCCGTACCCGCCCATCATCTGCATGCCCTCGAGCGCCACCCGCTTGGCGGTCTCGGTGGCCTTCAGCTTGGCCATCGAGGCCTCACGGGCCAGCATCTTGTCCGGGTTGGCATCGGCCTCCCGCGCCACCGAGTAGACCAGCAGTCGGGTGCATTCGATCTCGGTGGCCAGGTCGGCCATCCGGTGCCGCAGGGACTGGAAGCTGCCGATCGGCCGGCCGAACTGCTTGCGCGTGGTGATGAACTCGAGGGTGTCGGCGAACGCGCGCTCGGCCGTGCCGAGGATCATCGCCGCGAGGATCAGCCGCTCGAAGTTCAGCCCGGTCATCAGCTGACGCCAGCCGTTGCCGACCTCGCCGACCGCCGCGTCCGCCGGCAGCAGGCAGTCCGTGAAGTAGAGGTCGTTGGTCTCCTTCTGCCCGCCCATCAGCTCGATCGGGTTGATCTTCAGTCCGGGGGTGTCGGCAGGCACGTGGAACATGGTCAGGCCCTCGTGCTTGCTCTCGCCGCGTCCGGTGCGGGCGACGAGCAGGATGTTCTCGGAGATGTGCGCGTTCGAGCACCACGTCTTCTGGCCGTTGACCAGCCAGCCGTCGTCGACCCGCTCGGCCTTGGTGCTGAGGTTGGCGACGTCGGAGCCGGCCTCCGGCTCGGACATCGAGATCGACTGCGACACACCGCGGACGATGCCGCGCAGCACGTTCTCCTTCTGTGCCTCGGTGCCGAACCTGGCGTAGGCACCGCCGGTGATCAGGGTCGGTCCGATCGCGCCGATCGGCGCCATCCCGAGATGCGACTGCTCGAGCAGGATGCACATGTCGACCATCGTGGCGTCGGAACCGCCGTACTCCTCGGGAACGGTCAGGCCGAGCCAGCCCAGGTCGGCCATCTTCTCGTAGAGCGCCTGGTTGTGGTTGTGCCGGCCATGCCCGGTCAGCTGGTCGCGCTTCTCGCGGGTGCCGGCCTCCCGCTTGCAGAAATCGGCCACTGCCTGGGCGAATGCCTTCTGCTCGGTGCTGAACTCGACGCTCATCTTCGAATCTCCCTCATCGTGGTGGGGACTGTTCACACGCGTTGCCGGGTCCTTGTCCGACCGGACGGGTCCGCCTAATGTGATGCACACGACAGTACTTCACATCAAATATATTTGATGTGATCTGCGTCGGAATCGCGGCGACTGCGCCAAGGTTCATGCGACGGATCTGCCACGCCAACGGAGGGAAGCAGCCATGCCCCAGCAGGTCGACCAGGAACCGAGCGGCGTCACGGGCGACGAGGTTGGCGCGACCGCGGTGTTCGCGTCCCGAGATCCGCGGAACGCGGCCGTGCTCGCCGAGTACCGGGTCGACGGCGTCGCCGAGGTGAACCGGGCGGTCGAGCGGGCGCGGGGCGCCGCGCAGTGGTGGGAGGGGCTCGGCTTCGACGGCCGCAAGCGCTGGCTGCTGAGCTGGAAGAGTGCCATCGCCGCCGACGCCCAGTCGCTGGCCGAGGTGATCGCCGCCGAGACCGGAAAGCCCGCCGGCGACGCGCTGCTCGAGGTGATGCTCGCCGTCGAACACCTGGACTGGGCGGCCCGCAACGCCGGCAAGGTGCTGGGCCGGAGGAAGGTGCCGTCCGGCCTGGTGAGTGCGAACCAGGAGGCCACCGTCCGGTACCAGCCGCTCGGCGTGGTCGGGGTGATCGGTCCGTGGAACTATCCGCTGTACACGCCGATGGGTTCGATCTCCTACGCGCTCGCGGCCGGCAACGCGGTGGTGTTCAAGCCGAGCGAGCTGACGCCGGGGGTGGCGGTGTGGATCGCCGAGAAGTGGAACTCGCTGGTGCCGAACCAGCCGGTGCTGCAGGTGGTCACCGGCTTCGGCGACACCGGCACCGCCCTGGTCCGTTCCGGCGTCGACAAGATCGCGTTCACCGGTTCCACCCCGACGGCGAAGAAGGTGATGGCCACTTGCGCCGAGACGCTGACCCCGCTGGTCGCGGAGTGCGGCGGCAAGGACGCGATGCTGGTGTGCGCCGACGCCGACCTCGACCAGGCGGCCGACTTCGCGGTCTTCGGGGCGTTCGGCAACGCCGGCCAGACCTGCGTCGGTGTCGAGCGAATCTACGTGGCAGACAAGGTGTTCGACAACTTCGTGCAGAAGGTCGTGGCCAAGACCCGACGGCTGCGTCCGGGCGGCGGGGCAGACGCGTCGTACGGCCCGATGACCATGGAGCGGCAGACCGAGGTGGTGCGTGGGCAGATCGCCGACGCGCTCGGCCACGGCGCCACCGCGGCGCTCGGCGGCCCGGACTCGATCCGAGAGCCGTACATCGAGCCGGTCGTCCTCACCGACGTGCCCGAGGACAGCAGCGCGACGTGCGAGGAGACCTTCGGCCCCACCGTGGTGATCAACCGGATGGCCGACCTCGACGACGGGGTCGCCAAGGCCAATGCCGTCGGCTACGGGTTGGGCGCCTCGATCTTCACCCGCGACCAGCGTCGGGCGCTCGACGCCGCGGAGCGCCTGCGCTCCGGCGTGGTGACCGTCAACTCCGTGCTCGGCTTCGCGGCCGTGCCTGCTCTGCCCTTCGGCGGGGTGGGGGAGTCCGGCTTCGGGCGGATCCACGGCGCCGACGGACTGCGCGAGTTCAGCCGTGCGAAGTCGGTGACCCGGCAGAAGTACCGGGCGCCGATGAACCTGCTGACCATGGAACGCAAGGCCCGTGACATGAAGATCGCGGCCTGGTTGCTCAAGACCCGGCATGGACGAGGCTGAGGAGCGCACCATGCTACTGGTGAAGGACACCGACTCGGCGCCCCGCGGCCGCCGCGGCTGGCTCCGCCGGATCGAGCAACTGGATCCGGAGGCGGACTGCCAGGAGATCCACCGGATCACCGCCGGCTACGAATTCCCTTGGGACTACCAGCGTTCGCTCGAGCTTGCGCTCTTTCGTACCTACTGCGTCCCGACCATCTCGGGGCTGCTCCGCGAGACCGGCGAGTTCGAGAAGCGGCCGCAGAAGCGCTACGACGACACCGCACTGTTGATGGCGGAGCTGCTCGAGCACGGCTACGACTCGCCCCGCGGTCGCGAGTCGCTGCGCACCGTCAACCGCATGCACGGCAAGTACGACATCGACAACGCGGACATGCTGTACGTGCTGTGCACGTTCATCTACGACCCGCTGGACTGGATCGACCGGTACGGCTGGCGGCCGTTGCACCCGCACGAACGGCTCGCCTGCTTCCACTTCTACCGGCAGGTGGGCATCCGGATGGGGATCCGGGAGATCCCGGAGGATTTCCAGGTTCTGCACCGGTTCAAGATGGACTTCGAGCGCGAGCACTTCCACTACACCGACGACAATCATGCGATCGGCGTGTACACCCGAGACCTGTTCTGTGCGTGGTTCCCCCGCCCGCTGCGGCCCGCGGTGAAGGTGGGCGTCAATGCAATGCTCGACCCGATGATGCTTTCCGCCTTCGGTTTCCGGGCCGCACCTGCCTGGGTGACGTCGGTGGGGCAGGGCGCGCTGCGCGGGCGGGCCCGGCTGGTGCGACGGCTGCCGCCGCGCCGTAGGTCGAAAGCCGCCCGCGATCCCCGTAACCGCACCTACCCGGGCTACCCGGTCGGCTACCGGCCCGGCGACCTGGGCGCGGACCGGGACAGTGGATGCCCCCGGCGCTGAACCGACATGTCAAACATCACGTAATCCGCAAGCTGGGAACTTTGCTGTATCCCGCCGGTTATTGTCTCCCGAAACGCCTGAACTGGAACGATGGGGGATCACGATGGCCGAATCAGGGCAGGGGCAGTCGGGTGGCAATCTCGGAATGTCGGAGCGGGTCCGCCGCGCGACACCGCTCGAGGTCGAGGGCTGGGACGACCTGATCGGGGCGAACCCCGACGGCGGCGACGTGTGGCGAAGTTACGATTTCGCGGAGCACAAGCGGGAGCATGTGCGCTACAGCAGCGTGTACCTCATGGTCGACGGCGTCGCCGTCACCGTCCACGAGAAGCGGGTTCCGCTGCTCGGCAAGCTCTGGTATCTGCCGGCGGGGCCGCCGGCCGCCAATGCGGAGGAGCTGCTCCGAGCGCTTCGGGCGATCGCGGACTTCGCACGCGGGCAGGGCGTGTTCATGATCAGAGTCGAGCCCACGCTGGTGGCCGGCGAGGAGACCACGCGGACGCTGACCGAGGCGGGGCTGCGACGGGTACCTCACGAGATGCTCCCCAACAACTACACCATCGTGGTCGACATCGAGGGTGAACCGGAGCAGGTGATGGCGCGCTTCAGTACCCGTGCCCGCCGCTGGATCAAGCGCGCCGCCCGCGACGGCGTCACGGTCGAGCGGGTCCCGGCAACGGACGAGAACTGCACCCTCATGTACGACCTGCTCTCGAAGACGGCGGACGGACGCTTCGGGGTCCGGAGCTTTCCGTACATGTCCGCGATCTGGAAACGCTACGACGCCTCCGGCAGCGGCCAGCTCTTCGTCGCGCGGTTCGAGGGCGAGGTGGTCGCCGGTGCATTCGCGATGAAGCTCGGGACCCACAGCCTGTACAAGGACGGTGCGTCCGTGCGCAAGAGCGCCGAGTCGTCGAAGGAGAACGGTCTCGGCGCCCACGGTGTGGGCCACGCCGTGCAGTGGGAGATCATCCGTTGGGCCAAGGAACACGGCTGCGTGCGTTACGACATGTGCGGCACCACGCCCGCCGCGTCGGCCGACGACCCCACCCACGAGTACCGGGGTATCACCGAGTTCAAGCAGAGTTTCAACAAGGAGATCACCGACCACGTCGGTGCCTACGACCTTCCGCTTGTCGACTGGAAGCACGACGTCTGGCGGTCATGGCTCGAGCGGGAGATGAACCGCTTTTCGCTGGTTGTCCGCCGCGACTTCTACTACTGAGTCCCAGTCTCGCCAGTCAGGCCGCAGGTGTGATACTCGGCCCGATATTTGGGAGTGCAAGCATTCAGTTGACCCAGCACGACGCGTAGCTCCTGCACGTCCTCGGTTGGCTTCGCCGTCGACCGGTCAGCCGAGCAGCACCGCGAGCATCACGGCCTGCATCTGCCCGCGGGTCCGTGCGTCGACGTCGAAACGCATCAGCCGGCCGACGTCGAGTGCCTGGCCGAGTGCCGCATGCACCACGAACCGGGCCTCGACAGGGGACAGTTCGGGGCGGACCGCGCCGAGCAGGTGGACCCATTCCTCGACGTGCAGTCGCTGCACGTTGCGCAGATTCGTCCGCTCGGCACTGGGCAGGTTGCCGATCTCGGCGAAGTACACCGAGAGCACCTCCGGGCGGGCGAACGCCAGGTCGATGTAGGCGGCGGAGAGTCGGCGCAGCGCCTCCTCCGGATCGGCGGAGGCGCCGAGAGCATCGTCCGTCGCCACGGCCAGCCGGTCGGCCGCACGGTGGAAACCGGCCGCGAGCAGGTCTGCCTTGCTCGGGAAGTGCCGGTAGACGCTCGACGCGTTGATCCCGGCGGCGGCGCCGATCTCCTCGATGCTCGACTCGTGGTAACCCTGCGCGTGGAAGATCTTCATCGCCTCGCCGAGCAGGAGTTCGCGCTTGGAGGTCACCGCGAGCCCCCGGGCGGCCGGGTCCTCGATGGTGGATTCGGCAGGCGGGGCCGCCGCGAGGTCGCAGCGCAGCACGCCCCACGCCGTCGCGAGCAGCAGCTTCTCGATCCGACGGTTCGCCAGTGCGCTGCGGTGGGCGGTGATGCTGCCGACGACGCTCAGGGCGGCGGCGGCCAGGATCGTGGCGTCGCGTCGGCCCAGGTCCGGGCGGAGTCTGCCGAGCGGCTTCGCGAGACGCTCGTTCAGCGCGCGGAAGTCCGCGCGCATCAGCTCCCGGTCGGCCGGCTGCAGGTACCGGCCCTCCCAGCGGTAGAGGCCGCCGGTCCGGCGGTGCTCGACGGTGGTCGCGATCAGGGCACGCAGGACCCGGTCCAGCTGGTCCTCGGGACTTGCATCCGGGGCGGCCGCGGCATCCGCGGCCGCCCGCAACGAGCCCACCGTGCTCAGTGCCGCCTGCAGCAGCAGCGCGTACTTGTTGGGAAAGTGGCGATAGAGCGCGGGTCCGGAAATACCCAGGGCGGCGGCAATCTCGTCGACGCCGACCGCGTGGTAACCGCGTTCGCTGAAGGCCTGGGCGGCCGTCAGGGCGATCTGCGCCTTGCGGTCCTTCGGTCGCCGCCGCACCGGTGCGTCGGTCGGAACCGGCCGGCTCCGGGTTGTCTGGGCCATGGCCGTCTCCTGACTTCGATGCCGCAAACCATATCCGAGTGTCCGCGGCGCTCCGGACGAATGCGAATCGGGCCGTCGGCAGGTGCGGTCATTTGTCTGTGTCGGCGAGTACACGCAAACTGTTGATCTGCAACAGTGTTCGCTCTTGGGCACCCGGCGGATCCGGTCTGCAAGTTAACAGTAATTCACCCGCACTGCGCGCGGTCCCGGCGGTGTGGGCGGATCGCTGCCGGGCCGTGCGGTCGGTTTCCTGGGTGGATCCGGCGTGCGCTGCCCGGGCGCCCGCGTGCGTCCAGTATTGCCGGGCGGACCGGGCGGCATCAATTCGGTCAGCGGTGCAACGGAATTCGTCGCCGCCCGCTCGGTCGCGAGGCCGGAATCCGCCGGAGTAACCGGGCTGCTCGGGGGCTCGCCGATGTTCCAGGTGTCGGACGGGATCAGATGCGAATAACTGTTAACAAAATTGGCCCCCGCGTCGCCTTCGGAATTGCCATACTGGGCGCGCCCCACGAGGTGCGCCCGCCGTGCCGACCACATCATCGTGACAGGGAAGGACCTACAGGATGTCATCTAGCGACAATCTTCTCGCGCAACCGCTCCGGGCCCGTCGGAACAATTGGAACAACCAGGTCGCGACCCATGCCCTCATGCGACCGGAGGAGGTCGCACTCCGGTTTCAGGGGGCGAGTACCACCTGGTCCGGGCTGCACGCGAGGTCGGAGGCCTTCGCCGACGCGCTGGCCCGGCGGGGTGTCGGGTTCGGGGACCGGGTGCTGCTGGTCATGCTCAACCGCCCGGAGTTCCTGGAGGCGGTGCTCGCGGTCAACGCGCTCGGTGCGATCGCGGTGCCCGTGAACTTCCGTCTGACGCCGCCGGAGATGGCCTTCATCGTCGGTGACAGCGGCGCCACCGCGGTGGTCACCGACGTCCCGCTGGCCCCGCTGGTTTCCGCGGTGCGTCAGCAGGTGCCGGAGCTGGCCACCTGCGTGGTGGTCGGGCAACCGGGGGACGGCGGCACGCTCGGCTACGAGGACCTGCTCGCCGAGCCGGGTGAGGCGCACCGTCCGGTGGACCTGCCGGACGACCTCGCGGCGCTGATCATGTACACCTCCGGTACCACCGGCAGGCCCAAGGGGGCGGTGCTCTCGCATGCGAACCTGCAGGCGCAGGCGTTGACCTGCATCCGGGCCCTGCGCATGGATCGCGGCGACGACGTCGGGTTCTGTGCGTCGCCGATGTTCCACATCGCCGCCCTCGGCAGCATGGCGCCGTCGATCGTGCTTGGTGTCTGCACGGTCATCCACCCGCTCGGCGCATTCAACCCGGTCGAACTGCTCGACGTGTGGGAGGCCGAGCGCGTCACCACCGCGTTCCTGGTCCCCGTCCAGTGGCAGGCAGTCTGCGCGGAACCGACCGTGCGTCAGCGGGATCTCGCCCTCCGGGTGATCAGTTGGGGCGCCGCTCCCGCCTCCGACGTGGTGCTGCGCGCGATGTCGGAGACCTTTCCCGACGCGATGAACGTGGCGGTGTTCGGGCAGACGGAGATGTCGCCGATCACCTGTGTGCTCGACGGCGAGGATGCGCTGCGCAAGCTGGGCTCGGTCGGCAAGGTGATCCCGACGATCCAGGCGCGGGTCGTCGACGACGAGATGAACGACGTCCCGGTCGGGCAGGTCGGTGAGATCGTCTACCGGGGCCCGACGATGATGCGTGGGTACTGGGGTAACGACGCGGCCACCGCCGATGCCTTCGCCGGCGGGTGGTTCCACTCCGGCGACCTGGTCCGCCAGGACGAGGAGGGTTTCGTCTTCGTCGTCGACCGGAAGAAGGACATGATCATCTCGGGCGGTGAGAACATCTACTGCGCCGAGGTGGAGAACGTGCTCTTCGGTCACCCGAAGGTGTTGGAGGCGGCGGTGATCGGACGGCCGGATCCGAAGTGGGGTGAGGTCCCGGTGGCCGTCGTGGCGCTGCGCGAGGGGGACCTCACCCTCGACGAACTCGTGGCGTTCCTCGAGGACCGGCTCGCCCGGTACAAGCATCCCAAGGAACTGGTGATCGTGGACGCGCTGCCGCGCAATGCCAGCGGCAAGGTGGTCAAGGGGGAGCTGCGCAAGAACCGGGGTGCACTCGCGGCCAACGCGAGCTGACGCGACGTGGTTGCCCGATCGTGATGCCGGCCGGGTCGCACCCGCGGCTCGGCCGGCGGCATCGGCGGTGAGTCACGATGAGAATAGCGGTTCACATAACTGTTGATCCGTGACACCCGTTGTGACACGCTTCACCGACAGGGGAGGGGTGGGAGATGCGAAGGGGATCGCGGAGATGACCTACGAACTGCCCACGGCCAAGGGGCCCGCGCGCGACGTCGCGACCCAGGGGGGCTACCTGATCGGGTTCTCGGTCCAGGCCCTGGTCGCGCTGCTCCGCGCGCTGCTGCGACGCCGACTCTCGTTGAGCGAGACGGTGACCCAGGTCCTGTTCATCGGCCGGGTCAGCACCGGTCCGTCCCTGTTGCTGATGATCCCGATCGGGGTGTTCATCGCGGTCTCGGTGGGCGAGCTCGCCGGCCGCATCGGGGCCGGTGGGTATTCGGGGGCGGTGGTCGCGTTCATCGTCGTCGGGCAGGCCGCCGCGCTGGTCTGTGCGCTGATGATGGCCGGTGTGGCCGGTTCGGCGATCTGCACCGACCTGGGGTCGAGGAAGATCCGCGAGGAGGTGGACGCACTCGAGGTGATGGGCATCGACGTCGTCGAGCGCCTGGTGGCCCCGAGACTGGTCGCCGCCGTGGTGGTCTCGCTGGCGCTGTGCTCGATGGTGACCTTCGGCGGCGTCCTGGCCTGCTACCTCTATCACATCTACGTCCAACATCTTCCGGCCGGAACGTTCATGGCCACGTTCAGTCAGTACGGCAGGACGTCGGACTTCGTCATGGCCCTCGTGAAGGCCGCGGTCTTCGGTCTCACCTCCACGCTGGTGGCCACCTTCAAGGGCCTGCACACCAAGGGCGGCCCGCGGGGCGTCGCGGACTCGGTCAACGAGGCGGTGGTGATCGCCTTCGCGCTGGTGTTCGTCGTCAACGCCGCGCTCTCCGCGCTGTACACGGTCATCGTGCCGGCCGTGGGGTCGTACTGATGGCGGTGGTCGACGCCGTACACCGGCTGCAGCGCGCCGCGCGCCCGGTCCGGTCGGCCTACGGCGGCCTGGTGGACGTCGGCCGCCACGTCACCTTCTTCTACCGGACGCTGGCGTCCGTCCCCTTCGCCCTGCTCAAGTACCGCAAGCACGTGCTCGCACAGATCAGCGAGATCAGCTTCGGGACCAACTCGCTGCTCTCGGGCGGCGGCACCATCGGCATCGTGTTCGCGATGTCACTGGCCGCGGCGATGATGCTCGGCGTCGAGACCCAGCGCGGCCTGGAACTGGTCGGTATGACCACCATGTCCGGCATGCTGTCGGCGATCGCGAACACCCGCGAGCTCGCCCCCGTCGTCGTCGCAATCGCGCTGGCCGCCAAGGTCGGCACCGGATTCACCGCCCAGATCGGCGCCATGCGGATCTCGGACGAGATCGACGCGCTCGATGCGATGGCAATCCGGTCCATTCCGTTCCTGGCCGGCACCCGCGTCCTCGCGGCCATGGTGTGCGTGCTGCCCATCTTCATGATCGGTCTGCTTGCCAGCTACCTGTCGACGCGGCTGGTGATCGTGTTCTTCGGTGGCGCCTCGGCGGGCACCTACGACTACTTCTTCCACCTGGCACTCGCCCCGCAGGACCTGCTGTACTCCGCGCTCAAGGCCGTCGTCTTCGCGGCGGTGGTGTCCCTCGTGCACTGCTCCTACGGCTACTTCGCCGCCGGTGGGCCCGCCGGGGTGGGCCAGGCCGCCGGCCGGGCGCTGCGGACGGCGATCCTGGCGATCGGTGTGCTGGACGTGCTGATGACCTTTGCGTTGTGGGGCCTGGTCCCGCAGATCCCGGGAACGGGATTCTGATGGACCAGTTCACCGGGCGCAGTCGGGCCGCCCTCGCGCTGCGGGGGGTGCTCGCGGCGATCGCCGTCACGGCGATCGCCGCGGCGATGGTGATGCGCGGATCGGGTTCGCTGCACCGCGACCCCGAGGTCTTCGTGGCCATTCCGGCGACCGCCGGACTGATCAGCGGTGAGGCGCCCGTGCGCTACTCCGGCGTCAACGTCGGACGGATCTCCGGAATCGACTCGGGTAGCACGTCGTCCACGGTGCGCCTGCAGATCGACTCGGATTCGATCTCGCTGATCCCCGCCACGGTGCTGGCCCGGGTGGTTCCGCGAACGTTCTTCGGGGACATCTACATCCAGCTCGTCGACGACCCGACCGCGACCGGCTCGTCGAGCCTGTCGGACGGTGCCGAGATCGGGGTGGACACCGGCCCCGAGGCGGTGGCGCTCTACGGCGTCTACACCAAGGTCATCGACGTGCTCGACCACATGCAGCCACAGAAGATGCAGACCGCGCTCACCGAGCTCGGCAAGGCCCTCGACGGGCGCGGCGAGACGATCGGCCGGATCGTCGACCGGCTCGACTCCGCGTCCCGGACCCTGATGCCGGCGGCGCAGCGGCTTCTCGACGCCACACCGGAGTTCAGGTCGGTGATGCAGGCTCTCGAGGCCGCCACCCCCGATGTGATCGCGACGCTCTCCGCGGCGACCTCGGTGTCGCAGAACCTGGTCACCCACCGCGACGGCGTGGCGGCCACGTTCGGGTCCGCCGCCGGGTTCGCCTCTGTGGCAACCGCGTTCGTCGGTGAGCAGCGTGAGCGGATCACCACCGTGCTGAACTCGACGGGAACGATCCTGGCGACAACCGCGGCCAACCCCGCGGGGCTGGTAGATACGTTGGCCAAGGCGAACTCGTTCGGGGCGGCCGGCGCCCGGGTGTTCTCCACGGGGAAGTTCGACATCACCACGGTCGCGACCTTCTCCGACCCGCTGCCCTACGACGCGTCGGACTGCCCGCGGTACGGCGCCGAGACCAGCACGGGGTGCGTGGGCAGCGCGGCGGCGCCCGCCGCACCGGGCCCGAGCGACGTGGTCGACGGGGTACGGGAGGCGTCGGTGCTCGAGTACCTGCAGGACCAGGTGCTCGGTGCGACGGCGGAGCCGGACGCGGCCCCGAACCCGGCCACCGTCGTCATGCTCGGTCCGCTGGTACGCGGGAACGAGGTGACGGTCCGGTGAAGCTCGGGTGGGTACCGATCGTGAAGGCGGTGGGGTTCTGCGCGGTGGGCGGGGTCTGTGCCGTGCTCGTCGCGAACACGCTGTCGGTCCCGGTGCGCGGCGACACGGAGAGGTACACGGTGGAGTTCACCGACGTCGAGGGTCTGGGCCCCGGCAACGCGGTGACACTGGCCGGCGTCCGCGTCGGCCGGGTCGACTCCATCGCGTTCGCCGACGCGGGCGGCGGTACCAGCAAGGCGGTGGTCGACATCGAGGTCGAGTCCGGCTACGCGCTCTCGCGCGGGCTGACCGCCGCGGTCCGGTACGGCGACATGCTCGGCGCGCGGTACATCGCGCTCACGCCCCCGCTCGGCGGCGCCAACGACAACGCGGCCGGCGACCCGGCACGGACGCTGCGGCCGGGGGAGGTCGTCCCGCTCACCCGGACCACGCCCCCGGTGGACCTGACCGCGCTCATGAACGGCTTCAGGCCACTCTTCGACGCACTGGACCCGGACCAGGTCAACGCACTCACCCGGACTTTCGTCCTGACCTTCGACGGTCAGGGCGAGGCCGTCGCGACCCTCCTGACCCAGATCGGAGCGGTGAGTTCGAGCCTGGACGACCGGAAGGACGTGATGGCGCAGCTCGTCACCAACCTGGGGTCGCTGCTCGGCTCCGTCGACGCCCGGCAGCCTCAGCTCGAGGAGCTGATGGCCGGCCTGAGCGGGCTCAGCACCTCGATCGTCGGGAGCAACGACCAGTTCGTCGCGCTGCTGGGCGACGGCAACCAGGCCCTGGCGTCGCTGGCGGCGGCGATGGCCCGGTCCAACGGGGCATTCGGCCGGTCGGTGAGCGACCTGAAGTCGGTGACCGACAGCTGGATCGCCAGCACCGACGAGTTCAACGCCTTCGTCGCCAAGATGCCGGACTTTGCCAACTCGATCAACCGGATCGGCAGCTACGGCGGATTCGTCAATCTCTACCTCTGCAACTTCACCCTGAAAGCGGGCGATCTGGAAGCGAACATCTTCGGCCCCACGCATTCTCCGGTGTGCTCGTGAGGTGCCGGGTGGGTCGGGTCGCGGGGGGTGAGGGGCTGAGATGTTCCTGGTCAAGCTGATCGACATCGGCGTCGGGATCTACCTGTTCCTGTTCCGGGGCGAGCGACGCGCCAACAGCGGTACGCCGCTGGCACTGGGCACGCTGGGCATCGTGCTGCTGGTCACCGGCCTCGCCGTGGCCATCGGGGTCCCGAAGGTCTGGTACCAGATGCGAACCAGCCCCTACGTGGCCGAACTCGACAATGCGAGTGGCCTTTCCGGCGGTGACCCGGTGTACGTCGCGGGGGTGCCCGCCGGACGCGTCGAAGCCGTCGTGCTGGCCGGCGACCACGTGCGGGTCGACTTCCGGCTGGACGACCGGCAGCCGCTCGGAAACCAGACCACCGCGACCGTGCGGCTGAAGACGGTGCTCGGCAAGCGCTACCTGGAGGTGGTGCCGGGCGGCATCGACGACGGCACGAACCTCGTCCCGCTCGCCCGGACCACCGTGCCCTACAGCCTCGACGACGTCGGCCGTGACGCGACCGCGGCGGCCCAGGGTGTCGACACCGAGGCGATGAAGGCGATGTTGTCGTCACTGCAGCAGGTGATTCCGAGCGACTCGGAGCAACTCGGCAAGACCCTGGCGGGACTGAGCGGGGCGTCTGCCGCCTTCGCGCGCAACGGTGAGCAGGTCGACCATCTGCTCACCGTGTCGCGGTCGATCTCGGACCTGCTTGTCCGCCAAGGTGACTCGCTGGCAACGACACTGTCGAACGCGCAGACGCTGGTCGAGATCCTGGCCGTGCGCAAGCAAGCCCTGACCGAGTTGGTGGACAACCTCGGCTACGTCCTCGCCACCGCGTCGACGTCCCTCACCGAGCACGACGCCGAGTTCGACCAGCTGGTCGTGAACCTCACCGCGGTCACCGGCACGCTGAAGGCCAACGCCGGCAACATCGACCAGGTCATGAAGCGGCTGCCGCCGGCCCTGCGCTCGGCGACGGACGCGACAGGCAACGGGCCGTGGACCGACGTCACGGCGCCGTCCGCGGTCATCCCGGACAACATGCTGTGCGCCATCGGAGTGATGCAGGGGTGCAAATGAACACGGCTGCGCAGACCGACTCCAACCAGGCCGACTCCACCCAGACCGGGTCCGGCGGCCGGCGGTGGCCGAAGGTCGCGACCGCGCTCCTGCTCGTCGCGGCTGTGGCGGCCGCCGGCTGGTTCGTCTTCGGCGGCACCGACCGGACCAGGACCGTCTACGCGGACTTCGGTTACGTCAACGGCATCTTCGTCGGCAGCACGGTCACCGTCCTCGGGGTCCCGGTCGGGACGGTGACCGAGGTGGCGCCCCGCGGCACCACGGTCCGGGTGACGCTGTCCATGCCCGACGACGTCCAACTGCCCGCCGACGCCAATGCGTACGTGCTCAACCCGTCGGTCATCAGCGATCGGCACGTGGAACTCGGCCCCACCTACCGGAGCGGCCCGCTGCTCGAGGACGGCGCGCAGATCCCGGTCGAGCGCACCCACGCGCCGATCGACTTCGACGGACTGATGGGCAGCCTCAGCACCCTCACCGACGCGCTCGGCGGCAAGGACGGGCAGATCGGGGACCTGGTCACCGACGCGGCCAACGGCTGGAGGGGCCGGGGTGAGCAGTTCAACACGGCGATCACGAACCTCAGTACCGCAACGGGTGTGGTCGGCGCGCGCGCCGAGGACATCGGTGCCCTCGTCGAGAACCTCAACACGCTGATGACCGCGCTCGACGCCCGGCAGGTGAGCCTGGACAGCCTCGTCTCGGGACTCGGCGAGCTCGGCGACGAGTGGTCGGCCCAGCAGGTCGACATCGGCGCCCCGCTGCGGGACCTGCGTGTCGTCCTGGACCAGATGAACACCTTCATGGCCGGCCACGGCGAAGACATCGGGGCGGTCGCGGGCAACGCCGCGGCACTCGGCGACGTGCTGGCGGCCAACCAGTCGGGCCTCGCGGAGTTCATGGACGTCGTCCCGCTGTTGATGCAGAACCTGTCCCGGTCCGTCGGCGACGACGACCGGGGCCGGATCCGGCTCAACGTCTCCACCGCGTTGACCCAGTTTGCGGTCGCCGAGCCGCTCTGCAAGCAGTACCCGATGCCGCTGTGCACCGGCGCCGGGCTGACCAACCCGATCTCGTTCCCGGTCAGCGCATCCGACCCGCTCGGCATCGTCTCGGCGATCACCGGCGGCGCCGTGGCACCGAAGGGGAACTGATGACTCCGCGATCAAGCAGCATCACCCGCGGCCGGCGGTGGCGGCGCCTGGCGGCCACCGGAACCGGGTGCCTGCTGCTCAGTGGCTGCGGGTTAGGCATGCAGGACCTGCCGCTGGGGCGGTCCGCGGACGGCCCGGCCTACGAGGTGACCCTGCAGCTGGCGAACGCCGACCGACTCCTGCTCGGCGCGGACGTGCGCAACGGCCAGCAGGTGATCGGCCGGGTCGCCAACCTGGCGACCGATACCGTCGGCGCGAGCGTCCGACTGAGCCTGGCGACCGCCGCCGAGCTGCCCGACAACGTCGACGCGTCGGTGGAGCTGCCGTCCGCGCTGGGCAGCCCCTTCGTCCGGCTCGTCGTCCCCGACCGGCCGTCCTCGCGGACCCTGCGGGATGGGGACGTGATCTCCGTGTCCCACACCGAGATCGGGCCCCAGATCGAGAGCGCGCTGGCGACGATGGGCACCGTCCTCAGCGGCAGCGGGATCAGCCAGATGCGGACCGTCGTGGTCGAACTCGACAAGGCGTTCGGCGGCCGCTCCGGTGAGGTGCGCGGGCTGACGGCCACGATGAGCGCCCTGCTCGGGACGGCCACGGCGAACCAGCAGGACTTCGAGAACGCACTCGACCTCGCGGCGCGGGTGTCAGGGCAGCTGGCCGCGCAGCAGGGCGTCATCGACGGTTACCTCGACGCGCTGCCGGGGGCCGTACGGGTGCTCGGCGAGCAGCGGGACACGATCGCCGCGCTGCTCGACTCGAGCGCACAGCTGGCGGCCAGTGCCAACGCGATCCTGGCGGACTCGCCGCAGGGCCTGGATGGGCTCCTGCAGGACGCGTCCACCGTCCTCGGCTCGCTCGCCTCGTTCAACTCCGAGATCGGCTCGACGCTGACCAACATGAACACCTTCCTGGGCAACTTCGGCCGCGCGGTGAAGGGTGACTACCTGGTGTTCAACGGCGCGCTCGACGTCCCCGGCGTGATCGACACGCTCCTGACCGGGGGAGCGTTGCCGGCCGGCCCGGCCACGCAGCCTCCGGGCACCCTGCAGGCCCTGCTCTCCGGAGGTCCGCGATGAGGCGCCTGACGCTGGTCCAGCTGATCCTGTTCGCGATCACCTCGGCGATCGTGATCCCGTTCGGCATCAACTACGTGCTCGGTCCGCAGGCATTCGGCACCCCGATCCGGGTGCACGCCCGGATGGCGGACGCCCTCGGCGTGACGGCCGGCACCAGCGTCACCTATCGCGGCGTCATGGTCGGCCGGGTGGCGGGCGTCTCGCTCGACCCGGAGAGCCACGGGGCCAGAGTCGAGTTCGACCTGGACCCGGGTACCGAGATCCCGCGCGACAGCATCGCGAAGATCGGGATGGGGACCGCCGCCGGCATTCAGAACGTGGACATCTTCCCCAACACCGGTGACGGGCCCTTCCTCGCCACCGGTGACGAACTCGCGGTGCCGCAGGACCGGCAGCCGGTGCAGATGGGTGAGCTGATGCTGCAGGCGAACCGACTGCTCGAGGGCATCGACCCGCAGGCGATCAGCGACATCGGGACCGAACTCGGGGCGTCGTTCGACGGACTCGGGCCCAGCATGGCGAGCTTGATCGCCAACGGCGACGCACTGTCCGCGCAACTCGACGACCAGGCCCCGACGCTGCGGTCGCTGCTCGAACGGACCGCGGACCTGGTGGATTCGATGGCCGGACAGTCGGACTCGTTGGTGCGCGGCATGGGTGCGGCCCGGAACTTCACCGAGCAACTCGACTCCAACGCGCCGGTGCTGGTGTACCTCACCGACACCGCGCCACCGGCGCTGCGCAAAGCGCGGCAACTCTTCGACCGCTACCACGACACCTTCGGGTCCGTGCTCGCGAATCTGGTCACGGTGGCCCCGGTGATCTCCGACCGCAGTGACTCCCTGGCCGCCGGCCTCGTCGCGTTGCCCGACGGCCTCGGCAAGCTCGAGTCGATCGTCAAGGGCAACCGCGCGGACTTCTCCCTCGTCGCCACCCAGGGCCCGGTGTGCAACTACGACACGACGCGCCGGGCGCTCGGCGACATGACGCCCGTGGAACCGAACCTCACCTACTACTGCCCGCCCGGTGAGAACCTGTCGACCCGCGGCGCCCGAAATGCGCCCCGCCCCAACGGTCTCGGCCTGCAGAATGCGACCACGCCGGGCACCGAGATCGGTCCGCCGGTGGTCGACGACCCGATTCTCGTCCCGACCGGGGTCGAGGCACTGAACTACTGGAAACAGCTCTTGGAGGATCTCGGAAATGGCAAGTGAGCACACCGACCCCGCCACGACCAGCGTGATGGAGGCGATCCCGGCCGACGACGACCCGATGGCGGCCACCCCCGACGAGGCCGGCGTCGCGGGGCCCAGGGCGGCGGCGATGCGGCGGCCCCGAATGCTGGCGGCCCTGCTGCTGGTGTGCGCGCTGGCCGCCGTCTCGGTCGCGTTGGTGATCCAGGCGCTGGCGGCCCGCCACGCCGACGCCTTGCGCGGCGAGGCGGTCGACATCGCCCGTGACTACTCGGTGGCGTTGTCCTCGTTCGACTTCCAGAGCCTGGACGCCAACCGGGACAAGGTGGTCGGGATGTCCACCCCGGCCTTCGCGGGCAAGTACAACGAGATGGTCGACGCGCTGCGCCAGATCGTCACGGAGGGCAAGGGGCAGGCGACCGCGACCGCGGACCACGTCGGCATCGAGAGCCTCGACGACTCGTCGGCGGTGGTGCTGGTGTTCGTGGACCAGCAGGCGAAGAACGTCCTCTCGCCGGAGGGCAACTCCCAGAAGTACCGAATGGTGGTCAGCCTCGTACGCGACGGCGACCGCTGGGTGGTCGACAACGTCGACACCAAGTAGTCGACACCAGAGAGTCGATACGAACGTAAGGACAGCAACCATGGATACCGAGCCGACGCTCACCACCGCGTACACCCGGATCGAGATCGGCTCGCAGGTGCGGCGCCGGAACCGCCGGGAGGTGCTGATCACCGACGCCCTCGACTTCTGGGCGTTCGCGGGCGGCGCCGCCAACGTCATCATGCAGTTGGGGTGGCCCGGGGTCGCGTACGGCGTGATGGAGAGCAAGGTCGAGTCCGGCAGCCTGGTCCGGCATCCCTGGAAACGCGCCCGCACCACCTTCCAGTACCTCGCGGTCGCCATCCTGGGCAGCGAGGAGGAACGCCTCGCCTACCGGCAGGCGGTCAACGGCGTGCACCGGCACGTGCGCTCGGACGAGAACAGCCCCGTCGAGTACAACGCCTTCGACCGTGAGCTGCAGATGTACGTGGCCGCGTGCCTCTACGTCGGGTTCGAGGACAGTCACCAGCTGCTGCACGGCAAGCTGACCGAGGAGCAGGCCGAGGCGTTCTACCAGTCGTCGTCCACGCTCGGCACCACCCTGCAGGTCACCGAGGACATGTGGCCGCCCACCCGCGCCGACTTCGACCGGTACTGGAACCTGGCCTGCGAGCAGGTGACCATCGACGAGCGGACCCGTCGGTACCTGGACGACCTGGTGAACCTGAGGATGATCGCCTGGCCGCTGCGGGCCGCCTTCGGGAACCTGCTTCAGTTCCTGACCGCAGGATTCCTGCCGCCCCTGTTCCGGGACCTGCTCGACATCGAGTGGACCGAGACCGATCGCCGACGGTTCGAGAACCTCTTCGCGACCGTCTCGTTCGTCAACAGGTTCCTGCCGCGGTTCGTCCGGCACGGTGCCAACCATGTGTTGTTGCGGGATGTCCGCCGGCGAATGGGTGCCGGGGCGAACCTGGTGTAGCGGCGGTGCGAGCTGCCCGTGACCACGCCGATCGGGCGCCTCGGCGCGGGTCCCGATTATCCGGAACCGAACGTCAACTTACCGTCGAGTAACCCTGTGGGAGAGTGGGGGAGACGCTGCGCACAGAATTTTGTCGTGCGGCGGGGGAACTGATAACAACTACGGGTGCTCCGCCGCGGTGTGGTGTGCTGTCGTCCCGTTTGCATGTGACATGATTCCGGGCGGTTGTCTCGCACGCCGGACGATGGCCGCTCGCCACGAGTGGGTGGCCGATCGACCGGCGTTCGTCTGTGATTGCCGACATAATGTCGGCAACGTGAGGCGGCTGACGTGGTCGTGGTGGTTTCCTGAGGAGGCGTGAGCTAACAAAGGGTGATGCCGGAGCGATGACAACTGTGGATCGGCAGGGAACTGTCGTGCCACGAGCGAGACCACGACGAGACACAGCGACGGAACTTCGTCGAGATGGGGGAGCGAAACCTTGGACACCCTGGGTGCAGTCGGATCTGGTGGAGCCCCGGAGGAGGCGTCGCAGGCACCGGCAGCGCACACCTCCGGGCAGTTTCCACTGTCGTCCGCTCAGCGGGGTATGTGGTTCGCACAGCAGGCCGCCGGGGATGTCCCGCTCACCATCGCCCAGTACATCGAGGTCGACGGACTCCTCGACGTCGACATCCTGACCATGACCAACCGGATCGCCGGCAAGGAATTCGGTTCCGGATACCTCCGCCTGGTCCCCGCGGACGGGATACCCGAGCAGGTCGTCGACCGCTCGATCGACGACCACGTCCGGTTCCTCGACTTCTCCGACCAGGACGACCCGGTCGCCGCGGCGCAGGCCTGGATGCGCCAGGACTACGGGTCGCCCCTCGACCTGTTCGAGGACCGGCTGATCGTCTCCACCGTGCTCAAGCTCAGCGAGACCCACAGCTACTGGTACTGCCGGATCCACCACATCGCGCTCGACGGCTTCGGCGCAATGGCGATCCTCAACCGTGCCGCCGAGCTGTACACGGCCGTCGTGCAGGGCCGCGACATCGAGGCCGGCCATGCCGAAGAGCTCGTCAAGATCTACAACAACGAACTGGCGTACCGCAGTTCGCCCCGATTCCAGCGTGACCGGGAGTACTGGTCCGGGCGGGTTGCGGACCTACCCGCCCCGTTGAGCCTGAGTGGCCGCACCGCGCCGGTGGACTCGCATGCCACGGTTGCGGGCGAGCTGGTCCCGGACGCAACCTCGGAGCTGCTCGCGGCCACCGCGGACAGCAGTGTCGCCGGCGAGACCCCCGCCATCGTGGCGGCCTTCGCCGCCTACCTGGCCGGTATGACCGGTAGCAATGACGTGGTGCTCAGCCTGCCGGTCTCCGCGCGTGCCACCGCGGTGCTGCGCCGTTCCGGAGGCATGGTCTCCAACGTCGTCCCGCTGCGGCTGCGGATCGACTCGGACACCACCGTGGACGAATTGATCGCCGCGGCGAACCTCGAACTGACCGGGGCACTGCGTCGGCAGATGTACCGGCACGAGGACATGCGTCGCGATGCGGGTGCCGTCACCGGCGAGCGGGGTTTCTTCGGCCCGTCGATCAACATCATGATGTTTCACCGTGAGCTCCGGTTCGGCGACTTCACCGGCCGGTTCAAGGTGCTCAGCACGGGCCCGGTGGAGGATCTCGCGGTCAACCTCTACCCGAGTGTCGCGGGCAAGAGTGTCCAGATCGACTTCGAGGGCAACCCGAACCTGTACTCCGAGGGCGAACTCGGTGGCTACCACCACCGGTTCCTGAACTACCTGCGGACCTTTCTCTCGGCCGACCGCGGCACTGTGGTCAACCGGCTCGACCTGCTCGAGGCAGGCGAGGCTCAGCAGCTGCTGGCTGCCGGCGCCGGGGCTCCGGTGTCCTTCGGCGTCGACATCACCGACCGTTGGGACCGCTCGGTCGCGGCGGACCCGGCCGCGGTGGCCGCGGTGGCGGGAGAGCTGACCGTCACTCGTGGCGAACTCGACCGTCGTGCGAACCGGCTGGCCCGTGAACTGGCCGGTCGTGGTGTGGGTGTCGACGACGTCGTCGCGCTGATCGTGCCTCGGTCGATCGACTGGCTCGTCAGCATGCTGGCGGTGTGGAAGGTCGGCGCCGCGTACGCGCCCGTTGACGTCGTTGCTCCCGTCGAGCGGGCGCAGGCACTCCTCGAGGACTGCGACGTGCGATGTCTCGTCGCGACCAGCGCCTGGGCCGGCGCCGCCGGCTATGCCGGCCCGATGATCCTGCTCGACGACCCGATCGCGCAGGCCCGCATCGCGGACCTCGACGACTTGCCCGTACCGAACTCCTGGGGAAGCGAGGCCGACGCCCGGCTCGCGTACGTCATCTCGACCTCCGGCTCGACCGGGCGCCCCAAGCCGACACTGGTCCCGATGCGCGGATTCGCGAACATCGTCGAGTGGTACCGCGGCGAACTCGGTCTGACCGAGGGCGACGGCGTTCTGGTGGGCAACGCCCCGGTGTTCGACCAGACGCAGAAGAACGTGTGGGTCGCGCTGACCGAGGGGGCGGTGCTGCACCTGCCCGACGAGGGCTTCGATCCCGTGGAGATCCTGGGGATCGTCGAGCGCGGCGACGTCGCCATCGCGAACATGTCCCCGAGCGCGTTCAACGTGCTGCTCGACCACGACACCCGGGCCGCGCTGCCGCGCCTGCGCGCGGTGTTGCTCGGCGGCGAGGCAGTGCGTCCACACCGCCTGCACCAGCTCGAGGCCGGCGGGGTACGGCTGTACAACAACTACGGTCCCACCGAGGCGACCGACATGGTCACCTCGCATCGGATCGCCGCCGTCGACACCGCGTACCGGGAGGGCCGGATCCCGATCGGTGGGCCGATCGGCAACCTCGGCGTGTACGTCCTGGACTCGCAGCTGCGGCTGGTGGCGCCCGGCGTCACCGGCGAACTGTACGTCGGCGGCGAGGGCGTGGCGCGCGGCTACGGCAGCCGGTTCGCACTGACCTCGTCGATGTTCGTGGCCGACCCGTTCGCCGCCGACGGCGGGCGCATGTACCGCACCGGCGACGTGGTGTGGTGGAACGCCGACGGTGAGCTCGAGTACCAGGGCCGCAGTGACTTCCAGGTCCAGATCCGCGGTCTCCGTGTCGAGCTCGGCGAGATCGAGGCCGTGCTGCTCGGCCACCCCGACGTGGTCCGGGTCGCCGTGCTTGTGCACGAGGGCGAGCTCGGTCAACGTCTGATCGCGTACGCGGTCCCCGCACCCGGTGCCGAGCTGGACGTCCCCGCACTCATCGAGTACGCCGGGCTGCACCTGCCGAGCTACATGGTGCCGTCGACGGTCGTCACGCTCGACGACCTGCCGCTCAACGCGAACGGCAAGATCGACCGGAAGTCGTTGCCGGAACCCGACTTCAAGGCTCGGACGGTGGAGTACGTCGCCCCGGTCACGGAGCTCGAGAAGACCATCGCGACGGTCTTCGGCGACGTGCTCGGGCTCGCCGAGGTCAGCATCGAGGACAGCTTCTTCGCGCTCGGCGGCGACAGCATCATGTCGATCCAGCTGGTGTCCCGGTCGAAGGAGGCTGGCGTCGCCTTCACCACCCGCGACGTGTTCGACTGCAAGACTGTCGCCCGGCTCGCCGAACTCGTCGCGCAGCGCGCCCTCAGCAACGAGATCGCGTCGGTGCTCGAGGAGCTGCCCGGTGGCGGTGTCGGAGAGGTGCCGCTGCTGCCCGTCGGACGCTGGATGCTGGACCAGGGTCCCTTTGCCCGCCGGTCCCAGGGGATCCTGCTCAACCTGGGAGCAGACCTGACCGAGGACGTCCTCGGCGGCGCGCTGCAGTCGGTCCTGGACCACCACGACGCACTGCGCTCGCGGCTCTCCCGGACCGACGACGGCGACTGGGCCTTCGAGGTTCGCGAGGTCGGCTCGGTGCGGGCCGTCGACGTGATCTCCCGACAGGACGTCACCGCCGAACCCGGCACCGAAGAGTTCGAGTCGGTAGTGGCGGAGCAGCTCGACGCGGCCGCCGACCGCCTCGACCTGGCCGCCGGCCTGCTGGTCGCGGCCGTGTGGCTGCGCGCACCGTCGGGCGCCGCCCGGCTGCTTCTGGTGATCCACCACCTCGCAATCGACGGTGTGTCCTGGCGGGTCGTGCTGCCGGACCTGGCGATCGCGGCAACCGGGCTCGCGGTGGGTCAGCCCGCGCAGCTCGAGCCGGTCGGCACCTCTGTGCGGCGGTGGGCACACGCCCTGCGTGACGAGGCCCTGAGCGATTCTCGGGCAAGCGAATTCGACCACTGGCAGCGCGCACTCGAGGGTCCGGACCCGGTGCTCGGGTCGCGCGCCTTCGACCCGGCGCGCGACACCTCCGCGACCGCGCGAACGGTCCGCATCGACCTCTCCCCGGAGGTCACCCACGCGGTGCTCACCAGCGTGCCCCGCGCCTTCCGCGGCGGCGTCAACGACGGTTTGCTCGCGGCGCTGCTGCTCGCGGTGACCCGCTGGCGTCGCGACCGTGGGGTCGACGAGTCCTCGGTCCTGGTGGCGCTCGAGAGCCACGGCCGCGACGACGACGTGATCGTCGGGGCGGACCTGTCCCGGACGGTCGGCTGGTTCACCAACATCTTCCCGGTGCGGTTGGACCACGGTGGGCTCGATGTCGACGATGCCCTTGACGGCGGGGACGCGGCAGGCGCCGTGGTCAAGGCCGTCAAGGAGCAGTTGCTGGCGGTGCCGGACGGCGGCCTCGGCTTCGGGCTGCTGCGGCACCTGCGCGAGGACACCGGCGGCACGCTCGCCGAGTTCGCGTCGCCGCAGATCATGTTCAACTACCTCGGGCGGACGTCGGCGGCGTTGGGCGAGGACCTTGCGGGTGCGCCGTGGACGCCGGACGACTCCGTCGGCATCGGCGGCTTCCTGTCGGCGCACGACGCCGACGCGGCACTCTCGGCCACTGTCGAGATCAACGCCGGTATCGAAGGCGAGGGCGCCGGCGCGCACCTCGCGGCGTCGTTCACCTACGCGTCCGAGCTGCTCTCCGCGGACGAGGCCGAGCACCTCGCGCAGTGGTGGGTCCGGGCACTCGAGGCCGTCGCGACCTATGCTTCCGACGAGTCGGCCGGCGGCCTCACCCCGTCGGACCTGGACCTGGTGACGCTGTCGCAGAAGCAGATCGAGCGGTTCGAGCAGCGATACCCGGCGCTGGTCGACGTGTGGCCGCCCGCGCCGCTGCAGCACGGCATGTACTTCCACTCGCTGCTTGCCGAGGATGTCGACGTCTACACCGCGCAGATCGTGCTCGAACTCGGCGGCGAGGTCGATCCGGACCGGATGCGCACGGCGGGGCAGGCCCTGATCACCCGGAACGAGGTCTTCCGCACCGTTTTCGTGCAGGAGGAGGACAGCGGCGAGGTCCTGCAGGTGCTGCTCGACGACGTGACGCTGCCGTGGACGCAGACCGACCTGTCGGTGCTCGACGTCGACGTCCGGTCCGCCGAGTTGACCCGGCTGATGCAGGCGGATCGGGCTTCCCGGTTCGACCTCACTGCCGCTCCGCTGACCCGGTTCCACCTGATCCGCACGGACGCGGACCGGTGGATCCTCACGGTCACCAACCACCACATCCTGGCCGACGGCTGGTCGACGCCGCTGATCGTGCGTGACCTGCTCACCCTGTACGCCGCGGGCGGCACCTCGGACATGCTTCCGCGGGTGCGGACCTACAAGGACTTCCTGGCGTGGCTCGCGGCGCAGGACGCCGAGGCCAGCCGCGCGCAGTGGCACCGCCTCCTCGCCGACGTGGAGGAGCCGACCATGTTGGCCGCCCGGACCGGCGCGGAGCCGGCGGTTGCCGCGCCTGACGACGTCTCCGTGGTGCTCGACGACGACCTCGACGGTCGGTTGAAGCAGCTCGCCCGGAGGCTCGAGGTCACCACCAACACGCTGCTGCAGGCCGCGTGGGGTCTGGTGCTCGCACGGCTCACCGCGCGTGAGGACGTGCTCTTCGGCGCCACCGTCTCGGGTCGGCCGGCGGAGCTGGCCGACGTCGAGTCCATGGTCGGTCTGTTCATCAACACCGTTCCGGTCCGGGTGAGCGTGGACCCCGACGAGTCGGTGGCGCAGTTGCTGACCCGGGTCCAGCAGGAACAGACGCAGCTGCTCGGCCACCAGTACGTGGGCCTGAGCGAGATCATCACCGCCGAGGGCAAGGGCAACCTGTTCGACACCCTGTTGGTGCTCGAGTCGTACCCGGTGGACCGACAGGGCGTCACCGACGAGTCGGACATCGCCGGCCTGCGACTGCTCGACGTCGACGTGAAGGACGGCTCGCACTACCCGCTGGCTGTCGTCGGAATCCTCGGCGCCACACTGGAACTGAACTTCAAGTACATGTCGACCGCGTTCTCCCGCGAGGATGTCGAGGGCTTCGCGCACCGGCTGCTGACGGTGCTGGAGGCCTTCGCCTCCGACAGCGAGGCGACGGTCGGCGCGATCGACCTGCTCGACACCGCCGAGCACGAGCGACTGGTGCCGGTCCGCGGCGAGGCCGCCGCGGCGGGCACCCCGCTGCCGGAGTTGATGGCCGCAGCCGTCGCCGTGAACCCGGCCGCACCCGCGCTGGTCGCCGGCGCCCGGGAACTGAGCTACGCCGAACTCGACGAGCGGTCGAACCGGGTGGCGCGGGCGCTGATCGCCGCGGGCGTCGGTCCGGAGGCCTTCGTGGCGCTGGCACTGCCCCGGTCGGTGGAGTCGGTGCTCGGCGTGTGGGCGGTGGCCAAGGCCGGAGGTGCCTTCCTGCCGATCGACCCGGCGTACCCGGCCGACCGCATCGAGCACATGGTCTCCGACTCCGGGGTTCGATTCGGTCTGACGCTCGCCGCACACCGCGAAGCGCTGCCCGACTCGGTGGTCTGGGTGGTCCTCGACGACCCGGCCTTCGAGGCGCGGTGCGCGCAGTTGCGCGCGGACGCGATCGTCGACGCGGATCGGCTCGCGCCGCTGCGCCCCGAGCACACCGCGTACGTCATCTACACCTCTGGTTCGACAGGTCTGCCGAAGGGCGTCGTGGTGACCCACGCCGGCCTGGAGAACTTCGCGATCGAGCAGCGGGAGCGCTACTCGGTGACGAGTTCGTCTCGCACCCTGCACTTCTCGTCGCCGAGCTTTGACGCATCGGTGCTCGAACTGCTGCTCGCTGTCGGTGCGGGCGCGACCATGGTGATCGCGCCGACCGAGGTCTACGGCGGCGACGAACTGCGCATCCTGCTGCAGTCGCAGCGGGTGACGCATGCGTTCGTGACCCCGGCGGCACTGTCCACGGTGGACCCGGCGGGTCTGGACGAAGTCACCGCCGTGATCGTCGGTGGCGACGCCTGCGGACCGGAACTGGTCTCGCGGTGGGCCGTCGGCAGGGCCATGTTCAACGCCTACGGTCCCTCCGAGGGCACCGTCGCGACCAACATCAGCAGCGCGCTGGTGCCGGGCGGCGCAGTGACCATCGGCGGCCCGATCCGCGGTGTCGCCGCGGTGATCCTGGACTCTCGGCTGCGGCCGGTGCCGGTCGGCGTCGCCGGTGAGCTGTACGTGTCCGGTCCGGCGGTGGCCCGTGGCTACCACGGTCGGTCAGCGCTCACGTCGGAACGCTTCGTTGCCGACCCGTACGGCGCACCCGGCGCGCGGATGTACCGGACCGGAGATGTGGTGCGCTGGGTGGAGGCCCCCGCCGGTCTCGAGGTCGAGTACGTGGGCCGCAGCGATTTCCAGGTGAAGGTCCGAGGATTCCGGATCGAGCTCGGCGAGATCGACGCCGCTCTCGACGCACACGATGCGGTGGACTTCGCGGTGACCGTCGGCCGTACCGGTCCGACCGGCGACGTCCTGCTCGCGTCGTACGTCGTGCCGGTGGCAGGCCAGTCGGTGGTGGTTGCCGAGCTCAAGGAGTTCGTCAGCCGGACTCTGCCCGCCCACATGGTGCCGTCGGCGATCGTGTTGCTCGATGCGTTGCCGCTCACGGTCAACGGCAAGCTCGACCGAAAGGCATTGCCGGACCCGGACTTCGGTGCGGACGCGGGCGAGCACGTCGAGCCCGGCTCGCCGGTCGAGGTGGCCGTCGCCGGAGTCTTCGCCGACGTGCTCGGGATCGAGCGGGTCTCCGCAACGGAGTCGTTCTTCGCATTGGGTGGCAACTCGCTCTCGGCGACTCGGGTGGTCGCCCGGGTCAACTCGGCGGTCGGATCTGCGCTCGGCGTGCGGGACTTGTTCGAGGCGTCGACGGTCGCCGAGTTGGCCGCCCGCGCGGTCAGCGCCGAGGGGCGCGCCCCTCGGCCCGCGCTGGTCGCCGCGGAGCGCCCGGAGCAGGTGCCGCTCTCGCTTGCGCAGCAGCGTATGTGGCTGATCAACCGGCTCGACCCCGCATCGCCCGCCTACAACATCGCGATCGCCGTCCGGCTCTACGGACGCCTCGACTTCGACGCGCTCGAGTTGGCGGTGGCTGACGTGCTCGGCCGCCACGAATCCGTCCGGACGGTGTACCCGGACGACGAGGGGGTGCCGCGGCAGGTCGTGCTGCCGGTCTCCTCGGTTCAGATCGACCTGTCCCCGGTGCCGGTCGACGGGGACGCGGTCCCTGCCGCGCTGGTTGAGTTCGCCTCGCAGGGTTTCGACGTCACCACGACGCCGCCGCTGCGCACCCGGCTGTTCCAGGCCGACGACCAGGAGTACGTGCTGGCGCTTGTCGTCCACCACATCAGTGCGGACGGTGCGTCGATGGGTCCGCTGGCGCGCGACGTGATGCTGGCGTACGGCCGGCGGGTCACCGGCGCGGTCCCCGACTGGGCACCGCTGGCCGTGCAGTACGCAGACTACGCGCTGTGGCAGCGTGAGGTGCTCGGCGCCGAGGACGATTCCGAGTCGCTGGCCTGGCGTCAGCTCGACTTCTGGGAGGGCACCCTTGCGGGCATGCCCGGACTGATCGAACTGCCCACCGACCGCCCGCGGCCGGCCCGGCAGTCGATGCGCGGCGGGAAGGTCGACTTCGAGATCGACGCCGACCTGGTGGCCGGCCTGCACGAGATCGCGCGCCGCGGCGGTGCCACGCTGTTCATGGTGATGCACGCAGCGCTCGCCACGTTGCTGTCCAGGCTGACCGCCAACGAGGACATCGCGATCTCGACCGCGGTGGCCGGTCGTGGTGAGGCCGAACTCGACGAGATGGTCGGGATGTTCGTCAACACCCTGGTGTTGCGCACCGCTGTGGACGGTGGGCGCGGTTTCGCCGAGATCGTCCAGCAGGCCAAGAAGACGGACCTGGAGGCGTACGCGCACGCCGATGTCCCCTTCGACAGCGTGGTGGAGCGGCTGAACCCGGTGCGGTCGCCGTCGTACTCGCCGCTGGCCCAGGTCATGCTCTCCTTCGAGAACCTCGGCAGGCCGACGCTGGAACTGCCGGAACTGACCGCCACCGAGTTCGACAGTGGACTCGTGATGGCCAAGACGGACCTGAAGCTCACCCTGGTCGAGAACCGGGACGCGACCGGTGCGGTGTCGAGCCTGTCTGCCTCGCTCTTCTACGCGGCCGACCTGTTCGACGAGGCGACCGTGATCGGGTTCGCGGACAGGTTCCTGCACATCGTGCGGACCGTCGTGACCGACGCCGACGCCGTGGTCGGCGACATCGACATCTGGAACGCCCCTGAGGTCGTCGGGCGCTCCGCCGCCGCGCCGACCGTCGACGACCTACCACGACTCGTTGCCACGGTTGCCGAGTCCAGCTCGGACACGATCGCGCTCGAGCACGACGGCATCACGGTCACCTACGGCCAGATGGACGAGCGGCTGAAGCTGTTGACGGCCTCGCTGGCCGACCGCGGGATGGCGGTCGAGGCGATCGTCACCACGGCTCTGACCAGCCTGGTTCCTACGATTCTGCTGGCCGCGGGCGGCAGTGGGGCCGGCGACGGATTCGCCGACGTGGTCGACAAGCTGGTCGCGGATGCCCACGCCCGCGCCCGCGCCACGTCGCAGTCGGCCGACTCGAGCGGACTGGTCGCCGGCGGCTGATCCGATTTGCCGGCGGGTCGGTCCGGGGCGGTCCCGTATCTTTGATCCAGTCGCGAGCGGTGTCGGCATCGGCTGCTCGCGACATGTTGTCGTGCGATGCGTCATTGTGCGTCGTACAACTGTCGATACGTAAACGAATAGATTTGGCTCGCGAGCTTTGGAGGACCTGTTGTCTGCTGCGGATCTGACTCGATCGATCTCTAGCCTCGCCTCGGACCGTCCGGACGTGATCGTGGTGTCCGTCGATGGAATGTCGGTGACGTACCGAGAGCTCGACGAGCGGCTGCAGATGCTGGCCGGGCCGCTTGCCGAGAGGGGCATGGACGCAGACGCCATCGTGTCGGTGGTGCTGACCGGGCTGGTCCCCACGATCGTCGCGGCAGAGGGCGGGATCGGTGCGGTTCTCGACCGGATCGCAAAGGACGCGACGTCGCTTGCCCCCGCCGAGGACCTGGGGGAGGACTCTGCCCCGGCAACGTTGGTGGATGCGTTCGAGGCGCAGGTCGCACGCACCCCGGACGCCGTCGCGATCGAGAGTGACGGCGCGGTCTGGACCTACGCGGAGTTCGACGCGCATGTCAACCGGTTGGCACGGCTGCTGATTGCGGAGGGGGTGGGTCCCGAGTCCCTGGTCGCGCTGGGCTTCCGTCGTTCGCTTCAGATGATGGTGGCGATGTACGCCGTCGTCAAGGCTGGTGGCGCCTACGTCCCGATCGATCCGGATCACCCGGCGGAGCGCATCAAGGACGTGCTTGCCACAGCGGGGGCTGTCTGTGTGCTGACCCGCTCGAGCGACGCAATGCCCTGGCCGGAGGACGCTGTCGTCCTCGACCTCGATGCGCTCGACACCACGGCTCACGCAGCAGGGCCGGTCACCGACCACGAGCGGTTGCGGCCCTTGCGCGCCGCGAACCCCGCGTACGTCATCTTCACCTCCGGCTCGACGGGTCACCCCAAGGGTGTGGCAGTCCCGCACTCCAACGTGGTTGGTCTGATCGCACGTCGCCAGGGCCTGTACGCCCTCGGCACCGACGACCGCGTGCTGCAGAAGACCCCGGTCACCTTCGACGCATCCGTCCGCGAGCTGTGGTGGCCGCTCGCTACCGGCGCCCGACTGGTGCTGGCTTCGCACGACGGTCATCGTGATCCCAGGTACCTCGCGGAGGCGATCGACAGGCACGGCATCACTGTGATGCATTTTGTCCCTTCGATGCTCGAGCTGTTCGTGGCGTCACTCCGGCCGGGCGAGTGCGGTTCCCTGCGCGAGATCTTCAGCGGTGGCGAGGAGATGTCGCCGCAGCTGCTGGCACAGCTGCACGCTGCACTGACTGCCCGAGTCAACAACGAGTACGGCCCGACCGAGTTCACCGTCTCGGGTACTCGACACGCCACCACCACGCAGGACGAGACGTCCGTCCGGGTTCCGATCGGTACGCCCTACGAGGGCCTGCAGGGCTATGTCCTGGACCGGCGTCTGAGGGAGGTGCCAGTCGGAATCGCCGGCGAGCTGTACCTTGCCGGACCTCAGGTTGCCCGCGGTTACGTCGGCCGGGCCGATCTGACAGCCGCCAGGTTCGTTGCCAACCCGTTCGGTGATGCCGGTTCGGTCATGTACCGCACCGGTGACGAGGTACGCCGTCGCAGTGACGACAACCTCGAATACATGGGCCGCACCGACTTCCAGGTCAAGGTCCGGGGCTTCCGAATCGAGCTCGGCGAGATCGAGGCCGCGCTGCTACGCGATCGGCGGGTACGCCGTGCGGTCGCGCTGGTCGACACGGACAGAGTCGGCTTCGACCGGATCGTGGCGTACGTGGTGCCCGCGGACGGTGAAGAGGTGGATCCGGGCGAGGCACGCACACAGGTCGCAGGAGTGCTGCCCGAGTACATGGTGCCCGCGACCGTGATGGTGCTCGACGAGCTGCCGATCACTTCGCACGGCAAGTTGGACCGCAGGGCGCTGCCGAAGCCGGACTTCGGCGCCAATGCACAGGTCTATCGCGAGCCTGCCACGCATGCCGAGACAGTGGTCGCTCAGATCTTCGCCGAGATCCTCGGTGCGGATCGGGTCGGGGCCGACGACTCGTTCTTCGAGAGCGGCGGCAACTCCCTGTCGGCAACCCGGGTGGTGGCCCGCGTCAACGCCGAGATGGGGTCCGACGCGAACCTGCGTGACCTCTTCGACACGCCCACCGTGTCAGGATTTGCGGCACTGGTGGAATCCACGGCCGGAACCGGCCACGCCCGGCCGGAGTTGCGTGCTGTCGAGCGTCCGGAGCGACTGCCGCTCTCCCTCGCGCAGGCCCGGATGTGGTTCATCAACCAGTTCGACACCACTTCGCCCGCATACAACGTGCCGTTGGGTATTCGCCTGGTCGGCGACTTGGACGTCGACGCACTGCGCGCCTCGGTGGCGAGTGTGCTCGAGCGGCACGAGTCGTTGCGAACGGTGTTCCCCGACGACGGCCACGGACCCAGCCAGGTGATCCTGCCCTCGGCCGCAATCGATCTCGGCCTCGAGCCCGTCGCGGTGACGAGTGAGCAGGACCTGGCGGCACAGGTTTCGGAGTTGGCCTCGCGTGGTTTCGACGTGACCACCGAGATCCCGGTCCGGCCGCGCCTGTTCCGTCTCGGCGACACCGAGCATGTGCTCTTGTTCCTGGTGCATCACATCTCCTCGGACGGTGCCTCGATGGCCCCGCTGGCGCGCGACGTGATGGCGGCGTACACGAGCTGGACCCATGGGAAGGCTCCCGACTGGGAACCTCTGGCGGTGCAGTATGCGGATTACGCGATCTGGCAGCGCGAACTGCTGGGTAGCGAGGACGACTCGGAGTCGTTGGTAGCCGCCCAGGTTCGGTACTGGGCCGATGAGCTTGCCGGGATCCCCGATGTGCTGCCGTTGCCGACGGACCGGAAGCGGCCCGCCGTGACATCCATGAGTGGCGGTCGCGTCGAGTTCGATGTCGATGCGGAATTGCACAGGCGTTTGCTGGAACTCTCGCGCGAGTACGGGGCAACCCTGTTCACGACAGTCCACGCCGCGTTCGCGCTGCTGCTCTCGAAGATTTCCGGTACGGACGACATCGTCATCGGCACCCCGATCGCGGGCCGCGGCGAGCGTGAGCTCGACGACATGGTCGGCATGTTCATCAACACCCTGGCCCTGCGAACCGTGGTGGACCCGTCCGCGACCTTCGCGGACATGCTGGCGTCGACCAGGGAATCCGACCTGGGGGCGCTGGGGCACGCGGAGGTTCCCTTCGAGCGGCTGGTGGAGATTCTCGCGCCGGAGCGGTCGACCGCGCACGCGCCGATCTTCCAGGTTGTGATTGCGCTCGAGAACACGGAGCCGGCCGTCCTGGAACTGCCCGGGCTGACCGTCAGCGCGGTCGACCCCGGGGTCACCTTCGCCAAGTTCGACCTGCAGCTCTCGATCGGCGAGAACACCGACGGGTCGGGCATGACCGGTTCCTTCGTCTACGCCACCGACCTTTTCGACGAGGCCAGCATCCGTGTTCTCGGCGAGCGGTTCGTCCGACTGCTCGGCGAGGTGGTCGTGGATCCGTCCGTCGTGGTGGGTGACGTGGTGATCACCGACCCCGCCGAGCACGCAGCGCTGGTCCCGGTGACCGGTCCGGCTGCCGTCGCGCCGGTGACCCTGCCCGAGCTGTTGGGTGCAGCCGCCGCAGACCGCGACGCGATTGCCCTGGTCTTCGGCGACCGCACGATGACCTACGGCGAGCTCGACGATCGCTCGAACGCCCTGTCTCGCATGCTGATTGCACACGGCGTCGGCCCCGAGTCCTTCGTTGCCCTGGCGATCTCCCGCTCGATCGAGTCACAGATCGCCCTGTGGGCGGTGGCGAAGTCCGGAGCCGCGTTCGTGCCGATGGATCCGGCGTACCCGTTCGACAGGCTCGAGCACATGGTCACCGACTCGGGGGCAGCGGTCGGCCTGACGGTGGCCGAGCACGTCGGCGACCTGCCCGAGACCACCTGGCTGGTGCTCGACGACGACCACTTTGTCGCAGAGTGGGAGAGCACGTCGACCGCGCCGCTCACCGATGCGCATCGGAACGCGCCGATCCTGGTCGACAACACGGCGTACGTCATCTACACGTCGGGGTCGACGGGTCTGCCCAAGGGCGTCGTGGTCACCCACCGTGGCCTGGTGAACTTCGTGGCCGAGCAGGCGCGACGGTACGAGCTGTCCAGCTCGGCCCGGGTACTTCATTCGTCGTCACCGAGCTTCGACGCATCACTTCTCGAGCTGCTCATGGCGGTCGGCTCGAGCGCCGTCCTGGTGATCGTGCCGTCCGGGGTGTTCGGCGGCAGTGAGCTCGCCGAGATCATCGCCCGCCACCGGGTCACGCATGCCTTCATCACTCCGTCCGCTGCGTCCGCGCTTTCCCCGCAGGGACTCGACTCGTTGCGGTACCTCGTCATGGGTGGCGAGGCGTTGACCACGGAGCTCGTCGAGCGGTGGGCACCCGGGCACCGGCTGCACAACGCCTACGGCCCCACCGAGGCGACGATCATGGTGACCACCGGCGATGCGATCGCCGCAGGAGATCCGTTGACCATCGGCGAACCCATCCAGGGTGTGTCCGCCGTGGTCCTCGACGGCCGGCTGCGGCCGGTGCCGCTCGGCGTCGCCGGTGAGCTCTACGTATCCGGGACCCAGACCGCGCGCGGTTACCACGACCGTGCGGCTCTCACTTCGGACCGCTTCGTCGCCGACCCGTTCGGTGCGCCCGGAAGTCGGATGTACAGGACCGGCGACGTGGTCCGCTGGGTGGACCGCTCTGAGGCGGGCGACCTCTCCCGGCTCGAGGTCGAGTACGTGGGTCGCAGCGACTTCCAGGTGAAGGTGCGTGGTTTCCGGATCGAGCTCGGCGAGATCGACGCCGCACTGTCCGCACACGAGTCGGTCGACTTCGCGGCCACCATCGGCCGCAGCGGGCCGTCGGGTGCGACGGTCCTGGTGGCCTACGTGGTGCCGGCGCCCGGCACGACCGTCGACCCCGGCGCGCTGACCGCGTACGTGGCGGAGGTACTGCCGGCGCACATGGTCCCCGCAGCAATCGTCGTGCTGGAGTCGGTGCCGCTGACAGTCAACGGCAAGCTGGACCGCAAGGCGTTGCCGGAGCCGGTCTTCGGCTCTGCCGTGGATTCGTACGTCGCGCCGTCCACGCCGGTCGAGACGATCCTCGCCGGTCTGTTCGCCGAGGTGCTCGGCGTCGACAGGGTGGGCGTGACGGACTCGTTCTTCGCGCTCGGCGGTGACTCCATCGTGTCCATCCAGCTGGTGTCCCGAGCGAAGGCCGCGGGCGTGCTGATCAAGGCCCGGGACGTCTTCGAGCGCAAGACCGTCGGCGGGCTGGCACAGGTAGCCACCCTCAGCGCCGACGGCGACGGACCGGTGGTCCTCGCCGAACTGCCCGGCGGCGGTGTCGGCGACATGCCGCTGCTGCCGGTGGCCCGTTGGGCCCACGACCGCGGGGCGGGCTCGCGCTTCTCGCAGGCAGTGCTGCTCACCGCGCCGATCGGCCTGCACCGCGCCCGGCTCGCCGAGACCCTCGCGGCCGTGCTCGACCAGCACGACATTCTCCGTGCCCGGCTGATTCCCGCCGATGGCGACGGCGACGCGGTTCTGCGCACCGGCCCGGCCGGGTCGGTGGAGGCGGACCCGCTGCTCGTCCGCGTCGAGTTTGATGCCGACTCCCTGCCCGGCACACCGGGATTCGAGGCCCTCGCGGCGGCAGGCCTCGACGCGGCCGCGGACCGGCTGGACCCGGTTGGCGGTGTGATGGTGCAGGTGGTGTGGTTCGAGCCGGCCGCCTCGCTCGACGGTGTCAACGGCCGACTGTTGATCGTGGTGCACCACCTCGCGGTGGACGGAGTGTCGTGGCGGCTGCTGGTGCCCGCGTTGGCCGCCGCATGGGGTCAGCTCGAGGCCGACGAGGTGCCCACGGCCGAGCCCACGGTCACGTCCGCCCGACGCTGGGCGCACGCATTGGTGGAGCAGGCCCAGGCCCCGGCGCGTGTTGCCGAGCTCGAATACTGGCGCGGGCTTGTCGCCGAACCCGAGGCGCCGTTGGGCTCCCGAGCGCTGGACCCGGCGGTGGACACGATTGCCACCGTCGAGTCGGTGACCACCAAACTGCCTGCCGACATCACCGACGCCTTGCTGACCGCGGTGCCGGCGAAGTTCCGCGGCGGCGTGCAGGACGGACTGCTGGCCGCACTGGCGCTCGCCGTCGCGCTCTGGAAGAGGGACCGCGGGACCACGGACGCCTCGACGCTGATCACCCTCGAGGGTCACGGACGTGAGGAACAGGTCGCACTCGGCGCCGATCTCTCGCACACCGTCGGCTGGTTCACCAGCGTCTACCCGGCCCGTCTCGACCTCACCGGGATCAACCTCGACGACGCTCTCGCCGCCGGTCCGGCGGCGGGGCAGGCAGTCAAGGCTGTCAAGGAGCAGCTGCTCTCCGCCCCCGACCACGGGATCGGCTACGGCCTGCTTCGGTACCTGAACCCGGAGACCGCGGCGGAGCTGGGCGACGGTGCCCAGCCGCAGATCACCTTCAACTATCTGGGCCGGTTCGGCACCGACGAGTTGTCCGACGAGGTCCGTGCCCTCGGCTGGATCCCGGTCACCGACGGCGGCCGACTCGGCGGCGCCGCCGACCCGACGATGGCCGCCGCCGCGGCGCTGGACGTGAACTCGTCCATCCAGGCAGGGGGCGGGCTGTCGACGACCTTCAGCTTCCCCCGCGCGCTGCTGACCCGCGCCGAGATCGCCGAGCTGGTAGAGCTGTGGCGACAGGCGGTGACGGCGATCGCCGAGCACGCCCGCACCGAGGGATCGGGCGGGCTCACCCCGTCCGACCTGACGCTGGTCGACCTGACTCAGGACCAGATCGATGGCCTCGAGACCCGGTACCCGGAACTCGAGGACGTCTGGTCGCTGTCTCCGCTGCAGCAGGGGATGCTCTTCCACGCCCTGCTGGCGGCCGGGTCGAACGACGACGTCGATGTGTACACCGCCCAGTTCGTCATGAACCTGGCGGGCGAGGTGGACCTGGCCCGGCTCGGCCGGGCCGCCGACAGGCTTGTCCTGCGGTACCCGAACCTGCGGACCGCCTTCGTGATCGACGAGACCGCCGGTGCACTGCAGCTGGTGACGAACGGCGTGTCGGTCCCGATCGGCACGGTCGACCTGAGCGGGTTCAGTGGCGCCGTCCTCGAGGCAGAGCGACTGCGGGTGCTCGACGCCGATCGGACCACCGGATTCGACATGGCCGCAGCACCGTTGCTGCGTCTGACCCTGCTCGAGTTGGCACCCGGACGCTCGCAGCTGGTGTTCACCAACCATCACGTGGTCGTCGACGGTTGGTCGACGCCGATGGCCATCCGCGAGCTGATGACGCTGTACGCCCTGGACGGGGACGACTCGGCGCTCCCGCGACCGCGGTCCTACCGGGACTACCTGGACTGGCTCGCTGCCCAGGACCGGGCGCAGTCGCTGCAGACCTGGCGTCAGGCGCTGGCCGGACTCGAGGATCCGACCCTGCTCGCGCCGGCTACCCGGGGCGGCAAGCACGAGTCCGTCCCGGCGCAGATCGAACGAGCGCTGACCGCCGAGCAGACGGTGGCGGCCGAGGCCCTGGCCGCCGAACTCGGTGTCACCCTGAACACCCTCGTCCAGGCCGCCTGGGCGGTGGTGCTGGGCACACTGACCGGGCAGGACTCGGTGGTCTTCGGAGCGACGGTGTCTGGCCGGCCGCCGGCGCTGGCCGGGGTGGAGTCGATGATCGGCCTGTTCATCAACACCATTCCCGTCGCGGTACGCCTCGACCCCGGTACCACCGTGCGCTCGTTCCTGACGGGCCTGCAGGCCGAGCAGGCGGGACTGCTCGAGCACCACTTCCTGGGTCTGGCGGACATCAACAAGGCGGCGGGTCCGGGCGCGCAGTTCGACACCGCGCTGCTGTACGAGTCGTATCCGGTCGACACCGCGGGGTCCGGTGGCGATGTCGACATCGCCGGGGTCCGGTTGCTCGGCGTGGAATCCGCAGCGGCCAGCCACTTCCCGCTGTCGATCGCGGTGGCACCGTCGCAGGGGCGACTGCACTTCGCTGCCAAGTTCCAGCGTGAGGTGTTCGACGAGGACGTTGTCGCCGCGCACCTGGACCGGGTGCTGCGGGTGCTCGGTGAGTTCACGGCGCGGCCCGACACCCCGCTCGGCGCGCTTGCGCTGCTGTCCCCGGCGGAGTCGGTCCAGATGGCCGGGTGGAACGAGACGGTCGGCAACGCGGTCGAGGGGACGCTGGTCGACCTGTTCGACGCACAGGTCCGTGCCACCCCGGACGCCCCGGCGCTCGTCTCCGAGACGGAGACGGTGACCTACGCCGAATTCGACGCGCGGGTCAACCGACTGGCTCGCTACCTCATCGAGCAGGGCGTGGGCCCGGAGTCGTTGGTGGGTCTGGGTATTCGCCGATCCGTGCACCTCATGGTCGGCATGTACGCGGTCGCCAAGACCGGTGCGGCCTACGTCCCGGTCGACCCGGATGCACCTGCCGAGCGTATCGAGCACGTCGTCGCAGCAGCCAGCCTGCAGATGCTGCTGAGCACCTGCGCGGATGCGGTCTCCGCACCCGCCGGCGTCCGGGTGATCGATGTCGACACGGTCGAGGTGTCCGGGCGGGCCGCCGGGCCGATCTCCGATGCAGAGCGGATCGCACCGCTGCGTCCGGAGAACCCCGCCTACGTCATCTTCACCTCGGGCTCGACCGGACTCCCGAAGGGTGTTGCGGTCGCGCACAGTTCGGTGGTCAACATGCTGCGTTGGCGGCAGGACACCTACCGATTGACCGCCGCCGACACGCTGATGCAGAAGACGCCGTTCACCTTCGATGCTTCCGTGCGTGAGTTCTGGTGGCCGCTGACCTCCGGCGCCCGCCTGGTGATCGCGACGCCGGACGGGCACCGCGACCCGCGGTACCTCGCTCAGGCCGTGGTGGAGCACGGCATCACCGCGATGCACTTCGTGCCCAGCATGCTCGAGGTGTTCGTCTCGGCGATCGAGCCCGGCGAGTGCGACTCGCTGCGCATGGTGTTCTGCGGTGGCGAGTCCCTGCCGCCGCGCCTGCTCGCCGACTTCTCCGCGGTCTGCTCCGCGGAGGTGCACAACGAGTACGGCCCCACCGAGTCGA
This sequence comes from Rhodococcus tukisamuensis NBRC 100609, assembly GCF_001894985.1. GTDB lineage: Bacteria > Actinomycetota > Actinomycetes > Mycobacteriales > Mycobacteriaceae > Rhodococcus_G > Rhodococcus_G tukisamuensis. The sequence goes on along the minus strand of NZ_BCXG01000016.1, from coordinate 60,477 downwards.
CGGTCACGGCAACCCGGTGGGGGACCGTGCCGGCGGACGTGTCCGGTCAGCGAGTGTCCATCGGCACCCCGCAGGCGAACGTCACTGCCTACGTGCTCGACGCCGCGCTCCGACAGGTTCCGGTCGGGGTCACAGGTGAGCTCTATCTGGGCGGCGCACAGGTCGCCCGTGGCTACGTCGGGCGGCCCGACCTGAGTGCGGAACGGTTCGTCGCAGATCCCTTCGGTCCGTCCGGCGGACGGGTGTACCGGACCGGGGACCTGGTGTCCCGGCGCGCGGACGGCACCCTCGAGTACGTCGGTCGCGGCGACTTCCAGGTCAAGCTGCGTGGTATCCGCATCGAGCTCGGCGAGATCGAGGGCGTGATCGCAGCAGACCCCCGGGTGGGTCGGTGCGCGGTGCTGTTGCGTACGAGCGAGCAGGGGGTCGACCGCCTGGTCGCCTACGTGGTGGCAGAGCCGGACGCGGCGCTCGATCCGGCCGCGGTCCTCGAGATCGCCGCGCGGGCGCTGCCGGACTACATGGTGCCGGCGGCGGCACTGGTGCTCGACGAGTTGCCGCTGACGGTCAACGGCAAGCTCGACCGGCGGGCCCTGCCGGATCCGGACTTCGGTTCGGGCGGTGAGGACTACCGGGCGCCGTCCACCGCCGCCGAGGAGATGGTGGCGACGGTCTTCGGTGACCTGTTGTCGGTTTCGCGAGTCTCCGCCACCGACAGCTTCTTCGCACTCGGTGGCGATTCGCTGGTGGCGACCCGTGCGGTGGCCCGGGTGAATGCCGCCTCCGGCGGCACGGTGAACCTGCGGGACCTGTTCGAGGATCCGACCGTGGCCGGACTCGCACGCCGGGTGGAACGGTCCGGCGCCGCAATCGGCAACCGTCCCGCGCTGGTACGGCGGCCGCGACCGAGCCAGATCCCGCTGTCGTTGGCGCAGCAGCGGATGTGGTTCATCAATCAGTTCGACACCGATTCTCCCGCCTACAACATTCCCCGGGCGATCCGGTTGTCGGGGCCGCTCGACCTCGGCGCGATGCGGACCGCGCTCACCGACGTGCTGGACCGTCACGAGTCGCTGCGCACGGTGTTCCCGGACAGCGAGTCCGGTCCGCACCAGGTGGTCCTCGGCCTCGACGACCTCGATCTCGGGGTCGAGGTGGTCCCCGTCGCCGAGCGTGACGTGATGGACGAGATGCGCGCGTTCGCCACCCTCGGATTCGACGTATCGGCCGAGATCCCTTGGCGAGTGCGAATTTTCGCGATCTCTGACACTGAGCATGTGCTGCTCGTCTCGATGCATCACATCTCGTCCGACGGTGCCTCGGTGGCACCGATGGCGCGCGATCTCATCACGGCCTATCTAGCCCGGGCCGCCGGTACGGCGCCGGCGTGGGCGCCGCTGGAGATCCAGTACGCGGACTTCAGCATCTGGCAGCGCGAAGCGCTCGGTGACGAGTCCGATCCGGACTCGACGGTGTCCCGTCAGATCGGGTACTGGCGCGACCGGCTTGCGGGTATTCCGGAGGTGCTCGAGCTGCCCACCGACCGGGTTCGTCCGGCCGAACCGTCCTACCGGGGCAAGGCCGTCGAATTCCGCCTCGACGCGGACCTGCATCGGGAGCTCCGGGACCTGGCCCGTACCCACGGGGCGAGCCTCTTCATGGTGCTGCACGCGGCGTACGCGGTGCTGCTCGAGCGCCTCAGCGGTCAGCACGACATTGTCATCGGCACCCCCGTTGCCGGCCGTGGTGAGAAGGCGCTCGACGACCTCGTCGGCATGTTCGTCAACACGCTGGTGCTGCGCACGACGCTCGATTCGGATCAGAGCTTCGCCGATCTGCTCGGTGCTGTCCGCTCCGCAGACGTCGATGCCTTCAGCAACGCCGAGGTCCCGTTCGAGCGGCTTGTCGAGGTGCTCGACGTGCCGCGCTCGAGGGCTCACACGCCGCTGTTCCAGGTCGGGCTGTCGCTGGCCAACAACGAGCGCGCCACCTTTGCACTGCCGGGTCTCGAGGTCAGCATCGTCGACTCGCCGCTGACCGTTGCCAAGAGCGACCTGCAGCTCAGCCTCGGCGAGGACCCGGACGTCGACGGCGGGGCAGCAGGCATCTCCGCCCTGCTCGACTACGCCACCGACCTGTTCGACGAGTCCACCGCCCGGTCGTTCGTGGATCGATTCGTGAGGATCCTGCGTGCGGTGGTGGCGGCCCCGAGCACCGCGATCGGCGCGCTCGAGGTGCTCTCGGCGGAGGAACGTCGCGAGCTGACCACGCCCGCGCCCGTGGAGACCGCGCCGTACACCATGGCCGCGCTGTTCGGCGAGGCCGTTCAGCTGGACCCGGAAGCCGATGCGCTGGTCTACGGCGAGACGGTCTGGACCTACCGCGAGCTCGATGAACGCTCGAACCGACTGGCCCGCGAACTGATCGAATGCGGCGCCGGCCCCGAGACCGTCGTCGGCTTCGTACTGAGGCGCTCGCTCGAGTCGGTGCTGGCGATCTGGGCGATCGCCAAGACCGGGGCCGCCTACATGCCGGTCGACCCGCGCTACCCGCTCGATCGGATCGCGGAGATGGTGCAGGACTCGCGCGCGGTCGCCGTGGTGACCGTCGGCGAGCACACGGACCGGTTGCCGGCCGGTGTGCAGGCGGTGGTCCTCGATGACGCCCTGACCGCGGCCGCAGTGGCAGGTCGGTCCGCCGACCGTATCGAGGCGGGCGAGCTGGCCGGCCCGGTGCACGTCGACAACACTGCATACGTCATCTACACGTCGGGTTCGACCGGTAAGCCGAAGGGTGTGCTGGTGACGCACCGCGGCTTCGCGACCTTCCTGGCCGACATCGTGCAGCGGTACGGCGCCACCAGCGAGTCGCGGTTGCTGCACGTGTGCGCGCCGAACTTCGACGCCTCCGTGGCGGAGTTGCTCTCCGCGTTCCGTGTCGGCGCCACCCTGGTCGTTGCCCCCGCGGACGTCTTCGGCGGTGAGGAACTTGCCGAACTGGTCCGCGCGGAGCGGGTGACCGGGATGATCATGACCCCGACGGCGTTGGCCACCGTGGATCCCACGGGTCTCGAGAGCGTGCGTGCCGTCATGGTCGGCGGCGACGTGTGCACCCCCGAGCTCACCTCGCGGTGGGCGCCGGGGAGGACCTTCCACAACGCGTACGGTCCCACCGAGACGACCATGGTCGTGACCTGCACCGAGCCGCTGGTGGCCGGTGAGGCCGTCACCATCGGTGCGCCGATGGCCGGAGTCTCCGCACTGGTGCTCGACGCCCGGCTACGGCCGGTGCCGGTCGGGGTGCTCGGCGAGCTGTATCTCGCCGGGCCGGACCTGGCCCGTGGCTACCACGACCGGTTCGCCCAGACCGCCGACCGGTTCGTCGCCCACCCGTTCGGCGGCACCGGTGACCGCATGTACCGCACCGGTGACGTGGTGCGCTGGACGCCGGCCGGTGAACTGGAATACATCGGTCGCAGTGACTTCCAGGTGAAGGTGCGCGGCCTGCGCGTCGAGCTCGGCGAGATCGACAACGTGCTCGGCGAACTGCCCGAGGTGGACTTCGTCGCCACCATCGCGCACACCCTGCCGAGCGGTACCGCGGTGCTGGTGGCGTACGTGCTGCCGACGGCGGGCCACGAACTGGACCGCACGCGGCTCCTAGGCCATGCGGCAGGGAACCTGCCCGCACACATGGTGCCGTCCACCCTCGTCGAACTCGACGAGATCCCGATGACCACCAACGGCAAGTTCGATCGTAAGGGATTGCCGGAGCCGGTATTTGAGCTGTCAGGCGAGTTCGTCGCGCCGCGGAATCCGGTCGAGGAGGTCATCGCGGCCGTCTTCGCGGACGTCCTCGGAGTCGATCGGGTCTCGGTCGACCAGAACTTCTTCGACCTGGGTGGCAACTCGCTGGTGGCCACCCGGGTGGCAGCCCGGGTCGGAGCCGCGCTCGGTGTCCGAGTCGGTGTCCGGATGCTCTTCGACGCCCCCACCGTGGTGGCGCTCGCCGCACGCGTGTCGGTGCTCGCCGGGGCCACGGACCGGCCGGAGCTGACGGCTCGGCCGCGGGGCGAGCGGATCCCGCTCTCGCTCGCGCAGCAGCGGATGTGGTTCCTCAACCAGTACGACACCGCGGCGGCCACCTACAACATCCCGCTCGGCGTCCGGCTGACCGGCGCGCTGGACGTGGTTGCCATGGAGGCGGCATTGCGGGACGTGGTGGAACGACACGAGTCCCTGCGTACCGTGTTCCCCGCCGACGCCGCCGGTCACCCGCAGCAGGTGGTTCTGGGGGTTGCCGAGTCGGGCGTGCGGCTGGAACAGGTCTCGGTCACCGAGGCCGAGCTGACCGCCCGGGCGCTGGAGTTCGGCGCCCGCGGATTCGACGTCACCACCGAGGTGCCGGCACGGGCCGCGCTGTTGGCACTGGCGCCGGACCAGCATGTGCTGCTGATGGTGGTGCACCACATCAGCGCCGACGGCGCGTCGATGGCACCGCTGGCTCGTGACGTGATGATGGCCTACCTCTCCCGCACCGCCGGTACCGCACCGCAATGGGAGCCGCTCGCGGTCCAGTACGCGGACTTCGCGCTCTGGCAGCGCGAGGTGTTCGGGTCCGAGTCGGACCCGCAGTCGGTGCTGTCCCAGCAGATCGCGCACTGGCGCGACGCACTGGCCGGGCTGCCGGACCTGCTCGAGCTGCCGCTGGACCGGCCCCGCCCGGCCCGCACCACGGCCGGCGGCAGGGTGGCCTTCGAGGTGCCGGCGGAGCTGGCCACGCATGTCGACGCATTGGCCAGGTCGGCCGCCGCGACGCCGTTCATGGTGCTGCACGCCGTGTTCGCGGTGCTGCTGCAGCGGTTGACCGGGGCCGAGGACATCGCGGTGGGCACCGCGGTCGCCGGTCGCGGCGAGGAGGCGCTCGACCCGATCGTCGGCATGTTCGTCAACACGCTGGTGCTGCGCACCCCGATCGCCCCGGCTGCCACCTTCGCGGAGGTGCTGGCCACCACCCGCGAGGCGGACCTGCAGGCCTTCTCGCACACCGACGTGCCTTTCGAGAGGCTGGTCGAGGTACTCAACCCGCCACGGTCGACCTCCTACGCGCCGCTGGTGCAGGTCTCGTTCGGCGTGGAGAACATGGATTCCGCGACCTTCGAGCTGCCGGGCCTGACGGTCGAGGCACTGGCGTCCGACCTGGGCGAGGCCAAGGACGACCTGGAGCTGGCGCTGTCGCCGCGGGTGGCCGCGGACGGCACGCCGGACGGCTACGCGGGCGTGTTCCGTTACGTGAGTGACCTGTTCGACCGCGCGAGCGTCGAGTCCATGGCGCGGTGGTACGTCCGGATCCTCGCCGAGGTGGTGGCGGATCCGCAGCGGGCGATCGGTGACGTCGAGGTGCTCGACACCGCCGACCTGGAGCGGTCGCTGCACGCACCGAACCGCACCACCGTGCCGCTGCCCGCCGTCACGCTGACGCAGCTGATCGACGAGGCGGCCGCCCGCACCCCGCAGGCGCCGGCGTTCACCTTCGAGGACCGGACGCTGAGCTTCGCGGAGTTCGACGACCGGGCGAACCGCCTGGCCCGGCACCTGATCTCGATGGGTGTCGGCCCGGAGCAGCGGGTCGTCCTCGCGGCCCGGCGGTCGATGGAACTGCTGGTGGGCATGTACGCGGTGCTCAAGGCCGGCGGCGCCTACGTGCCCGTGGACCCGGAGCAGCCGGCCGAGCGACTGGCCGCGGTGTTTGCCCTCGCCGAGCCGGTATGTGTGCTGAGCACCCGTGCCGACGCCACCGGTCTGCCCGTGGGCGTGCCGGTACTCGAGTTGGACGCGGTCGAACTCGACGGGTACGCCGGTACGCCGGTCACCGACGCCGAGCGGCGCGCGCCGCTGCGGCCGGAGAACGCGGCCTACCTGATCTTCACCTCGGGCTCGACGGGCACCCCGAAGGGCGTGACCATCGAGCACCGCGCCGTCGTGAACTTCCTGCTGTGGATGCAGGGGGAGTACGGGTTCGGTTCCGACGACGTCGGTCTGCACAAGACCCCGGTGGTCTTCGACGCCTCGGTGTGGGAGCTGTACCTGCCCTTCATCTCCGGCGCCCGCCTGGTGATCGCGCGCCCCGACGGGCATCGTGATCCCGAGTACCTGGTCGAGACGATTCGGCGCTGGGGCGTGACCTCCCTGGACTTCGTGCCGTCGATGCTGGCGCTGTTGGTCGGCGAGGGCGGGCAGGGGCTGCCGGAGTCGGTGCGGATGCTCTCCGTCGGCGGCGAGGCGCTGCCGCCGGAGCTGTCCGCACGCACCCACCGGGTCTCGGATGCGGTGCTGGACAACCAGTACGGCCCGACCGAGGTCACCGTCGTCTCTACCGTCTTCCGTACCGACGGCACCGAGACCGGCACCGTCCCGATCGGTGGTCCGGTCTGGAACACCCAGGCCTACGTGCTCGACACCCGCCTGCGTCCGGTGGTCGGCGGTGCCGCCGGTGAGCTGTACCTGGCCGGCGCGCAGCTGGCCCGCGGATACCACGGGCGCCCCGATCTGTCCGCCGAGCGGTTCGTCGCGAACCCGTTCGGCGCGCCGGGTGCGGCCATGTACCGCACCGGCGACCTCGCCCGCTGGAACGCGGCCGGCGAGTTGGAGTACCTGGGCCGCACCGACTTCCAGGTGAAGGTGCGTGGTCTGCGCATCGAGCTCGGGGAGATCGAGTCGGTCCTGCTCGGTGACGAGGCCGTCGACCAGGCCGTCGTCCTGGCCGTGGACACCGATCGAGGCCAGCGGCTGGCAGGCTACGTGGTGCCCGTCGCCGGAGCGATTGTCGACATCGCCGAGCTGACCGCCCGGGCCGCCCGAGTGCTGCCCGCGTACATGGTCCCCGACGCGCTCGTGGTGCTCGCGGCGATGCCGCTGACCGTCAACGGCAAGCTGGACCGGCGGGCACTGCCGGAACCGGAGTTCACCGCCGCGACGGCCGAGTACGTGGCGCCCGCCAACCCCACCGAGAACACCCTCGCCCGGGTGTTCGCAGAGGTGCTCGGCGTGGACCGGGTCGGTGCCGACGAGTCGTTCTTCGCGCTGGGTGGCGACAGCATCATGTCGATCCAGTTGGTCTCGCGTGCCAAGGCAGCGGGGCTGGTGCTCACCGCCAAGCAGGTGTTCGAGCACAAGACCGTCGCGGCGCTGGCGCGGGTTGCCGCGTCCGCGGCCACCGCGACGGTGCTGGCCGAGCTGCCCGGTGGCGGCGTGGGCCAGGCCCCGTTGACGCCGATCATGCATCACATGGCCGAGCAGGCCGGCGGGCACTCGCGGTTCTCCCAGACGGCGTACGTGACACTTCCGGTGGGCATCGACGCGGCCACGGTGGCCGCGACTGTCGAAGCCGTGGTCGACCGGCACGACGCGCTGCGGATGCGGTGGGTCGCCGACACGGACGGCGCACCGGTTCTCGAGTTCGCCGCGCCCGGCTCCGTCGAGGCGGCCGGGCTCATCCGTCGCGTCGAGTTCGCGGCCACCGGGTCCGACGACTTCGCCGAGCTGGTCCGGGCCGAGTTCGACGCCGCCGCGGATCGGCTTGCCCCGGAGGCCGGCGTGGTTGCCCAGTTCGTGTGGTTCGACCCGGCGGACGCCTCCGCCAACGGCCGGCTGCTCATGATGGTCCACCACCTGGCGGTCGACGGTGTCTCCTGGCGAATCCTGTTGCCGGACTTCGCCGCTGCCTGGGGTCGGCTGGCCTCCGGTCAGCAGCCCGAGCTGACCGGGCCGGTCACCTCGGTGCGCCGCTGGGCGCACGGCCTGGTCGAGGCCGCGGCGTCCCCACAGCGGGTCGCCGAGCTCGATCACTGGCGTGGCGTGCTCGCCGGGCCGGACCCGGTACTCGGCGCACGTCCGGTCGACCCCGCGGTCGACGTGATCGCGACCGTCGAGACGGTCCGGTTGACGGTGTCCGCGGAGACCACCGCGGCCCTGTTGACCACGGTGCCGGAGGTCTTCGGCGGTGGTGTCAACGACGGACTGCTCGCGGCGCTGGCGCTTGCCATGGCCCGGTGGCGTGCACGTCGCGGTATCACCGAATCCGCGACGCTGATCGGGCTCGAGGGTCACGGCCGCGAGGAGGACGCCGTCCCCGGTGCCGACCTCTCCGGCACCGTCGGCTGGTTCACTTCGCTCTTCCCGGTACGCCTGGATCTTGCCGACGTCGACATCGACGCGGCGTTCGCCGGCGGGCCCGCGACGGGTGCCGCGGTCAAGCTGATCAAGGAGCAGTTGCGCGCAGTGCCGGACAAGGGCATCGGCTACGGGCTGCTGCGCTACCTCAATTCGGCAACCGCCGAGGAGCTGGCCGGATACGCGGCTCCGCAGATCGGGTTCAACTACCTGGGCCGCACCGGCGCAGTCGAGATCACCGACGAACTGCGGGCGATGGGCTGGGTGCCCGCCGACGACGGCTTCCAGCTCGGCTCCGCGCTGGACGCCGACATGGAGACGACCGCGCTCGACATCAACGCCGTCGCCGCGCAGGTCGACAACGAGGAACGGCTGACGGCCGGGTTCACGTTCCCGACCGGGGTGCTCGGCACGGCCGAGGTCACCGAGTTGGCCGAGCTCTGGCGCGACGCCCTGACCGCGGTGGCAACCTGTGCCGCCGAACCCGGTGCGGGTGGGCTCACCCCGTCCGACCTGCCGCTGGTCTCGCTGACCCAGCGCCAGATCGAATGGTTCGAGCAGCGCTTCCCGGAACTTTCCGACGTGTGGTCGCTGTCCCCGCTGCAGTACGGCATGTTCTTCCATGCGGAGCTTTCCGAGGAGGCCGTCGACGTCTACACGGCACAGATGTCGCTGCGGCTCGGCGGTGTCGTGGACGCGGAGCGGATGCGCCGCGCCGGCCAGGCACTGATCGACCGGCACGCGAGCTTCCGTACCGCGTTCGTCGCCGACGAGTCCGGGGCCGTGGTCCAGGTGGTGCTCGACCGGGTCGAGCTGCCGATGACCGTCGTCGACCTGTCGGCACTGGCGCCGGCGGAGCGGGCGGCCGAACAGGCCCGGATCCTCGAGGCCGACGCGCTGGCCAAGTTCGACCTCGCCCAGCCGCCGCTGATCCGGTTCACGTTCTTCACCCTCGGTGAGGGGAACTACGAGCTGGTGATGACCAATCACCACATCGTGATCGACGGCTGGTCCACTCCGTTGCTGCTCAAGGAACTGCTGGTGCTGTACGCCGCCGACGGCGACGGCTCCGTGCTGCCCTCGGTCCGGACTTACCGGGACTTCCTGACCTGGCTGGACGAGCAGGACCTCGGCCGCTCCCGGCAGGCCTGGGCGGACTCGTTGTCCGGCGTGGACGGTCCGACCCTGCTGGTCTCGGGCGACCGGGGCCGGCAGCAGGACAGCATTGCCGGCCAGTTCCACACCGAACTGTCCGAGGAGCAGACGGCACGGCTGGTCGAGCGGGCACGTGAGCTGGGCGTGACGCCGAACACCGTGGTGCAGAGCGCGTGGGCGATCCTGCTCGGCGCACTCACCGGCCGCGAGGACGTGGTCTTCGGTGCCACCGTGTCGGGTCGGCCGCCGGAGATCGCCGGCGTGGAGTCGATGATCGGACTGTTCATCAACACGGTCCCGGTGCGGGTGCACCTCGACCCGGCGGAGACCGTGGCCGAGCTGCTGGTGCGGCTGCAGGGCGAGCAGATGTCGCTGCTCGACCACCACTACGTGGGCCTGACCGACATCCAGCGCGCCGCGGGCGAGGCCGCGATGTTCGACACCCTCGCGGTGTTCGAGTCGTTCCCCGTCGACATGGCGGGCGCGACTGCGGAGACCGACATCGCCGGCATGCGGGTCACCGGGTTCGGCGGCGCCGACGCCGCCCACTACCCGGTCACGCTCACCGCCGGCCTGGGTGCGACGTTGCGGCTCAAGCTGATCCACGCCCCCGAACTCGTCGATGCGGACGCGGTCCGGGTGCTCTCCGAACGCCTGCTCCGAGTGCTCGACGCGATCGCGTCGGATCCGGTCGTCGCGGTTGGCGACGTCGAGGTCACCGACGGGGCGGAGCGGGCGGCACTGGCGCCTGTTTCCGGGCCGGCGGGCACGTCGGCAGTGACGCTGCCCGCGATGCTGGCCGAGGCCGCTGTCGACCGGGACGCCGTCGCCCTGGTGTTCGGCGACCGCACGCTCAGCTACGGCGAGCTCGACGACCGTTCGAACGCCCTGGCACGGCTGCTTATCGAGCGGGGTGTCGGTGCCGAGTCGTTCGTCGCGCTGGCGTTGCCGCGCTCGATCGAGTCGCAGGTGGCGTTGTGGGCGGTGGTCAAGTCCGGGGCGGCCTTCGTGCCCATGGACCCGGCATACCCGCCGGAGCGGATCGAGCACATGGTCACCGACTCGGGTGCGGTGCTGGGTCTGACCGCCTCCGAGAACGTCGAGGGTCTGCCGGCCGCCGAGTGGTTGGTACTCGACGACCCCGACTTCCTCGAACTGTGGGGGCGGCAGTCCGTCGCCGAGGTCACCGACGCAGACCGCCGCATTCCGGTGTCGGTGGACCATGCGGCGTACGTCATCTACACGTCCGGATCGACCGGTCTCCCGAAGGGCGTCGTGGTCAGCCACGAGGGCCTGAACAACTTTGCAACCGAGCAGCGTGAGCGCTACTCGGTGACCGCGAAGTCCCGCGCACTGCACTTCTCGTCGCCGAGCTTCGACGCGTCCATGCTCGAGTTGCTGCTCGCGGTGAGCGCGGGTGCCGCGCTGGTGATCGTGCCGCCGGGAGTGTACGGAGGCGGCGAACTGGCCGAGGTCATCACCGCAGGCGGCGCGACCCACGCGTTCATCACGCCCGGCGCGTTGGCATCGCTCTCGCCCGACGGACTCGACTGCCTGCAGCACCTTGTTGCCGGAGGCGAGGCGGTCCCCGACAGCCTGGTCGAGGTCTGGGCGCCGGGGCGCAACTTCTACAACGGGTACGGCCCCACCGAGACGATCATCATGGTCGCGATCAGCCGGGCCTTGACCACCGCGGACAGGCTCACCATCGGTGGTCCGATCCGCGGCATGTCCGCGATGGTCCTGGACCGGCGTCTGCACCCGGTGCCGGTGGGCGTGGCCGGGGAGCTCTACGTCTCCGGTGTCCAGATGGCCCGCGGTTACCTGAACCGTCCGTCACTCACGTCGGACCGCTTCGTGGCCAACCCGTTCGGGGAGGCCGGTGACCGGATGTACCGGACCGGCGACGTGGTGCGCTGGGTGGAGGGCTCGGGGGCGAGCGCAGCGACGGGGGATGTGACCGGGGCGAGCGCAGCGACGGGGGATGCGACCGCCGGACTCGAGATCGAGTACGTGGGCCGCAGCGACTTCCAGGTGAAGGTGCGCGGATTCCGTATCGAACTCGGCGAGATCGACGCGGCGCTGTCGGCACACGAGTCGGTGGAGTTCGCCGTCACGGTGGGCCGCACGGGACCGTCCGGTGCGACGGTTCTGGCTGCCTACGTGGTGCCGGTGTCCGGTCGAACGGTCGATCCGACTGCGCTGACCGAATTCGTGGGGCGGACGCTGCCCTCGCACATGGTGCCGTCGGCGATCGTCGTACTCGACGCGATCCCGCTGACCGTCAACGGCAAGGTCGACCGGAAGGCGTTGCCGGAGCCGGACTTCGGCTCTTCGGTGACCACCTATGTCGCGCCTTCCAGCCCGGCCGAGGAGCTTCTCGCCGGTCTGTTCGCCGAGGTCCTCGGGGTCGACCGGGTCAGCGTGGCGGACTCCTTCTTCGCGCTCGGCGGCGACTCCATCGTGTCCATCCAGTTGGTGGCGCGGGCCAAGGCTGCGGGTCTGGTGATCCGCACTCGGGACGTCTTCGAGCGCAAGACCGTGGCGGCCCTCGCGCAGGTCGCGACCCTCGTCTCGGAGGGCGCCGAGATCGTCACGCTGGCCGAGCTGCCGGGTGGTGGTGTCGGCGACCTGCCGCTGACCCCGATCATGCGCTGGATGACCGAGCGGTCGGGCCGGCACGACCGGCTGCTGATGCCGGCCTACCTGGCACTGCCCGACGGTGTCGACCGTGCCCGACTGATTGCCACGCTGGCCGCGGTCACCGCGCGGCACGACATGCTGCGTGCGTCGATTCCCGTTGTCGACGGCCCGCCGGTGGCGCGGGTGGCCGCGTCCGTGGACGTCGACGCACTGGTCGAGCGGGTCGAGTTCGACGACTCCGCGCTGCCCGGCACCCCGGGCTTCGACGCCCTCGCCGCGCCTGCGATGGAGGCGGCCGCGGCCGCGCTGGACCTGGCATCGGGTTCGGTGATCCGGTACGTCTGGTTCGATCCGGCGCCCGGCACTTCGGGGACCGGCCGACTGCTGCTCGTCGCGCACCACCTCGTGGTGGACGGCGTGTCCTGGCGGATCCTGGTCGGTGACCTCATCACGGCCTGGCAGTCCGTGGCGGCCGGCGCGGAGCCCGCACTGGCCCACGTCGGGACCTCGATGCGCCGCTGGGCCCACGGCCTCGCGGAGGAGGCGGTCAGTCCCCGGCGCGAGGCGGAGGCGGACTACTGGCGTTCGGTGGTGGGGACTCCGGACCCGCTGCTGACGCAGCGTCCGCTGGACCCGACGGTCGACCTGTTCTCGGAGGTCGCCCAGGTTCGGGTGACGCTGTCCGAACGGACCACCGACGCGCTGCTCACCGCAGTGCCCGCGGCCGTTCGCGGCGGGGTCAACGACGGCCTGCTCGCGGCCCTGGCGCTGGCCACCACGGCCTGGCGTCGGACTCGCGGCCAGCAGGACGTGGCGTCCACGTTGATCAAGCTCGAGGGCCACGGCCGCGAGGACGACCTGCTGCCCGGCGCGGACCTCTCCCGCACCGTCGGCTGGTTCACCAGCATGTTCCCGCTGCGCCTGGACCTGGCGGGCGTCGACGTCGACGACGCGCTCGCCGGTGGCGACTCGGTGGCCGCCGCGCTCAAGACGGTCAAGGAGCAGTTGCTGGCCGTGCCGGACAAGGGCATGGGATACGGCTTGCTGCGATACCTGAACCCGCGGACGGCACCGGAGTTGTCCGAGCACCAGCTGCCGCAGATCGGTTTCAACTACCTCGGGAAGATGTCGGGTGGCGAGGAGACCGACGCGGGCCGGCCGATCGGTTGGCTGCCCGCGCCCGCGGGTGAGCTGTCGGCAACGGCCGTGGCGGACGACGACATGCCGGCCGCGGCCGCGGTCGACATCAACGCCGAGGTGGCAGGGACCCGCTTGACGGCGTCGTTCGCGTACCCGTCGAGCCTGCTCACCGAGGCCGAGGTCTCGGAGTTCGCAGACCTGTGGGTCCGTGCACTCGAGGCCCTGGCGCAGTGGGCAACGCCGGACGACCGTCCGCGGACGCCCGCGTTCACGCCGTCCGACCTGCCGCTGGTCTCGATCAGCCAGGGCGAGATCGACAAGCTGGAGGCGCGCTACCCGACGCTGGCAGACGTCTGGTCGTTGACCTCGTTGCAGCAGGGCATGCTCTTCCACGCGGTGCTGGCGGAGAGTTCGACGTCGCTGGACGTGTACACCTCGCAGTTGGCGATCGGGCTCGGCGGCGTCGTGGACGCAGATCGGATGCGGGCCGCCGCGCAGGCGCTGGTGGACCGGTACCCAAACCTGCGGGCCGGCTTCGTCCACGACGAGCACGGCAATGCGCTGCAGGTGGTCGTGGAGGACGCGCCGGTGCAGTTCCGCCGCGTCGACCTGACTGGCTTCGGCGCCGACGAGATGCAGGCCCGGAGGCAGGAACTGCTGGAGCAGGACCGGGTCGCCCGGTTCGACCTGACGGCGCCGCCGCTGATGCGGTTCACGCTGATCGGGAAGCCGGACGGCAACTACGACCTCGTGATGACCACCCACCACATCCTGGTGGACGGCTGGTCGATGCCGCTGATCCTCAAGGACCTGGTGGTGCTCTACGCGACGCACGGCGACGGCTCGATGCTGCCGCCGGTCCGCTCCTACCGGGACTTCCTGGAGTGGCTGTCGGAGCGGGACGCCGATGCCTCGCTGGAGGCGTGGGCCGGTTCGCTCGAGGGCGCCGAGGATCCGACGCTGCTCGCCTCTGCGGACCGCGGCCGTTCGCAGTCCGTGATGCCGGACGTGGTCCAGCTCGAACTCGCTGCCGACCGCACCGCCGAGCTCTCGGCCCTCGCGCGGGACCTGGGGGTCACGCTGAACACCGTCGTGCAGACGGTGTGGGGCCTGGTGCTCTCGCGGCTGATCGGCCGGGACGACGTGGTGTTCGGCGCCACGGTGTCGGGGCGTCCGGCGGCACTGTCCGGTGTCGAGTCGATGGTCGGCATGTTCATCAACACGCTGCCTGTACGGGTGCGGCTGGACCGGGGCGAGACCCTGACTCAGCTGCTCTCCCGGGTGCAGGTCGAGCAGGCGGACCTGCTCGACCACCACTTCGTGGGGCTTCCCACCATCCAGCAGCGCGCGGGTGCCGGCGCGGTATTCGACACCATCACGGTGTTCGAGTCCTACCCGGTGGATGCCGCAGGAGCAGATGTCACGGACATCGACGGCATGCGGCTGCTGGGTGTGGAGGGCGAAGACGCCAACACGTTCCCGCTGTCGCTGTTCGTCGAGGTCAACGACGGCATTCGGATGGACGCCAAGTTCCTGCCGGACGTGTTCACCCGTGCGGACATGCAGTCCGTGGTGGACCGGTTCGACCGGGTGCTGGCCACCCTGGTGGCGGCGCCGCAGAGCACGGTTGCCGAACTCGAGGTGCTCTCGGGCTCGGAGTTGCGTCAGCTCGACGAGTGGAACGCCACCGATCACCCCGTTCCGGCGGCCACCCTGGCCGACCTGTTCGACGCCCAGGTTCGCCGGACGCCGGACGCGGTGGCGTTGGTGTTCGAGGGCGAGGAGCTGACCTACGCCGAGTTCGACGCGCGGGCCAACAGGCTGGCCCGGCACCTGATCGACCTCGGCGTCGGTCCGGAGTCGATGGTGGGTCTGGGCATCAGGCGTTCGCTGGAGCTGATGGTCGGCATGTACGCGATCGTCAAGGCCGGCGGTGCCTACGTGCCGATCGACCCGGACCATCCGGCGGATCGCACCGACTACGTGCTGGCGACGGCTGATCCGGTGTGCGTGCTGACCACCACGCGGGACCGGTTCGAGGTTGACCCGCGGCTCACCGTGCTCGAGATCGACAGTCTAGACACTTCTGGCTACGACCCGGCGCCGATTGTCGACGCGGACCGGCGGGCCCCGCTGCACCTGGACAACGCGGCTTACGTGATGTTCACGTCGGGCTCGACCGGCAAACCGAAGGGCGTCGAGCTGACGCATCGGGCGATCGTCAACCAGCTGGTGTGGAAGCAGTCCGAGTACGGTCTCGGCACCGACGACGTCGTGCTCCAGCAGATCGCGATGACCTTCGACGTGTCGGTCTGGGAGTTCTTCTGGGGCCTGCAGAACGGTGCCCGGCTGGTTATCGCCAAGCCGGACGGACACAAGGACCCGACGTACCTGGCGAAGCTGATCGCCGAGTACTCGGTGACCACGGCGACCTTCGTGCCGTCACCGCTCGGCGTGTTCGTCGCGGTGGTGGAGGCCGAGGCACTGCGCACGCTGCGGCGGGCGTTCGTGATCGGCGAGGCGCTGCCGCCGGAGACCGTGGCGCGGTGGTACCAGCTCACGCCTGCCGGCCTGCACAACATGTACGGGCCGACCGAGGCGGCGGTCTCGGTGACCAACTGGCGCTCGCGTGCCGAGGACACCGTCACCACGCCGATCGGTCTGCCGCAGTGGAACGTCCAGGCGTACGTGCTCGATGCCGGGCTGCGCCCGACCCCCGCGGGTGTCGCGGGCGAGCTCTACATCGGTGGCCCTCAGCTGGCCCGCGGTTACCTGACCCGACCGGACCTGACCTCGGACCGCTTCGTCGCCAACCCCTTCGGAGCGGCGCCCGGCGGGGAGCGAATGTACCGGACCGGTGACTTGGTGCGGCGCCGATCGGACGGGGTGCTCGAGTACATCGGGCGCACCGACTTCCAGGTCAAGCTGCGGGGTCAGCGGATCGAGCTCGAGGAGATCGAGTCGGCGGTGCTCGCACATCCGGCGGTCCTGCAGACCGCGGTGCTGGTGGTCCAGGACAAGCGGACGGGTGATCAGCTGGTGGCCTACGTGGTGCCGGAGGGTGGGCAGTCGGTGCAGTCGGACGAGCTCAAGGCGTTCGTCGGCGCCGCCCTGCCCGTCTACATGGTTCCGAACGCGGTAGTCGTCCTCGACGAGTTCCCGCTCAACGCGAGCGGCAAGCTCGACCGGAAGCAGTTGCCGGTTCCGGAGTTCGGAGACACCGGTGAGTACCGGGCCCCGACGACGGAGACGGAGATCGCGGTGGCCGCGGTACTGGCCGAGGTGCTCGGGCTCGAACAGGTGTCGGTCGACGCGTCGTTCTTCGACCTCGGCGGAAACTCGCTGACCGCGACCCGGGTGATGTCCCGGCTCACCGAGGTCCTCGGAGTGCCGGTGCCGTTGCGGGCTGTGTTCCTCGACCCGACCCCGGCAGGTATCGCGGCCGCGGTCGACGCCGAGCGGACCGGCACCGCGCCCGCCGTGGACATGTTCGACGTGCTGCTGCCGATCCGTCCGGTGGCCGGGACCCCGGCCGGTAGCGTGCCCGTGTTCGCGGTGCACCCGGTGCTCGGATTGTCGTGGGCGTACTCGGGGCTCGCGACCGCGCTCGGTGGCCGCGTCCCGGTCTACGGACTGCAGTCGCCGGCCGCATCGGGGGACACCGCCGTGCCGAGCTCGATCGAGGAGATCGCGGCACGCTACGTCGCCGAGATCCGCGCCGTGCAGCCGGAGGGACCGTACCGGCTGGTGGGCTGGTCGCTCGGCGGCGTCATCGCGCATGCGATGGCAGCACAGTTGCAGGACGCGGGGCAGCGGGTGGACCTGCTCGCCATGCTGGACAGTTTCGCCGGCGGGTCGGCGGACGCGCTCGGGACGGGCACCGTCAGCACCGGGGAGATCCTCGGCGGGTTCGGTATCGAGGCAGTGGGCGGACTGGATCCGGAGACCGCCGGCATCGAGGATCTGCTCGAGTTGCTGCGTGGCACGGGCGACGGCCCACTGGCCGGGGTCACTGAGCAGTGGCTGAAGTCGATGGTGGCTACGGCGACCGTCTCGACGGAGCTGATGCGGGCATACGTGCCCAAGCCGGTCGATACGGACCTGCTGCTGTTCACGGCGGCCCGGGGCCGGGCTGATGACACGGTGGGACCGCTGTCGTGGGCGGGCGCAGTGACCGGGGAGATCGTGCACACCCCGGTGCCGGTCACGCACTGGTCGATGCTCAGCCCCGACGCTCTCGCGGTGATCGGTCCGCGGTTGCAGGAGGCGCTCGGCTGACCCGACAGGTCGAGGTGGTGAGCTCCGGTCCTTCCGGGCGGGGGCTCACCACAGTCGGATTTCGTCAACAGCTTGGCTTGCCGCTCGGTCGCCGTGGAACGAGCGGTACGCGGTGTGAGTGAACGACGCTGCGACATGCCCAGCGGAGGCCGTGGCTCGCGCAGGGGTGAGACGTCAGCAGAGCGACGACAGCGCCGTCCGGCAAGCCCTCGACGCAGTGCAGGCCCGAAGGTACCTGCAGAGTCCACGGCGGGCATCGAGGTCGAGCGGCACGCGGTGTGGACGCCGCCGGAACAAACGGATCGGCCTGGACTCGCGGCTCCAGCCACGCCAGGATCTCATCGATACCGGCACCGTCGACGCAGCGCGGGTCCACTTCTCGGCGCAGACATGCGCGCCGACCGTCACCGCCCCGGCCCTCGCGCATCCGGCTCTCTCGGCGCTGCGCGCGAAGTCTGCCGGGGCGGTTACTCGACCTCCGGCGTGGGCGCAGCCGCCGTCCGGGCCGCCTCAGCGCGGATCGGCGAACACCCCGCGGCAACCGGCGGCTCTCCCGGGCCCGTGTCACCCCGCATCCGAGGGGACGGGGCGTCTGGCTGGATCAGATGGGCGTTCCGGCGGCGCGCTTGTAGCCGTTGATTGCGGGCCAGGCGAAAATGGCGATCGCGCCGAGCGACCACAGCGCGGTCTTGATCAGCGGCTCGGCTACCGGCCCGCCGAGACTGAGGCCACGCATCGCGTCGATGGCGGTGGACATCGGTTGGTTCTCGACGAAACCCTGCAGCCAGACCGGATAGGCGGCGGTCGGCACGAAGCCCGAATTGAAGAACATGAGCAGAGTGCAGACGAGGGACAGCAGTTCCACCAGCGGCAGCTTGGCGAAGTTCACCGACAGCGCGGTGACCATGGTCGCGAACCCCACACCCATCAGCAGCGGGACCAGCAGCAGCAGCACACCTGCCAGGAATCCCTGGCCGAATCGGAAGCCGAGAAGTACGCCGACCAACATGATCAGCACGGTGGTCAACACGATCCGCACGGCCTCGGAGATCAGCCGACTGACCATACCCGCGGCCCGGTGGGTGGGCAGGATCCAGAACCGAGCCAACAGGCCCTTGCGCCATTCCTCCTTGAGGTGGAGGCCGCTGGCCATCGACCCGAACATCGCGCCGACCAGGGCAAGCATCGGGGCGTACCCGTAGACGCTGTTGACGCCGGTGGCCTTGGTGACCGAGATCCCCAGCACCGCCCAGAACATCACCAGCATGACCGACGGGTAGACGATGGCCTGCAGCATGGTGAATGGGTCCTTGGCCGACCTCAGGAGCAGTCGCCAGGTCTGGATCTTGCTGTGGGTGACGAGCGCCTTCCACGACGTCTCGGGGTACACCTCGGTGGGCACCGGGAAACGGAGCGCCACCGACTCAGGCGCTACTGCCGGCGCGGGGGCGGAGTGGAGGTCGGTCATCCTCGCCTCACACTCGCCCACACCGTCAGCGGAGCGAACACCAGTGCAAGCCCTGCACACCACAGCAGGGCCGGCGTGAGCACGTGCATGGTGATCGTGCCGGCGGCGATGTCCCGCATGGAAATGGCGAACTGGGAGATCGGCTGGTTTCGGACGAACCACTGCGACCAACTCGGGAACTGTGCGACGGGCACGAAGCCGGCCGAGAACATGCCGAGGATCAGCTGCGGCAGCGTCAGCGCCTGACTGGTCATTGCCGGGCTCTTGCTCAGGGTGCCGATCAGGTCACCCATCAAGGACAACGTCATCGCGATCGCCAGGGACATTCCGAGGAACAGCAGGGTGTTGCTGGTGCTGCCATCGAATCGGAAGCCGATCATGTAGCCGTACACGAGCGCGGCCATCAACGAGACCGTGCAGTGCACCAGCGCGGCGGTCATCCTGGACATCAGCGGCACGCCGGCGAAGATCGGCATCGTCTGGAACCGGTCGTTCATGCCGTTCGATGCCTCGAGGGCAGCCCGACCGGCGGCCGAGATGGCGGTGAAGGCCATTGCCTGCAGGACGATGATCGGCATCACGAACTGTGCGTAGTCGATGCCCTGGAATCGCATCACCAGCCGCAACGGCAGGTAGAAGCCGATGGTGAAGATGGCGGGGGCCAGCACGGCGATGAGGAACTGCCCGGTGGTCCACATGCTGCGCAGGCTTCGGCCGGACAGCGCCAGCCATTGCTGCACGCTCGACAGTTCGGGCCGACGGTGGCGGCCGGTCCGCGCGACAGCCCTCGAACGTGGCTCCGGCGGTCGGCCCTCGTCCGAGGTTCTGGTGGTGCCGGCCGTGATCGCGGTCATGACTCCTCGTCCTCGGAGACCTGGGGTTTGCCCGTCAGGGCCAGGAAGACGTCGTCGAGCGACGGTCGGCGCAGCGCGATGTCCGCCAGTGGGATCCTGGCGATGTCGAGCCGACGCAGCGCCTCGGCCAGCGTCTGGGCCCCGTACTGCGCGGGAATCGACAGCCGGTCGTGACCGGTCTCGGTGATGTACTCCGGGGGGGCGAGGCTGGTGAGGACCGCGTAGACCCTCGGCAGGTCCTCGAGTCGCATCGGGACGACCTCGCAGAAGCTGCCGCCGGTCCGTTCCTTGAGCTGGTCCGCTGTGCCCTCGGCGATCACGGTGCCCTTGTCGATCACGACGATGTTGTCGCTGAGGACGTCGGCTTCCTCGAGGTACTGGGTGGTCAGGAGGACGGTGATGCCCTCGTTCTTGAGGTCTTGCACCAGTGTCCACACTCCCTGGCGGCTGCGCGGGTCCAGGCCGGTGGTCGGCTCGTCGAGGAACACCACCTCGGGGCGGGTCACCAGCCCGCAGGCGATGTCCACTCGCCGGCGCATGCCGCCGGAGTAGCCGGACACCTTGCGTTCCGCGGCATAGACGAGGTCGAACTGATTCAGCAACTCTTCGGCCCGAGACTTGGCGGCCTGCCGATTCAGGCCCATCAGTCGGCCGAAGAGAATGAGATTCTCCCGGCCGTTGAGCGATTCGTCGAGGGCGGCGTACTGGCCCGTCATCATGATCGAACGCCGAACCGAGGCGCCCTGGGTCGCCACGTCGTGGCCGGCGACCAGCGCGCGTCCGGAATCGGGGCGCAGCAAGGTGGAGAGCACGTTGACCGTGGTCGTCTTACCAGCGCCGTTCGGCCCGAGAATCCCGAGCACAGTGCCGCGCGGCACCTCGAAGCTGACCCCCTGAAGCGCTTTCACGTCACCGAAGGACTTGCGGATTCCCTCGACGAGGACCGCAGAGTGGGGTGAAGGCATGCCCGCGAGTATGTCATGGGTAGCTGTATGCGGAGGCTGTCCGGGCTGTGAATCCGGCGGGTTCGGCTGGTGGCGAACAGGTTGGTAACACTCGGCGGGTGCAGATCGATAGGCACTGAATGTCCTGTACGCGGTCGGCCCAGCCGGCGTGCACACTCTCGCCGAATGGCAGGAATCACTGCGTGTGGTGGGCAAGGACACGGTGGGTCGAATCGAACCCGGTCCGAATGTCACTGGGTGACGCTGCTTGCCCGATTCCTGGTCGGCGCCGGCGCCGGCGCCACCGATTCGAGTCACCTGAGGTGGTCAAGTCGTAGCAGGGGTGTCGTCCGGGGCGTCCGCACGCACCCGGTCCCGAACCCCCGGGGGAACCCTCGCAAGGCGTCCGCGTCCGCCGACTGACCGTGTCGGATGTAAGAAGTTAACGGTGAATCTCCTATGTGTGCGGTGGAGATGATCGTGTTGCTGCAGTTGAGAGTCTTGATGCGGCGGTTTCGTCCGGATGCTGGTGAACCGAGAACTGCTGTGGTTTCATCAATCGCATGAGCCGTCGCGCCGTACACATCGAGGATCTCGCCGGCGAGGGCGTCATGCTCGCCGCCGGCGGCCGGGCGATCCTGCTGCAGATTGCCAACGAGGGCGTCGGGCACGGCGTCGCGGACCACAGCGACTTCGCCTATCGCGCGGTCGACCGGCTGCGGACCACGATGACGTACATCTATGCGGTGGTCTACGGGACCGAGGCCGAGCGCGCCGCGGTGGTGCGGATGGTGAACAAGGCGCACGCGAAGGTTCGTGCGGAGAACTACAACGCCTTCGACCCCGAACTGCAGCTGTGGGTGGCGGCGACGCTCTACGAGAGTGCGGTGAGCCTCTACGAGCGGCTCTTCGGCCGGCTCGACGAGGCGAATGCGGACGCGCTGTACCGGGAGTACGCGGTGCTCGGGACCGCGCTGCAGGTGCCGGCCGGGATGTGGCCGCGCGACCGCGCCGCGTTTGCCGCCTATTGGAAGGAAGAGCTCGACCGTGTCGAGGTGGACGCACAGGTGCGGGCGACCTCCCGGGACCTGTTCCATCCGGTGAAGGCGCCGATGCTGATCCGCTGGAACCTGCCGGCGTACCGCTGGCTCACCACCGGGTTGTTGCCGGCGCAGCTGCGCGAGAAGTTCGAGTTGCCGTGGACAGCGCGGGACCAGCGCCGGTTCGAGCGGGTGATGACGCTGCTCTCGTGGGTGTACCCGCGGATCCCCGCCGGGGTGCGGCACGCGCCCAAGACCGTCTACCTGTGGGACATGCGCCGCCGGCTGCGCACCCGCGGCGGCATCGAGGCCTGACCGCGGGTGCCGGCGGCCGCCTGGTCAGGCGGGCGTCAGCCAGACGGTGATGTCGGCGTGCACCACCTCGGTGCCGGACTTGTCGTAGATCGAGACCGGCACGGTGAGCTCGGCGCCGGAGGTGATCTCCTCGAACCGGGGCAGTGCCGACAACGACGCGACCGCGCGCAGCCCGGACTCGGCCTTGGCCAGGTACCGGGTGTTCATCGCCTTCGGGATCCAGCGGTGCGTGGTGGGGACGGTCGCCTCGGCGAGCATGCCCATGGCGGCCTCGGCGAGATTGCAGGCGGCGATCGCGTGGAACGTCCCGATGTGGTTGTGCACGCCCCACCATTTAGGGGCCCGCACCTCGCATCGCCCGGGCTCGAGCGCGGTGACGCGGGGGAGCACGGTTGCGAAGTACGGCACCCGGGCGCACATGCCCAGTGAGAACAGTGCGGGGCGAAGTGCGTTGTCCGGCAGTCGGAGCCAGCTGCGGTACGTCGGGCTGGGGGAGGGGGGCTGGGTGGCCATGCCGTCAACCTTACTCTGGAGTAAGGTTGACGTGACCCAGTCGGCGTCGGCGAGGAGTTGAACTCGTTGCCGGTCTGCGGCATACTGTTCAGGTTGCCTTGACCCGGGACGTGCTGTTTTGCGGCCTGCGTCGGGCGAGTGAGGGTCATGCACCCGGCGTGCCAGGGATGAAAGTCCCGGGAGGCCTGGTCAGAACCAGTGCAAGACGGAAGCAGTACCACCAGGTGCTCATTACGAGCGCATCCGGTGCACATTTTTCAGATCGGCGCGAAAGCGTGGATCGGAGAATGAGTGGGAGGGCGACACGCCCGACCGCGTGTGTCGGAGATCCATGACAGATGAACAGCGGCAGCGGATCGGATTCTTTCGATCGGGATCGGATTCTTTTGCGATCGCCAACGTTCGGACACTCATGGGCTGGGCAGGAACTGTGCAGACGAGGTAGCCCCAGCCGGGTCTACGTGAACGAAGTAGCCCCCCGGGTCTACAAGGGCCTATTCGGCAAGGAAGAGGACACAAGCGTGGCGGGACAGAAGATCCGCATCAGGCTCAAGGCCTACGACCATGAGGCGATCGATGCGTCAGCGCGCAAGATCGTCGAGACGGTGACCCGTACCGGGGCCCGTGTCGTTGGACCGGTGCCGTTGCCGACCGAAAAGAATGTGTACTGCGTCATCCGCTCGCCGCACAAGTACAAGGACTCGCGCGAGCACTTCGAGATGCGTACCCACAAGCGGCTGATTGACATCCTCGACCCGACGCCCAAGACAGTCGATGCCCTCATGCGCATCGATCTGCCGGCCAGCGTTGATGTCAACATCCAGTGAGCGCGGCGGAGACAAAAACAATGACTGAGAACAAGATCAAGGGAATCCTGGGCACGAAGCTCGGCATGACCCAGGTCTTCGACGAGAACAACCGGGTCGTCCCGGTGACCGTCGTCAAGGCTGGGCCCAACGTCGTCACCCAGATCCGTACCGAAGAGCGTGACGGCTACAGCGCCGTGCAGCTCGCGTTCGGCGCCATCGACCCGCGCAAGGTGAACAAGCCGGAGGCCGGCCAGTTCGCCAAGGCCGGCGTCACCCCGCGTCGCCACGTCGTCGAGCTCCGCGTTGCCGACACCTCCGAGTACGAGGTCGGCCAGGAGCTCACCGCCGAGCTGTTCGAGGACGGCGGCTACGTCGACGTCACCGGCACCAGCAAGGGCAAGGGCTACGCCGGTGTCATGAAGCGTCACGGCTTCAAGGGTCAGGGCGCCTCGCACGGCACCCAGGCCGTGCACCGTCGCCCCGGTTCCATCGGTGGTTGCGCCACCCCCGGCCGCGTGTTCAAGGGCATGCGCATGGCGGGTCGCATGGGTAGCGACCGCATCACGACGCAGAACCTCTCGGTCCACAAGGTGGATGCCGAGAACGGTCTGCTGCTCATCAAGGGTGCGATCCCGGGCCGCAAGGGTGGCCTCGTGATCGTCAAGACCGCAGTGAAGGGTGGTGCGTCCGCATGACCGAGACCGCAACCAAGCTGACCCTCGACGTCCGCACCGCCGACGGCGGCACCAACGGGACCGTCGACCTTCCCGCCGAGCTCTTCGACGTGACGGCCAACATCTCGCTGATGCACCAGGTCGTCGTCGCGCAGCTCGCTGCGGCACGTCAGGGCACGCACTCCACCAAGACCCGCGGCGAGGTTCGCGGTGGTGGCAAGAAGCCGTACCGCCAGAAGGGCACCGGCCGCGCCCGTCAGGGTTCGACCCGCGCTCCGCAGTTCGCCGGTGGTGGCATCGTGCACGGCCCGCAGCCGCGCAACTACGCGCAGCGCACGCCCAAGAAGATGATTGCCGCCGCCCTGCGCGGTGCACTCTCCGACCGGGCACGCAACGAGCGCATCCACGTGATCACCGAGCTCGTCGCCGGGCAGACTCCGTCCACCAAGGGCGCGAAGAAGTTCCTCGGCGAGATCTCCGATCGCAAGAAGGTCCTGCTCGTCGTGGGCCGCGAGGACATCGCAGCCTGGAAGAGCGTGCACAACCTGGAAGGCGTGCACCCCATCGCACCCGACCAGCTGAACACGTACGACGTGCTCAACAGCGACGATGTCGTGTTCAGCGTCGAGGCGCTCAACGCGTTCATCCACGGGCCGGCCGAGTCCGCCCAGGCAGACAGCAAGGAGGAGAGCAAGTGAGCACCATCGCTGACCCCCGCGACATCTTGCTGGCCCCGGTGATCTCCGAGAAGTCCTACGGACTGATCGAGGAGGGTACTTACACCTTCCTGGTGCACCCGGACTCGAACAAGACGCAGATCAAGATTGCCGTCGAGAAGGTCTTCGGCGTCAAGGTGACCAGCGTCAACACGGCCAACCGTCAGGGCAAGCGCAAGCGGACGAAGTTCGGTTTCGGCAAGCGCAAGGACACCAAGCGCGCGCTCGTGACCCTCTCGGCCGACAGCAAGCCCATCGAGATCTTCGGAGGACCGGTCGCGTAAGCGCCGGGACTTGACGAGACATAGAGGACGAGAAGACTCATGGCAATCCGTAAGTACAAGCCGACTACCCCGGGCCGTCGTGGCTCGAGCGTCTCGGACTTCGCCGAGATCACTCGGTCGACTCCCGAGAAGTCGCTTATTCGCCCGCTGCATGGTCGCGGTGGTCGTAACGCCCACGGTCGAATCACCACTCGACACAAGGGTGGCGGCCACAAGCGCGCCTACCGGCTGATCGATTTCCGTCGTAACGACAAGGACGGCGTGCCGGCCAAGGTCGCTCACATCGAGTACGACCCCAACCGCACGGCGAACATCGCCCTGCTGCACTACGCCGACGGTGAGAAGCGCTACATCATCGCGCCGAAGGACCTCAAGCAGGGCGCGAAGGTCGAGTCCGGTGTCGGAGCCGACATCAAGCCGGGCAACAACCTGCCGCTGCGCAACATCCCGACCGGTACCACCGTGCATGCGGTGGAGCTGCGTCCGGGTGGCGGCGCCAAGATGGCCCGCTCCGCCGGTGCCAGCATCCAGCTGCTGGGCAAGGAGGGCGCGTACGCGACCCTGCGTATGCCGTCCGGTGAGATCCGTCGCGTCGACGTGCGTTGCCGCGCGTCGGTCGGCGAGGTCGGCAACGCCGAGCAGTCGAACATCAACTGGGGCAAGGCCGGCCGCATGCGCTGGAAGGGCAAGCGCCCGACCGTCCGTGGTGTCGTGATGAACCCGGTCGACCACCCGCACGGTGGTGGCGAGGGCAAGACCTCCGGTGGTCGCCACCCGGTCAGCCCGTGGGGACAGCCTGAGGGCCGTACCCGCAAGCCCAACAAGCCGAGCGACAAGCTCATCGTCCGTCGCCGCCGTTCCGGCAAGAACAAGCGCTAGTCAAGGAGGGAGTGAAGGATGCCACGCAGCCTTAAGAAGGGCCCGTTCGTCGATGACCACCTCCTTGCGAAGGTGGACGTGCAGAACGAGAAGGGAACCAAGCAGGTCATCAAGACCTGGTCCCGTCGTTCCACGATCATCCCGGATTTCATCGGGCACACGTTCGCGGTGCACGACGGCCGTAAGCACGTTCCCGTGTTTGTCTCCGACTCGATGGTTGGACACAAGCTCGGAGAGTTCGCACCGACCCGCACGTTCAAGGGTCACATCAAGGATGATCGGAAGGCGAAGAGGCGATGAGTAACACCGAAACCGCCAACCCGACCGCCAAGGCAATCGCGCGCCACGTGCGCGTGACGCCGATGAAGGCGCGTCGTGTCGTGGACCTGGTTCGCGGGCGCTCGGTCGAGGACGCGCTGAACATCCTGCGGTTCGCGCCGCAGGCCGCCAGCGAGCCGGTTGCGAAGGTGATCGCCAGCGCAGCTGCGAACGCCGAGAACAACCTGGACCTGGACCCCAGCACGCTCGTCGTTGCGACGGCGTACGTGGACGAGGGTGCGACCCTCAAGCGGTTCCAGCCGCGTGCACAGGGACGTGCGTTCCGGATCCGCAAGCGCACCAGCCACATCACGGTCATCGTGGAGAGCCTGCCCAAGGCCGGCGCCGCGACCCGTAATCGCCGGAAGGGAAGTGCTCGATAGTGGGCCAGAAAATCAACCCGCACGGCTTCCGCCTCGGCATTACGACCGACTGGAAGTCTCGCTGGTACGCAGACAAGCAGTACGCGGAGTACGTCAAGGAAGATGTCGCCATCCGCAAGCTCCTCGCCACGGGCATGGAGCGGGCCGGCATCGCGAAGGTGGAGATCGAGCGCACCCGTGACCGGGTTCGCGTCGACATCCACACCGCTCGTCCGGGCATCGTCATCGGCCGCCGCGGCGCCGAGGCCGATCGCATCCGCGCCGAGCTGGAGAAGCTGACCGGCAAGCAGGTTCAGCTGAACATCCTCGAGGTCAAGAACGCCGAGGCCGAGGCCCAGCTCGTGGCCCAGGGTGTCGCCGAGCAGCTGTCGAACCGTGTCGCGTTCCGTCGCGCCATGCGTAAGGCAATCCAGTCTGCGATGCGTCAGCCCAACGTCAAGGGCATCCGGGTGCAGTGCTCCGGTCGTCTCGGCGGTGCCGAGATGTCCCGCTCGGAGTTCTACCGCGAGGGTCGGGTTCCGCTGCACACGCTGCGTGCGGACATCGACTACGGGCTCTACGAGGCCAAGACCACCTTCGGCCGCATCGGCGTGAAGGTCTGGATCTACAAGGGCGACATCGTCGGCGGCAAGCGTGAGGTCACCGCCAGCGCAGCCCCGGCCGGCGACCGCCCGCGCCGCGAGCGTCCCTCGCGTCCGCGTCGCTCCGGTGCCTCGGGCACCACCGCGACCAGCACCGAGGCCGGTCGCGCCGCAACCGCGACCGCTGACGCTCCGGTTTCCACCGACACGAATCAGGAGGGCTGACGCTATGTTGATCCCCCGTCGGGTCAAGCACCGCAAGCAGCACCACCCGAGCCGTACCGGTGCTGCCAAGGGTGGCACCCAGGTGACCTTCGGTGACTACGGCATCCAGGCTCTCGAGCCCGCCTACATCACCAACCGTCAGATCGAGTCCGCTCGTATCGCGATGACGCGCCACATCAAGCGTGGCGGCAAGATCTGGATCAACATCTTCCCGGATCGCCCGCTCACGAAGAAGCCTGCCGAGACCCGAATGGGTTCCGGTAAGGGTTCGCCCGAGTGGTGGATCGCGAACGTCAAGCCGGGCCGCGTCATGTTCGAGATGACGTACCCCAACGAGGAGACTGCTCGCGAGGCCCTGACCCGCGCGATGCACAAGCTCCCCTGCAAGTGCCGGATCGTCACGAGGGAGGAGCAGTTCTGATGGCTACTGGAACCCCAGCCGCAGAGCTCCGCGAGCTCACGGAAGAGGAGCTGGTCACCCGGCTCCGCGAGTCGAAGGAAGAGCTGTTCAACCTGCGCTTCCAGATGGCGACCGGTCAGTTGGACAACAACCGTCGTCTGCGGACCGTCCGCCACGAGATCGCGCGTGTCTACACCGTCATGCGTGAGCGTGAGCTCGGTCTCGCCGCCGGACCCGATGCGGGTGACGCGGCATGAGTGAGAACCAGAAGGACAGCGCAGTGAGTGAAGAGCGCGGCATGCGCAAGACCCGCATCGGCTACGTGGTCTCCGACAAGATGGAGAAGACCATCGTGGTCGAGCTCGAGGACCGGGTCAAGCACCCGCTCTACGGCAAGATCATCCGCCGTACCACCAAGGTCAAGGCGCACGACGAGAACAGCGTCGCCGGCGTCGGCGACCGCGTCCAGCTGATGGAGACCCGACCGCTGTCGGCGACCAAGCGCTGGCGTCTGGTCGAGGTGCTCGAGAAGGCCAAGTAGGAACAGCAGTACCGTGCAGCGGCCCGCTCCCCGTCGGGGGCGGGCCGCTGCCATTTCAGAGTGGTTTACCGACGCCGGCGCCAGGTCAGCTCGGGTGCGGGGGAGTGGGGTCGATTTGGCATCGGCCCTGCAGTTCCCTACACTAGAGCGGTTGCCTGTGCCTCCGCGTGTCCGCATGCGGGTGGGTGGGGCAACAGGCCGCGCGCATCGGGTCGGTATCCGCTGCGTAAGAAAATCCAGGTCTTAGGAGAGATCAGTGATCCAGCAGGAGTCGCGACTGCGTGTCGCCGACAACACGGGTGCCAAGGAGATTCTCTGCATCCGCGTTCTCGGCGGATCGTCTCGTCGCTACGCCGGGATCGGCGACATCATCGTCGGAACCGTCAAGGACGCCATCCCCGGTGGCAACATCAAGAAGGGCGAGATCGTCAAGGCGGTCATCGTTCGCACCACCAAGGAGCGTCGCCGTCCGGACGGTTCGTACATCAAGTTCGATGAGAACGCTGCCGTTCTCATCAAGCCTGACCACGATCCCCGCGGTACCCGCATCTTCGGCCCCGTCGGCCGCGAGCTGCGCGACAAGAAGTTCATGAAGATCGTCTCGCTCGCCCCGGAGGTGCTGTGATGAAGGTGCACAAGGGTGACACCGTTCTGGTCATCGCCGGCAAGGACAAGGGCGCGAAGGGCAAGGTCATCAAGGCCTTCCCCGCGACCGACAAGGTCCTCGTCGAGGGCGTGAACCGGATCAAGAAGCACACCGCGGTCTCCGCGAACGAGCGTGGCGCCTCCGTCGGCGGCATCGTCACGCAGGAGGCCCCGATCCACGTCTCGAACGTGCAGGTCGTGGACTCGGACGGCAACGCCACTCGCGTGGGTTACCGGACCGATGACAACGGCAAGCGGGTTCGGATCTCCCGTAAGAACGGGAAGGACATCTGAGATGACTAGCACTGAGAACAAGATCCAGCCGCGTCTGAAGGCCCGCTACCGCGCGGAGATCAAGGACGCGCTGAACGCGGAGTTCGCCTACGCGAACGTCATGCAGATCCCCGGCGTCGTCAAGGTCGTCGTCAACATGGGTGTCGGCGACGCCGCCCGTGACGCGAAGCTCATCAACGGTGCGGTCACCGACCTCGAGCTGATCACCGGCCAGAAGCCGGAGATCCGCAAGGCTCGCAAGTCCATCGCGCAGTTCAAGCTCCGCGAGGGCATGCCCATCGGCGCGCGCGTCACCCTCCGTGGCGACCGCATGTGGGAGTTCCTGGACCGTCTCGTGTCCATCGCGCTGCCCCGTATCAGGGACTTCCGCGGCCTGTCGGGCACGCAGTTCGACGGCAACGGCAACTACACCTTCGGTCTCAACGAGCAGTCGATGTTCCACGAGATCGATGTGGACAAGATCGATCGCCCGCGCGGTATGGACATCACCGTCGTGACGACCGCCACCAACAACGAAGAAGGCCGTGCCCTGCTCAAGCACCTCGGCTTCCCGTTCAAGGAGAACTGAGCCATGGCGAAGAAGGCACTGGTCAACAAGGCCAACAAGAAGCCGAAGTTCGCGGTGCGCGCCTACACCCGCTGCCAGCGGTGCGGCCGGCCCCACTCGGTGTTCCGCAAGTTCGGCCTGTGCCGAATCTGCCTGCGCGAGATGGCCCACGCGGGCGAGCTGCCCGGCGTTCACAAGAGCTCCTGGTAGCACAGACTTCTGGCTCGCAGCCGTGAGCCAGTTCAATAGGAAAACCCCTTCGCGGTAGGCCCACGGCCGGCCGTGGCCGGTGACCGAGAGGTCACCGGCCACGGAACGGTGTTGCATGGGAACCACTGCGAGAAAGGTGAACAGGTCACCCCTATGACCATGACCGATCCGATCGCAGACTTCTTGACTCGTCTGCGCAACGCCAACACGGCGTTTCACGACGAGGTGAAGCTTCCCCACTCGAAGATCAAGGCGAACATCGCCGAGATCCTCAAGCGCGAGGGTTACATCTCCGACTTCCGTACCGAGGACGCCGAGGTGGGCAAGACCCTCATCGTCGACCTGAAGTACGGACCCAGCCGAGAGCGCAGCCTCGCGGGCGTCCGGCGCGTTTCCAAGCCCGGTCTCCGGGTTTACGCGAAGTCCACCAACCTGCCCAAGGTCCTGGGCGGCCTCGGCGTGGCGATCATCTCCACGTCATCCGGCCTGCTCACGGATCGTCAGGCGGCCAAGCAGGGCGTGGGCGGCGAAGTCCTCGCCTACGTCTGGTAAGGGAGGCCACCACAATGTCGCGTATTGGAAAGATTCCGGTCACCGTCCCCGCGGGCGTTGACGTCACCATCGATGGTCAGGACATCTCGGTGAAGGGCCCCAAGGGCGCCCTCTCGCTGACGGTCTCCGAGCCGATCGCCGTCACCAAGGGCGAGGACGGTGCCGTTCTGGTCACCCGTCCGGACGACGAGCGTCGCAGCCGCGCGCTGCACGGCCTCTCGCGCACCCTGGTCGCGAACCTCATCACCGGTGTCACCGAGGGTTACACCACCAAGATGGAGATTCACGGCGTCGGCTACCGCGTCGCACTGAAGGGCAAGGACCTCGAGTTCGCCCTGGGCTACAGCCACCCCGTGCCGATCGAGGCGCCGGAGGGCATCACCTTCGTGGTCGAGTCGCCCACCCGGTTCTCGGTGTCCGGCATCGACAAGCAGAAGGTCGGCCAGATCTCGGCCAACATCCGTCGTCTGCGTCGCCCCGACCCCTACAAGGGCAAGGGCGTTCGCTACGAGGGTGAGCAGATCCGCCGCAAGGTCGGAAAGACGGGTAAGTGATATGAGCCAGACTGCAAACCAGAAAGCCAAGCGGATTCCGCTGGGCAAGGATGCGTCCACCACGCGTCGTCTCGCGAAGACGCGTCGTCACTTCCGTCTTCGCAAGAAGATCTCCGGCACGCCCGAGCGTCCTCGCCTGGTCGTCAACCGGTCTTCTCGCCACATCCACGTGCAGCTCGTGGACGACCTCGCCGGCCACACGCTGGCGGCGGCGTCGACCATCGAGGCCGACATCCGTGGCGCGGAGGGCGACAAGAAGGCCCTCAGCGCCAAGGTGGGTCAGCTGATCGCCGAGCGCGCCAAGGCCGCCGGCATCGAAGCTGTGGTCTTCGACCACGGTGGACACGGCTACCACGGTCGCATCGCGGCACTCGCGGATGCAGCCCGCGAAAGCGGGTTGAAGTTCTGATGACCAACATTTCGAACGGAAGGACAGTCTGATGCCGGGACGTCAGAGGCGTGACGGCGGCAGCGGACCCGCCGGACAGAATGGCCCCAACACCGGGGACAACCGTGGCGGCGGCGACCGTCGTGGCGGCGGCCGTGACGATCGTCGCGGTGGCCAGTCGGCCGAGAAGTCGAACTTCATCGAGCGCGTTGTCACCATCAACCGTGTCTCCAAGGTCGTCAAGGGTGGTCGTCGCTTCAGCTTCACCGCTCTGGTGATCGTGGGCGACGGCAACGGACTCGTCGGCGTCGGCTACGGCAAGGCCAAGGAAGTTCCCGCGGCCATCCAGAAGGGTGTCGAGGAGGCTCGCAAGAGCTTCTTCCGCGTCCCGATGATCGGCTCCACCATCACCCACCCGATCCAGGGTGAGGCGGCGGCCGGTGTGGTCATGCTCCGTCCGGCCAGCCCGGGTACCGGTGTCATTGCCGGTGGCGCGGTGCGTGCCGTGCTGGAGTGCGCGGGTATCGCGGACATCCTGTCGAAGTCGCTCGGTAGCGACAACGCCATCAACGTCGTTCACGCGACCGTTGCTGCGCTCAAGGGTCTGCAGCGTCCCGAGGAAGTTGCGGCTCGCCGCGGCCTGACCCTCGAAGAGGTTGCCCCCGCCGGCATGCTGCGCGCTCGCGCACAGGCTGGGAGTGTGAAGTAATGGCAGATCTCAAGGTCACCCAGATCAAGAGCACCATCGGGACCAAGCAGAACCAGAAGGATTCTCTGCGCACGCTCGGTCTCAAGGGCATCCGTCAGACCGTTGTTCGTGAGGACAACGCACAGAACCGCGGTCTGATCAACGTGGTGCGCCACCTCGTAACCGTTGAGGAGGTCTAACCATGACCATCAAACTGCACCACCTGCGCCCCGCACCGGGATCCAAGTCCGACAAGATTCGCGTCGGTCGTGGTGAGGGCGGCAAGCGTGGCAAGACCGCGGGTCGCGGTACCAAGGGCACCAAGGCTCGTAAGAACGTGCCGGCCGCCTTCGAGGGTGGACAGATGCCGCTGCACATGCGTCTGCCCAAGCTCAAGGGCTTCAAGAACCCGTTCCGCACCGAGTACCAGGTTGTGAACGTCGGCGACATCGCCCGACTGTTCCCGAACGGCGGCACGATCGGTGTTCAGGAGCTCGTCGAGGCCGGCGCCGTTCGTAAGAACGAGCTCGTCAAGGTTCTCGGCGACGGAGAGCTCACGGTTGCCGTTCAGGTCACCGTGAACAAGTTCACCGGTTCCGCCAAGGAGAAGATCGCTGCTGCAGGTGGGACCACCACCGAGCTGTGATCGGTCTCTGAACCGGATATCCGATGGCCGCAGTCACTGTCCGCAAGGGCAGTGCTGCGGCCATCGGCGTTCTGTATAGTCCGTACTTCGGGCCGCGTTGCCAAAGATGCGCGCCCCGAGGTACGGCGCTGACGGCAGACCAATCTGTGTATGCCGGGCTGCTCGCCGTGCCCTCACTGCTAGTGTTCTAGAGTTCATCTAGCCAGCCGAGCAAATCGCTCGCGACAACCCGTCGTGCCAGGAGGATCTTTGCTTTCCGCCTTTGTCTCGGCCTTCAGGACTCCCGACCTGAGGCGGAAGATCCTCTTCACCCTGGGCCTGATCGCCTTGTACCGCTTCGGTGCAACACTGCCGTCGCCCGGTGTCAACTATGCGAACGTCACGGCCTGTATCGACCAGATCTCCGGCGGTGAGTCTGCGGGTATCTACTCGCTGATCAACCTGTTCTCCGGTGGCGCGTTGCTGCAGCTGTCGGTGTTCGCGATCGGCATCATGCCGTACATCACGGCAAGCATCATCGTGCAGTTGCTGACCGTGGTCATCCCGAGGTTCGAGGAACTCCGCAAGGAGGGCGAATCGGGCCAGGTCAAGATGACGCAGTACACGCGCTACCTCTCGATCGCGCTCGCCATCCTCCAGTCGACCGGCATCGTCGCGCTCGCGGCGCGTGGTCAGCTGTTGCAGGGTTGCCAGCAGGAGATCATCGACGACCAGTCGATCTTCGGTCTGGTCATCATCGTGCTGGTGATGACGGCCGGTGCGGCCCTGGTGATGTGGTTCGGCGAGCTGATCACCGAGCGCGGCGTCGGCAACGGCATGTCGCTGCTGATCTTCTCGGGCATCGCCTCGCGACTTCCCTCGGAGGGTGGTGCCATCCTCGACAGCCGTGGCGGCCTCATCTTCGCCCTGGTGCTGGTGGCGGTCCTCGCACTGATCGCGGGCGTGGTGTTCGTCGAGCAGGGCCAGCGCCGCATCCCGGTGCAGTACGCGAAGCGCATGGTCGGCCGGAAGATGTACGGCGGCTCGTCGACGTACCTGCCGCTGAAGGTCAACCAGGCCGGCGTCATCCCGGTGATCTTCGCGTCCTCGCTGCTGTACCTGCCGAACCTGATCGCGCAGCTCACCGGTTCGAGCACGGCCGCGGATCCGAATTGGTGGCAGCGGATCATCCAGGAGTACCTGGTGAACCCGTCGAACCCGGTCTACATCCTCATCTACTTCCTGCTCATCGTCTTCTTCACCTACTTCTATGTCGCGATCACCTTCAACCCTGAAGAGCGCGCGGACGAGATGAAGAAGTACGGCGGCTTCATCCCGGGCATCCGCCCCGGCCGCCCGACGGCGGACTACCTCAACTACGTGCTCAGCCGCATCACACTGCCGGGCGCGATCTATCTCGGTCTCATCGCAGTGCTGCCGAACCTCTTCCTCTCCCAGGGGGCGTCGGGTAGCAGCATCTTCGGTGGTGCGGCGGTCCTGATTCTGGTCAGTGTCGGCCTCGACACCGTCAAGCAGATCGAGAGCCAACTCATGCAGCGCAACTACGAAGGGTTCCTCAAGTGAGACTTGTCCTCCTTGGTCCTCCCGGTGCCGGTAAGGGCACTCAGGCCGCCATCCTGTCGGAGAAGCTCGGCGTTCCGGCCATCTCGACGGGCGATCTGTTCCGCGCGAACATCGGTCAGCAGACCGCGCTCGGCCTCGAGGCGAAGAAGTACATGGACGCCGGCGACCTGGTGCCCAGCGAGATCACCAACAACATGGTCAAGGCGCGCGTGGCCGAGCCGGACGCGGTCAACGGGTTCCTGCTCGACGGCTTCCCGCGCACGGTGGACCAGGCGCTCGCGCTCGAGAAGATCCTCGCCGACCTCGATGCCAAGCTGGACGGGGTGCTGGCCTTCGACGTCGCCGATGACGTCGTGGTCGAGCGCATGCTCGCCCGGGGCCGCGCCGACGACACCGAGGACGTCATCCGCAACCGGATGCGCGTCTACCGCGAGGAGACCGCACCGCTGCTCGACCACTACGCGGGCACCGTCGTCACGGTGGACGCGGTCGGCGAGGTCGACGAGGTCAACGCCCGCGCGCTCGCCGCACTCGGTAAGTAGCCACCGCTCGTCCAAGTTCGACAAGACTCCAAGCTCGACAAGTACAAGGTAAGAGGTTTTCGTGGGGTTCCGTCGCAAGAAGGTCGTCCCGTTCCGCACCGCCGGTGAGCTCGATGCCATGGCCGCGGCCGGGGCCATCGTCGGCGCGACCCTGGTCGCGGTCCGGGACGCCGCCAAGCCCGGCGTGAGCACGCTGGAACTGGACCGGCTCGCCGAACAGACCATCCGGGACGCGGGGGCGGTGCCCTCGTTCCTCGGGTACCACGGCTTCACCGGGTCGATCTGTTCGTCGGTCAACGACCGTGTGGTGCACGGCATCCCGTCCGCCGAGGACATCCTCGTCGAGGGCGACCTCGTTTCGATCGACTGCGGGGCCATCCTCGACGGCTGGCACGGCGACTCGGCGTGGACGTTCGCGGTGGGGGAGTACCTCGACGCGGACCGCGACCTCAGCGAGGCCACCCGGCTGTCGATGGAGGCCGGCATCGCGGCGATGCTGGCGGGTAACCGCTTGACCGACGTCTCCCACGCGATCGAGTTGGGCACCCTGGCTGCGGAGCAGGCACACGGCCGTCGCTACGGCATCGTCGACGGCTACGGCGGTCACGGCATCGGGCGCGAGATGCACATGGACCCGTTCCTCGCGAACGAGGGCAAGCCGGGCAAGGGGCCGGAGCTGGTCGTCGGCTCCGTCCTGGCCATCGAGCCGATGCTGACCCTCGGCACCACCGAGACCGAGGTGCTCGACGACGACTGGACTGTCGTCACCACCGACGGCTCCCGGGCGGCGCATTGGGAGCACACCGTCGCGGTGACCGAGGACGGCCCGCGAATCCTCACCCTGCGGCCCGAGTAACGGGCGCACGCGCAGCAGGCAAGGCACCCACGGCCGTTCCCGGCCGTGGGTGCCTTGTCCTTTGTCGTGTCAACCACTCCGCGGAGGGAATTCCGGCACCGGCGGGGGCAGGGGACTCCGACCGCGGGGGACTGGTTGTGACGGAGGCCGTCGACCACTGTCGAAGGTGTCCAGTCCCGACCAGAGAGGATCTCGATCATGTCCGTCAACCGACTCGTCGCCGCCGCGCCGTTCGCCCTGCTCCTGTGTCTCGGCGCCGCCCAACCAGCGTTCGCCTCCGCCCCCGACGTGCCCTCCCAGCCACCCGTCGACCTCGGAACCGGGGCGGACCCCAGCGGTCCGCCGCTGCAGTGCCGCGGCATCGTCGTCAACCTCGGTCCCGAGTGCGACCTGCCGGCGGAGGACTCGGCCCGTCCGCAGTGGTGCGACTACGAGACGCTCGTCTACGACCCGCAGTGCGATCGCCCAGTGGTGGTCACGGCCCCGGATCCGTTGGTCGCCAACGGCTGAGGATCCCTGTCCGCCTGTCGAGGGGAGGGCGTCAGGACTCGAGCAGCAGGGTGACCGGCCCGTCGTTGACCGAGGCCACCTTCATGTGTGCGCCGAAGTGACCGGTCGCGACGTCGGCGCCGAGCCCGCGCAGTGCGTCGGCGAACGCGTCGACCAGTGGTTCCGCGACAGCGCGGGGCGCGGCCGCCGACCAGGACGGTCGCCGGCTCTTGCGGGTGTCGGCGAGCAGCGTGAACTGGCTGACGACCAGGATCGGTGCCGCTACGTCGGAGGCGGAGCGTTCACCGTCCAGAATGCGTAGCTTCCACACCTTCGCGGCGAGGGCTGCGGCCGCTGCCGAGTCGTCGTCGTGTCCCACCCCGAGCAGGACCAGCAGCCCCTGGGTGTCGGGGTCGATCGTGGCGACGATCTGGCCGTCGACCTCGACCGAGGCGGAGGTCACTCGTTGCACGACGGCACGCACGGGTCGGTCCTTTCACCGGCTGCGGTTCCGCGGGGCGCATTTGGCCTGGTGAGGGAACTCCGGTAAGCTAGATCAATGGTGCGTCCTGCGTGCCGGTCGAATGGGCTCAGCGCTTGCGTGCGAGGCCTGTATTCGTCCGGTTCAGTAACGCCTGGGCACCACCGTAACGGAGAACGATGCCCACCAACGGATCGCGGAGGATATGGCTAAGAAAGACGGGGCCATCGAGGTCGAGGGTCGCGTGGTCGAACCGCTGCCCAATGCAATGTTTCGCATTGAGCTCGAGAACGGCCACAAGGTGCTCGCGCACATCAGCGGCAAGATGCGTCAGCACTACATTCGCATCCTGCCGGAAGACCGTGTCGTCGTAGAGCTGTCGCCCTACGACCTTTCTCGCGGTCGCATCGTCTACCGGTACAAGTAACGAAAGCTCCCCGGGCCACACCTGGCCCGGGAAGAACTATGTCCACCCCCGGTGGGCGACACACAGGAGATTAGACAGACGTGAAGGTTCAGCCGAGCGTCAAGAAGATCTGCGAGAAGTGCAAGGTGATCCGTCGTAACGGCCGGGTCATGGTGATCTGCGAGAACCTGCGTCACAAGCAGCGTCAGGGATAACCACCTGCACGACTTGCGATCGGCTTGCCCGACGCAACTGACAAGAAGACCTCCCAGTACCAGCCGGTGCGACGGCCCTCGGGTTCCGACCCAACAGGCACGCAACGGTAGACCCCCGGCACGGAGGCCGGGGCCCCACTGAGTTAGTTGAAAGACGCTCTGAGCAATCAGAGGACACAGGGGACGGGCTGGGAGCAGACCTCCGCACACCGATAGGAAATGCCTCATGGCACGTCTCGCAGGTGTTGATCTTCCTCGCGAAAAGCGTATGGAGATCGCACTGACTTACATCTACGGCGTCGGCCGTACCCGCTCCAAGGAGATCCTTGCCGCGACCGGTGTCAACCCGGATCTGCGCAGCAAGGATCTGGGCGACGAGGACCTGGCCAAGCTCCGCGAGTACATCGAGGAGTCGCTGAAGGTCGAGGGTGACCTGCGCCGCGAGGTTCAGGCGGACATCCGTCGCAAGATCGAGATCGGCTGCTACCAGGGCCTGCGCCACCGTCGTGGTCTGCCCGTGCGTGGTCAGCGCACCAAGACCAACGCCCGTACCCGCAAGGGCCCGAAGCGCACCATTGCCGGCAAGAAGAAGGCGAAGTAATGCCCCCCAAGTCTCGTAGCACCGGTCCCAAGAAGACCCAGAAGGCGCGTCGCAGGGACAAGAAGAACGTCCCGCACGGTGCCGCTCACATCAAGAGCACCTTCAACAACACCATCGTGTCCATCACGGACCCGGCCGGAAACGTCATCTCGTGGGCGTCCTCGGGACACGTCGGTTTCAAGGGCTCGCGTAAGTCCACCCCGTTCGCCGCGCAGCTGGCCGCCGAGAGCGCTGCCCGCAAGGCGCAGGAGCACGGTGTGAAGAAGGTCGACGTGTTCGTCAAGGGCCCCGGCTCGGGACGCGAGACCGCAATCCGCTCGCTGCAGGCCGCAGGCCTCGAGGTCGGCACCATCTCTGATGTCACCCCCCAGCCGCACAACGGCTGCCGTCCGCCCAAGCGGCGTCGGGTCTAGCGGGAAGGAAAGGTTTAGAAAATGGCACGTTATACCGGCCCCATGACCCGCAAGTCGCGTCGTCTGCGCGTCGACCTCGTTGGAGGCGACCAGGCATTCGAGCGCCGCCCCTACCCGCCGGGCCAGCACGGCCGCGCGCGGATCAAGGAGAGCGAGTACCTGCTCCAGCTGCAGGAGAAGCAGAAGGCTCGCTTCACCTACGGCGTCATGGAGAAGCAGTTCGTCCGCTACTACAAGGAAGCGGTTCGTCGCCCGGGCAAGACCGGCGAGAACCTGCTCCGCATCCTCGAGACCCGTCTCGACAACGTCGTGTACCGCGCCGGCCTGGCCCGTACCCGTCGTCAGGCCCGTCAGCTCGTGAGCCACGGCCACCTTCTCGTGAACAACAAGAAGGTCGACATCCCGAGCTACCGCGTCTCCCAGTACGACATCATCGATGTCAAGGAGAAGTCGCTGAGCACCCTGCCGTTCCAGGTTGCCCGCGAGACCGTCGGAGACCGTCCGGTCCCCGGTTGGCTGCAGGTTGTCCCGGGTCGCCTCCGCGTCCTGGTCCACCAGGAGCCCGAGCGCGCACAGATCGACGTTCCGCTGCAGGAGCAGCTGATCGTGGAGCTGTACTCGAAGTAATGCCTTCCATTCGTGCGCCTTTCCGGTGGCTGCGGTCACCGGGGAGGCGCACGAGTGCCCCAGGCACCATCCATCGCGGCGTCAAATAGCGGACGCCCGTACAGGAGGAAAACGAATGCTCATTTCTCAGCGACCCACGCTGACCGAAGAGGTCATCGCTGACAACCGCTCGAAGTTCGTCATCGAGCCCCTTGAGCCCGGCTTCGGGTACACCCTCGGCAACTCGCTTCGCCGCACCCTGCTGTCGTCGATCCCCGGCGCTGCTGTCACCAGCATCCGTATCGACGGCGTCCTGCACGAGTTCACCACCGTCCCGGGTGTGAAGGAAGACGTCACCGACATCATCCTGAACCTCAAGGGCCTCGTCGTGAGCTCCGAAGAGGACGAGCCGGTCACCATGTACGTCCGCAAGCAGGGCCCCGGCGCTGTGACCGCAGGCGACATCGTGCCCCCGGCCGGCGTCACGGTGAACAACCCGGATCTGCACATCGCCACCCTGAACGACAAGGGAAAGCTGGAGATCGAGCTCGTTGTCGAGCGCGGTCGCGGCTACGTCCCCGCCGTCCAGAACAAGGCGTCCGGCGCCGAGATCGGCCGTATCCCGGTCGACTCGATCTACTCGCCCGTGCTCAAGGTCACCTACAAGGTGGAGGCCACCCGCGTCGAGCAGCGCACCGACTTCGATCGGCTCGTGCTGGACGTGGAGACCAAGAACTCCATCACCGCGCGGGACGCGCTCGCCTCGGCGGGCAAGACCCTGGTTGAGCTCTTCGGCCTGGCCCGTGAGCTGAACGTCGAAGCAGAAGGCATCGAGATCGGACCCTCGCCCGCCGAGGCCGATCACATCGCTTCCTTCGGACTGCCGATCGAGGACCTGGACCTGACGGTCCGTTCCTACAACTGCCTCAAGCGCGAGGGTGTTCACACCGTCGGCGAGCTGGTTGGTCGCACCGAGTCCGATCTGCTGGACATCCGCAACTTCGGTCAGAAGTCCATCGACGAGGTGAAGGTCAAGCTGCATTCGCTCGGCCTGGCCCTGAAGGACAGCCCGGCCTCGTTCGACCCCAGCACCGTTGCCGGCTATGACGCCGCCACCGGTACGTGGAGCGACACGGATGCGGGTGCCTTCAACGACACCGACGGCAACGACCAGGATTACGCCGAGACCGAACAGCTGTAGACCAGCTCTTTAGGTTCTTCACTAGGAGATTCATCATGCCCAAGCCCAAGAAGGGTGCCCGCTTCGGCGGGTCGGCTTCCCACCAGAAGGCGATCTACGCCAACCTGGCCACCGCGCTCTTCGAGCACGGCCGCATCACCACCACCGAGGCCAAGGCGAAGGCCGTGCGGCCTTACGCCGAGAAGCTCATCACGCACGCGAAGGCCGGCACGCTGGCTCACCGTCGTGAGGTGCTGAAGGTCATCCGCAACAAGGATGTCGTGCACACCCTGTTCGCGGAGATCGGTCCGTTCTACGCGGAGCGCAACGGCGGCTACACCCGCATCGTCAAGACGGTCCCCCGCAAGGGTGACAACGCGCCGATGGCAATCATCGAGCTCGTCAAGGAGCAGACCGTGACCTCCGAGGCCGACCGCGCACGTCGCGTGCAGGCTTCGCAGGCAGCTCCGGCCGTCGAGGAGCAGGCCGTCGAGGCCGAGGTCGAGACCCCCGAGGTCGAGGCCGAGGTCGTCGAGGCCGACGAGGCCAAGAAGGACTAACGCTGAACGCGTCAGAACCCTCGATCGAACCCGCCGCCCCTTCCAGGGACGGCGGGTTCGTTCGCTTTCGCCTCGACATCACCTACGACGGGACCGACTTCTCCGGCTGGGCCCGACAGCCCGGCCTGCGGACGGTCTGCGGCGTGCTCGAGCAGGCGCTCTCGACGATCCTGCGCGAGCCCGCGGCGCTGACCGTCGCCGGCCGCACCGACGCGGGCGTACACGCCAGCGGCCAGGTCGCGCACCTGGACGTGTCCGTGGCCGCCGCGCCCGCCGAACCGGAGCGCCTGGTGCGCAGGCTCGCGCGCTTCCTGCCGCCGGACGTGCGGGTCACGGCGGTCACCGAGGTGCCGGCCGAGTTCGACGCCCGATTCTCCGCCATCCGCCGGCACTACGAGTACCGGATCACCACCGCGCGCTACGGCGCCGAACCGCTGCGTGCCCGCGACACCGTGTCGGTGCCCAAGACGCTCGACCTCGACGCGATGCGTGAGGCGTCCCGCGGGCTGCTCGGTCTGCACGACTTCGCCGCCTTCTGCCGGCGTAAGGAGAACGCGACGACCGTCCGCGAGTTGCAGCGCTTCGACTGGTCACGTGAGGGTGACATCGTCACGGCCTACGTCAGTGCCGATGCCTTCTGCTGGTCGATGGTGCGCAGTCTCGTCGGCGCGATGATCGCGGTCGGCGAGGGTCGCCGCACCCCGGAGTGGACGATTGCCCTGCTGCAGGAGCGGTCCCGGTCGAGTTCGGTGTTGGTGGCACCCGCGCACGGGCTCAGCCTGGTGGCCGTCGACTATCCGCCGAACGAGGAACTGGCCGCGCGAAACGCGGCGACCCGAGAGGTGCGCACGGTGCCGGGCGGGTGCTGCGGCGACTGAGTCCTCGTCCCGTCCCGTCGAGGACGGAGCCGCCGAGCGGGCGGTCACAGCGCCAGCGGAGTTCCCTCGATCACCGTCATCACCACGGTCTCCGCGTTGTGCCGCGCGACCGACTTCTTCACCCGGGCCCGGATGACGCCGCCGTCCTTGCGGACGAGGTCGTAGTCGGCGGCGAGGTCCAGTTGCGCCCCCGAGATCAACCGGTGCTGTCCCCGGTCGTGTTCGTCGAGGAGCCTCGGGTGTACGAACTCTCGCGGTCCGAGGGCGCGGGCCTCGGGCAGCGTGTAGCCGAGGAGTTCCGCGAAGGCGCGGTTGACGTCGACCACGTGGTCGTCGCTCTGGTGCACGATGACCGGCATGTCGACGTTCTGGATCAGGGAGCGATAGTGGGCACCGCTGATCGCGCTCACGGAATTCGATGACACCCGCGACCTCCCGACTGGCCTGAGTCTTGGCTCGGCCCAGCGTCGTGAGCCTTGCACGACAATGTGTCAGCGGGCGATGTGGGCGCGCAACGTGATGCGCGACACATGACACTTGACGCGGTCGTGCGGCCGCGCTCCGCTCCGTGGCCACGGCAAGCGGCACAGCGCTGACTTTCAGGCAAGCATGGCACCGACCTGGGACTCGAACGGGGCGGCAAGGCTAGTCGTTAGCTAGCCGAACTACAATTCTTTGAGTTTGCTGAGAATTTGATGACAAATCTTCGGCAAACCGGCGACGGCGGGGAATGCGTCGGCGCCATCAGGACCGAAATACCCAGGGAGCCTTCAATGTCTGCACCGTTTGACCCGAATCAGTCACCGACTGGCCACCAGGAGGTGCCGGCGTCGGCGCCGAAGAAGCGCAAGAAGTGGCCGTGGGTCGTGGGCGGCATCATCGCCCTGTTTGTCATCGTGGGAATGGCCGGCGGAGGGGACAAGGAGGGTGACGCTGGTACCGCTGCAGGCGGGGTTGATGCGCCTGCAGTGGTTGATGCGCCCGCGCCTGCGTCGATTCCGCCCCTGACCGCAGCGGCTCCCTCGGGCAAGGGCAAGACCATCGCCTACGAGGTGATCTCTGACAGTGCGACGCTCAATAGCGTCACCTATTTCGATGCCAACAGTGAGATGCAGCAGGAGAGCAACCCGACTGCTCCGTGGTCGTTGACCGTGACGAATCCGTCGACCGTCGTGATCGCAGGTGTGACGGCTCAAACCGAGGGCACTTCCGTTACGTGTCGTGTCACGGTCGACGGGAAGGTCAAGGATGAACAGACCGCGACCGGCAAGTATG
This sequence comes from Rhodococcus tukisamuensis NBRC 100609, assembly GCF_001894985.1. Taxonomy (GTDB): domain Bacteria; phylum Actinomycetota; class Actinomycetes; order Mycobacteriales; family Mycobacteriaceae; genus Rhodococcus_G; species Rhodococcus_G tukisamuensis. Next base: position 17,557 of record NZ_BCXG01000016.1, on the reverse strand, counting down.
CGGTCGTGAACTGCACTGCCCCGATGTTCTGATCGAAATGCCAGCGAGCGCCCCGCCTTGTGCGGGGCGCTCGTGCTGGAACGGGACCGGAGCCGATCTGAGTATCAGCCGGCGAGCGACCGCGCGATCACCAGGCGCTGGATCTGGTTGGTGCCCTCGAAGATCTGGGTGATCTTGGCTTCGCGCATGTACCGCTCGACCGGGAAGTCCTGGGTGTAGCCGTAGCCGCCGAAGACCTGGACCGCATCGGTCGTGACCTTCATGGCGGCGTCGGTGGCGATCAGCTTGGCCACACTCGCCTGGCGTGAGTAGGGCAACCCGGCGTCGCGTCGCCGTGCGGCGTCGAGGTAGGTGGCGCGCGCAGAGTCCACGGCGGCGGCCATGTCGGCAACGAGGAAGCCGAGCCCCTGGTGGTCGATGATGCGCTTGCCGAATGCCTTGCGCTCCTTGGCATATGCAACCGCGTCGTCGAGTGCGCCCTGGGCGAGCCCGACCGCGACGGCGGCGATGCCGAGTCGGCCCGAGTCGAGCGCGCTGAACGCGATCGGCAGGCCCTGGCCGGTCTGTCCGATGAGGCGCTCGGCGTCGACGAAGGCGTCGTCGTAGTGTGCGGAGGTGGTCGGCACCGCCCGCAGTCCCATCTTCTCCTCGGGCTTGCCGAAGCTCAGGCCCTCGGTCGCGGAATCGACCAGGAAGCAGGAGATCCCGCGCGGTCCGTCGTCGCTGGTGCGCGCGAAGAGCGTGTAGAAGTCGGCGCGACCGCCGTTGGTGATCCACGCTTTCGAGCCGTTGATCCGGAACCCGCCGTCGACGGCGGTGGCCTTGCAGGTGAGCGCGGCCGCGTCGGAGCCGGCCTGCGGCTCGGAGAGGCTGTAGGCGCCGATGGTGTTGCCGCTCAACATGTCCGGCAGCCACTTGGCCTGCTGCTCGGTGGTGCCGTGAGTGGCGAGCGCGAAGCAGGACAGGCTGTGGACGCTGGTTGCCACGGCCACGGCCGCCCAGCGCGCCGCCAGCTCCTCGAGTACCTGGAGGTACACCTCGTAGGGTTGGCCGCCGCCGCCGAACTCCTCGGGATACGGCAGGCTCAGCAGACCCGCGCGCCCGAGTGCGGGGAACACCCCGTCGGGGAAGGTCTCGGACTTCTCGTGTGCGTCGACCTTGGGGCGCAGCACCTTGTCTGCCACGTCGCGGGTCAGCGCGATCAGGTCGTGAGCTTCCTGGCTGGGCAGCAGTCGTTCGACGGGCATGCGCTCTCCTCGGGTCAATAACGGTACTAGCATCGATACTGCAGTACTGTTATCTGTATGGCAACCCAGGTGCGTGGCGCGGCCCGCAAGGCTCAGCTGCTCGACCAGCTCGTCGAGCTGCTGTTGGCGGAGGGTTTCGCCCACCTCACCCTCGACGAGTTGGCGACCAGGCTGCGGTGCTCGAAGTCCACGCTCTACGGACTGGCGGCCAGCAAGGAACAGCTCGTCCGCGCCGCGACGGTCCACTTCTTCCGGGGTGCGACCGAGCGGGTGGAGGAGCGACTAGCCGGGGCGAGCGGCGCCCGAGACCGCATTCGGACCTACCTGGAAGCGGTCGGCGAGCAGCTGCGCCCGGCGTCGACGCAGTTCATGGAGGACCTCGCCGCGAACGCGGCCGCCCGGGAGGTCTACGAGCAGAACACCCGCTACGCGGCGGGTCGAGTGCAGGACCTCATCACAGAGGGGGTCCGGGCCGGCGAGTTCCGGGACGTCCACGCGGCGTTCGTCGCCGAGGTGACGGCGTCGACGATGGTGCGGATCCAGCGCAGGCAGGTCGCCGAGACGACCGGACTCGGCGACGCGCAGGCGTACGAGGAGCTGGCCGCGCTGGTCACCCACGGTCTTGCGATCTGACAGGGTCTTGCAATCTGACGGCGAGTGAACCCTGAACAGGGGAAACGATGTTTGCAACTGTATAACTGTATGAACACTGGCAGTTGTCGCTCGCCGCGCCGCCCGGCAGCAGCCGTCGCGATGCGACCTTCGTGCGGCAGGCCCCGTCTGAACCATGGAGGAACCCCCATGCCCCAAAACGTGATTCGCCGGGTAGCGGCGGCCGTCAGCGCCGCTGCGGTGGTGGCAGTCGGACTCGTCGCCGGCAGCGGGGCCGCGTCCGCGGCGCCGACCTCGGCGACCAAGACAACCGACAACGTCAAGGTCACCAAGAGCGTCTCGCCGGGCAGCGCGGAGCGCGGCGCCACGGTGACCTACAAGACGGTGTTCGAGGTGACCAGTGCCGTGGACCGGTACCTCGAGACCATCACCGACGTGCATCCTGCCGGGTTCGAGTACGTGGCCGGCAGTGCGAAGGTCACGGCCTCGGGGCTGACCTCGGGCTCGTCGACGAACCCGGTGACGCCGTCGTTGGACAATGCGAACAACAGTCTGTCCGTGTCGGGTTCGTGGCTGGTCTCGGACCGTTGGCTGAGCGAGAACAAGGACGTGACGTTCGAGGTCACCTACAAGGTTCCGGATGCCGCACGGGCCGGGACGTTCGACAGTGGGCTCTCGTTCCAGGTGGGCACCTGGCTCGGGGCGACGACCTTCAACCCCATCGGTGTGAACGTCACCGTCGAGGCGCGGGACATCGCCACCACCACCGGGTTGGAGGTGCCTGGCACCGCAACCGTGGGCTCCGCGGTCGACCTCACGGCCACGGTGGCCCCGACGCCCGCCGGCGGCACCGTGCAGTTCACCGACGGCGAGGTCCCGCTCGGTGAGCCGGTCGGCGTCGTCGACGGCAAGGCAACGCTCTCACACAGCTTCGGCTCGGTGGGTGCCCACCGGATCTCGGCCCGCTTCTCCGGCTCGGACCGGCACGCCGCGTCCGTCTCGCCGACACTGACCACGCAGGTGTCCGTGGCTGACGACGGCGATGGCGACGGCGGCACCGGGTCCGCCGGTTCGCTGGGCCGGTTGTTCGGTTCGTAACAGCACCATCGCGTAGCGCCAGGTCGTGACGAGGCCCCCTGACCCGCCTGGGCAGGGGGCCTCGTCGTGTCCGGCGTCGCCCATCCCGTGGTTCGATGGGGTGTGGTGACAGAACCTATTCGGCTGGAAGTGATTGTCGGCAGTGTCCGGGAGGGCAGATTCGCCCCCGTCGTCGCCGAATGGTTCGTCCGGCGGGCCCGGCATCATCCGGCCTTCGACACCGAGGTCCTGGATCTCGCCGACGTCGAGTTGCCGCACGATCTCTCGGCCACCGCCGAGTCGGACCGGTTCCGCGAGCGGATCGCCTCGGCGGAGGCGTTCGTGATGGTGACGCCGGAGTACAACCACGGTTACCCGGCTGCCCTCAAGAACGCGGTGGACAGCGCCAAGCAGGAGTGGCGGGCGAAGCCGGTCGGGTTCGTCTCGTACGGGGGCCTGTCCGGCGGGCTACGGGCGACCGAGCAACTGCGTCAGGTGGTGGCCGAGGTGCACATGGTCACGGTCCGGCAGACGGTGAGTTTTCACCAGGCCCGCAAGAGATTCGGCCCGGACGGGGAGACCGAGGACGGCGCGGCGATCGACGGCGCCGCCCGACTGCTCGACCAGCTGGCCTGGTGGGCGGACGCCGCGCGGTCGGCGCGCGCGGCCCGGCCGTACCCGGGCTGACGTCGCGGCCGGGCTCAGGACGAGGGAACGAGGGCACCGGGCACCGCCGCTGCGGGTTGCGGGCTCCCCAGGAACGCGGTCTCCTCCGCAATGGTGACCAGGGTCAGCTCACGACGAGTCTCCTTGGTCCGTAACACGATTCGATCTCCCCGCGAGCCGGGCTGGACGACGGTGACGTCCGGCGGCGCGAGCGTCGGGGGCCCTGGCCGTTCCAGCAGTCGGATCGCGGTGACGCCGGGACCGAGCTCGACCGGCTCGATGCCGTCGAAGAGCACCGCGGTGAAACGCGGGTCGATCCGCGTCTCGTTGGTCAGGCGTACCCGGTCCGGACCGGCGATGGCGTCGACCAGTTGAGCCCAGTCCTGCGGGCGGGCCGAGCAGACGAGTACCCGTGCACCGGTGGCGATCGCGCGCAGGACCAGCTGTCGGGCGAGGTACAGCTCGCCGATCACCTCGACCGCGCCGATCTCCGGACCGACGATGCGGGTGGCGACCGCCCGCCCGTCGTCGGCGGACCCGATCAGCTGCCCGCACCCCGCGGTCGGCAGCACCAGGGCATCGAGGCGGTTCGCGTCGATTTCTGCGAAGCCGGTCAGCGAGTCGAGATGGTCGGGCGCGGCGGGCAGGACCGACGCGAGTGCGTCGGCGTGCCGGCCCGACATGGTCGCCAGCCCCGGCGTCTCGAGCCGGTCGGGGCGGGTCCGGGTGGTCAGCCGGCACGACGCGCCGATCCGCACCGCGCCCGGCCGGTGGCCCGGGCGCAGCCGTAGCGCGACGGTGGTGCCGAGACCGGGCTGTGCCCAGAGTTCGGTCAGCAGGTCCTCGGACAATGCCCGTGGCGTGATTCCGTAGCCGGTGTTGCAGGCGCCGGGCAGGGGTACCTGGCTCCAGGCGCGGGCGAAAGACCAGGGCCTCACGCCACGGGTGACCTGCATTGCCGCCGCGTCGATCTCGGCGGCATCGAGGACTCGTGCCGGGCAGCCCGCGGCCTCCAGGGTGCGGACCATCCGGCGGGCGGCGACGGATGCCGCTCGCGCGGCGCCCGTCGCGCCACCGCCCCGACGGGCCACCGCCTCTGACTCGGCGGCGGCGTCGAACCGGAGCACCAACCAGACCGTGCGGCGAGCGGTAGCCGGCAGCGGTCCGATCAACTGGTCGTACACATCGGCGGCGGTAGTGCCCTCACACACCCGGGCGCCGTGGCTGACGATGTCGATGCCGCTGAGACAGAGGTCGTGGTGGTTCAACGATTCCGCGATTGCGGCCACCGGCAGCCGGTGAGACGGCTCGCAACCCTTCCGGGACAGCTCGGTGTGGCTTCCCGGGGGCGGCAGCATCTCGACGACCGCGGCGACGGCGGCTCCTCGGCCGGACGGGTCGAGGTCCCATCCGAGCCCGACGACGGGACCGCCAGGGGACCGGAAGTTCGTGGCGGAGACCGCCGTCCGGTCCCGCCGCATCGGGTAGGCGCACGCGGCGGCGCACCACGACAGCAGGTTGCGTCCCCGGACCGGCGCCATCGCGGCGGCCGCGACCGCGGTGCCCAGCAGCAGCGACTGCCACCAGCACAGCCCGGCCGCCCCGGCCGCCAATGCCGCAGTCACCCCCAGCAACTGAGCGCACACCAGTGCCCGGACCGTCGTGTCCGGCAGCACCGGCCGACGTCGCCCCCGGCGTCGAAACACGATCATCCCCGATTCCCCCCACCACGCATCCCCATGCGATGTGTTCCCCATGGCCGGGCAATTCCCCCGTGCACCGGCCGACGGCCACTGTACTGTGTGCCCCCGTAATGTGCGCCGTTACGGGGGAGGGACCATGGCTGCACAGCCGACTACGCGTGTCCAGGTGAGCGGATACCGCTTCCTGGTGCGACGGATGGAGCACGCGCTGGTGCGTCGGGACGTGCGAATGCTGCACGACCCGATGCGATCCCAGTCGAGGGCGATGACGGTGGGGGCCGTCCTCGCGGTACTGGGGCTGGCCGGGTGCGCCGCGCTCGCGCTGATCCGGCCGCAGGACAAGATCGGCGACGCCCCGATTGTCGTCGGCAAGGACTCGGGCGCCATGTTCGTCGTGGTCGAGGACGTGCTGCACCCCGTCCTCAACCTGGCGTCCGCACGACTTGTCACCGGCAGCGCCGCGGCCCCGGTGATCGTGAAGGAATCCGAGCTCGGCAGCCGGCCGAGGGGAGCCCTGATGGGCATTCCCGGTGCGCCGTCGGCACTTCCGGACGGGGACGCGGTCGCCTGGATGGTCTGTGACGCCGTCGCCGCCGGCGGCAACAGCGCAGTGAGTACCGCGGTGCTGGCCGGCGACCCGGTGCTCGGCGAGCAGGTGTCCACGCTCACCGACGCGCAGGCGCTGCTGGTGCGCGCGGGCGACGGTACGTTCCTCGTCCACGCCGGTACCCGGGCGCGGATCGACCCGGCGGACCACGCGGTCGCGTTGGCCTTCGGTCTCGACGGGATCGAGCCGCGACCGGTCAGCGCCGGGCTGCTCGAGGCCATCCCGGAGGCGCCGGCGCTGACGCCGCCCGTCATCGAGGGTGCGGGGGAGCAGCCGCCGTACTCACTGCCGGGCAAGACCATCGGATCGGTCGTGCAGGTGCAGGACGCGCAGGAGACCCGGTTCTACGTCCTGTTGCGCGGCGGGCTGCAACGGATCAGTCAGGCCACCGCCGGCCTCATCCGGTACTCCGATTCGCAGGGCGCCGCCGGCACGGACTCCGTCACTCCCGACGTCGTGTCCAGGTTGCCGCAGGCGAACGACCTTGCCGTGTCGACCTTTCCGGCGATGCCGCCGGAGTTGGTCGGGGTGGCCGGCAGTCCCGTCAGCTGCCTGTCGTGGAAGCCGGTGCCGGGCGCCGCCGCGGCGCCGGGCGGGCTGCGCGCGACGGTCAGCGTGATCGCCGGGAACACGCTGCCGCTGCCCGACGGTGCTCGTCCCGTCATGCTGGCCCAGGCCGACGGAGCCGGGGACAACGCCGATGCCGCCTACCTGCGTCCGGGCAACGGTGGTCTGGTCCACTCCACGGACATCGCGGCGTCCAGTGAGCGCCGTGGCGCACTGTTCTTCGTGGCCGACACCGGGGTGCGCTACGGAGTCGAGAACGACGACGCGGCAAAGGCTCTCGGACTTACCGCCCCCGGCGCGCCGGTACCGTGGCCCATCCTGTCGCTGCTGGCGCCGGGGCCCACGCTGGGGCGAGAGGCCGCGTTCCTCGCTCATGACGGGGTGGCACCGGACGATCACCCGGTGGTGGTGCCCGACCCCGCTCGCTGACGGACGCGGCGGAGCGGCAGTGACGCGAGCAGTCCGATCCCGAGCAACGCGCCCACCGCGGTCGCGCCGATCAGCGCGGCGTCGCGTGCGCGGTGGTCGGGCGGCGGCGGCGCATCGGGGGCCGCCACCGCTCTCGACCGCGGCTCGCGCCCGGTCGGGGTCAGTGTCGTCTCCGCGGTCACCGCGGCCATCGGGTCGACCACGCCGTGACCGATGTACGGGTCCCAGCCGGTGGCGGGCGCGTGAGCGGTGGCCTCGATCCGGTCCATCACCTGCCGCGCGGTGAGATGCGGATGGCGGGCCCGGACCAGCGCGGCGGTGCCCGCGACATACGGTGCGGCAAAACTGGTGCCCTGCACCGCGCCGCCGTCGGTGGAGTCGGTGACCCCGTCGGGTCCCGTCCGGCGTGGGTCCAGCGAGGCGATGCCGGTGCCTGGCGCCGCGACGTCCACCCAGGGGCCCGCCACGGTGAAGGCAGACGCGGCCCCGCCCGGGTCGACTGAGCCGACGGCGAGGACCTGGTCGTCGTACCAGGCGGGGGTGGCGACAGTGGTGACCGCCTCCCACGGGTCTGCGTGCGGCCGCGCGGGATCCGGCGGCGGGTTCGACGCCCGGCATGCCTCGGTGTCGAGGTTTCCCGCGGCCGCGACGATCACGGCGTCCTTGACCCGCGCCGCGTAGTCCACCGCGGCCCCGAGGACTCCGCCGTCCCCCGAGCCCGCGGGCAGGCAGGCGACCTCCGAGATGTTGATGACGGTGGCACCCAGGTCCGCGGCGCGTCGGACCGCGCTCGCGAGGGTGCCGATGGTGCCGACGCCGCGGGCATTGCGGCCCTCGGCATCCCGGGCGCCGCCGGTCTCCCGGTAGAGGTTGCTGGACTGGCGGATGCTCAGGATGCGGGCGTCCGGGGCCACACCGGCGAACCCGGTCGCGGCGTCGCGGGTCGCCGCGACGATCCCGGCGACAAGTGTGCCGTGGGCGTCGCAGTCCTCGGTGCCGTCTCCGGTGGAGACATAGTCGCCGCCGGGGACCAGACCTGGCAGCCGTTGGTGCGGTGATACGCCGGTGTCGATGACGGCGACGAGCTGCCCGCGACCGGTTGTCAACGGCCACACGGATTCCAGGTCGAGGGCGCGTTGCGGGATGGGGACCTGCGCCAGGTCGGCCACCGCGGAGGTTGCCGTGCAGGGGTCGCGGAGCTCGGTCGCGGGCGCGGTGGGTGCCGAGTTCGGTGGCAGTCGGCCCGGGTCGACAACGGGTGGCAGTACGGCGCCCGCGGTGCCGGGACCGAGCGCGACCGCCCCGGCGACCGCGGCGACGGTCGCGAGTCGGCGGCCGCGGGCGGTCACAGCCCGCGCATCGTCGCGAACAGGCCGGACACCCAGCAGGCCAACGGGACCACCGCCGCGATGGCCGCGTAGTCGACGATCTCGACGCTGCGGCGCGTCACCGGCGAGAAGGCGTGTTCGGGGGCGAGCATGCCGAGCGTGAGTGCGGCACCCGCGCCGAGCACCGCCAGCGCGAACAGGGCGAGCGACGGGCCGGTGCCGGCGACCGCCGCGCCGGTGACGAGCAGCGCGAGCGTCGCGGCGCCCGACCCGATGAGGGCGGCGGCCGGGGCGAGACTGGAGTGGCCGCGTCCGCGCAGCATCAGCACCACCGCACAGACGGATGCGAACATCGTTCCGGGCCAGTAGATCCCGTCGTCGGCGAACAGTCGCGCGGACATCAGCGCGCCGGCGGCTGTCGTCAGGGCCATCGCGCAGACCAGACCGGTGAGGTGCCGGTGCGCCCGCCGGGCACGGGTCTGCAGGCCCTCGAACGCGGCGGGCACACCACCCGCGTCCGAGTCGGGCTCGTCCGGGTCCAACGGCGTCCCGGGCGAGGGGACCGGTGGTAGCGGCAGCGTCGCCAGCAGAATCGACAGGCGAGGCGCGATCGCCAGTCCGGCGAGGGCCGCAGCACCGAGCACCGCGCCGATCACGTGACGGGGCTGGTCGGTCAGCATCCCGGCGGCGGCCGCCGCGCCCGCCAGGACCGCGCCCGTCGCGGTCGCGGTGCACAACGCGAGTCCCACCCCGCCGGCCCGGACGGCCAGCACCGCGAAGACCCCGCAGGCCACCGACCCGAGGAACAGGTGGGCGGCCCCGAGGTGGCCGGGCACCATCAGCGCGCCGGCGGTGAAGGCAAGCGGCAGTGCGCACCCGACGAGTGCGGTCGCGGCGTACCGGTCCCGGTACACCCGGCTGACCAGGGCGCCCGCGGTGAGCGCGAGCACCGCGACTACCAGCGCGGCCAGGGCCCCGGCGACGCCGTCGGCGGTGGACCTCGCCGTCATCAGCGTCGCGGAACCGACGACGGCGGCCGCGGCGGCGACCACCGCGCTCATGGCCCGCGCCGGCCCCGGCCCCCATCGCCGGTGGCGGTCCGCGTCGACGGCCGCGACGTTGTGCATGAGATCGTCGAACAGTGGAGGTGGCGCGGCGCGCTCCGTGGGCGTCAGGACGAGGAGTTCGCCGTCGCGCACCCCGTGCTCGGCGAGGGTCCGCGCGGCATCCAGGGGCGCCTGACCCAGCCGGGACAACGCCCACTGGATTGCCTCCGTGCGGCCCTCGCCGCCGCCGAAAAGGTCTGCGGTGCCGTGTTGACCGAACGGGGCGTGCTGGTCGATCAGATCGACGATGCCGGGGACGATCATCGCCACCGACACGGTGTGCGGCACCGCGAGGTCGATCTGAGTGTGCTCGGTGCGCACCGACAGCCGGCACAGGTCGGACTGCGCGGTGCCGGACCCGTTCGTCGGCCGCCCGGCCACGTCAATGTTGTTCATCCCCGGAAATCCCCCCTGCCACGCAGGTCCCCACCTGCGGCGTTCCTCGACGGAACACGGACGCACTCTACGACAACCGGATTCGACGGTTCGCCACGTTGCGGGAATTCGATCGGCTACCGTTCGTCGTCGATGCATCGTCCCGGGGGGGCGGGACGGGCATCGGGGCAACGCGACGACCATGGGGGTGAACGCGCGTGAGCACTGTGCGTTTCGTACGCAAGGCGCGGCGGGAGGTGCCGCGCGTTCCCGGTGGCGAACTCAGCCTGCAGTCGCCCCCCGAGGTCCCGAAGGTGGTGCCCGGGAACCTGCTCGCCAAGGTGCTTCCGCTGGTGATGGTCGTCGCGGTGCTCGGCATGGTGGCGCTGATGTTCACCTCGGGGATGGCGGCGAACCCGATGTCGCTGCTGTTCCCGGTGATGATGGTCGTCTCGATGCTGGGCATGCTCGGCAGCGGCCGCGGCGGTGGCACCAGGTCGGCGGAGGTCGACGAGGACCGCAAGGACTACCTGCGGTACCTGGACCAGTTGCGGCGCGACGTCTACGACACCGGCCACCAGCAGCGCCGTGCGCTCGAGTGGACTCACCCCGACCCGGACCTGCTGTGGACGCTGGCCGGCACCGACCGGATGTGGGAGCGCCGGGTGGGCGACGTCGACTACTGCCACGTCCGCGTCGGGGCGGGCAGCCAGCGGCTGGCCACCAGGCTGATCGCACCCGAGACCGGGCCGGTGGAGGACCTCGAGCCGGTCGCGGCCGTGTCGCTGCGCCGGTTCGTCCGCACCCACTCCGTGGTGCCCGCGCTGCCGACGTCGGTGTCCCTGCGTGGCTTCGCGGCGATCGGCGTGAGCGGCGACAGGTCCGCCGGCCGTGACCTGGTTCGCTCGATGCTGCTGCAGCTGTGTACTTTTCACGGTCCCGACCAGGTCAGGGTCGCGATCCTGTGCGGGCCGGACACCGCGACCGAGTGGGAGTGGGCCAAGTGGCTCCCGCACGCCGCGAACCCGGAGGTGGTCGACGGCGCCGGCGTGAGCCGGATGGTGTTCGGCTCGCTGACGGAACTCGACGCCACGCTGTACTCGCAGTTCTCGATGCGTGCCGGGTACTCCCGTGGTGCGCCGGCGGCGGCGGGTGTCGCCCAACTGGTGGTCGTGGTCGACGGCGGCATCCTCGACGGCGAGAGCCGGCTTGCCGACGGGTTGGACTCGGTCACGGTGGTGGACCTGACGGGATTCTGCCCGTCGCTGGTGGCCGCCCGCGGAATCGAACTGGTCCTGGACCGCACCTCACCCGGCGAAGTGTCTCTCGGCGCCCGAACCGGATCCGGGGTGGAGACCTTTGCCGTCGCCGACCGGCACAGCGTCGAGCAGGCCGAGACGGCGGCGAGGCGACTTGCCCCGTACCGGGCTGTCGCGGCGGCGGGCACCGAGTCCGACGTCGAGGACGGCCCGCCGACCGCGAGTTGGCAGCAACTGCTCGGGATCTCAGACGTGACGGCCTTCGACCCCCCGATCGCATGGGCTCCCCGCCCGCCCCGCGAGAGGCTGCGGGTGCCGATCGGGGTCGGGGCCGACGGCTCGACGGTGGAGATCGACCTCAAGGAGGCTGCCGAGAACGGGATGGGTCCGCACGGGTTGTGCATCGGGGCAACCGGATCCGGGAAGTCGGAGTTCCTCCGCACCCTGGTGCTGGGACTGATCGCCACCCACTCACCCGCGGCGCTGAATCTGGTGCTGGTCGACTTCAAGGGCGGTGCGACCTTTCTGGGCCTCGACCGGGCGCCACACGTCGCGGCGGTGATCACCAACCTGGCCGAGGAATTGGCGATGGTCGACCGGATGCGTGACGCCCTGGCGGGCGAGATGAACCGCCGCCAGGAACTGCTGCGTTCGGCGGGCAATTTCGCCAACGTGTCCGACTACGAGAAGGCCCGGGCCGCGGGCGCGGACCTGGCGCCGCTGCCCGCATTGATCATCGTCGTCGACGAGTTCTCCGAACTGCTCAGTCAGCAACCGGAGTTCGCGGACCTGTTCGTGGCGATCGGCCGGTTGGGCCGCTCGCTGCACATGCACCTGCTGCTCGCGAGCCAGCGACTGGAGGAGGGCAAGCTCCGCGGACTCGACAGCCACCTGTCGTACCGCATCGGTCTCAAGACGTTCTCCGCCAACGAGTCCCGGACGGTGCTCGGCGTGCCGGATGCATACCACTTGCCCGCGACGCCGGGCTCGGGCTATCTCAAGTGCGACTCGGCGGAGATCGTGCGCTTCGCGGCCGCGTACGTCTCGGGCCCGTGCCCGTCCGGCCGCCCCGGGGCTCCGCTCGGGGCGTCGTCGGCAGCGACGGACCTGCTGCCGCGACCGTTCACCGCGGCTCCGGTTCCGTTGGCGGCCTGGGTGACCGAGCGGCCCGCGCAGTCGCCTCCAGAGCCGGCGCCGGCCGAGGCGTCCGGGCGGACCGTGCTCGAGGCCGTCGTCGAGGGGGTCAGAGGCTGCGGTCCCGCGGCGCACGAGGTGTGGCTGCCGCCGCTGACCGATCCGCCGACACTTGACCAGATCCTGCCGGGGCCGCTCGAACCCGCGTCCACGTCGGCGGGCCTGCGGGCGACGGTCGGCGTGGTGGACCGCCCCTTCGACCAGCGCCGCGCCCCACTGGTGGTGGACCTGTCGGGTTCGCAGGGCAATGTCGCCGTGGTCGGGGGTCCGCAGTCCGGAAAGTCCACGGCGCTGCGAACGCTGATCCTGTCACTGGCACTGACACATTCGCCGCGGCAGGTGCAGTTCTACTGCCTCGACTTCGGCGGCGGCACGCTGGCCGGGCTGGCCGGGGTGCCGCACGTCGGCTCGGTCGCCAACCGCCTCGACGTGGACCGGGTCCGGCGTACCGTCGCGGAGGTGAGCACCGTGCTCCGGCGGCGCGAACAGCGGTTCCGCGAGCTCGGCATCGACTCGATGGCCGAGTTCCGGCGGCTGCGTGGAGCTGGCGGGTCCGACGCCGACGCGGTCACGGCGGACCCCTTCGGCGACGTGTTCCTGGTGATCGACGGCTGGCCGGGCATCCGGCACGACTTCGAGCCGCTGGAGGCTCAGATCGGTGCGCTCGCCGGCCAGGGCTTGTCCTTCGGCGTCCACGTGGTGGTCACGGCCTCCCGTTGGGGCGAGATCCGTCCGGCCCTCAAGGACCAGCTGGGGACCAGGATCGAGCTCAGGCTCGGCGACCCGTCGGACTCGGACATGGGACGGGCCAAGGCATCCCGAGTGCCGGAGGGCAGGCCGGGACGGGGCATGACCCGCGACGGCCTGCACCTGCTGACGGCGTTGCCCCGGGTGGACGGCGTCGCGCGCAGCGTCGACCTCACCGCAGGGGTCGCGGACACGGTGGCGCGGGTGGTCGCGGCGGCGGCCGGAGAGACGGCCCCGCCGGTCCGGATGCTGCCGGAGCGGTGTGCGCGGACGGCGCTGCTGGCCGCAGCCCAGTGGCCCCCGGCCGACCGGGAGGCGCCGTGCCGACGGGTCCCGATCGGCATCGGCGAGGCGGACCTGGCCCCGGCCTACGTCGACCTCGCCGACCAGCCACACCTGCTGGTGTTCGGGGACAGCGCGAGCGGCAAGACCACCCTGCTCCGCGGGATCTGTGCGGGCATCGTCGAGTCGAACACCTCGGGGCAGGCGAAGATCATCGTGGCCGACTACCGGCGGACCATGCTCGGCGCCGTCGAGGGTGACCACCTCGCGGGGTACGCCGCATCGGCGGCGACGCTTTCCACGATGATCACCGAGCTCGCCGGGATCCTGGCCGGACGCATGCCGGGTCCGGAGGTGACCCAGCGGCAACTGCGGGAACGTTCCTGGTGGAGCGGCCCGGAGATCTACGTCGTCGTCGACGACTACGACCTCGTGGCCACCTCCGGCGGAAACCCGTTGGCGCCGCTGCTGGACTACCTGCCGCATGCGCGGGACATCGGTCTGCACCTGCTGGTCGCCCGGCGGACCGGTGGAGCCGCCCGCGCACTGTACGAGCCGGTGCTCGCCCGGTTGCGGGAACTGGTGCCCGTCGGGGTGGTGATGAGCGGCAGCCGCGACGAGGGCGCGCTGGTCGGCGCGGTCCGGGCGAGCGAGATGCCAGCCGGTCGCGGCACGTTCGTCACCCGGTCCGCCACCTCCCTCATACAGGTCGCGTGGCTGGACCCGCTGTGACGGCGGCCCGCGTGCTGGCGATTCACCTCACCGAGTCGGCCCTGTGGGCGCGATCCGGCGCGGCGGAATTCTTCTGCCCCGCAACGGTGTCCGCATCCGCGGCGGGACTGGTGTTCGGCATGGGGCTCGGCCTGTCGGATTCGGCGGTGGTCGAGCGACACCCGATCCGGTACGTGGACGACCGCTACCTCGCGCTCGGTGAGGGCGTCTTCCCGATGACGGAGGTGCTGGCCGGACTGGTCGCGCACGCGGCCGCCGGTTGTGGACTGGACCGACCCGCGGACCTCGTGGTCCTCACCCACCCCGCGAACTGGGGGCGCGGTCGGCGCGGAGCGCTGTCCGCGGCCGGTCGCACCGTGGGACGGGAGGTCACCCTGGTCTCGGTGCCGGACGCGGTGCGCCGGGCGGCGGGTGCCGACAGCGAGGTGGCGGTCCTCGAAGTGGGCTTGCTCGCCTCGACGGCCAGCGCGTCGGGGTCCCTGGACTGCGTCCACCTCGGCGAGTGGGGGTCGGCGGACCTGTGTCTCGGTGGAGGGGAAGGGGACCCGACGGACAGTGCCACGGCGACCGGTGAGCCCGGGCGGGCGGGGGAGTGGGTGGCGGCACTGGTCGCCGCGTGCCCGCGCTGGCCGGCGCGGGTGCTGGTGACCGGTGAAGGTCCCGCCGGGACGGGGCAGGTCCTGCTGCGCGCCCTGGAATCGGGTGGGCGCACCGCGACAGTGGCGACCGAGGTCTCCGGTGCCGAGGTGGTCGCGGGTGCCTTGGCGCTCGTGTCGGCGCCGCTGCCGACGGCGCTGCCCGAGGCTGCCTGGCGGGAGCCGGCAGACCCGGCTCCGTCGCGCGGTGGCAGTCCCGGTCGCCGGAGGGTGGCCGCGGCGTTGGCTGCGGTGGCCGCCGTCACGGGACTGGCCGTGGTGGGTGCCGGCGTCCTCCACTCGCAGGACGGGACTGCGACGGCGGGTTCCACGGCGGCGTGGCCGGCGCCGGCCGCCGGTCCGGCCGAATCCGTTGCCGCCGAACCCCCTGTGGCCCAGCATGTTGCCCCGAAGACCGAGCGCGGTGCGGTGGGCCGGGTCGAACTGGCCGTGCCGCCGGGCTGGGGTGAGCGCGTGGCCGGCCGCCGTCCGGACCGGCTCGAGCTGGTGCGTGACGACGGCGGTCCGGCGCGAATCCTGTTGGTGCAGAAGGAACTCACGCCCGGTGCGGATCTGGACGCGGTGGCGCGGACGTTGCGGCAGCGCATTGCCGAGCGGCCCGGGGTGTTCCGGTCCCTCGAACGGGCGCCGGCGGACGGGCGAGAGGCATTGACATACCGGGAGATCCCCGACCCGGACTCGGAGGTGCGGTGGCACGTGTACGTCGCGGACGGCCTGCAGGTGAGCGTCGGCTGCCAGTCGCTCGCCGACCGCTGGGAGGACCTCGCGGGGGCCTGTGACCAGGCGATTCGGTCGACCTCGGTGACGCTCGGATGAGGAGGGTCGGTTCCTGGGGAAATTGCCCGGGGTCGGGCGGAACCGAACCGCGCCCGGCTCGCGTCCAACTGGGTGTAGGCGCGGTCCGACCGAGGTCCACCCGGACCCGAAGTCGTTGGACACCGGGACGAGAAGTGAGGAGTGGGGCATGAGCGGTCAGATGAGGACCACCACCGAAACGATGGAGTCCGCGTCGCGGCACGTCGGCGACGTGAATGCGGACATCCAGGGACAGCTGTCGTCGCTGCAGGGCCGGCTCGCCGCCGTCAACGGCGCCTGGGAGGGCGCGGCCAAGGTCGCTTTCGACAACCTGATGGCGCGCTGGGATTCGAGCGCCAAGCGGCTCAACGAGTCGTTGCTCGCGATCAGCGAGAACATCCGGGCCAACGGCGTCGCCTACGCGGCGGCCCAGGACGACCACACCAGCGCGATCAACGGCGCCGGCGGCAGCCTGAACATCTGAGTCCGCGTCCACGCGGGGGTAGGCGAACTTCGATCCACTTGATGTAGGGGGAGACATATGAGCGGGACCATGCGTTACACGTTCGGGGCAATCGACGGTGCTCGCGCGGACATCGCCGCTACCAGCGGCAACATCAACGGCAAGCTTGCCGACCTGAAAAGCTACCTCGCGCCGCTCGTCGCGGACTGGGAGGGCTCCGCGTCGGAGGCATACCAGGCGCAGCAGGCGAAGTGGGATGCCGCAGCCAACGACCTGAACCTGGTGCTGGAGGCCATCGGCCGCGCGGTCGGCGCCGGCAACGACGACATGAACGCGACGAACAACAGCGCGGCGGCCAGCTGGAGCTGACGCCGACGCGCAGGGCGCGTACATGAGTGGGTGAACCCCCGGCGGAGGAGAGCCGCCGGGGGTTCACCCGTGTTCCGGATCCGTCGTCAGCTCCGGAACACCAGCAGGGGAACGTGCAGTTCGGCGGAGGTCAGTGAGCCGTGATGCCCGATCAACCGGGACTGCAGCGGCTCCGCACCCGTGCGGATCAGTGCCCCGGAGCCGCAGGCCAGCGCGATCACGTCACCGATCCGCCGCCGCGACGACGCGGTCACGGTCGGGCCGAACCAGCCCAGGCCGATCACCTCCTCGCGGGTGAGCACCTCGTAGTCCTCACCGAGGCGGTCCCGCCACCGAGCCTGGACGTCCGACGCGGCGCCGGCGTCGGTGTACACGTGTCGGGCGCGGGGCTCGCCGCCGATCAGCCGCACCCCCTCGCGCAGCTCGGGCAGCGCATCGAGGTCGACGGGGGACTGGACGTCCACCATGCCGTGGTCGGCGGTGACGATCAGCGCGGTGTCGGCGGGGAGCCGGTCCGCGAGCTGTCGGACCAGCAGGTCCACCTGCGCGAGCTCGAGTGCCCAGGCCTCCGATCCGGCGCCGCGCGCGTGCCCGGTCAGGTCGAGTTCACCGTGGTAGGCGTAGACGAGGGCGCGATCGGACGCCCGCAGAGCGGTCGCGGCGCCATCCACCAGGTCGCCCATCGAGAAGCTGGGGACGAAAGTTCCGCCGCGCAGCACGGCGCGGGTCAGCCCGGACTCGTACTGGTAGGGCGGCCCGACCCGGGTCACGGTGACCCCGTGGTCGGCGGCGCGCTCGAACGCGGTCGGGGTGGGCTGGAACTGTTCGGGCACCAACTCCTTCAACAGGTCCACCCGGGGGCCGTCGCCGTGCAGTCGCCACTTGAGCGGGTTCATCAGGCGGTCCTGGCCGTCGGCCGCGAACAGGTAGCCGACCACCCCGTGTTCACCGGAGGGCAACCCGGTCCCCAGCGAGGAGAGGCTGGTCGCGGTGGTGGTGGGGAACCCGGCGGTCAGGACGGGCCCGGCCAGGCTGGACAGGAATGGGGCCGCGTCGGGATGTGCCGCGAGCAGTTCCGCGCCGAGGCCGTCGATCAGCAGCACGCAGATGCGGGAGACGCCTCCCAGGGGCAGACCGATCCGGTCGGTCTCGCCGGGCACGGCCAAGTGGGACAGTGCGGAGGGGACCAGATCCGACAGCGTCGCCTGGCCGTACCGGGGTGCAAGGAGCATGCGGCCCAGCGTATCGCCGTCGGAATAGTCGCCGGATGAGGTCGATGCGGATTGCACCGGCTCTGACCAGGCGATTTGCCTATCGGTTCACGGTCACGTAACTTTTGTCGA
>NZ_BCXG01000015.1 GCF_001894985.1 Rhodococcus tukisamuensis NBRC 100609 | reverse complement strand
GTAGTGCCTAGGCGGTGGCGGCGGCCGCGAAGCGCTCGGCCACGTCGGCCCAGTTCACGACGTTCCAGTAGGCCTTGACGTTGCGGTACTGCAGGTAGAAGGCGTGCTCCCACATGTCGAGCATGAGCACGGGGGTGATCCCGATGCTGATGTTGCCCTGCTGGTCGGTGAGCTGCTCGACGACCAGTCGCCGGCCGATCGCGTCCCACGCCAGCACCGCCCAGCCGGAGCCCTGCAGGGTGTTGGCGACCGCGGTGAAGTGGGCGACGAACCTGTCGAACGAACCGAAGTCGGAGTCGATGGCGGCGGCCAGTTCGCCGGTCGGCCGGTCACCGCCGTTCGGCGAGAGGTTCTTCCAGAAGATCGAGTGGTTGGTGTGGCCGCCGAGGTGGAAGGCGAGGTTCTTGCTCACCGCCACCAACGCTAGGACCTCAACTCGGGTTGAGGTAAAGGAAGCATGTCGGACGTCACACCGGCGCCCTCACCCCTCGCGGCAGACCAGCACCGGGCACAACGCGTGATGGATCAGGCTCTGGCTGGTCGAGCCGATCAGCGAGGCGACGAACGGGTTGCGTCCGTGACTGCCCACGACCACCAGCTGGGCCTCCTCCGTGTGCTCGAGCAGCGCGACGTTCGGGCCGACCCGCTCCACGCTGCGGGTGACCTTCACGTCGGGGTACCGCTCGCCCCACCCCGCCAGGCGCTCGGCCAGGCGGGCGTCGCTGCGCTGCTCGTGGACCTCGAGATCGGAGAACCGCCTGGCCTCGGAGTAGCCGCCGAAGCCGGCGACCTCCCGCCAGCAGTGCACGGCGATCAGCGGGACCTCGAAGAAGGCCGCGAACTCGAAGGCGTGGGCCACCGCCAGGTCGCTGAGCTTGCTGCCGTCCACCCCCACCACGACGGGACGCGAGGCGGTGTCGTCGGGGGCATGGGTCCCGCGCCAGACGGCCACGGGGCACTTGGCGTTGTTCGCCACGCGGATGACGTCCGAGCCGAGGAAGACCGACTGCATCTCGCTGGTCCCGGCCCGGCCGAGCACCAGCATCCGCGCGGTCCGGGACAGGTCCACCAGCCCGCGGGCCGGTGGTCCGTGCTTGACGCTGCGCTCGACGACGACGTCGGGGTTGGCCTCGCGGACCGCCTTCTCGGCCGCGTCGAGCAGTTCGTCGCCCTCGGCCAGCAGCTGGTCGTCCAGCTTCTCCTCGGGTTCGGTGGACGTGCCGTCGGCAGATTTCGGCGTCTTGGGCAGCAGATGGGTCAGATGGAGCGGCTCGTCGAACCGTTGGGCGGCACCCGCGGCCCAACGTGCGGCGTCCATTGCGCTGTCCGATCCGTCGATGCCTGCCACGATTCCGTGTCGGATCGGTGCTGTGGTCATCGTGGAGTCTCCTTTAGCCTCGACTCCAGTCTCTGCCAGTTCGACGGCGTACGCCAGAGGCAATCGGGGCTCGGGCGGGGCGGGTGCTCACCGCGACGGCCATACCTCACAGGGTGCCGCTCGATGCTGTGAGGTGGGCGGTGTGGTCGTCGACCCGCTCGGTAGCGTGGGTCGGCGGACAGACGACGGCCGTCTGCCGGCAGGAGGCACGAGCAGTGAGCGCACAGATCCGGATCGGCATTGCGGGTTACGGAAACCTCGGTCGAGGAGTCGAGTCCGCGGTCGCGACCAACCCGGACATGACCCTCGTGGGGGTGTTCACCCGGCGTGACCCGGCGACGGTGACGCCGCAGCTGCCGGGCACCCGGGTGTTCGGCTGGGACGCACTGGCCGGGCACGAGGACGAGGTCGACGTGCTGATCCTGTGCGGCGGCTCGAAGTCGGACCTGCCGGAGCAGGGCCCGGAACTGGCCGCCCGGTTCAACACGGTCGACAGCTTCGACACCCATGCCCGCATTCCCGAGTACCACGCCGCGGTGGACGCCCCCGCCCGCGCCGCCGGCCGGACGGCACTGATCTCCACCGGCTGGGACCCGGGCCTGTTCTCGATCAACCGGGTCTACGGCGAGGCCATCCTGCCGGTGGGCGAGACCTACACGTTCTGGGGCCGCGGAGTCAGCCAGGGGCATTCCGATGCGGTGCGCCGGGTGCCTGGCGTCGCGGCCGCCGTGCAGTACACGCTGCCGTCCGCGGACGCCATCGCCGAGGTGCGCAGCGGCACCCGGCCGACGTTGACCACCCGGCAGAAGCACGTCCGCGAGTGCTTCGTGGTGCTCGCGGAGGGCGCCGACGCCGACGTGGTGCGCAAGTCGATCGTGACGATGCCCGACTACTTCGACGAGTACGACACCGCCGTGCACTTCGTCGACGCCGACGTCCTGGCGCGCGACCATGCGGGGATGCCGCACGGCGGATTCGTGATCCGCAGCGGCGACACCGGAGGGGGCAACCGGCAGGTCGTCGAGTACAGCCTCAACCTGGGCAGCAACCCCGAGTTCACGGCCAGCGTCCTCACCGCCTACGCGCGCGCGGTGCACCGGATGAACGCCGCCGGGCAGATCGGTGCGCAGACCGTCTACGACGTGGCGCCCGGGTTGCTCTCGCCGAAGTCGGCGGCGCAGTTGCGGGCCGAACTGCTCTGAGCCCCTGGCGGGTCAGGCGGAGAGTCGGGTCAGGCGGAGAGTTCGGTGCGGACCGCGGTGAACAGGTCCGCAGCGCCGGCGCGGTAGCGGTCCAGGGCCACCTCGGCCAGCAGCGGATGCGCACCGATCACGTCGGCGCGCAACGCATCCGGGGCGTGCACGTCGGCGGTCGCGTCGATGCGGTCGGTGAGCAGGCCGGGCGCCAGGAACCAGGGCGCGATCACGATCTTGCCGGCGCCCCGTGACCGCAGGCGCGAGACCGCCTCCGGCAGTGCGGGTCCGGCGGTGGCGAAGCAGGTCGCCACGCCGGACCACCCGGTGCCGGCCAGCAGCCGGGGGCCGATCGCAGCGGTCCGCGCGTTGGCCGTCTCGGACGACGAGCCGACCGCCGCCAGGACCACGCCGACCTCGGGGTCACCGAGCGTGGCGCCCGCGGCCACCGCCCGGTCGCGGACCGCCTCGACCAGGCGGTCGTCGTCGCCGAGCACCTCGGCCTGCACCAGGTCCAGGCCCGGGTGCCGCAGCGCGGCGGCGGCGAGCAGGCCCGGCAGGTCCACCCGGGCGTGGAACGCCCGGCCGAGCAGCAGGGGAACCACCACGGCGGCCGAGTGCCCCTGCACCGCCACCGTGTCGATCGTCTGGTCCACCGACGGCGCGGACAGGTCCAGGAAACACAGCCGCACGTCCAGGTCCGGTCGCCGGGTGCGGATCGCCGCCACGGCGGCCGCGACCGCCCGCGCGGAGCGGGGGTCACGGCTGCCGTGGGCGACAGCGATCAGCGGGACGGCCGGCGTCGAGGACATCGCTAGACGCGCTCGCCGAGCTCGATGGCCGCGATGGCGTCGCCGACCAGGCCCGCGGCCAGCGTGTTGCCGCCCGAGGGGTCGATCAGCAGGAAGCTGCCGGTGTGCCGGTTGAGGCGGTAGTCGTCCGCCACGATCGGCTCCGCGACGCGCACCGAGATCTTGCCGATCTCGTTGAGCGCGAGCGTGTCCGGGTTCGCCTCGGTGGTGAGGTCCTGCTCGTCGAACCGCTCCACGATGGAGCCCACGATCGCCTGCGTGGTGCGGGTGCCGTGCTTGAGCAGCAGCCGGGCGCCGGGGCGCAGCGGCTTCTCCGCGAGCCAGCACACGGTGGCGTCGAACTCGCCTATCGGCTCCGGCGCGTCCTGCGGGGAGGCGATGGTGTCGCCGCGCGAGATGTCGACGTCGTCGGCGAGGATCAGCGTGACGCTGCGACCGGCGTGCGCGGAGTCGAGCTCGCCGTCGGCCGTGTCGATGCGGGTCACCGTGGTGCGGATGCCCGAGGGCAGCACCACGACGTCGTCGCCCGGTGTGACCGACCCGGCGGCGACCTGACCGGCGTAGCCGCGGTAGTCGGGGAACTCGGCGGTGCGCGGCCGGATCACGTACTGCACGGGGAAGCGCAGGCCCACCCGGTGCGGTTCGGCGTCCACCGGGATCGACTCGAGGTGCTCGATCAGGGTGGGGCCGTCGTAGTACGGGGTGTTCTCCGAGCGCACCGCGACGTTGTCGCCGTGCAGCGCCGAGACCGGGATCTCCACGACGTCCCCGGCCGCCCAGCCCAGCGACGAGGTCAGCGACGTGAACTCGGCGCAGATGTCCGCGAACACCTGGGCCGGATCCTCGACGAGGTCGATCTTGTTGACCGCCAGCACCAGTCGCGGCACGCCCAGCAGGGCGAGCACCGCCGCGTGCTTGCGGGTCTGCGAGATGACGCCCTTGCGCGCGTCCACCAGCAGGATCACCAGCTGCGCGGTGGACGCGCCGGAGACCGTGTTGCGGGTGTACTGCACGTGGCCCGGGGTGTCGGCGAGGACGAACGTGCGGTTGGGCGTCGCGAAGTAGCGGTACGCCACGTCGATGGTGATGCCCTGCTCACGCTCGGCACGCAGGCCGTCGACCAGCAGCGACAGGTCCGGGGTGTCCAGGCCGCGGTCCACCGAGGCTCGGGTGACGGCGTCGATCTGGTCGGCGAGCACGGATTTGGTGTCGTACAACAGCCGGCCCACCAGGGTGGACTTGCCGTCGTCGACGCTGCCCGCGGTAGCGAGCCTCAACAGGTCGCTCATCAGAAGTAGCCCTCTCGCTTGCGGTCTTCCATGGCCGCTTCGGAAACTCGGTCGTCGCCTCGGGTGGCGCCACGTTCGGTCAGTCGGGATGCGGCGACCTCGGCGAGGATCGCCTCGTTGTCGGCGGCCTCGGACAGCACCGCGCCGGTGGTCGAGCCGTCGCCGACGGTGCGGTAGCGCACCGAGAGCGTCTGCAGCTCTTCGTTTTCGGCGGGTCCACCCCACACGCCGGGGGTCATCCACATGCCGTCGCGCTGGTAGACCGGGCGCTGGTGGGCGTAGTAGATGCTGGCGAGCTCGACGTTGTCGCGGGCGATGTACCGCCAGATGTCGAGCTCGGTGAAGTTGCTCAGCGGGAACACCCGGACCTGCTCGCCGGGGGAGTGCCGCCCGTTGTACAGGTTCCACAGCTCCGGACGCTGCTTCTTCGGGTCCCACTGCCCGAAGGAGTTGCGCAGCGAGAAGATCCGCTCCTTCGCGCGGGCCCGCTCCTCGTCGCGTCGGGCACCGCCGAAGACCGCGTCGAAGCGGTTCTCGGCGATCGCGTCGAGCAGCGGCACGGTCTGCAGTGGGTTACGGATGCCGTCCGGCCGCTCGGTGAGTCGGCCGTCGGCGAGGTAGTCCTCCACCTTGGCCACGTGCAGGCGCAGGTTGTACTTGGCGACGACGTGGTCGCGGAAGTCCAGCACCTCCTGCAGGTTGTGCCCGGTGTCCACGTGCAGCAGCGCGAACGGTACCGGCGCGGGCCAGAAGGCCTTGATCGCCAGGTGCAGCAGCACCGTGGAGTCCTTGCCGCCGGAGAAGAGGATCACCGGGCGTTCGAACTCGCCGGCCACCTCCCGGAAGATGTGGATGGCCTCGGACTCGAGCGCGTCCAGTGTGTCGAAGGAGGCGCCGTCGAGAAGCGGTCGGATGTCGGTCAATTCAGCAGTCATGAGGCGTGCAACCCGCATTCTGTCTTGGACTGGCCGGCCCACCGTCCGCTGCGCGGATCGGAGCCGGGTGCTGGCTTGGCGGTGCAGGGTGCGCACCCGATGGACGGATAGCCCTCGTCGACAAGCGGATTCACCAGAATCGAGTGCTTGTCGATGTAGGCCTGCATGTCGTCGTCGGACCAGGCGGCGATCGGGTTGATCTTCACCAGGCCGAAGGCGTCGTCGAACGAGATCAGCGGCGCGTTGGCCCGTGTGGGGGCCTCCACCCGCCGGATCCCGGTGACCCAGGCGCGGTAGTTCTGCAGGGTGGCCTTGAGCGGCGCCACCTTGCGCAGCGCGCAACAGCGGCCGGCGTCCCGGGCGAAGAGGTCCTTGCCCTCGGCCGCGTCCTGCTCGGCGACGCTGGCCTCGGCCGCGGCGTTGACGATCCGCGGTCCGTACACCGCCTCGACGGCGTCCCGGGTGCCGATGGTCTCCGCGAAGTGGTAGCCGGTGTCGAGGAAGAGCACGTCCACGCCGGGGTGCACCTGGGTCGCCAGGTGCACCAGCACGCCGTCCTGCATGTTCGACGCGACGATGAAGTCGTTGCCGAAGGTGTCCTCGGTCCACTGCAGCAGCTCGAGCGCGGACGCCCCGTCGAGGCTCGCCGCCCCCTGCGAGGCGAGCTCCTTCAGGTCGTCTTCGGTTGCGCTGGAAAGGTCGATGCTCATCGCAGGTCCTCCTCGTCTGCTCGGACTGTCCACTCGGCGAAGCGCTCGCCCTCGTTGCGGTGCTTGACGAACTGACGCACCACGCGCTCGATGTAGTCGCCCAGCTCCTCGCTGGTCACCTTGTGCTGGCGCAGCTTGCGGCCGAAGCCGGCGTCGAGGCCGAGGCTGCCGCCCAGGTGCACCTGGAAGCCCTCGATCTGGTTGCCTGCGCCGTCGTCGACGAGCATGCCCTTGAACCCGATGTCGGCGATCTGGGACCGGCCGCAGGAGTTGGGGCAGCCGTTGATGTTCACCGTGATCGGCACGTCCAGGTTGGCGTTGACGTCCGCCAGGCGCTCCTCGAGTTCCGGTGCGAGCACCTGGGAGCGCTTGCGGGTCTCGGTGAACGACAGCTTGCAGAACTCGATGCCGCTGCACGCCAACAGGTTTCGCCGCCAGTGTGACGGACGCCCGTGCAGGCCGAGGGGCTTTAGCTCGTCGATCAGCCATTCGACCTTGTCGTCCGGCACGTCGAGCACGATCAGCTTCTGGTACGGGGTGAAGCGGACGCGGTCGGAACCGACGGCGGCCACCGCCTCGGCGACCTTGGTCAGGGCGGTGCCCGACACCCGGCCCGCGATCGGGGAGAAGCCGATCGCGTTGAGCCCGTTGCGCAGCTTCTGCACGCCGATGTGGTCGATCGGCCGCTCCGGCTTCGCCGGTGCCGGGCCGTCGATCAGCTTCCGCTTCAGGTACTCGGTCTCGAGCACCTCGCGGAACTTCTCGATGCCCCAGTCCTTGATCAGGAACTTCAGCCGCGCCTTGGAACGCAGCCGGCGGTAGCCGTAGTCGCGGAAGATCGAGACCACGGCCTCCCACACGTCCGGCACCTCGTCGAGCGGAACCCAGGCGCCGACGCGCTGCGCGAGCATCGGGTTGGTGGACAGCCCGCCGCCGACCCACAGGTCCAGGCCGGGGCCGTGCTCGGGGTGGTTGACGCCGACGAAGGCGACGTCGTTGATCTCGTGCACCACGTCCTGCTGGCCGGAGATGGCGGTCTTGAACTTGCGCGGCAGGTTCGAGTACTCGGGCTTGCCGATGTAGCGGCGCACGATCTCGTCGATCGCCGGAGTCGCGTCGAGAACCTCGTCGAGGGACTCGCCGGCCAGCGGGGAGCCGAGCACCACGCGCGGGCAGTCGCCGCAGGCCTCGGTGGTGTGCAGGCCGACGGACTCGAGGCGCTTCCAGATCTCCGGGACGTTCTCGATCTCGATCCAGTGGTACTGGACGTTCTCGCGGTCGGAGAGGTCGGCGGTGTCGCGACCGAACTCGGTGGAGATGCCGCCGAGGGTGCGCAGCTGCTCGACGTTCAGGGCGCCGGCGTCGCAGCGCACCCGCATCATGAAGTACCGGGCCTCGAGCAGGTCGATGTTCTCGTCGCCGGTGAAGGTGCCGTCGTAGCCCTGCTCGCGCTGGGTGTAGAGGCCCCACCAGCGCATCCGGCCGCGCAGGTCGGACTTGTCGATGCTGTCGAAGCCCTGCTTCGAGTAGATGTTCTCGATGCGGGCGCGGACGTTGAGCGGGTTGTCGTCCTTCTTGGCCTGCTCGTTGGCGTTCAGGGGCTCGCGGTAGCCGAGGGCCCACTGGCCCTCGGCGCGGGTCTTGGCGGGGCGGGCGGCGCGCGCTGGGCGGGCGGGAGGTGAAGTGTCGACTGTCTGCGACATCGGGCGCTCCAAGATCTAGGGCGCCGGTCCTGAAGAGGGCATGCAGTCACAAGGAGGGCTGTCCCCGTGCCACATCCGAGACCGGCCGGGACAACAAGGGGGCTGGTGGAATGCGTCTACGCAGAGAAGGGCAGACAGCTACAGACACGCTTGAGATCGACGTGGCGTCGAGCCACGAGCGCAATCCCAAGTCCGGTCACAGTCGCCATCGTGCCAGATCAGCTCCGCAAAGCCGACCCCCTGGCGGCATTTCCCCCGAAACTGGGGGAAATGCGCAGGCAGGGGCCGGTGTGATCCGTGACACATCGGCGCGGAACCGGTCTGGCGGGGGTGGGGCGTCGGGACCTGGGAGTTCGGCGCTGGCGGGGGCGGGTCCGCGGCGATGGGACACTGGAGGGGTGAGTACAGCCCGCGGCACGACCAGCGACATCAGTGGACCGACGACAGCACCGGCGGCCGGTGTGGGCGGGGCCGACGGGCAACCGGACTTCGTGCTGTCGGACGACGCGCTGGCGGGGGTGGGGACGCGGCCCTTCGGCATCTACGTGCACGTCCCGTTCTGTGCGACCCGCTGCGGGTACTGCGACTTCAACACCTACACCGCCGGCGAGCTCGGCACCTCGGCGTCGCCGCAGTCCTGGCTCGAGGGCCTGCGGCGCGAACTCGACGCGGGGGCAAGGATGCTCGGCTCCGCGGGCGGCGCCGTCCCGGCCGCGCAGACGGTGTTCGTCGGCGGCGGCACGCCGTCGCTGCTCGGCGGCGACGGACTGGCCGACGTGCTCGGCGCGGTCCGCGACAGCTTCGGCCTGGCCCCGGGCGCCGAGGTGACCACCGAGTCGAACCCGGAGTCCACCTCACCCGAGTTCTTCGGCCGGATCCGGGACGCGGGGTACACCCGGGTCTCGCTGGGCATGCAGTCCGCCGCCGCGCACGTGCTCGCGGTGCTCGACCGCACCCACACCCCCGGGCGGGCGGCCGCCGCGGCGCTCGAGGCGCGGGCCGCGGGCTTCGAGCACGTCAACCTGGACATGATCTACGGCACACCCGGCGAACGCGACGAGGACCTGGACGCGACACTGGCGGCGGTGCTCTCCGCGGGGGTCGACCACGTCTCGGCGTACGCGCTGATCGTCGAGGACGGCACCGCACTGGCCCGCCGGGTACGCCGCGGCGAGCTGCCCGCGCCCGACGACGACGTCCTCGCGTCCCGGTACGAGCGGATCGACGCGACGCTCGCCGGCGCCGGCCTGGGCTGGTACGAGGTGTCCAACTGGGCGGCGGACGGCGGCGTCGCGGTCGACGGTGACACCGCGGCCTGCCGGCACAACCTCGGCTACTGGGACGGCGGCGACTGGTGGGGCGCCGGTCCGGGCGCGCACAGTCACGTCGGCGGGGTGCGCTGGTGGAACGTCAAGCACCCGGCGCGCTATGCCGACCAGCTGGCGTCGGGCCGGCTGCCGGTGGGCGGCAGCGAGGTGCTCACCGCCGAGGACCGGCACACCGAGCGGGTGATGCTGGCGCTGCGACTGCGGTCCGGGCTGCCGGCGTCGGACCTGCGCCCGAGCGAGCTCGCGGCCGCCGAGCAGGTCGTCGCGGACGGGCTGCTCTCGCGCGCCGGTGACCGACTGGTGCTCACCGACCGCGGCAGGTTGCTGGCCGACGGCGTCATCCGGGACATCCTGAGCTGAACCCTCAGTACGCACCCCCGCCCGCCCGGGGATCCTGGGCGGGCGGGGGTCGCGGCCTACTGGCTGCGGCCACGAACTGACGGGGAGCTTAGGAGGACCGGTTTCCCGCGTTCTGCCTTACCTGGGCGCAGGTGTCTTCGCGCCGCCGGGCACCGCTCGGCTCCGTAGAATCGGAGCTGGGGCGGGATGCGGTCAGGGAGTGGGTATGCGGCCCGCAGGCGGTCTACCGTCGCTGTCGCGGCGCGGTCGAATCCTGCTGCTGCTCGCGGTGCTGGCCCTCGCCGGGCTGATCTTCATTCCCCTGGTAGTGGAGCTCTACACCGACTGGCTGTGGTTCGGGGAGGTCGGCTACCGCAGCGTCTGGGCCACCGTGCTGACGACCCGGGTGCTGATCTTCCTCGTGGTGGCCGTGGTCGTCGGCGGTGCGGTGGTGCTGGCCGTGCTGCTCGCGTACCGGTCGCGCCCGCTGCTCGCCGGGCGCGCCGGACCGGACGACCCGGTCGCGGCGTTCCGCGCGATCGTGGCGCGCCGACCGCGACTGTTCGGGCTGGGCATTCCGGTGCTGGTGGGCCTGTTCTGCGGACTCGGCGCGCAGGCGAGCTGGATGACGGTGCAGCTGTTCCTGCACGGCGGTTCCTTCGGCGTCGCCGACCCCCAGTTCGGTCACGATGTCGGGTTCTACGTGTTCGACCTGCCCTTCTACCGGTCAGCCCTGGACTGGCTGTTCGCCGCGACGTTCCTGGCCTTCCTTGCCAGTCTGGGGACGCACGCCCTGTTCGGGGGAGTCCGGGTGTCCGAGGGCTCCCTCGCGCTCACGCGGGCCGCGCGGATTCAGCTCGCGGTGCTGCTCGGCACGTTGATCCTGCTGAAAGCCGTTGCGTACTGGCTCAATCGGTACGCGCGGCTGTCGAGCGGACGCAAGGAACCCACCTTCACCGGCGGCGGCTACACCGACATCAACGCGGTGCTGCCGGCGCGGATGATCCTGTGCGCGATCGCGGTCCTCTGCGCCGCCGCGTTCTTCGCCGCGATCGTCGTTCGCGACCTGCGGATCCCGGCGATGACCGCGATCCTGCTGGTGTTGTCCTCGCTCCTGGTGGGTGTGGCGTGGCCGCTGGCCGTCGAACAGTTCTCCGTGCGCCCCAACGCGGCGGACCGGGAGAGCCCCTACATAGAACGCAACATCGAGGCCACCCGGATGGCCTACGGGATCGGCGCCGACAAGGTCGCGTACCAGGCCTACCCCGGGATCGGAACGAAGTCGCCGCACGACGTCCCGGCGGATGTGACCACCCTCGCCAACGCGCGGCTGCTGGACCCGAACGTGCTCTCGCACACCTTCATCCAGCAGCAGCAGCTGAAGAACTTCTACGCGTTTCCGCCGACGTTGGACCTGGATCGGTATGTCGTCGACGGTCAACTCCGCGACTACGTCGTCGCAGCCCGCGAACTGACTCCGAGCAGTCTGAGCGGGAACCAGACCCAGTGGGTCAACCAGCACACGGTGTACACCCACGGCGACGGGTTCGTGGCCGCGCCCGCGAACCGGGTCAACGCCGCGGTTCGCGAGGCGACCGGCGACACGTCCAGCAGCAACAGCGGTTACCCGGTCTACACGGTGAGCGACATCGCCACCGGGGAGTCGGGGCACCAGGTGATCCGGGTCGACCAACCGCGCATCTACTTCGGCGAGATGATCGCGAAGTCCGATCCCGACTACGCCGTTGTCGGCGGGCCGGCGGGTGACGGACCGCGCGAGTACGACACCGACGCAGCCAAGTACACCTACGCGGGGTCCGGCGGCGTCCCGATCGGCAACTGGTTCAACCGCGTGGCGTTCGCCCTCGAGTACACCGAGCGCAACATCGTGTTCTCGAAGGCGATCGGGCCCGGCTCGAAGATCATCTTCAACCGTGACCCGACCGAACGCGTGCACCTGGTGGCGCCGTGGCTGACCGCCGACCACGACCCCTACCCGGCCGTGGTCGGCGGCCGCATCGTGTGGATCGTCGACGCCTACACCGCAGTGGACAACTACCCGTACGCGCAGCGGAGCTCGCTCGACGCCCTCGCGGTCGGCAACCCGCCCAACCAGCCGGGCGCGGAGGTGTCCTACATCCGGAACTCGGTGAAGGCCACAGTCGATGCCTACGACGGCACCGTGACGCTGTACCAGGTCGATCGCCAGGACCCGGTGCTCAAGGCGTGGATGAGCGCCTTCCCGGGCACGGTGCGACCCGCGGACTCCGTCCCCGACGAGCTCAGGGCCCACTTCCGGTACCCGGAGGACCTGTTCAAGATCCAGCGCGAGATGCTGGCGAAGTACCACGTCGACGACCCGCGAGAGTTCTTCACCACGAACGCCTTCTGGGGTGTGCCGAGCGACCCGACGGTCGAGACCAACCCGTACCAGATGCCGTTCTACGTGCTCGTCGGCGACCAGCAGACCGCGGCGCCGTCGTTCCGTCTCGCGAGCGCGATGGTGGGCTTCCGGCGCGAGTTCCTCGCCGCCTACATCTCGGCGAACTCGGACCCGGCGGACTACGGCAAGATCACCGTCCTCCAGCTGCCGACGGACGCCCTGACGCAGGGACCGCAGCAGATCCAGAACTCGATGATCTCGGACACCCGGGTGGCGTCCGAGCGCACCCTGCTGGAGCGGTCGAACCGGATCCAGTACGGCAACCTGCTGACGCTGCCGATCGCCGACGGTGGGGCGCTCTATGTGGAGCCGCTGTTCACCGAGCGGATAGCGTCGGCGCAGAACGTCTCGACCTTCCCGCAGCTTGCCCGGATGCTGGTCAGCTACCGGGAACCGGGCGCCACGGGCGGGGTCCGGGTGGGGTACGCCCCGACGCTCGGGGAGGCGCTCGACCAGATCTTCGGCTCCGGGACGGGCAACGTCGCGACCCCGCCCGGCGGGCACCCCGGGCAGCCGCCGCCGATCCCGGGTGCTCCCGCCCTGCCGCCGACGGCCGCACCCGCACCGCCCGACCCGGCCAAGGCCGCACTCGATGCGGCGATCGCGCAGCTCCGGGAGGCGGTCGACCGGCTGCAGAAGGCGATCGACGCGTACCAGACGGCCGGGAAGTGAGCTCGGACCTGGCGGGTCGTCAGGCGCGGATGGCGTCGTAGTCGAACACCCGCGCGTGCAGCACGACGCGGTTGCGCAGCGCCGAGCGGACCGCCCGGTGCAGGCCGTCCTCGAGGTAGATCACGCCGTCCCACTGGACCGCGTGCGGGAACAGGTCGCCGTAGAAGGTGGAGTCCTCGGACAGCAGCCGGTCCAGCTCGAGCACCTTGGTGGTGGTGACGATCTCGTCCAGGCGCACCTGGCGCGGTGGGATCTTCGACCAGTCACGGACCGACAACCCGTGCTCGGGGTATGGCTTGCCGTCCCTCACGCCCTTGAAAATCATCGATGCATCCGTCGCCGTAGTCGGTGGTGTGCCGTCGGGCACTTGTCTGTGTCGCGCAGCCACCCACAGTAAGGCCTCCACGGGGCGGTCGTGACCGGCTACTAGAGTGGTTACTGACAGCGGGGTGTGCGCACCCCTGCTACACAGGGACGACTGTCGCCGGGAATCCGGCGGTGTGATCCGGGAAACGGAGGTGAGCCGGCGTGTCGAGTACCGAGGACCGACGATTCGAGGTGCTGCGGGCGATCGTCGCCGACTACGTCGCCACCCAGGAGCCGATCGGCTCGAAGGCACTCGTGGAGCGGCACAACCTCGGGGTGTCCAGCGCGACCATCCGCAACGACATGGCGGTGCTCGAGGCCGAGGGCTACATCGCCCAGCCGCACACCAGCTCCGGCCGCGTGCCCACCGACAAGGGCTACCGGCAGTTCGTCGACCGGATCGCCGACGTCAAGCCGCTCTCGCCGGCCGAGCGCCGGGCCATCCTCGAGTTCCTCGAGTCCGGCGTCGACCTGGACGACGTGCTCCGGCGCGGCGTCCGGCTGCTGGCGCAGCTGACCCGCCAGGTCGCCGTCGTGCAGTACCCGACGCTGTCGGCGTCGTCGGTGCGGCACCTCGAGGTGGTCGCGCTGACCCCGGCCCGGCTGCTGCTGGTGCTGATCACCGACTCCGGCCGGGTGGACCAGCGGATCGTCGAACTGGGCGACACCATCGACGACGAGAACCTGGCCCGGCTGCGGGACCTGCTCGGCGGCGCCCTGGAGGGCAAGAAGCTCGCGGCGGCGTCCATCGCCGTCTCGGAGCTGGCGGCCGACGCCCCCGACCACCTGCGCAACGCGGTGGTGCGGTCGGCGACCGTGCTGATCGAGACCCTCGTCGAGCACCCGGAGGAGCGGCTGGTGCTCGGCGGCACCGCGAACCTGACGCGCAACGCCGCCGACTTCACCGGCTTCCCCGGCTCGATGCGCTCCGTCCTCGAGGCGCTCGAGGAGCAGGTGATCGTGCTCAAGCTGCTGGCCGCGACCGGCGACGCCGGCACCGTGACCGTCCGGATCGGCGAGGAGACGCAGGTCGAGGAGATCCGCGGCACCTCCGTCATCACCACCGGCTACGGCACCGCGAGCACCCGCTTCGGCGGCGTGGGTGTGCTGGGCCCCACCCGGATGGACTACCCGGGAACAATCGCCTCGGTGGCCGCGGTTGCCAGGTACATCGGCGAGGTGCTCGCCGAGCGTTGAACCACGCGCGGACTTCGCGCGTCCCGGGCCCGGTCGGGCCCGCTTACTGACCGATTTTTCTTCATGCTGATCAACCAACGAGGGTGAGAGACGAGAACGTGGCACGGGACTACTACGGATTGCTGGGAGTCGGATCCAAGGCGACCGACCAGGAGATCAAGCGGGCGTACCGCAAGCTGGCCCGGGAGCTGCATCCCGACGTCAACCCCGACGAGTCCGCGCAGGCCCGGTTCAAGGACATCTCCACCGCCTACGAGGTGCTCTCCGACCCGGAGAAGCGGCGCATCGTCGACCTCGGCGGCGACCCGCTCGCGCAGGGCGGCGGCGGGGGCGCCGGCGGTTTCGGCGGTGCCGGCTTCGGCGGCGGTCTCGGCGACGTGTTCGAGGCGTTCTTCGGCGGCGGTGGCGGCGCCGCCCGCGGCCCGCGCGGCCGCGTCCAGCCCGGCGCGGACTCGCTGCTGCGCACCAAGCTGACGCTCGACGAGTGCGCGACGGGCGTGACCAAGCACATCACCGTCGACACCGCGATCCTGTGCGACAGCTGCACCGGCTCCGGCACCAACGGCGACTCCAAGCCCGTCACCTGCGAGACCTGCGCCGGCGCCGGCGAGGTGCAGTCGGTGCAGCGTTCGTTCCTCGGCCAGGTGATGACGTCGCGGCCGTGCCCCACCTGCCGCGGCGCGGGCGAGACCATCCCCGACCCCTGCCACAAGTGCGGCGGCGACGGCCGGGTCCGGGCCCGCCGCGACATCGCGGTGAAGGTCCCGGTCGGCGTGAGCAGCGGCATGCGGATCCGGCTGGCGTCGCAGGGCGAGGTCGGTCCCGGCGGCGGACCGTCCGGCGACCTGTACGTCGAGATCAGCGAGCAGCCCCACGAGACCTTCGTGCGCGACGGCGAGGACCTGCACTGCACCATCCGGGTGCCGATGGCCGACGCCGCACTGGGCACCAAGGTCGTCGTCGACACCATCCTCGACGGGCCGACGGAGATCGACATCCCGGCGGGCACCCAGCCCGGCACGGTCGAGTCGGTGCGCGGGCACGGCATGCCGAAGCTGCGCTCCGGCGTGCGCGGCGACCTGCACGCCCACCTCGAGGTCGTGGTGCCCTCGCGCCTGGACGGCAAGCAGGCCGCGGCCTTGCGCGAGTTCAAGGACCTGCGCGACAAGGACCACGCCGAGGTCGTGACCACCGGTTCGCAGCACAACGGCGGACTCTTCTCCCGACTGCGGGACGCGTTCAGTGGCCGCTGACGGACGGATGCCGGCCGCACAGGGCGGGGTCTGACCGATGGCCGCGACGGTCTTCTACCTGGACCCGCTGCCCGCCGCCGGTCAGCCGGCGGTGCTCGACGGCAAGGAGGGCAGGCACGCCGCCACGGTGCGCCGGATCCGGGTGGGTGAGCACCTGGTGCTCTCCGACGGCCACGGCGGCATCGCGCGGGCCGTGGTGGTCGCGGTCGGCAAGGACCGGCTCGACCTCGAGGTCGGCGAACGCGACAGCCTGCCGCCCGCGACGCCGACGGTGACGCTGGTGCAGGCGCTGCCGAAGGCCGAGCGCTCCGAGCTGGCCGTCGAACTGGCCACCGAGGCCGGCGTCGACGCCATCGTGCCGTGGCAGTCCGCGCGCTGCGTCGCCCGCTGGGAGGGGCCGAAGGCGGACAAGGGCGTCGCCCGCTGGCGCGCGGTGGCGGTTGCCGCGGCGAAACAGTCACGGCGCGCACACATTCCGGAGGTCACCGAACTGCACCGCACCGCCGCGGTGGTCGAGTTGGTGCGCCGCGTGACGGCGTCCGGCGGGGTGGTGGGGGTGCTGCACGAGTCGGCCACCACCGCGCTCGCCGGGCTCGAGCTGGCGGACGTGGCGGAAGTGGTGCTGGTGGTCGGCCCGGAGGGCGGCCTGGACGGCTCGGAGGTCGAGGCGCTGACGGCGGCCGGCGCGGTCGCGGTGCGGCTGGGCCCGACGGTGCTGCGGACCTCGACGGCGGCCGCGGTGGCGCTCGGCGCGCTCGGTGTGCTGACCGACCGCTGGTCCGCGCGGCCCCTGCAGGACTAGCGGTGCCCCGTCAACGCGTCGACTACGGACCCGAGCCGCAGCAGTTCGGGCACCTGTACCTGCCCTCCGTCCCGGTCACCGAGCCCGTGCCGGTGGTGATGCTCGTCCACGGCGGCTACTGGAGCGCCGACTTCCACCTGAACCTGGCGACCGCCCTCGCGATCGAACTGTCTCGGCTCGGGGTGGCGTCGTGGAACGTCGAGTACCGCCGGGTCGGCGCTGGTGGCGGCTGGGAGCAGACCAGTGCCGATATCGAGGCCGCGCTGGCCGCGGTCGGCGGCGTGCTGCCCGGCCTGTCGCCGATCCCGCTCGACCTCGGCAACGTCCGGGTGGTCGGGCACTCCGCGGGCGCGCAGCTGGCGTTGTGGGTTGCCGGGCAACGGGATTCCCAGATCCGCCCCGAGCGGGTCGTCGCGCAGGCGGGTGCGATGGACCTGGCCGCGCGGGCGGCCGGTCGCACCGCCGGTGCCGCCCTGGCGGCGTTCTTCGGCGCCCGGTACGAGGACGCGCCGGAGCTCTATCGCGACGCCTCGCCCGTGTACCGGGTCCCGATCGGCGTTCCGGCGGTCTGCATTCACGGCGCGGAGGATGTCCAGGTACCCGCCGCCGCCAGCCGCGCGTACCGGGACGCCGCGGCGGCGGCCGGGGACACGGTGGCGTTCTGGGAGGTGCCGGGCGAGGGGCACAACGACTTCCTCTCCCGCGGTTCCCGCAGCTGGGACCTCACCCTGCGGGCACTGCTCGACGACGATCCCTGGTCGGCGCCGCCGCAGTGACACAGGCCGGGCGCCGACGTGAGTCAGGCCCCAGGCCACCCGGCCCCCGGCGCCGGCGCGGGGGTACTGACCACGGTGCCGTCCCATGCCGTGTGGTCCGTGAACCGCTCGGCCCCGGGCCACCGCGCCGCGACGACGAAGAGGGTGGCGCCGTCCGCCCCGCCGAGCGCGCAGGCGAACGCGCCCCGGTCGAGTTGCACCCGATCGAGCACCTGACCGCCCTCCGCGACCCGCACGCAGCACCGGTCGCCGACGTCCGCGTACCAGGCGGCGCCTTCGCCGTCGAGGCAGATGCCGTCCGGTGAGTGGTTGCCGACGTCGGCCCACACGCGGCGGTTCGTCAGCGAACCGTCGGCCGCGATGTCGAAGGCGGTCAGCTGGTGACGGTAGGACTCGGCGACGACGAGGGTGGCGTTGTCGGCAGTGACCGCCATGCCGTTCGGGAAGGCCAGGTCGTCGGCGACAACGCGGACGCGCCCGTCCGTCGAAACCAGTGCCACGAATCCCGGCGCGCACTCACCCGCGGGAGGCCCCGCGGCGAACTCGAAGTTGACGTTGTTGACGTAGGTGTTGCCCCGGCCGTCGACGACGATGTCGTTGCTGCCGTACGGCGACAGCGCCGACAGGTCCGCGTAGCGCGTGAGGGTCCGGTCCGGGGACAGGCGGAGCAGCGCCCGCTCGGGGCCCGAGGCGAGCACCGGTGCACCGTCGGGCAGGAAGTCGAAGCACAGCGGCAACGACCGATGCTCGACCACGGCCTCGATCCGGCCCGCCGGGTCGATCGCGTGGATCACCCCGGCCGTCCAGTCCGCGAACCACAGTCGGCCGTCGTGCCAGCGTGGGGATTCCAGCTGGCCGAAGCCGTTCGCCAGTGTCTGCATCATTCGTATGATCCGCCTCCGGCTGTCGTTCAGGGGAGGTAGACGTCTCGAGCGGGCGAAACTCATCGGTGCGAGGCCGCCTGGGGACCAGGGGTGACTCGCCCCGATGGGCTGCGGGACTGGACGAGCTGCGGGCCTGAGCTCTGCACCCGGCTGGGGGGTTTACGTGTTGACTAGTATTGACACGGCTCGACGAGCAAGAGCGGAGGACGCCACGCGATGCGAACAGAACCGACCGCCGACCACGTCGACGTCTTGATCATCGGGGCCGGACTCTCCGGAATCGGCGCCGCGCATCATCTGCAGGAGAACTTCCCGGACAAGACCTACACGATCCTGGAATCGCGCGAGAGCATCGGCGGCACCTGGGACCTGTTCCGCTACCCGGGGATCCGGTCCGACTCCGACATGTACACCCTCGGTTACCGGTTCCGGCCGTGGACCGGGGGCAAGGCGATCGCCGACGGCCCGTCGATCCTGCAGTACATCCGGGACACAGCCGCGGACGCGGGGATCGACCGCAACATCCGCTTCCGGCACCAGGTGACTCGGATCACGTGGTCGAGCGCGGACAGTCGGTGGACGATCGACGCCCGGCGCAGCGACACCGGGGAACGGGTCACGCTCACCGCCGGTTTCGTCATGACCTGCAGCGGCTACTACCGCTACGA
This sequence comes from Rhodococcus tukisamuensis NBRC 100609, assembly GCF_001894985.1. Lineage (GTDB taxonomy): Bacteria > Actinomycetota > Actinomycetes > Mycobacteriales > Mycobacteriaceae > Rhodococcus_G > Rhodococcus_G tukisamuensis. The sequence goes on along the minus strand of NZ_BCXG01000015.1, from coordinate 107,178 downwards.
CGAGGGGTACACGCCGTACTTCGCGGGTGTCGATCAGTTCGCGGGCCGGGTCGTCCACCCCCAGCACTGGCCCGAGGACCTCGACTGCGCCGGCAAGCGGGTGGTCGTCATCGGCAGCGGCGCGACCGCCGTCACGCTGGGGCCCGCCCTGGCGGAACTGGGTGCGCGGGTGACGATCCTGCAGCGTTCACCCACCTACATCGTGGCCGCGCCGGCGAAGGACGCCATGGCCTCGGCGCTGCGCCGGGTGCTGCCCACCCGCGCCGCCTACGCGGTGGCCCGGGCCAAGAACATCACCCGCTCGGTGGCGGTCTACGAGCTGTGCCAACGGTTCCCGCGGGCCGCGCGGGCTCTGATCCGGCGGGCCCAGGTCGGCCGGGTGGGTGAGGGTTTCGACATCGACACCCATCTCGCGCCGCGGTACGACCCGTGGGACCAGCGTCTGTGCCTGGTCCCCGACGGCGACCTGTTCCGCGCCCTACGGCGCGGCGACGTCGAGATCGAGACCGACCACATCGTCACCTTCACCGAATTCGGCCTCACGTTGCGGTCGGGTAAGCGGCTACCGGCGGACATCGTCGTGACCGCGACGGGCCTGAACCTGATCGCGTTCGGCGGCATCGAGATCGTCGTCGACGGCGACACGGTGTCGCTCCCGGAGACCATGGCCTACAAGGGCATGATGCTCAGCGGGGTACCGAATTTCGCGTTCGTCGTCGGGTACACCAACGCGTCGTGGACCCTCAAGGCGGACCTGGTGTGCGAGTACGTCGTTCGCCTGCTGGGCCACATGGACGCCGGCGGCTACGCGTCCTGCGTGCCGCGTCGTGACCCCGCGGTGGGAGAGGAGCCGTTCCTCGACTTCGCTGCCGGGTACGTGCTGCGCACGGTCGACAGTTTCCCGAAGCAGGGCGACGCGCCGCCGTGGCGGCTGCGGATGAACTTCTTCCGCGACCTGGTCACGTTGCGTCACGGTTCGGTTGCGGACTCGATGAGCTTCGCGTCCGCAGGAGACCCGGCGGGGGAGTCGGTGGGCCGCATCCCCTAGGGGTCATCGGCAGGTGCTGGTGACCTGCCGGCCTAGAAGACCTGGTTGTAGATGAGTGCTGGTGCAGCCCGTTCGAGCTGGTCCAGTTCCCCCACAATGGACACGAAGTGGGACGTCCTGGTGTGCGCGTCGAGGTGCTCCTGGGATTCCCATTCCTCGACCAACATCAGTTCTCGTGGATCGTCCTCCCGTTGCAGGAGTTCATAGCTCGTGCAACCAGGTTCCTTCCGCGTCTCGGTCACCAGCCGGTCGTACAGCGCGAGAACCCTGTCGAGGTGTTCGGTCGGCACGGTGCTTCCCACCATCACTCTGATCAACGCCTGTGCTCCATCTGCTCTGCACCCACTGCCGGGGCTTACGTGTTGACCAGTATCGACACTGCTCGAAGAGCAAGGGCAGTGGACACCACGCGATGCGAACACTCGGTCATTGCGCGCCTCCGTGTGATCGTCGTGTGCCGTCGTCGTGAGTGTGGGCGTCGTAGTGCTGCACGACGAGCCGCGCGAGCCGGTCCGGGTACTCCCAGAAGGCCTCGTCCAGCTCCTGCAGCCGGTCATGGTCGGACTCGGTGAGCAGACCTGGAAGGTCGGCGGGTGAGACGACCTCGTCGGCGTACGGCTCGATCACCGCATGCATCCTGCGGACGAGCTCTGCGGCCCTGCATGCACCGATCAGGTCGAGTGCGGCGACGGCGGTGAGATGGTTGCGCACGCCCCAGTTGCCGAAGAACTGCAAGAACCCGCCGTTGTTGATGTCGGCCTCCAGCCGCCACAGCGCGACCAGCTCGTGGTCACGCTGCGACAGGGCGTCCACGTCCCAGCCGGCCTGCTGCACGCGACCGAGCGCGGCCTCGTAGAGCCGGTCTTGGAGGATGTCCCAGATGCTCACCATGCCCTCGTCGTCGGGTTCCCAGAGCTCCGGCCAGTTCACACCGTGCCCGTCGTCGGCGTGCATCCAGCGGGTGCGCTCGGCGGGTGTCGCCTTCTCGACCCGGATGTACCGCACAAGCGGCGTCGTCACCACGCCGCCGTTCGCGAGGGTCAGGACGACGTCTGTGTCAGTGAAGGTGACCTCGGCGATGCGGAGGTCATTCATCCGGCGACCCCTCTCGCGCGTCACCGCTCCCACCCGACGGTGACACGGGCTGTGCGGACCGGACGGGTTGCCGGAGGATCGTCCTGAGCTTCGCCGGAGCCGTCCTGCGGGCGTCACTGAGATAGATCTCGTGGTGATCGCCGTTGAAGGCAAGTCCGTGCCCGGGCATGAACTCGTCGTGCAGCCGGGCCAGGGTGGGTGCCTCGTCGTCGTAGGGGCCGAGGTGCAGGATCTGCACGCTCCGCCCCTCGGCGAGGGTGATCGGGCGCAGCCGGTCCAGAGCGGGGAGATCCTTCTTGGCGCCGGCCTCCGCGCGCGCCCGCTCGATGTCGGCCGCGGTGATCCACTCGGGCTGCACGATCATCATCGTCCAGTCCCAACCGTCCTTGTCGCCGGTGACGAAGCTGCGCATGTCGGAGGCGCGCCACAGACCTTCGAGCGGCCCGACCACGAAGTCTCGGCCCACTGCGTTCTTGCTGGCGAACTTGATCGCGTACGCGGTGGCGTAGAGCGCCTCGACGGCGGCGGCGTGCGCGGGCGACGTGTTCGGGTCGCCGTGCCCGTCGACGGCGATGTATGTCAGCTCCGGGACGTCGACGAGTGCGAACGCCTTCGCGTTCGGTGCGTACAGCTGCTTGTGCGCCTTCTTAATGTCGTACTTGTCCATGCCGGCGGCTTTCTGTCGGGAGACGAGATCCTCGGTCCACTGAATGTCGGCCAGGATCATTGCCTCGCTGTAACGGAAGAGTTCGGCCGCGTGGTCGGGGAGCGGCGACTGCGCCCGCGACCGTTCGCGCAGCGTGTCGAGCTGCGCCCGGAGGCGCGCGGCCCGACGGCGAAGCCGATCCGTCACCTCCGGCGTGCCGAGGTCCGGGCTGTTGGCGATGCCGACGAGGACCCTCGCCCGGATCGGTGTGAGGGTGTCGACGGCGTCGAGCGTCTGCGCCGCCGCCAGCGCGTGACCTGCCTCGGTGAGCCGGTAGGTCGCACGCCGCGAACGGGGCTCGTCCGCGGACTCCGGCTCGACAAGGCCTCTGCGAGAGAGCTTGTCGAGGAGGTAGTAGATCGAGGAGAACCCCAACGAGGTCCACTCCCGCATGCCTCGGTCCTCGATCACGCGGTCGAGGTCGTAGCCGTGCCGGGGGCGCTCACTCAGGAGGCCGAGCAGGGTCAGCTCGGCATCCGTCAGATGGTCGGTCACGGGACTACTCTAGCGCTAGAGCAATCGGGGGGTGCGAGATCCGGTCTCGAGCGGTCCGTGGCCGAGCACGAACTGGAATTGCCGGGCGAGGCGGCGGTGGTCGACCAGGCGCGGGCGTGGAGCCGGGATGCCGGGGCGGGCGGTTGCCCGCGGCGGGTCCCGGCCGGGTGAACTCGGTGGGTGGCCGCGTGGACCCGCGATAGACTGCAGGCACAGGCATCGTCGAGTCAGGGAAGCAGGCCGAAGCCAACACGTGAGTGCAGACAGCGAAATGGGCGAGACCACGGTGACCTCGGTGTCGACGCCGGACGGGAGCCGGGACCGCCCGGCACAGCGTACGGTCCGCTCCAGCATGGAGATCGACCCCGAAATTGCGCTCCCGTTGCTCGGCTCCGCGGACGAGAACCTCAAGGCTCTCGAGCGGGCACTCACCGCGGACATCCACGTGCGCGGCAACACCATCACCCTCACCGGCACCAGTGCGGACGTCGCCCTGGCCGAGCGGGCGATCGGCGAACTGGCCGTCCTCGTCGCCCGCGGCCAGTCGCTGACGCCGGACGCGGTGCGGCGCAGCGTCGGGATGCTCACCGACGGCATGGGGGAGTCCCCGGCCGAGGTGCTCAGCCTCGACATCCTGTCCCGGCGCGGCAAGACCATCCGGCCCAAGACGGTCAACCAGAAGCGCTACGTGGACGCGATCGACGCGAACACCATCGTGTTCGGCATCGGCCCGGCCGGCACCGGCAAGACCTACCTGGCCATGGCCAAGGCCGTGCAGGCGCTGCAGTCCAAGAACGTCAGCCGCATCATCCTGACCCGGCCCGCGGTCGAGGCAGGCGAGCGGCTCGGCTTCCTGCCCGGCACCCTGCACGAGAAGATCGACCCGTACCTGCGGCCGCTGCACGACGCGCTGCACGACATGATGGATCCCGAGGCCATCCCGAAGCTGATGCAGGCCGGGGTGATCGAGGTGGCGCCGCTGGCGTACATGCGCGGACGCACCCTCAACGACGCGTTCATCATCCTCGACGAGGCGCAGAACACCACCGCCGAGCAGATGAAGATGTTCCTGACCCGGCTGGGTTTCGGCTCGAAGATCGTGGTCACCGGCGACGTCACCCAGGTGGACCTGCCCGGCGGCGCCCGCTCCGGCCTGCGCGCGGCCAGCGAGATCCTCACCGACATCGACGACATCCACTTCGCCGAGCTGACCAGCGCCGACGTGGTCCGGCACCGGCTGGTCTCCGACATCGTCGACGCCTACGAGCGCTTCGAGACCGAGCGCGTCGACGAGGTGACGCTCGGCAACCGGGCGCACCGGCGGTCGGCGTCGGCCCGCTCGCAGCGGCGCTAGTGCCGCCCCGTCCGTTGGACCCCACCACCGTCACCCACGCGGCCGCCCGAGGAGATCGACTGTCATGAGCATTGAGGTATCCAACGAGTCCGGGATCGACGTCTCCGAACCCGAGCTGATCAACGTCGCGCGGTTCGTCATCGCCCAGATGGACGTGCACCCGGCCGCCGAGCTGTCGATGGTGCTCGTCGACCTCGACACGATGGCCGAGTTGCACATGCGGTGGATGGACCTGCCCGGCCCCACCGACGTGATGTCGTTCCCGATGGACGAGCTCGAGCCCGGCGGACGGCCCGACGCGCCGGAGCCCGGCCCCGCCATGCTCGGCGACATCGTGCTGTGCCCGGCGTTCGCCGCCGACCAGGCCGCCAAGGCCGGTCACTCCACCGCGCATGAGCTGGCCCTGCTCACCGTGCACGGCGTCCTGCACCTGCTCGGCTACGACCACGCCGAGCCGGAGGAGGAGAAGGAGATGTTCGCGCTGCAGAACAGCCTGCTCGCCGACTGGTACGAGGACCTCGCCCGCGCCGAGCGGGAGGCCGAGCTGGCCGCCCGAGACCAGCGGCTGCTCGGCAAGACCGGGTTTGTCGACGGCCCCCAGCAGTGAGGCGGTGCCTACCGTGGAGTTCGGCGAACCCGGCGAGCCGTGAGTGTCCGTGACCGGTGACATCGGGCTGATCCTGCTGGCCGTCGTCCTCGTCCTGGTCGGCGGCCTGTTCGCGGCCGTCGACTCCGCGCTCAACACGGTCTCCCACGCCCGCGTGGAGGAGATGGTCAAGGACGGCCGCCCGGGTGCGCAGCGGCTGCTGGCCGTCGTCTCGGACCGTCCGCGGTACGTGAACCTGGTGGTGCTGCTGCGGATCGCCGCGGAGATCTGCGCGACCGTGCTGCTGGCCGCCGCGCTGCTGGACCTGCTCAGCCGCGGCTGGGCGCTGGTGATCTCGGCGGTGGTGATGATCCTGGTCAACTACGTGGCGATCGGCGTCGGACCGCGGACCGTGGGCCGTCAGCACGCGTACTCGATCGCGCTGGTCGGGGCGATGCCCCTGCAGGCGCTGGCGGTGCTGCTCAGCCCGATCAGCCGGCTGCTGATCCTGCTCGGCAACGCGCTGACCCCGGGCAAGGGCTTCCGCAACGGCCCGTTCGCCTCCGAGATCGAGCTGCTCGAGCTCGTCGACCTGGCGCAGGAACGCGGCGTGGTGGCCGACGAGGAACGCCGGATGATCCAGTCCGTCTTCGAACTCGGCGACACCCCGGCCCGCGAGGTGATGGTGCCGCGCACCGAGATGGTCTGGATCGAGGCGGACAAGTCGGCCGGCCAGGCCACGTCGCTGGCGGTGCGCAGCGGCCACTCCCGGATCCCGGTGATCGGCGAGAACGTCGACGACGTGCTCGGCGTGGTGTACCTCAAGGACCTGGTGGCGCGGACCTACCACTCCACCGACGGCGGCGGCGGCGTCACCGTCGAGGAGGTGATGCGGCCACCGGTGTTCGTGCCGGACTCCAAGCCGCTCGACAGCCTGCTCGCCGAGATGCAGCGCGACCGCAACCACATGGCACTGCTGGTCGACGAGTACGGCGGCATCGCCGGGCTGGTGACCATCGAGGACGTGATCGAGGAGATCGTCGGCGAGATCGCCGACGAGTACGACACCGACGAGACACCGCCGGTGGAGACGCTCGGCGACGGACGCTTCCGGGTGTCCGCGCGCCTGCCCGTCGAGGACCTCGGCGAACTGTTCGACATCGAGATCGACGACGACGAGGTCGAGACCGTCGGCGGGCTGCTCGGCTACGAACTCGGCCGGGTCCCGTTGCCCGGCTCCGAGGTGAACACCCACGGGCTGGCGCTGCGTGCCGAGGGCGGCGGCGACCCGCGCGGCCGGGTCCGGATCAACACCGTGCTGGCGTGGCGCCTGCCGGAACCGGACGACGAACCGGGTGGACGGACCGAGACCGGGAGGGGCCGACATGAGTGACCAACTCGCCGAGGAGGACGCCAAGCTGGTGGTCCTGGCCCGCGCCGCCATGGGACGCGCCGGCGGGCGCCAGGGCGCCGCCGTGCGGGACCTCGACGGCCGCACCTACGCCGCAGGTCCGGTCTCGCTCGACGCGCTGACCCTCACCGCGCTGCAGGCGGCGGTGGTCGCGGCGCTGTCGAGCGGTGCGCAGGGCTTCGAGGCCGCCGCCGTCGTCGACGCCGACCTGACCGGCACCGCCCAGGAGATCGTCGAGGCCGTCTGGAACGCCGAACCCGGCGTGCTCGCCCTCACCGAGGTGACCACGACCGTCAAACTCATCGCCGCCCGCGCCGACGGGTCGGCACCGCACGTCATGGGCTGGACGCCCGACAGCCCTACCGATGGAGAACACCTGTGAGTACTGAGACCGAATTCCGTTCCGGCTTCGTCTGTTTCGTCGGCCGGCCGAACACCGGCAAGTCGACGCTGACCAACGCGCTGGTCGGCAGCAAGATCGCGATCACCTCGTCGCGGCCGCAGACCACCCGGCACACCATCCGCGGCATCGTGCACCGCGAGAACTCGCAGCTGATCCTGGTCGACACCCCCGGCCTGCACCGGCCGCGGACGCTGCTCGGTCAGCGGCTCAACGACCTGGTGCGCGACACCTACTCCGAGGTCGACGCGATCGGCCTGTGCATCCCCGCCGACGAGAAGATCGGTCCCGGCGACCGCTGGATCCTCGACCAGGTGCGGCAGATGGCGCCGAAGACCACGCTGATCGGCATCGTCACCAAGATCGACAAGGTGAGCCGGGAGAAGGTCGCCGAGCAGCTGCTGGCGCTGTCGAAGCTGCTGGGCCCGGACTGCGACGTGGTGCCGGTCTCGGCCGCGTCGGGGGAGCAGGTCGAGGTCGTCGTCGACCTGCTCGCGTCGAAGATGGATCCCGGGCCGGCGTTCTACCCGGACGGGGAGCTCACCGACGAGCCCGAGGAGACGCTGATGGCGGAGCTGATCCGCGAGGCCGCGCTCGAGGGCCTGGGCGACGAGCTGCCGCACTCGCTGGCCGTCGTCATCGAGGAGATCATCCCGCGCGAGGGTCGCACCGAGAAGCAGGGCGAGCTGCTCGACGTGCACGCGCTGCTCTACGTGGAGCGGCCCAGCCAGAAGGGCATCGTGATCGGCAAGGGCGGCGTCCGGCTGCGCGAGGTCGGCACCAAGGCCCGCACCCAGATCGAGAAGCTGCTCGGCACCCGGGTGTTCCTGGAGCTGCACGTGAAGGTCGCCAAGGACTGGCAGCGCGACCCGAAGCAGCTGGGCCGCCTGGGCTTCTAGGCGGCTGCGCCGCCCGTGCGCGGTTGACGGGTCCACGGACCCGTCAACCGCTCACGGGTGCGGAGCGACCAGGGCCAGCTCGGCGACGGTGCCCGAGGCGATGGTCCGCAGGTGCTCGGTGACGGTCTCGATCGGCCAGTCCCACCAGGCGAGGGCGAGCAGTTCCCGAACCTCGTCGGGGGCGAAGCGGTCCTTGATGTGGACGGCAGGGTTGCCGCCGACGACGGCGTAGTCGGGAACATCGCGGGTGACAACGGATCCCGTGGAGATGATCGCCCCGTGTCCGATGCGGACGCCGGGCATGACGGTGACGTTGCCGCCCATCCATACGTCGTGCCCGACGACGGTGTCGCCCCGTGAGGGCAGGTCGGTCACCAGGTCGAGGTGTTCGGCCCACGCGCCGCCCATGATCGGGAAGGGGAAGGTAGAGACCCCGTCCATCCGGTGGTTCGCGCCGTTCATGATGAAGGTCGTCCCCGTGGCGAGGGCGCAGAACTTTCCGATCACGAGTCGGTCGGGACCGTAGTGGTGCAGCACGTTTCGCGTCTCGAACTGCTCGGCGAACTCGGGGTCGTCGTAGTAGGTGTACTCCCCGATCTCGATCAGGGGGTTGTCGATCAGCGGTTTGAGCAGGACGACTCGCGGCTGTCCCGCGACCGGGTGCACGGTCGTGGGGTCGGGGGCGTGGTGGGCGGACAATTCGGCTCCTCGGGTTGACGTCGCACCCGTGATCAAAGCAGGCGCCCGTCACCACCGCTCGGTCGTGGGTTCCTGACCCGCCGCGCTCGCGGAGAGTTGAGGCCGGAACCAGGGAAACAGGGGCGTCGAGACGAAACTCAGCTGTAGCTGTTGAGACAAAGCCGACTGGGCGAGGCGTACCAACATGATCCGGCGGGCCTTCCGGCGGTATCCCGCTACTACCGGGTATCGCCTGACAGGTCGTCCAGGATCTCCTCGCGATGCGCAAACGGCGAGAAGTGGCCGCCAGCGACGTACCGCGCTGTGCATTGCGGGAGGCGGTCGGCCAGTCGTCGCGCCAACTCGACAGGCACCTTCGGATCCTCGAGCCCATGCCACAACCGGACAGGGCCGGGGACGTCGGCCGGCTCGAATCCCCATGGTCGCAGATACTGCCGAAGGTCACGAGCTGCGGCAGCTCCACCCTGCAGGGAACTCTCCCGCATATCGGAGATGAACGCCGCGCGGCTGGCGTCGTTGCTGAGGAGCGAGCGGAAGACCTGGCGGTCGGACGTCGGGAGCGCGCGATCCATCCTCGCGATCAGCTTGTCGGCGTCCCCGTCGGCCGCCTTGGCCAACGTCGATGCGGTCAGGGCGCAGAGCGACCGCAGCAGCCACGGGGCACTTCGCGCGAGACGCCAATAGAGGGCGTCGCCCCGGTTGGCGGGGGTCCACCGTTCGTGTGCATCGACCGGCGGCATGCCGCTGAGGATCGTTGTGCTGGTGACGAGGTCCGGGCGTTGCGCACTGAGCGCCAGCGCGGGTCCCGCGCCCATCGACACGCCGACCACGGCCACCCGATGGAGACCGAGGTGCTCAGCCAATGCGGTCCCGTCCGCGGCCCATTGCCTGAATCCGCCGGCCGGGTGTGGTGACGACAGCCCGTAATGCGGGCGGTCGATGGCGATGACCCGGATGGCGTGGCGCTCGAGCAGCTCGCCCGGCATGGTCCAGCCCGCCATCCACCGAGAAGACGAGTAACCGTGGACGAAGAAGCAAGGCATGCCGGTGGGGTCACCGAATTCGGCGAATCCGATCCGGCGGCCGTCTTCCAGTTCGATGCTTGTCGAGGTGTCTTTCATGCGGAGGCCTGCTCCTCACGGCTCGGCCAGGTCGCGACCGTCTCGATTGCCCATTCGGCCCAGGAGATCATTGCCTCCAGGCGTCGGATCCCTGCCTCCAAACCGAGCAGTGCTGCTCGGTCAGCGGGACTGGCCAGGTCGAGACTCTGCTTGAGCACTCGCATTCCACGTAGCCGCGCTCGGTGGTACTCGAGCTCCCCGGACAGGAACTCTCGTGCCTCCTCCGGCTCGACGAGCCACAATGCGAAGGACCGCAGGACGGTCTCGTTCCTCAATGAGTGATCCGGGGCTGCGACGGTCAACCACTGGCGAAGCTCGGTCAGGCCGTCTTCGGTGATCTCGTACGGCCGGCGGCCGCGTGGACCTTCCCCTTGTTCACGTATCAACCCGTCGGCGGCAAGACGTTTCAACTCGGGATACACCTGAGTCTGCTTCGCGTGCCAGACGAACTTCAGCACGCCGTCGAAGCCGGGATGGTATCGCTCGACCCATCTCTTGACCGTGGGCCACGAGACCTGGAATCGGGCGGCAACTTCGCTGATCGGCCAACCGTCATCGACGACGAGGCGGGCGACCTTTAGCCGGTGGCGCGGTGTGAGAGCAGCGTTTGGGTGTGTCATGAATTCCCTCGGAGAAGCAAAGGGGCCAGCCGGATTCGGCTGACCCCTTCAGGTTGTGCGTGCAGTTCAGTTGGTTCGAGAAACCGCTGAGTGAATGGCCTTGGCGAGGTCGCGGGGACGGCTCCACATAGGCCAATGCCCCGTCGGGAGGTCGATGACGTCGAGGTCTTCGAGGTTCGCGACTTCGGCAAACATGGCATGGCCTGCTCGGGCCAGCTCAAGCACCTGCGCGCCCGGGATCGAGCAGCACACCAGGGTGGTCTGGACCTTGCGGCGGGCGTCGTTCGTGAGCTCGACGGGCTGACGAAGCACGGGGCCGGGCTCAGGGACGGCCCGGGCCCGAAAACGCTCGAGGACCTCTGCACTCAGGCCTTCGAGGCTCGCCTGCTGTGCGAGGATGTCGAAGGACGGCAGCGGAAGCTCCTTCAACCCCTCCGGGAGGTCTGGAGCGAAGACACTTCCCGTCGCCACCGGGCCGGAGTCGACCCACACCACCCGGTGGACAAGCTCAGGGTGTCGGTCAATGACGAGACTGACGGGAGCGTTGGCTCCACTGTGAGCGACGAAGAACGCAGGCTGATTCCCGTGTTGGGCAATGACGCCTAGGATCGCTGCGGCTTGATCGTCGAGAGTCTTCGCCGCACGCTCGGGATCGTCCCCGTCGAGACCAGGCAGCGTCATCGCGATTGCACGAGAATGGTCGGTTTTCAGGTGTTCAAGGACTTCATCCCACGCCCAAGCGCCCAGCCAGTGGCCGGCGATAAGGATGATGGTCGGACTGCTCATAGTGGTTGTCATGCCACAACTCTCGCAGGCCCTGCGGACAATGGTATGTCACTATTTATGTCATGAATTTGCCGGGGTCCGAACAGTGAAGCGAGCGGAACGGCTCCATGCAATATCAGAGATGTTGCGCCGCAGCGGCGCGCGGGGGGTCTCCGCCGAACGGCTGGCGAGAGAGTTCGAGGTGTCCGTGCGCACAATCAAGAGAGACCTCGATGCGTTGGAGAACAGCGGCGCGCCTCTATGGTCGCGCCCAGGTCCGGGCGGTGGATACGGATTGGCTACAGGCGCGTCCTTGCCACCCGTCAGTCTGTCTCCGGCGCAGGCTGTGGCGCTCATGGCGGCCGTGTCCGCTGCGCCCGATGCCCCCTACGCTGATCTGGCAGCAGCCGGCATCCAAAAGGTCTTGGATGTTCTCGATCCCAGAACGCGAGCAAGGGCCGACGATCTAGCCCGCCGTGTGTGGGTCAACGCGGTTCCCTCATCTTCACGCGCAACGAAGTCGGCCCTGGAGGAGGCGATGGCCGAGCAGCGAGTGATCCGTATTCGCTACACATCGAGAGACGGCACCACGACCACCCGCGACGTCGAGCCCGTGCTGTTCGCCTCCACGAACGGCCAGTGGTACTTAATTGGATGGTGCCGAAAGCGCGACGCAATGCGATGGTTTACCGTGTCGCGCATCGAGCAGGCCACCGTAACTAAGACGGCCTGCAGCGGCCACACCATCCACGAGGTCGGAGAACCCCCAGCGAACGCCAGACCGGTACACGGTCGGGGGGGAGTGAGTCACTCAATCAACCTTTCCGGTCAGTACACCTAGTCACACAAATCTGGATGAGCTCCAGGTTGTGGCGGCCAGGCGCAGGATCAGGTGGCCGACTGAAGCAGTCCACCGTGCCGTGGTGAAGTTTCGAGCAGCGGATTTGAATCTCGAGTCCGGGATGGCCACGTCTCCAGCGCCGCGATCACCCCCCCGTAGGTGGCGGTGTCGCTTGCCAGGGCGATGGGACCACCTCGTTGCCACGAGCATGGGACCACCCGAAGGTCCCATTGAGCATCACCTCGCTTCTGGGGCGGCGTTACCAGGCGACGAAGGCACCTGTACGGCGTCAGAAATCGACGAAGCCGGCGACCACTTGGTGAGCGGGAACCCGCGCGCCCTCCCGGACCGCGGGGCCGTCGCCTACGGAACGTAGACGGTTACGACGCCCGGCGTGTACGGGCCGGCGTCGGAAGTGGCGGCGACGACGACCTGCCCGGTCCCGGTCGGCAGGATCGCTGCCGGGTGTCCGTCCACTCCGGCCGACATCCGGGCGGAGCCGGAGGCTCCGCTCGACAGGTTCAGCCAGTGCACTTCGCCCGGGAGTAGGCACCCCCACCAGCCTTCCTTCGGTCCGGTGATCGTCACCGTCCCAGGCTGTTCGCCGACCACGGCCACACAGCGGATCGAGGGAACGTCGAGGCTGCCGTACGGGTTTCCGAACGGCGCGGGGTTGATCTGGAACGGCACGGTGACAGCGGCGGAGGCGACGGCCGCCGGCGTCAGAACCGAACCGGCCACGATGGCCGCGCAGGCGACCGATCGGCGAACGAAATCGATCATGGCGACCTCCAAGAAAAGCATCGCGGTGCAGGGTAATCCGGCGGGCAAGGGCTTCGTGATCACCAACAACTGATCACGGATACGGACAGTGTCCCCATCCCCACCACTCGCAAGGGGTTATGGCATTCAGTGCCTGGATCCAGTCTTTCGGCAGGTTCATGGTGTACCACCACAGTTGGAACACGTCGGGGAACCTTTCGGGTCAGGGGCAGTGTCCGCCGAAGTCGCATCCGAGATCGGCCACAGCGTGATCCGCCATGCCTGGGGCAGCGGTAGTTGCCGTCCAACTGCCATATCCGGTCAATTGCGTCTGGCGGCAGCATCCGCAACACCTCCGGGATGGGTGATTTGTCCCGACCGTCCGAACAGCCTATCGGGAGGGTCAATGTCCGACCCTTCGTTGTCAATGTGGTGACGCTGCGGTACTGGCACCTCGAACGCAACCTGCCCGACCCCTGGGGACAGGTACTCGGGGAACCCGATCCTCGGCCCGCCGTTTCACGGCGGCGATGTTCTCGCGAGGGGCCTCACGATCGGTGGGACAGCACTGCCAGACGGAGGGGAGAGGGTGGATGCGGGGTGTCGCGGCGACGGGGAATCGAACCCCCACCCTTACGGATACCGGGGATACCGGATTTTGAACCCGCGCGTCTGCCGGTTCCGCCAGGCGGGGGTGCCCGTCGTCGACGAGGATGCATGCCAGACCACGTGGACGGCATCGGAATCCGGCCTGTGCCGGTGGAGTCGTTGCCGTCGTTGCCGTCGTTGCCGTCGTTGCCGTCGTTACCGGAGCGAGGCAGACTTGTTTCGACGCTGGCCTGCACAGTCGCAGCAACCGAGGAGGCAATCGTGGAGTTGCACATCGTGGCGGTCGACAAGCCCGACGACATGAACGTTGTCGTCGGGCAGGCTCACTTCATCAAGACCGTCGAGGACCTGCACGAAGCACTGGCTGGAGTGAGTCCCCACCTCCGGTTCGGCGTGGCGTTCTGCGAAGCTTCGGGCCCTCGCCTCGTGCGCTGCTCGGGCAACGACGACCGCCTCGTCGAGTTGGCCACGCGCAACGCACTCACGGTCGGCGCGGGCCACTCGTTCTTCGTGTTCGTCGAGGAGGGCTATCCGGTGAACATCCTGAACACGCTGAAGCAGGTGCCGGAGGTGTGCGGCATCTTCTGCGCTACGGCCAACCCCGTCGAGGTCATCGTGGCCGAGACGGAGCTCGGCCGGGGCATTGTCGGTGTGATCGACGGGTACCCACCTGCCGGCGTGGAGACGAGCGGCGATGTCGCAGACCGCAAGGCGCTGCTCCGCACGATCGGTTACAAACTCTGAGCGCCCTCGTCGCGTGGATCGAGCGGACCTCGAATCAGTGAGACTGCATCCAGTCCACCGCATCTTCGCCCGGCGGTCTCCGGACCGCCCTTCAGATCACCACGCTCCCATAGGGTCCGGCGGGATGTGCCCAGCCGTTGGGCGGCCGAACTCCTGGGCTGACATCAGAAGGGATCGAATCATGAACAGCACGTGGCGAGCCGTCGGTGATTCCCTCAGCCTTGCAGCAGCGATCGCCCTCTCGCCGGGGCTCGCATCAGCCGACCCGGTGTTGATCAGCGGCGACCCGGCCCCCGGCGTCCAGGGCTCCTTGTACCTCGACGATGCCAGGGACCCCGCATGGACGTGCGCGGTGTTCGCGACGGCGGGGATAGGGACCGCCGTGGTACCGCCGGGATTGGGTGTCGTCACCCACCCTGGCGGTTATGTCGGATACGGTCCCGCCCTCCCGGGTTTCTATTCGGGACCCGCCTTCGTGAATGGGCTCTGCTTCAACGCCGCCCTCGAACTCACTGCAATCCCCGGGAATGTGGGGTGAGCCAAGCCGGCAGATCGGCTCGCGTGGATGGTTCGGCATCGCCCTCCCAGTCGGGCCGGCGGCTCGAGATCGATCGCCACGGCAAGACCGACCGATAGTTTCGACGCCGACACTGACCCCGCAGTGGTGGCAGCATTGGCGCTGGTACGGCCGTCGTTGACCGCGCTGATCCGAATGTCGCCGCCAAAGAGCGGGGTCGACGCCATGCGACCGAACCACGGTGAGATCTGGATCCGACCGAAGGAGCGTCATGACGATGCGAACGATGCGGTCTGTCGTAGCCGACAATTTGGGCGAACCGTCCGAGGTCCTGCACCTGCGCACCCGCCCGCTTCCGGATCCCGGTCCCGGTCAGGTCCGGATTCGGGTGACAGCTGTACCTGTCCATGCCAGCGATCTGCACACCATCCGCGGGAGGTACGGATTCACCCCGGAGTTCCCGACCGTGCCCGGAATCGAATCCGTCGGTGTGATCGACGAACTCGGTAGCGGCACAGACGGTCTGACCGTCGGGCAACGCGTCATCACGATCGGAGTCACGGGAACGTGGCAGGAGTATGTCGTCGCCGATGCCGGGCGGGTCTTGTCGGTTCCCGCCGGCATGAGCGATTCCACGGCCGCCCAGATTCTCGCCAATCCTCTCGCCGCCGTGATCTTGACCGGTGACGAGCTCGATGTTCGACCGGGCGAGTGGCTCCTGCAGACGGCGGCCGGTTCGACCGTGGGTCAGTCGGTCATCCAACTCGGGGCGCACGTCGGCTTCAAGACCCTCAACGTGGTCCGCCGTCGATCCGCTGTCGAGGGCATCCTCGCGCTGGGGGGCACCGCGGTGATCTGCACGGAGGACGAGGACCTGCGCGAACGGGTGGCCGACATCGCAGGCCACGACGGCGTGTCCAAGGCGATCGACTGTGTCGGCGGTCAGGTGGGTGCCGACGTGTCGCGTGCACTCGCACCGCACGGTGAGCTGGTCGTCTACGGTGCGCTGTCCACGCACCGCCAAACCGATCCCGACAAACTCACCATCCCGATCTTCGCGCGTTCGCTGATCTACGAAACAAAGATCGTTCGCGGGTTTTGGCTGCTGCGCTGGTTCACCGAGACCCCGAAGGATCGGATGGCTGCGGCGATCGACCGGACGGTTCAGCTCGCGGACAGCGGAGTGTTGCGCGTGCCGGAGGGCCAGCCGATCCCCGTCGAAAAGTTCAGCGAAGCCGTCTGTTTGGCCGAAGCTCCCGAACACGGGGGCAAACCGCTGCTGGTGTTCGAACCGTAGGAGGCGGTTACCTGCATCACGCCTGCGCCCCGCCGACCAGCAGCAGGATCGCGGTGGAGACGTCGGTGCCCGCGCCGCCGGTCGCCAGGCGGCGCAGCTGCAGGCCGGCGATCGTGGCGACCAGTGTCGGGGCCAGCATCGCCGCGTTCGGCACGCCCAGCGCCTCGAGGATGGTGACGGTGAGGGTGTCGTAGGCGGCGAAGCACTCGCTCGCGGCCTCCTGCAGCGCCGGGTCGCGGCCGGCCTGGATGTACAGCTCGAACGGGGCCACCCGCTCGGCGGCCCAGCCGAGGTCGCGGACCACCTGCTCGGTGAGTGAGGCCGCATCCTGCACGCTCAGTCCGTGGTCACGGTACTGCTCCGCCAACTCGGTCAGGCGTGCCGTCTCCTCGGTGACGAAGCCGAGCAGGGCGTCGCGCAGCATGTCCGTCTGGCTGGGGAAGTGGTAGGTGATCGAGCCGAGCGACACCTGCGCCTGCGCGGCGATCCGCCGGTTCGTCACCGCGGCGATGCCGTCCGTGCCGATCACGTGCAGCACCGCCGCGAGGATCCGCTCCCGCGCCGGTGTCCGTTCGCTCACTTCACCACCACTCACTTCACCACCACTGCTCGGGACGTTCACGGTCCCACCGTAGTTCGCGTTCGAGCTGCGCGGCCAACGACACCAGCATCGGCTCGGTGTCGTGGTGACCCATCAGCTGCACGCCGCGGGGCAGGCCGTCGGAGGTGAACCCGGCGGGCACGTTGACGCTCGGCCAGCCCAGGATGTTCCAGGGCCAGGTGTACGGGCAGGCGGCGGTGATCACCTTGTCGGTCTCGAACTGCCCGATACCGTCGAGCGCGTCCACCGGCGGCGGCGGGGTGGCGGTGCTGGGCGCGAGGATCACGTCGAAGTCGTCGAAGATGGCGCCAATCCGCCTGCGCATGCGGGGCTCGGCGGCCCGGGACGCGCGCAACGGCAGCCCGCCGAGCAGTCGGCCGGTGCGGGCGTTGGCCTGCGTGCGGGGGTCGAGGAGGGACGGATCGGGCATGCGGGTGCGCCACTGCTCGAGCCCGGCCATCGACCGGGGCAGGAAGTTCAGGCCGAGCAGCAGGCCGTAGGCGGGGTCGGCGATGACCACCTCGTGGCCGAGCTTGCGCAGGGTGTGTGCGGTCTCGCCGACCGCGTCCTTGAGTTCGGGGTGCAGGGTCCGCGGGGTCGCGGTGTACGGGATCTTCAGCGACAGCGCGATCCGCAGCCGGCCGGGCTCGCGGTCGACGGCGTCGCGCACCGTCACCGGCGGCGGCTGGTGCAGGTCGCCCTCGTGCGAGCCGGACACCAGGTCCAGCAGCAGCGCCGCGTCGGCGACGGTCCGGGCCAGCGGCCCGATCACGGTGATGCCGTAGAACGCCTCGGTCTCCGGCCAGGTGGAGACCCGGCCGCGCTGCGGCTTGATGCCGACCAGGTTGGTCCACGACGCGGGGATCCGTACCGACCCGGCGCCGTCCGAGCCGAGCGCGGCGGGCACCAGCCCGGCGGCGACGGCCGCGGCGCTGCCGCCCGAGGAGCCGCCGGGGGTCCGGCCGGCCGCCCACGGGTTGCGGGTGTGGCCGAAACTGCCACCGGTGAAAGGCCATTGGCCCAACTCGGGGCTGTTGGTCTTGCCGACGATGACGGCCCCGGCCTCGCGAAGGCGGCACACCACCTCGGAGTCCGCGGTCTTGGCGGGGAACTCGCCCGCGCAGCCGAAGGCGGTCGGTTCGCCCGCGACGTCCACGTCGTCCTTGACCGCGATCGGAACGCCGAGCAGCGGCGCGCGCTCACCCGCGGCCAGGCGTCGGTCGGCCTCGGCGGCCTCGGCGAGGGCGGCCTCGCGCCGGAGGATCCGGAAGGCGTTGAGGCTCGGCTGGCTGGCCTCGGCGGCGTCGAGGCTGCGCCGCACCAGGTCGACGGAACTGGTCGTCCCGTTCGCCAGTGCCGCGGCGGTGTCCTCGAGCCCCAGCTCGCGGGTGTCTTCGGCGTGAGTGGTCACCGGGTGTCTCCGTCCTGTTCGTTCGAACGAACAGTAGCGCCGACGGCGGGTGGCCGTCCCGGTTTCGAGCGAGACACGGGGGATCCGGCCGGGGTGCTACCTCGCCGGAGGGTCTCCTGGCGACCGCGTGCCGAGTTCGCGTTCCCGGGCTGCCCATGCGGTCGGACTCATGCCGAACTGTCGGCGGAACCAGCGCGAGAAGGCACTCAGGTCGGAGAAGCCGAGTTCGCCCGCGATGTCGGTGAGGTTCCGGTTCCCGCGCGTGACGTACCGCCGCGCGAGATCTGCGCGCACCGAATCGACCACGGACGAGTAGTTTTCGCCCGCCTGGGACAGGTGTCTGTGCAGGGTTCGCCGGTCCATCCCGAGGCTGCGCGCTATCCGGGCCGCGGTGCACTTTCCGCCCGGCAGGAGCGCCTCGATCATCTCGCGCACCCGTCCGACGGCGGAGGCATCCTCCGGCGGCGCGAGCAGGTCCAGGTACTGCCTCGCGTAGGGCTGGAACATCGGGTCCGACAACGGGTTGACGGAGTCAAGGTCGCTCGAGTAGAGCACAAAACCGTTGAAGTCCCGTTCGTACGCGATACCCGTCCCGAATGCACGGTGATGGACGTCGAGTGTGGCTGGCGCGTCGTGGACGAAGCACGTGGACAGCGGCCGCCAACCGTCCGGAAGGAACGCGCTGAGGATCCGGGCCAACGACGCGACGACCAGTTCGATGGACTGGCGACCGAGTGTCATCCCGGCCGCGGGCTCGATCCGCAGTGAGGCAAGCCCGTTCAACTCCACGAGCCGAATCTGGATCGCCTCGTTGTGTACCCGCATGTGGCGCAGTATGAGCGCGATCGCGCTACGGACGTCCGGCTCCTCGCGGGCGGCCAACCCCACTGCGCCGAGTATCGACACGCCCCTTCCGTCCGCCATCCTGACCGCGAAGTCCATGCAGGACGTTGCCTCGGCGGTGCGCTCGAGCAGTTCGTCGACGCGCTCCGCGGGAAGCCACGTGTTGGGGATGGCCAGGGCGGTCGGGTCGATGCCCACCGCACGCATGAACAGATCGGGGTCCGAGCCGAGGGACTGGGTCAACTCGACGTACCCGGTCAGGGCCGAACTCCGTACCTTCTGCGACGTCATCGATTGCCCCTGTCCCAAGCTGCCAAAGAATGTGTCCCAATGGGCCAAGTGATCTTGCCCCAATGCGTATAGCGTGACATGAGTCACCGCGCTTGGTCGCATCCGTCCGCGCGGTGACTCCGCTGGGCAATCCCCGGCCGTCGCATGCCCTGTCAGGACTTGATGCGGCGCCTTCGAATCAAGGCGTCGCCGCATCGACGCACGTCCGTTGTGCAGTTCACACCTCGGTTCAGGACCGCAGCGAGCTTTCCGAACCGGTCATATCCGAGACGCGTCGCCCCAACGCGCCCTTCACGAACAGGAATTCGCATGGAACTGGAATCCCCGGCGTCAACGCCACCCCGAGAGGTCCCCGGCGCAGGCGCCCCCTCGAAGATCTTTCCGTGGGTGGTCTTCACCCTGATCTTCGGGCTGATGATGTCGGACTACATGTCCCGGCAGGTACTCAGTTCCGTCTTCCCCGTGCTGAAAGCGGAGTGGGATCTGTCGGATTCGCAACTCGCGGCCCTGACCAGCGTCGTCGCCCTGATGGTCGGTGTGTTGGCGCTGCCGATGTCACTGCTCGCCGACCGTTGGGGTCGCGTCCGCAGTGTGGTCCTCATGGCAGTCCTGTGGAGTGTCGCGACCGTCCTGTGCGCCGCGGCGGGGAACTACTCCCAGCTGCTCGGCGCACGATTTCTGCTCGGGTTCGGCGAGGCCGCCTACGCGAGTGTGGGCATGGCCGTCATGCTGGGAGTCTTTGCCCCGCGACTGCATGCCTCGCTCAGCGGCGCCATCCTCGGTGCGGCGTTCTTCGGCTCGGTCGTCGGTGTCGCGCTCGGCGGCGTGCTCGCGGATCGGCTCGGTTGGCGCGCGGCCTTCCTGGTCATGGCGGCCTTCGGTCTGTGTCTGATCATCCTGTTCCGGATCCTCGTCAACGAGCAGCGGCTGGCGCGTCATGCCACCGATCGTCCGGTCTCAGGGGCGCCCGCCTCCGGGAGTGGACGCGCCCCGATTTCGAGCCTGCTCACGAACGCCTCGCTGACCTGTGCCTACGTCGGTGCCGGAATCCAGTTCTTCGTCTCGGGTGTGCTGCTCGCCTGGCTTCCCAGCTACTTCAACCGCTACCACGACATGGCGGCCACGGATGCCGGGTTGGCGGCATCGGTCTTCGTGCTCCTGATCGGCGCCGGCACGGTGCTCTGTGGCATCGCCGCCGACCGGTTCGGTCGCCGGCGACCCGAACACAGGTGGAGTGCGGCGATCGCGTTCGCCGGCATCGCGATGGTGTCCCTGATGGTCGGCTTCCAGCTCGCGAACGGGCCTGTGCAGATGGTGTTGATCGGCGTCGGGGCGTTCTTCTGCTCCGGATTCTCCGGTGCCACAACGGCGGTCGTCGCCAGCCTGTCCCACCCGTCGATCCGAGCCTCGGCCCTCGGTGTGGGCGTGCTCGCGAACAACGTCTTCGGGCTGGCGCTCGGGCCGTTCGTTGTCGGACTGCTGTCCGATCGACTGGGTCTGCTCGGTGCGTTGCAGTGGGTCCCACTCGCATCCGTCGTTTCGATCGTGGTCTTGGGCCTCGGCATGAAGCTCTATCCCGCAGGTCTCCGCAAGCTTGCCGCGGTGGAGTCGAAGAACTCCGCTGACGTGTCGCAGGACTCGGCAGACACGCTCGTGGCCTCGGCGTAGATCGCCACGACCATCCGACTTCTGTCGACCGTCCCGAGCGTCGAGACGGTCGGTCAATCCCATCCACCGAAGGAAAGTCAGAGAAATGCAGCAGCTACTCGACAAGGTTGCCGTGATCACCGGAGCGGCTCAGGGCCTGGGCCGCTCGATCGCGCTCGCCATGGCGCACGAGGGCGCGGACCTCGTCCTCTGCGACCTTCAGGAAGACAAGCTGGCGGAGGTGTCCGCCGAGATCGAGGCGCTGGGACGCAACTGCCTGGCCTTGCGCTGCGACGTTTCCTCCAAGGATCAGGTCGTCGAGATGTTCGCCCGGGCTGCCGAGCAGTTCGGGACCGTCCACATCCTCGTCAACAACGCCGCACGCGTGCCCAACATGCCGGCGGACGAAGAGCGACGTAGCCGTCACTACGCCTACGTCACCACCCCCATGGAGCGCCAGTCCATCGGTATCACCAGCAGTCTGACCGACGACGACTGGCTCAAGTGGTGGGACGTCAACGTTCACGGTGTCTTCTACTGCACCCGTGAGGCATTGAAGTTCATGGAGCCTCAGGGCTACGGCCGCATCATCAACATTGCGTCGGTCGCCGGCACCTCTACCGCAAGCACTCACAGCCCCGGCTACTCGGCCGCCAAGGCCGCCGTCGTGAGTCTGACCAAGACCGTCGCCCTCGACGTTGCGGGCGCCGGCGTCTACGTCAACGCCATCGCCTGCGGAGGTGTCCTGACGCCTCCGTTCCAGGAATACCTCGACCACGCGACCGACGAGCAGAAGCGCAGCCTGTTCCAGATCATTCCCGTGGGCCGGCTCGGCACTCCCGAGGAGTACGCCTCCCTTGCCGTCTACCTCGCGGGCGAGACCCACTACCTCGTCGGCCAGGTCATCAGCCCCAACGGTGGCGCCGTCATCTGACCGCGGCCGATCCGCGATTCAGTCGAATGCCCTTCCTCGGCAACACTTTCTGCCAATCCCGACAGGAGCAACACCATGCACTTCCACGATGATGCACTCTTCCCGGAGAACCAGGACAAGCTGGTCATCACCGCAGCACCGTACGGCCCCGAGTGGGAGCCCAACGACTTCCGTGAGGACCTGCCGCTGACGATGGACGAGCACGTCCAGCAAGCGGTGGACTGCTACGAGGCCGGCGCGTCGGTGCTGCACATCCACGTCCGTGAGCTCGACGGCAAGGGCAGCAAGCGGCTCTCGAAGTTCAACGAGCTGCTCGGTCGGCTGCGCGAGGCCGTCCCGGAGATGGTCCTGCAGGTCGGAGGCTCGATCTCATTCGCGCCGGAAGGTGAAGGCGCCGAAGCCAAGTGGCTCTCCGATGACACCCGGCACATGCTCGCCGAGCTCGACCCCAAGCCGGACCAGGTCACGATCGCGATCAACACCAGCCAGATGAACATCGCGGAGCTGTTGACCGCGGACGACATCGCGGGCACGTCCCTGGCGCGTCCGGAACTGCAGGAGACGTACCGGGAGATGACGATCCCGGCCGGACCGGCCTGGGTTGAGGAGCACCTGCGTCGCCTACAGGCCGCCGGCATCCAGCCCCTGTTCGCGCTGACCGGAATCACCGGACTCGAGAGCGTCGAGCGGCTCATCCGCCGCGGCGTCTACACCGGTCCGCTGAATGTGACCTGGACCGGCATCGGCGGCGGCATGGAGGGACCGAACCCGTACAACATCATGAACTTCATCCAGCGCGTCCCGGACGGAGCGGCCCTGACCCTGGAGTCCCTCATGCGCAGCGTGCTGCCCGTCAACACGATGGCGATCGCGATGGGCCTGCACACCCGCTGCGGCAACGAGGACACCATCTGGGGCCGCAAGGGCGAGAAGATGACCTCGGTTCAGCAGATCCAGCAGTTGGTCCGGATCGCCAGTGAACTCGGACGCGAGGTCGCCACCGGAAAGGACGCCCGCGACATCTACAAGATCGGTGAGACCTACGCCGACGCCGACGAGACGCTGGCGAAGCTCGGTTACGCGCCGAACCGCCGCCCGGGCCAGGTCGGCTTCACCCACCACGCCTGACCCTTCGACGGCGCCCCCAGTCGAGCGGGGGCCACGGACACTGCCCGTGGCCCCCGCCGGTAGCCGCACCCTCGCCCGGTCCGTGCGTGACCGCGTTCGCCGAATTCTTCCCCTACCTAGGAGTGTTACGTGATCAACGGCCTGACCATGGATGACTACCAGCTGACGCTGACCGGGGTGGTCGAGCGTGCCGAGCGATTCCACAGCGGCAAGGATGTCGTCTCCCGCCGCCCCGACGGCAGCATCGCCCGGACCACCCTCGGGGCGTGCGCCCGGCGCTCGCGTCGGCTCGCCACCGCGTTGGCGGGGCTCGGTGTCGCCGACGGTGACCGGGTGGCGACGCTGTTGTGGAATCAGGCCGAGCATCTCGAGATGTACTTCGCGGTCCCGGCGATGGGGGCGGTGGTGCACACGCTCAACCCACGGTTGCACGCCGACGAGCTCGGATTCATCGTCGGCGACGCGCAGGACCGGGTGATCGTGGTCGACGAATCGCTGCTCGAGGTGCTGGACACCTTCCGTCATGCGCACCAGTTCGAGCACGTCATCGTCGTCGCGCACAGCGACACGGCACCCGACGGGACCCTCGACTACGAGGCCCTGATCGGTGCCGCCGAGCCGATGGAGTGGCCGGCACTCGACGAAGGTCGTGCCGGCGCAATGTGTTACACGTCCGGAACCACCGGACGACCCAAGGGCGTGGTGTACTCGCACCGGGCGCTGGTACTCCATTCGCTGACCGCGGCACTGCCCGATTCGTTGGGGGTGTCGACACAGGACACACTGATGCCGGTCGTGCCCATGTTCCACGCCAACGCCTGGGGTCTGCCCTATGCCGCTGCGCTGCTCGGGGCGCGGCTGGTGCTGCCCGGCCCGAAGCTGGATCCGGTGAGCGTGCTGGACCTGATCGCCACGGAGAAGGTCACCATGACGGCCGGGGTGCCCACGGTGTGGATGGCGATGCTCGACGCGCTCGACGCGCAGCCGCAGCGCTGGGAGCTGGGCCACCTCGATCGGCTGATCGTCGGCGGGGCGGCGGTGTCGCGCAGCCTGCTCGAGGGGTACGACCGGCACGGCCTGACGGTCGTCCAGGCGTGGGGAATGACGGAGACCGCACCGCTGGGCACGGTCAGCCGGCTCCCCGTGGATCTTCGGGAGGGCGAAGCCGACGAGCAGTACGCCTTCCGGGCCAGGCAGGGTGTCGCCATGCCGTTCGTCGACATCCGGGCCCGCAGCGAGGACGACGGGTTCATCGAGTGGGACGACCGTGCCATGGGCGAGCTGGAGGTGCGCGGTCCGTGGGTTGCCGCGGCCTACCACAACGGCAAGGGCGCCGACAGTTTCACCGCTGACGGCTGGTTCCGTACCGGAGACATCGTCCGCATCGACCACCGCGGCTGCATCCGGGTCTGCGATCGCTCCAAGGACCTGGTCAAGTCCGGAGGCGAGTGGATCTCCTCGGTCGACCTCGAGAACCACCTCATGGCACACCCGTCGGTGGCCGAGGCCGCGGTGATCGCCGTACCCGACCCCCGTTGGGGCGAGCGTCCACTGGCGGTACTCGTGCTCCGGGACGGCATGACCGCGGACCCCGAGCAGTTGCGCGAGCACCTGTCGACCGAGTTCTCGCGGTGGCAGCTGCCGGAGCGGTTCGAGATCGTCTCCACCATTCCGAGGACGGCCACCGGCAAGTTCAAGAAGCTCACGCTGCGCGAACAGTTCTCCGCATGAGCTGCGGCATGTGACTTCCCCAATGTCACATCGGTTACCCACAGGGTCCCCGATGTGACATTGGGGACGGCGGCACCTGGGTCGGGGACGCCGGTACCTGGGCCGGGGACGGCTACTTGGCGGGCGGCATGGGCGGGGCATCGTCCGGCGCGAGCTGGGCGCCGATCTTGCGGAACAGCAGGTCGGCCTCGTTCGTGTAGGCGCCGGTGTCGTCGAAGGCGGCCTGGTCGTAGGTGGTGGCGACGGCGATCGCGATCTTCTTCGACGGCAGGTAGGCCTCGGACGCGGAGTAGCCGCTGAACAGGGGGTTCTGCATCAGCCAGTCGCCGGTGATGACGAGTCCGAGCCCGTACGTGTAGCCGATGTCCTGCACGAAGCAGGTGGTGCACCCCGGCAGGGTGGTGGTCTTGCCGCGCAGCGCCGTCGACACCATCGCCTGGTACGACTCCGGCGAGAGGAGCTTGCCGGTGCCGATCGCGACCGCGGTGGCGTGCAGGTCGTAGATGTTGCTGGTCTGGATGGCGCCGTGGGTGATGGTCCACGACGGGTTCCAGAAGCTGGACTCCTCGTAGAACGGCACGCCGGAGGGGATCTGCAGGGCCTCGCGGCGTTCGGAGCTGAACGCGTGCAGGACGGGCTCGGGGATCGCCGCCGTCCCCGGGTCGGTGGTGTTCGCCAGCCTGAGCGGCCCGAGCACCTTCTCCTGCATCAGCTGCGTCATCGGCTGACCGGTGATCTTCTCGAGGGCCAGGCCGAGGATGACGTAGTTGGTGTGCGCGTAGTTCCAGTTGGTGCCGGGCTCGTAGAGCAGCGGCTTGTCGGTGCCGTAGGAGATCAGTTCCTCGGGCGTCCAGTTGCGGAAGGGGTCCGCGTAGATGGCGGCGTCGAACTCGGTGTTGCCGATGACGTAGTCGACGTAGCCCGAGGTCATCTGGGCGAGCTGGCCGAGTGTCACCCGGTCGGAGTTCGGGATGTCGGGCAGCCACGTCGACACCTTGTCGTCGAGGCTCACCCGCTTCTCGTCGACGAGCTGGAGCAGCAGCGTCGAGACGTACGAGATGGCCACCGCGCCGTTGCGGAAGTGCATGTCGGTGGTGGCGGGGACGCCGGTCATCGACTCGCCGAGCGCAGCGGTGACGATCTCCTTGTCGTCCATCGTGACGCGCACGATCGCCGATTTCAGGTGGGCCTGCGACATGGCGTCGCGCACGATCTTCATCACCGCGTCGGCCTGCGCCGGATCGGCGGAGGCCGCGGTGGTCCGGACGGTGGTGGTCGTGGAGGCGATACCGGGGGAGGACGGATTGTTCGACCCGCACGCGGACAGGAGTGCGAGAACGCATGCCAACACGAGAATCCGTCTCGAGGCCATAGTCGAGCTTGGCAGACCGGGGAGGTCCGCGCGCGGTGAACCGGCGCGACGGTGCCGGCGCGGGACGCGCGACCAGGCCGCCTCGCGGGAACGGGAGCGTCGCCGCACCGTGGGAGACTGGACGGGCGAGCGAAGCGACGGGAGATCGGGTCTGTGAGGTTGTACCGGGACAATGCGGTGGTGCTGCGCCAGCACAAGCTGGGCGAGGCCGACCGCATCGTCACCCTGCTCACCCGCCAGCACGGGCTGGTGCGGGCGGTGGCGAAGGGCGTACGACGGACCAAGTCCAAGTTCGGCGCCCGGCTCGAGCCCTTCGCGCACATCGACGTGCAGCTCTACCCGGGCCGCAACCTCGACATCGTCACCCAGGTGCAGACCATCGACGCCTTCGGCGGCGACATCGTCGACGACTACGGCCGGTACACCACCGCGTGCGCGGTGCTCGAGACCGCCGAACGCCTGGCGGGCGAGGAACGCGCCCCGGCCCCGCGACTGCACCAGCTCACCGTCGGGGCCCTGCGCGCGGTGGGGGAGCAGGCGCGTCCAGCCGAGTTGATCCTCGACGCATTCCTGTTGCGGGCCATGGGTTTCGCGGGCTGGGCCCCCGCGTTGGAGGAGTGCGCGCGGTGCGCCGCTCCGGGTCCGCACCGGGCCTTCCACGTGGCCGCGGGCGGCGCGGTGTGCGTGCACTGCCGCCCACCCGGCGCGGCGACCCCGTCGCCCGGGGTGCTGGACCTGATGGACGCTCTCGCGCGCGGCGACTGGGCGCGCACCGAGGACGCCCCCGGCGCGATCCGCAGCCAGGCCAGCGGTCTGGTGGCCGCGCACCTGCAGTGGCACCTGGAACGACAACTGCGCACCCTGCCGCTGATCGAACGGCACCGGCCGCATGCGGCGGTGGAGCCGGAGCCCGCCGGGGCCGGCGTCGGGCCGGTGGAATCGCCACCGGTGGCGCAGGCGCCTGGTCCGGTCGGGCAGGATGGGGACCGTGATTCGACGACGCGAACCGCAAGCCACGCCTAGCCGGGCCGTCCGGCCCCCGGACCCGCACCCGTCGGGGGCGCGGGCACCGATCCTCCAGCCCGAACTCATCCCGCGGCACGTCGCCCTGGTGATGGACGGCAACGGGCGCTGGGCGCAGGAGCGCGGGCTGCCGCGCACCGCCGGACACGAGCGCGGCGAGGCGGTCCTGATGGACTCCGTCTGCGGGTGCATCGAGGTGGGCGTCAAGTGGCTCTCCGCGTACGCGTTCTCCACCGAGAACTGGAAGCGCAGCCCCGACGAGGTGAAGTTCCTGATGGGCTTCAACCGCGACGTGATCCGCCGCAGGCGCGACGAGATGAACGAGATGGGCGTGCGGGTGCGCTGGGCCGGTCGACGGCCGCGACTGTGGACCTCCGTCATCAAGGAACTCGAGATCGCCGAGGAACTCACCAAGGACAACACGGTGATGACCCTGACGATGTGCGTGAACTACGGCGGACGGGCCGAGATCGCCGACGCGGCAAGGGAAATCGCGCGCCGGGTGGCGTCGGGTCAGCTGAACCCGGAGAAGGTGACCGAGGCGACGGTCGCGAAGTACCTCGACGAGCCGGACATGCCGGACGTCGACCTGTTCCTGCGGCCGTCGGGGGAGATGCGGACGTCGAACTTCCTGTTGTGGCAGTCCGCCTACGCCGAGATGGTGTTCCAGGAGAAGCTCTTCCCCGACTTCGACCGCCGCGACCTGTGGGCGGCCTGCGTGGAGTACGCCTCCCGTGACCGACGGTTCGGCGGAGTCAAATGAACAAGCACAGTGGCGGGGTCAAGTAGTGGCCGCCGAGACGGCCGAACTTCTCCAGGCCCGGGCGCAGGAAGCGCTGTCGCACTTCACCGAGGTCCGGGTGTCCGAGGACGGGTCGCTGGGTTTCGAGTACGCCGGCGCGCTGTGCTCGCTGCGCGCGGTGACCCTCTCGCCCGGCCTGGACGTGCTGTCGGTGACCGCGGTGCTGGCCTGGGACCGCCCGGCCAAGCCCGCGTTGCACAAGAAGGTCGCCGAGAAGAACTCGATGATGCAGTTCGGGTCGATCACCGTGATCACCCGCGGCAAGCTGGCCGACGTCATCCTGCGCTACACCTTCCCCGCCGCCGGGCTCGGGGACGAGGCGCTGACTACGATGCTGCTGCTGGTGCTCTCGGGCGCGGATCAGGGGCGGCAGGGGTTGCTGCCCTAGTCGCAGCGCTCAGGTGCGCGATCGGGATCCACTCGTCACCGATGTGCGCGTTTGGATTCGCGGGCTGCAGTCTTGGCGGAGCGGGTGATGCTCTTGAGCTCGTCGCGGGTGAATCCGAGATGACGGGCGGATCGCATCCAGGTGTAGAGGTCCGATGCCACACGATGCTGGCCGAGCCGCGTGTAGCAGGCCGCCAGGTCGAAGGCGGACTTGCGGCCTCGTGCGGCGATCTCGGCGTCCGGAAAGGCGCCCGCGATGTCCAGGATCGTTCGGTGGGCGTGGGTCGCGTCGGGTAGGCGGCCGAGCCCGGTCAGCAGCAGCGCCTTGTTGCGCAGTGTCTTGACACGGCGGAGCCGGCGTTCGGCGGAGTCGACGGACTGGTCGTGGATCCTGAGGACGTGGTCGTAGGCGGCGATCGCGGCGACCGGGTCGCCCAGTCCGTCGACCAGGACGGCGCGGTTGTAGGTGGCCACTTCGCGGGCGTTCACGATGTCGCCGTCGGTCGCTCCGTCGGCGAGCCGCTCGAGCGCCTCGTAGGCCTCGATCGCTGCACCCTCCTCGCCGAGTCGGCCCAGCGCGATGCCGAGCCGCAGGTGACCGCGTGCGTGCACCCGGCGTGCCCGGGTGTCGAGACCGGGGCGGCGCAGGGCGGCGCTGCGTGCCGCGGCGACGAGCTCCTCCCACCGCCCGGCGTCGAGCAGAAGTCCTCCGAGCACGTCCAACGCCGCGAGCCCGAGCATGACGATGTTCTCGTCTGGGTCTACGACGGTGTCGGCGGCGATCGCCGCGAGGATTTCTTCGGCGTCGGCTCGTCGCCCCTCGTCGACTGCCCTGTCGGCCCCGTACAGCCGTTCGCGAAGATCGCGGTAGCGGGCCTCTCCCGCCGAGGCGGGGGCCGCATCGGTGGGGGAGGTGATCTCGAGGATCCGTCGATTCTCGGCCGCGAGTTCGACGGTGTCGCGGATGTCCGGGTCGTCGCTGTCGGCGTGGCTGGCCACCAGCCCCTGCAGCAGGGTCGCCGCCACCCCGCGTTCGCCGCGTTCTGCCGCGCGTGTCGACTGAACGAGGCGGCGCCGGGCGTCCAGGCGGCGGATGCGCACGTCCGGATCGTCGGCAAACAGGTCCGCAAACCGATGCAGCGCATCATCGATCTCGGTCGGATCGAGCCCGGGCGACTGCCACACGGAGAAGAGGGAGTTGGCCGCCCACAGGCGGACGTCGGCGTCGGCGTCGACGGCCGAGCGGTCCACGGTGTCGCGGATGACGCGGCGAGATTCGGCCAGCTCGCCTGCTTCCCGCAGCAGGCGTCCTCGCCAGTACACCGCCTGGGCGATCGCGGCCGGGACGCCGGGCACGCCGGCGGCGGGTGCGTAGCGGTGCGGCACCTGCGCCAGCGCCTCGAGGGCGTCGCCGCGTCGTCCGATGTCTGCGAGTCGAAGCGCCCGGTCGACCATCGCCAGGGCGAGCGGCACGACGAGACGCTCGTCGTGCTCGTGCCCGGGGAATTGCGCTTCGAGCCGCTCGTAGAGTCGCACGGCGCCCGCGGGGTCGCCGAGGTGCGCGGTCACCTCGGCGAGGCGTGACGCCACGCGCGCCCGTGCCGCCGCCGTGAGCGGGCTCGGATCGGTGTCGAACGCGTGGTCGGCGTGGGCGAGGACCTGTCGATCCACCGTCGTCACCGCGCCTGCGTCCTCGGGAACACCCCTGAGCACCCACCACAGGATCGCCTCACGCGCGTCCTCGGCGGCACAGGTGGCATAGCGGTCCACCAGTGCGGCGGAGTGTTCCGCGGCGGCACGGTCGCGCTCGGTGTCGGGAAGCCGTTCCAGCACCTGGTCGAGATGCCGGGCCTGTTCGGTGGCCGCCTCGAAGCCGGGATCGGCGACGGGCACATCCAGGGCGCGCAGGCCGTGGCCGATCGCCACCGCCGCCGGCGCTCCCCGGCCGATCTCGTCGTCGACCAGGCAGAGCGACGCGGCGTGCAGGAGCGCCCGGGCCGAGGGGAGCGGCTCCGCCTCGGCGACGACACGGTGCATCAGCGCGACCGCCGACTCCGGGTCGTCTCCGCTGTCGTAACGGATCCGCGCCGCCTGGTAGAGCGCGGCGATGCGCAGATGACGCAACCGCTCGTCGGACTCCGCGGTGAGCGTGAGCGCCAGCGTCTCGAGGCCGACTGCCACCCGATGGCGATCTCGTCCCAGGTGGCGTCGCAGGATCTCGGCGGTGAACAATGCCTCCGCGCGTGCCTGCCGAACGCCGAGCGGTTGATCGTCCCCGATGTGCCGTGCTGCGAACGACTCCGCCGCTCGCAGCACGTCGACCAGCACGATCGCGTCGTCGGGCTCGTGCCGGTGGACCCACTCGATCGACTCGAGCTCGGCGAGCGCGCGCGCCTCACGGACGGCGTCGGCGTCGAAGCCGTCCGTGAGTTCGGTCATCCGCGCGATGCGCCGCTCGAGGGCATCGCGTGGTTCGCACGGGGCTTCCAACTGGACGAGCATCCCGGTCGCCTCGGCCACGGCTATGGCTTCCATGTCCTCAGCGGCACGCCGCGGCGCATCCAGCGCCAGCGCCAGGATGGCGTGCGCCTGCTCCTGGTCACCTGCCTCGAGCAGCTCGCGCGCGCGGCGCACGACGTCACGAACCATCGTCGGTCCTTCCCGTGCACGTCGCCGAGTGCGTCAAGATCGCAATCGCGGTGTCCGTGACGATCGCGGGATGTCAGGCCGTGCGCCGCTAGGCGGAGCAGTTGCGGCAGGTGCCGAAGATCTCGACGGTGTGGCTGACGTCGGTGAAGCCGTTCTCGTCGGCGATCGACTGCGACCACTGCTCGACCATCGGGCCCTCGACCTCGACGGTGAAACCGCAGCTGCGGCACACCAGGTGGTGGTGGTGCCCGGAGGAGCAGCGTCGGTACACGGACTCGCCGGTGTCGGTGCGCAGCACGTCGACGGTGCCGGCGTCGGCGAGCGTCTGGAGGGTGCGGTAGACGGTGGTCAGCCCGATGCCCTCGCCGCGCCTGCGCAGTTCGTCGTGCAGGTCCTGTGCGGAGCGGAACTCGTCGATGTCGTCGAGCAGCGCGGAGATTGCGCTGCGCTGCTTGGTGGCGCGGACGCCGACGACGACGGGGGTACGGGGCCCGGCCTTCTCTGTCACGGTCTCGGTCCTTCCTCGGCGTGGGCGACGGCATCGATCACGATGTGCGCCAGGTGGTCGTCGACGAGACGGTAGAACACTTCCCGGCCGGTCCGCTCGCCACGGACCACACCGGCGGCCTTGAGGATCCGCAGGTGCTGGCTGATCAGCGGTTGGGTGACCCCGAGGGCCTCGACCAGTTCGTGCACGCAGCGCTCGGTCTCGCGCAGCTGCAGCACGATCGCGATACGGACCGGCGCGGCCAGGGCGCGCAGCAGGTCACCGGCCGCGGCCATTGCGTCCTTGCTGGGCAGTGTCGCCGGTGGCGTGGACGTGTCGCCGTGGTGATGCGGGCCCGGGTCGCCGTGCACGTCGTCGGCGTCGGTGATGCTCACTCGGCGGGCTCCTGGCGTTCTCGTGGCGGCGGTCTGCGGCCGCGGAGAGGTCGTCCGCCGGCCACCTTATTGCAAATCGATTCCATTTTGATATGCACGAGTATGCATGTCAAACGGTTGAATTGGGCACGCCCCCGGGGGCAGATAGGCTGGTACCCAGCAAACCCCCGTGACGCAGCATCTATTACCCAGATGGAGAGCTCCCCAAGTGGCACCCAAGTCCAAGGTCGAAACCGTTGCCAACCTCGCCAAGCGCCGAGGACTCGTCTTCCCGTGCGGTGAGATCTACGGCGGTACGAGGTCCGCGTGGGACTACGGCCCGCTCGGTGTCGAGCTCAAGGAGAACATCAAGAAGCAGTGGTGGCGGAGCATGGTCACCAGCCGCGACGACGTCGTGGGCCTCGACTCGTCGGTGATCCTGCCGCGCGAGGTGTGGGTGGCCTCCGGCCACGTCGGCGTCTTCAACGACCCGCTCGTCGAGTGCCTGAACTGCCACAAGCGCCACCGCCAGGACCACCTGCAGGAGGCGTACGCGGAGAAGAAGAAGCTCGACAACCCGGACGACGTCACGATGGACCTGGTGGTGTGCCCGGACTGCGGCACCGTCGGTCAGTGGACCGAGCCGCGCGACTTCAACATGATGCTCAAGACCCACCTCGGCCCGGTCGAGACCGAGGAGGGCATGCACTACCTGCGGCCCGAGACGGCGCAGGGCATCTTCGTGAACTTCGCGAACGTGCTCACCACCTCGCGCAAGAAGCCGCCGTTCGGCATCGCCCAGATCGGCAAGAGCTTCCGCAACGAGATCACCCCCGGCAACTTCATCTTCCGCACCCGCGAGTTCGAGCAGATGGAGATGGAGTTCTTCGTCAAGCCGGGTGAGGACAAGGAGTGGCACCAGTACTGGATCGACACCCGGATGGCCTGGTACACCGACCTCGGCATCGACCCGGAGAACCTGCGCCTGTTCGAGCACCCGGCCGACAAGCTGTCGCACTACTCCGACCGCACCGTCGACATCGAGTACCGCTTCCAGTTCCAGGGCAGCGAGTGGGGCGAGCTCGAGGGTGTCGCCAACCGCGGCGACTTCGACCTGACGACCCACTCGAAGCACTCCGGCACCGACCTGAACTACTTCGACCAGGCCAGCGGCGAGCGGTACACGCCGTACGTCATCGAGCCCGCGGCCGGCCTGACCCGTTCGCTGATGGCGTTCCTGGTCGACGCGTACTCCGAGGACGAGGCGCCCAACGCCAAGGGCGGCGTCGACAAGCGCACCGTCCTGCGCCTGGACCGCCGGCTCGCCCCGATCAAGGCCGCGGTGCTGCCGCTGAGCCGCAACGCGGACCTGACCCCCAAGGCCAAGGACCTCGCCGCGGCGCTGCGCAAGAACTGGAACATCGAGTTCGACGACGCGGGCGCGATCGGTCGCCGTTACCGTCGCCAGGACGAGATCGGCACCCCGTTCTGCATCACCGTCGACTTCGACACCCTCGAGGACCAGGCCGTCACCGTCCGCGAGCGCGACTCGATGGAGCAGGAGCGCGTCTCCCTCGACAAGGTCGAGGGCTACCTCGCGCAGCACCTGATCGGCTCCTAGAGCCCCGGGTCCCCGGCCGGCAGCGCCGGACGCCCTCGACCGCCTCGCGGATCGAAGGGCGTCCGGCGCTTCGCTTTTCGCGGTCCGTCAGCGGGTCGCCACCGCGGCGGGCCGGATGTTCTGGTTGACGTGGAAGACGTTGTCCGGGTCGTACCGTTCCTTGACCTCGGCCAGCCGGTCGTAGTTGCCCAGGTACGACGCCCGGACGCGGTCCTGACCCTCGTCCATCAGGAAGTTGACGTAGGCACCGCCCGCCGAGGTGGGGTGCAGCTCGGTCCAGTAGTCCTTCGCCCAGGCGGTGATCGTGTCCGCGTTGGCCGGGTCCGGGTCCACCCCGACGATGACGCCGGCCCAGCCGCCGTCCCGGTAGGCGAAGGCGGTCGCGTCTTCGGCCACCCGGCCCGCGGCGCCGTCGATGGGGTAGAGGTGCATGGTGGAGTGCCCCGTGGGCAGTTGCGCACCGAACTTGCAGTGCACGTCGATCGCGGCGTCGGAGATCTCGTTGAAGAAGTCCGCCCGCCAGTACCACTGCAGCCCGGCCGGGTAGAGCCCGTCGAACGCGCTCTGCAGCACGTTGAACGGCATCGGATGGGGGCCCACCAGCAGCGGTGACCCGAACGACCGGATCGGCTCGAGCACCTCGTCCGCCCGCTCGTGCGACCCGGTGTAGCACCACACGATGGCGCAGGACTTGCGGCCCCAGAGCTCCTCCGGGAACGGCGGCGCCGGCGGGACGGTGATCAGCCCGAGCCAGCCACTGAGCTCCTCCGGCAGCGACGGCAGCAGCTCCCGGTACCAGCGCATCACCGCAGGGGTGTCGGCGAGGTCGTAGAGCACGGGGCCGCCGATGACCACGCCATGCTCGCCGATGTCGTGGCAGCGGAAGCGGAACGACGTGACGACCCCGAAGTTCCCGCCGCCGCCGCGCAGGGCCCAGAACAGGTCGCTGTGCTCGCTCGCGCTGGCGGTGACGAAGGTGCCGTCGGCGAGCACCACGTCCGCGGCGAGCAGGTTGTCGACGGTGAGGCCGAAGCGCCGGGACAGGTAGCCGATGCCGCCGCCGAGCGTCAGGCCGCCGACGCCGGTGGAGGCGAGGAAGCCGGACGGGGTGGCCATGCCGAACGCGACGGTCGCGTGGTCGACGTCGCCCCAGGTGCAGCCGCCGTCCACGCGGACGGTGTGGCCGACCGGGTCGACGGTGGTGCTGCGCATCAGCGACAGGTCGATGACCAGGGCGTCGTCCCACACCCCGAGGCCGCCGGCGTTGTGACCGCCGCCGCGCACCGCGATCTCGACGTCGTGCTCGCGGGCGAACCGCACGCAGTTGATGACGTCTGCGACGTCCCGGCAGCGGGCGATGGCCGCGGGGCGCCGATCGATCATGGCGTTGTAGACGGCCCGCGCCGCGTCGTACCCGGCGTCGGACGGGGTGATCAGGTCGCCGCGCAGCGTCGCGGCCAGGTCTTCGTACGTCGTGGTGGACATGACGCTTCCCTTCCGGTGGTGTGGCTCCCGCTCGTCGGGTGCCCGCATCACCAAAGCTACGAAGGGGGCGTTCGCGCAGCGTTCGTCCGCCGTCGCGGTCATCGGGTCGGGCGAACGCCCCGCGCCTCGAGGTCGCGTTCGCATCGCCGCAGCAGCGCGGCGCTGCCGTGTTCGGACGCCATCGCGGCGGCGGCGCGCAGGCGGGTGCGGGCGCCGTCGGGGTCGTCGTGGGCGGCGCGCAGTCGCATCACCTCGGGCAGCCACCACAGGTCGCTGCGGGCCTGCCCGGCGACGACGGCGGCGTCCAGGGTCGCGCGCGCGGCGTCGGGCCGCTGCTCCCGCATCGACAGGTCGGCGAGCAGCGAGAGCCAGTACGGCATCCGGGCGAACGAGCCTGCCGCCCGGAGGTTCTCGAGGCCCCGCCGGGCGAGCGGGATCCCGGACGGCCCGGGCTCGGACCAGCCGCCGAGGATCAGGGCCCACTCGCGGTAGTAGGCGAAGTCGAACCGGTCGCACAGGTCCTGCAGCTCGCCGACTGTGTCCCGCAGTTCGTCGCGGTCGCCGAGCATCTGCAGGGTGATACCGCCGTACGCCAGGGCCACGGCCAGGCTGTACGGGTGCCGGGCGCCCCGGGCGAGTGCGACGGCGTCACGGCAGCTCGACCGGGCGTCGTCGTCGTGGCCGAGCAGCCAGTGCGCGTGCGCGGACCAGGCCAGGGAGTGCACGTCCGGTCGGGTACCGACCGTCAACGAGTGGGCGCCCCGGGTCAGCTCGGCCGCGAGCTCGAAGTGGTGCAGTGCCTCCGCCGGCCTGCCGAGGCTGACGGCGGACCCGGCGAACGCGAAGTGGGCGCTGCCGCTCAGCTGGGAGTCGGCGTCGGAGTCGGAGTCGACCAGGGTGAGCGCGCGGGACACCGCCCGGTGTGCGCCCGCGGTGTCGCCCTGGACGAACCGGGACGTCCAGAGTCCCACGAGCGCGACGACCGTCGAGTCCCGGCGGCCGAGCACCTCGGCCAGCTCGATCGAGCGTTCAAGGGTGTGCTGCAACTGGGGCGAGGAGTAGCCGTACCGGGCGTTGAGCGGCGCCGCCATCGACTCGAGGATGTCGAGTTCCCGGGCGAGCGCGCCCCGTCCGCCGGGTTGTGCGCGCACGATCGCGAGGGCCTCTCGGTGCAGGCGGATCGCCTCCGCGTGGGCGAACGTGCCGGAGGCGACCTCGGCCGCCCGCCGGTAGTAGGCCACCGCCCGCTCGGCCCGGCCGCCCCGCGCGTACTGCTCGGCGAGCTGGGCGGAGACGGAGTCCGTGTCGCCGGAGTGAAGCAGTTCGAGGCCCTGGGCCAGGCGCCGGTGCAGCAGCCACCGCGCGGGCGGGCCGACCTGTGCGTACGCGGCGTCCCGGAGCAGGTCGTGGGAGAAGTCGTAGCCGTCCCGGAACTCGTGGAGGATCCGCCGCCGCCACAGCTCGTCGACGGCCCGGACCACGGTGTCGGCGTCGAGGTCGCTGGCCTCGGTGAGCAGGTCGAGGGTGAAGTTCCGCCCGACGGCCGCGGCGAGCCCGGCGACCTCGCGGGCGGCCGGGCTCGCGTGCTCGAGACGGGTGCGCAGCACCGTGGTGAGATCGCCGACCGGAAGAGGAGTCTCGCCGTCCTCCGCGGCGGTGCGCATCGCCTCGACGACGTACAGCGGGAACCCGCCCGTCGCCGCCTGCAGCAGCTCCAGGTCGTCCGCGCGCAGTGGCCTGCCGGCCGTGGCCTCGGCGAGCCGAGCGGTGTCGTCCACGTCGAGCGGGCTCAGGTCCAGCTCCGTGAGCAGCCCGGTGGCCCGCATCCGCGCGGTCCACGCCCCGAGGTCGGGGCCGGGGTCGTGGTTCTCGTCGCGCAGCGCCGCGGCCACCAGCAACGGCGTGTCCGTGGTCAGTCCCAGCAGGAACGCGACGAACGTCAGCGTCTCCTGGTCACACCATTGCAGGTTGTCCACCACCAGCAGCAGCGGGCGGCCGTCGCCGATCAGCGCCCGGGCCAGGCCCTCGAAGAAGCGGAGGCGTTGCCAGGCGTCGACCATCGCGCGGGAACCGGCGCCGGGATCGCGGGGCCGGACAACGGCGGCTCCGGGCGAACCGGCGCCGGACGGCACCAGCCGGTCCACCTCGTCGCGCCAGAGCGGGTCGAGCGTCGCCGTCGCGTCGCGGATTGCCGGGTTCCGCAGCCAGTCCGCCACCGGAGCGAGTGGCAGCCGCCCGGAGGCGCCGAAGCACCGGGTCGCCGCCACCACGGCGCCCTGCGACCGGGCCAGCGCGGCGACCTCGCGCAGCAGTCGGGTCTTACCCACCCCGGCGCCGCCGCCGACCAGTGCGATGCCCGGGTGGCCCGCCGCGGCGGCTCGCCACCGGTCCCGGAGCAGGCCGAGTTCGCGGGCGCGGCCGACGAACTCGGCGGCGGCCGGTCCGGATCGGCCGACGGCACCGGCGGGCCGCGGCGCGTCGGCCGGCGTCGCCAGCAGGGCTGCCGCCGCCTGCCTGGTCGCGGGTTCGGGGGCGACACCGAGCTCGCGCTCGAGGACGGACGCGCAGCGGTGGTAGGTGCTCAGCGCTCCGGCCCGGTCACCCGCGTCGACCTGCAACCGCATCAGCGTGCGGTAGCCGACCTCCTCCAGCGGTTGCAGCCGGATCCGCCGACGGGCAGCCTCGGTCGCCGCCGCCGGGTCGCCGCCGCGAGCGCTCGCGGCGCAGACCAGGTCGCACAGGTCCACGCACTGGCGCTCGAGCTCCGCGCGGGCCTCGAGCAGCCAGTCGTCGTACCCGCCGGGCAGGAACTCGCCGCGGTACGCGGCGATGGCCGCCCGGGCGTGGGCGAGGGCCGCGTGGTCGTCGCCCGCCGCCGCCGCGGCCAGCGCGACCCGGCGTTCGAGGTCGAAGGCCCGGACGTCGACGCGGCAGGTGTCGCTGTCGCGCCAGCACAGGTCCGTCGAGGTCACGACCAGGGAGTCCGCGTCGCCGAGGGCGCGGCGCAGGTGGTGCAGTTCGCGGCGCAGGTTGGTCAGCGCCTGACCGTCCGCCGAGTCCGGCCAGAAGAGTTCGGCGATTCGCTGCCGGGGCTGTGGCGTGCCCGCGTGCACCGCCAGGAAGGCCACCAGGGCAACCGCGCGCGGCGACCGGGTCGCGGCGGTCCCGGTCGCGGTGTCGGTGATTGCCTGCTCCCCGAGGAGGGAGACGTGCAGCATGTCGGCTGGCCTCCTACCCAACTCAGGCTAGCCGGTATGGGCGACCGCCGGCGTTGAGCCGGGGGTCGTGGACCACGAAGGTCTCCTGGCGTTGCGTGGGTCGTCGTAGCTCCACTCGACGACAGGAGACCTTCGCTGTTCAACGACCGGTCACAGCGTCGTCACATGGACGCCGGGACGTCGATCGGCCCACGGCAGGGCCTGCTCGAGCTGTGCCGACACGCGCAGCAGCATCGCCTCCGAACACATCGGTCCGGCCAGCTGGACGCCGATCGGCAGGCCCTGCTTGGACTGGGCGAGCGGCAGGCTGATCGCCGGGGTGCCGGTCGCGTTGAACAGCGGCGTGAACGAGCAGGTGTCGAAGATCTGCTTGGTCCACTCCGCGGCGGTCAGGTCGGCGTTCGCGTCCAACTGGCCCAGCGGGACCGACGGCGAGTTGGACGTGGGGGTCAGCAACACGTCGTAGTCGGTGAAGAACCGGCCGACCTCGCGGGAGACCGTGTTGATCGTCGCGTTGGCCAGGCCGAGCTCCACCGCGGTGACGCGCCGGCCGAACTGGACGCATTCCCACGTGGTCCGCTCGAGGTTGTCCGGGCCTGCGAGGACGCCGGTCATGGCCTCGACTCCGGCGACCGACTCCGCCAGGAAGGCCGACCAGATCACCACGTTCGCCTGCAGGAGCGGTTCCCAGTCGAAGTCCGGGGTGGCACGCTCGACGTGATGGCCGGCGGCCGCGAGGGTCGACGCCACAGAGTCCACGGCGGCCGCGACCTCCGGGTCGACGTAGGTGCCCGCCCAGGACTCCGTGTGCACGGCGATCCGGAGGCGGTCGGGGTCGGCGCCGACCTCGGCGGCCCACGGGCGGCTGGGCGGGGCGATGACGAAGCGGTCGCCGGGGTAGCTCACCGCCACGTCGTCGAGCAGCGCGGCGGTGTCGCGGACCGAGCGGGTCACCGCGAACTCCATCGCGAATCCGCTCAACGCGTCGCCGAGGTCGGGTCCCAGCGGCACCCGGCCACGGCTGGGCTTGAGGCCGATCAGGCCGTTGCTGGCGGCCGGGATACGGATCGAGCCGCCGCCGTCGTTCGCGTGGGCCATCGGGATCGCGCCCGCCGCGACGAGCGCGGCCGAGCCGCCGCTGGACCCGCCCGCGCTGTAGTCGAGGTTCCAGGGATTTCGCGTGGAGCCGTAGGTGAGGGCCTCGGTGTTGGCGTTGAAGCCGAACTCCGGCGTCGTGGAGACCGCGAGCGTGGCCAGCCCGGCGGCGCGGAACCGCTCCATCAGATGAGTGTCGGCGGGCGGGCGGATGCCGTCGCCCAGCATGCGTGTACCCATCCGGGTCGGCACGCCCTCTGCGTGGCACACCAAGTCCTTGATCACGAACGGCACACCTGCGAATCGGCCGTCTCGGGCGTAGTCGAGGGGCTTCTCGAACGGTCCTGTTGCCACGGCGTTGAGCTTGTCGTTGACGTCGTCGAGCGCCTTCGTCGCGATGGCCGCGACCTCGTCGGCAGTCACGTCGCCCGAGGCGATCGCCGCGGCCAGGCCGGTTGCGTCGAGGGCTGCGTACTCGTCGATGTTCATGGCTCAATCTCCTCGAGGGTCCGGTGGGACCACCCCGCTCGGGGTGGCTCGACGCCGATCGTGCTCGAATGTGTCGCGGGACACATCGGCCGTTCGGCCGATCCGGCGACAGGCTTCGGCCAATTCGGGAGGCGGCGTGGCGAACAGCATCCGGTGGTGGACCCGGTTCGCGGAGGAAGTGCGCGCGGCGGGGCACGGCGACCTGCCGGTCTCGGCGCCCGTCCGCACCGCACGCGACGGGCTGGGTTTCGACTGTGCCGCACTCATGGGACACGGGTTCGACGGTCATGCGGGCGCCCAGCCGGTACTGGTCAACATCGACTATCCGAGCGATGTCATCGACTTCATCGCGTCGGTCTACGCGCGCAGCTGCCCTGGTCACGACTATGCGCTGAGGCATCCCGTCGCCATGAGATTCGTAGACCTACCCTTCGACTTTCACACGACCCGCACTTATCGAGAGGTGCTGCAACCAAACGGTTTTCATGAAGGCCTGACATTGCCGCTGGTGGTCGACGCGGGTGGCACGGTGCGCCCCGGCTTTGTCGCGATGAGCTCGACCCACGCCCGGCCACTCGACGACGACGCGCGACTGGCGCTGACAATGCTGTCGAGCGAGCTTGCCGGACTGATCGATCCTGGTGCCGAGCCGGAGGACACGTCGGCCGAACTGGTCGTCTGGGTGAAGGGCGATTCGGTCGATGTCCGGGTCGGAACGCTGGACGGCGCCGCGCTGTCTACCTCGGACCTGCGTCGACTGGCTCGACTCGCGGTGGCCGATGGTGGCGTTCGGGCCGGCCTGCATCAGCGCGGCGCCGACGGGCAGTGGTGGCGTGTGCGCGTCGTCGCCAGGTCGGGCGCCGCACTTGTCCGGATCGGCCGAGCCGACGTTCTCGGTGGCCTCACCGCCCGTGAACTCGACGTCGTCGGTCTGGTCGCCCGCGGCTGGTCGAATGAGCGGGTCTCCGAAGCTCTGGGCATCTCGGTCCGCACTGCGCGCAGCCACATCGAGTCGGCGCTGGCCAAGGTCGGAGTGTCCAATCGCACGGCACTGGCCCGCGCCGCCTTCGAGCACGACCTCGACAGCTTCGATGCCTTGCGCTGCGCGGCGAAACCGGGCCTCCTTCTCAACCCGGGCTAGACCGGCACGCCCCGCCTCACGACCGCCCGGGCGACCAGTTCCATCGTCACCGCGACGGCGCAGGTCTGGGCCAGCAGCAGGCCGACGAGCACCAGGATCTGCACGGCCCCGGCCTGGACTGCGGACCCGCTGGCCAGCAGCACACCCACGAACGCGCCGGGCAGCGTGACCAGCCCGACGGTGCGGGTCTGGTCCAGACCCGGCAGCAGCGCGTCGGAGGCCGCGGTCCGGATGACCTCCATCCGGGAGTCCCGCAGGCTCAGCCCCAGGCTCAGTGCCGCCTCGACCTCGCCGTAGCGCTGGGTGATGGCGTCGAGCGACCGCTTGGCGGCCAGCGAGGTCGCGGTCATCGCGCCGCCGAGCACGATGCCGCCGATCGGGATGACGGCGACGCCCTCGAGTGGGACCACCCCGCTGACGAGCAGCAGTGGCAGCACGGCCCCGACGCCCGCCGCCAGTGCCACGCTCAACCACGCCGCAGACCGCCCGGCGTCGGCCCGCCGGGCCGAGGTCACCGACGCCGCCGCGAACATCAGCGCCAGCACCGCCGCCGCCGACCACAGGTGCGTCAGCGCCGCGGCCAGCACCACGGAGACGGCGGCCAACTGCGCGGCACCGCGCAGCGCGGCCCGCGGCACCACCAGGGGGTGGTCGAGCGCGGCGACCCGGTAGACCAGCGCCGCGGCCAGCGCCATCACCGTGCACACCACGGCCAGGGCGAGGCCGGGGTGCGCCAGCGAGGTGCTCACCGCTGCTCCTCTCCCCGGTGCAACAGACGCGAGCGCCGTCTCACCCCAGTCTCCGATGTGGCCCCGGCCTCAGCCGATCGGAGGCGTCGACGATGCCGGGGAACTGGCGGTGGGGCTGAACAGGGCCCGCCGCAGCGCGGCCGCGGCCCGGCTCATCGCTTCGGGACCAGATCGGCCGACCCCGACCATGTTGGCGAAGGAGTGGATCAGCCCGCTCTCGACGACGTGTTCCACCGCGACACCCGCTTGGCGCAGCTTCTCGGCGTACTCGTCACCCTCGTCGCGCAACGGGTCGAATCCGGCGGTGACCACGTAGGCGGGCGGAAGGCCGGTGAGGTCACCGTAGATGGGGGACAGTCGTGGGTCGGTCCGGTTCGTTCCGGCGGGTATGTAGCTGTTCTCGGCGACTTCCGTGAATCGTCTGGACAGGAAGAATCCGTTTTCGTAGGTCGTCCTGCTGGCACGTTCGACGGCGAAATCTGTAGCGGGGTAGATCAGGAGCTGGAATGCGGGCGGCACCGCGATGTCCTCGTGCGCTGCGCGCTGGGCCAGTCCCGCGGCGAGGTTTGCGCCCGCGCTGTCACCGCCGACGGCGATCCGGTTCGGGTTGATGCCGAGGCCGGTCGCGTTGGTGGTCACAAACGAGTAGGCGGTCTCGACGTCTTCGACTGCGGCGGGGAAGGGCGACTCGGGGGCGAGCCGGTAGTCGACGGCAACGACGCGGATTCCGGCCCGCTCTGCGAGGAAACGGCACACCGCGTCATGGCTGTCGAGGTCTCCGTAGACGAAGCCGCCACCATGGGCGAAGAACAGCGCCGGGGACTGCGTCGACAGGCCGCGAGGGGTGTAGAACCGCAACCTGAGTGGACCGGCTGGTCCCGCGATGTCGAGGTCGGTGACCGCGCCGATCGGCAGGTGCCCACCGACCGCCCTGGAGCGCCTCAGGAGAACGCGACGGCCTTCCGGGATCGGGCGGTCCTCGATCGCCCTGCCCTCGAGCCTTTGGAGAGTGAGGGCCAGCTGCATCTCGGCGTCGAGGATGTTGCCCGCAATCTCCACGGGCGGCCCCGCCAGACGGCGGACAACGCCGGGTGGCAGCGACAGCAGTGCCTGCACGCCATGCCGTTTCGCGGAGTCGACCAGACCGGCCATAGAGGCGAGTCTATCGGCCGTCAGCGGTGCGCAGAGGCGGCTGCGCTCAGAACCGCCCGCTGCGGGTGATCCGGCCGGAGCTGCTGGGCCCGCCGAACGAACCGGGGGAGCGACCGCCGCCGCCCCCGCCGCCGCGGTTGCCCCAGCCGCCGCTCATGCCGCCGCGCATCATCGAGTCGATCAGGATGCCGCCGAGGATCGCGCCGGTGTTGCTGCCCGCGCTCTGCTGCGGTCGACGGCTGGCCTCCCAGCGCTGCACGTCGGACTGGGCCTGCCGCATCGCGCGGGCGCCGAGGTCGCCGGCGGCCTGGGCGTGCTGCAGCGCCTTCGACGGGTCCGACGCGGCCAGCTGACGGGCGGCCTCGTAGTGGCGCTGCGCCTCGGAGAGCCGGGTCCGGGCCTCCGCGCCGACCGCGCCGCGCCGGGTGTTGACGAAGTCCGTCGCGGCGGTGATCTGCGCCTGCGCCGCGGTGAGGTCCTGGGTCAGCCGCGCGGCGGCCCGCTCGGCCTGCTGCTGCGCGTCCTGCGCGGCCGCCAGGATGGTGTCCAGCTCGCGGTCGACCTTCGCGATCTCGGTGAACGCGCCCAGCGGGTCGTTGTGCTGGTCGGCCTCGGCCCGGGCCAGCGCGGCCTCCGCGGCGGCCTTCGCCTGCGCCAGCCGCTCGCCGCCGAACTCCGCGAGCCCGACGGCCGCCGCGACGTCCTTGCGGGTCTCGTCCATCGCCGCGGGCAGCGTGGCGATGGCGTTGCGGATGTCGTCGGCGGCGTGGTCGACGCCGTCGAGCAGGTCGCGGACCTGGGTGACGGCGCCCTCGGCCGCGCGGATCGCGGTGACCGCGGGGCCCTGCTTGCCCGCGGGCAGGGCGGTGGCGGCGCGGCCGGCGGTGATGTTCTGGTCCGCGAACGCCAGCTGCTGGCGGGCAAGGGTCACGTTCTCGGCGACCGGCGCCAGCAACGGCGCCGGGAACTCGGTGCGCAGGCCGTCGAGGACGGTCTCCGAGGCGGGGATCCGCACGGTCAGCTCAACCACCTGCTGGGTGAGGGCGTCGAGGCGGGCCGGGGCGTCGATCAGCAGGTCGCGCATCCCGTCGAACTCGGCGACCTGCGAGTTCAGTTCGGCGTCCGCCTTGCTGCAGGTGGAGATCAGGGTGACGAGCATGTCCCGCTGCTGTTCCGGCGTCTCGGGCACGTCGTCGTCGAGCCGCTGCCGGATGGTGAACGCCGACGCGAGCGCGGCCTTCGCGGACTCGAAGGCCGCGGTGAACGGTGCGGTGGCGTGCTCGCCGAACTCGCCGGTGGCCAGGTTCAGCTCCTCCTCGCTGGTGCGGACCGCGTTGTCCGTCTCCACCAGCACCTCCCGGGCGCGGGCGTCGAGCGTGGTCAGCGGCAACGCGGCCACGGCGACGGGGTCGGTCCAGTCCACGTCCCGCGCGGCGTCGACGCCGGCGCGGATCCGGTCCTTCTTCTTGCGGCGGGTGTACAGCACGGTGCCGCCCGCGCCGACGATCACCACGGCGCCGCCGACCAGCAGGTACTTCGCGGTGCCGGACGAGCCGGAGCTGCTCATCGCGTCGGACAGTCCGCCCGCCGCCGCGATCGCCGCGCCGGACCAGTCGTCCTCGCGCAGCGCCGGCACGATGCCGTCACGCTCGATGCTGTCGAGCTCGGAGGAGGTGACGTTCTTCAGGTCCGACGGCGCGTCGAATGCGTACGCGCGGTCGTCGGTGGCGATCGCCAGCAGCACGTCCTGGCTGCCGAGCCCGCTGGTCTGCGCGGTCTTCGCGGCCCAGCTGTCGGCGTCCATGCCGTCGAAGCTGCTGACGTAGGCCACCCACAGCTGCACGTGCTGCTCGTCGAAGAGGGTGTCCAGCGCGGAGCGGACGTCGGCGCGCTGGGTGTCGTCGAGGACGCCGATCCGGTCCGAGATCTGCCCCGGCATCCGGAACGGCGCCTCGGCCGCCGCGAGCCCGGGCAGGGTGAGCAGCCCGAGCAGGGCCGCGACTGTGGTCAACACCGCCGCGAGTGAGAAGCGGGCGAACCCGGCCCGGTGGTCGGCGTGTC
This sequence comes from Rhodococcus tukisamuensis NBRC 100609, assembly GCF_001894985.1. Lineage (GTDB taxonomy): Bacteria > Actinomycetota > Actinomycetes > Mycobacteriales > Mycobacteriaceae > Rhodococcus_G > Rhodococcus_G tukisamuensis. The sequence goes on along the minus strand of NZ_BCXG01000015.1, from coordinate 62,518 downwards.
GAGCGCGAGCGCGCGGCTGTGCGAATGCCATGGGGATGAATCTATCGGGAGGGGACGACTTCTCGCTGCCGTCACCGCCGCGACCGGCGAGCCACGCCGACGGTCGCGGTCCAACGGCTCGACCGGCGCCGAACGGGCGCGCCGGGCCACGCGCCGCGCGCGGTTGCTGGCAGACTTACGGAGTGAGTTCAACAGCACTGGTCGAGCGCGACGCCGACCGACTCGGATTCGGCGGCACCCTGGCCCGGTGGGCCCGCCGTTTCGTGGCCGGGTCGATCCTGATCGCGGTGGTGCTGGTCGGCGGGACCGCGGTCCGGGTGTGGCAGGTGGCCCGGATCAGCGACGTGACCCCGGCCGACGCGATCGTGGTGCTCGGCGCCGCCCAGTACTCCGGGACCCCGTCGTCGGTGTTCGCGGCGCGCCTCGAGCAGGCTGTCAAGCTCTTCGACAAGGGCGTCGCGCCGAAGGTGGTCACCGTCGGCGGCAAGCAGGTCGGGGACGTCTACACCGAGGCCGCGTCCGGGAAGAACTACATGATCGGCCGCGGCGTGCCCGCGGACAGCATCATCGCCGTCGAGGAGGGTTCGGACACGCTGCTCAGCGTCGAGGGCGTCAGCCGGGTGATGGGCGAGAACGGGATGACCTCGGCCGTGCTGGTCAGCGACCCCTGGCACTCGCTGCGCGCCCGGACCATGGCCCGCGACGCCGGGCTCGAGGCCTGGACCGCGCCGACCCGGCAGGGGCCGGCGGTGTTCACCCGGGAGTCGCAGGCGCACGGCATCATGCGGGAGACCGGCGCGCTGCTCTGGTACCAGCTCACCCACTTCTCGGCCGACTTCCCGTACACCGCGGTGCAGTGATGAACGGCGAACCGGTGACCGCGGTGTACCGCCCGCACGACGTGGACCGCCGCGTCGTGGAGGCGCCGAAGGTCGGCGGGCTGCCCGGCACCTCCGCCCGGCGCAGCGACTTCGCCCGCGACCGCGCCCGGGTGCTGCACTGCGCCGCGCTGCGCCGGCTGGCCGACAAGACGCAGGTGGTGGGCCCGCGCGACGGCGACACCCCGCGCACCCGGCTCACCCATTCGATCGAGGTCGCGCAGATCGGCCGCGGCATCGCCGACGGCATCGGCTGCGACCCGGACCTCGTGGACCTGGCCGGCCTGGCGCACGACATCGGGCACCCGCCCTACGGGCACAACGGGGAGAAGGCGCTCGACGAGGTGGCCGCCGACTGCGGAGGCTTCGAGGGCAACGCGCAGAACCTGCGGATCCTCACCAGCCTGGAACCGAAGGTCCTCGACGCGGACGGTCGCAGCGTGGGGCTCAACCTCACCCGGGCGGCCCTGGACGCGGCGGTGAAGTACCCGTGGACCCGGCCGGCGCCCGGCGCGAAGTTCGGCGCCTACGAGGACGACGCGGAGATCCTGGAGTGGGTGCGCGAGGGCGCGCCCGGGACCCGCCGCTGCCTCGAGGCGCAGGTCATGGACTGGGCGGACGACGTCGCCTACTCCGTGCATGACGTCGAGGACGGGGTGATCGCCGGCCGGATCGACCTGCGGGCGCTGGCCGACCCCGCCGAGCAGCGCGCGCTCGCGGAGATGGGTGCCTCGGAGTTCCGCGGGCTGGTCGTCGGCGAGCTGGTCGAGGCGGCGAAACGACTCTCGGTGCTGCCGGTGGTCGTCGGCGTCGGCAGCTACGACGGCACGCTGGCCAGTTCGGTGGCGCTGAAGAACCTGACCAGCGAGCTGGTCGGGCGGTTCGCGACCGCCGCGGTCACCGAGACCCTGGCCGTCACCGGCGGGGTGCCGTTGTCCCGCTACGACGCCGACCTGGAGATCCCGCCGATCGTGGCGGCCGAGGTGGCGCTGCTCAAGACGGTCGCGCTGCGGTACGTGATGTCCGACGCCGGGCACCGGACCCGGCAGGACCGCCAACGCGACCGGATCCACCGGGTGGCGCAGTGGCTGCTGCGCACCGCGCCGTCGGGGCTCGACCCGCTGCTGCTGCCCGCGTGGGAACGGGCCGGGGACGACGCGGCGCGGACCCGGGTGATCGTCGACCAGATTGCGTCCTACACCGAGAGCCGGCTCGAGCGGGTGGACAAGCAGAGCCTCGGCGCGCAGGCCGCCTGGGGCTAGGCGCGGAACGCCTACGGCAGCACCTCGGCCATCACCCGCAGCGTGTTGCCGCCCATGATCGCCCGGATCTCGTCGTCGCTGCGGCCGCGGTCGCGCAGCTCCTGGGTGATCACCGCGATCTCGCTGGTGTCCCAGGCCACCGTGGTCGCCCCGTCGTAGTCGCTGCCGAGCGCCGCGGTCTCGAGGCCGCCGACCTTGATCACGTGCTCGATCGCGTCGACCACCGCGGCGGGGGTCAGCTCGCACACCGCCGCGTCCCAGTAGCCGATCCCGACCACGCCGCCGGTGGCCGCGACGCCGCGGATCTCGTCGTCGGTGAGGTTGCGGTTGACGTCGCACGTCGCCTGCACCCCGCCGTGGCTCGCCACGACGGGCCGCGTCGCCCGCTCGAGCATCTCCTTGATCGCCGGGTGGCTCGCGTGCGCGATGTCGACGATGACCCCCCGCCGCTCCATCTCCGCGAACACCGTCCGCCCGAGGTCGGTGAGGCCGCCCTTTTCCTCGCCGTGCATCGAGCCGGCGGTCTCGTTGTCGAAGAAGTGGGTGAACCCCGCCATCCGCATGCCGGCGTCGTAGAGCCGGTCGAAGTTCGCGGCGTTGCCCTCGAGGTTCTGCAGGCCCTCGACGGAGAACAGCGCGCCGGTCACGTTCTGCCCGGCCGCCCGGTCGTCGAGCACGCTCGCCAGGTCGGCCCGCGTGCGGACGAGCCGCAGCTGCCCGTCCGAGTCGGCGGCCGCCTTCTCCAGCTTCTCCGCGTGGTAGAGCGAGCGCTGCAGCAGGGAGCCCCAGGTGCGCGGCGGCTGCAGCTGGGCGACCGTCAGCAGCTCGATGTTGTCGGTCTGGTCGGAGTTCGAGTCGTAGTTCTGGTGCTTCGGCGACTTCGACACCGACGAGAAGACCTGCAGTGCGACGTTGCCGTCCTGCAGGCGGGGCAGGTCCATGTGCCCGCGGCTGGACCGCTTCAGGATGTCGCGGTCCCACATCAGGGTGTCCGAGTGCATGTCGGCGATCTGCAGACTGTCGTGCAGCTCGCGCGTCTGCGCGCTGACCTCCGGTAGGTCGGCGGCGACGGTCTTGTTCATGCTTCGCTCGACGGCGCCGGGCGCGACCGTGAAGAAGCCGACCACGGCGACGACGCCGAGGACCAGCGAACCGATCAGGATGGGACGCAGCCACCTGCGCTTCGGAGACGACATGTCGCGAATCCTAGGAGGCGCTGCGCGCCCGTGAGTACTTTTGGTGGCCGGGGCTGCCTGAAAAGCTCACCGACGCGCAGCGCCTACACTGGCCCAGTGGCGGGCCGAATTTCTGAACGAGACATCGCGGCCATTCGCGACCGGGTACACATCGAAGACATCGTGGGGGAGTACGTCGCGCTCAAGCGCAGCGGCGGCGACTCGATGAAGGGCCTGTGCCCGTTCCACGACGAGAAGTCGCCCTCCTTCCACGCCCGGCCCAACCACGGGACCTACCACTGCTTCGGCTGCGGCGAGGGCGGCGACGTCTACTCGTTCCTGCAGAAGATCGAGCACGTCTCCTTCGTCGAGGCCGTCGAGCAGCTGGCGGACCGGGTCGGCTACACCATCTCCTACGAGGGCGGCGGGCCGTCGGTGCAGCGCGACCGCGGCACCCGGGCCCGGCTGGTGGCGGCCAACGCGGCGGCCCAGGAGTTCTACGCGGCGCGGCTGCGCGAACCCGACGCCGAGACCGCCCGCGAGTACCTCACCGGACGCAACTTCGACGGCCAGGCCGCCGTCACCTTCGGCTGCGGGTACGCCCCCGACGGCTGGGACACCCTGACCAAGCACCTGATGACCAAGGGGTTCGAGGCCAAGGAGATCATCGACGCCGGGCTGGCGACGCCCGGCAAGCGCGGCACCCCCATCGACCGGTTCCGGCGGCGGCTGGTGTGGCCCATCCGCAACCTCGGCGGCGACGTGATCGGGTTCGGCGCCCGCAAGCTCTTCGACGACGACACCATGCCCGGCAAGTACATCAACACGCCGGAGACCATGCTGTACAAGAAGTCTCAGGTGCTCTTCGGCCTGGACCTGGCCAAGCGGGAGATCGCGAAGGGCCACCAGGCGGTGATCGTCGAGGGCTACACCGACGTGATGGCCATGCACCTGGCCGGGGTGAAGACCGCGGTCGCGGCGTGCGGCACCGCGTTCGGCGAGGACCACCTGGCGATGCTCCGCCGGCTCCTGATGGACGACAGCTACTTTCGCGGCGAGGTCATCTACACCTTCGACGGCGACGCGGCCGGCCAGGCGGCGGCGCTCAAGGCGTTCGAGGGCGACCAGAAGATGTCCGGGCAGTCGTTCGTGGCGGTCGCGCCGGACGGTATGGATCCGTGCGAGCTGCGGCAGGCGGCCGGCGACGCGGCGGTCCGGGACCTGGTGGCGCGCCGGATCCCGATGTACAAGTTCGTGGTGAAGTCGCTGCTCACCGAGCACGACCTCGAGACCAGCGAGGGCCGGGTGGAGGCGCTGCGCCGCACGGTGCCGGTGGTGGCCCGGATCAAGGACGAGGCGCTGCGCGAGGACTACGCGCGTCAGCTCGCGGGCTGGGTGGGCTGGGACAACATCCCGACCGTCATCAAGCGGGTCCGCGACGAGGCGCGTCGCAACTCGCCGCGCAACGCGGCCCGGGGTCGGCCGCAGCAGTCCGGGTCGTTCGCCGAGACGCCCGCGCCGGCCACCGACGGCCCGGCCGTGCCCGCCCGCCCGAACCCCAAGGACCCGTCCCTGTGGCCGCAGCGCGACGCGCTCAAGGCGGCCCTGCAGTACCCGGCGATCGCCGGGTCGGTGTTCGACTCGCTGCCCGTCGAGACGTTCAGCCACCCCGCCTACGCGATGATCCGTCAGGCCGTCGCCGACGCCGGCGGGACCGGGGCCGGCCTCGGCGGCGCCGAGTGGATGGAGGCCGTGGGACGGCTGGTGGAGCCGCTGCAGTCGCTGGTGACCGAGCTGGCCGTCGAGCCGATGCGGGCCTCCGACATGGCCGACTACATCCCGCGGGTGCTCGCCCGGCTGCAGGAGGTGTGGGTGGGCCAGCAGGTCGCCGACCTCAAGTCCAAGCTGCAGCGGATGTCGCAGGCCGACCACCCCGACGAGTACATGTCGCTCTTCGGCGACCTGGTCGCGCTCGAGCAGTACCGGCGCAGCCTGTTGGAGCAGGCGGTCGGGGACAACTCGGAGGACATCTAGCCCCCGGCGGGGAGCCGTTACAGGCGTTCGCGTGGCACGTAGATGGTGGTGTCGGGTTCGGTGTCGATCTGCTTGAGCGGCTCGAGCTTCGGCTGGGTGCTGAGGCTGTCGGAGAGCTTCTGACGGCCCACCTCGATCACCTTCTTGGTGGCGGGGCTGCCGGCCACGGCCTTGGCGGCCCGGCTGATCTGTTCGTAGCGAGCCCGGCCTGCCTTGCTTCCCAGCACGTAGCCCGCGGCGATACCGATCAACAAGCGCATCATTTCCTGCTTTCCTCCCCGACGAACGGCCTGCCCACAGTGTGCCTGACAACGCGTTGGGCAGGCGATTTGGCACCTGGGTGGGGTTATGGGTTAAAGTCTCTCTGCAGCCAAACGGAAACGGGAGGCGCTGAAGTAATCCCCTGTAGCTCAATTGGCAGAGCTTCCGACTGTTAATCGGACGGTTACTGGTTCGAGTCCAGTCGGGGGAGCACACTGAGAAGCCGCCCACCAGGATCACCTGGTGGGCGGCTTCTTTGGTGTCGGGGGTTCGCCCGGTTCGGGCTGTAGTTTGGGATGTGATGAGGATCACCTGCCCGGTGGGCGGTCGCGCCGGTCGTAGGTCCGGATGGGTTACTGCACCCTCCGCTCGTGCGCGTCGCGGGGGCCGGTAGCATTCTGCTCTGCAGTCCGCCGGCGTCGCCCGCGCGGAATTGGGGCGGTAGCTCAGTCGGTTAGAGCCGTGGACTCATAATCCATTGGTCGCGGGTTCGAGCCCCGCCCGCCCCACGTAGATGGCACTTTTCCCAATCGGGGGAGGTGCCATCCGACGTTTAATCGTCGTTTACGGCAACGGTCCGGTCCAGCAGATCCGCGACAACCGCGTGCGTCCGGCCGCGGCTCATGTACCGGTCCATCGGCATGCTGACGCCGATGCCCGAGATGGTCGGCACCGATGCGCGCAGACAGCCCCTCCTCGTCGATCAGCGTGGCGAGCGCCTTCCGGAAGCTGTGCGTCGTCACCCCCGGCACCCCGAGGTCGTCGCGGACCTTCCGCCACTGCTTCCCGAAGTTGTTCGGGTCGCGCAGGGTGCCGGCTGTCGACGGGAAGATCACGCCGAGCTGCCCGAGCTGCGGCTCGTCGGCCCGACGCTTCAGCACCTCGAGCGCGAACAGCGGCAAGGCGATGGTCCGCAGACCCGCCGCCGTCTTCGCCGCCTCGACGCGCTGCAGCCCGTCGCCCTTCGCTCGCACGACCTTCCCGGACACTGTCACGGTGCCGGCGTCGTCGTCGACGTCGGACCACCGCAGCGCCAGCAGCTCCGAGCGCCTTAGGCCCGTCGCGATCAGGAGCGTGATCGGGTCGACCAGATCGTTCGCCGCGCAGTAGTCCGACTCGCCGAGCGCGACGAGCAGCGCGCGCAGCTCGTCGGCAGTGTGTGGTCGTGCACCCTTCGGGGTGTCTTGGACTTGATGGGGGAGACGTCGCGCACCGGGTTCGAGTCGAGCGCCCCGGCGATCACCGCGATACCGAGGGCACCCCGAAGGATCGTCTTCGCCTGCCGCGCCATCGTCGGTCCGTGCGCCTTGCTCATTGCCCGTATGGCGCTGTCGATTCGGCCGGCCGTGGCCTCGCTCACCCTGACACCGCCGAGCTTGCTCTCGAGCTTCCCAGCCGCGAACCGGTAGGTGTCCATCGTCGCCGCGGCCCGCCCCTCGTCCTCGAGGCGCAAGAGATGCGTCGTCACCAACGCCGTGATCGTGGTCGAGTCGGTCACCTCGTCCTCGCTCGGTGCGCGGCGCGAATCGAGGTGGTCGAGTAGCTCCTGTTCGGCGAGCTTCCCGTGTTGGTCGCGGGTGCCAGCCGGGGTGCGCCGCTCGACTCGGCGGACTACCCCGTCTGTGTCGCGGAATCGGCAGTGCGCCAACCAAATGCCGCCGCCAAGTTGGCGGCGGATGATCTTTCCATGCTGCCCGATTCGAAGCGGCGGTCTGCCAGCCATCTAGCGATTCATTTCAAGTGAGACGGGGTGATGTGCACTTCGCATCAATGTCGGTCATGTCGACTCCTTCGACGGCTGGGGTTCTGAGCCTTTCGACTCGGCCACCCCGAGCGGTCGGGGCCTCGGTTACGAACGGGAAGTAGCGACGCCAAAGGAGGGTGATCGCAGCGTCATGCAGGTGCTCCTGGACCTTGTGAAGTAGGAGCTCCCGACCCCGTCCTTGAATCTCTTGCTGAACGGTGTGTTCCTTGTGGCCTGTGAAGCCGCGGATCCACTTTCCAAAGTTCGGAGCATAGTCTGGCCCATCCCACTCCAAGTCGAGGCCGGACATTTCGAAGGAATGAAAGTCCTTGTCGGCACGGGTCAACTCGTCATTGACGACCGCTGTCGGAATGCCAATAAGTCTCAGTACGTCTTCCTTGGTGGTCCGTAGGTGGATTGCCAGCCAGCGTGTAATTGAAGGTGCTAACCAGTGCACGACGTACGGTCCCTGTCTCCCCTCGGATAGTTCAATCGCGAGCCGCATGACCTGGGAGACGGCGAGCGCCTGATCGACCTGCGCTTCACTCTCTTCTAAGTGTCGCTGTGCCGCAACGATCGTGTCGAGGTCATGTTGGTAGACGTAGTGAAGGCCGCCGCGTGCAGGTGCCAGCGCTTCGTGTTCAACGGTTTCCAGTTCGACGCTGCACGCCAACAGGTTCGGCCGATCGTTGCCGAGATCAACCAGCAGCTCAACGCCAAGGGAGATCCGTGGGGCGTGGCGTCGTGGTGGCTGAACCCGACCGCGTTCGCCGACGATCCACGTTCGCCCGCCGAACTGGCAGTCACCGGTGGCCACGAGCAGGATCTGCGGGACATGGCCGACGACCTGACGGCGGACTGAGTGCAGTTCTCTTCTCCACCATCGCCGCTGACGCCTCGATCTGGAGCGTCTGTGCCCTTTAGTGGACCACATCGTCCAGTTAAGGGATAGGTCATAGGATTTGGACGAGCACTTTGAATCGGGAAGAACCCCGTTTGCCTGCTGTAGAGGTGTTCACCAATGGCGGAGCGTGTTGGGCAGCAAGCGGATTGGATAGGTTAACCAGTTGGTGATCACACTTAACGGGGGGGCCTGATCACACAAAACTGGAGGAGTTCCAGATTCGCGCGGCTGCTGCACAGTCGAAGTGCCAGTTTGAGTGATCGGTGCCGTGCCACCCGAATCGGGGGCAGTCCCCGGCTCGCGCGGAGCACGGTAAACCGTCCCCGGGCTTGATCTGCTTCCTTTCTTGTTAGGGATGCGGATCATGCCCAAGCGTTACCCGGCCGAATGGCTTGAGCGAGCGGTGAGGATGGTCCTCGACCACCTCGACAACTACCGGTCCATGCACGCAGTCGGTGGGGCGATCGGCTCAAAGCTCGAAGTCGGAACCGAGTGCCTGTGTGTGGGTCTCCTGCGTGTCAGGGTGAGTTGAGTCCTGCGGATGTTACGCGGCGGCCTGATCCGTCGTAAGTTCGACTCCGTCGACTCCGTCGACTCCGTCGACTCCGTCGACTCCGTCGACTCCGTCGACTCCCGAGACTGTCGGCCGAACGGCCAATCGGCCCTGATGCTTTGGCGCCATTGGCGGGCCACACCCCTTTCAAGACCAGCCGCCTATCGTCGTTTGGACGCCGCCGCATGGTACCCGACGTGAGCGCCAAGCAGCGTGCCGGCAATCTTTGCGTCCAAAACGCCGCTGAAGGCGAGAGTAGCGACGATACCGATGCTTCCCAAGGAAACGGCGACCTCGCCGGTGGGAACTCCGAGGAGGAGCACTTCAGCCTTACTCCTACGATGTGTCCACACCAAGGCCCACAGTGCGAGCAGCATGAGCGTAGTTAGCCCAAGTGTTCCTCCAGCTAGCCAAGCCTGAATTTGGGTCATCGCAAGACGTTACCGCAGCGCTGGACCCTCCAGGCGCGGTCCAGCAAGATCAGGGTCGCTTGGTTTCGCAATCTCCAGGATCACACCTCTTCCGGGGACATACCAGGTCGACAGCAGTCGCCTGATGCTCAGAACTACGATTTGACGCGAGTCAGTCACGATCCGAGTGTCGAACGCGAATCGTTACTTCCAGACCACGGACTGCTGCACGAGTTGGTGACAGACGATGGATGGATGGAATGAATGGAGGGGTGTTAGCGGCTTCGATCTGGCCTTGGCCTGCGCGGTCCCGGTCGCCGACGGTCGGGCGCCGACCGCGGACCTTGAGAGATCGGTGCTGCTCGGGGAGTTGGCGCTGGATGGCCGACTGTGCGGGGTCCGCGGCGTCCTGCCCGCGGTGCTGGCTGCCAAGTCCGCGGGGCGGCCGAGCGTGGTGGTGCCGCACCCGGTGCTCGGTAACCGTCACCGTGGCTCGGCGGACTCAACGAAGGATGCCGTACGTAGCTCTGGCCTGTCCTAGGTCGCCGAGATACTTGGTAAGGGAGATGGGCGGCGCGGCGTTGCCCGTCGCAGATGAGCAGGTGTGAAGGCAGGGGTTAGTCGTGGCGACATCGACGTGATGGCTCTGATCGTAGCGGCCGGAGCGGTTGTTACTGTTGTCGTCGGCTTGGCGACGTGGCGGCAAAAGAATCAGGCTGATCTAACGACCAGGGTGGGAACCGCCCGGCGCCTGGCTTATCCCCTGGTGCCGCCCGGATCTTGGGTTGGCAAGCTGCGTGCATGCCGGCCTGGGTGGCCCACCGACACAAACCCGCTTCAAAAGAGGTCGAAGAGCTGGCCTCGAGTACCGGCGCTGTGACGTTGTGCCTGCAGATCGTCATCGACCACCCGAGCGCGTCCCAATTCGCGCCTTGGCCCGAGCACTGGACTTACAAGCCAATAACCTCGGCGAGCTGGGCCGCCGCGCCGACGCGGTTGCGGCGAGTCACGAGGCCGTCGGCTTCAATCGGAGGCTGGCGGATGCGTAACCTGAGGTCTTCGAATCTGATCTGGCCGGCTCGTTGTACACCCGGTCCAACCGGCTGGCGGACCTGAGTCGGGGCGAGGAAGCGCAGTCTGCGAGCTGTGAGGCCACATATCACGACAGGCAAGGACGGCGATCATTAGAGCCGCAGCCCCCTCCGCGTGTGGAAGCATCATATCCCGTACAGCCGTGGCTGTTTGCCCACATCAGGTTCCGACCGCCTGTCGCGTTCGTGCTCGGCATGGTTCTGTTAGTTTGGGACTCTGCGGAAAGTTCGGGCCGATCTGATTCTGGTTTGACGGCTGTTCAGGCGTTCTCACTCGCTGTGGGGATGCTTGTTCAGGCACCATTGAGTACTGCGAAGCCGCCCGCGTCGTCGACGAACACGATGCTGCGCGCGCCGCCACCCGGGATGGCCGCGACACCTTCGGGTTTCATTGTCGATGGCTCGAACTTTACGTCGAGGACGGTGACCGAGGATGCCGTGCCATCCCAGGTACACAGCTGAAACGGCGCAGTGCCAAGGCTGAGCGACCGGCCCAGGACGACTAGGAACTCCTGCCGTGCTGAGTCGTATTCGATATCGCGAATACCTTGTGGCGACGCAAAATCGGACTTCTCGATGGACAATTCAGGACCCGGTTGCAGTGCAGTGGTGCTCCAGGGCGCATCAGTGTCCAGGCAGACGCACAGCACCGGAATTCGGCCCGCCGTGACTGGGGAGCGGACGCCGAACAGCAGGGCGCGCCGCGACGGATCCCATGCGACGCCTTCGATGTTCAAACCGCTCTGGTCGGGTGAAAGTTGCGCAGCCGCCGGCAGCGCGGGGTGGCAGGCAATCAGCCAGTCGCGAAATCCATGCATCGGGTCGGCGTGCAGATCACCATCGGGTGTGTATCGGATCCGCACCAGCCCGTCGTGGGCATGAACCTTTCCCGGCGGGGGAGCGCTCTTGACGCAAAGCGACGATGTGACGATCAGGTCGAATCCGGCGCCGGTGTCGACACGCGCGATTCCCTCTGGATCCGACAATGCGCCGGCGGCCAGCCCGACGAGGTGCCGCCTCACGATCGGGCCGTCCTGTGTGCCGTCAGGGTTGAGGTTCAACTCGAGCAGGGCGCGGGGATCGCTGTTGTCGATGAACACGAACCGAGAGGCGCTCACCGGCACTACGCCAGAGGCATTAATGATGTGGCCGTCGACCTGGCTTGTGACAAACGGCGTCGACCTAACGGATATCACGAGTCAGATCACCTCCCGAGCGACAGTTCAGGATTGTTCTCAATGAGATCGCCGGGCATCACGGCTCATGTCCCTGAGAAGACGAGGCGGTCATTCGCGCGCTGGCTACCGGCGACGTGTAACCTGGCGAACCAAGACTCCTCCGCTCCGGAGATAGCGATCGGTGGCGTAGCATATAAACCGTCGCTTAAGGAAGTACGATCTCCCTGGCCGACACAATCGAGAAGTCGACTAGCGTCCATCCGTCGACGCGAAAGGTGTTCATCCAGCCCGCCCACAACGCGGCCTGCGCGTAGGCGCCCATAACCACACCTTGAGTGTCGGTCCATTCCAGGTACGGGCGCCAATCGTTTTTCTTGCTTCCTGCGCTGCTGTAGGGGTCGGTATCAAGATACATCAAATTGCGCACGGTGGTGGTGCTGTCGATATACGAAACTACCTTTATCCCAAGCCATTTCCCGGAGGCCTTTGTGTAGTCAAACTTGGGCCTGACGTCGCTATATCCGTAGACCGGATGGGTGAGTTCCTTGAAAACCGAGTTCTGGCTGGGCGCATCTCTCAAACTGATGCCGATGCAGCTGGCGTCTTCGGGGCGTTGCGCATCGTGTTCGCCGCCACGGATGATCCAACTGACCGATTCGTGAGTTCCAGTCGGTGTGTGCAGGCGGCAGTAGATAGTCGCTTCGAACGCGCTCAGGTCGTGCGCGTTACCACAGAAGCCGTGCTCGATTGCGCCAGTCTTCCAGTTGTAGGCCTGTGCGCCGCCGCCGGCGATGATCGTTATTCGGTGACTGGTGCCGTCGGGTTTGCCGCTGGCGTATTGGATCGGGTGACCAGTTGACCGCCAGAACGTCACACCGTCTTCGGTTTCCTTCGTCAAGGTGTCGGCCCACAGATGCAAATGATCGTGATCGTCTGCGGGGCAGTCCGAGCCGAGCCGGTAGTCTGTCCCGCCTGCCTTTGCTGGGAGCAACATCATTACCCCGTCGGCGTCGAGCATGTCCGCGGCTCCGTTCCTGTGGGCGGCCCCTGCGGAGAACGCGACGCGCCTGTTCATTGCCGCGACTGGCACCGCCACATCGCATTCTACGTGAGGCGCGGGCCAATGGAGTCGAGTAGTCGGCTACCTAATTTACTGAGCTATGCTCGCCAGGCGACGGTGCGCCCGGTCGGCCTTCGATGTCGCGCATCGGAATTCGCCAGCCCCCAGCACGTCGGGGCCGAACCCAATCGGCGCCTAGTCACTGTTGCGGTGTCTGTCGCCCGCAGCCTAGGTGCCGGGGCAGCACCCGCCACGGTCATAGTGACGTGTCCTTCCGCCTGTGAAATTCTGTGGCGGCTATGTGGCGATGTTTGATGCTGCTCTATTCCTGGGGTAGCTCTGGCGTCTGAACGGCGGGCTCACATGCAGGCCGAAGACTTCTCTGCGGCAGCTGCCGTCGCGGCTGCTGTGATCGCGTGTGGTGCGCTCTATGCCATGGCGCTTCAGGCGATGATCGCGGTGAAGCAGACCGAGCTGCAGCGAAAGATGCACGAGGATGCGGCTCAGCCGTGCGTCTGGACAGACATCCCGGTCCATCAGGGGCACGGTCAGCTGTTGCAATTCGTGGTGAAAAGGGGCGCCGGCGGTCCAATGTGCGGTGCCGTCCTGCCAGCCATCGTGGCGATACTACTGCAGATCACCATTGGGCTTCACGCCATAAATCGTTCCGTCCGTCATGACAGCCACGCCTCCGTCTCCCCCGCCGTGGATAGCTCAGCTCGCTCATGTCGCAGACTTCGTCACACAAGCTGCGCCGGAGTCGCATTGTCGGGCCGAACCCACGGACTGTCACAAGTAGTCAACTACTCGAACTTGCGACCACCTCGCTGGGAATGGATGCGTGCACGTATCTACACCAGGTCATCACCCGACCTTCATGGCCGCCACGTACGGCGCGGGCGCAACCTCAGCGCCTGGTCCTGGCCGGAAACCGCTGGAACGCGGGACTTCCCGCGAGCTTCTGATCCTCCTGGAGAGGTTTCAGTCTTGCTGGAATGGATGGATCGATGGATTGATGGATGGCCACCCACTGTCGCGGCGTGCCTTGAGTAATGGGGCTCCGGCGCGTGCCGCTGCGGCCCCGATCGACGACCCCGGCATCGCGCCAGCCGCGGTATCGATCGGACCGGACGGGTCGATTCCCGAGATTCGGTCGGCCTCGCCCCTCAACGATGCAGCGAGCAAACGCAACGCGTCAGTATCGACGCCCAGCTGATCTCCCGATGCGACGCTCCCCGTCTCTCTTCCAGACACAGCGGTGCCGGGCACTGCTGTGTGGTACGGGGCCTCACAGCAAAGCCCGTTTGGTTTGACGTAGGCGGGCCGTGAACGGTTCCATCACGAACGGTGCGGATTGGTGACAGGCGTTCGGCCGTGGACGGACAGCAGGTCCCTTCCGTGCAAGTCGAGCAGGAACCTCGTTCGAGCACCGGTCACGGTTTTGGGCGGGGTCGATGTGGTAGCCCAACTGTCAGGATTCGCCCCGGCCATCAGCGAAGCTCTTCGCGCTCGTCGACGAACAACCGTTCCAATCCCAGGTGGGCGACGACAACTGCCTTCGGGAATCGGCGGCCGACCGTTGTGGTTTGGGGCTCGCGACTCAGCGGGTCACCCTGCAACGCGTCGATGACGTAGTCAGGGAGCCGCTGGTGCCGCCCACGCCGCGCATCGTCGACGTCGTCCCTCAGCTGTCCGTCATGCTCGCCGGCACTCAGCATGTCCAACATGAGCTGAAGTCCGTCGAGCACCTCGCCAGGATTGGATGCGGCAGCGAGAACGGATCGTGGAAGGAATAGTTCAGACCACGGGATCGAGTGCTGCAGGTACAGCGGTGCATAGGTGGAACCGCCAGCGGTTCGGTTTCGCATCGCGGTCATGTGGATTTCGCGAACTTGCTCCGACGGCACCGCTGCACAACCCCAGAACATCGGGTCCTGCGGTATCCACTCAAGCGGGACTCCTCGGAGCTCGCGGATCACTTCCTCCATTCGACCGCCGTTGGGAAGTAGGTCTTCAACGGCGCGTCCATCGCAAAGGTTGTTTGGCCAGCCGTTGTAGAAGACGTGGAACGGGTATTCCTGCCGCCGCCTCTCGCAGCTCCCGATCAGGGTGTCGTACTGGCGGTTCCCCGGTCCGTGATGGTGCAACTTGGAGTAGACGTGGCCGTGAACGCGCTTCGCCTGGATTTTCAGGCAGAGCCAGCCAACGCCGGGGTCATTTGCGCCGACCCACCATTCCCAGTCCGCCCCGACCTTCTTCTCCGCTCACCACGACCGAGAACTCCTTGCCATTCGCGGCGAGCTCGGTGAGGTCGGCCACCGCGGAGGCCACCGCCGGTACACCCATGGTGAAGGTGAACGTGAACGGCTGTCGGACGTAGCCGACATTGTCGTCCTCGACGCTGTGGAGCACGGTGTGCGGCACGTTGAAGGTCGGGGTGAACGTCGAGATCGGCGTTATCGTGGCGTCACCCAACTTGACCTCGAGGCGGGTGTTCCAGTCCGGCATTGCAGCTCCTCTACTCGAACTTCAGGGTGATCGCCAGGCGGTGAATCGCGCCGGCGTAGTCCACGGCGACCATGACCTCAACGACCCGCTGGGCTTGGGCGTTGTTGATCTGGGTGACCTCAGACGGAGTGAGCGTCGCCGGATCCTTGTCGAGCATGGCGAGCAACGGCACGACCAGTTCGTAGTCCTCCAAGACCTCGGCCTTGACGAGCGGATCGAGAATCGCCTCCATCTGCGCGATGAGGGCACGCAGCCCGGAACGACTCACCCGGAGGTTGCCGATGGTCTTAATCAGCTGCGCCTTGAGCCGGAAGGACACGTCGTCGACGGTGCGCACGATGTCGATGTAGCGCTTCTGCCCGGGTCCAAGTCCCGCGGTGTAGCCCTCCCCCAGGTACACACCGGTACCCGGGATCAGCGATGGATTGGTCAGCCAGTTCACGCCCTTACCCGCCGGTCCGGAGTCGAAGGTTTCTACTCCGTTCAGCGCGGTGATGTCGGTGGCGGAAAAGTTCGGACTGGTGATGTTCACCGGTTTCAACAACATGGAGATGTGCGGCTCGTAGCCGGCGATCGTCCCGGCCACGGCGACGGCCGCATCCTGGTCGCTGTTGTGCGCGATGTACACCATCCGTTCGCTCGCGAGCACCGACGTGACACTGGTCGACCCCTTCGGCAGCATGGCCACGCCCATTCGTTCTTGCCCGTCGCGCCCAGTGTTCGACACCGATGTGACATGGTCGACGAGCTTCGCCAACGGGCCGTTCGCGACGGTCGTCGTGGCAGTCAGTTCCGTGTTGGCCAGCACGACGAGCTGCACATCGAGCTTGGCGACGGCGTCGAGCGCGGCGCCGACCTCCGGCGTGGGCGATGCGACGCGCACGCCGTACACCAGCGTTGGCCCGGGACTCTGGGCGAATGCCAGCGCGATCGCGGTACTCAACTCGCCGGGCGCGCGCCGGCGCGCCTCGGCTGGATCGGTGAAGGCGACCGGCGTGTTCAGTCGCAAGATCGATGGCACTCCGCCCAGCTGCGCATCGCCGGTCCGGTCGTTGAAGCTGGTCGTGGTGTTGTCCTCGATCGTCGCCAACAGACGGCCAGAGTCCGCAGGGCCGTCGACGACCGTCCGATAGATTCGGCGCGCGCTGATGTCGGTGCCGGTCCCGGTCGGTACGGTCAGGTTGACCGCCCGGTTGGTGGAAGTGGTCGTGACCGCGACCTCTGCGCCGGGATCGGTCTCTCCTCGGGACGTCACCAGCGACACCGAATATCGATAGGTGCCGACCTCGAGTGCGGTCCCCGCAGCCGCTGCGGCGGTCGGCGCGGCCGGGGCTCCGAGGACGGGCGAGACCTGACCGACGATGGCGATATTGCCGAACGCGCGAATGGCGGGCGCGAACAGATCGACGATCGGTTTCACCCGGATGTAGCGGACGCTCATTGGTGCTCCCTAGTGATACTTGCGGGTGAGCCGTGCGCGCAGCCGCTCGATGGTGACGTTCGACAATTCCACTTGCGGCTGGATTTGCGGACCCGCATTTTCGGCCTTCCCTTCGTTGTCGGCCTTCGGCGCAGTCCTGCGCGTTCGGGTCGTCGGCTTGTTCTGTTTCTCTGTCATTGCAGTTCCTCAGTTGGTGCTAAAGAAGAGAGTCATCACGCCGACCTGGGCAAACAGATCCCGCACCATGGCGGCGGTGAATCCGGAACCGGTCAGCGCAGCCTGGGAGAAGATCACCGCAATGGAGTACGGGGCAATCACCTCGACAGGAATACTCGTCGGCGGTTTCGCAACGATCCCCTGCGCCGCCCGAGATACAAGCCGCGCAGCTCGTAGGCTTTCGGTAAGGTCCAACGGATCGATCGCGATCATCGCGAGTGTGACGTGGAGCGTGTGCACATTCGCCGGGTCATTCGGATCGAACGGTGGCGGCTGGCGCAGCCGAATCTCGGCGACCAGGTAATCGAAGGCATCCCGCAGATCCTCGACAGTCGACAGGTGGTGTGCTGCCATTCAACTCGATGAAGTTCGCCCGGTGCATGATCACCTCGAGGTGTCGCAGCCTGGCGATCGAGTAGTCGTCGATTCCGATACCCACGAATCGTCCCCGCATAATCGGACAGTACTACCGGGACGGGCCTCGAACCCCTCAATCGGTGCGGTTGCGCCTATCACTCCCGGCTCGAAGGTGAGGGTTGTGGCAGGTCCGATGATCCGCTCCGCACGGGCGATAATCCGCTCTGCGGAGTCGACGACGGGGCTGTCCCTGGCATCGCGTCGCCGCTCGACGTCCTCCCTCATTATCTCCGACTGTCCGTAACGCCTCGCGGCGGCCCGGGCCTGCTCCAACCACGCCGTCCGGAGCTGTTCGTGTTCGTTCATCGTCTACCCCCCACAGGACACAGAAATGATGAGGTCGTTCCTTTTGTCCGGTGGTACAACTGGTTACGCCAATATCAGCCCATGCGTGCGATCTACTTCACAGTGTTCCAAGGTGACGACTGGATGCCGCGAGTAATCGTTTACTCGCTTCCGGTCCGGCTGCGAGTCAGGCACCCCGAGAACCCATCTCGTCGGTGGAGCATTGTCGGCGGTCCTGTCGGCGTTCGTGCCATTAAGTCTGGTGGGGCATCGACCCCTTGGTCGCGGGTTCGAGTCGCCCGCCCGCGACCAGTTCTATGGTATCCGTGAATCGCCGTCCGGCGGACTCGGGAAGAGTGCCCTCATCGCCGCGCCGATCTCGTGCAGGCGCAGCAGGAAGGCCTCCTCGTCGTGTCCCTTGCGGCGCATCCAGGCGGTGACCTCGCCGTTGCACTTGCTGGAGTTGCACGAGGCGCAGGCCGGCACGATGTTGCCCAGCGTGTAGCGGCCGCCTCGCGAGATCGGCAGGACGCAGTCGCGCTGTAGCGGTTGGTCCTGGGCGCCGCAGTAGGCGCAGCCGTTCCACGCCTCCTGCAGCGCGGTCCACTGCGGCGCGGTGAGGTCGTGCTCGACGAGGTCCATCCGCCGCTTGCGTCGCCGCGCGTACCTGGACTTGCGGCTGATCGCCATGGCCGCACTCTACCGTCGCTGGGCATGGCGAAGGCCCCGGCGCATGGCTCCGGGGCCTCCGTCGTCAGGCGGACACCGCCGATTCTCGGGCGGCGACGGAGCCTACTTCCCGTGCGCCGCCTTGTATTCCAGCGCGTAGGCGATCTTGCCGGGCTTGCCGTCGGAGTACGGCTTGGACAGCTTGGCGAACTCGCCCTTGTCCTCGGCCTTGCCGTCGTTCCACTCCGCCAGCGCACCGAGCTGGCCGGCCGTGAAGCCGCCGTCGACCACTGCGCCAGACGGAAGGGCCGTCTGCGCCTTGGTGACCCGCTTGACGGTGTCGAGGTAGCTGGCGGGCTCGTGCGGGTTCCAGCCGCTCAGGTCGGCGGCCTGGGTGTCGCGCAGCCATGCGCCCCAGTAGAACTCCTGGAACGGGATTGTCCCGGCGGTGAAGCCGATGTCCCGGGCGAAGTACATGAGGCTGCGGTACCGGTCGTCGGCGAAGTTGGCCAGGCCCACCCCGGCGGGGAGGCCGGCGACCGGGACCTCCTTGCCGTCGACGTCGCGGTTCCAGACCCACCCGTTCTTCTGCATCTCGGCCCAGAAGGCGTTGCCGGACAGGGCGCTCAGGTTGCCGAGCACGCGCAACCGCACGTGCACGTCGGGACCCTCGGTCTCGTAGAAGGAGGTCAGCGTGTGGTGGCCGTCGGTCAGGTAGAGCTTGCCGGCGGGACCCACCACGACGGTCTTCATCGGCGCGATGGACTCGGCCGTCTCCTGGCCGACCGGCAGCGCGCAGGCGAACGACCCCGGATCGGAGATCTTGGCGGCCGGGGTCGCCGACACCGCCTCGACCTGACCGTTCGCCTCGCACCAGTCGTCGAACTTCTTGTTGATCGGGTCCTTGCCGAGGGTGTACCGGCCGAGCTTGTAGTACACCTCGTCGTACCCGAGCGAGGGCTGGGTGGCGCGCACGTCGCCGATCCGGACGTCGATGAGGTCGCCGGCCTCGGCGCATCGGTAGGGGGAGTCGGAGAAGCCGGCGGCCGACCCGCTCGACGAACCGTTGGGGAGCAGGTCGGACAGGCTGCCCGCGGAGGGCCCGCAGGTGGGCGCGTTCAGGTCGGGTCCGGCGAGGGCGGTCCCGGTGGCGCCGAGGGCGCCGGCGCCGACGAGGACAAACGCGGCAAGCGTCGTGAACGCGCTGCGTGGGGTGAGGGGCATGGGTGGGTGATCTCCTGGTCGACGGGGAAGTGCGAGTCACCTTGATCTGCCCCGGTGGCCGAGCGGTCGACCGCGGGTGGACCGCCGTCGACGGTCCCGTGAACGGTCGGCGCTACCGGAACGCGGGTTCGACGAACCGCTCGACGATCCGCCGCTCGACGGCCGGGTCGGCCGCGGGCAGCGCCAGCAGCGACATCACCACCCGCACGATCCACTGAGCGGCGTCGTCGTCGGGCGCGATGCCCGTCAGCGCGGTGGCGATCCGGCCGAGGTCCGGCGACGACGCCAGGTAGTCGTCGCCGCGTCCGGGCCCGGAGTGGGCGAACCAGGCGGCCAGCGCCGGGTCCGCGCGCACCGCCGCCACCGAGACCAGGATCGCCTCGACGATCCGCCGCGACCCGGTCAGCGGCGCCACCGCGGCGGCGACCCGCTCGGCCACCGTCTCCGCGGCGGCCGCGACCACCCCGCCCACCAGGGCGGACTTGCCGCCGACGTACCGGTAGAGGGTGGCGCGGGAGCATCCCGCCCGCGCCGCGACGTCCTCCGCGCTGACCTGGTCGAGGCCGCGCTCGAGGAACAGTTCGGCGGCGGCGCCCCGGATCCGCGCGATCGCGGCCGCGCGCCGCGGGTCCGTGCCCAGCCAGTCCTGCCGACGGTGCGACTCGTCCACCAGGGCCCCCGATTCTCCGTCTCACAGTCGTCTCACGTGTGAGACGAGATTGCGGGTGAGTCTAGGCGCGGCGCCGGCCGGCGCGGCGCTGAGCAGCGGCGGGACGGGGCGCCGCCGGGCCGGTGAGACGCCGGACCCGGCCGGCGCTCAGGCCTCGATCTCAGCCCGTTTTCCCTGCTTGACAGGGCTGCGGCGAGGGTGAACGGTGGTGAATCTGTAACGGGTTCTACTACTGCTGGGAGTCGCCGATGACCGCGTTGCCGCTCGACGGGATCGACATCTTCGACCCGGCGAACCTCGACGACCCGAACCCGCTGTACCGGTCGCTGCGCGAGAGCTCGCCCGTCCACCGCGTCCCGGGCACCGACTTCTACCTCGTCTCCACCTGGGATCTCGTCACCGAGGCGACCGCCCGCGTCGAGGACTTCTCGTCCAACCTGACCGGCGTCCTCGTCCAGCAGCCGGACGGGCCGCCGGTCACCTTCGACATGGACGGCGGCGGGCGGGCCGTGCACGTGCTGGCCACCGCCGACGACCCCACCCACGGCCGTCACCGCAAGCTGGTGCTGCACACCCTCGGCAGGCGGATCCGGGCGCTCGGGCCGACCGTCGACCTGCTGGCCGACCGGTTGTGGGCCGAGGGACTGCGCGACGGCCGGATCGACTACGCCGCCGACATGGCCGACAAGCTGCCGCTGGCGCTGATCGCGCACCTCGTCGGCCTGCCCGAGCAGGACGTGCCGCAGCTGCTGGCCTGGGCGTACGACAGCACCGAACTGCTCGGCGGGGTGGCCACGGGGGACCGGCTCGGCCGGCTCGTCGCCTCGTCCGTGGAGCTCGCCGGCTACCTCCACACCCGCTTCGTCGCGGCCAAGGCGGACCCACGCGACGACCTCATGGGCGTGCTCGCGGCCGCCTGCCGGGCCGGGGAGCTCACCGACGACGTCGCGGTCCTGATCCTGATCCAGCTGGTCGGCGCCGGCGGCGAGTCGACGGCGGGGCTGATCGCCAGCGCCGCGCGACTGCTCGCCGCCCGCCCGGACGTGCAGGAGCGGCTGCGCGCCGAGCCCGCGCTGGTCGACGCCTTCCTCGACGAGGCGCTGCGGCTGGAGTCGCCGTTCCGCGCGCACCACCGGCACGTCGTCTCCGACGCCACCCTCGGCGGGGTCGCGCTGCCCGCCGGCAGTCACCTGCTGCTGCTGTGGGGCGCCGCGAACCGGGACCCGGCGCGGTTCGAGCGTCCGGACGAGATCGTCCTCGACCGCCCGAGCATCCGCTCGCACCTGGCCTTCGGCAAGGGCGCGCACTTCTGCGTCGGATCGGCGCTGGCCCGGATGGAGGCGCTCGCGGCGATCACCCTGCTCCTCGACCGCAGCTCCGACGTCGGGCTCGCCGGCGATGCAGTCTGGGTGCCCAGCATCTTCGTGCGGCGGCACCACAGCCTGCCGCTTCAGATCGGCTGACGCGGCGCCGGGGCGGTTCGTAGCGTGGGGTCGCCTTCGCCGGGGTGCCGCCGGCCGGCGGCGCCTGCGGGGCGCCGGTGCCGCCGTCGCCGTGGAGTCCCCCGCGCGGTACCTCGCCCACGAGTGTGTTCATCATCTGCACGATGTGCGAGGCTGGCGAACGAGCGTCCAGTTCGAGGCCGGAATCCGCCCTCCGGGGGCCGCCGACGCGCCGGAAGTTCGGCGGGTGCACCCCCGTTGAACTGCGCGTTTCCCTCTTCGTTTCACCCTGATACGAAATTCGCCTAGAACGTGTTCCAATTTGGCCGGATTCCGGCTATCGTGTGCCCTGTGATCACCGTCACCTCGATCACGACAAGCTGACGCGGACGAAAGGCCAGAACGAAGATGAAGACTAAAGGCGCGCTGTTGTGGGGACTGAACGAGCCGTTCTCGGTCGAGGAGATTGAACTCGGTGATCCGCGGGAGGGCGAGGTCCAGATCCGCATGGAGGCGGCCGGGATGTGCCACTCCGACTACCACCTCGTCACCGGCGCCACCCCGCTGCCGTCCTTCCCGGTCCTGGCCGGGCACGAGGGTGCGGGCGTCGTCACCAAGGTCGGCCCGAACGTCAAGAGGCTGAAGGAGGGCGACCACGTCGTCCTGTCCTTCATCCCGGCCTGTGGCGCCTGTGACCCGTGTACGCAGGGTCACCAGAACCTCTGCGACCTCGGCATGGGCCTGCTCACCGGCCAGTCCATCTCCGACGGCTCCTTCCGCATCCAGGCCCGCGGCCAGAACGTCATCCCGATGTCCCTGCTCGGCACGTTCTCGCCCTACATGACCGTGCACGAGTACTCCGCGGTCAAGATCGACGAGCACATCCCGTTCGAGGTCGCCGCGCTCGTCGGCTGCGGCACGACGACGGGTTGGGGTTCGGCGACCAACGTCGCGCAGGTTCGTCCCGGTGACTCCGTCGCGATCGTCGGCGTCGGCGGCGTCGGCATGGCCGCGCTGCAGGGCGCGGTCGTCTCGGGTGCACGCCACGTCATCGCCATCGACCCGGTCCCGTTCAAGCGCGAGCAGGCCCTCAAGTTCGGTGCCACCCACGCCTACGCGAGCCTCGAGGAGGCCATCGTCCCGGTCATGGAGCTGACCTGGGGCAAGATGTGCCAGAAGGTCATCCTGACCATGGGCGAGATGGACGGCGCGCTGGTGGACCCGGCGCTGACCTTGACCGCCAAGGCCGGCACCTGCGTCGTGACCTCCATGGGCAACATGTCCGACATGGACGTGAAGATGAACCTCTTCCTCTTCGCGATGCTGCAGAAGACGCTCAAGGGCAACGTCTTCGGTGGCGCCAACCCGCGTCACGAGATCCCGATGCTGCTCGACCTGTACAAGTCCGGTCAGCTGAACCTGCAGGACATGATCTCCAACACCTACAGCCTCGAGCAGATCAACGAGGGCTACCAGGACATGCTGGACGGCAAGAACCTCCGCGGCGTCATCAAGTACACCGACGCGGACCGCTAGACCTCGCACCACTCGACGGCGCCGGGCAGCTCATTTGAGCGGCCCGGCGCCGTCGTCGTGTCCGGTGTCGGACCACCCTCGTAGGCTGACCGGGTGCAGAGCCTCAATGCGATCGCCCAGTGGCCCGTCGACCATGCCGCCGCGGCGGTGATCGGTCCGGACGGCCCGATCGGGGTGGCGGGGGAGCAGGACCGGGTGTTCGCCCTGGCGTCGGTGACCAAGCCGCTGGTGGCGTACGCGGTGCTCGTCGCCGTCGAGGAGGGCGCCGTCGAGCTCGACCAGCCCGCCGGACCGCCCGGGTCCACGGTGCGGCACCTGCTCGCGCACGCCTCCGGCCTCGCGTTCGGCGAGAACGTGGTGGCGGCCGCGCCCGGCGCCAAGCGGATCTACTCCAGCGCCGGCTTCGAGGTGCTCGCGGACCTGGTCGCCGCCGAGAGCGGGATCGAGTTCCCCCAGTACCTGCGCGAGGCGGTGTTCGCGCCGCTGGGCATGACCGCGTCCACGCTCGACGGCCCGGCCGGGCACGGCGCTCGCTCCACGGTCGCCGACCTGTCTCGCTTCGCCCGCGAACTGCTGCGCCCGACCCTGCTCTCCGAGCAGACCGCCGCCGACGCGACCGCGGTCCAGTTCCCCGGACTCGACGGCCTGCTGCCGGGCTACGGCTCGCAGCGGCCCAACGACTGGGGGCTCGGGTTCGAGATCAAGGGCGGCAAGGCGCCGCACTGGACCGGCGCCGCGAACTCGCCTGCCACGTACGGGCACTTCGGACAGTCCGGCACCTTCCTGTGGGTCGACCCCGCGCGGTCGCTCGCGTGTGTGGCGCTGGCGGACAAGCCGTTCGGGGACTGGGCGAAGCAGGCCTGGCCGCCGCTGAGCGACGCGGTGCTCGCGGAGGCGTCCGGACCGTAGCCGAGAAGGCGCCGGACCGTCGGGTAACTGCCGGTTATTTGTTCGTGATGCGTAAAGCTGGCCCCTGGTGCACACTGATACCTCGAAAGCGCGCGGAGCCGACACGAGGTCGTTGGGGAAGACGTCCCTCGTCGAAGCTGGAGGTATCCCGTGCACGCGTTGAATCAGTTCGCT
Organism: Rhodococcus tukisamuensis NBRC 100609; assembly: GCF_001894985.1. Taxonomy (GTDB): domain Bacteria; phylum Actinomycetota; class Actinomycetes; order Mycobacteriales; family Mycobacteriaceae; genus Rhodococcus_G; species Rhodococcus_G tukisamuensis. Next base: position 38,477 of record NZ_BCXG01000015.1, on the reverse strand, counting down.
GAAGGCACGAATGGTGTACTGCACGTGCACTCTTCGCCCGCGGCCGTATGCCCGCACGTCGAGTGGGCGCTGACCGCGACCCTGGACTGCCGGGCCAATCTCAAGTGGTCCTCCCAGCCCGCCTCGCCAGGACTGCTGCGCGCGACCAGCAACTGGACGGGGCCGGTCGGCACAGGCGCCAGGCTGGTCAACGCGCTGCGGCCCTGGCCGATGCTGAGGTTCGAGGTGACCGAGGACGCCAGCGAGGGCGTGGACGGCGAAAGATTCAGTCATGTACCGGGACTCGGGCTCTGGCACGGATCGATGAGCGCCAACGGCGACGTCATCCTCGGCGAGATGCGGCTCCGGGCCATCATCGCGGCGCACCGGGACACCGGCGACCTGGCGTCGGAACTCGATGTCGCACTCGGCTCCGACTGGGACACTGAGCTCGAGCCCTACCGCAGCGGCGGCGAGGGCGCGGAGGTCACCTGGCTGCACCGCGACGTCGGTTAGGCGCCGGCCCGCAACTCGTGTGCGGCCCGGGCGTCGCGATCAGCGCCGCGGCGCGCATGGACGTCCCGTCGACGGAGTTCTACGTCGCCGCCGCCCGGGCCCTCGTCGACGGCCTCGGCCGCGCCGGGACCGGTCGGGAACGTGGCGGGTGCGCCGGCCTTTTCGTACGCCGATCTCGCGTCGCCCTGGTCGACGAGGCCGGGCGCACGGGCCGCCGTGGGGTGCTGGTTGCCGTCGGCTGACGCGGTCGGTGCGCGTCGGCACCCGGGCCTCGTCACCGGCACCGGGAATGAACCCGGCGCCGGTGCGGTTGACCCTGATGGTCGTAGTTTTTCTGTGTCTGTGTTTTTGCACGCTCGCAAGGAACTTTTGTCGAGCGGAACATTTGTTGCGCATGCTCTGTCTGCCTTCAGGAATCTGGAGACGCCGAGTTTCGAACCGGCCCGGGACGCCACACGGTGTGGGTCCCGCATCCCAGCCCTGTAAGGAGAAAACATGACTCAGGGAACAGTGAAGTGGTTCAACGCGGAGAAGGGCTTCGGCTTCATCGCCCGCGCCGACGGACCGGACGTCTTCGTCCACTACTCCGAGATCGAAAGCTCTGGTTTCAAGAGCCTCGACGAGAACCAGCAGGTGGAGTTCGAGGTGGTGCAGGGACCCAAGGGTCCGCAGGCCGCCTCCGTGCGCCCGCTCTGACCGGCCACGGTCGTATAGTGCCGCCGCGCTGAGCTGCACGAACCAGCGCCGCACTGACAGCAGCAGGCCCCCGACGAGATGTCGGGGGCCTGCTGCTGTGTTGCCGCGCTGTCAGCTCACAGCGGGATGTTCTTGTGCCGTCCGCGGCCGGCGGGGGCGGCGGCCAGTGCGGCGGCCAGCGTGCTGCGGGTCTTGGCCGGGTCGATCAGCTCGTCGACGACACCGATCGAGATGGCGCGTCCGACGCCGCCCGCGATGGCCTCGTGTTCGGCCGCCAGGCGGTCGTGCAGGGCCTCGCGCTCCTCCTCCGGGACTGCGGCGAGGGCCCGCTTGTGCAGGATGCCGACGGCGGCCTTGGCGCCCATCACGGCAACCTCGGCCTCGGGCCAGGCGAACACCGCGGTCGCACCGAGCGCCCGGGAGTTCATCGCGATGTACGCGCCGCCGTAGATCTTCCGGGTCACCAGGGTGACCCGGGGGACGGTGGCCTCGGCGAACGCGTGCAGCAACTTCGCGCCTCGTCGGACCACGCCCTCCCATTCCTGGCTCACGCCGGGGAGGTAGCCGGGAACGTCGACGACGACCACCAGCGGGATCCCGAAGGCGTTGCACAACCGCACGAAGCGGGCCGCCTTCTCGGCGCTCTCGGAGTTCAGGCAGCCGCCCAGGCGCAGCGGGTTGTTGGCGATCACGCCGACGCTGCGGCCGCCGAGCCGGCCGAGGCCGGTGACGATGCTGCGGGCGTAGTTGCCCTGCAGTTCCTCGAAGTCGGACTCGCCGTCCACGTTGTCGAGCAGTTCGTGCAGGATCGGGCGGACGTCGTAGGCACGCTTGGCGGAGGCCGGCATCAGCGCGCGCAGGTCGGTGTCGCCGTGCTCGGCGGCCACCAGGTCGAAGGCGCCCTGGTCGCAGAACATCGACACCAGACGGCGGGCGCGGTTGAAGGCGTCGGGCTCGTCGGTGGCCGCGATGTGCGCGACGCCGGACTTCTTGGTGTGGGTGTCGGGGCCGCCGAGCGAGGCCATGTCGACCTGCTCGCCGGTGACGGACCGCACCACATCGGGGCCGGTCACGAAGACGCGGCCCTCGGGCGCCATGATCACCACGTCGGTGAGCGCGGGACCGTAGGCGGCGCCGCCCGCGGCGAAGCCGAGGACGACGGAAAGCTGGGGGACGAGTCCGGAGGCGCGGACCATGGCTTCGAACACGAGGCCCACGGCGTGCAGGGCTTCGACGCCCTCCGCCAGGCGGGCGCCGCCCGAGTGCCAGATCCCGACGATCGGTGACTGATCGCCGATTGCGGTGTCGATGGCGTTCACGATGTGCTTGCAGCCCTCGACGCCCATGGCGCCGCCCATCACGGTGGCGTCGGAGCAGTACGCGACGGTGCGCACACCGTCGATCGTGCCCGCGGCGGCCAGCACGCCCGACTTGTCGCGGGGGTGCAGGGGGACCGTGGTACCAGGGTCGAAGAGCTGTTCCAGCCGCGCCAAGGGGTCACGGGGATCGAGCGGGGTCTCGGATCTGCTGATCGGTTCCAGGATGGTCATCGCCGGTCCTCCTTGTGCGAGCCGCCTACGGGCGGTGGTCGGGGTGGGGGTCCCGCTGGCTGTGGAACCCCCACCGTTCGGGCTGTGCCGACCTGTCAGGCCCTTCCGAAGGCGAGCGCGACGTTGTGCCCACCGAATCCAAACGAGTTGTTGATTGCGAAATCGATCTGGCCCTGACGGGGTTCACCCTTCACGACATCCAGCTCGATCTCTGGATCCTGATTCTCGAGGTTGAGCGTGGGCGGGACGACGGAGTCCCGCACACTCAGGACCGTCAGCACCGACTCGAGGGCGCCGACGGCGCCGATCGAGTGGCCCAGTGCGGACTTCGGTGCGTACACCGAGGCGTGATCGCCGACGGCGGCCCGGATGGCCGCGGCCTCCGCGATGTCGCCGATCGGTGTCGCGGTGGCGTGCGCGTTGACATGCGTGATGTCGGTCTTGACCAGGCCGGCCGTCTGGATGGCCCTGGTCATGGCCCGCGCCGCGCCGAGACCCTCGGGGTGGGGTGCCACGATGTGGTACCCGTCCGAGGTGATGCCCGCACCCAACAGTCGTGCATGGATGGTGGCACCGCGCGCCTTCGCGTGCTCCTCGGTCTCGAGGACCATCATGGCCCCGGCCTCACCGAAGACGAACCCGTCGCGGTCCTTGTCGAACGGCCGCGACGCCGCCTTCGGGTCGTCGTTGCGCGTGCTCAGGGCACGCATCATCGCGAAACTCGCGATCGGGACCGGGTCGATGACGCCCTCGACACCGCCGGTGACGATGATGTCGGCGTCGCCCATGATCAGCATCCGGTACGCATGCGCGATCGCTTCCGAACCGGACGAACACGCCGACACAGGGGTGATGACACCGGCGCGGGCGCCGAGCTCGAGCCCGACCACCGCGGACGGACCGTTGGGCATCACCATCTGGACGGCGAACGGGGACACCTTGCGGTAGCCGCCCGCCTTCATCTTGTCGACGGTGTCGATCAGGGCTTCGCCGCCGCCGAGGCCGGTGCCGAGGACCACGCCGAGGCGATCCTTGTCGACCTCGGGGCTGCCCGCGTTCTCCCACACCTGACGGCCGAGCACGAGCGCCAGGCGCTCGACGTAGCTCATCCGCCGGATCTCGACACGGGAGAGGGAATCGTCGGGGCTTACCTTCAGGTGGCCGCCGATGCGGACCGGAAGATCGAACTCCTCGATGAACGGATCGTCGAGGATCCCGATCCCGGACTCACCAGCGAGCAGGCCCTTCCACGTGGCATCCACGTCACCAGCGAGCGACGTCGTAGCCGCGAGGCTGGTGACGACGACGTTGGGGAAGTTCCTGGTGGAAGTCACGGACCGACTCACTCCTCGTTGGTGGAGTCGAGCTTGGCCTTGACTGCCTCGGCAGTCTCGCCGCCCTCGGCCTCGAGCTTCTCGATGTACGCGACGATGTCGCCGACGGTGCGCAGGCCGGCCAGGTCCTCGTCCGGAACCTTGACGCCGTACTTGTCCTCGGTCTGGACAGCGATCTCGACCATGGACAGCGAGTCGATGTCCAGGTCGTCGACGAAGGACTTCTCGATGGTCACCTCGGACGGCTCAATGCCGGTGACCTCCTCGATGATCTCGGCGAGGCCGGCGATGATTTCTGCCTGGGTGAGTGCCACTTGGGTGGCTCCCTTCTTGGTTGGTGAATCGTGGGTCCAACTTTCGGACGGTGCGGACACCGGCCGAAATGTTTCGGTCCGTCACCGCGAAGCGGCGACGCAGGATACTAACCGGCGGAGGTGAGCGCGGTGAGACCGTCGAGGTCTGCCGGCGTCTTCAGCGCCAGGGTCGGGGTGCCGCGCATCTCGCGCTTGGCAATGCCGACCAGGGTTCCGGCCGGCGGAAGTTCCGCGATGGCGGACACCGCGGCGGTACGGAGGTAGTCGGTGCACAGGTCCCAGCGCACGGGCCTGGTCACCTGTGCGGCCAGCTTGGTCAGTGCGTCGGCGCCGGAGGCGACCGGCTGACCGTCGGAATTGGAGAGCAGGATGCGGGTGGGTTCGGCGGGGGTGATCTGGGACGCGGCCTTGCTCACCGCGTCCTGTGCCGGCGCCATGAACGCGGTGTGGAACGCGCCTGCCACGGGCAGTGCCCGGACCCGAGCCTTCTCCGGAGGCGTCGCCGCCAGTTCCTCCAACGCGCTGAGGAGGCCCGCTGCCACGATCTGACCTGCGGCGTTGCGGTTGGCGGCCTCGAGTCCCAGCTCGGCGAGCCGGGCGAGGACGACCTCCTCGTCGCCGCCGAGCACGGCCGACATTCCGGTGGGTTCGAGCGCGCAGGCCTTGGCCATCTCCGAACCGCGGATCGCGGCCAGGGTGACCGCGTCGTCCGCGGAGATGACGCCGGCGATGGCCGCGGCGGCCAGTTCGCCGACCGAATGCCCGGCGGCCACGACGTCGGCGGGCACCAGGCCCCGGCGTTCCATCTCCTCGAAGGCGAGCAGCGCGGAGGCCACCACGAGGGGCTGGGTGACCGCCGTGTCGGTGATCTCCTCCGCGGTCGCGGTGGTGCCGAGGCGCTCGAGATCGAGGCCGGAGGCCTTCGACCAGATGGCCAGGCGGTCGGCGGTGCCGGGCAGCTCCAGCCAGGTGCTGAGCATGCCGGGGGTCTGGGAGCCCTGTCCGGGGGCAAGCAACGCAATCACAAGCTAAGAGAACACCGTTCAGGCCAACCTGCGAGGTGTTGTTGACACTGAACCTTGGACAAGTGTTTTGTAGGGTTCCCACAAACGGCCACGTCGGCATTTCCCATCGGAAGTGGCCCGGTCTTCGTTACACCCGTCTGCCGGGAAAAGTTGCGGCTGTTGTTGAAGTGGCAGAATTCATCGTTCTGTTACCTGTTGGGGCCAGTCGGCCCACGGTTGCCGCCACTCTGAGCACGTAGGCGTCGCGGGGGTTGGTCGGATCCCGGCGCGTGATCTCGGCGATCTTCTTGAGCCGGTAGCGGACCGTATTTGGATGGACGAACAGTTGTCGAGCGCACGTCTCGACGGCCGCCCCGCAGTCCAGGTAGGCGTCGAGGGTGTCGGAGAGGGACGAACCAGCGGCGGCCAGGGGCTGTACCAGCAGATCGTTGAGTAGGTCCAACGCCGCGTGATCGCCGATCAGCGCGCGCTCGGGCAGCAGTTCCGCCGCGTGCACGGGCCGCGGCGCTCCGCGCCAGCCGGCAACCGCCTCCATTCCCGCCAACGCCTCCACGGCACTGAAGTGGGCGGCGCCGAGGGTGGGGGTGGACGGGCCGATCACCACCGGGCCGCTGGAGAAGCTGGTCAACAGGTCGGCCATGAACTGCCGGCTCTCGGGTGAAGGTTGCATCTCACCGCTGACCACGGCGACCAGCCGCGAGCCCTGCACCACCGCGAGCGCGGCCCTGCCGTGCTTGTGGGCGATGGTGTGGATCGTGCTCACCACGGACACGCCCTGGTCGGGCGGCGGAGTGCCCACCAGGACCGTCGCCGGGGAGTTCGCATCCCAGTTCAGCGTCGCCGCGCGCGAGAGCATGTCGGGGCCGCTGTCCCCGCGGACCACCGCGTCGACCACAAGCGCCTCGAGCCGGGTGTCCCAGGCGCCGCGGGACTCGGCGGCGCTGGCGTAGACCGACGCGGCGGCGAACCCGAGTTCGCGCCCGTACCGCAGCACCGCCTCGGTGAGCGCCACGAGTTGCCGCTCGTTGCGGGCCAGCGCGGGCAGCCACTGCTCGAAGAACTCCATGGCCACCCGGACCATGTCGACGGTCTGCCGCAGGGTGAGCCGTCGGGCGAGGTCGTGCGGGATCACCTGGAAGGCGTCGAGGCTGAAGCGGATGTCGCTCTGCGGGTTCTGCAGCCACTCGAGGAAGTTGACCACCGACGTCTGCACCAGCATCTGCACGCTGGCGCGCTGGTCGGCGTCGAGGTCGGCGAAGAACGGCAGTTGCACCTGCATGGTGCTGACGGCCTCGGTGGACAGCCGCCCGGAGAACTGCTTGACCCGGCGCAGCAGCGCGTCCGGCAGCGGCTCGCGGGGCTGACGGTTGCGGGAGAATACCGCCGCCGCGGCCACCGTCACCGTCTCCTCGCCGTCGCCCGGCGTCGCCCCGGGTCGGGGCTGCTGCTCACCCATAACTCCGCAACCTACGCCCCGGCGCCGACGACGGACGCCCCGGACACCGGCAAAACGGTGTCCGGGGCGTCCGGTGGGTGCGATTTGTCGCGGCGGTTACGCGCTCCCGGGGTCCTTCAGCGACGTCGGCGCGGCCAGCACGTCGTCGATCCGGTACCGCTGCGCGGCGGTGACCGCGGTCAGCCGGTCGATCCGGCCCTCCTTTGCGAGGGCGACCAGGACGGCCACCGCGATGGACTCGGCGTCGACGTTGAAGTACCGGCGGGCGGCGGTCCGGGTGTCGGAGAAGCCGAAGCCGTCCGTGCCCAGGGTGGTGTAGTCGCTCGGCACCCACTGCCGGATCTGGTCGGCCACCGAACGCATCCAGTCCGACGCGGCGACGACCGGGCCCTCGGCCGCGGACAGGGCGGTGGTCACGTAGGGGACCGGGGCCTCCTCGCCGGGGTGGCGCAGCGCCTCACGCTCGCACAGCACGCCGTCGCGGCGCAGCTCGCCCCACGAGGTCACCGACCACACGTCCGCCGAGACGCCCCACTCGTCGGCCAGCAGCTGCTGCGCGCGCAGGCCCTCTGGCATGGCGACACCGGAGACCAGGATCTGCGCCTTCGGGCCGTCCTCGTCGGACTTGCGGAACAGGTAGATGCCCTTGAGCAGGCCCTCGACGTCGAGGTCCGCCGGCTCGGCGGGCTGCACGTAGGGCTCGTTGTAGAGGGTGATGTAGTAGAAGATGTTCTCCCCGCCGAAGCCCTCGACGCCCTCGGTGCCGCCGTACATCCGGCGCAGACCGTCCTTGACGATGTGCGCGATCTCGTAGGAGAACGCCGGGTCGTAGGTGACCGCGGCCGGGTTGGTCGACGCCAGCAGCAGCGAGTGCCCGTCGGCGTGCTGCAGGCCCTCGCCGGTCAGCGTGGTGCGGCCGGCGGTGGCGCCGAGCACGAACCCCCGCGCCATCTGGTCGGCCGCCGCCCACAGGCCGTCGCCGGTCCGCTGGAAGCCGAACATCGAGTAGAAGATGTACAGCGGGATCATCGGCTCGCCGTGGGTGGCGTAAGAGGTGCCGACCGCGGTGAACGACGCCGTCGAGCCGGCCTCGTTGATGCCCTCGTGCAGGATCTGGCCGATCGGGCTCTCCTTGTACGCCAGCATCAGCTCGGCGTCGACGGAGGTGTACAGCTGGCCGTTGCGGTTGTAGATCTTCAGCGACGGGAACCACGAGTCCATGCCGAAGGTGCGGGCCTCGTCCGGGATGATCGGCACGATCCGCTTGCCGATCACCGGGTCGCGCAGCAGTTCCTTGAGGGTCCGGACCAGGGCCATGGTGGTGGCCACTTCCTGCTTGCCGGAGCCCTTGCGGACCGGGTCGTAGGTCGAGTCCGGCGGCAGCTGCAGCGGTGCGGCGTCGGTGTTGCGCGAGGGCAGGAACCCGCCCAGGGCCTTGCGCCGGTCGAGCATGTACCGGATCTCGGGGGCGTCCGGGCCCGGGTGGTAGTAGGGGGGAAGGTACGGGTCCTTCTCCAGCTCGGCGTCCGAGATCGGGATGTGCTGAAGGTCGCGGAACGCCTTGAGGTCGTCGAGCGTCAGCTTCTTCATCTGGTGGGTCGCGTTGCGGCCCTCGAAGTGCTTGCCCAGGGTGTAGCCCTTGATCGTGTGCGCCAGGATCACCGTCGGCTGGCCCTTGTGCGCCATCGCCGCGGCGTACGCCGCGTGGATCTTGCGGTAGTCGTGGCCGCCGCGTTTGAGGTTCCAGATCTCCTGGTCGCTGAGGTCCTTGACCAGCTCCTTGGTGCGCGGGTCGCGGCCGAAGAAGTGGTCGCGGACGAAGGCGCCGTCGTTGGCCTTGTAGGTCTGGTAGTCGCCGTCCGGGGTGATGTTCATCAGGTTCACCAGCGCGCCGTCGCGGTCCGCGTGCAGCAGCGCGTCCCACTCGCGGCCCCACACCACCTTGATGACGTTCCAGCCGGCGCCGCGGAAGAACGACTCCAGCTCCTGGATGATCTTGCCGTTGCCGCGCACCGGTCCGTCGAGGCGCTGCAGGTTGCAGTTGACCACGAAGGTCAGGTTGTCGAGGCCCTCGGTGGCCGCGACGTGTGCCAGGCCGCGCGACTCGGGCTCGTCCATCTCGCCGTCGCCGAGGAACGCCCACACGTGCTGGTCGGAGGTGTCCTTGATGCCGCGGTCGTGCAGGTAGTGGTTGAAACGCGCCTGGTAGATGGCGTTCATCGGGCCCAGGCCCATCGACACCGTGGGGAACTCCCAGAAGTCGGGCAGCAGCCGCGGGTGCGGGTACGACGGCAGTCCGCCGCCCTTGTCGGCGTGGCTGTGCTCCTGCCGGAAGCCGTCCATCTGCTCGGCCGGGATCCGGCCCTCGAGGAAGGCGCGGGCGTAGATGCCGGGGGAGGCGTGGCCCTGGATGAAGACGTGGTCGCCGCCGCCGGGGTGGTCCTTGCCGCGGAAGAAGTGGTTGAAGCCGACCTCGTAGAGCGCGGCGGAAGACGCGTAGGTGGAGATGTGCCCGCCGACGCCGACGCCGGGTCGCTGCGCGCGGTGCACCATGATCGCGGCGTTCCAGCGGATCCAGGCGCGGTAGCGGCGCTCCACCTCCTCGTCGCCGGGGAACCAGGGCTCGTTCTCGGTGGGGATGGTGTTGACGTAGTCCGTCGAGGTGAGGGCGGGGATCGAGACCCGGTTCTCGCCGGCGCGCTCGAGCAGTCGCAGCATGAGGTACCGGGCGCGGGAGGGGCCGGACCGCTGCAGCAGGTCGTCGAAGCTCTCGATCCATTCGCCGGTCTCGTCCGGATCGATGTCGGGGAGGTAGGACGCCACGCCCTCGCGAATGACTCGAACCCGGCCGTCGGCACTGGGAACGGGACGCTGCGATGGCGGTGTTACGGGGTCCTGGGTGTGGTCGGACAACTGTGCTCCTCATCCGCGATGGACGCTCGGGTGCGGCATCCAATCCTGGTGGTCCACCCGTGTGACGGCGGACCACGTCTGACGTTGATGGTGATCTCCCTCAATCTTGCCGCATGCCCCCGCATACGTGGCATCCGAGGCTCCATCCGGGGGGTTCGGAAAACATTTGTGGAAGTTTTCGGCGCGGTCCGCTTGCGCGAGACGCGTTTACCCTGTTCGCTTTCACTACTGATCCACACGGAACGGGTGCTGGAGGTTGCAGCCCTGTCAACAAAAGGAGGACACCACCGTGGTCGCCGCGGCGGACGCCCAGAACTACGCCCAGAAGCTCGGCATTACCAACGACATGGTTGTCCAGGAACTGGGATGGGACGAGGACACCGACGATGACCTGCGGTCATCGGTGGAAGACATCATCGGTGGAGAGCTCGTTGACGAGGATTCGGACGAGGTGATCGACGTAGTCCTGCTGTGGTGGCGGGACGGCGACGGGGACCTCGTCGACGCGCTCATGGACGCGATCGCGCCCCTCTCGGACGAGGGATTCGTCTGGGTCCTGAGCCCGAAGACCGGTCAACCCGGACATGTCGAACCCAGTGAGATCGCCGAATCCGCACCCACCGCGGGCCTGACGCAGACGTCGGCTGCGAATCTCGGTGCATGGACCGGCAGTCGCCTGGTGCAGCCCAAGGCCCGACCGGCCAAGCGCTGACCCGCCGATCACGAAGGAGTCTCCATGCCTCTCGAGGTTGGTGCAGTCGCGCCGGAGTTCACGCTCAAGGACCAGAACAATCAGGAAGTCTCGCTCGCGGACTACCGCGGCAAGAAGAACGTCCTGATCGTCTTCTACCCGCTGGCCTTCACCGGCACCTGTCAGGGTGAGCTCTGCCGGGTGCGTGACGGACTGCCGAAGTTCGAGAACGACGATGCCGCCGTGCTCGCCGTCTCGGTCGGCCCGCCGCCGACGCACAAGATCTGGGCGTCCGAGCAGGGGTACACCTTCCCGTTGCTCTCGGACTTCTGGCCGCACGGTGCGGTCGCCCAGGCCTACGACGTGTTCAACGACAAGGCCGGGTTCGCGAACCGCGGGACCTTCGTCGTCGACAAGGAGGGCATCATCCGGTTCGCCGAGATGAACGGCCCCGGCGAGGCCCGTGACCAGGCGGCTTGGGAGAATGCGCTTGCCGCGCTAGATTCCTGAGTGTCATTCGGCGGGCTCCGGCCCGCCGAATTTCGGGCGTGTAGCTCAGTGGTAGAGCTCTGGTTTTACACACCAGCGGTCGGGGGTTCGAAACCCTCCGCGCCCACCGCAGCCCCGACAGTCGCGATCGTCGATCTCGCTGTCGCACAGAGGAAACCCCCTGTCTCGACGAGGCAGGGGGTTTCATTCTGTCTTGGATCGCGACGGAATTGTTCGTCAGGAACCGGTCGAGTCCACCGAGCCGACCGAACCCAGCGCCGCCGGCAGCAGGAACCAGTCGCCGCAACCGGCGGAGTCGAACCGGTCGCCGCTCTCCAGGGTGACGAAACTGAAACCGGGACCGAAGCTGGAGTTCGGCTGACCATTGCCTCCAGGGGTGACGCCGAAGTAGCAGCTCAGGCCTGTGGCGTCCGAGTTGAAGGACATGTAGGACCCCGACTCCACGTCGACGCCGGCCACGTAGGGGTGGCCGGTGGTGCCGGGAATGGCAGTGGGCAGCGCGCTGGCGAGGCCGGCGGTGCCGATGGTGAGGCCGACCGCTGCGATGGTGGCGCCGATGATTCCCGTGGTTCTGCGCACTGACGTTCTCCTCGTGGTTGTCGGGGTCAGTCAGGACACGCTATTGGCTTCGTGATGATCCGGTCATGGAATGGGCAGATCCCCTGTGCCGCGGCGTTTCCGGGAGCGGACGGCCGTCATCGGGGCTTCAGGGCACGAGGAAGATTCCGCGAGCGCTGAGGTACTCGAGTGAGTCACCCGTGGTTACCGTCGCGGTCACCACCCCTGGCCCCGTGCGGGCGACGGCCGGATGGAATGTGTCGATCGCCGAGGTGCCGGCCGCACCTGTGGAGATGTTCTTCCAGTGAACCGCGTACGCGCCGGGGACCGCGAAGGGTCGGGGTGCCGGGAAGGTCACGACGCCGTCCGTCTCGCCCACAACTGCGACCGGGTAGTCGACGCAGGCGGGCTCGCAGAGCCCGTAGATGTTGATTCCCCACACCCTCGGAATTTGGAACGGCATGGTTGTCGTCGCCGACGCCGTTGCGGTACTCATGGCGAGGGGGGCGGCCGCAAGGGCGGCGAGGGTCAGCGCTGTGGCGATCGCGGATTCGAACATGGGGTGAACCCTTCGTTCGGTGAACGACTGCTCGGCACCTACCCCCGACGTGCGGTACCGAATTCAACGGTAGCCGCCTACCGGACTGCCGTGTGCTGGCCTTGCGATCGAGTTCGACAGGACCTCACCGGGCCCCCTCCGCCTCCAGGCGATCGGCCACGCTCTGCGGCATCGCGGAGCAGCTGCCGGCGTCGTCGCCGAGCGTGTGGTCGCCGGCCGCGTCGGTGATGCCGACCGTGGCGACCACGCCTTCCCAGCCGCCCATCTCGCGGATCCGCTGGGGCACCTTGTTCCGGGCGTTGGCGACGGTGCTGGCCACCAGCCACGTCCCGTCGCTCTCGATGTCGACGCCGCCGCCGGGAGCGCGCCGGACATCCTCGCCCAGTGGCAGCAGGCCGGCCAGAGTGGCTGCGTCCCAGGGGTTTCCGTCCCACGGCGGACGGTTGAAGTAGTACCAGCTCGCGGCGCAGACGCCGTACAGGTTCGGGCCGAACTGGGCGTAGTTCAGGTACAGCTCGAGCTGCCGCTTGTCGCCCATGAGGTTGTACGGATAGGACAGGACCGATTCCGCGACCTTTCGCGCCGCCTTGACGATCTGCCACTCGCCCCGGATCAGGAACATGTTCTTCACCAGCTGCTGCGGGATCGTCGAACCGGAGGGGTCCTCCTCGCCGGACAGGAACGCCCCGACGCGTTCGTTGAACACGCCGACGTCGAACGGGCCCGTCCGGGTGCCCAGCCGGGCGTCCTCGTGGACGAGCACGGCCGCGACGTAGTGCCGGCTGATGTGGTCGAGCGACACCGCCTGGAAGACGGTGGGGCCGCCGGCCTCGTCGGTGAGCATGAACATCGTCCGCGGCGGGGTCCAGACCCGGAACACGACCGGTGTCACGACGATCCAGACCAGGGCCGCGATCGCGGCCCGTTTGCCCCAGCGGAGCCAGGTGGCCCGGCGGCCGGTGTCGGGCGGTGTGGGCGCCGGAGCGCCGGGGGGACCGGGCCACGGTCCCGGCGTCCGTCCGGGAGGTTGCACCGGCCTCGACGGCTCGAACGGTGGCGCCGGGTACGTCGGCCGAGGCGTGGGGCCGGGTGCGGCACGAGGCGTGGGGCCGGGTGCGGCGCGAGGCGTGGGTGGGACCAGACGTCGCAGCCAGGGCGGGGTGATCGTGGGCCGGGCATCGGGTGTCGGGCGGTTCGGGCGGCCGCCGAGTCGTGTGTTCAAGATGTCCTCGAGGGCGGTGTTGCAGGGCCGGAAGCCGGAACCGGCTCGTTCAGTTGAACTTTAGACGTTGTAAGAAAAGTGGAGAAACCAGGCACTTCGTGCGCGCACGAGTCGCGGAGCGGCCTACTTGTAGAAGCCGGCGCGCAGGTTGATGCCGTGCTCCACCCACACCTTCAGGGCGGCGAGCATACCGGTCCAGCCCTGGCAGTTGCCGAAGGCGTTGGTGGCGCCGTCGGGGGTCGGGAGCCAGGCGGATTCGGTGATGGTGACGAGTGTGCGGGTGCCGTCGTCCACCGGCTCGAACTCGAATGTCGTGGTGGTCCGGCCGTTTTCGCTCGCGGTGGCGGTGCCGGCCCACTCGATGACGATGCGCCGCGACGGTTGCGCCTCGATCACGGAGACGGGGAAGGCGCCGGGGAAGTCGTGGAAGTCCCACGTGACCTCGGCGCCGGCCTCGAGGCGTCCGCGGGCGCCGCCGGTGGTGAAGTACCGGGAGAGTTGCTCCGGGTCCGCGACCGCCTCGTACACCTCGGCGCAGGGGCGGGAGACGTGACCGGAGACCGTGAACGAGAGTTCGGTCAGGTTCGTCGAGTCATTCATGTTGTAATTTTACAACATGAATAGTGGTGAGGGTGAGGACGACGACCGGGTGTTCAAGGCGCTGGCGTCCGGCACTCGGCGACGGATGCTCGACGTGCTCAAGGGTGGTTCCTGTACGACGGGCGAACTCTGCGCGCACTTTCCCGAGCTCGACCGCACGACGGTGCTCCAGCACCTGCGCGTGCTCGAGCGGGCGGCGCTGGTCACCGGCCGCAAGGTCGGACGCGAGCGTCGGCTCGCTCTCGCGCCGCTGCCGATCAAACGCATCCACGACCGCTGGATCGGCGAGTACGCCCGCGCGGCCGTCGACCTGCTGCACGATCTCGGCGGTGCGTGACCCGGGGCGAACCGGTCGCCCTACCGCAGATCACCTCGGGCGGCGTGCGGGTCACCGGTGCTTCGCCGCACGCAACTTCCGCTTTCTCTTCTTGCCGGCCTTCTTCGACTTCCTCGGCCGCGTCGCCGGGTCGACGGCGAGCGTCGGAGTGGACTCGCGGAGCGACTCGGCGGCCGCCCTGCGGCGCAGGCTGTCCATCAGTTCGGGGGAGCGGAGCAGGAAGGTCGCCTCCTGCAGCGTCCTGTAACGGGCCGCGGAGATCAGGACGGCGTTGGCGTTCTTGCCGGCGATCTCGACGGCGACGGTGTCGTCGTTCACCCGCCGGACCAGGTCCTTCAAACGCTTACGTGCGGTCTTCACGGTTGTTGCCGTCACCACCACCGACACTCCATTCGCTGCCTCCCGATTCCGGGGATACTGCCACCTCGTCGGCCCGATTCGCGGTACCTGCGCCCGCGCCGGGCGCGCCCGACGGCTCACCGGACGGGTGTCGCGGCGTCCGGTTCGGGAACGGAGAGCCCGATGGGTGGCTGCGAGCCTTCCGTCAGGGTGAGCGGCCGCGGGCGATCGGGGGGCGGCCGGACGGCGATGACGGCCGCGCCGACCAGGACGACCGCGTAGGCCACGACGTAGAGGTTCACCAGCACGTCCCAGGGAATCCAGCTGGCGGGGAACAGGTACAGCCCGACGACCAACCGGTCGGGAAAGTGGTAGGCCCACGATCCGGCGACGCCGAAGAGCGCGACCAACCCCAGCCACCACCACGTGTTCGTCAGGGCGCGGTGCACCGTCCAGACGAGCAGCGGGACGAACCACACCCAGTGGTGGCTCCACGAGAACGGGGAGACCACCGCGGCGGTGAAGCCGGCGACGGTGACCGCGAGCAGGGCCTCCCCGCGGCGGTGGAGTCGGGCCACCACCCACATGCTCACGGCGACGACGGCTGCCGCGAGCAGCAACCACAGCCACGTGGGTGCGGGGTCGCCGATGATCCGGGTGAGTGCCCCGCGCAGCGACTGGTTCGCGGCGTGCGCCTCGTCGGCGATGCGGGTGGAATCGAAGAACGTCGCGGTCCAGTAGTGCTGCGAATCCTTCGGCAGCACAGCCCAGCTCACCGCGATGGTCGTGAGGATCGTGATGGTGGAGACCGCGGCGGCGCGCCACTGCCGCAGCGCGAGGTAGTAGAGGACGAAGTACGCCGGCGTCAGCTTGATGCCCGCCGCGATGCCGACGCCGACGCCCCGCAGCCGACTCGTCTCGCCCCGCGAGGTGTCCCACAACACCAGCAGCATCAGCACCAGGTTGATCTGGCCGAAGAACAGCGTGGTGCGCACCGGCTCGAGAAACACGCACGCGAGGGAGAGCAACGCCGAGACGCCGACGACCCGGCCGGTGATGCGGTAGCCGAGGATCCGCCAGCACAGCGTGACGACGGCCACGAGCACGACGAGGTTGAACCCCATCCAGATGTACTGGCCGGCCTCGTCCGGCAGCAGGTCGACCGGGACGAACATCAGCGTCGAGAACGGCGTGTACGTGTAGAGCAGGCCGTGGATCACCGGCTCGGTGTAGAGCGGCAGTCCCGCCAGGACGTGGCGGGCGCCGTTCCGGTACACGTCGAGGTCCATGCCACCCATGAACAGTCCCGTGTTGGGCAGCCACGGGTCGACGGTGGCGACCAGCAGCACCGTCGTCGCGATCGCGGCGAGGGCCATCCCGGCCAGTGCGGGCCATCGTGCGGCCAGCCGCCGATCACCTCGGGTGCCGGTGGCATCGGAGTCCGGTGCCGGCAGATCTCTGGTGCCCCCACGCATGATGAACAGTCCCTCCCCCCGGACCTCGCCTCAGCCCCTCTGCAAGACGATGCCAATCCAAAGTAACGACCAGGCCGTGTGACACGAAATCGGGCGCGGCCGGTCGGCTAGCCTGATCCGATGACATGTGCGCTGGTCACCACGTGGCGGGGCCGGGAGTTGCGGCCCTCGGGCGCGGCGGCCGCCGGGGGCTCCGCGGCGACCCGAATCCTCGACTGGCACGACCCGGTGTTCGACGCGGCGAGTTCGGCGGTCGACCTTCCCGCGGACGGGGCGAGCGTCGAATTCCTGCGGGCCGCACACCGCTTCGCGGGGCAGCGGGTGCGTGCCGTGTACGCGCTCGACGACACGCAGCCGGCGTTCGTGACCCTGACCCGGGGCCGGGGGTCGTGCAGCCAGCGGCTGGCGGTGGTCGAGGCGCTGGCCCGGCGCCGCGGAATCGCCACCAAGGTCGAGGGCCTCGTGCTGCGCGGGGAGTTCTGGTACCCGCGTTTTCGCCGGCTCCGGGCGCTGGTGCCCGACCGGGTCCTGCTGGCCTGGCCGAGCTTCGAGGTCGACGGCGAGTGGATCGACGTCTCGCAGGCCTTCCCGAACGCGACCTGCGCCGCGCCGCAGCAGTTCACCAACAGCGGGGAGGAGACGCTCTTCGACGCCGTCGCCCGCAGCCCGGTCAGCTGGAGGCCGACGAGTTCGCCCGGCTGCCTGGACCTTTCGGGGTACGTCGCCGCCACGCTCGGCGAGTTCGACTCGCGTGACGAGCTGTTCGCCCGGTACGGGCAGACCCTGAACTGGCCGGTTCGGACGGTTCTGGAACCGGTGTTCGGCCGAAGGGGCGCGGCCTGACGGGGCTATCCTCACTGCTCGTGCGGCTCATCAACATCGTCCAGTCCTGGCGCCTCGTCCCTGTGTGGCTGCGCATCGTGCTGCTGCTGATCGGGGGAGCACGGGTCTGGGGTGCGGGGATCTACGCCGGATGTCACTTCGGCGGCAAGGACATTCGGATGGGCCTGGGCACCTTCGTCAACCGGGGCGTGCTCTTCGACTGCACCGCGCCGATCACGCTGGGCCGGCAGGTCGCGGTGGGACACGGTGCCCGATTCATCACCAGCACCCACGAGGTCGGACCGCCCGACGGTCGCGGCGGCCGCGTCTACCACCTGCCGATCGTCGTCGAGGACGGCGCCTGGATCGGGGCCGGCGCGCTGGTGCTGCCCGGCGTGACTGTCGGCACCGGTTGCATCGTCGGCGCCGGCGCCGTGGTCACCAAGGACTGCGCGCCGAACGGCCTCTACGCGGGGAACCCGGCCCGGCGGGTGAAGGACCTGCCGGTCTAGACGGTCCCGCGCAGGTCGCCCCGACCGGTGTTGATACAACTAGTCCTCGTGAAGTTGAGCGGCCGTGGAACGGCGAGAGCGGCCGGAATTCTGCTCGGGTACGCGGCGGACGTGGCCTTCGCGGACCCCGTGCGCTGGCACCCGGTGGCCGGGTTCGGCAGGGCCGCGGCCTGGCTCGAGACCCGCAGCTACCGCGACCACCGGCCGGCGGGAGTCGCGCACACCGCGGTGCTGGCCGGCGCAGTGGTCGCGGCGGGGGCGGTGTCCGCGCGGGCGGCCGGTCGGCTCGGCTGGCTGGGGGAGACCGCGGTGACCGCCGCCGCCACCTGGACCGCGCTCGGCGGGACCTCGCTGACCCGGGTGGGCGCCGACATGGCGACCCGGCTCGAGGACGGCGACCTCGGCGCTGCCCGCCTGCTGGTGCCGTCGCTGTGCGGGCGCGACCCCGACTCCCTCGACGCGGCCGGGGTCACCCGGGCAACGGTCGAGTCCGTGGCGGAGAACACCTCCGACGCCACCGTCGGCCCGCTCTGGTGGGCGGCCGTCGCGGGCGTTCCCGGCGTGCTCGGGTACCGCGCCGTCAACACCCTCGACGCGATGATCGGGTACCGCTCGTCGCGCTACCTGCGGTTCGGGTGGGCCGCGGCCCGGCTCGACGACGTGGTGAACCTGCCGCCGGCCCGGGTCACCGGGGTGCTGGCGGTGCTGGCCGCACCGGTGGTCGGCGGGGCGCCGGAGGACGCGGTGCGGGCCTGGCGACGCGACGCGCGCTCACACCCGAGCCCCAACGCGGGCGTCGCGGAGGCATCGATGGCCGGGGCGCTGGGGGTGCGCCTCGGGGGGCGCACCGAGTACCCGCACGGCGTCGAGCAGCGCCCGACGCTCGGAGACGGACCGGCCCCGGCGATCGCCGACGTGCGCCGGGCCGCGCGGCTGTCCGCGGCGGTGCAGCTGGGCGCCGCCCTCGGCTCAGCGGCTCTTGCCGTAGCGGTCGGCGAGCTTCGCTTCCGTCGCGGTCAGCGTCGTCGGCTCGGCGGGCTGTGACCGGCCGAACCGTCGGCGCGGCAACACGAAGTCGTCGGGGGCCGCGGCCTCGTCGGTGACCGTCGCCGCGGGGGCGGCCGGTGCGTCGGTTGCCTCGGGAACAGTGGGAACGGCAGGAGCCTCGGCGGGCTCGCTGGTCCCGGCGGCCGACCGCGCCTTGGACCGTCGGCGTTCCTTGATCTCGGCGCGCGCGAAGTAGAGCAGGCCGAGCGGGGCCATGATGCCGAACGCCAGCCACTGCAGCCCGTAGGAGAGGTACGGCCCGGCGTCGAGCTGCGGCAGCGGGATCGGGTTCAGCGAGCCGGGCTGATCGCCGGCCAGCTGCAGGTACAGGTCCGCCGGGGCCAGGCCCAGCGTCGTACCGATCTGCGGCGCGTCGATGAAGTAGACCTGACGCAGGCCGTCCTCGACGAGCGGGTCCTTGCCGGGCACGGTGCCCTCGGACTGGCGGGTGCGGGCGGTGATGGTGACCGGTCCGGTCGGGGCGGGCTCGATCTGCGGCGCGCGGGTGCCCTCGATCGGTCGCTCGTAGCCGCGGTTGACCAGCACGACGCGGCCGTCGGTCAGCTCGAAGGCGGTGAGCACCTCGTAGGCCGGGGCCGCCTCGACCGACCGCAGCCGGATCAGCACGTCGGTGTCGGGCAGGTACCTGCCGCTGGCGGTGACCTGGCGCCACTCGTCGTCGTCGGCGAGGGGGCCGGACGTCGGCAGTATCGACTCGACGGGCACCGGGTCCGCGGACACCGACTGCTCGATCAGCTGGTTGCGGTGCTCGGTGCTGGTGTTCTTCCCCAGCTGCCACGGCGCCAGCACGGTGAAGCACATGTAGGCGAAGCCGGCGACGATCACTGCCAGTACCAACCAGCCCGGACGCAGCAGAAACTTCAACCTTTGCACGTCTCCACGGTAGCCGTTGACGGCCGCGGCCCGACCGGCCGGTGCCGCGGTCAGGGCTGGGCGCGCACCCAGTCCAGCAGGCCGGGCAGGGCGGCCTCGATCTGTTCACGCACCAGTTCGAAGCCCGTGAAGTCGCCGTAGTACGGGTCGGGCACGGAGTCGCCGTCCGCGTCCGGGTCGAAGCTGCGCAGCAGGCGACGGCGCTCGGTGGGCACGCCGAGCTGGGCCAGCGCGCGGTCGTGTCCGGTGTCCAGCGCGACCACCAGGTCGGCGCCCAGGTGGTCCGCGCCGAGGTGCGCGGCGCTGTGGCCGGTCGGGTAGCCGTGGCCGACCAGCACCCGGTTGGTGCGCTCGTCGGCCTCCCTGCCGACGTGCCAGTCCTCGGTGCCGGCGCTCGTCACCCGGACCCGTGCGCCGAGGCCCTCCGCGGCGAGGCGGCCGAGCAGGATCTTCTCGGCCATCGGGGACCGGCAGATGTTCCCGGTGCAGACGAAGGTGATGTGCAGCGGGGCGGCGTCAGGGTGTGACATCGAGAATCCTTCCGAGTTGCGCGACGGTGGCCGCGCTCCAGCGGGCGCCGGCGGCCTCCTCGGCGGAGCCGTATCCCCAGCCCACGAAGACGGTGGGGATGCCCCAGTGCGCGGCGCCGTGCACGTCGTGCTCGCGGTCGCCGACCATCACCACCCCGGCCGTCCCGCCGTCGGCGGCGGCCGTGGGAGCGAGGCCGAGCCCGCGCAGCGCGTGCTCGATCACGTCGACCTTGGCGCGCCGGGTGCCGTCGGCGCTGGCCCCGGCGATCACCTCGAAGTGGTGCGCGAGCCCGAAGTGCTCGAGGATCCGGCGGGCGAACCGCTCCGACTTCGAGGTGGCGACGGCCAGGCGCGCGCCGTCCCGACCGACTGCGTCGAGCAGGTCCCCGATGCCGTCGAACACCGCGTTCTCGGCCCAGCCGATCTCGTCGTACCGGGCGAAGTACGCGGCCAGGGCGGTCGCCACGGTCGGCTCGTCAAGGCCGAGGGTGCGCAGCGTGTCCGCCATCGGCGGGCCGACGATCAGTTCCTCCAGGTCGCCGTCGGGTGCCTCGGCGCCGACCACGGCCAGCGCGTGCCGGAAGCCGGCGACGATGCCGGGTGCGGAGTCGGTCAGGGTGCCGTCGAGGTCGAACAGGGTCACCGTGGCGGTGGAAGGGCTGGTGCTCACCCCTCCATCCTGCCCGGCAGCCGGACGCGGCCGGCCGCCGCCATAAGCTCACCTCGTGCACACCCGCCCCGCCGACCTGACCGACCTCCGCCATCACGGCGACGTCGACGCCGAGCCCGGACTGCTCGACTTCGCCGTGAACGTCCGCGGCGACGGCCCGCCGCAGTGGCTGCGCGACCGACTGGCGGGGGCCCTGACGACCCTCGGCCGGTACCCGTCCGCCGCCGATGACGACGCGGCCCGGGACCAGGTCGCGGCCCGGCACGGCCGCCGTCGCGAGGAGGTACTGCTGCTCTCCGGCGGCGCCGAGGGCTTCGCGATGCTGCCGCGGCTGACGCCCTCGCTGGCGGCGGTGCTGCATCCCTCGTTCACCGAGCCGGAGTGGGCGCTGCGCCAGGCCGGGGTGCCGACGACGCAGGTGCGGCTCACCCCGCCGTACCGGCTGGCCGACGCCGCGGTCCCGGCGGACGCCGACCTGGTGGTGCTGGGCAACCCCACCAACCCGACCTCGGTGCTGCACCCGGCCGCGGACGTGCTGGCGCTGCGCCGTCCCGGCCGGATCCTGGTGGTGGACGAGGCCTTCGGCGACGCGGTGCCCGGGGAGCCGGAGTCGTTGGCGGGAGTGTCGCTGCCGGACGTGCTGGTGCTGCGCAGCCTCACCAAGACCTTCGCGCTGGCCGGACTGCGCTGCGGCTACCTCCTCGGCCCGCCGGAGTTGCTGGCCCGGCTGCAGGTCGGACGCGCGCACTGGCCGCTGGGCAGCCTGCAGGTCGAGGCGATCCGGGCCTGCTGCGAGCCCGCGGCGGTGGCGTGGGCGCAGCGCGAGGCCGACGTGATCGACGCCGAACGCGCCGAGATGGTGGCGCTGCTCGCCGGGGCTGGCATCTCGGTGCACGAACCGGCCCGCGGGCCCTTCCTGCTGCTGCACGTCCCGGACGGCGAGCGGGTCCGGCAGGGTCTGCGGGAGCGGGGCGTCGCGGTCCGGCGCGGCGAGACCTTCCCCGGGCTGGGCCCGGACCACCTGCGCGTCGCGGTCCGCGCGGCCCCGCAGGCGCGGCGGCTGGTGGCGGCGCTCGCGGAGGTGCTGGGATGACGGTGTTTCTCGAGAGGAACGGGGTTCTGGCATGAGTGTGCTTCTGTCCGAGGTGATCTCGGTGCTCGAGGCGGCCTACCCGCCGGCGCTGGCGGAGTCCTGGGACTCGGTGGGCCTGGTGTGCGGGGACCCCGCCGACGAGGTGACGCGGGTGCTGATCGCCGTCGACGCGACCGCGGCGGTGGTGGACGAGGCGATCGCCGGGGGCGCGCAGCTGCTGCTGGTGCACCACCCGCTGCTGCTGCGCGGGGTGGACACCGTCGGCGCGCACACCCCCAAGGGGGCGCTGCTGCACCGGCTGATCCGGTCCGGCTGCGCGCTGTACACCGCTCACACCAACGCGGACCGGGCCGACCCCGGCGTCTCCGACGCGCTGGCCGCGGCGCTCGGCCTGACGGTGACCGGCCCGCTGCAGCCGGCGCCGTCCGAGCGGCTGGACAAGTGGGTGGTGCTGGTGCCCGCGGCCGACACCGAGACGGTGCGCGACGCGCTGTTCGCGGCCGGCGCCGGCGAGATCGGGGAGTACCGGAACTGCAGCTGGACAGTCGCCGGGACCGGGCAGTTCCTGCCGTCCGCGGCCGCCAACCCCACCCTCGGCGAGGCGGGCCGCCTCGAACACGTCGCGGAGGACCGCGTCGAGGTGGTGGCCCGGCGGTCGCTGCGCGGCCGGGTGCTGGCGGCGTTGCGGGCCGCGCACCCCTACGAGGAGCCGGCGTTCGACGTGTTCGAGCTCGCCGACCTGGGGTCCTCGCTGGGCATCGGGCGGGTGGGCGTGCTGCCCGAGCCCGAGACGCTGCGCGAGTTCGCCGAGCGGGTGCACCGGGCGTTGCCCGTCACCGAGTGGGGGGTGCGGGCGGCCGGCGACCCCGACGCACCGATCCGCACCGTCGCGGTGTGCGGCGGCTCCGGCGACTCGATGCTCGGCGCCGCCAGGTCGCTCGGGGTCGACGCCTACGTCACCGCGGACCTGCGTCACCACCCCGCCGACGAACACCTGCGCGGGGGCGGCCCGGCGCTGGTGGACGTGGCGCACTGGGCGAGCGAACAGCCCTGGTGCGCGCAGGCCGCCGCGGTGCTCGACGCCCGATTCGCGGGCATGCCGGAGTGGTCGGCGGCGGTGTCCACCACGCGCACCGACCCGTGGACGGTCGGCTGCCACTGACCGGTCCGACGCGGCGGTACTGGGCACCGGTCGGCGGGCGGTACGGTTAGCGACACCCCCCGTACATCCGCACCACAGCAGGAGCCCGCACGCGTGAACGTCGAACCCCGGATTCAGGCAAAGTTGCTCGCCCTCGCCGCATTGGACACCGAGCTGACGCGGGTCGCGCACCGGCGCAAGACGCTGCCCGAGGCAGAAGAGGTGCAGCGCCTCGAGTCCGACCGCGTGCAGCGCAAGGACGCCGCGGTAGCGGTGCAGATCGTCCTCGACGACCTGGACCGGGACATCAAGAAGCTCGAGGGCGAGGTCGACGCGGTTCGTCAGCGCGGCGACCGTGACCGCACCATGCTGCAGAGCGGCACCATCGCCGCCAAGCAGCTCTCGGAACTGCAGCACGAGCTCGGCAGCCTCGAACGCCGTCAGGGCGTCCTCGAGGACGAGCTGCTCGAGGTGATGGAGCGTCGCGAGGCTACCCAGGCCGACTACGAGCACGCCGGCGGACAGCTCAGCCAGATCGAGGACGCGATGATCGACGCGACCCGCCGCCGCGACGACGCGCTCGCGGACCTCGACAGCGTCGAACAGCGCCACCTGGGGGAGCGGGCCGCCCTGGTCAACGAGTTCCCCGAGGAGCTGCTGGCGGTGTACGAGCGCCAGCGCGGCACCGGCGGCGTCGGCGCCGCACTGCTGCAGGCGCGCCGGTGCGGCGCGTGCCGCATCGAGATCGACCGCGGCGAGATCGCCCGGATCGCCGCCACGGACCCGCAGGTCGTCGTCCGTTGCCCCGAGTGCAGCGCGATCATGGTGCGCACCAAGGAATCCGGTCTGTGAGTTCGGCTGGACAAGGGGCTCGCTCTGCGGGCTCCGCTCCGGACCGCGTCGTCGTCGAGGCCGACGGCGGCTCCCGCGGCAACCCGGGCACGGCCGGCTACGGCGCCGTGGTGTTCGACGGGGACAGCCGCCGGGTGCTCGCCGAACGCAACGAGGCCATCGGCTTCGCGACCAACAACGTCGCCGAGTACCGGGGCCTGATCGCCGGGCTCACCGCGGCCGCCGAGGTCGGCGCGCGCACGGTGGACGTCCGGATGGACTCCAAGCTGGTGGTCGAGCAGATGTCCGGGCGCTGGAAGGTCAAGCACCCGGACATGATTCCGCTCGCGCGGCGGGCCGGCGAGCTGGCCGAGCAGTTCGACTCCGTCCGGTACACCTGGATCCCGCGGGCGGAGAACTCGCACGCGGACCGGCTCGCGAACGAGGCGATGGACGGCAACGCCGGCCAGTCCTCGGCGCCCTCGACCCCGGTCGTCCCGACCCCGGTCGTCTCGGCGCCGGCGGGCGGGGCGGCGGCCACCAAGGCCCCGACCGCACCGGGCTGGACCGGGGCCATCGGCAAGCCGACCCGGCTGCTGCTGCTGCGGCACGGGCAGACCCCGCTGTCGGTGGAGCGGCGTTACTCCGGCCGCGGCAACCCGGCGTTGTCCGAGGTCGGACAGGCGCAGGCGAACGCCGCCGCCGCCCGGCTCGCCGCCCGCGGCGGCATCACGGCCGTCGTGTCGTCCCCGCTGGGTCGCACCCGGCAGACCGCGGAGGCCGTGGCCGCCGCACTGTCCCTGCCCGTACAGGTGCACGAGGGGCTGATCGAGGCCGACTTCGGCGAGTGGGAGGGCCTGACCTTCTCGGAGGCGTCGAAGCGGGACCCGGAACTGCACCGGGCCTGGCTGGGCGACACCTCGGTCCACCCGCCCGGCGGGGAGAGCTTCGAGGAGGTCCGCACCCGGGTCACCGCGGCGCGCGACGACCTGCTCGCCGAGTACCCCGGGGCGAACGTGCTGGTCGTCTCGCACGTCACCCCGATCAAGACGCTGCTGCAGCTGGCGCTGGACGTCGGGCCGTCGCTGCTCTACCGGCTGCACCTGGACCTCGCATCGCTGTCCGTCGCCGAGTTCTACCCCGACGGCGGCGCCTCGGTGCGCCTCGTCAACGACACCTCGCACCTCTAGCCGGCCGCCGCCGGTGCGGGCCCTCGGGCCGTCGGACCCGCACCGGTGCGTCGCGGGTTTTTAGCTGAGGTAACATTGCCCGCGTGAACTCACTGCTGACCAGTCGACGGTACGTCGACAACTGTCTGCAGCAGAGCGCTGTCTGTCCGCGCTGACGCCTGGCCCTGCCCCGATCCCTGGTTGACGAACACGTCCCGGGACTGCTGCCTGAGGCCGCGAGTTGCATTCACCCTCCGCACGCTCTTTCTGCGCGCCCCTGACCGCCGTGCCCCTGTGGCCGGATGGTACGGCGCTGCGCATCCTTGACGAAAGGCCCGTCGAATGTCGGCCCCCACCCGCGCCCCCGGTGCCCACCCAGCCGCCGCCCGCCCCCGCCGCCTGCCCAGCTGGGCCACCGCCTTCGGCCCGCAGATCGTCGCCGGCCTGCTCGCCGGCGTCCTGATCGGCCTGCTGGCCCGCTCGATGCCCAAGGCCGACGACGGCAGCGCGAACTGGTTGACCGGCACGGTCACCACGATCGGCTCCAGCTACGTCTCCTTGCTGACGGTCGCGGTGATCCCGTTGATCTTCACCGCCATCGTCAGCTCCATCGCCAACCTGCGTCAGGTCGCGAACGCCGCCCGCCTCGCCGTGCAGACGCTGCTGTGGTTCGCGATCACCGCGCTGATCGCGGTGATCATCGGGATCGCGGTCGGGTTGATCACCCATCCGGGCTCGAACACCACGGTCAACCCCGACGACGCCGCCGTGCCGAAGGGCTCCGGCTCGTGGTGGGCCTTCCTCACCGGGCTGGTCCCGCAGAACGTCCTCGCCCTCGGCGCGAAGACGACGGCGACCGGAGGACAGGTCGCCGCGGACGGTTCGATCAGCGGTGTCACCGCGACCACCGCGCTCAGCTTCAACGTGCTGCAGCTGCTGGTCATCGCCGTCGCGGTCGGAGTGGCCGCGCTGAAGGTCGGGGAGAAGGCGGAGCCGTTCCTCAAGCTCAACGCCTCGCTGCTCGCCATCGTGCAGAAGGTGCTGTGGTGGATCATCCGCCTCGCCCCGATCGGCACCGCGGCGCTGATCGCCAAGGCAGTCGCCACCTACGGCTGGGACGCGATCGGTCAGCTCGGCGTGTTCACGGTCGCCATCTACATCGGCCTGGCTCTGGTGTTCTTCGTCGTGTACCCGGTTCTCATTCGCGTGCACGGGCTCTCGGTCCGCCGCTTCTTCTCCGGTGTGTGGCCCGCCACCCAGCTGGGCTTCGTGTCGCGTTCGTCGATCGGCACCCTGCCGCTGACGGAGCGCGTCACCGAGCGCAACCTGGGCGTGCCGCGCGAGTACGCGTCCTTCGCGGTGCCGCTCGGCGCGACCACCAAGATGGACGGCTGCGCCGCGATCTACCCGGCCATCGCCGCGATCTTCGTCGCGCAGTTCTACGGGATCGAGCTCAGCATCACCGACTACCTGCTGATCGTGGTGGTCTCGGTGATCGGGTCGGCCGCCACCGCCGGCACCACCGGAGCGACGGTGATGCTCACCCTCACGCTGTCCACGCTCGGACTGCCGCTCGCCGGCGTCGGCCTGCTGCTGGCCGTCGAGCCGATCGTCGACATGGGCCGCACCGCGGTCAACGTCACCGGTCAGGCCCTGGTGCCGACCATCGTGGCCAAGCGGGAGGGCATCCTCGACGAGGAGCTCTACAACGCGCCCCGCAACGGCGACCCGTTCGCCGACGAGGACCTGCTCGAGCAGCGGGCCGCGGCGGAGGTCACGGCTGAGAACGACGGCACGGACGCAGCCGGTGAGAACGCCGACGGCAAGAACACTGGCGGCAAGGACGTGGCGGAGAAGGTGCCCGCCCTCGTCTGACCCGGCGCGCACGCCCACGCGGGGTCGGACCGGTTGCCTCGGTCCGGCCCCGCGTCGCGTCCGGGGGCAGCCACCACGACGACCGTCCCGGTAGGTGTCCGGATGTGGTCGGTCGGCGCCTCGGTCAGAGCAGTTTGCGCAGTGTCCGCAGGTTCCGGTTGGTGGTGGTCGACTTGTACTTCGCCTTGCCGGTGAGCTTCCCGAACGGGCTGTCCAGTGTCCGGCCGCGTTCGACGTGCCAGTAGAGCACCCCGTCGCCCATCTGGATGCCCTCGTCGGCGGTGTCGAGGCCGTCGGCCGAGGCGAGCAGGTCCCGGAGCGACGCGGGGTCGGAGGACAGCAGGACGTAGGGGTGCCAGCCCTCGCGGTCGGCCTCGAAGGGGAAGTCCTCGACGATCCGGGCGAGGGTCGACTGATCCAGCAGCACGATCCACGCCTCGTAGCCGAACCGGTTGCGCAGGCAGGTCTCGATCTCTGCCTTCAGCGCCGCCAGATCGGTTCGCTCGCTGTCGAACAGGACGTTCCCGGACGCCAGCACCGTCTTGACGTTCGTCAGCCCCAGTGCCTCGACCGCGGCCTTCAGGTCGGCCATCTTGATGTTGATGCCGCCGACGTTGACGCCCCGGAGCAACGCTACGAATCGTGCCATGGGCCGACAGTAGCGCCGCCGCTGGAATGGCACAAGTGTTCGAATGTGCAAAGGGGTGCCGAGAACCCAGTAGTCTGTACCGGCGGACGAGTTGGCCGGGCGGCCGCGGCGAGGGGAACCGTGCGCATCAGCGCGCAGGCCCACCGCCGAGGAAAGTCCGGACTCCACAGAGCAGGGCGGTTGCTAACGGCAACCCGGGGTGACCCGCGGGACAGTGCCACAGAGAACAGACCGCCGGCGCGCAAGCGTCGGTAAGGGTGAAACGGTGCGGTAAGAGCGCACCAGCACCCCAGGTGACTGGGGTGGCTAGGTAAACCCCGCCCGGAGCAAGGTCAAAGGCCGCACCCCTCGGGGTGCGGCTGCGCAGGTGTTCGAGGGCTGCTCGCCCGAGCCTGCGGGTGGACCGCTCGAGGTACCCGGCAACGGTGTGCCCAGATGGATGGTCGTCGCCCGACGCCTCGGTGTCGGGAACAGGATCCGGCTTACAGGCCGACTCGTCCGCCCCATTCTCCGGCCCTACGTCAGGGCGCCGCTTACTCGGCAGGATCGGCCCCGAAATCCGGGGCAGATCCTGCCGAACCCTGTGCGACAGGGGGCGGCGACGGCGTGGGCCGCTCGCGAATCACGAGGGTCTGGGTGGCCACGCCGATCGGCCCACGGACGTCGTACAGGCGCGAGAGCGTGGTGCCCGCACCGCCGCCGTCGGCCTGGGTTTCCGACATCAGGCCGATCCACTCGCCCTCGGGTTGGCGGTGCAGGTGCAGGCTGAGGTCTGCGTTTGCAAAGAGATAACGGTCGAGCGGCAGAACCCAGCTCAGCCCGTTGCCGAAATCGGCGGCGGCCGCTGCCCGCATGGCGGGCGAGGTGGGCTGGTCCTGCACCAGCGGGACAGTCAGCCGGAACCAGGCGGCGGCCGGACCCGGGCTTGCCGGTCCGCCCTGTGCCACGAGGATCTCCATCGCGGACTCGTAGAACGAGGTCCCGCCGGGGATGCCGGGAATTCGAAGCCGCTCCCGGCAGTCGGCGGGTGGGGGCAGCAACTCGGCTGGCGACCAGCCGGGCAACCCCGGAGGCAGCGTCAGTGGTTTGCCCCGCAGGAGGAGTGCGTGTGCACGAGTCACCAGTGCATCGTCCGCGAGCAGGTCAATGGTCATCCGTGTGGTGGAGCGTCCCGGAAAGGTCTCCTGGCGCACCGTCAGTGGGGCCACCGGCACTGGCTTGACCAGTTCGATGCTCAGGCGGGCGAGTTGCCAGCCGGGTTCGGGCAGGGCGGCCTCGGCCAGGTGCGCGAACAGGGCACTGGGCGCGCCGCCGTGCTGCGCCCGCGCATCCCACGGGCCGCGCGAGAGCACGCTGGGCAGCCAGGCCTCGTTCTGGTGAGAGAACACGGCGAGGGGCGGGGCGCTCTCGGCATCCGGGGGTGTGCGGGTCACGGCGTTCCTTGTCGAGAAATCTGCACGGCATCGAAGGTGGCTATCATGCGCGCGACCAGCCCCCGTGTTCTCTCGTCGTGCCCGACGCTGTCGCCATCCGATTCTCAACCTAGCCAACGTAACCGCCTGCTGCTGGTATTTGGGTCAGGCAGACGGCCGAACCCACCTCGCGCGGAGGGTGCGC
Organism: Rhodococcus tukisamuensis NBRC 100609; assembly: GCF_001894985.1. Taxonomy (GTDB): domain Bacteria; phylum Actinomycetota; class Actinomycetes; order Mycobacteriales; family Mycobacteriaceae; genus Rhodococcus_G; species Rhodococcus_G tukisamuensis. The sequence continues at coordinate 9,553 of NZ_BCXG01000015.1, read as the reverse complement.
TGGCCGCTACCTGGCCGAGCTCTGCTGCTGAGGGACCCTTGAACTACTCCTTGTCGGCCGTGACGCGTTGCTTCGTGGTGACGCCGCTTTCGGGCGCCTGCTGCATTCGTAACGCACCTCGGAGCGGACTTCTTTCGTCAATAGCGTTGTGGTGCAGTTAATTACATGAGCGATGCGGATCCGTGGCCCGTTGTGACGGGCAGGTGACCTTTCCGGGCCGGTCTTCCGTGATTTCCGCGGCGGTTCGGTGGTCCGGCGGGCGACCGCGCTGGTCTGCGCAAGTTCTTAGCAACTTCTTAGAGCGCACTCCGGCCTCGGGAGTGGGAGTCCTGCGTACGGTGGTCAGCGCAGCGCTCGGCTGGTCGAGGCCCCTGGCGGGACAACGGCATCGGCATGTTCGACGAGGCACGCCGGGCTCCGGGTCCGACCTGGGCAACTGCACCACGAGGGGGGAGTGCAGTAGGTGTTCGCTACCTGGGGGAGGCTGGCCTATCGGCTGCGGTTCACCGTGATCGGGGTGATGGTTGCGTTGTTGCTCGGCCTCGCGGCGTACGGCCTCGGAGTCGAGAAGCACCTGAGCCAAAGCGGATTGGTCGACCCGGGCTCGGAGTCCGTGGCCGCCGCGGAGTTGGCCGACGGCACCTTCGGACGCGACACCAAGGCCGACGTGGTGATCCTCTACACCGCGCCCGACGGCAAGACGGTCGACGATCCGGCGTTCGCCGCCACGATCACCCAGAGCCTCGGGGACCTTGCCGCGAACAACCCCGACGAGATTCTCCGGGTCAACGGCAGCTACTGGTCCACCAGGCTCGCCCTGATGGCCGACCCGAGCAAGCAACACGCCATCGCCAGCGTGGCCGTCAAGGGCGACAACGACACCGAGGTCGCGGCCAACTTCAAGAAGGTCCGAGACCAGTTCGCGATACCCGGCGTCGATGCCCAGCTCACCGGGCTGCAGCCGGTGACCGGCACGATCAGTGACACGATGGCCGACGACCTGCACCGGATGGAGATCCTGGCCATCCCGGCCGTCGGGGTGCTGCTGTTCTTCATCTTCGGCGGCGTCGTGGCCGCCGCCCTGCCGCTGATCGTCGGCGGCCTGACGATCATCGCCGCCAACGGCGTGGTCAAGGCGCTGGCCCAGTTCACCGAGGTCAACGGGTTCGTCCTGTCTGTGGTCTCGCTGATCGGTCTGGGCCTGGCGATCGACTACGGCCTGTTCATGGTGAGTCGGTTCAGGGAGGAGATCGCGGAGGGGTACGGCACCGCCGATGCCGTGCGACGGACCGTCACGACCGCCGGCCGGACCGTGGTCTTCTCCGCGACGATGATCGTCGCCAGCCTCGGTGGCCTGCTCATCTTCCCGCAGGGCTTCCTCAAGTCGATGGCGTACGGCGCGATCGCCGCGGTCGTCCTGGCCGCACTTGTCTCGATCACCGTGCTGCCGGCGATCTTGGGGATCCTGGGTCGTCGGGTGGACGCGCTCGGGCTGAAGGCGATGCGCAAGACCAGGACCGCCGACGAGATCGAGAACGGCATCTGGGGTCGGCTGACGCAGTGGGTGATGAAGCATCCGGTCAAGGTCGTGGTGCCGATCGTGGTCGGGCTGCTGCTGCTCACCCTTCCGATCGCGGGCATCAAGCTGGGCGGGATCAACGAGACCTACCTGCCCCCGGACAATCCCACCCGAGTCGCCCAGGAGCAGTTCGACGAGCTGTTCCCGAGTTTCCGCTCCGAGCCGATCAAGCTGGTGGTCGACGGGGCCCAGGGTGCGGAGATCGCCCGGATCGTCAAGGAGGCGAGCGCGGCGCCGGGGCTGGTCGAGAAGTTCACGATCGACAACCCGACCAAGGACGGGGTGACGGTCTTCAAGGCCGGCCTGGTGGACCGCAACGACTCCGATGCGACGATCGGCTACCTGCGGGCGATGGACGTCCCCGACGGAGTCACCGTGCTGGTCGGTGGCACCCCCGCGATCGAGCACGACTCGATTGCGGCGCTGCTCGACAATCTGCCGCTGATGGTGACGATGGTGGTGCTGCTGACCACGCTGCTGATGTTCCTGGCGTTCGGGTCGCTGGTGCTGCCGATCAAAGCCGTGCTGATGACCGCCCTCGGCCTCGGCGCGACCCTCGGCATCCTGACGTGGATCTTCATCGACGGCAACGGTGCCAGTTTCATGAACTTCTCTCCCGGCCCGATCATGTCGCCGGTGCTGGTGCTGATCATGGCGATCGTCTACGGCCTGTCCACCGACTACGAGGTGTTCCTGCTGTCCCGGGTGGTCGAGGCGCGGGCTCAGGGAGCGAGTACCGCCGAGTCGGTGCGGGTGGGCACCGCGCACACCGGCCGGATCATCACCGCGGCCGCGTTGATCCTGATCGTGGTCACCGGCGTGTTCGCGTTCTCCGAGCTGGTGATGATGAAGTACATCGCGTACGGCATGATCGCGGCGCTGATCATCGACGCCACCCTGATCCGCATGTTCCTGGTCCCGGCGACCATGAAGCTGCTCGGCGACGACTGCTGGTGGGCGCCCGCGTGGATGAAGCGCTTCCAGGAGAAGCTCGGCCTCGGCGAGCCGATCCTCGACGACGAGCGGATGCCGGCGGACATCCCGGATTTCGCCGCCATGGACCGCTCGACACCCGCGGCGGAGGTCGGCGAGGACACCGAGATCCTGCGGCAAATCCCTGGTGGCGAAGCGATTACGATGCCGATTGCCACCGGGGTAGGGCTGACCGCAGGCGGTCGGCCGAGGCCGGGTCGCCCGGCCGATCCGCTGACCGAGCCGATGCCCCGGCTGGCCGCGCCGACAAATCCGGTCGGCCCGCGCCCGGGTGGGTGACGCGGCTCACAGGACTGTTCACGTCGGCGTTACCCCGTGACGGCGTCGGCCTGCCTACCGTCGGGTTGTGACCTTCCGGTGGGCAGACCGGATCGACCGGCCACCCCCGGACCAGCATCGCCCGTGGGAGGTACCTGTGGAACTTCTCTTCGTCCTGACCCCGGTCATCGCCGTGCTGGGAGTGCTCGGTGTCTACGGCACGGTGTGCGCCACGTTCCTGCTCGAACTGCGTCGGCTCCGCCGGGAGGGCAGGGACGATCCTGCCGACCCCGGCGCCGGGCGCGAGGTCGGGGAGCGCGGCCCGAACGCATCGGCGGCGCGCCGCTAGCGTCGCCCGGTAGGTGACCGGGCTGTGTGGACGGTCGCCGTCGGCGACTTCCGGTCCCGCACATGGCAATGCCCCCACCTGATCCAGAGTGGGGGCATTGCTCACGGGGTCGTCAGACCGGGTTGATCACGAACGTCGTCGCCCAGTGGGTGGCGGCCTCGGGTCCGAGATGGGGGACGAGTGCGTCGAACAGGATGTAGGACATGGGGGACATGCTGGCGTTTCTCCGTTTCATACTGTGGTGATGCGGTCCGACGTCGATCCACGAAGATCGTTGTCCCGGGTGCGATCTTCAAATCGCCACGCGAGCGTTGGCCGCGCGTAAGAATCTCATGCTTGTGAGTCGTCAACAAGCGGTCTCCCAGAAATGTCTTTCGCGGACCGATACACGTGGCCTGAGAGGCTCCGGGCGGGCACACTGAGAGCCATGAGCGACGACGAGAACCTCTGGTACTACTGCGTGTCCGACGGCTCGGTTCGCCAGGGCAAGGACGCCCGCGGACTCGATCGGATGGGGCCCTATCCGGACCGTGAGACCGCGGCCCGTGCGCTCGAGATCGCCGCGCAGCGGAACAAGGCCGCCGACGACTCCGACGACGACTGGAACAAGTAACCGCCGTCGTCACCACCGGCGCACCGCTCGTGGCGCGCCGGGTTTCGGACGTGGCCCGGGGCTAGGCTCGGCACTTGTGATGACGCGCATTTCCGCCCGGGGCATCGACTTCGGGGCGATCAGGACCGACTTCGCGGTGTCGGCCGACTTTCCCGCGGGGGCGCTGGCGGAGGCCGAGGCCGCCGTCGACCGCCACGCCGCCGGACGCGTCGACCGGACCGACCTGCCGCTGGTCACCATCGACCCGCCCACCTCGATGGACCTCGACCAGGCGCTGCACCTCGAGCGCACCGAAACCGGCTTCGTGCTGCACTACGCGATCGCCGACGTCGCGGCGGTGGTGGCCCCCGGCGGGCGCCTCGACGAGGAAACCCGGCGCCGCGGCCAGACCTTCTACCTGCCCGACGGCTCGGTGCCTCTGCACCCGCGGGTGCTCTCGGAGGCCGCGGCGAGCCTGCTGCCGGACCAGGCGCGCCCCGCCGCCCTGTGGCGGATCGAACTGGACCAGCGGGCCGAGCCGGTCTCGTTCGGCGTCACCCGTGCGCTGGTGCGGTCGGTGGCACGTTTCGACTACGCCGGCGTGCAGGCCGATTCGGAGTCCGGGTCCCTGCACCCGTCGATCGCCGCACTGCCCGAGTTCGGGAAGCTGCGCCTGGCGTCGGCGCTCGACCGTGGCGCGATCGAGCTCAAGCTGCCCGAGCAGGAGGTGGTGGCCGACGGTGACGGCTGGCGGCTCGACCTCCAGCCCCGGACCGAGGCCGACGACTGGAACGCCGAGGTGTCGCTGTTGACCGGGATGTGTGCGGCCCGACTGATGATCGACGGCGGGGTCGGGCTGGTGCGAACCCTCCCGAAACCCGCATCGGACGCCGTGCGTGCGTTGCGCCGGACCGCCCGCGCCCTGGGAATCGAATGGCCGCAGGACGTTTCGGTCGGTGAATTGCTGGCAGGCCTGGAGCCGAGCACCCCTGACACGTTGGTAATGATGAGCGACGCCACCGCCCTGCTGCGGGGCGCCGGCTACGCGGCCTTCGACGGCACGCTGCCGGAACTGCTCGAGCACTCCGGCATCGGCGCGCCCTACGCCCACGTCACCGCGCCGCTGCGCCGCCTCTCCGACCGGTTCAGCACCGAGGTCTGCCTGGCGTTGACCGCGGGAACGGCGGTGCCGCAGTGGGTTCGCGAGGCGTTGCCGGCGCTGCCCGATCTGATGAAGGGGTCGGACTCGTTGGCAGCCAAGGTGGACCGTGCGTGCGTGGACCTGACCGAGGCCACGCTGCTGTCCGGTCGCGAGGGCGAGCGCTTCGATGCCGTGGTCCTGCGCGCCTCGGAGAGCAAGCGGGACGCCGAAATCTTCGTGCCCGAGCCGGCGGTGATCGCCAAGTGCGCGGGCACCCCACCGGAGGGTGTGCCGGTGTCGGTTCGTCTGGTGCAGGCCGACATCGACACCCGCGCAGTGAAATTCGAGTTCGACCTCAGAGCTTCCGAGCCCGCGACCTGAGGTCCCGCAGGCGGCCGTGGGCGTCGCGGCGGGCCTGGTCCGCACACGCCGACTCGGCCGCGACCAGCAGGCCGTAGGTGAAGGTGTCCTCGCCCGCGGCGCGGGCCCTGTCCGCCGCCGTCAGCAGCTGCCGACCCGCGACCACTGCGTCCTGGTGCTCACCCAGCGTGGTCTGCAGCTTCTTCGCGGCCTTGGCGAGGGCGGACCGTCGACGCCCCGAACCGGCGGCGGCCTCGGCCGCGTAGCGCAGGGCCTTGGCGCGTTTGCGAGCCGTGTGCAGCAACTCCGGCGGGGCGTCGTCCCCGGCCCCGCCCGGACCCCGGAGCCCGGCCTTCCGGCCGGTCTTGCGGACCTCGCGTACGGCCCTGTGCAGCGACTCCTCGACCGAGAGGTCGCCCGGGGGTCGTGGGTGGGCGAGCAGGCCGTCGAGGTCGGCGAGCAGGCGTCGGTACCGGTCGCCGTCGAGGGTGGCGACCGCGCCGCGGTGCGCCGCCGCGTACCCGGCGGCGTGGGCGGTCACCAACCGGTAGCGCACCGGACCGCGGACCAGCGCCGGCGGCTGGGCGTCGAGCAGCGCCAGGAACCGGGCAGCCAGTACCTCCTCGTCCCGCGCCTGTCCGAGAACGGTCCCCAGCCAACGCAACTCGGACCGGATCGGCTTCACCGACTCTCGGCCGAACCCGTCGCGGAAGGTGCCGAGCAGGCTGCGGAGCTGCCGGGTGCACACCCTCATCTGGTGGACGGCGTCCTCGTCGTCCCGGCGGACCGTGTCGGCGAGGGAGTCCAGCCGCTCGCGGTGCCCGCGCACCGCGGCGATCACCCGCTCGGCGTCTGCCTTGTCGCGTTTGCTCCCCATGCCGTCAGGTCTACCGCACCCGCCCGGTCCCGTCGAGGCGGTGCGGCGCCGGCGTCAGCGGAACCCGTCGGTGGCCTCGACCAGGTGGTGGGTGATGCCGGGTTCGCTCGCCGCGTGACCGGCGTCGTCGACGATCACCAGTCGCGACGACGGCCACGCCCGGTGCAGCGCCCACGCACTGGTCGCCGGGCACACCACGTCGTAGCGGCCCTGCACCAGGACGGCCGGAATCGACGCGACCGAGGCGATGTCGCGCAGCAGTTGGTTCTCGTCGAGGAACCCGTGGTGGCGGAAGTAGTGGTTCTCGATCCGGGCGAACGCCAAGGCGAAGCGCGGCTCCGCGTTCCGCTCGACGTGTTCGGGCGTGGGCAGCAGCGTGCTGGTGGCGCCCTCCCACGACGACCAGGCGACCGCTGCGGCCAGCGCCACCTCGGAGTCGTCCGAGTGCAGCAGCCGGTGGTAGGCCTCGACCAGGTCGCCGTCGCGTTCCGACTCCGGGACCGGCGCCAGGAACTGTTCCCAGAGGTCGGGGTAGAGCGCGCTGGCGCCGCCGTTGTAGTACCAGTCGATCTCGCTGCGCCGCAACAGGAAGATGCCGCGCAGGACCATTTCGGTGACCCGGTCGGGGTGGGTCTGCGCGTAGGCCAGTGCCAGTGTCGAACCCCACGATCCGCCGAAGACCTGCCAGCGCTGCACCCCGAGATGGGTGCGCAGCGACTCGATGTCCGCGACCAGGTGTGCGGTGGTGTTCACCGAGAGGTCGGCGCCGTCGGCGACGTGCGGGATCGAACGCCCGCAGCCGCGCTGGTCGAAGAGCACGATCCGGTACGCGGCCGGGTCGAAGAAGCGGCGGTGGTCCGCGGTGGTGCCGCCGCCGGGCCCGCCGTGCAGGAACACCACCGGCTTGCCGTCGGGGTTCCCACTGACCTCCCAGTGGATCCGCTGGCCGTCGCCGACGTCGAGCAGGCCGGACTGGTGCGGTTCCAGCTCCGGGTACGGCGTGCGCACGGCGGTCAGAACCCGATCAGGCCCGACGCCAGGTCCGGAATCTCGAGCGCCTCGATCGCGCCCTGCCGCACCTCGGGGCAGTACTGCTGGGTGATCGCGTCCACCCGCGCCTTGTGCGCGATCAGGTCGATCATGTTGATGCCGTTCTGGGCGGCCCACGACCCGACGACGGTGTTCAGGCCGCCCTTGCCGATGGTCGGGGTGTAGGTGCGCCAGCTCTGCAGCTGCGCCTGCATGTCCGAGCACAGCTTGGCCGCCTGGTCGGCGGTCACGCCCCCGGTCGCGGCGTCGGCGCCGGGTGCCGGGGCGGGGGCGGGGGCGACGGTGCTCGAGGGCAGCGCGTGGTCGCCGGCGCTGGGGGTGGTCGGGGTGTTCTCGGTCGCGCAGCCCGCGGTGAGGGCGAGGGCGGCGACGGCTCCGGCGGCCACGACTGTGAAACGGCGGTAGGACATGTAGGCAGCCTGTCTGTCGAAGGACGTGTCTGGCGAAGGACGAGTCGGTCGGGTGGAGCGGCCCTGTCGGAAGACGTTCCCCTGGCGGGTGAGCACAACCGAGTGTGCCACCCGGCCGGGGAACGGGGTGCGAGCGTGAGGGGTCAGAAGCTGTGTTCCTGGGCGGGGAAGGTCCCGGCGGCGACCTCGGCGGCGTATGCCGCTGCGGCGCCACGCAACTCGTCGCCGACGGACGCGAACTTCTTGACGAACTTCGCGGTGTGGCCGCTGGTGTAGCCGGCCATGTCCTGCCACACGAGCACCTGGGCGTCGCACTCGACGCCGGCTCCGATGCCGATCGTCGGGATGGTCAGCTTGCCGGTGACCTGCGCGGCGACCTCGGCCGGGACCATCTCCATGACCACGGAGAAGGCGCCCGCCTCCTGGACCGCGATGGCGTCGGCGATCAACTGCTCGGCGCCGTCGCCACGACCCTGGACGCGGAAGCCGCCCAGACTGTTCACGGACTGCGGGGTGAACCCGACGTGGGCCATCACGGGGATGCCGGCCGCGGTGATCGCCGCGATCTGGTCGACCATCCGCTCGCCGCCCTCGAGCTTCACGGCGTGCGCGAGGCCCTCCTTCATGAACCGGGTGGCGGTGGCCAGGGCCTGCGCGGGGGAGGACTCGTAGCTGCCGAACGGCAGGTCCGCCACCACCAGGGCGTGCGGGGCGCCGCGCACCACGCCGCGGACCAGCGGGATCAGCTCGTCGATGGTGATCGGGACGGTGGTGTCGTAGCCGTAGACCACGTTCGCGGCGGAGTCGCCGACCAGGAGTACCGGGATGCCGGCCTCCTCGAAGATCCGCGCGGTGGAGTAGTCGTACGCGGTGAGCATGGCCCAGCGCTGACCCTCGGCCTTCATGGTCTGCAAGTGGTGGGTGCGGATCTTGGTTCGCTTCGGCGCCGATGCGGCGGTCGCGGATCCGTAGACAGAGTTCTCGGACATCAGTGTCCCTTTCGTGCCTCGAGGCCCAGTGCGGGTCCCCGGGTTGTGGGTGATGACACGTTCAGTCTGCCATCGAGGGCCGCGTCGGCGAACGGCCCGGGTGCGTGCAATCGGTCACATCGGGTCGTCCTGCATCACGTTCGTGCGACTCCACACCACCGGGACCCACAGCGCGGTCAGCACGGCCATCACGGCCCAGGTCATGACCAACCCGTACGGGAGGCCGTCGGGCCGAGTGCCGACCGGAAGACTCTGCTGCGACCAACAGGCAAGGAGCCCGAGCACGGTCCCCACCCCGGTGCCGGCCATCGCGAACCACGCCAGTGCCCATCGTCGCGTCCACAAGGCGACGGTGGAGGCGACAATCCCGAACACCACCATGAAACAGACGAACAGACGTAGCGGTGCAGTGACAGTGCAGCGGTGGACCGCCGAGGTGTCGGTCAGTGCTGTCCACCCCGACACCGATTCGGCGTGCGGGAGAAACAGGCCCACCACGAGGAGGGCGACCGCTCCGATCAGTACGGGCAGTCGCCGCCCCGTGTCGAATTCGCGGGCCACGCGATGCTCGATCGCTTCGAAGTCCCGACGGTAGGCGGCGAGATCGTCGGTCACCGCGCACCGGCAGGCGGTGAGAGTGCCTCGGTCATCAGGTCTCCTAGAGCTTGTGGTGAGGGGCGGGCGGCCCTACCACTGGGTGGTGGGGCCGCCCGCAATTCATGGCATTGCGCGAAGCGCTGGAAGGGTGGGGTGGTCTCAGCCGATGCTGAAGGGCTGGCCCCACAGGGTGGTGGTGCTGGTGACGGTGTCTGTGTTCACCGTGACGGTGGCGAAGGAGCGGGCCTGCGCGTAGCCGGCGCAGCCGTTGACCGCCATGGTCGAGTCGGCGTAGGTGACCGATCCGCTCGTGCCCTTGAACGAGTGCGAGCCGGAGTGGCTCTCGGCGCCGTAGGCG
>NZ_BCXG01000014.1 GCF_001894985.1 Rhodococcus tukisamuensis NBRC 100609 | reverse complement strand
CCGGGTGTCGGGTGTCGGGTGTGCAGTTGTGGGGGCAAACGCCGCGTGGGGTCACCGGTGGGTGCACACTCGGCAGACCACACGGCCGACGACTGTGATGGTACGCACGGATACGAACGGTTCCGGTGGCGTTATAGTTGCGTAGTGCAACACGAACCGGCCGGCGCTGTCGCCGCCGTACACGAAGAGCTCGTTCAGCTGGTCCGGCAGCTGATGACCGGAGACCGTCCCGACGAGGGGACACCGACCTTCGCGCAACATTCGGTGCTCGCATACATCGCCCGCAATTCCGGCTGCCGCGCCACCGAGATCGCCGACGTCTTCGGCGTCCACCGTTCGACAGTCTCGCGCCAGGTCAGGGTGTGCGTGGAGTCCGGCTGGGTCCGTTCCGAGTCAGGTCCGATCCGCAACGGACACCCGCTGTGCGTCACCGATGCCGGCGCGAGCGTCCTCGCGGAGGCGGACCGTCTCCGGCGCGCCGAGGTCGACGAGCGTACCCGCTCGTGGTCGGATGACGAGACTGCAGAATTCGCCCGCCTGCTCCACCGGTTCCGCCTCGGCTCGCCCACGGCAAGTCCCGCCCCGTCCACACCACCCGAGACCATCGGAGATGACACCAGTGCGTGAGTACAAGTCCAACGCCACCTTCACCATCGCCGACGACGATGCCATCGTCCACACGGTCTTCACCCACGCCAGCAGGGACCCCGAGCTGGTCCTGTTCTCCCGACCGGTCGGTGAGCAGTGGGCGGACGTCACCGCCGCGGAGTTCGAGCGACTGGTCACCGGGGTGGCCAAGGGCCTGATCGCGTACGGCGTGGAGCCCGGTGATCGGGTGCTGCTGCTGTCCGCGACCCGGTTCGAGTGGACGCTGTTCGACTTCGCCATCTGGGCGGCCGGCGCGGCCTCGGTACCGATCTACGACTCGTCCTCGCCGGAGCAGATCTCCTGGATCGTCGAGAATTCCGGCGCGAAGGTCGCGATCGTCGAGACTGCGGCGCATGCAGGCTCTTTCGACGCTCCGGCCGTGCGACTGCTGCAGATCGAGGACGGCGCGGTCGAGGCATTGGTAGCAGCCGGACGTGAGATCGACGACGACGAGGTTCGTCGTCGCGTCGACGCGATCCGCGCCGACGACCTGGCGTCGTTGGTCTACACCTCGGGCACGACGGGCCGGCCCAAGGGCTGCGTCCTGACGCACCGGAACTTCCTGTCCGAAGTGCGGGGCATCCTCTCCGCGTCCATCGGCGAGGTGGCGAAGCCGGGCAACCGGATGCTCACCTTCCTTCCCCTCGCCCACGTGCTGGCCCGGGCGGTGTCGCTGGCCATGTTCGAGGCGGGTGGGGCGCAGGCACACTGGTCGAACTTCGGGACGATTGTCGGCCAGTTCGCCCGGTTCCGTCCGCACACGATTCTCGGCGTGCCCCGCGTGTTCGAGAAGGTGCGTGACGCCGCCGCGCAGTCCGCGGCCGACGGCGGCGCCGTGAAGAAGGCGGTGTTCGCCTTCGCGGAGTCCACCGCGGTGGAGTACAGCGAGGCGCTCGACCAGGGCGGCCCCTCGCTGCTGCTGCGGCTCAAGCACCTGGTCGCGGACCGCCTCGTCTACGCCAAGCTCCGCGCGGTGCTCGGCGGCGAGTGCTGGTGGGCGATCTCCGGCGGCGGCGCCCTGATGCCGCGGCTCGGGCACTTCTACCGCGGCATCGGGGTGCCGATCTTCGAGGGCTACGGACTGACCGAGACCACGGCCGCCCACTGCGTCAACGTGCCGGGTGCCCAGAAGATCGGCAGCGTCGGACAGCCGATGGGCGGCAACAGCGTCCGGATCGCAGCCGACGGCGAGATCGAACTGGCCGGCGGCGTCGTGTTCGGCGGCTACTGGCGCAACGAGCTGGCGACCGCGGACGCATTCGACGGCGACTGGCTCCGCACCGGCGACCTGGGCGAGCTCGACGACGACGGGTTCCTCACCATCACCGGGCGCAAGAAGGACCTGCTGGTCACGGCCGGCGGCAAGAACGTCTCGCCCGGACCGCTCGAGGATCGGATGCGCTCGCATGCACTGGTCTCGCAGGCCGTGGTGGTGGGTGACGCCCGTCCGTTCATCGGTGCGCTGATCACGGTGGACCCCGAGGAGTTCGGCCGCTGGCGTTCCGCGCACGGGAAGGCAGACGGCGAGAGCCTCTCCGACCTGCGGCGGGACCCGGAACTGCTCGCAGACCTGCAGCGGGTCGTCGACGACGCCAATTCCACTGTCTCGCACACGGAGGCGATCAAGAAATTCGTCGTGCTGCCCCGCGACCTCACGGAGGAGGACGGCGACCTCACCGCGACCCTGAAGATCAAGCGCAATGTCGTCTCCGAGCGGTTCGCCGACGACATCGACGGCCTCTACGTCTGACGCGCCGCACGGCGGCCCATCCGCGCGGGCGACCTACCAGAGCCGGAACGCGCTGTCGGACACGGTGAATCCGTGGTCCGGTCGCTCGCACGTGACACCGGTACGCTCGTCCACCGAGCAGGTGAACCCCTGGATCTTCAGGGTGCTGCCGTAGGGGAGGGCACGGGCAGGGCCGTCGAAGCGGTGGAAGGCGGGATCGCCCAGGTGCACGAACTCGCCGGCGCGGTCCGAGGTCACCCGGACGGCGTTGGGCGCGAGCGGGGTTCCGCCCGTCCCGAGCGGGCCCACCCGCGGCACGTCGGCAGGGAAGGCGCCGTGGCAGCCGGCGACCGGGGTGGCCGCGGTGATGATCGCGCACTCGAACTTGGTCGACGGGCTGGTGAAGTAGTACGTCCCGGTCTGATCGCCCGCGTAGTCCGCGACCTGTGCCGCAACGGGACTGGTGGTCGGGACCACCGTCGTGGTCGAACGCGGGGCGGCCGACGTGGTGGTCGGGCCGGTGTAGGCGGTGGTGGGAGGGGCCGGGATTGGAGGATCTCCGCCGGAGTCGTCGCCGCATGCCGACACCAGCATCGATGCGGCCAGCGCCGCCAGTACCCACCCGGCTCGAGAAACACCCATGGCCGCCATCGTAGGTCCGGCTACCGGTGGGCTTCGAACTGCTTCACCGCCCGCCACAGCGGCGAGCCCGGTGGCAGTGCACCGTACAGTCCGCCGGCCGCGCGCCGCGTCCGGTCCAGCAGCACCGGGAACCGGGCCCGCCGCGACACCTCGACCAGATCGTCGCGCGGCCTCGTCGTGGCCCTGGTGACGTGCTCGAACACCGGGAGACTGGCCAACTTGTCCAGATTGCATCGCTCGTCGGCCAGGACGAGGTTCGCGACGCCGTCGATCGGGACCTTCGACCAGGGCAGCACGTGGTCGACGTGTCCGCCGGTGGTGATCGGGCGATCGGCCACCCAGAGCATCTCGACCATCGGCCGCAGCAGCGGAGCGAGGTCGCGGAACGCCCGGGCGACACCGGGCCGCAGCACGATGGGGCCGTGGGCGGACAGTTCGGCCATGGTGATCTTCTTGTGCAGGCCGGTGGCGTCGAAGATGAAGTGCTGGTCGTCCAGCGGGGCGCCGCGGGACGGCGGCGTCTGCAGGTGTGTGAGGGGCTGCTGCGCGAGGCGCTGCTCGATCCGTCGGACGGCCCGCAGGTAGTCGGGGTCCTCCGCCTCCCTCGCCGCCTCGGCACTACGAATTCTCTTGCCGGCGAGGATGTCTCGCAGCGCGGCGACCTAGTCGGGGATCGAGCTTCCGGAGCCCTTCAGCTGGGCGAGCCGGCCGTGCTCGTGATACGGGCGGACCTGCGGCCAGTAGTACGAGACCACCCGGTGTGCCAGTTCCTGTACCGGGACGTGCAGCGCGCCGTCCGCGGCTTGGGAGGACTCCACGCAGACGTCGATAAGTGCCAGGACCACGGCCAGCTTGTACGTCGACTCGCGGCGTCCGCTCTCGAGCAGGGCGACGAGCCGCTGCGCGAACGTCATGGTGGGATCGGCGCTGCTCACGCTGTAACCCTAGGCGGGCGGCTACCCGAACTCCGCCCGGAACGCGGCGACCAGGTCCGGCAGCACGGCGACGGCGACGTCGGGGTCGGCGTCCAGGGCCTGCAGCGCGACCACTACGTCGGTGACGCCGAGAGCGATCTGGGCCGCGGCGTTCGCGATCGTCGACGGCAGGTCGATGCCGCCGTCCGGGTCCCGCTCGACGGTCAGGCGACCACGCACCTGCAGTTCCTCAGGGTCCCGACCGGCCGCGGTGAAAGCGGCGTGCAGCAAACCGATTCCGGCGGCGAGGTCGTCGTTGGTGGCGCCCATGATGGGAATCCAGCCGTCGCCCCAGGTGGTGAGCCGGCGCACCACCGGCTTCGAAAGGGTGCCAGACACCCAGACCGGGATGCGCCGTCCGGCGGCGGGACGCGGGGAGCAGTAGGCCTCGGAGAACGAGATGCCCGGGCGGTCGACCGCCGCCGGGGGGCCGTCCCACAGCGCGCGGCATACGGCGAGGGTGTCGTCGAGGAGCGGACCACGCTTGGCGAAGTCGAGCCCCGCAGCCTCGTACTCCTTTGCCTGCCAGCCGGTCCCGACGCCGAGGTCGAGGCGGCCGCCGGACAGCAGGTCCAGGGTGGCGGCCGTCTTCGCCAGCATCGCCCCGCCCCGCAACGCCGCGATCACGATGCCGGTGCCGAGCCGGATCCGGCTGGTCTGGCCGGCGACGAGGGCGAGCACGGTCATCGGTTCGAGCCACGGTGCGTCCGGGTCGGTCGGGAAGGGGCCCCACGAGTAGGCGCTGGTGTCCGGGCCCATCACCACGTGGTCGGTGACCAGCAGACGGTCCACGCCCGCGGCGTCGGCCGCGCGGCACACCGCCAGCAGGTGCTCGAAGTCATCGGTGGCGAGCAGGTTCCCGAAGTTCGGGACGTTCAGGCTGAGCGTGGGCACGACAGTCCTTCCGAGGTGGTTCACGGATTGAGCGGGCGGTTGGTCCAGCCGCCGGTGGCACGGGGCACCCAGCCGCCGGAGGCGTGGGTGCCGCCGTCGACGTGGATGGTGCTGCCGGTGACGAACCGGGACAGGTCGGAGGCCAGGAACAGGGCCGCGCCGGCCACGTCCTCGGGTTGGCCGGGGCCGCCGAGCGGCGACCAGTTCGGCCACAGCGCGCGCTGCTCGGTCGGTACCAGTTCGTCGTAGGGCACCTGCACCGACTCGATCAGGTCCGGCGCGACGGCGTTGACGCGGATCCCGGCCGGCCCGACCTCGGCGGAGAGCGACCTGGTGAACTGCATGAGCGCGGACTTGTAGGCGGAGTACACGGTGTGCCCGGGCATCGCCCGGTGCGCCTCGACGGTGGTGAGGTTGACGACCGACCCGCCGCCGCGGTCGGCCATCCCCGGCAGCACCGCGTGGGTCAGTCGCAGCGCGTGGCCGAGGTTCACCTCGTGCAGGTCGTGCCACAGGTCCGGGCTGTTCGCCGCGAACGGGTGGGGCGCGCGCAGGTAGTGCCCGACGTTGTTGACCAGGATGTCGGGGCGGTGCGCGACCAGAGTCTCGTAGGCCGCCTCGTCCCGCACGTCGCAACGGACCGAGGCGACCGAGCCGCCCGCGGTGCCGTCGAACTCGAGGTCGCCGACGGGGTCGACGTCGGCGACCAGGACGTGTGCCCCGTGGGCGGCGAACGACCGGGCCACGGCCGCGCCGATGCCGGCCGCCCCGCCGGTCACGACGGCTCGGCGCCCGACGAGCATGGCGCCTGGACTGAATGCGGAACGCAACGACATGGGTGTCATTTCACGCCGTCGGCGGCCCGGACTGTGAGGGGAGTCTCGCCCAGCGGGAGAACGGTGGCGGTCGAGGACGGTTTCCGCTGGTGGGCGCCGTGGCGGGAAGGTCGGTGCCACGGAGATGTCACCCCGCCTTGGTACGTTGGCGGAGGATTGACAGTGGAGCCAGGCGAAGGACCAGGAATCTTCCCCAGCCACCAGGAGGCGGCCGTGCGGACCGAGCTGGACACGAGCGCGACAGGCGAGCAGACGTTGACCGTCCGGACCCGGGACGGCGACGTCCGCGGACACGTCGACGGCGGGGTCTACGCCTGGAAGGGGATCCCGTATGCGTCGGCCGGGGTGGCGCGGCGCTTCCGGGAGGCGCTGGCGCCCGAGCCCTGGGAGGGTGAGCTGGACTGCCGGGACTTCGGTCCGACCGCGCCGCAGGCCAAGGCAATACAGGTCCCGATGGAGCCGGGCATCGGCGCCGACGAGGACTGTCTGTCGGTGAACGTGTGGGCGCCACGCCCGGACGGCACCCCGAGACCGGTGATGGTGTGGATCCACGGCGGCGCCTACTGCGTCGGATCCGCTTCGCAGCGGCTCTACGACGGTCGCCGGCTCGCGGAACTCGGCGACCTGGTGGTGGTCACGCTCAACTACCGGCTCGGGGTGCTCGGCTTCCTGGACTTGTCCTCCTTCTCCGACGGGGATCGCCACTTCGAGACCAACGTCGGGCTGCGCGACCAGGTGGTCGCGCTCGAGTGGGTGCGCGAAAGCATCGCCGCCTTCGGCGGGGACCCCGGGAACGTGACGCTGTTCGGGGAGTCCTCGGGCGCCGGTTCGGTCACCACGCTGATGACCTCCCCGCGGGCCGAGGGACTCTTCCATCGCGCGATCGCCCAGAGCTCGCCGGCCACGTCGGTGTACGGCGCGGATCGGGCGGCGAGCGTCGCGGCCCGATACCTCGAACTGGTCGGAGTGGACGCGGCGGACGCCGACCGGCTCTTCGAGCTACCGCTCGAGGACCTGATCTCGGCGGGTGACACCCTGCTCGGCACGGTCTCGACCTCGGTCCCGGGCACCCTGGCGATGGCACCGGTGGTCGACGGAGACCTGGTGCCGCGGTACCCGGTTTCGGCCTTCCGGAAGGGATTCGCGCACCGGATCCCGCTGATCATCGGCACCAACAAGGACGAGGCGTCGTTGTTCCGTCTGTCCCGGTCACCGATCATGCCGGTGACCTCGGACGCGGTGAACCAGATGTTCACCGCCATCGCCGCGGACCATCCGAACCTGCCCGCGATCCGGGTGGCCGACATCATCTCGGCGTACCCGGACTGGTCGAAAACCAGTGGCGCGCTGGCTGTCTCGACGGACGCGGCGTTCCGGATGCCGTGCCTGTGGATCGCGGACGCGCACAGCCGGCACTCGCCGACCTGGGTGTACCGCTTCGACCAGGCCACCCCGATGCTCCGCGCCGCCCGGGTGGGTGCCACCCACGCGACCGAGCTGCCGTACGTGTTCGGCACCTTCGGCGCCTTCGCCCCGGACCCGACGTTCTGGCTCGGCGGCCGGAAGGTCGCGCTCGAGGTGTCCGGGCGGATGCAGCGGCGCTGGCTGGCGTTCGCGCGGTACGGCGTGCCGGCGGCGCTGGACGCCTCGAAGCACTGGGCGCCGTATCGCGAGGAGGGCCGGGCCACGCTGCTGATCGACAAGACCGACACCCTGGCCAGTGACCCGGACCGGGGGTTGCGGGAGGCGTGGGGCGACCGGGTGATGGCGTTCCGCTGACCTCGCCGGACGGGGTCGCCGCTCGCCAGGTGAAGTAGCGTCGTACACATGAGCAAGATGGACGAGGTCGGCGAACGCGAGTCGTGGCGCTGCTGGTTGTGTGACGAGCCGGTGGATCCGGACATGTCGGTCAACGACCCGCGGGGCCCGAGCATCGACAGCATCAACACGGCAAAGAAGGGCAAGGGCGGCCCGGAGCGCCTGGCGCACCGCGCCTGCAACACCAAGAAGGGCGCGGTGAAGCCCGTGGTGCCCTGGTCGGACGCGTTGTTCGTGATCGATCCGGCGCCGATCATCGGCGTGGTCGAGCAGCTCACCCGCAAGCCGGGGCGGGTGGCCGTGGCCCGCTGCCCCTCGAAGTCGGACGCGCAGGACGCCTCCGACTGGCTGCTCGACCGGCTCTCGCGGCTGGCGCCGGAGCTGACACTCGAGACGAAGATCGAGCCGGGCGGCGGCGGGTTCCTGCTGGTCGTCAGCCGCTGACCCGAACCCGTCGGCCGCGGCCGGACACCGGCGCCTCACTCTCGGTACGAATGGGCGACCTCGGATTCGACGACCAACGCGTCGAGTTCGCGCAGCGCGGGCAGGCCGAAGCAGACCGCCGCGATCCCCACCACCGGGATGGCCAGCACGAAGAACGTGGTGCGGATACCGACCGAGTCGATCAGCGGGCCCGCCAGCAGGTAGCCGAGCGGTCCGGCCGCGTACGCCGTCGAGGTCATCACGCCGACCACCCGGCCGCGCATGTGCTCCGGGCTTCGGGTCTGCATGGCGTAGTTCGCGATCGGCCCGACGGGGCCGAACACCAGCCCGACCATCAGCGCCAGGGTGAGCAACACCCACAACGGGGGCAGGAACGCCATGCCGACCATGCACAGTCCCAGCGCGGTGACGGCCAGCAGCATCAGCGTGCGGCGGCGGACGTGCGCGGCGAGCGCTCCGTAGGCGAGCGCGCCGATCACGCCGCCGACGGCCATCGCCATCAGCACCCAGCCGAGTTGGGCCGGTTGGTCGAGTTCGGTGAAGTACGCGGGGAACAGCACGCTCTCGACCGGCATGTACAGCGCGACGACTGCCATGTCGACCAGGGCGAGGGTGCGTAGCAACCTGTTGTGCCAGACGAACTTCAGCCCGTCGAGGGTCCCGGTCCACATCGACTCCGGCCGGGTCTCGCGATCGGGCTTCCCGGCGCCGTCGAGGCGCAGGAACGCGATGGTGACGATCGACGCGAGGAAGCAGGCCGCGGTCACCCACAGGGTGTTCACCGCGCCGACCGTCGCGATCAGCACGCCGCCCACGCCGGGGCCGATCAGGTACGCGACGTTGTAGTTCGCCTCGTACAGGCTGTTCGCGCGGTCCAGCGACCAGCGGGCCTCCTTGGTCGCGGCCGGGAGCATGGACTCGCGGGCCGCGATGCCGGCCGGGTCGAAGGTCGCCCCGAGCGCCGCCAGGGCCGCGAGCACCGGCACCGACAGGCCCGCCGTCGCCGCCATCAGCGGGATCAGCGACACCGAGACCGCGGACAGGAAGTCGGAGACCAGGGAGGTGCGACGGCGGCCGAACCGGTCCACCACGGTCCCGGAGAACAGGCTCGACAGCAGCAGCGGCAGGGTGGCCGCACCCGCGACGATCGCCGCGTCGGTGGCCCGCCCGGTGCGCTCGAGCACCAGCCACGGCAACGCGACGATGGTGATGCCGTTGCCGGTTGCCGACAGCAGCGTCGCCAGGTTGATCAGGGCCAGCGGACCGAACCGGCGGGCGGCGGTGGCCGTCGTCGCAGTCATGTCGGGTTCCTTCAGGACGGGGGAGACATGACCCGACGCTAGCGGTCCCGCCGCGGCCGCGCGACCGACTTTTCGTCAGTGCGTACCGGGCTGCACACCGAGCCGTTCGCACGCCGCCTGGTAGAGCGCGACCACCTCCGTGCGGATCGAGCCGCGATCGGTGACCGGACCCAGCCACGGCACCCGCACCGTCGTCTCGGCGCCGTCCACCTCGGCCGCCCACTCGCCGGCCTCGGTGTCCAGTCCGGTCATCCGAGCCGCGGTCGCGGACGGCTCGCCGAAGGCGCGCACGATGAGCAGGTTGTCGGCGGTGTGGTCGCCGTTCATGTGGCCGGTGACGGCGGCGATGACGGAGTCGTCGAAGGAGGTCATGGTCGGAGCCTAGGTCGGTGCGGGCCGCGGACCCGCACCGACCTCGCGGGTCAGCCGTGCCGGCGCAGCGCCGTGCGGGTCGGGACCGCGATGGCGACCAGCCCCAGCAGGACGGTGGTGCCCACGATGGCGGCGTAGACAGCGAGGGAGACCGCCGGCACCGGCTGCCCCGACACTCCGATGCTGACGCCGACCAGCGGCGGCACCGCGATCGCGGTGCCGACCACCGACGCGATCACGGTCACCATCACCGCCTCGGTGCGCATCATCGCCCGCACCTGCCGCCGGCTCGACCCGACCATGCGCAGCAGCGCGAACTCGCGGCCGCGTTCGGCCGTCGCCATGACCAAGGTGTTGACCACCGCGACCGCCAGGTACGCCAGCAGCACCGACAGTGCGATCAGGCTGGTCCAAGACTGCGCATCGCGCTCGGCCGCACCGGCGGCGCCCAGCCCGTCCCGGTCGGTCGTGACGAATCCCGCCGTGGTCAGCGCCGCGTCCGCCTCGGACTGCCGGCCCGCTTCGGTGCGGACGAGCACGTAGTCGTCGAGGCCGGCGGTGGTGTGGGCGCGGACCGTCTCGTTCGCCAGCGTGACGTCGCCGAAGCCG
Source organism: Rhodococcus tukisamuensis NBRC 100609 (assembly GCF_001894985.1). Taxonomy (GTDB): domain Bacteria; phylum Actinomycetota; class Actinomycetes; order Mycobacteriales; family Mycobacteriaceae; genus Rhodococcus_G; species Rhodococcus_G tukisamuensis. The sequence goes on along the minus strand of NZ_BCXG01000014.1, from coordinate 116,263 downwards.
AGGCCGCGTCCGTAGGTGGCGACCAGCGTCGGCGCGATCGGGGTGCCGTCGCCGAGGCGCAGCGGAACCGCGTCGCCCACCCGCGCGCCCGCCGACTGCGCGGCATCGACGCTCAGCGCCACGGTGTCCGGGCCCGCGAGGGCCGCGATGTCACCGCTGACCACCTTCAGGTCCATCGTCGACGCGGTCGCCACCGGGTCGACGCCCTGCACCGCGTACGGCAGGGTGCTGGTCGTGTCGCCTTCCTGACGGGTGAAGTACGCCTGGCTGCGGGCCACCGGATTTGCCGCCTGCACCCCGGGTGTCCGCGCGATCGCGTCGACGGCGTCGGGGGAGAGGCCGCCCGCCCCGCCGGTGACCAGGAGGTCCGCGGTGACGCCCTCCCTCGACTGGACGCCTGCCTCCGCCGCCACCGTGCTCGAGGCGAAGATCTGCACCGACCCGATCGCGATCGCGAGGGCGAGCGGGGTGATCGCGGAGGCGAGGCGCCGGGCGTTGCCACGGGTGTTCGCGGCCGCCAGGAACAGCGCCGGTGAACCCGAACGGCGCAGCGGGCCGCCGAGCAGGGCGATCGCACCGGTGACCAGCCGCGGCCCGAGCAGCGCCACCGAGATCATCAGCAGCACAGCCGAACTCCCGGCTCCGGCCAGGGCCGCCTCGCCCGGCACCACGGCGGGCAGCAGCGAGACGGTGAGCCCGGCGACGCCGAGCGCGAGTCCGGTGACCACCCGTCCGCGACCGAGGCCGGCCGGGGTCACCGACGCCTCCTGCAGGGCGTCGACCGGGTTGATCCGGGCCGGCCTTCGCGCCGCGACGGCTGCGGCCACGCGTGCGGTCGCGACGCTGAGCACCACCGCCGCGAGCGCCGGCAGCGGGCTGAAGGCCAGGGCGAAGTCGGCCGGCAGGATTCCCGCACCCGCGAACCGCGCCCGAAGCCACCCGGCGAGCAGGAACCCGGGGAGGGCGCCCGCCGCGGCGGCGACGCCCGCGACCAGCATCACCTCGCGGCCGACCAGTCGGTGGATCTGCCCCGGCGTCGCACCGACCGCCCGCAGCAGCGCGAACTCCCGACGGCGCTGCTGGATGGACAGCGACAGGGTGCTCGCCACCACGAACATCGCGATCAGCACCGCGGTGCCGGCGAACGAGGCGCCGATCATCGCCAGTTCAGTTCGTGCGCCGCCGGAGTCGAGGAACTCGGCGTCCCCGCGAGCCCGGCCTGTGTGCACGTCCACCTCGGGCAGGCGCTGGCGGATCGTGTCGGCCAGGGCGTCTGCCGAGATCCCGTCACGGCCGGTCACCCCGACGGCCGCGACCCGGTCGGGGTGCGGCGAGAGCGCGCCGGCCCGCTGGTCGGTGAGGAAGACGTGCGCGGCGCGGTCGGGGCTCGTTCCCGCGCTAGCCGCCGCGACACCGACCACCGTGTAGTCGGCGGTGATCCCGCCGTGCGCCAACGGAACCTGGTCGCCGACCCGGGCCGGCTGGGCGTCGTCGACGACGACCTCGCGCGGGCCTTCCGGCGCCCGGCCGTCACGAATCGCGTACGGCGTCAACGCCGCCGAGCCCCAACCGTGTGCCTCGACCGGCCTGCCGGACCAGGTCAGCGGGACCGTGACGTCGGCGACGGCCCGCGCCACCCCGGGGAGAGCGGCCAGGTCCGCGGCGGTGCCCGCCGCCAGCGGTGCCCGTTCCGCGAACGGCTGGTCGATGTCCTCCCTGACGTCGAGGCTCTGCCGGCCGCCGACGACGACGTCGGCGCCCGCGTACCGCTGTGGCTCGACGCCGCCGCGGATCCCGGACTCGATCAGCACCCCCAACCCGGTCACCAGCAGGGCCGCGAAGAACACGGCGACGAACATGCCGGCGAACCCGCCGCGATGGCGCCGGATGTTCGCACCGGCCAGCGTCGTCACCGACGACCTCCGCACGGTCACCACTCCCCGAGGTGGGTCATGTGGTCGGCGACCTGCTGCGCGCTCGGACGGTCGAGGTGACCGACGAAGGCGCCGTCGGCGAGGAAGAGCACCCGGTCCGCGTGGGACGCGGCGACCGGGTCGTGGGTCACCATCACCACGGTCTGGTCTAGTTCGCGGGCGGTGCGGCCCAGCAGTTCCAGTACCTGCCGGCCGGTCCGCGAGTCCAGCGCACCGGTCGGCTCGTCGGCGAAGACGGCGTTCGGCCGGGTCACCAGCGCGCGGGCAATGGCGACCCGCTGCTGCTGACCGCCGGACAGTTCCGCTGGTCGTCGCCCGCGGAAGTCGGCGAGACCGACGGCACCGACCACGAAGTCGAGCCAGCCGTGGTCGGCCTCCCGGCCGGCGAGGAGCAGTGGCAGGGTGATGTTCTGCTCCACCGACAGCGCGGGCAGCAGGTTGTAGGCCTGGAACACGAAGCCGACGTGATCGCGCCGGAACACGGTCAGGGCCTTCGGTTTCAGCCGGGAGATGTCGGTGTCGCCGAGCCACACGGACCCGGTGGTCGGCCGGTCGAGGCCGGCCGCGCAGTGCAGGAAGGTGCTCTTGCCGGAGCCGGACGGACCCATGACCGCGGTGAAGGCGCCGCGGGGCAGGGCGAGGCTGACCCCGCGCAGCGCGGTGACGGCACCGCCGCCGGCACCGTACTTCTTGGTGACGCCGTCGAGGCGGATGGCGGTGGGCGGGCCCGGCACGGGACGCGCCGCGGCGGTCGGCATGGCTTGTGTCGTCATGGGCACCAACGCTATTGACGGCGTGGGCGGGTCTCGATCCGGCGGACTACCGGATCCATGGTGTAGCTGGCTGTACCGACACGGCCGAACGGGTGGGGCATGCTGGGGCCATGACTACGAGCGCACGACTGCGGCGGTGGGGGCGGGCGCTCGCCTACCTGGTGGTCGAGGGCGTCGCCGGGACGGTGTCGCTGCTGATGCTGATCGCCGGTTTGGTGCTGGCGCCGTTCCTGCTGCTCGGACCCGGCTGGTTGGTCGCGCCGACGGCGGTGCGGGCGTTGCGCGGGTGGACGGCGCTGGCGCGGCAACGGGCGGGACGGTTCACCGGGGAACCGGTGGGCGAGCGGTACCCGCCGATCCCGGCCGACCCGACGTTCGAGGACCTGCGACGACTGGTCAGTGCGCCGTCGACGCTGCGGGACGCGGGCTGGGTGGCCGTGCACGCACTGGTCGCGCCGGCCGCGGCGCTGCTCGCCGTCGGACTCCCGGCCGGCGCACTGAACTCCCTGCTCGTCCCCGCGTACTGGCAGGCGATGCCGGCGGACGAGCCGGTGAGCAACCTGTACCCGGTGACCTCGTGGTGGGGCGCGGCGGCGATGCCGCTGATCGGCCTCGGGTACGCCGCGGTCGCGCTGTGGCTGGTGCCGGCGATGGCGCGCGGGATGTGCGCGGTGACGCTGCGACTGCTGGCCCCGACCCGGGCGTCGCAGCTGGCGCAGCGGGTGAGCGCGCTGACCGCGAGTCGCGCCGCGGCCCTCGACGCGCACGCCGCGGAGCTGCGACGGATCGAGCGGGACCTGCACGACGGCGCGCAGAACAAGCTGGTGGGGGTGGTGATGATGCTCGGCATCGCGGAGCGGTCCCTGACGACGAACCCGGAACAGGCGCTGCCGCAACTGCGCCGGGCGCAGGACGCCGCCACCGACGCGCTAGCCGGGCTGCGCACCCTGGTCCACGACATCTACCCACCGATCCTCGACGAGCTCGGTCTCGACGGCGCGTTGTCGGCGCTGGCCGGCCGATGCCCGGTGCCGTGCGCACTCGACGTCGACGGCCTGCGCCGGGCGCCCGCGGCGGTGGAGTCGGCCGCGTACTTCGTGGCGGCGGAGGGGCTGACGAACGTCGCCAAGCACAGCGGGGCGGGCCGGGTCGTCCTCACCGCGACCACCGACGTCGGCCCGTCCGGCGAGGTGCTGCGGATCGTGGTCGCCGACGACGGGCGGGGCGGCGCCGCCGCACGTGCGGGCGGCGGCCTGGCCGGGATCCGGCGTCGGGCAGAGGCTTTCGAGGGAAGCGTGGAACTGGTGAGCCCCGACGGTGGGCCGACGACGTTGAGAGTGGAGTTGCCGTGCGGATCGTGATCGCGGAGGACGACGCGCTGCTGAGGGAGGGCCTCGCCCTGCTGCTGCGCAGCGAGGGATTCGATGTCGTTGCGGCGGTGGACAATGCGGACGGCTTCCTCGAGGTGTTGGACTCGGTGGATGCCGCGGTGCTCGACGTGCGGATGCCGCCGACGTTCACCAACGAGGGGCTGCAGGCGGCGGCGGAGGCCCGGCGGCGTCGACCGGGGTTCCCGGTCCTGGTGCTCTCCGCGTACGTCGAGGACCGGTACGCCGGTGGGCTGCTCGCGGACGGCGCCCACGGCCTGGGCTACCTGCTCAAGGAGCGGGTCGGCAAGGTTGCGGAGTTCGTCGACGCACTGCGGCGCGTCGCGGACGGTGGCACCGTGATGGACCCCGAGGTGATCTCGCAGCTGATGAGCCGGCGCCGCGCCGACGACCCGATCCGCTCGCTCACCCCGCGCGAGACCGAGGTGCTGGGACTGATGGCGGAGGGCCTGGACAACACCACCATCGCGGCGCGGCTGGTGGTCAGCGAGACCGCGGTGAGCAAGCACATCGGCAACATCTTCGCCAAGCTCGGGTTGTCCGCGGCCGACAGCGGACACCGCCGGGTGCTGGCGGTGCTGGCTTACCTGCGGGGGTAGTCGTACGGTCGGATGGTCGTCCCGAACCGAGGGAGTGCCATGTCCGATCACCGCGGCCTGTCCGGCGTCGCACCCGATGCCGGCATCCCGAGCGAGAACGGCGTCAAGAAGACCCGGTGGGACCGACTGCGCCACGAATGGCACCACCGGCTCGACCCCAGCGAGCAGTCGGCCGTCATCTCCTGGGCCGCCTTCACCGCGACCTTCGGGTCGGTCCGGGTGCTGACGCACTGGATCCGGGCGGGGCACGGACCGGCCGGTGGCGGAATCAGCCTGGGCGGACGCCACTTCCACCACTACAACATCGGCATCGCGCTGCTCGGCGCGGTCGGTGCGGTGGCCACCCGAGGCTCCGAGAAGGACCGGCGGCACCCGGCGGTGGCGATCGCCTACGGCTCGGGCGGCGCGTTGATCGTCGACGAGCTGGCGCTGTTGCTGGACCTCGAGGACGTGTACTGGGCCAAGGAAGGCCGCACGAGTGTCGACGCCGCGGTCGCGGTGATCGCGGCGGGGGCGACATTCTTTGCCGGGCTGCCGTTCTGGCCGTCCGCCGGGAAGGTGCTGGGCGCGCCGGTCGGTGGGTGAGACCCGCGGCCTATGTAAAGAATTCTTGACATACAAATGACAAGTGTTCTTTACTTCTTGTATGTCCGGAACACCGCGGGACAACCGGGTGCGCGAGCACCGCAAGCAGGCCGGGATCACCCAGGCACAGCTCGCCCAGGCGGGCGGGGTCAGTCGGCAGTCCATCGTGTCCGTCGAACGTGGCGACTACGCGCCGAGCGTGTACCTGGCGCTGCGCCTGGCGAGGGTGCTCGGCGCCACCGTCGAAGACCTGTTTCCGCTGACGACCGAGGAGTGATGACGATGAGTGCGTTCGAACGGGCCATGCGTTCGGTCGGCGACCTGGACGACGAGTTCTACCTCGACGAGCGGCAGCGGGACGTGTGGAACGAGGCGGCGGCGGTCGGCTTCCAGCTCTTCTTGTGGGCGGCCCTCGCCGCGGCCGCGGTGCTGCCCTGGGTGGCCGGGCGAACCGGCGCCTGGATCGGGCTCGGGCTGCTCGTCGCCGCCGCCGTGATCTCGATTGCCACGATCGAATTCGCGCGCCGACGCCACGTCGACCTGCATGCCACCGCCTTCCGCGTGCGCCCGCGGCTGTTCCTCGCCGGGGCGTTGTACGCGGTCGGGGTGGTCGGCCTGATCGACCGACTGGTCGTTGCGGGCGCGCAGGACGGCGCGTCCACCTGGTCCGGTGCGGCGGTGGGCGCGGCCGTCGGAATCGCCGGGGCGGCGCTGGTGGTCCGCGCGAAGCAGCGGCGTCAGGCCCGGTTCGAGGCCGCCGAGGACCTGGTCTGACGCCGGGCCCGGTCCCTCACCAGCCGGCGGGCAGCGCCGTGAAGTCCGGCGCCCGGCCCTCGGCGAACGCGGCGAGAGCCTCGAGGTTGGCGGGTCCGCCCATGAGTTCGCGGAAGCACTCGTTCTCCCGCTCGCGGGCCGCGTCGATCTCGGCGCGCAGCGGCGCGGTCATCGTCCGCTTGACCGCGATCAGGCTCGAAATCGGCTTGGCCGCCAGCACTTCGGCATGCCTCCGCGCCTCCGGCAGCAGGTCTTCGGGCTCGCAGACCCGCCACACCAGGCCCATCTCCTTCGCCTGCGCCGCGTCGATCCACTCCGAGGACATCAACACCCACGCCGCGTTCTGCCTGCCGATCAGGGCGGGCAGAAGGTAGCTCGACGCGGCCTCGGGCGCCACGCCCAGCCCGGTGAACGGGCACTTGAGCCGCGCGTCGCTCGACATGAACGCCAGGTCGGCGAACCCGAGGACGGTCGCGCCGATGCCCAGCCCCATCCCGTTGACCGCGCAGATCAGCGGCTTCGGGAACTCCACCAGGGCGTCGAGCAGCCCGCGGAAGCCGTGCTTGCCGGGCTTGAAGTCCGGATCGGTTGTGCGTGCGTGCATCTCGCGCAGGTCGGTGCCCGCGGTGAACGCCCGGCCGTTGCCGGTGAGCAGCACCACCGCCACGTCGGGGTCGGTGGCCGCGTCCAGCAGCGCCTCGGTGGTGGCGTCGTAGAGGGCCTCGTCGAAGGCGTTGAGCGCGTCGGGTCGGTCGAGGGTCAGGGTCCGGACACGCTTGTCGTCCGCGATCAGCAGGCTCATGTCAGCATGCTAGAACGTGTGTCAGTTTCTCGGAAGGGTTCGGCGGGCGGGCTGCGGCCGAAGCCTCCCCGCCTGATCTGTCAACCCTTCCAACCGGCGGAAAACTATAGCTAGCCAGCGGGGATTGCGGATCCTAGTTTTTGGGGCACTGAACGACACGCCTTCGAACAGGAGCCCGTAGATGTCCCGCACCCGCCGACTGCCCCGAGCGCGCGCCGCGCTCGCGATCCTCCCCGTCGTCGCGCTGGTTGCCGCCTGCGGTTCGGGGGGTGACGACGCCGCCTCGACGGCCACGTCCGGCGCCGAGCCGACCTTCGTCCTCAAGGTCACCGACCCCGGCAACGCCGGCCCGCTCGCGGTCGGCAAGCGCGACGGCACCTTCGACAAGGCGCTGGCCCCGCTCGGCGCCAAGGTCGAGTGGGTCAAGGCGCCGCCCGCGTTCAGCGCCAACCTCAAGCTGTTCAACGCCGGCCAGCTCGACGTCTCCGGCGGCGCCTACAGCCCGGTGGTCGGCGCGCTCTCCAAGGACGTGGCCGTGCGGATCATCGCGGTGGCCGACCCGGTCGACCAGGACCAGAGCGGCATCATCGCCTCCCCGGGTTCGGGGGTGAAGGAGGTCAAGGACCTCGTCGGCAAGCGCATCGCGGTCAACCCGGCGGGCAAGGGCGAGTACATCACCCTGAAGGCGTTGCGCCGGGCCAACGTCCCGTTCGACCAGGTCGAGCGGGTGCCGCTGCAGCCGTCGGACGCGGCGTCGGCGTTCTCCACCGGCCAGGTCGACGCGTGGGCGTCGTTCAACGACCCCTACCAGGAGGCGAAGGCCCGCGACGGCGTCGTCGAGATCGCCACCGAGGCTTCCATCGACTCCAGGGACAACACCATCGTCGCGTTCCGCACCGCGGTGCTCGACCAGCGCCCCGACGTCGCGTCGAAGTACCTCGAGACGCTGCAGGCCCTCACCGAGGGACAGCGGAGCAACCCCGAGGACTACCAGAACGTCTTCGAGAAGGCCGGCCCGCGGGCGCTGTCCGGTGACCGGCTGGCCCGGGCGGTCGACCTCGGGCGCCGGGCATCGGTGCCGCACTACCCGACCGCGGACGACGCCGCGGACCTGCAGGAGGTCGCGGACCTGTTCTTCCAGAACGGGGTGACCACCCGCGCGCTCACCGCCGGCGACGTCTTCTACCCGTTGCAGGACAAGCTCGCCGGGTCCGCGCAGAAGCCGACCACGCCGGACCCGTCTGCGCAGAACCAGTCCGCGCCCACCAAGGGGAACTGACATGGCCACCCTGACCGCGCCCCGTGCGCCGGGCGGGACCATGGCAGCGGGTCGCGGCGCCGCCACCGGGCAGCTCGAGCTGGAGGAGCCGCGCTACCGGGCCGGTCGCAGCCGGCCGCGCTGGGTGTCGATCCCGCTGCGTTTCCTGGTCCCGGCGCTGATCGTCGCCGTCTGGTGGATCGGCTCGGCGACCGGCGCCGTGCCGGAGGAGATCCTGGCCGGACCGCCGAAGGTGTGGTCCGCCTTCGCCGAGCTGTACCAGACCGGGCAGCTGGTGGACTTCTCGATCGCGTCGTTAAAGCGCGCCGCTGTCGGTGTGCTGTTCGGCGTGGTGATCGGGCTGGTGCTCGGTGTGCTGGCCGGGCTGTCCAGCCTCGGTGAGGAAATCGTCGACTCCACTATGCAGATCAACAGGGCCATCCCGTTCCTGGCGCTGGTGCCGCTGTTCATCGCCTGGTTCGGCATCGACGAGACCTTCAAGGTGCTGCTCATCGCGGTCGCCACCGTCGGACCGATGTACGCCTACACCTACCTAGGGGTCCGCAACGTGGACCGCAAGATGGTCGAGGCCGCACAGAGTTTCGGGCTGCGCGGCTGGCGGCTGGTGGTCGGGGCGATCCTGCCGGCCGCGTTGCCGGGAGTGCTGATGGCGCTGCGGATCTGCCTGTCGATCTCCATCACCGGACTCATCGCCGCCGAGCAGGTCGGCACCCGCGAGGGCATCGGTTACCTGGTGACGTTGGCGCAGGAGTACAACCGCACCGACTACATGGTGCTGTGCGTGGTGCTCTACGCGGTCCTCGGCCTGGTCTTCGACGCCGTCGTCCGGGTGATCGAGAAGTTCGCAATGCCGTGGCGCGGTCAGGTGGCTGTCCGATGAGCACCGACACGCCCTTGCCGCCGTTGGCGATCCGCGAGCGCACCGCGACCGCGGCCAGCGCCCGCCGGGCCGGCGAGCCCGTCGCCGTCTCCCTGCGCGGGGTCCGCAAAGCCTTCGGCGACAAGACCGTCCTCGACGGCGTCGACCTGGAGATCCACCGCGGGGAGTTCGTGGTGCTGCTCGGGCCCAGCGGCACCGGCAAGACCACCCTGCTGCGGCTGCTCACCGGGCTCGAAAGGCCCGACGCCGGGCAGATCCTGGTCCCCGGGCAGCGCACCACCGTCTACCAGGAGCCGCGGCTGATCCCGTCCAAGCGGGTGCTGGCCAACGTCACCGTCGGCCAGCGGCGGACCGCCGAGAACCGGGCCCGCGCGGTGCGGGCACTGGCAGAGGTGAACCTCGAGACCAAGGCCAGGCAGTGGCCGGCCACCCTGTCCGGCGGCGAGGCCCAGCGGGTCGCACTCGCCAGGGCGCTGGTCCGGGAGCCGGAACTGCTGCTGCTCGACGAGCCGTTCGCCGCGCTCGACGCCCTGACCCGGCTGCAGATGCAGGACCTGGTGGGCGACCTGGTGGCCCGGCACCGTCCCGCGGTGCTGCTGGTCACCCACGACGTCGACGAGGCCGTGCGGCTGGCCGACCGGGTGCTGATCCTCAACGAGGGCCGGTTCGCCGTCGACGTGGACATCGACCTGGCCCGCCCCCGCGACCGCACCGATCCCGAGTCCCTGCGTTACCGCGCAGCGTTTCTCGCCGAACTCGGAGTCGGCCGCGCCGCTTCCGACGACACCACCTAAGGAGCACGTGATGACCGCAGTAGCCGCCACCTCCCTCGACACCCTCTGGTACACCCGCTGCCCCGTGCCCACCGCGAGCGGCCTTGCGCACAGCCTCGGCTGGCTCGCCGACGCCGCCGCCGACGCGGGAGTGAGCCTGGGCGTGCTGCAGGAGGCCGGCCCCGAGCTGGCCGTCCGTCACTTCGACCACCAGCTGCTCGGGCTGGTCCGCGAGGGCGGCAACGTCCCCGCGATCGCCGCCCGCGCCCAGGGCTCGTCCACCCGGCTGGTCGGCCTCACCTGGATCGACGAGTCGCAGGCCGTCGTCGTCGGCCCCGAGTCCGCGGTCGCGGGGCCGTCCGACCTGGCCGGGCTGCGGATCGGTGTCCCGGCCTGGGCCCAGGACCAGGCACGGAGCTTCCCCCGGGCCATGGCCCTGCACGGCTTCGCCAACGCGCTGCGCCTCGGCGGCCTGACGCTGGCCGACGTGACCGCCGTCGAGGTCGACGTCGAACGGAACCCACAGGTGCGCAGTGCTGTTCGCGGCAGTCGGCGCACCACCACCTGGGGCGTCGACGAGCTGCTGCGTGGCGACGTGGACGCGATCTACGTCAAGGGTGCCCGTGCGCAGGAGGTGGCCCGCGAGCACGGTCTGCGGGTCGCGGTGGACCTGGACGCCACCGACGCGAAGCGGCGGCGCGTGAACAACGGCACTCCGCGGCCGATCACCGTGCACGCGGACCTGCTCGAGTCCCGGCCCGAGCTGGTGGTGGGGTTCCTGGCGCAGAGCCTGCGCGCCGCGGACTGGGCGGCCGACAACCTCGACCGGGTCCGTGAGGTCCTCGCCCGCGAAACCCTCTCCGGCCCCGAGGGAGTCGCGGCGGCCTACAAGGACGGCTTCCACCTGGACCTGCACCCGTCGCTGTCCGACGAGCGGGTCGAGCTGATCGACATCCAGAAGCAGTTCCTCTACACGCACGGCTTCCTGGCCGCGGACTTCGACCTCGAGTCCTGGGTGGCCCGCGAGCCGCTCGAGCGTGCCCGCGAACTGCTGGCCTCGGGGAGGGCGGCGTCATGACCGAGCTCCTCTGGCAACTGCCCTCCCGCGGCGACGGCCGACACGCGACGCCCGGCACGCGCAACCGCGGCGGCTTCGGCGGACCGCGGGTGCCCACGGTGGCAACGGACCTGCGCCCCGGCAACTTCGGGCCCTTCGACGACCTCGCCCAGATCGTGCTGGCCGCGGAGCTCTCCGGCCTCGACGGGGTGCTCGCGCCCTACGACCCGCTGGGGGAGGAGTCGTGGATCGTCGGCGGCGGGGCCCTGCGCGACACCCGGCACGCCCGGGTGGTCGTCGAGTTCCAGCCGGCGTTCGGCAGCCCGGTGTACGCGGCCAAGGTGTCCGCGACCCTGCAGCGACTGTCGGCCGGCCGGCTGGCCTGGCGGATCCAGGTGGAGACCGACGAGGCGGACGCCCGGGCCAGGGGCGACCGGGTCGCCGGCGCCGACCGGTACGCCCGGGCCGCGGAGTTCCTCGCCGTGGCCCGCGGGGTGTGGAACGAGACCCCGCTCGCCGGTGCCGGATTCAAGGGCACCGACTTCCACTTCACCGGCGAGTACTTCGACGTCGTCGACGGTGGCTTCCGCGGAATCCTGTCCGGGCTGCCGTTCCCCACGGTGTACCTGTCCGGTTCCTCGGACGAGGCGCTGGACCTGTCGGCGAGTCACGGCGACGTGCACCTGTTCACCGAGACCGTCGACGGTGTCGGCGACCTGGTCGCCGCGCTGACCGAGCGGGCCTCGGCGCAGGGACGCACGGTGCGCGCCGGGCTGGAGCTGCCGATCATCGCCCGCGAGAGCGAGGACGAGGCGTGGGCCCGGGTCGAGCGGCAGTGGCGCGAGGTCCATCCGGACAGCCCCGTCGCCCACGAACTCGACCTCGGCGGCGGTCGCTGGGCCGGGTTCACCGAGCTGGGCTACGACGAGCCGATCGGACTGGTCGGCAGCTACGAGCAGGTGGCGCAACAGCTCTCGGCCTACGTCGACGCCGGAATCGACAGCTTCGTCCTCACCGGGCGCCCGCACATCGAGGAACTGCACCGCGCCGGCGAGCACCTGCTGCACCTGGTGGACCCGGCCGGACGCACCATCGCAGGACAGGAGGCCACCGCATGAGCACCGACTTCTACTGGCGGATCGGCATGGAAGGCGACCACGCGTCGCTGCGCACCCCGCGGCGCTACAACCGCGGTCATGCGAACGGATACGGCCCGGGCAACATCGCGCCCGCCATCCGCGGCGGCGAACTGGACGGCTACGGGTACATCGACCACATCGCGGCCGTGGCCAAGGCGTCCGAGTCGGCGGGGTTCCTCGGCGGGCTGCTGCCGTCGTTCCCGGTCACCGAGGACCCGTGGGCGGTGGCGTCGGCGCTGGCCCGCGAGACCACCACCTACAAGTTCATGGTCGCCTTCCAGCCGGGATTCCTGCATCCCGTCCAGGCGGCGCGGATGTCGGCGAGCCTGCAGCGGGCCACCGGCGGCCGGCTGGTCTACAACATCATCAGCGGCGGCGGGGGACCGGCGCAGCTGTGGTGGGGCGACAAGGTCGACCACGACGACCGGTACGCCCGCACCAGCGAGTTCCTCGACGTGCTGCGCGGCGTCTGGGACGGCGACCCGTACCAGCACGCGGGCCGGTTCTACGCCACCGACGGCGCCGCGCTGCCCCCAGGCCTGGCCGGTCAGCCGTTCCCGGAGGTGTACTTCTCCGGGTCGTCGGCCGCGGCCGTGGGTGCGGCCGGGCGGCACTCGGACTACTACCTGTCCTGGCTCGAGCCGTTCGCGGATCTGCGCGCCAAGTTCGACGGGGTCCGCACCCACGCCGAGAAGCTCGGGCGGACACCGAAGTTCGCGGTCCGCATCGACGTCGTCGCCCGGCACACGGAGGAGGCGGCCTGGGCGGAGATCGAGAAGGGCTGGGCCTTCGTCGACCGCGACGCGGCGAACAGGGCCGCGCAGGGCGACTCGGTCGGTGCCGCCCGCATCAAGGGCTGGGTGCCCGAGAACATCACCGGCTACCGAGATCTCGAGGTCCAGCCGAACGTGTGGTGCGGGTTCAGCCTGATCCGCGGGGGACCCGCGTTCGGACTGGTCGGCAGCTACGAGCAGGTCGCGCAGCGCCTCGACGAACTGCGCGAGCTCGGCGTGGACGCGTTCATCCTCGCCGGCAACCCACACCTCGAGGAGGCCTACCGCGTCGGCGAGGAGGTCCTCCCGCTGCTCCAGGCGACGGCGCCGCCCGTGCGCCCTTCCGGCGATCAGGACCACCCCAACCACACACGACTCATCACCCGCTAGGAGAAAACATGACCACCACCGAATCCCGCATCTCCGAGACCGTCGCGGACTTCGCGGCGAGCGCCACCCGCGACGCGGAGAAGGCGTTCCGCGTCTTCCGCGAGACCGGCACCGTCTCCGCCAACGGCACCGTGAACTTCGTCGAGCGGGTGCCCGGCGAGGAGATCGCCGTCGCCCTCAACGAGCCCGGCCCCTGGGCCGACGACCGCACCGTCACGCCGGTGATCGCCACCTTCGACGGCGAGGTGCTCTCCGGTCGTGGCTCCGCCGGCTTCGTCACCGGCTACGCCAAGGTGTTCCGCGAGCACCCGGAGATCACCTCCGTCGTGCACGTGCACACCCCGTGGCTCGGCGGTTTCGCCCAGACCCACAAGAGCCTGCCGATCCGGTACGCGGCCTCGCAGCGGCTGACCCTGTCCCGCGAGATCCCGCCGCACATCGACCGCAGCGTCGGCGCGGGCGAGTTCATCCTCGAGCAGTTGGTCCGCGACCCCGACCTGGTCGCGATCTTCGAGGCCAACGGGGGCGTCAACGTCATCGGCCGCGCCGGGCTGCTCGAGCTCGCGAAGTTCGTGGTGCTGCTGGAGGAGGGTGCCCAGTACCAGGCCATCGGCGAGTCCGTCGGCGGCACCGTCGAATTCGACAAGACCAACCTCGTCGCGCAGTGGTCCCGCAGCGGACTCGTCGACGAGGCGCGCAGGCGGGGGCTCGTCTAGCCCCCGCCCCACCGCCGGTGCGCCTTCTCGGTAGTCCCCCTGCCGAGAAGGGCGCACCGGCCCGCACCGCACTTCCCGTCTCGACTCAGGAGCAATTCGATGACCGTTCGCGTCGGCTACTTCCCGCACAACAACTCCCTGTTCGTCCTGCGGCACCGCGGGATCCTCGAGCGCGCCCTACCCGACGTGGAATGGGTTGACCTGCGCGCCCTTCCGGAGCCCGCGCCGGTGGACGTCAGGACCGCGCTGCCGAGCCTGCACTCGGACTGGCTGTTCGCCGAGGGCGGCTACGACGTCATCGGCACCGGCTTCACCCCGCCGCTCACCGCGCTCGCCAAGGGTCACGACGTGATCTACATCGGGATCTCCGGGCCGCGGATCGAGAACGGCCGCCTGGTCACCCTCGCCGGTTCCGGCATCGAGACGGTCGCGGACCTGAAGGGGCGGCGCGTCGGCATCGCGCACGGGTCCTGGCAGACCAGCCTGCTGCTGCTCGCCCTGGACAGGGTGGGGCTGACGTGGGCGGACGTCGAGCCCGTCGACACCGGTGTGCTCGAGGGCGGGGCCGCGCTGGTCGCCGGCGACCTGGACGCCTGGGTCGGCGCCTACCCGGGCCTGGCCGCCGTCGAGAACGCCCACGACGTGCGCACCCTGGTCGACACGGAGTCGCTGTTCGGTCACCAGTCGCTGTGGTTCACCAGCCGCGACTTCGCGGAGCACAACCGCGAGGCGCTCGGGGCCGTCGTCGAGGCGCTGCAGGAGTCCGACGCCTGGATCGAGGCGAACCCCCGCGAGGCGGCCCGGTACTTCGTCGACGACGCCGTCGCCCGCGGCGGGCAGGCCGACCTGGACACCTGGGAGGGGGCACTGCGCGGTCGCCCGTGGGGCGTCGACCCGGTGAGCGAGTCGTTCCTCGACGAGCAGCAGCACACCGCGAACCTGTTGGCCGCCAACGGTCTGCTGCCGCGCACCGTCGATGTGCGGTCCGCGGTGGTGCCGTGGATCGGCGAGGCGGTGCAGGCCGGCAGGGCAGCCGCGACCGTCTGACGCGGTGACCGGTTCGACGGGAGGGCAGACCGCACCGTCCGTCGAATCGATCTCGCCGAGGCGCGCCCGAGGCCGGCGTCGGTACCGTCGTGTGTAACGGTAATGATCAGGCGCGCGCCCCTCGGCCGCACGCCATTGGTCCGGCACAGCGGAGAAGGCGGTCAGTTTCATGAAGAAGTACGTCCCCACCTGGCACGACGACGAGGTCCGTGCCCTGTCCGAGCTCGCGCTCGGGTTCTTCGAGCGTGAGGTGGTCGCGCACAACGAGAAGTGGGACGCCCAGCACCGCATCGACCGCGACGTGTGGCGCACGGCCGGTGAGCTCGGCCTGCTGCTCTGCTCGATCCCGGAGGAGTACGGCGGCGGGGGCGGCACCTTCGCCCACGACCTCGCCGTCTTCGAGGCCCAGGGCTACGCCGGCGACCTCGCCTTCGGCGTCTCGGTGCACAGCGGCATCGTCGCGCACTACATCGCCGAGTACGGCTCGGAGGAGCAGAAGCGGGCGTGGCTGCCGGGGATGGCGACCGGCGAGATCCTCGGCGCCATCGGCATGACCGAGCCCGGCGCCGGCTCCGACCTCAAGGCGATCAAGACCACCGCCCTCCGTGACGGCGACGACTACATCGTCAACGGGTCCAAGACCTTCATCACCAACGGCTCGTCCGCCGACATGATCGTGCTCGCCGTCAAGACCGATCCGAAGGCCGGCGCCAAGGGCGTGTCCCTGCTGATCGTCGACCTGCGGGACTGCCCTGGGTTCGTGGTGGGGCGGGTGCTGGACAAGGTGGGCCAACAGGGCGCCGACACCTCCGAGCTGTCGTTCACCGACGTCCGGGTGCCCGCCTCGAACCTGCTCGGCGACGCCGAGGGCCAGGGCTTCGGGCAGCTGATGGCGCAGCTGGTGCAGGAACGGCTGATCATCGGCGCGCAGGCCGCCGGCGCCATGAAGCGTGCGGTCGAGGAGACCGTCGCCTACACCAAGTCGCGGCAGGCGTTCGGGCAGAGCCTCTTCGAGCTGCAGAACACCGCGTTCGAGCTGGCCGAGTGCCAGACCATCGCCCGCACCTGCGAGGTGTTCCTGGACCACTGCGTCCAGTCGCACCTGGCCGGCGAGCTCGACCCGTCCGAGGCGGCGATGGTCAAGTACTGGCTCACCGACAAGCAGTGCGAGGTGATCGACCGCTGCGTCCAGCTGCACGGCGGCTACGGCTACATGCGCGAGTACCTGATCGCGCGGATGTACCAGGACGCCCGCGTGCAGCGGATCTACGCCGGCGCCAACGAGGTGATGAAGTCGATCATCGCGCGGTCGCTGTGACCCGGTACGCCGAGGACCTGACGGTCAGCGAGGTGATCGAGCTCGACGACCGCGGCCGCGGGCTGGTGACCACCACCAGTGAGCTGCGGGGCGGCGGCTGGGCGTAGGCCGGGCGGGGCGTGGGTCACCAGTACTACCGGCTCGGTCAGGTCCCGAACCGGTAGTGCAGGTGAACCGTGCCGCCGCCGAACCGGCGTTCCGCCACGAGTTCGAGCCGCGCCCGGACGCCGTCGGGCAGCGCCCGGGTCCCGCCGCCCACCAGGACGGGCACGAGGAACAGGTGGCACTCGTCGACCAGCCCGGCCCGGATCGCCTGTCCGGCCAGGCCCGGGCCGCCGACACTGAGGTCCCGCGTTGCCGACGCCTTCATCCGGCGGACCACCTCGGGGTCGAACTCCCGCTCGATCCGGGTCCTGGCGCCGGGTGCCGACTCGAGAGTCCTGGAGTAGACCACCTTGTCCGCCGCCCGCCAGATCCGCGCGAAGTCCCGCATCTCGGCCGGCTCGTCCGGGCCGGTGGGTGCGGTCTCCCAGTAGCGCATCGTCTCGTACATCCGGCGCCCGTACAGGTTGGTGCCGACCGTCCTTTCGAGATCGTTGACGGCGCCGTGCACCTCCTCGTCCGGCGCGGCCCAGTCGAAGTTGCCGTCCGCGTCCGCCGTGTAACCGTCGATCGAGGCGATCGCCGAATAGATCAGCCTGCCCATGGTTGGCTCCCTTCTCGTCCGTCCAGTGAACCAACGGATGCGCTCTCGCGGCCGGATCGGTGGCAGGATCTACGGGTGTGACCACCGCGAATCTGACCCGTGACGAAACCGCAGCGCGCTCGGCGGCGATTACCGTCCGCGCCTACCGCGTGGAACTGGACCTCGCGGCCGCCCCCGACCAGTCCCGGCCGGGCTTCGCGACCACCACCACCCTCGAGTTCGACGCGACCGCCGCGCACACGTGGATCGACTTCCTCGGCCTGTCCGTGGAGTCGGTGACGGTCAACGGCGAGACCGTGCCCGTTGAGTACGACGGCGCCCGCATCGCCGTCCGCGGACTGGGTCCGTCGAACGTGGTGACGGTGGCTGCGACGGGCGAGTACAGCCGTTCGGGAGAGGGACTGCACCGCTTCCACGACCCCGTCGACGGGCAGACCTACCTCTACACCCAGTACGAGCCGGCCGATGCGCGCCGGGTGTTCGCCTGCTTCGAGCAGCCGGACATGAAGGCGCCGTTCACCTTTGCCGTGACCGCCCCAGCGGGCTGGGAGGTGGTCTCGAACCGGACCGTCGCCACCCGCGAGGCAGACGACGCCCGGCAGGTCGTCGAGTTCGAGCCGACCCTGCCCATTTCCACCTACCTCACTGCGGTCGTCGCCGGTCCCTACGCCCGCGTCGAATCCTCCTGGAGCCGGGGAGATCTCACGGTTCCGCTCGGCGTTCTGTGCCGCGCATCGCTGGCGCAGTACCTGGACGCCGACACCGTCCTCGAGGTGACGGCGCAGGGCCTCGACTTCTTCGCCGAGCAGTTCGACTACCCGTACCCGTGGGGCAAGTACGACCAGGTCTTCGTCCCCGAGTACAACCTCGGCGCGATGGAGAACCCGGGCCTGGTCACCTTCACCGAGGCGTACGTGTTCCGGGGGGCCGCCACCGCCGCGCAGTACGAGGGCAGGGCCAACACGATCCTGCACGAGATGGCCCACATGTGGTTCGGCGACCTGGTCACGATGGTGTGGTGGGACGACCTGTGGCTCAAGGAGTCGTTCGCCGACTACATGGGCGCCCTCGCCAGCGCGGAGGCCACCCGGTGGACCGACGCGTGGGTGGCGTTCGCGAACCGTCGCAAGGCCTGGGCGTACTCGCAGGATCAGCTGCCGACGACGCACCCGATCGTCGCGGACATCGTCGATCTCGAGGCGGCCAAGCTCAACTTCGACGGCATCACCTACGCCAAGGGCGCCAGCGTCCTCAAGCAGCTGGTCGCCCACGTCGGGCGCGTGGAGTTCTTCGAGGGTGCGCGCCGCTACTTCCGCGCGCACGCGTTCGGCACGGCCACGCTCGAGGACCTGCTGGCGGAGCTGTCGGCGACGTCCGGCCGGGACCTGACGGCGTGGGCGCAGGCCTGGCTGCAGACCAGCGGGGTCTCGACGCTGACGCTCGAGCGCCGCGGCAAGCGGCACGAGATCGTCCAGACCAACCCGCGGCCGCACACCCTCGCCGTCGGGCTCTACGACTTCGACGACGCCGGCTCGCTGGTGCTGACCGAGCGCCTGGAGGTGGACATCTCCGGTGTGCGCACCCCGGTCGAGCTGACCGAGACGCCCCTGGTGCTGCTCAACGACGGCGACCTCACCTACGCCAAGGTCCGGCTGGGCGGGTTCTCCCTCCGCACCGTCGAGGCCTCGCTGGACCGCGTCGTCGACCCGCTGGCGCGCGGGTTGGTCTGGTCGGCGCTGTGGAACGCCACCCGCGACGGCGTGCTCCCCACCGAGCGCTACCTGACGATGGCCCGCACCTTCGCGCCCACCGAATCCAACATGGCACTGCTCACCGCGGCGCTGGCGAACGCGTCCTACGCCGTCGGGCACTACTTGCGCCCCGAGGCCCGCGACCGGTGGCGCAGCGAGTGGCTCGAATCCTCTTGGGCCGCAATGTCCGCCGCGGAACCGGGATCGGGGGAGCAGCTCGCGTGGGCCCGGGCGGTCGCGGCGGCGGCGACCGTCCAACGCGACCGCGCCACTGACCTGCGCGCGGTGCTCGACGGCGGGGCAACGGTGCCCGGGCTGCGGCTCGACCCCGACCTGCGCTGGTCCCTGTGGACCGCGCTCGCCGCGACCGGTGACGCGGACGCCGCGGACCTCGACGCCGAGCTGGCCCGCGACGACACCGCGTCGGGCCGCACTGCGCACCTGCGGGCGATGGCGGCGCGCCCGGACGAGGACGTGAAGGCCCGCGCCTGGGCGTCGGCGTTGGAGGACACGTCGCTGACCAACGACCACCTCGACGCGGTCATCGGCGGCTTCCGGGCAGGCGCACGACGCGACCTCATCGCCCGGTACGACGGCGAGTACTTCGCCTCGATCGGTGACGTGTGGGCATCGCGCAGCATCGAGATCGCCCGCCGCATCGTGGTCGGGCTGTTCCCGGCCGCGGACTCCCTGCGCACGGTCGACGCCTGGCTCGACGAGCATGCGGAGGCGCCCACGGCGCTGCACCGGTTGGTGCTCGAACAGCGTGACCACCTGGCGCGGGACCTGCGCGTGCGGGGAGTCCGCTGAGGCACGGCCGGCCCCGGTAGCCGCCGGTCGGCGGGGCCGGTTTCGCCGACATCGGCGGCCGGTTTCGCCGGCACGTGCCTGTTGACGTGCGGGTTTGCCGTTCACCGCATTTCACTGCAGATCTCCTGAATGTCGCTTAGTATTCGCTTTCGTCGCGGGCTGGGTGGGGGCCCGGTTCGCGACTCGCGGGCGCCGCAGATCGAAAGGTCCGCGGCGGCGAGAGATGAGGAGCAGCCGCCGTCGGACGACCGTCGGCGCGACGCTCCCTCCCGACACAGGAGCGTCCGGACAGATCCAGGGGGGATCATGCAGGACAGGGAATTCGGCGTGCGAAATCGGCGCCGACGCGTACAGCGAGCGACGTTGGCGGGGGCGGTTCCGCTCGCGATCACGATCGTGTGCACCGGGGTGGCAGTCGCCGCGCCGACGGAGCAACCCGGCGTTTCGGTACCGGAGGAGTCGCAACCCGGTGTGGTCACGGCCGAGGCCGACCAGCCCGGAGTGGCGCCCGCCGAGGAGCCCGCGCCGGTGCCGGAACCCGAGCCGGCGCCGCGTCAGTACTGGGTGGCGCCGCCGACGGAGTACCAGCAGATCGAGTACCAGCCGTACCAGGCGCCGAGCACGTACGACGTGCCCGGGTACGAGCAGCCGGCCGGGTACGGCGAGCCTGTGTACGAGGAACCGCAGGTGCTGCACCTGCCGACGGCGGTGGAGACGGTCGCGCCGATCCAGGCGCCCAAGAGCATGCTGCGCGCGGGCGACTTCATGGTCGACCAGCAGACGGTGCGGCTGAGCGACGACGACCTCGAGCGCACGAACAACCAGTTCGCCATCGCGGAGTCGCAGGTCGCGACCTTCTGGAAGTCCGTCGGTTTCGAGCCGGAGCGGGCGCAGAAGGTGGCGGCGGCGACCACTGCGGGCGCGGCGAGCGGGGCGCTGGCCGGCGGCACCGCTCTGGGTGCGCCGGCGGCGGTGGTGGGTGCGGTACCCGGCGCTCTCATCGGCGGCACGATCGGCGGACTCTCGGGCGGTGCGATTGGTGGGGTGGTGCTACCGGGTGTCGGCTGGGTTCCGGGTGGCACGGTGGGCACCGTCGCCGGTGCGGGAATCGGTGCCGCGGCCGGCGCCGCGGTGTTGGGCATTCCGGCCGCCGTCGTCGGAGGCACCGCTGGTGGGCTCGTCGGCGGCGCGGCCGGCACCGCGTTCGGCGCCGGTGACGTCGACGGCGAGCCGCTAGTCGACCTGACCCCGACCTCCACACCGGAGCCGGCCGCGCCCGCTCCGGTCGTGATCGACACCGATGCGGTCACCGAGCAGACCCGGGCGGTCGTGGCGAAGGTCGAGGCCGGGCCCGGTGGTCCCGAGGTGGTCGATGGCGTGCGCGTCGTCGCCGACGCGGCGCCGCGGGTGGCGCAGGACGTGGCCGGCGCCGTGACCGGTCGGGTCGATGTCGTACGGACCGTGGCGATCTCGCAGCCCGGCGGGCTCGAGCGAGTGACCTCGCTCGAATCGGCCGTCGTGAATTCGCCGGTCGGCCCGGTGGGCGGCCAGGTCGAAGAGGTCCTGACGGCCGTGCGCGCGGGCCTGGCCTAGCGGTCGCGGCGGGGAGGGGAGTTCCGGCAGCGTGGGTACGCGTCCGACCTGGCAGAGCGTCCGCGACGACTGGTTCGCGGCCGCGGAGTCCACGCCGGATGTCGGTGGCGGCGGCGCCAAGCCGCGCGCTGGCGCGATCGATGCGGCGAGCGTGGAAGCGTCACAGGCGGATTCATCGGACGGGCCCGAGCGGGTGCCGCCGGCCGAGGGCGAGCTGACCGCCTATGTCGCAGGGTCGGTGTCCGGGCCGCTGGCGGCGTCCACTCGTCGACGGCGCCGGGGTGTCCCGGCGATTGCTGCTGTGGCACTCCTCGTCGCCGGTGGGGTGTTCGCGGCGGTGACCCTCGGGGACCGGTCCGGGCCGAGCGAGGACTCCGCGGTCGCGGCAGCCGAGCAGTCCGGAGTGGGCGTTGGCGCCGACGAATCAGGCTGGGCGGCAACGGTTCCCGCGTCGGCGGAGGATCTGTGGTGTGCGGGACTCGCCCCGGGCGAGCCCGCCACCGTGGACTCGCCGGATCCGGGGGCGGCCGCGATCGCGGGGTTCGAGGACGCCTACTACGGGGCACGGGACGGGGCCAAGGCCCGGACCTTCGTGGCAGAGAACGCGCGGGTCGGATCCGCGGAGGTCCTGACCCGGGGAATCACGGAGTCGATCCCGGTCGGCACGACGCACTGCGTCGTGGTCAAACGGACGGGGGAGGGCGCATACGCGGTCGACCTGTTCGAGCGTCGCCCGGACGGCGCCACCACCCGGTACCGGCAGGCGGTCACCACCGTCGGCAAGTCCGGGTCACCCACGGGCGAGGTCATCACCGCAATCAGCAGGCGGGAGGGGCAATGAGACCGATCCACAACAGGCCGCGGCCTGGATCCGAGGTCCCTGGGGAATCGAGAACCGGCTGCACTGGGACCGTGACGTCGTCTTCGGCGAAGGCCGTTCCACCGTCCGTGTCGGCCGCTCGACCTTTTTCCGATCGGTAAGCGCGGCTTATCGATACACGAAAGAAAGTACCTGGACTTCCCTACCCGCCCGGTGCGATTGTTGTCCACATCACGTCGGAACCTGTATGAGTCTCGAACATGGGAGTTCTAAGAATGAAGGCAGCCCGCTATCACGGAGTTGGGGATATTCGCTTCGACGATATTCCGGAGCCTATTGCAGGTCCTGGTCAGGTAAAAGTTCGAGTTCATTTCAACGGCCTGTGCGGAAGTGATCTGCACGAGTATTACCACGCGCCCATGATGGCGCCGATCACGCCGCATCCTCTCACTGGGGTGAGCGTCCCTGTCGTCCTCGGTCACGAGTTTTCCGGCGAGGTCGTGGCGATAGGTTCAGAGGTTGACGGGTTGTCGGTCGGCGACGCTGTGGCGGTAGAGCCCACCGTCAACTGTCGACGATGCGCGGCCTGTCTGGCCGGCTCGTACAACCTCTGCAGCAGCATCGCCGCAGTCGGCTACAGCTGGGCGGGTGGGGGTGGACTCGGACAGTATGCGGTCGTCGACGCTGATCACGTCTATCGGCTTCCCGACGGGATGAGCACCCGGGACGGGGCATTGATCGAACCCCTCGCCGTGGCCCTGCACGCCGTGCATCGTGGCGATGTCGCGCCGGGGAACAGTGTCGCGGTTCATGGGGCCGGTCCCATCGGAATCGGGGTGTTTCTGGCGTTGCGGGCCATAGGCATCGAGGACATCACCGTGATCGAGCCGTCGGCGGCCCGGCGCGCGGCGATCGAAGCTGTCGGAGCGACGAAGGTCATCGATCCCAATGAGACGGATGTCGTCGCGGAACTGCGCGCGCACACCGATGGAGCCGGTGTCGCGAGGTCGTTCGAGACTGCCGGCGTGCCGGCCACTTTCCTGAACGCAGTCCGCTCGACGGCTCGACACGGCCGAGTCGTGGTCGTCGCGGTGCATCAGAAGCCGGTCGAGTTCAACCCCACCGAGATCCTGTTCAACGAGTGCGAGATCGTCGGCTCCATCGCGTACTGCCGCGACTACCCGGAGACCATCGAGCTCATGGCTCGGGGGGCGTACCCGCTGGAGAGTTGGGTGCAGACGATCGCATTCGAGGACCTCATCACCGACGGGTTCGGTCCGCTCAAGGACCAGACAGCCATCAAGATCCTGGTCGACATGACCGCAGTCGGCTGACGGACCGAAACCCCAACCACGGAATAGAAAGAGAAGCCCATGACCGCTGCCTCGAACCTCGGACCGACATTCTGGATGACCGACCCCGGCGTCACGCCGAAGGGTGCCAGAAAGGAATTCGTCGACCCCGACGACATTCCGTGGACCGACTGGCTGATGCCCGGAACGCAATTCAAGCTTCTGTACTGCAACCTCGTGTCCGGCGCATTCACGCTCATTCTGAAAGTGGATCCCGGAACTGTTGCCACTCCGCATTGGCATATGGGAAATGTGCAGGCATATCTACTGGAAGGCGGATTCTATTACGAGGAGGACGATCCCGGCATGGCCGGTATGTACACCTGCGAGGTAGCCGGCGCCGTGCACACGCCGATTGCCCCGGACGGCTGCGTCATGCTCGCCATGGTCGAGGGCCCGATCGCCGGTTACCTGCCCGACGGCGGACTCGGGGTCGTCGCCGACGCCCGACTGCACTACTACATGGCGCGTGACAACGGCGCCGTCGAGAAGCTCCAACTGGTCGACTACGCCACCGATCCGTCTCAGGACATGCACGCCCAGGCGATCGGGTAGCCGCCGAATCGGCTAACCTGACAGCCGATTCTCCAACCGATGGTGTGCGAGGTGAAGCATGTATGTCTCGCCGCAGGCGCTTCGGTGTTTCCTCGCCGTGGCAGACGAGCTGCACTTCGGACGCGCCGCCGCGCAGCTGCACATGACCGGACCGGCGCTCAGTCAGCAGGTGTCCCGGCTGGAGAAGGACCTGCGTTTCCTGCTCTTCGAACGCAACTCCCGACACGTCGAGCTGACCGAAGCCGGGCGCGCGCTGATCCCGCAGGCACGCGCCGTCGTGGCCGCCAACGAGAGCCTTCTGCGGTGGCGTGAATCGGTCCGCCTGGGCCGTCGCAGCATCGACATCGGGTTCATGGCAACCGGTGCCGGTCAGCTCACCACGGCCGTGTTGGATCGGCTCCGCTCCGCCGATCCGGATCTGCAGGTGAGGTTGCATCATCTCGAGTGGAGCCAACAACTGGCGCCACTGCTGGCCGGCGACATCGACGCGGTCTTCGTTCGCGAACCGTTTCCTGCCGAGGGAGTCCGGCGCCGGCGACTTCTGTCCGAGCGACGGGTGGCCGTGCTTGCGCACGACCACCCGTTGGCCGCCCGGGAGTCGATCCGGTTCGCCGAGATTGCCGCAGAGCCGTTCATCAGCAGCAGCGGCGGGCCGCCGGAATGGACCGACTTCTGGATGGTGAACCCGCGGCCGGACGGCACCCGAGCCGAACCGAGCCTTGCGGTGTCGACCGTGGAAGAACTACTCGAAGCGGTCGCCGCCGGCGCAGGGGTCGCCACCACGCCGGCGTCGCTGCCCATGTACTACCGCCATCCGTTGGTCAGCTTCGTGCCGATCGAGGACATCAGCCCGAGCGTGGTCACCCTGTGCACGTTGGAAGGCAACCGCAGGCCGGAGCTGGCAACGCTTCAGGATGCGATCGGTGAGGCCTGTCGCCAGGTAGCGCTCGAGCGGCCAGTGGGGTGAAGCTCGGGCTTCGTCCACGCGCTCACGTCGTGCGATCGGCGCGGTGGAATTCGGCCTCCGGGGTGGGCGCGGCTGGTGATCGCGTGCGGACGACAGCCTGTTCGCCCCGCGGTCCGAACAGGTGCAGGATCTCGACTGCGTTCGAGTCCCCGGGGCCGAACCAGTGCGGCTCACTGGTATCGAACTCGGCGACTTCGCCTGGGCGAAGGATGAATTCGCGCTCACCGAGGATGAGGCGCAGTTCGCCCGCCAGGACGTACAGCCACTCGTAGCCGGCGTGGGTCACCAGCTTCGGCTCGCGGGGGGCGAGCACCTCCTTGAACACCTGCACGCGGCCCGGGAATTGCGTCAGCGGTACCAGGGTGGTGCCGCGGCGTTTGCGGATCGGGGTGAGGTGGACACGGGGATCTCCCGTGGCAGGCGCGGCGATCAGCTGTTCGATCGCGACGCGATGTGCGCGCGCAAGCGGAATCAGCAGGTCGAGGGTGGGCCGGCGCTTGCCGGACTCGAGCCGGGACAGCGCGCTGACGGAGATCCCGGTCTCGGCCGACAGGGACTCCAAGGTGAGGCCTCGGTCGTTGCGCAGTCTGCGCAGCCGGGGGCCGATGTCGTCGATGATCCGTTCCACGTCGCCGTCCACGACCACCATTTTGCGGTCTTCGCAAAATCGCTGGGCCGTCGGCGGGCCACGCCGCGACCATTCGGGGATGGACAGACACCGCCGGGTACGGCAGATGACGAACGAGACGACACTCCTCGCCCCACCGGGGTTGAGCCCGCGTCGACAGTGGACGGTGCTGGCGGTCTGCTGTTCGAGCATGTTCGTCGTGGGGATGGACACGACAGTCGTCAATGTTGCCCTGCCCGCGATCGGGCAGGACCTGGGCGCGGACGTGCGCAGCCTCGAGTGGATCGTGGATGCGTACACCCTTGCCCTTGCCGGCCTCCTGATCTCTTCCGGGGCGCTGGCCGACCGATTCGGACGACGGCGGGTGTTCCAACTCGGATTGGCGGTGTTCGCGGTCGCCTCGTTGGCCTGCGCACTCGCCCCTTCGCTCGGCGCGCTCGCCGCGGCCCGCGTTGTTCAGGGTGTGGGCGGATCGATGCTCAGCCCCGTGGCCCTTGCAATCGTCGTGAATGCGTTCTCCGATCCGAAGCAGCGGGCACGGGCCATCGGTGTCTGGGCGTCGGTCTTCGGGCTCAGCATGGCGGTGGGGCCCGTCGTGGGTGGTGCGCTCATCTCGGTTTGGGGCTGGCGATCGGCGTTCTGGATCAACGCGCCGATCATCGTGATCGCTCTGGTGCTGAGCGCGGTGTTCGTGCCGGAGTCGCGAGCGCAGCAGCCCCGGAGCCTGGACGTGCCCGGTCAGGCCCTGCTCGCGGTCATTGTCGGTGTGTCCGTCGGCGTGCTGATCGAGGGGCCGCGAATCGGTTGGGTTTCGCCGGCGGCGCTGGCCGCGTACGCCGGCGTCGCCGGTGCGGCAGTCGCGTTCGGCAGGCTCGAATCTCGCCGACCCGAGCCGTTGATGGATCTGCATTTGTTTCGCAGGCCGGCCTTCACCAGTGCGGTGGTGGGGGCGGTGGCAGTGTTCGTCGCGCTGAACGTGACGTTGCTGATCAGCACGCTGTATCTGCAACAGGCCCGCGGATTGACGCCGCTGGCCGCCGGCGCGGCCACCCTGCCCCTCGCCCTCGGGGCGACCGTGTGTGCACCACTGTCGGGCCACCTGGTCGGGCGCCTCGGACCGAGACCACCCCTCGCGCTGGCCGGCGGCTTCATCACGGCCGGGGGACTGTTGCTTCTCGCTCTCGACAGCGGCACCGGAGTCATATGGCTCCTGACGGCCTATCTGCTCATTGGCATCGGTTTCGGTTTCGCCAATGCCCCGATCACCAACACCGCGGTCGGCGGGCTCCCGCCGGATCGCGCCGGTGTCGCCGGCGCGATCACATCCACTGCTCGCCAGTTCGGTGCGGCGGTCGGTATCGCCGTCGCAGGCAGCATTGTCTCCGGCGTCGGTCCGGCGCAATTCGCGCACGCGTCAGGCCCCGCCTGGCTTCTCGTCACCGCCTGTGGGCTCTTTCTGTTCGTCGTCGCGCAGGCATCGCGCCCCGTCGCGGACTCCGTCTCCGGTTCGGGTCGGTGATGCGGAGGGCGTGCTGTCAGGGATCGTCGGAGTCGCGGCCCGCGAGCTGGAGCCCGATCCGCGTCAGATCGCCCGATGATCTGCGGGAACCCTTGCGTCGCAATGACGCCGCGCGCGCCAACTTCGAGAAGTTCCCACGGAGGGTCAGCGGGTGCCGAGGACTGCACTCAGCCCGAGCGCAACCGCCACGAAACGTTCGACGGCACGGGGCAGGTCCGAGGCCAGGAAAACGAGTTCGACGGTCGACGGTGCGGCGTCCACGATGGGTCGTGCGGTGGTGTCCGTTCGCCGGAACAGGCTGGCCACCCCTGCGCCGGTGATCGCAACCGCATCGGTGGTCGCGACGACCTGGACCATCTCCTCGATGCTGTTCACCATGGGGCCGTAGGTGGGACGTGTGCCGTCCGGCCGCGGATCGATCGACCACCAGTTGCGCCAGTCCCGGGTCCCCTCGCGGGTGTCCACCTGGACGACGTCGGCGAGGTCGACGATCCGTAGCTTCCGCCGGCGGGCCAGCGGGTGGTCGTGTGCCATCAGCAGGACACGAGGCTCCTCGAACAGAACGACCCGGCGTAGCCGGGGGTGCGACTCGAGAGGCGGGCGGGCGACGACCATGTCGACCCGACCGGAGGTCAACGCCGACAGCTCGTCCCCCCACGCCAGCTGTGTCAGTTCCAGTTCCACTTCGGGTTCTCGTCGATGGAACTCGTCGACAATCGGACGGGTCAGCTCCCCGGCGCCGCCGGCCAGGAATCCGAGGCGCACCTTCCCGGACGAGCTGCGCTTGTGGCGACGGGCCGCGCCGACCGCAGATTCGGCGGCGGCCAACAGCGCCCGGCTCTCTTCGAGGAAGTCCTGCCCGGCCTCGGTGAGGCGAGCTCCGCGGTGGTCACGCTCGAGCAGTGAGACGCCCAGTGTCTCTTCGAGCTTGCGTACCTGCTGACTCAGTGACGGCGTCGCAATGTGCAGTTGCTCAGCTGCTTTCGTGAAGGTCCCGGCGTCGGCGACAGTCACGAAGTAGCGCACGAGCCGTAGGTTCAGATCCATCGTGCACGACCTTAGGTATTCGTCTAACGATCGGGCGAGAATACGTCATGGACGTGACGGCCGCCACATCGGAGCATGGGTGGGTCCCCGAATCAAGGAGGAAATCCGATGTCTGTCAACGCCACTCACCATGACGATGCCCGTGTGGTCGATCCGATCCGCCCGCAACTGACGGGTCCCGAGATCGACCCGCAGTCCAACGCTCCGGTCGCAGAGGTCTTCGCTCGCGCGAGCTCCCTGGTGACCGGGCCGACGCTCAGCCTCGCCTCCCGGGTCAACAACTGCGACGACATCCCGTGGACCCCGTTCCCGATGCCGGGTACGTCTTTCAAGCTCCTGAACATCAACGAGACCACCGGTGCGGCCTCGATCCTGCTGTACGTGGCGGAGAACGCGCAGGCGCCGCTGCACATGCATTGCGGCGCCGCGGAGGCGTTCAACATCTTCGGCCGCTGGGCGTACGAGGGCGAGGCCGAATCCATCGGCCCCAACCACTACATCTACGAACCGTCCGGCATCGTGCATCTGCCCAAGCAGGAGGTGGAGTCCCTGATGTTCGGCATCTTCCACGGGCCGATCGTCGGGTACAACGAGGACGGCACCGTCGCCGGGGTCATCACGCACGAGCTGCTCTACGACCTCGCCGCGGCGAACGATGCGGTCGCGCACCTGCCTGCTCGGACGGGCCGCTAGATGGCGGGCGCGGTCCTCGTCACGGGTGCCGGAGGCGGCCTCGGGCGCGGTGTCGCCGAACGGATGTCCGCCGACGGCCGGGGTCTGGCACTGTTCGACATCGACAGGGAGCGGCTGGCGGAAACCGCTGTCGCAGTGGGGTCCCGCGGGGTGACAGTGACCACCCACGTGGTGGACATCTGCGACGTGGGTGCGCTGCGGGCGGCCGTCGCGGAAGCCTTCGCCGCGCACGACGACCTCGACGGTCTCGTCAACGTGGCCGGGCTCGGCGGATTCCGGCAGTACGACGCACTCGACGTGGACACCTGGGACAAGACGTACGCGGTCAACGTCCGTGGGGTCTTCTTCGCCATCCAGGCCTTCGCCGCGGAGCTGGCCACGCGTGGTCGTGAAGGGGCCGTGGTCAACTTCTCCTCGATCGCGGCCCGGAACGGGCACGAGTTGCTGACCGCGTACGGCTCGTCGAAGGCGGCCGTGCTGGCGTTGACCCAGTCATCGGCCCGTGCGCTCGCCCCTTCCGTTCGCGTCAATGCGGTTCTGCCCGGCCTGATCTGGACGGACATGTGGCGACAGTCCGCCGGCTGGCTCGCCGAGCACGACCCGGCTCTCGCCGGGGTGGCGCCCGAGCAGATCTTCGGCGGGATGGTCGACCAGCTCATCCCGATGAAGCGCCCGCAGACCGTCGAGGACGTCGCCGGAGCCGTCGCGTACCTGCTCTCGGCCGACGCGGCCAACGTCACCGGGCAGTCTCTGCACGTGGACGGCGGCGCGGTGCTCCCGTAGCCCCGGATCCCGGCACGACCACTCCCTCCGCGCACATCGCGCGGGGGGAGTGGTCGTTGTCGTGCCCGGGGACATCCCGATCTCGCGGTCGGCCCACGGTGATTACCGAACCTTCGGTAGGCTGACGTCGAGCCGCACGTTCTGAGGCGGGTGCCCACGTCCTGGAAGGAACGCGCGAGATGGCGGCGGCAGGTCCAGTCCGAAGAACGGGGTCGCCCGGGCGACCGGGATACGATCTCGACTCGTTGCTTGCCGTTGCGGTGAAGGTGTTCAACGACAAGGGCTACGACGGCACCAGCATGGAGGCGCTCGCTCAGCGGCTCGGCATCACGAAGTCGTCGATCTATCACCACGTATCCGGCAAGGCGGAGCTCCTGGAACTCGCGCTGGCCCGGGCCCTCAACGCGCTCTTCGCGGTCACGACCGAGGATCAGGTGACCAGCGGTCGGTCCATCGATCGACTCGAGTACCTCGTGCGGCGAAGCGTCGAGGTGCTCGTGACCGAGCTTCCCTACGTGACATTGCTTCTCAGGGTTCGTGGGAACACGGCCGTCGAGCGACGTGCCCTCGCACGCCGACGGGAATTCGATGCCTTCGTCAGTGATCTGGTGGTGGCCGCCGCCGAGGAAGGCGACCTCAGGCCGGGGATCGACCCGGCGCTCACGAGCCGGCTGGTATTCGGGATGGTCAACTCGCTGATCGAGTGGTACCGGCCGCGCGGGGGTGAATCGGTCTCCGAGCTCGCCGATGCGGTAGTCGCGCTGACCTTCGACGGGATGAGGGCCTGACCCCGGGGGTTCCCGGTGACGGACGTACCGACAAGACGGGGCGCCTCGGATCGGATCCGAGGCGCCCCAACCTTTTTCAGGAAGGTCGATTGTCGATCAGGCGACGTGCTTTGCCGATCGATCGGTCCAGGCTCCCCGGGGACAGGACCTCCACGGCGACGGTGACACCGATGCGGTCCTTCACCAACTGCCGCAGCCTGCCGGCCTGACGGTCGGCCTCGAGGGTCGAGGTGTTCGGCCGGGACTCGACGCGGACGGTCAGCTCGTCCATTCGGCCGGGCCGGTCGAGAACGCACTGGAACTGGGGGGCCAGACCGGCTACCGCGAGAATGAGTTCCTCGATCTGGGTCGGAAAGAGATTGACTCCGCGCAGGATGATCATGTCGTCGGTTCGGCCGGTCACCTTCTGCATGCGGCGCATCGTGCGCGCAGTGCCCGGTAACAGTCGGGTGAGGTCGCGGGTGCGGTAGCGAACGATCGGCATCGCCTCCTTGGTGAGCGAGGTGAAGACGAGTTCGCCCTCCTCGCCGTCGGGCAGCACCTCGCCGGTGACCGGGTCGATCACCTCCGGGTAGAAGTGGTCCTCCCAGATGTGAAGGCCGTCCTTGGTTTCCACGCACTCCATCGCGACCCCAGGGCCCATGACCTCGGACAGTCCGTAGATGTCGACCGCGTCCATGCCCAGCTGTTGCTCGAGTTCGCCGCGCATTTCCTCGGTCCACGGCTCCGCTCCGAAGACGCCAGTGCGCAGTGATGTCCGGGCCGGATCGATTCCCTTGGCGAGCATCGCATCGACGATCGTGAGCATGTACGACGGGGTGACCATGATCGCATCCGGACGGAAGTCCTCGATCAGCTGGATCTGACGCTCGGTCATCCCTCCCGACATCGGAATGACCGTGCAGCCGAGCCTTTCCGCGCCGTAGTGGGCGCCGAGTCCGCCGGTGAACAGCCCGTACCCGTAGGCGACGTGGACCTTGTCGGACGGCTTCACGCCGCCGGCGCGAAGGCTCCGCGCGATCAGGTCGGCCCAGTTGTCGAGGTCGGTAGCGGTGTACCCGACCACGGTGGGACGTCCCGTCGTTCCCGACGATGCGTGAATTCGTGACACGTGATCCTGTGGCACTGCGAACATCCCGAACGGGTAGTTGTCCCGCAGATCTGCCTTCGCGGTGAACGGGAACTTCGCGAGATCGCCGAGGTCCTTCAGATCGCCGGGGTGGACCCCGGCGTCGTCGAACGCCTTCCGGTAGTGCGGGACGTTCTCGTAGGCGTGGCGCAGCGACCACTGGAGGCGCTCGAGCTGCAGGGACGAGATGCGGTCGCGCGTTGCGAATTCGATGTCCTGTGACGGGGTGACGGTGCTGGTCATAGTGGTCTCCGGGTGCCGCGGTCGGGCGCGACTGGGGTCGATGTGGTGAAGGGCCGGGCCAGGCGGTCAGGCGTCGAAGTCGACGGTCACGTCGGCGCTGTCCGGATAGCTCTGGCACGTGAGGACGAAGCCGGCATCGACCTCGTAGTCCTCGAGCGCATAGTTGCGCCGCATGTCGACGTCTCCGTGGGTGACCTTCGCGCGGCAGGTTCCACACACTCCGCCCTTGCAGGCGAACGGCAGATCCGATCGGTACTTCTCTGCTGCGTCGAGGATCGTCTCGTCCCGGGGCAACGTCGCGGTGGTCGAGCGTCCGTCGAGGACGAGGGTGACCTCGCTGCTGGGGCCGGTGACCCCCTCCTCACGGTGGCGGGCCGCGGGAGGGGGCACGTCGTCGACATAGAACAGTTCGTGGTGGACACGCTTCGGGTCGACGCCCAGCTCGCCGAGTACGACTTCGGCATCGGTGACCATGCCGTACGGCCCGCACAACCAGAAATGATCGACACCGGCGATCGGCACCACGGCGCCGAAGATCGCGCGGAGCCGGTCGGCGTCGAGACGGCCGGTGAAGAGTTCCACCTCACGGGGCTCCCGAGACAGGACGTGGACGACATGGAAGCGCGCACTGTATCGATCCTTGAGGTCGGCGATCTCCTCGGCGAACATCACCGAACGCGTGCGCCGATTCCCGTAGAGGAGAACCACTTCGGTTTCGGGGTTGACGAGCATCGTCGCGGCGATCGAGAGCATCGGGGTGATCCCGGAGCCCGCCGCGATCAGGACGTGCCGGCCACCGGCGGCGGGGTCGGCGACGAACGATCCGGAAGGGGGCTGGACATCGATCCTGTCGCCCCGGCGTACCTCGTGGACCAACCAGTTCGAGAAGAGCCCGTCGGCGACTTCGCGGACCCCGACGCGGGGGCTGGAACCGATTGGGGCGCAGATGGAGTACGAGCGGCGGTGCTCGACGCCGTCCACGGTGCGACGGAGCGTGAGGGATTGGCCGGCGCCGAACGCGAACTCCCCGGAAAGATCGGCAGGAATCTCGAAGGTGACGGCGGCGGCGTCGTCGCACAGCGCCTCCACATCTGCGACCGTGAGGGTGTGGAAGGTCCTGTTGCGGTTCGAGACAGCGGGTTTCGTGGTGTCCACAGTGTCCATGTTCAGATCTCTTTCACATGATCGAAGGGCTCCAGGCAATCGAGGCACCGGTAGAGGGCCTTGCACAGTGTCGCCCCGAATTCGGAGTCGAGGCGGGTGTCGGCGCCACCGCACCGCGGGCATTCGATCGTCCGAGGCGCCGCGGTGAGAGTCAACGGCACCGGGCCCGCACCGCGGCGTGGAGCCGGGCCAGGAGTGGAGTAGCCGTTCTCGTGCAGTTTCCGACGTCCCTCGTCGCTTATCCAGTCGGTGCTCCAGGGAGGCGAGAGCGTGGTCCTCACCTCGACCGACGGGAAGCCCGCGAGCTGCAGGCGGTGCCGGATGTCGTCGCGCATCGTCGCCATGGCGGGGCAACCCGAGTAGGTGGGGGTGATGGTCACGACCACGGCACCGTCTGCTCCCACCTCGACATCGCGCAGGACACCGAGATCCGCGAGGGTCAGCATCGGCATCTCGGGGTCGGGAACCGACTCCGCGATGCGCCGCGCGTCGCGGACGTGCAGCTCGGCGTGTGTGGAAGCGGACATGTCACCACACGCCTTCCGGATGTGCCCGGGCGACCACCTGCATCTCGGCCAGGAGTAGTCCGAGCGCTTCGCTGTGCAGGCCCTGACGGCCCGCGCGTCCTCCCACCGTGCCGGCGACGCGGCCGGTCGGCGCGGACAGTTCGGCAGCGTGCAACACCTGACCGAGAACCGTGTCGAACTCCTCCCGTAGTTCGCCGGGATCGACCGCCACACCCACCGCAGCGAGCGCGCGTTCCTCGCTGGTGGGAACGAAGAGCTCGTCGACGTACGGCCAGACACCGTCGAGGGCCGATTCCATCCGCGCCTTCGATTCGGCTGTGCCGCAACCGAGTGTGACGGCCCACCGGGCGGCGTAGTCGCGGTGGTAGGTGAGTTCCTTGACGCCTTTGACGGCCACGGCGGCAAGGACCGGATCACGGGACTCCCGTAGCCGGTCGAGGAGTGCTAGTCGCCACGTCGAGAACACCAGCAGGCGAATCACGGTCTGCGCAAAGTCGCCGTTGCCGATCTCGGCGAGTCGGACGTTGCGAAACTGGTTCTCGTCGCGGAAGAAGGCGAGCGCATCCTCGCCCGGAATCTGTGCCGTGTCGGAGACGTGGGGCACGACGGCCGCATCGGCCGCGGCCGCCCGCGCCAGGAGAAGGCGCGCCTGGCCGAGCAGGTCGAGCGCGACGTTGGCGAGAGCGACCTCCTCCTCGAGTTCCGGTGCACGCGTGACCCACTCGGTCAGTCGCTGCGAACTGATCAGCGCATCGTCGCCGAGCATCAGACAGTAGGTGGCCAGCGCCGAGAGATCGACGTCGTCGGGGACCGTGGTGTCGACGCCGGCCAGTGGGTCGTCGAAGCTGGTGCCGAAGGCCCACTGGCCGTGGCTGTCCTCGTCGACAAGGCCGTCGTAGGCGTGGTCGTGGTCGGTCATAGTGCATCCTCGAAGATTGTGGACGGCCGCGCGAGCGAGCCGGCCGGTTCACATGTGGGGAACGTTGTCGGGGATCTCGTAGAAGGTGGGGTGGCGGTAGACCTTGTCGCCGCTGGGCGCGAAGTACGGATCCTTCTCGGACGGACTGGATGCCGCGATCGAGTTCGACTGCACCACCCAGATGCTCACGCCTTCGTTGCGCCTGGTGTACACGTCGCGGGCGTGCCTGAGCGCCATCTCGTCGTCGGCGGCGTGCAGCGAACCGACGTGGACGTGATTGAGTCCGCGCTTGCCGCGGAGGAATACCTCGTACAACGGCCAGTCGGCGCTGGTGACTCGGTCGGCTGCATTCATCGTGCGTTCTCCTTCGTGCTCGCCCGGCGGGCGAAGGCGGTAGCGGCCTCGCGTACCCAGGCACCGTTCTCGTGCGCGGCCCGGCGGTTGGCAATGCGCTCGACGCTCGACGCACCGTTCCCGGCGATCACCTGCATGAATTCGCTCCAGTCGGGTTCGCCGAAGTCGTACGCACCGCGCTCGGCATTCCATCTCAGATCCGGGTCCGGGAACGTCACGCCCAGTGCTTCGGCCTGCGGTATCGACATGTCGACGAACCGCTGGCGGAGTTCGTCGTTCGTGTGTCGCTTGATGCGCCACTTCATCGACTGCTCCGAGTTCGGCGATCGGTCGTCGGGCGGGCCGAACATCATCAGGGCCGGCCACCACCAGCGGTCGACCGACTCCTGCACCATCTCGCGCTGGGCGTCGGTGCCGCGCATCATCGTCATGAGCAGCTCGTACCCCTGCCGCTGATGGAACGATTCCTCCTTGCACACCCGGATCATCGCCCGCGCGTACGGCCCGAAGGAACTGCGACACAACGGAACCTGATTGCAGATCGCGGCACCGTCCACGAGCCAACCGATCACGCCGACATCGGCGAAGGTCAGGGTCGGATAGTTGAAGATCGACGAGTACTTCTGCCGGCCGTCGAGCAGCTTGTCGGTGAGGTCGCCGCGGTCGGCGCCGAGTGTCTCCGCCGCGGAGTACAGATACAGGCCGTGCCCGGCCTCGTCCTGTACCTTCGCCGTCAGGATCGCCTTGCGGCGCAGTGACGGCGCCCGAGTGAGCCATGCGCCCTCGGGCTGCATGCCGATGATCTCGGAGTGTGCGTGCTGCGCGATCTGCCGGATCAGGGTCTTGCGGTAACCCTCGGGCATCCAGTCCCGCGGCTCGACTCGCAGGTCGGCCGAGATGGTCGCCTCGAAGTGGCTCTGGAGCTCATTTTCTGCGATAGACGAGGTCATATGTCCTGCTTCTAATACCGAATGATCGGTCGGTGGGAGTATGCATGGAAGTGACGCGCGGCACAAGCACGCGCGGCGCGGTCAGCGGCCTTCGAAGGCCGGTGCGCGTTTGGCGAGGAAGGCGTCGACCGCGGCGCGATGATCCGCCGAGCGGCCCAGGTCTTCTTGCGCCTCGCGTTCACGCTCGAGCGCCTCGGTGAGGCCCGCGGACGACGCGGACACGAGGCGCTTCACGTGCACGTGGGCCGCGGTCGGTCCGGCCGCGAGTTCACGCGCCAGCGCCCGGGCCGCGTCGGCGAGGTCGCCGTCGGGCACGACCCGGTGGACCAGACCCCACTCGAGGGCCTGGGCCGCCGAGAATCGGTCGCCGAGCATCAGCAGGCCCGTCGCACGGCTCGGACCGAGCATCTCGACCAGTGTGTGGCTCAATCCGGAATCGCCCGCCAGTCCGATCCCGGTGAAGGCGGTGGCGAACCTGCTGCCCTCCCCGGCGATGCGGATGTCTCCTGCCAGCGCGATGCCCAGCCCTGCCCCCACGCACGCGCCGTTGATCGCGACGACCACCGGTACGCGCACCGCGGCGAGCGCAGTGAGCAGCGGGTTGTAGTGTGCGCCGACGGTGTCCATCGCCCGTGCGGGGTCCGCCGCCAGGCCCGCGGCATGCTCGGCGAGATCCTGACCGACGCAGAAGTTCCTGCCCTCGGCCTCGAGGAGGACCGCGCGCACCGTTCGGTCCGCGGCCACCGCCTCGACCGCAGCCGACAACTGTTCCTTCACTGCGCGATCGAGCGCGTTGGATGCGTCGACCCGGCGCAGGGTGATCGTCGCCAGGCCCGCAGTCGTGGTCAGCCCGACCGTCTCGATGCCGCTCATGGAATAACGCCTCCTGTCAGTGGGATACGGGCCCGAGTGTCGTCTCAGGACCAGATGAAGAAGCCTCGACCCGACTTGCGGCCGAGTTCGCCTCGCGCGACCTTCTCGCGGAGCAGGGCGGGAGGCCGGAAGCGTTCGCCGAGCGTCTCCGTCAGGTGCTCGGCGATGGCGAGTCGAACGTCGAGGCCCACGAGGTCGGTCGAACGCAGCGGACCCATGGGGTGTCGATATCCCAGTTCCATTGCACGATCGACGGACTCGGCATCGGCGACACCTTCCTCGAGCATTCGGATCGCCTCGAGCCCGAGGCAGACACCGAGCCTGCTCGTTGCGAATCCGGGCGAATCGTTGACGAGTACTCGGGACTTGCCGAGCTGGGAGACCCACTCGCACACCCGTGCCACGACGTCGGTGTCGGTCGAGGGAGTCCGGATGATCTCGACGAGCGTCGACGCCGGTACCGGATTGAAGAAGTGCATGCCGATCAATCGGCGGGGATCGTCCAGCACCGCACCGAGATCGGCGATCGAGATGGAACTGGTGTTGGTCGCGATCACCGTCGTCGGATCGACGGTCTTCTCCACGAGGGCGAGCACGCCGAGCTTGAGCTGCAGTGCTTCCGGGACGGCCTCGACCACGAGATCGAGTCCGGCGGGCAGCTCGTCCGGTGCGTCGACGAGCGACACGCGTCCGAGCACGGTCGCCGGGTCGGATTCGCCGAGCCTTCCGCGTTCGTGGGCGCGGTCCAGTCCGTCCGAAACTCGGGTGAATGCCGCCTGTCGATCGCCGCTCTCGGCGATGGTGACGGTGGAACCGAGCGTCGCGAACACCTGCGCGATGCCGGCGCCCATTCGTCCGCCGCCGACGACACCGACACGGCCGGGGATTGTGCTCGTCATTTCTTCTTCTCCAGAAAGGCCGTCATACGGTCGTGTTTGTCTCGGCTCTCGAACAACACTGCCTGCGCGATGTCGTCGGCGAAGGGGTGGGATCCGGGCGCATCGGCGATCAGCTTGCTGAGCCTGAGCGCGAGTGGTGCGGACCGGTTGATGCGATCGACGATGTCGTGCGCGGCGGCAACGTGTTCGCCGGGGGGCACGACGCTGATCACGAGCCCGCAACGCAGCGCCGCCGCCGCGTCGAGGTTTCGGCCGGCGAGGAGCACCTGCTTGGCGATCGACGTGCCGACCAGTTCCTGCAGTCGATAGCTGGCACCGGCGGCGGCCATGATGCCGAGACCCGGCTCGGGGTTGCCGAACACCGCGGTGTCCGTTGCGACCCGGATGTCGCAGGCGTACGACAGTTCCGCGCCGCCGCCGAGCGCGAATCCGCTCACCGCCGCAACAGTGGGCATCGGCAGGCCTGCGACGCGATCGAAAAGATTGCGATTGACACCCGCGAGCGCCTCGTCGCGACCCCGTTCCCGGAGCTCCGCGATGTCGGCCCCACCCGCGAAGTGATCACCGGATCCGCTGATCAGCAACGGCTTCGGCGTGTCCTCGAGAAGCGCGCACACCTGGTGCAGCTCCGAGACCATTTCGGCGTTGATCGCGTTTCGCTGCTGCGGACGCTGGAGAGTGACCACCATCCGGTCCGCTCGATTGTCGATCGTCAGGGTGTTCATGGTGCCTCACTCGGCAGGGGGAGCCGGGTGAGGGTTCGGCCTGAGCGCTCGTGTGGGATGCGGGCTCCGCGCATCAGGATTGCTTGCACCACTTTCGCCTCCTTCGTAGCGTGCTGGTTTCCATTAATAACCGAACCTTTGGTCGGTGCGCAAGGGTTCGACGGATTCGGTCGAGAAACTGGTGGTCGTCGGAATATGTCTCGTGCCTTGACAATCTGGCGAGGTTCTGGCGATCCTAATTACCGACCGAACGTACGGTGGAGAGAGGTTGTCGTGAGCAGGTTAGTGCAAAGTTATGTAGCCGGGAGCTGGTACACGGCACCCGATGCCGGAACGCCGCTGCTGAGCGCAGTCGACGGTTCCGAGGTGGCGCGCATCTCGTCGACCGGGCTCGACGTTGCCGGGATGGTGACGTATGCCCGTGCGGTCGGTGGGCCCGCGCTGGCCGAACTGACCTTCCACGAGCGCGCCGCAGCGCTGAAGGCGTTGGCCCTGACGCTCATGGCCGGCAAGGACGAGTTCTACGAGCTGTCCACGGCCACCGGTGCGACGCGACGCGACTCCGGTGTCGACATCGACGGTGGCTTCGGAACCCTGCTGAGCTACGCGAGCAAGGCGCGGCGCGAACTGCCGAACGACACCGTCCACCTCGACGGGCCCCACGAGCAATTGGGCAAGGCGGGGACGTTCCTCGGTCAGCACGTCTACACCTCGCGTCGCGGTGTCGCCGTCCAGATCAACGCATTCAATTTTCCCGTGTGGGGCTTCCTCGAGAAGCTGGCGCCGGCATTCATCGCCGGAGTGCCGTCGATCGTCAAGCCGGCAAGCCAGACGGCCTATCTCACCGAACTGGTGTTCCGTCGCATCGTCGAGTCCGGACTGCTACCGGAAGGGTCGGTCCAGTTGCTCTCGGGCAGCGCGCGCGATCTGCTCGACCACCTCGGTGGGCAGGACTCGGTCGCGTTCACCGGATCCGCGGACACTGCGGCGCTGATACGGGCCCATCCGAGGGTTGTCGCCGAGGGCGTGCACTTCAACGCCGAGGCGGATTCGCTCAACGCCTCCATTCTCGGTGCGGACGTCGAACCCGGCAGTGAGGAGTTCGATCTATACGTCAAGCAACTCGTCACGGAGATGACCGTGAAGGCCGGCCAGAAGTGCACCGCGATCCGCCGTGCCTTCGTTCCGTCGGGCCTGGTCGACGACGTGGTCGAGGCCGTGCGGGGCCGCCTCGCGCGGGTCGTGGTCGGCGCCCCCGATGCCGAGGGGGTCACCATGGGCGCCCTGGCGAGCGTCGAGCAGCGCGACGAGGTGCTGAAAGCGCTTCGCGGACTGACGAAGTCGGCGCAGATTGTGGTGGGGGACCCGGAGGACTTCGAGGTCGTGGGAGCGGACCGGTCGACCGGCGCGTTCCTCCCCCCGATCCTGCTGCGTTGTGACGACAAGACCGCCGACGAGCCGCACGACATCGAGGCGTTCGGGCCGGTGAGCACGGTGATCGGATACGACGGCACCGACGAACTGCTCGAACTCGCGGCCCGCGGCAAGGGCAGCCTCGTCGCCTCCCTCGTCACCCGCGAGGCCGGGCTCGCCCGCGACGTCGTGCTGGGGCTGGCGCCCTTCCACGGACGCGTCCTGGTTCTCAACCGGGACGATGCGCGGGAATCGACCGGGCACGGCTCGCCGCTGCCCGTGCTCGTGCACGGCGGCCCGGGCCGCGCCGGCGGCGGTGAGGAACTCGGTGGCATCCGCGGAGTCCTGCACCACATGCAGCGCACCGCGGTCCAGGCGACCCCCGACATCCTGACCGCCGTCGGCAACCGTTGGTTTCCCGGATCACGGCGATCCGACGAGGGCGTCCACCCGTTCCGGAAGAATCTGGCGGAGTTGCGGATCGGGGACACTGTCGTCGGAGGACCGCGGCAGGTCACACTGGCGGACATCGACCATTTCGCGGAGTTCACCGGCGACACCTTCTATGCGCACACCGATCCCGATGCCGCGGCGGCGAACCCCCTCTTCGGCGGTATCGTCGCACACGGCTACCTCGTGGTCTCGCTCGCGGCCGGGCTGTTCGTCGAGCCGAACCCGGGACCTGTCCTCGCGAACTTCGGCGTCGACAGCCTCCGTTTCCTGACCCCGGTCAAGGCGGATGACAGTCTGACCGTGACGTTGACGGCGAAGCTGATCACACCGCGCAGCAGCGCCGACTACGGCGAGGTGCGGTGGGACGCCGTGGTCGCGAATCAGAACGGCGATGTGGTGGCGACCTA
The DNA here is from genome assembly GCF_001894985.1 of Rhodococcus tukisamuensis NBRC 100609. GTDB lineage: Bacteria > Actinomycetota > Actinomycetes > Mycobacteriales > Mycobacteriaceae > Rhodococcus_G > Rhodococcus_G tukisamuensis. The sequence goes on along the minus strand of NZ_BCXG01000014.1, from coordinate 75,968 downwards.
CGACGTCCTCACCCTCGTCGCCAAGGGCGCGTCCGACGATGGAGGGCTCTGACATGGGCTTCAAGGTGGTGGTGTGTTATGGCCATCCCGAGGATCCCGACGCCTTCGATGCTCACTATCGCGCCACGCACATCCCGTTGGCGCGAAGGATTCCCGGACTGTCGGGCTACACCTGGGGGAAGTGCAGCGCGCTCGACGGCGGCAGCCCCGCCTACTATTCGATTGCGTCGCTGTCCTTCCCCGATGCCGAGACGATGCACGCCGGACTGGCGTCGAAGGAGATGCGGGAAGCCGGCAGGGACGTCCGGAACTTCGCCACCGGAGGGGTGACGATGTTCACCCAGGAAGTGGAATCGGTCCAGGGGCCGGTGGGAGACGTATGACCGCCGAATGCCGGTCGGCGCGAGAGATGTTCGATGCCGATGTGGCGTCGCAGGCGCTCGGGATCGAGCTTCGGGAGCTGGCCCCGGGCCGTGCGGTCGCATCGATGACGGTCGGCGAGACGATGGTGAACGGGCACGGAATCACGCACGGCGGATTCGTTTTCGCCCTGGCGGACACGGCATTTGCGCTCGCGTGCAACGGATACGGTGAACCTGCGGTCGCCGCGCGGGCGGACATTCGGTTCCTGGCCCCCACACGCCTGGGAGACGAGCTCGTCGCCGAGGCGGTCGAGCGAGAAAGATATGGACGCAACGGTATCTACGACGTCACGGTGCGTGTTCGGGGCCGGTCTGTCGCCGAGTTCCGCGGCGACAGCCGCTCCCTCACGCGCTCTCGGTGAGTCGGTTTGCCGGTCCGCTCGAGCCGAGCGAACCGTCGCCACCGGTCTGGCCGGGCGCCGAGCCGCCGGCGGGTTCGCGGACGTAGGCGTACATCTGCGACGGCGAGGTGGACGTGCCGCCGAAGTAGAAGCCGGCGTACCACTTTCCGGTGCTGGTGGGGTTGGTGGGGCAGGACCGCGGAAGCGTGGCCGTCTCGTGGATGTCCCGGCCGCGGATGGTGCCGTCGATGGCGAAACGGTAGACGGACCCGTCGATCTGGATCGAGTACCGCAGCGGCGCATTGGCCGCGAGGTCGTCATGGGAGAGGGTGACGAGCGCGCTGTCGGGGTACTGGTGCACGCCGTCGGCATTCGCGTACGGCACCAGTTCGAGCACGCGGGGCGAGGTGTCGGTGCGCCACCGCCACCCGAACATGGCGCCGTTGCGTGCCAGGTCGATGTCGCCGCAGTCCGAGAAGCCGGGCAGCTTGTTCCAGTCGAACTGGTCCTCGGGTTGGGTGGGCGCGGTGAGTACGTACTCCGCCGTGGGGGTCAGTACGAAGTCGTACGTCCGCGACGCCCCACCGGGGCTGACCCAACCCGCCAGGGGACCGGCAACCCCGGCGGGGCGACCCACCGTCGCACTGTGCGCGCCCCGCTCGATGGTGTAGCTCGACCACCCGGGGGGCGTGCCGGGGGCCAAGCAGCCGCTCAGCCCGACGGCCGCCAGCGCCACCGCCGCGGCGATGCCGGTCTTTCGGATGATCTTCCGGCTCACGGGGCCTCCTCCGGTTCGGTCCGGCCACCCTCCCACACGCGCCCCGTCGGCTGCGCCGTTTCTGCGGTGGCCGGTCGTCGCCGGCGGTCAGGCCCCGGTGGTCCGCAACTCCCGCTTGAGCAGCTTGCCGCTCTGGTTCCTCGGCAGTTCCTCGACGAACACCACCTGCTTGGGAACCTTGAACGGCGCGATCCGCTCCTTGACGTGCGCGATCAGCGACTCGGACGTCAGCTGGCCGCCCTCGCGGAGCACCACCACCGCGGTGATCGCCTCGATCCACTTCTCGTCCGGGGTGCCGACGACGGCGACCTCCGCGACCGCGGGGTGCGTGTAGATCGCGTCCTCGACCTCGCGTGAGGCGACGAGGATCCCGCCGGTGTTGATGACGTCCTTGATGCGGTCCACCACCGTGATGAAGCCCTCGGCGTCGCGGGTGACCAGGTCGCCGGAGTGGAACCAGCCGTCGCGGAACGCCTCCGCCGTCGCCTCCGGGTTCTCCCAGTAGCCCTGGCACAGCTGCGGGGACCGGTAGAGGACCTCGCCGGCGACGCCGTCGGGGACGTCGTTGCCCTCGGCGTCCACCACCCGGGTCTCCACGAAGAACACCGCACGCCCGCACGACGACGGCCGGTCCTGGTGGTCCTCGGGCCCGAGCACCGTGGCCAGCGGCCCGATCTCCGACTGCCCGAAGCAGTTGTAGAACCCGAGGTCCGGGTACTTCTCGCGCAGCCGGTTCAGCACCGTCACCGGCATGATGGACGCGCCGTACTGCGCCTTCTTCAGCGACGAGAGGTCGCGGGTGTCGAGGTCCGGGTGGTTCGCCAGCGGCACCCACACCGTCGGCGCGAGGAACAGCGACCCGATCCGGTCGGCCTCGATGCGGCGCAGGATCTCCGGGATGTCCGGTGCCGCCATCAGATTCACGGTCGCGCCGACCGACAGGTACGGCATCATGAACACGTGCATGCCCGCCGAGTGGTACAGCGGCATGCAGATCAGCGGGTTGTCGTCGGCGGACAGGCCCAGCGCGATCACCGACGACACGTACTCGTGCACGAGCGCACCGTGGGTCATCATGGCGCCCTTGGGCTTCGAGGTGGTTCCCGACGTGTACAGCAGCTGGGCCAGGTCAGTGGACGCGGCCTGCTGCCGCAGCTCCGGCACCTCACCGCCGGCACTGACCTCGACCAGCGAGCCGTCCGCATCCCGCAGTGCGAGCACATGCTCGACGGCGAGATCCGGGCGCACCGAGTCCAGGGTGCCGGAGAGCCCGGGGTCGACCAGCACCGCCCGGGCACCGGACTGCGCGACCAGGTACCGCAGCTCCTCGCCCTTGAGGGCGTAGTTGACCGGCACCTGCACCAGTCCCGCCCGCGCGCAGCCGAGGAACCCGATCACGTACCCGTCGGAGTTGGTGCCGTACGCGGCCACCCGGTCGCCGTGCTCGAGGCCGAGCGAGAGCAGGTGGCCGGCCGCGCGGGTCACCGCGGCGTCGAGCTCGCGGTAGGTCCAGCTGCGACCGTCGAAGGTCAGCGCCGTGCGGTCGGGGAACTTGGCGGCCGAGCGGCGCAGCACGCCGTCGACAGTGTTGGTGCGCGGGTCCATGCTCATGCGCGTCAGATTATAGGACGTCCAACTAATTCGGAAGGGTTTCGAAAGACCCTTCGGTTCGACAGGCCGGTCAGGCCGCCGCCCGGATCATGTCGGCCGCCTTCTCCCCGATCACGACCGACGGCGCGTGGGTGTGGCCGCGGATGAGGGTCGGCATGATCGACGCGTCCGCCACCCGCAGCCGCTCCACCCCGCGCACCCGCAACTGGGGGTCGACGACGCTGCCGTCGTCCTTGCCCATCCGGCAGGTGCCAGCCGGGTGGTACAGGGTGTGCGAGTTCCGCTCGAGCGCGACCGCGAGCACTTCGTCGATGGGGGTGTGCGCCGGCAGGTCGGGCCGGAGCATCGTGCCGAGCCGGGACCTCAGCGCGGGGGCCGCAGCGAGGGCTGTGCACAGCCGCAGACCCTCGAGCATCGCGCGACGATCCGCGCCGCCGGCGTCGCTGAGGTAGCGGGGGTCGATGACCGGCTTGTCCTCCGAGAACGCCGACCGCAGCGTGATCTCCCCGCGGCTCTGCGGCCTGAGCAGGATCGTGCCGATCACCGCGGCGTGCTCGGTGGCCGGCACCAGGCCCTCGTCGAAGTACGGGGCGGGGGCGAAGATCATCTCCAGGTCCGGCAGCGTGAGTTCCTCACGGCTGCGGGCGAACCCGTACGCCTCGCCGACGTTGGAGGTGAGCATCCCGCGCCGCCGGGCGAGGTAGTTCGCCAGTTCGGGGAGCCTCTCGGCGGCGAACAGCGTGTCGGTTTGGACGCGGTAGCCGAGCATCGAGACCAGGTGGTCGGCGAGGTTGCGACCCACCTCCGGCAGGTGGTGTCGCACCGCGATCCCGTGCCGGCGCAGGTGCTGCTCGTCGCCGATGCCGGAGAGCATCAGCAGCTGCGGCGAGTTGATCGCGCCGCCCGCGAGGACCACCTCCCTGCGGGCCCGCACGGTGCGGCGCGCGCCGTCCTTCTGGTACTCCACCCCGACGGCGGCCGTGCCCTCGAAGATCACCCGGGTGGCCTTGGCCTCGGTGAGCACCGTCAGGGTGGGGCGTCGGCGTGCGGGCACCAGGTAGGCGTCGGCGGTGCTCCACCGGGCGCCGCGCTTCTGCGTCACCATGGTCTGTGAGAAGCCCTCGGGCCGAGCGGTGTTCGCCCGTTCCACCGGGTACCCGCACTCGCGTGCGGCCTCGAGGAACGCCGCGGTGAGTGGGCGTGGGCTGCGCTGGCGGCTCACCGAGAGTGGTCCGGAGGTGCCGGCGTCGTCGGACGCCGCCCCCTCGACGTTCTCGATCCGGCGGAAGTACTCCACGACGTTGTGGAAGGCCCAGGACCGGTCGGCGAGGTCGGCCCACTCGTCGTAGTCGGCGGCGAAACCGCGTATCCACATCATCGCGTTCATCGACGACGACCCGCCGAGCATCTTGCCCCGGGGCCAGTAGACCCGGCGGCCGCCGAGCCCGGGTTGCGGCTCGGTCAGGTAGTCCCAGTCGAGTTCGCTGCGGAACAGCTTCGAGAAGGCCGCGGGTATGTGGACGAATCTGTTCTTGTCCGGCGGCCCGGCCTCGAGCAGGACGACGTCCTTGTGCGGGTCGGCGCTGAGCCGGCCGGCCAGCGCGGCGCCGGACGACCCCGCCCCGACCACGACGTAGTCGGCGACCGACTTCTCGCTGTTCATTTGTTGGCCTCCACTTCGAGAAGTGTTGGGGAGAACCGTCTATCCACCCAGCACTTATCCGCGCAGCGCCGACGCGAAGATCGCCGGCAGCTTGGTCCACGACGGCGCGCCCGCGAAGCCGGTCAGCAGTCGCCCGGTGCGGGCGGCGGTGCGATTGTCGACGAACCAAGGCGGCTTCGGCGAGATCGACGCCTCGCGGTGCAGCAACGACCGCGGCGACGGCCGGAACGGTCCGCGGACCACCGTGCGCTCGGGGCTGTCGATCAGCAGGGCGTTGTGCACCACGCCGATGCCGCTCTGCACGTCGTCGAGCGTGTGGCCGGGGAAGGCGCCCCAGGTCGCGGTGGCGGTGAGGTACCCGACGCCGGTCCAGGCGTTCACGGCGATGGTGCCGTACCGCAGGGACTCGAGCAGCGAGTCGAAGCGCCCGCCCATCGCGTCGATGGTGCCGGGCTCGGCGATGATGTTGACACCGAGGGTGCCGACGAACTGGTCGTTGACCATTTCCGCTGCGCGGGTGGCGAACTCGGCGCCGTCGTGCGGCAGGTCGATCACCCCGAGGACCGGGGCGAAGTACTCGGTCTGCAGCAGTGGGGTGCACTCGTCCGGCGGCAGACCGCTCACCAGGACCCGGCCGCCGCGATCGCCGAGTTTCTCGGCGCGCGGGAAGGTTTCGGTCGCCGCGGCCACCCGGTTGTCGCTGCCCGGGTAGTAGGGCGCGCGGGCCGGGGCGCGGTCGACGGCCTTCCGGAGCGCCTCGACGAACTCGTCGCGCTGGGGCCAGGCCGACGAGAGCACCACCACCTGGGCCGCGACGCAGTTGTAGCCGCCGTTGTGCAGGCGTTGCGTCGCGACGTGCTCGGCCTGGAACTCGATGTCGGAACGGCTCCACTTGCCGGGCAGCACGATGGTCGGCGACACCCCGCCGAGTTCGCTGGAGATGGCCTTGTCGAGCACCGGCTCGCCGGCGGCCTTGCGGCGCGCGCCGTCCTCTCCGGTGCCGAACACGATCGCGTCGTGGGTGAGCGCGCTGCCGGTCATGTGCACGTGGTCGACGAGGCGGTGCCGCGTCAGGTACGTCCCGACGTCCGCGCCGCCGGTGAGCAGGCGGACCACGCCGATCGAGACGAGCGGTTCGAGCACCCGCTCCAGCACGGGCAGCAGTGGGTCGGTGATCGGGTTCAGCTTGAGCGCGACCACCCGGTTGTGGGCGATCAGCTCGTACAGCGTGTCGAGCGGCGCGATGGAGGTGATGTTCCCGGCGCCCAGCACCACGCCGACGCCGTTGGTCCGGGTCGGGTCCAGCTCGGCGAGTCCGGCGTCGCGCTGCGCCGTCGCCTTGTCGATGCCCGGCCGCAGCCACACCTCGGCGCTGAACCCGCTCAGCAGCAACCGGTCGAAGACGTTCAGGGGCAGCACCCGCACGGTGGTGCGGCCGCCGGGGGCGGTGCCGAAGTCGGCGTCGGCGAGCGGGCTGGCGCCGGACTCGAGGGCGGCGAGGCTCGCCGACAGCGCGGTCAGTGAGGTGGCCAGGGGGTACGGACCGGACATCCACTCCTCGCCGACCAGCGGGGAGTCCGGGTCGAGCCGCTTGATCGCGACTGCGGCGTCCACCCAGTCGCCGGCGTTCGCCACCGTGAGCTCCCGCACCCGGTCGAGCAGTCTGCGTCGCTCGCTCAGGGGCAGGCCGGCCCAGGTCTTCTCGCCCTCCACCAGGTCGGTGAGGGCCTGGTCGACCTCCGGGTAGGCGGTCGGGGTTGCGGGATCACTCACTGCGGACTCCTGTCTCCGGGGACGGAAGCCTCCGAGGGACGTCCGTCCGGTCGAGGGCGTGGACGACCACGCCCTCGAAGGACCTACAGTTCCGATCTTCGTCGCTTTGGCAGTGATGCGCCATGGATCGGCGCAGCGGCTACCGCCGCGCGACGAACAGCGCGGGCTCGGTGCCCGGCACCTGCGCGACCTGCTCGCGGGTCACCAGGTGCCGCAGGTGCGCGGCCGCCTCGGACAGCGCCATGCCCTTGGCCATCGGGTGGAAGTCCGTCCACGGCCGGTACCACTTCATCCGCTGGGCCACCTCCCACACGGTGATCTGGTCGTCGGCGAACGCCTCGTACAGGTGGTCGAGCCGCTCCTCGTGGTGCTCGATCAGCTCCACCGCGCGGCCCGCGACGTCGTCGATCGGCCGGCCGTGCGCGCCCAGGCCGCGGGTGACGTCCATCGACTGGACGCGTCGCAGCGAGTCCAGGAACTCGGCGAGGCCGTCCCGCTCCTCGAGCGGGTAGACGAAGTTCCCGACGTGCGGGGTGGTCTTCTGCAGCACGTGGTCGCCGGTGAACATCACGTCGGCGTCCTCGAGGTAGAAGCACACGTGGCCCGGCGTGTGACCGGGGGTGAACACCGCGCGGAGGTCGCGGCCGGTCAGCGCGATGAGCTCACCGTCCTCGAGCTTGCGGTCGGGGGCGGCGTCGGGGCCGACCGGTGCGTTGGCGTCCGATGCCTTCTCGAACGCGGCGAGGTCCTCGGGTTCCGCGCCGGCGCGGGCCAGGTTCGCCAGCTGGTAGTCCATCCACTCCTGACCGCGTCCCTCCGACATCTTCTCGAACATGTCGTGGTCGGACTCGTGCATGGCGATCCACGCGCCGGACGCCTCCCGGACCCGCCCGCACAGGCCGGTGTGGTCGGGGTGGAAGTGGGTGAGCACCACGCCCTCCACCTCGGAGACCGAGTGCCCGATCGACTCGAGGCCGGAGGTCAGGCCCTGCCAGCCCTCGTCGTCGCCCCAGCCGGTGTCCACCAGGACCAGCCCTCCGGGCGACTCCATCGCGTAGACGAGGGTGTTGCCCAGAGGATTGTGGGACATGGGAACAGGAATCTGGAAGATGCCATCGCCGATGGCCGTCGCTTCGCTCATCTGAGGTACCTCGTGACTAGTTAATATCGCTAACCCTTTCCGTCATCATGACCTCTCCGGCGCGGCGGTGGGAGGCGGGGTCCCGCGTCGCGGGAACTTGCTGGACTCGGGCCCGCTCGCCGCGTCGGCCTGCACGACGGCGGGCGGCGGTTCTACTGTGGGCGGAAGTCACCCCACGACTCCGGAGTACCGCATGCGAATCGCGCTGTTCGCCACCTGCATCGGGGACACGCTGTTCCCGGACGCGGCCAAGGCCACAGCCCTGCTGCTCACCCGCCTCGGACACGAGGTGGTGTTCCCGCCGGGACAGACCTGCTGCGGGCAGATGCACGTCAACACCGGTTACCAGCCCGACGCGCTCCCGCTGGTGGAGAACTACGCCGAGAACTTCGGCGACAGTTCCGTCGACGCCATCGTCGCCCCGTCCGGTTCCTGCGTGGGGTCGGTGCGCCACCAGCACCAGATCGTCGCCGAGCGCTACGGCAGCGTCGGCCTGTGCGAGCGGGTCGAGACAGTAAAGGCCAAGACCTTCGAGCTCTCCGAGTTGCTGATCGACGTGCTGGAGGTGACCGACGTCGGCGCCCACTACCCACACCGGGTCACCTACCACCCCACCTGCCACTCGCTGCGGCTGCTGAGGGTCGGCGACAAGCCGCTGCGCCTGCTCCGGGCGGTCCGCGAGATCGACCTCGTCGAGCTGCCGGAGGCCGACGTGTGCTGCGGGTTCGGCGGCACTTTCGCGATCAAGAACGCGGAGACGTCGACGGCGATGCTGGGCGACAAGATTCGCAACGTCGCGGCCACCGGCGCCGAGTTCTGTTGCGCCAGTGACTCGTCGTGCCTGATGCACATCGGTGGCGGCATGTCCCGGCTGCAGATGGGGACCAGGACGGTGCACCTCGCGGAGATCCTGGCGTCGGTAGGGCCGGTGACGGCATGAGGGGTGTCGCACTCGGGCTGCCGCCGTTCCCGCCCCGCGCTCCGAGGGGCGCCGGGTTCCTGCGCGGCACCGAGTCGTTCCCGGCCGCCGCGCACCACGAGCTGGCCAACGCGCAGCTGCGCCGCAATCTCGGCAAGGCCACCCACACGATCCGCGCCAAACGTCTCGCGGTCACCGGGGAGCTGCCGGACTGGGAGGCGTTGCGGGACGCGGGATCCGCGATCAAGACCGACGTGATGAACCGGCTGCCGGAGCTGCTCGAGCAACTCGAGGCGGCGGTGATCGCGCGCGGCGGCGTCGTGCACTGGGCCGCCGACGCGGACGAGGCCAACGACATCGTCACCCGGCTGGTGCGTGCGACCGGCTCCGACGAGGTGATCAAGGTCAAGTCGATGGCGACGCAGGAGATCGCGCTCAACGAGCACCTCGAGGCCCGCGGCATCCGCGCGTACGAGACGGACCTGGCGGAGCTGATCGTGCAGCTCGGCCACGACAAGCCCTCGCACATCCTGGTGCCGGCGATCCACCGGAACCGCGCCGAGATCCGCGAGATCTTCCTGCGCGAGATGGCCGACGTGGACCCGGACCTCGACGACGACCCGGCGCACCTCGCGGCCGCCGCCCGGAAGTTCCTGCGGCACAAGTTCATGACAGTTCCGGTGGCGATCTCCGGGGCCAACTTCGGGATCGCCGAGACCGGCACCCTCGGCGTGGTCGAGTCGGAGGGCAACGGCCGGATGTGCCTGACGCTGCCGCGGACCCTGATCACGGTGATGGGCATCGAGAAGGTGGTTCCGGAGTACCGGGATCTCGAGGTGTTCCTCCAGTTGCTGCCGCGCTCGTCGACGGGGGAGCGGATGAACCCGTACACGTCGCTGTGGACCGGCGTGAGCTCCGGCGACGGACCGCAGTCCTTCCACCTGGTGCTCCTCGACAACGGCCGCACCGCCGCGCTCGCGGACCGGGTGGGCCGCGCCGCGCTGCACTGCATCCGCTGCTCTGCGTGCCTGAACGTGTGCCCGGTCTACGAGCGCACCGGCGGGCACGCCTACGGCTCCACCTATCCCGGTCCGATCGGCGCGGTGCTCACCCCGCAGCTCGCCGGGATGGACGGCGCCGACGACCCGAACTCGACGCTGCCGTTCGCGTCGAGCCTGTGCGGGGCGTGCTTCGACGCCTGCCCGGTCAAGATCGACATCCCGTCGATGCTGGTGGAGTTGCGGCACCAGAAGGTGGAGCAGTCGGGTTTCGGCGTCGAGGCCGCCGCGATGAAGGCCGCGTCCTACGCGATGACGAAGGCCCGGCGGTTCACCGCGGCGCAGAAGGCCGCCGGCCTGGGGCGGCTGCTGGCGGGGAAGAAGGGCAGGATCTCCACCCTGCCGCCGCCGCTGCGCGGGTGGACCGCCGCCCGCGACATCCCGGCGCCGCCGAAGCAGACCTTCCGGCAGTGGTGGGACTCGGCGGAGGGGCGTGCGGAGATCGATGCCGCGCGACGGGAGGGGCGGTCGTGAGTTCACGGGAGGTGATGCTGGCGCGGGTGCGGGACGCGTTGACGTTGGCGCCGCCGGCGGCGCTGGAGATCCCGCGCGGGTACCGGACCGGCCGGACCATGCCCGACGAGCAGCGCCGGTCCCTGTTGGTGGACCGGCTCGTCGACTACAAGGCGCAGGTCCACACGTGCGAGGCGGGGGAGTTGGCGTCCGTGCTGGCCGGGGTGCTCACCGAACTCGGCGCGACGCGGGTGGGAGTGCCTGCGGGACTGGACGAGTCGTGGCTGGCCTCGTTCGGTGGCGAGGTGGTGGTGGACTCGGCGGACGTGCCGGCGCCGGAGCTGTCGACGCTCGACGCCGTGGTGACGTCCTCGACGGTGACGTGCGCGGAGACCGGGACCATCTTCCTCGACGGCAGCCCCGATCAGGGCCGGCGGGCGCTGACCCTGGTGCCGGACGTGCACGTGTGCGTGGTTGCCCTGGTGAGCGTCGAGGTAGGGGTGCCGGAGGCGTTGGCGCGGCTGGTGCCTGAGCGCCCGACCACCATGATCAGCGGGCCGTCGGCGACCTCGGACATCGAACTCGAACGGGTCGAGGGGGTGCACGGCCCGCGGAACCTGCACGTGGTGATCGTCGGGTGAGCGGGCGTGGTGCCCGCGCCGCCGGACACGACAGTTCGGTCGAAATCCAGAACGTACGACACGCCGAAAAGTACGAAACGCGGAAAACGTACGACACGCCGAATCCGTACGGATCGAGCGAGTCGTACGTTCTCGAGCCGCGGCGAGGGCGTCGTGTCCGGTGGAGCCCGGGGCCAGGTTGCCGGTTCGGTGTGGCCCTTCGGCCGGCACCGGGCGTCACGATCGGGTGTTGCGCATGTGCTTGTGCGGGCCGACGAAGCCGACGTGCACGGCCGTGGTGCGCGGGTCGACGGTGAAGTAGATGCGTGGGGCGAGGTCACCGCCGCCCTCGGCGATCTTCAGGTGGGCCTGCATCAGGATCGCACCCGACGCGTCCACCTCGGTGGCGACGGGCAGGATCCGGGAACGGTAGAGCTTCGGGCTGTTCATCACGGTCTCGGACTCGCGCATCGCCAGCTTCTTCGGGGTGGCGGGCCAGGACTGCGGGTGGCCGGAGGTCTTGCACCACTGGAAGAATCCGCCCGCGAAGCCCGCCTCCGCGGAAACCGCATAGGCGCCGAGTGCGGTGAGACCACGCACGATTGCCTTGCCCCAGGCCGCAGATTGCGGGGCGGAGTCCAGGTCACGCATGCCGCGGCAGGCGTCGGGGTGGATCAGGACCCGGCCGCCGAGACTCTGGCGGGCGGTCTCGACGGCGGCCGAACACGGGCCGGCCGGCCGGCCGCACCGGGCGCCGGCGGGCCGGACGGCGCTGCGGCCCTTGCCGAGCAGGCTGTGGGTGGACTGGCTGTTGCCGTGCGCGAGGGTCATGGTGTGCCTTTCGGTGCGGGCTGAGAGTGTGGTGGATTGTGGTGCTGGTGTGCGTTGGGTACTGCGGACCGGTGGTCAGGCCGCGTCAGTCTGGGGCTGACCCTGTCCAGGGCTGATGTCGGCGATGGCGGTCTGCAGCCCCGCCGTGATGCCCTGCCAGTAGATGTCGTCCGCGCAGAGTTCGCGCATCACCTTCTCGAGCAGTTCGGTGGCCAGGAGCAGGACGTCGGCCGTCGTGTGCCACAGCAGCTGTGAGGTCTCGTCGGGTTCCGCGTGCCCTGCGAAACGCGGGTCGAGGTCCTGCGGCGGAAGTGCCTGCACGGCTGCGTCTCTCCCGAGGTGGATCGCCACGAGCGCCTGGGACAGGGCCTCGCTCTTCGGCTCGTTCTCGGGTGGCCCCGGGCTCTCGAGGCCCAGGAGGGCGAGTTCGAGTTGCAGGTCCGGCAGGTTGATCCGGCAGTCCCTGCGGTGCCCGAACGCGGCCGCCTCCGTCGACGAGCCGATCGCGATCTTTGCCCTGGCGATGGCCCAATCCGGGTTGAGTTCGGAGAGAGCCAGGTTGACCAGTTGCCCGCTCATGCCCCCGAGGACGTGCCAGGCCGAGTCGCCGCAGCCGAGCTTCATCAGCGCTGCGACGGCGATGGACTCGTCGATCAGACGTCGGTACTGCCCGATGGCGACGGTCATCGCGAAGCTGTTGCCGGAGAACCAGTTCGGGTCGGACGGCATGATGTGGTCGCGCTCGTTGAGGACCACCTCGGTGAGGCCCGAGCACAGGATTCGCTTGATGCCGTGGGCCACGACGAGCAGTGCCTCGGCCGGGTAGTCGTCGGTGAATTCCTCGTCCGGCATCTCGTCGACGATCGCGTCGTAGAGTTCGGTTCCGGACTGGGTCAGGGGGTCGTTCATGATCACTCCCATTCACTGTGAAATCGACAGAGATATGGCCTGATGGAAATTCGTAATTGGCCAGACTTGCGTTGTTCGGCGTGCGCTCCGTGTTCGCTGGCACGACGTTAGAGCAACGGAGAGCCCCGCGTCAACCGTTTCTCGAGAATCTCTCGGAGTGGTCGGATCGTCGTCGTCACCGCAGGTCATCGAGCCTTGTGCGGGAATTCTTTTTGAAATTAAGGGCGAATTTGAAGCGACCCGGAGATATGTCCTTAAATTGCCGAGAGATCTTTCTGGATCGGAAATAACTTATCTTCAATAGCCGTGGAAATATCTCGGAGTCGTTCTTTTGGATCTGAATTAAATCGCCCGCCCTTCGGTGGTGTCCCCTGGGGGCGGGCAGGGGCGGGCTCAGCCGGCGAACAGCACCGCGGCCTGGGCGGGCAGGGCGGCGTCGCCGCGGCGGCGGAAGATCTCGGCCGGGCGACCGTTGCCGGGGTTCGACCACTCCCCGGTGTTCTCGAGCGCCTTGCTGACGTGCCGCCGGAACGAGTCCTTCTGCAGTTCCCGGTCGAACACGGCCTCGTAGAGTTGGCGCAGCTCGAGCACCGTGAACGTCTCGCCCAGCAGTCCGGCCGGATCGACCTGTGCCGCGTATCGCTCCCGCAGGTCCTCGACGGCCAGGCCCACCATGTCGGCGTGGTCGAACGCCAGGCTCTGGGTGACCCTCCCGTGCTGAATCGGGACGAGGGTGGCGTCGGCGGGAAGGTCGCCGGTCGGGATGGCGGTGGCGTGCGCCATCGACAGCACCCAGCCGCGGTCGTCCCGGGTGGGATCGTCGAACATGGCCAACTGGTGGAACTGTGTGCCCGGCAGTGCGGCCTTGTCTCGCAGCGCGCGTTCGGCGGCGTCGGTGAGCAGTTCGCGCTCGTGCAGGAACGTGCCGGGCAGTGCCAGCGAGCCGAGGCGGTGCTCGACGACGAGTACCTGCAGTGCACCGGAGGAGTAGGTCAGCACGGCGACATCCACCGCCACCGACGGGCGTGGGTAGTCCTCCAGGGACTTGCCGCTCGGTACTGTCGATTCGGTCACCGTTGCATCTTATCTCAATAATGATCTATTGTTAGATCACAGTTGATCAAAGGGGACCTCATGAACGTGAAGTTGTCGACGCAGCAGGGCGATCGTGCGGCGGGGGTGCTGCTCGCCACCGCCGCCGGTGACGCGCTCGGGGCCGGGTACGAGTTCACCCACCCGGATGCCGGCGCGGCGATCGAGATGATCGGCGGCGGCCCGTTCGACTGGGCGCCGGGGGAGTGGACCGACGACACCTCCATGGCGCTCGCCATCGCCGAGGTTGCCGCCACCGGCGCGGACATCGGCCGCGGAGAGGGGCTGGACGCCGTTGCGGCGCAGTTTGTCCGGTGGTTCGACTCGGATCCGGCCGACATCGGCAACCAGACCCGGGCGGTGCTCTCGCGGCGTCCGGCAGGCGGCGCCGCGATGCAGGCGCGGGCCCGCGCACTGACCGGACGCAAGGGCGGCAACGGCTCGCTGATGCGCACCGCGCCGGTCGCGCTGGCCTATCTCGGGGACGAGGCCGGCTGCCTCGATGCCGCGGCGCAGATCGCCTCGCTCACCCACGACGACCCGCAGGCCACCCAGGCCTGCCAGCTGTGGAGTCACGCCATCCGGCATGCCGTCCTGCACGGCACCTTCGACGGGGTCCGCGACTACCTCGACATCGCGCCCGCGGACGTCGCGGCGTACTGGGGTCCGCTGCTCGACCAGGCCGAGCAGGGCACGCCCGAGGACTTCGCGAACAACGGGTGGGTGGTGCACGCGCTGCAGACGGCATGGTGGGCGATCACCTCCACCGACAGCTCCGACGACCGGCACCTGCGGCGCGCCCTCGTGGCGGCGGTCCGGGCCGGCGGGGACACCGACACCACCGCCGCCATCGCGGGTGGCCTCCTCGGGGCCCGCTGGGGTGCGTCCGCGGTGCCCGCCGGGTGGCGCCGAATCCTGCACGGCTGGCCCGGATACACCGCGCCGGACCTGGAGCGACTGGCCCTCGAGACCGTCGGCGGCGGATGCGACGACAGCGACGGCGCCACCGACCTCCTGGCGCAGTCGTGACCGTCATCGACGTGGTCGAAGGCGACATCACCCGGCTGCGCGTGGACGCCGTCGTCAACGCCGCCAAACCGTCTCTGCTCGGTGGCGGCGGGGTCGACGGCGCCATCCACAGGGCCGGAGGCCACGAGATCCTCGCCGCCTGCGAGCTGTTGCGCGCCACCACGCTGCCGGAGGGCCTCACGGTGGGCGCCGCCGTCGCCACCACCGCCGGACGGCTCCCCTCGCGGACGGTGATCCATACCGTGGGCCCGCGGTACTCCCAGGACGAGGACCGGTCGGCACAGTTGCGCGCCGCCTACACCCGCAGCCTGGCCGTGGCGGACGCGGTCGGAGCCCGGACGGTCGCGTTCCCGCTGATCTCGGGCGGCGCGTACGGCTGGCCCAGGGCGGACGCGGTCCGGCAGGCCGTGGCGGCGATCACCGCGGCGAAGACCGACGTCGAGGTCGTGACGCTGGTGGCGTACGACGGGGAGACCACGGCGTTGATGCGCCGGGCGCTCGGATAGGACATGCCCGTCGAAACCCACACGGTCCGACATGTGGCAGCGGGACATGTCGGGCCGGTGTGGTTTTCTTAGGCTGGACATTGTGGACCCGACGCTGGGGAGGACCGGGACATGCTGACGCTGCACCGCGCCGAACGTTCCGACACCCTCGCCGCCGCGCTCGCCGAGCTGCTGGCCGTGCCGCTCGCGGACCCGTTCGCCGCCGAGGTGGTCGCGGTCCCGGCCAAGGGCGTCGAACGCTGGCTCACCCAACGACTTTCGATGACGCTCGGTGCGCGCGACGGCGACGGGGTGGCGGCCAACATCGAGTTCCCGTCGCCCGCCCGGCTGGTCGACGCGGCGCTGGCCGCTGCCACCGGAGTCGACGCCGACGCGGATCCGTGGCACCCCGCGCGGGTGCTGTGGACCCTGCTCGCGGTCATCGACGACAGCCTCGACGAGCCGTGGTGCGCGGTGCTGGCCCGCCACCTCGGTCACGGCGCCGACGATCACCGGGCGGGCCGTCGGTACGCGACCGCCGCGCACCTGGCCGGGCTCTTCCGCAGCTACGGCGCGCAACGCCCCGGCATGCTCGTCGCCTGGGCGGACGGCCGCGACGTCGACGCCGGGGACGACAAGTCCGAGCCCCTCGACGACGACCAACTCTGGCAGCCGCAGCTGTGGCGTCGGTTGCGTGCGCGGATCGGCTCCCCGAGCCCCGCCGAACGCCTCGACGGCGCGTGCGCCCGGCTGCGCGCCGAACCGGGCCTGCTCGACCTCCCCGGCCGGCTGTCGCTGTTCGGCCCCACCCGGCTGAGCGCCGACCAGATCGCGGTGTTGTCCGCGATTGGCGTGAACCACGATGTGCACCTGTGGATTCCGCATCCCAGTCCGGCCATGTGGACGAAACTGGACGGCGCCTCGCAGCCGACGCTCCGGGCCGACGACGACCGCGCGCTCGCCGCCGGTCATCCGCTGCTCGCCAGCCTGGCCCGCGACGTCCGCGAACTGCAGGCCCGGATCGCCGGACTCGACCTCGTCGACGTCCACCACCCCGCGCCCGCCCCGCCCGCCGACACCCTGCTCGGCCGGATCCAGGGGGACCTTGCTGCCGACCGTCCGCCGGTGGCGTTTCCACTTGCCGCCGACGACACCTCGGTGCAGGTGCACGGCTGCCACGGCCCGGCCCGGCAGGTCGAGGTGCTGCGCGAGTGCCTGCTGCACCTGTTCCAGGACGACCCGACGCTCGAACCGCGCGACGTGCTGGTGATGTGTCCCGACGTGGAGGCCTACGCCCCGCTGGTGCGGGCCGCGTTCGGTCAGGACCCGTACGGCCAGAACACCTTCGGGCATCCGGGCCACCGGCTGCGGGTCCGGCTCGCCGACCGCGCCCTGCACCAGACCAACCCGGTGCTCTCCGTCGTCTCCACGCTGCTCGGTCTTGCCGACGCCAGGGTCGCCGCCAGCTCCGTGTTGGACCTCGCCGCTACCGAACCGGTCCGGCGTCGCTTCCGATTCGGCGACAGCGACCTGGAGCGGCTGCGGGAATGGGCCGGTGCCGCCGGCGCCAGGTGGGGGATCGGGCCCCGTCAGCGCGGCGCGTTCGGGCTCGGCGACTTCAAGCAGAACACCTTCGGCACCGCGCTGGACCGGATCCTCCTCGGCGCCGCCGCGGACGAGTCCGACGCGCAGTGGCTCTCACTGGCGCTGCCGCTCGACGACGTGGAGAGCAACGACATCACCCTGGCAGGTGGGCTCGCCGAGTACATCGACCGGCTCGACGTGGCGCTGCGCGGACTCGCCGGTCCGCAGACCGCCGCGCAGTGGTCGGCCAACCTGGCCCGGGCACTGGACCTGCTCGTCGACGTGAGCCCCACCGACGCATGGCAACTCGGGCAGGCGCGACGCGAACTGGCCGGAGCCGTGGAGCACAGCGGCGAGGGCGGCGACCCGACGCTGCGGCTGGCCGACGTCCGGGCCCTGTTCGCGACTCGGCTCGCCGGCCGGCCCGGCCGCACGAACTTCCGCACCGGCGAGCTGACCGTGTGCACCATGGTCCCGATGCGGTCGGTGCCGCACCGGGTGGTGGTGCTGCTCGGACTGGACGACGAGGTGTTCCCCCGTGGCGCCGGCGTCGACGGCGACGATGTGCTGGCCCGCAGTCCCCGACTGGGGGAACGCGACCCGCGCAGCGAGGACCGCCAGTTGCTGCTCGACGCGATCATGTCCGCGACCGAGCGGCTGCTGCTCTTCTACACCGGTAAGGACCCGGTCACCGGGTCCCGCCGCGCTCCGGCGATCCCGCTCAGCGAGCTCACCGACGTCATCGAGCAGATGGTCGGGGCCGACGCCAGCGAGTCGGTCGTGAGGCACGGGCACCCGCTGCAGCCGTTCGACCCCCGCAACTTCGCGCCCGGGTCGCCGTTCAGCTTCGACACCGCCGCGCTGGCCGGGGCCCGCGCCGCGCAACACCCGGCTGCGGCCGAAACCGACTTCCTGCCACGGCCGCTCGACCCGCGGCCGGAACAACCCGAAGCCGTCGATCTCGCGGACCTGATTGCGTTCCTGGTGCACCCCACCCAGGCCTTCCTGCGGCAGCGCCTCGGCCTGCGGGTGCCCGACCTCGACGAGGACCTCGCCGACGCCCTCGACCTCGAACTCGACCCGCTGGCGAAATGGAATGTCGGGGAACGGATGCTCGCGGCGCGGCTGGCGGGGGTGTCGGTCGAGGAGTTTCGGGACGCGGAATGGCGCCGCGGCACCCTGCCGCCCGCCCGCCTGGGCGGGCGGGCCCTCGCCGACATCGAGGGGCAGGTGCACTCGCTGTTCTCCGCGAGCCGACGGGACGGCCGGGCCACCACGGTGGACGTGGACCTCGACCTCGGCGGCGGGCGCCGGCTGACCGGCACCGTCGGCGGCGTGTACGGCGCCGTCGTGGCGCGCAGCACCTTCTCCAGGCTCGCCCCGAAGCACCGGCTGCCGGTGTGGGCGAACCTGCTCGCGCTCGCCGCGTCCGGACCACCCCCCGAGGGTGAGCGGTGGCGGGCCGTCACCACCGGCCGCGGCAGGGGCCGGGCGCCGGTGCAGCAGTCGACGCTGGTCGCGCCCGACGACGCCCTCGCACACCTGGTGCGCCTGGTCGCGCTGCGGGACCGCGGGCTCGACGTGCTGGCACCGATCGCCACGGCGTCGTCCGCGGCCTACGCGGAGCTGAGGTTCCAGGGCCGGTCCGTCGAACAGGCGATGACCTACGCGGGCAAGGAGTGGGGCGGCGACTTCGGCGACGGAAAGGACAGACACATCGGCTACGTCTACGGGGACTCCGCGCCGCTGAGCGTCCTCACCGCACGCCCGGCGCCGTCGGGCAGCCCGGAGCCGACCGTCTTCGGGATGGCGGCACGGCAACTGTGGGAGCCACTGCTGTCCGCCGAGACGCTGGAGACGCCATGAGCCCCACCAAGTTCGAACTGCTCGGCCCGCTGCCGACCGGCACCACCGTGCTCGAGGCCAGCGCCGGCACCGGCAAGACCTACGCCATCGTCGGCCTGGCCACCCGCTTCGTGGCCGAGGGCCACGCCGACCTCTCCGAGCTGTTGTTGGTCACCTTCAGTCGGGCCGCGACCAAGGAACTCCGCGCACGCGCCCGCGACCGGTTCGCCACTGCCGCAACGGCTCTGGCCGACCCCGCCGCCGCGCGCGCCGGGACGGACGAGCTCGCCGCGCACCTGGCCACCGGCACGCCGGACGAGGTCGCGTCGCGTCGACGACGACTGCTGCAGGCGCTCTCGGACTTCGACGATGCCACCATCGCGACCACCCACAGCTTCTGTCAGCGGGTGCTCGACGGGCTCGGCATCGCCGGCGAGCGCGACCCCGAGGCGGTGCTCGTCGAGGAAGCCGACGACCTCATCGCCGAATCCATCGGCGACCTGTACCTGCGCATGTTCGGCGCCGCCGAGACCCCCAGCCTGGACCCCGGTACCGCCCGCAAGGCCGCCCGCGCCGCCATCTTCGACCCGCAGGCCGTGCTCGCGCCGGACGGGGCGGAGGGCACCCCGGCCGGCGACGCCGTCGAGTTCGCCGCCGCGGTGCGTACGGAGATGGACGTCCGCAAACGCGCGGCGGGGCTGCGCGACTTCGACGACCTGCCGAAGCTGCTGCATCGCGTTCTCACCGACCCCGAGCACGGCGCCGCCGCCTGCGACCGGGTCCGCGGGCGGTACCGGGTGGTGCTGGTCGACGAGTTCCAGGACACCGACCCGCAGCAGTGGGGGATCCTGGGCAGCGCCTTCCACGGGCACTCGACGCTGGTGCTCGTCGGGGACCCCAAGCAGGCCATCTACGCGTTCCGCGGCGCCGAGGTGCTCGCCTACCTCGCCGCCGTCGACGTCGCGAACAGCAAGCAGGAGTTGACGGTCAACTGGCGCAGCGACTCAGGACTGCTCGACGCGCTGGGCTACCTGCAGCACGGCGCGGCACTCGGGCACGACAAGATCGTGGTGCATGCCGTCGAGTCGGCGAAGTCGGAGTCCCGGCTGGCGGGGGAGGCGCCGCTGCGGCTGCGGTACCTGCCCCGGGGCGGAGCCGGACCCGTCGGCAAGAGCGGCTTCCCCTCCGTCGGTCCGCTGCGCTCCCGGGTCGCCGCGGACCTGGCCGCCGACGTCGTCGCGCTGCTGGGCCGCGGCGCGTCCCTCGAGGTCGAGGGCGGTCCCCGGCCGGTCGCGCCGGGGGACATCGCGGTGCTCGCGGGCACCCACGCCCAGATCACCCTGGTTCACGACGCCCTGGACCGGGCCGGGGTGCCGTCGGTGCTGGCGGGCGGGCTGAGCGTGTTCGTCACCCCCGCGGCGCAGCACTGGCTGTGGCTGCTGCACGCGCTCGAACAGCCGCACCGCGCGGACCGGGTGCGCCTGGCCGCGCTCACTCCGCTGGTCGGGCGCACGGTGGCCGAGTTCGACCTCCTTTCCGCCGCTGGTGGCGACGACGTGGTCGCCGAGGTCGGCGGGAAACTGCGAGAGCTCGCGCAGGTGTTCACGCACTCCGGCTTCGCGGCGCTGTTCGAGCGGCTCTCCGGGTGGTGGGAACTCGAGAAGAGGCTGCTGTCCAGGCAGGGCGGCGAACGCGAACTGACCGACCTGCGGCACGTCGGGCAGTTGCTCAACGCCGCCGCGGTCGAGGAGAACCTCGGGCTGACCGCGCTGACCCGCTGGCTCACCGACCGGATGCGCGACCCCAAGTCGGGTGGCGTCGACCGCAGCCGTCGACTCGACAGCGATGCCGCGGCTGTGCAGATCTGCACCGTGCACGCCAGCAAGGGCCTCGAGTACCCCGTCGTCTACGTGCCGTTCGGCTGGGACGCGGCGAAGCGGCCGAACCCGGACACCCTGTTGCTGCACGACCGGGACGGACGCCGGATCCTCGACGTCGGCGGCGAGGACAGCGACGGCTACCGCGACCGCAAACGGGTCCACGACGAGGAGGAGTCCGGCGAGTCGCTGCGACTGCTGTACGTCGCGATGACCCGGGCCAAGTGCCAGCTGGTGCTGTGGTGGGCGCCGGCCTACGCCACCGGCGGGGCGCCCCTGCACCGAATGCTGCTGGGCCGCAAGCCCGGTGAGCTGGAGGTGCCGCAGCGGGTCAGCATCCCGGCCGACCCGGTGATCGCCGACGAGCTCAACCGGTGGGCGGCCGGGGCGCCGGTGCTGTCGACGGGCGCCGCTGCGGTCGCGGTGGAGGCCGTCGGCGCCGACCCGATCCCCGCGGCGTCGTGGACCCCGCCGCGCGGCGAACCCGGGAAGCTGGACGCGGCACGATTCGAGCGGGTCCTCGACGACCGCTGGCGGCGCACCTCGTACAGCGCGCTGACCGCCGCCGCGCACGACGCACCCGGCGCCGGCAGCGAACCGGAGGAGACCGAGACCGTCGACGAACCCGACACGCCGCCGCTGGTGCTCGCGGGCGACGCCGAGCCGGCGGGGATCGCCTCGACGATGAACGGACTGCCCGGCGGCGCGGTGTTCGGCACCCTCGTGCATGCGGTCCTCGAGATCGTCGACACCGGCGCGTCCGACCTGGCCGCCGAACTGCTGCGTTGCTGCCGGGAGGCCGTGGCCGCGGAGCTGTCCGCGGTGGACCCCGGCGAGCTGGCCGACGCGTTGCTGCCGGTGCTGCGGACCCCGCTCGGCGACGGGACCGGGGTGACCCTCGCGGACCTGTCGCCGCAGGACCGGTTGCCGGAACTCGAGTTCGAGCTGCCGCTGGCCGGCGGTGAGGACGCCCAGCCCGGTGTCACCCTCGACGGACTGGTGGCGCTGCTGCGCACCCATCTGCCCGTCGGCGACGCGCTCCACGAGTACGCGGACCACCTGCTGACACTGGACCGGCCGGAGCTTCGGGGGTTCCTCACCGGCAGCATCGACGCGGTACTCCGGCTCGGCGACGCATCGGGCCGGCAGCGGTACGTGGTGGTGGACTACAAGACCAACAGGCTGGCGCAGGGGGACCACCTGACCACCGCGCACTACACCCGCGACGCGATGGCCGCGGAGATGATGCGCGCCCACTACCCGCTGCAGGCGCTGTTGTATGCCGTTGCACTGCACCGGTATCTGCGGTGGCGGCTGCCCGGCTACGACCCCGCCGTGCACCTGGGCGGAACCCAGTACCTGTTCGTGCGGGGCATGGTCGGCCCCGACACCCCGCCCGGCTGCGGGGTCTTCGACTGGACGCCGCCGCCGGCGCTGGTCACCGGGCTGTCCGACCTGCTGGCCGGGCTCGCGACGGACTCGACCGACAGAGGGGTGACGGCGTGACCGACGCACGGGTGGCGCAGCGCGGCAAGGGACTGCTGCGGACGTTCAACGACGCGAAGATGCTCTCCGCCGCCGACGTGCACGTGGCGCTGCGGCTGGGCACGCTCGCCGGGGAGCACGACGAACCGGTGCTGCTGGCGACGGCGTTGGCGGTGCGGGCGGTGCGGTCCGGGTCGGTGTGCCTGGAGCTGAACAAGATTCGCGACTTCCCGGTCGAGGAGATCTGGACCGGCGACGACGCGGACGAGGGCGCGGAGCCGATCGACACCGCGACGCTGCCGTGGCCGGACGAGGCGGCCGTCGCCGCGGGGCTGCGGGCCAGTCCACTGGTGCTCGGCGGTCCGAACGGTCCGTTGCGACCACTGCGACTGGTCGAGTCCCCGGAAGGCGAGCTGCTGTACCTGGACCGGTACTTCCGGCAGGAGCAGACGGTCCGGAAGCTGCTCGACGAGCGGGCGCAGACCCATCCTGACGTCGACGAGGTCCGGCTGCGCGAGGATCTGGACGCGTTGTTCCGCGAGAACGGTGCGCCGACCCGGGCGCCGGACCGCCAGCGACTCGCGGCGGCCGTCGCGGCGACGCACTGCACCTCGGTGCTGGCCGGCGGGCCGGGTACCGGCAAGACCCATACCGTCGCGCGGGTACTGGCGCTGTTGGCGGGGCAGTCGGGGGAGCGGCTGCGAGTCGGGCTGGCGGCGCCGACCGGCAAGGCCGCGGCCCGGCTGCAGGAGTCGGTGGCAGCGCAGACGAACGCCATCGATCCGGAGACGAAGACGGACCTGGCGGCCATGACCCTGCACCGGATGCTCGGCTGGCGGCCCGGTGGCAAGTACCGGTACAACGCCGGCAACCACCTGCCGTACGACGTGATCGTGGTGGACGAGACCTCGATGGTCTCGCTGACCATGATGTGCCGGCTGCTCGAGGCGGTGCGCCCGGACACCCGGATGGTACTGGTCGGCGACCCCGACCAGCTGGCCTCCGTCGACGCGGGTGCGGTGCTCGCGGACTTGGTGGCCCGCCCGGCGACCGGCGCCGAGAACCCGGTACTGGCGCGGGTCGTGGGCGCGGACCTGGCCGCGCCGGGCAACGACGACGAGCCGGCGCTCAGGGGGGAGGATCGGGACCGCTTGCGCGGCGGGGTGGTCCGACTCAGCCGCGGTCGACGGTTCAACGCGACGATCGGCCGACTGGCGGACGCGGTGCGGGACGGACTCCCGGACGAGGTGATCGCCATCCTGCGGGCCGGGGGCGACGCCGT
The DNA here is from genome assembly GCF_001894985.1 of Rhodococcus tukisamuensis NBRC 100609. Lineage (GTDB taxonomy): Bacteria > Actinomycetota > Actinomycetes > Mycobacteriales > Mycobacteriaceae > Rhodococcus_G > Rhodococcus_G tukisamuensis. Next base: position 52,770 of record NZ_BCXG01000014.1, on the reverse strand, counting down.
CTCGTTCGTCGGACCGGACGACTGGGACGCGGTCCGCGGCGACGTCGTCGCCACCTCGGCGGCGGTGACCGCTGCGGCGCTGGCCGGCAACGCGGCCGCCGCGCTGAAGCAGTCGGAGTCGCACCGGCTGCTGTGCGCGCATCGCGGAGGTCAGTACGGCGTGAGCTGGTGGGCCCGGCGGTCGATGGAGTGGGTGTCCGAGGCGTCGGGACACGCGCTGGACCCGAGCCGCTGGTACCCCGGGCAGCCGCTGCTGGTGACCGCGAACGACCACGACACCAAGATCTACAACGGCGACACCGGCGTCGTGGTGCGGCGCGCCGACGGGGAACTGGTGGCGGCGTTCGCGCGTGGCGACGAGCCGTTCCTGCTGCACCCGAGCCGACTGGCGGCAGTGCAAACCGTGTACGCCATGACAATTCACCGCAGCCAGGGCAGCCAGTACGACACGGTGTCCGTGGTGGTGCCGGGTGAGGAGTCGTCGCTGCTGACCCGGGAACTGCTCTACACCGCGATCACCCGGGCACAGAACCACGTCCGGATCATCGGGACGGAGGAGTCGGTGCGGGCCGGGGTGAGCAAGCAGGTGCTCCGGGCGAGCGGGCTGCAACTGGCGGAGGTCAGGTCGGTCTGAGGCCACCTCGGTCGGGCGTCTCCCTGCTCCGACGCGGCCGGCGGGCGTCTACACCGGGTCGTCGAACAGGGTGGCCTCCGGCGCGGCGGGGCCGGGGCCGGCCGTGTCCATTTCGGCGTCGGCGTCCTCGTCGTCGAACAGTTCCATCTGGCCGGGCACCTGCGGGTGCGAGGCCGGTCCGGCGGGGGCGGGCAGTGCGACGAGGCGGAGGGCGGCACGCAGTGACTCGAGGGTCGCCGCCCAGCCGTTGGCCTCGTGCTCGCACGCCGCGACGTCCGCCGCCTCGCCGTCGGCGCGTGCGGCGTCAGCCGAGTCGACCCACTCGATCTGCTGCTCGGACGTGATGCGCATGAAGTCGAGGATGGTGTCGCGGTCGCGTCCACAGATCTCGGCGACCGAGGCCGCGTCCAGGGCGCCGGTGCCGTCCGGGTCCAGCTGCATCAACGTCAGCAGGGCGGGCGGGAGCGGTTCACTCGCTTCTGCCTCCGCTCCGTCGGCGTCCTCGCCGTCGAGGTAGGTGTCGTAGTCGCTGTCGTCTGTGGCGGGCGAGTTCGGTGAGTCGTCGTCGGAGTCGTTGCAGCCGAACAGGACACCGTCGAAGCGGTCCGCGAACTGCTCGTCGAAGTTCTCGAGGAATCCGGTCAGCCGAGTGAGCATGTCGCGCAGGTGTTCCGGGACGAAGGGCGACGCGACGATGTCGATGGTCGCGTTCACCTGGTCCTCGCGGAGCACTACCTTGACGTAGGGCGCGCAGGCGTTGAGGTCCCCGATGAGCTCCGAGGTGCGGGTGCGCCCGCTGATCCGGGAGAGCAGCGGCACCCAGATCCGCAGGATCCGGTCCTGTGCGCGCGGGATCAGGAAGACCAGCCGGGACCCGATCCGGATCACGTAGTCGCCGTCCTCGTCGAGCGTGGGCCGGTTGCCGGTCAGGTCCTCCGCCACCGCGGACACGATCTCGCGCAGGTGCGCGTCGTCGCGCGGGACGACGGCCGTCATCGGGTCGGGGTAGCCCGGGTACTCGACCGTCTCGTCGGCGGAGATGAACGCCAGCGTGGCGGGCCTGCCCGTGGTCTGGGCGGCGAGGAAGCCCGGGTGCGGCACGTCCCACACCTCGCGCAGGACGGTCACCGAGCGGGCCACCCAGTCGTCCAGTTCGTCCGCGGGCAGGCCGGTGTAGTGGGGGTCCGTCGCCGAGTCGAGCGGCGGCCGCCAGCCCAGGTCGGCGAGAAGGGCCTCACCGTCCGCCGTCATCGTCAGCAGTGCGCCGTGACCGCTGTTGTGGGGCACCTCGCAGGCGAGGGACCCGTCGCCCCGGCCCAGGAAGTCCAGGTACGCGGGGGTGTCCACGATCGCGCCCGCCGGCGTCAGCACCAGGCGGTCGCCGTCGCGCATCTCCCGCAGGTGCGTCGCGAGGCTGGCCGCGAAGTAGGTCCACGCATGCTCGACGGTCTGGTCGAAACCCTTGAATTCAGACATGGTCTCCACCTCATTCTGATCCCCGTTGGCCCAACGCATTCGGCGCCGCCAGCGTCACGTGTCGTGAGGAGAACACGGTAGCGCGCGGCGGCGACATGGTGGGGGATAGTCGCGCGTTGATTGGGGGATGCCTCGAGTCGCCGGACGTCACACGGCTCGGCCGGGACGGTGACGACATCGTGGCACGACGGTGGCGCCGCGGCCGACTGGCGGTGACATCGGACCGCTTCGGTCGAGGCATGAAGAAGAGTCCTCCTGCCCGACAACTCGTTCCGCTGCTCGCGGTGGCGGCGCTGTCCGCCGCCTGCGCCGCCACCGAGGGCGCCGTCGCGGTCGTGGCGCCGCCGCCGACGGCCGCGCATCCCGGGGAGACCGGCCGGATCGCCGACGGCGACCGCGTCACTCCGTTCGACGTGCAGGTGCCCGCCGTCGGCCGCCTCGATCCCGTACTGCTGACGGCGATCCAGGCCGCCGCGCGGGAGGCCCGGGACGACGGGGTCAGCCTGCTGGTGACCTCGGGCTGGCGTTCGGCCGACTACCAGCGTCAACTGCTCGAGGATGCCGTGTCCGTCTACGGCAGCCTCGACGCCGCACGGCGTCTCGTCAGCACGCCCGAGCTCTCCCGGCACGTCGCGGGCACCGCCGTCGACATCGGACCGACCGCGGCCGCCGACTGGATGATCCGGTACGGCGCCGCGCACGGGTTGTGCCAGGTGTACGTCAACGAGATGTGGCACTTCGAACTGGTCGGGTCCCCGGACGGCGGCTGCCCGGAGCAGCTGCCCGACGCCTCGGCCGGGTGACGCGTGCGACAGCCCTGTCACGACATCGTGACAATCCGTGTCCGGGGTGGCGCGCTGTTGCGGCGGCGTCGTGACAGGGCGTCGGCACCCTCGGTGGCATGAACATTTTCAACCGCCGTGTCCGGGTCCGGCCCCAGCGGCTCTCGGCCGCCTTCGCGCTGGGCGTCGCCGGCCTTCTCGTGTTCGGGCTCGCCGTCCGCACCACCGGGGGACAGGTGGTCGACCAGGCCCTGATGGTTCGCGCGTCCACCTCGTCGGCCTTCGGGTTCTCCACCGTGTTCGTGGGGATGATCGTCCCGTTACTGCTCGTCGGTGGGGTGCTCGTCGTGCTGCTGGTGATGATGGAGGAGCAACCGGTGCGGCTGGCCGCGCGGGTGGCGGTCGTCACCGGCGGACCGATCGTGACGGCCTGGTGGCTCAAACGGTCGCTGGACCGGCCGAGTCTGGACGGGCTGGTGATGCACAACTCGTTCCCCAGCGGCACCCTCACCGTGGTCGCCGCCGTGGGCTGCACGGCGGTGCTGGTGACGCCGCGGCGGTGGCGGCCGGTGGTGCTGGTGAACACGGCGCTGCTCACGATGGGTACCGCGGTGACGGTGGTGGTGCTGCGCTGGCACCGGCCGAGCGACGCCCTGGGGGCATTGTTGATCGTCGGCTGCTTCACGCTGATCGCGTCCGCGATCACCACCACCGACGCGTCGGACAGCGTTCCCGAGTCGCTCGGCCCGCTGGCCGATCCGCGCCAGGAACGGCTGACCGTCGACGGCCGGCGGTGAGCGTGGCGGGGTTCGGTGCGCGGGCGGCGGTAGCATCGTGACCAGCGGCAGTAGCGCACTCGACGAAGGTGGCCGACACGTGGCAAGCATTCTCCTCATCGAGGACGACCCGGCCGTGGCCGAGGCCATGCGGCTCGGGCTGAGCAGACTGGGGCACCACGTCCGGCACCTGGCCGACGGCAACACCGACCTGTCGGCGGCGATCGCCGAGACCGACCTGATCCTGCTCGACCTCGGGCTGCCCGGCGCCGACGGCTACGAGATCTGCCGCCGGGTGCGCGCGATGAGCGCGGTGCCGATCGTGATCCTGACCGCCCGCTCCGACGACGTGGACACCGTCGCCGGCCTGGAGGCGGGTGCCGACGACTACGTGGTGAAGCCGGTGACGCCGCGGGTCCTCGACGCCCGGATCAAGGCGGTGCTCCGGCGCACCGCCGTCGCGGCGCCCGCCCCGTCCTCGGCGGCCGAACCGCCGGCTCCCGCGCCCGCCGCCGCGAGCGGCGCGGGCCTCGACATCGACCGGCGGTCGCTGCGGGTGCGCCGCGACGGCGTCCTGATCGCCCTCACCCCGACCGAGATCCGGCTGCTGCTGGTGCTGTCGGAGAATCCGGGGCAGGTGCTCAGCCGCCGGCAGTTACTTGCCTCGGCGTGGGACCAGGACTACCTCGGCGACTCCCGGCTGGTCGACGCGGCGATCCAGCGGCTGCGTGCGAAGGTCGAGGACGACCCGTCCGAGCCGCGGATCGTCGAGACCGTCCGCGGGTTCGGCTACCGATTCGTGCCGTCCCCGTGAGGTTCGGGCTCGGGGGGCTCAAGGCCCGCTTCGTCCTGGTGTTCGTGATCGCGGTGGCCGTGGTGGCGGGGTCGACGGCGGTCGCGTTGGCGATCGCCGCGCGGTCCTGGGTGTACACGAATGCGCAGGACGTGGCGATCGCCGAGTTCCGGGACGACATGGCCCCCCTCTACGGCGCGCAGGTGGACACCACGGACCCGGCCGAGCTGGAACAGTTCGTCCCCGGCGACGTCACCGCGGTGGTGGACGGGCAGGTGGTGCGCCGGGGTTCGGTCGATCCCTCGCAGATCAGCGAGAGCTTCGCCGCGGGACTCGACTCGGTGCGGCTGGTGCGGTTCCAGCGGCTCGACTCCCAGCGGATCCTGCTGGGCATGTCTTTCGAGGTGACGAACACCGCGTACCCCGGGGCCGGGCCGGAGCGGGAACTGGTGAAGGCGTACGCGATTCGGCCGCTCGTCGGGGTGCAGGAGAAGTTCGACAGCCTGATCCGGATCGTCGCGGTGACGCTGACGGCCGGGGTGGTGATCTGCGGGCTGCTCGGCTGGTGGATCGCCTCGACGCTGGTGCGGCCGCTGCGCCGGCTGGACGACGCCGCCGCGCAGGCCGCCGCCGGCGACCTGGACGTGCGGCTGCCGGAGGTGGGCGTCACGGAGCTGGCCCGGGTGACCGAGACGTTCAACGAGATGATGCGCCAACACGGTTCGGCGATCACGCGGCTGACGGCGTCGGAGTCGCAGTCGCGCCGGTTCGTCGCGGACGTCTCCCACGAGCTGCGGACCCCGTTGGCGGCGCTGGTGCCGGTGGGGGAGATCCTCCGCGAGGAGGCGGACCGGCTGCCCGCGGACACCGGCGCGGCCGCCCGGATCGTCGGCGAGGAGATCGACAAGCTGGCGCGGCTGGTCGAGGACCTGATCGAGATGTCGCGGCACGACGTCGGCCGGGCACGGCTGGACCTGGCCGAGGTGGACCTGGCGGAGTTGGTCCGCGGCACCCTGACCGCGCGGGGTTGGGAGGACCGGGTCCCGGTGTCGGCGACCGCGCCGGTGCCGGTGCAAGGCGATGCGCGCCGGCTGGAGGTCGTGGTCGCGAACCTGGTCGGGAATGCGCTGCGGCACGGCGCCGACCCCGTCGAGGTGAGCGTGCGGCGGGAGGCCGACGAGGCGGTGGTCGAGGTGCGTGACCACGGGGCCGGGGTGCCCGAGCAGCACCGGGCGGAGATCTTCGAGCGGTTCTTCAAGGTGGACACCGCGCGTGGACGCAGCGAGGGCAGCGGGCTCGGACTGTCGCTGGCGCTGGAGAACGCGCGGCTGCACCGCGGGACGATCGACGTCCGGCGGGTAGCCGACGCCACCGTGTTCACGTTGCGGGTGCCGGTCGGTTCTCCGGCAGGTGATCCGTCGGACGGCTGACGACTGGGTAGACGACTGAGCGTGTATCGGTGCCCGTTTGCGCGTTTTCCCGGGCTACTCGACGTAGCCTCCTGCTAGCTGGCACCGGACGAGAGTGGGGGCGCAATGAGTTTTTCGGAACGGTTGTACGCAATCTCGAACAAGATTGCCGCACACAAGGCTTCGATCGAGACCGAGGAGGCCACGAAGAATGCGTTCGTGATGCCGTTCATCGCGTCGGTGCTGGGATACGACGTGTTCGACCCGGCGGAGGTGATCCCGGAGTTCACTGCGGACGTCGGACTGAAGCGGGGTGAGAAGATCGACTATGCGATCGCGAAGGACGGCGTTGTCCAGATACTGATCGAGTGCAAGAGGATCGGCGACCCGCTCAATCCGAAGCACGCATCGCAGCTCTTCCGGTACTTCGGCGTGGTGGATTCTGCCCGCATCGCGATCCTCACGAACGGTCAGGAGTACCACGTCTTCACGGACAGTGATGCTCCGAACAGGATGGACGAGAAGCCTTTTCTCGTGCTCGACCTGCTCGACGTCGACAAGACTCTGATCCCTGAGATGCAGAAGCTTTCGAAGGAATCGTTCGACGTGGTGTCGGTCATCGATGCCGCCGAAGGCCTGAAATATGTCGGGCAGATTCGTCGGATTCTGTCAGCGCAGGTCAAGGAACCGAACGACGACTGGGTCAGGTTCTTCACCACTCGGGTCTACGAGGGCAAGGCGACTCAGAAGATTGTCGACCAGTTCCGCGTCCTGGTCTCGAAGGCGGTCTCGCAGTACATCAACGACCAGGTGAACGACCGACTCAAGGCGGCGCTGGGGGAGGACGCCCGTCCATTCGCGGCGGCGAATATCGAGAGCCCGGTCGTGGCACAGGTGCCGGCCGACAATGGGGCCTCAGCTTCGACGAATCTCGACGAGATCGTTGTCGACTCGGACATAGTCACGACGGACGAGGAACTGGAGGCATTCAATATCGTCCGAGCGATCGTCTGCAGCGAGGTCGCGCCCGACCGTGTGGTCTACCGGGACTCGAAGTCGTACTGCGCGATCCTGCTCGACGACAACAATCGCAAACCCATTGCGCGGCTGCACTTCAACAGCAAGAGCACGAAGTTCGTGATGACATTCGCGGAAGGCAAGGACGGCGTGCGGCGCGACATCGAGGCGCCGCATCACCTCTACGCGCACGCCGACGAGTTGAGGCAGGCCGTCCGGAACTACGCGTGATGTGACGAGCCGGCCGCGCGACCGGTGACCCGCGCGGGGTCCCGGTCGCACGCGGCAGCCGCTACTTGCTGGGGTTCACCGCGGTGATGTCGAGGTGGCCCTCGTCGGTGTCGCCGCAGTCGCAGTCACAGTCGTCGCCGCAGCCCCCGCAGCCGCCGGCGTAGGAGTCGTCCTCGGTGTCGCAGTCGAGGGTGCCGCCGAACCGCGCCGCGAGGTCGTCGTCGAGGTCGTGGGTGAGCTCGTGCATCTCGTCGACCAGGTTGATCAGGTGTTGCGGGGCGAACGGCTCGGCGTCGAGGATCGTCGAGACCAGCAGGTGGTCGTCGCTGAACACGAAGCGCAGACGCGGCCACTCCAGTGCCAGGTCGGTGAGCGCCTCCGCGGCGCGCGCCCGGTCACCGAGGCCGGTGAGGATCGAGGACCACACGTGCAGCTGCGGGCCGTCGTCGGCGACCGTCACGTAGACCACGAAGCCGTGCACCGGGATCGCGATGTCGCCGTCCTCGTCGACGTCCGGCTCGCTGCCGAGCAGCTCGGCCAGGGTCCGCAGGCACAGGGCGTGCAGCTGGTCGTGCCCTTCGGTGGCAATCGCGAGCTCGCCGTCGATGCGCAGCAGCTGGTCCTGGGAGTCGAGCTCGGTCATTGTTCCCCTGTCCGGCGCCGGTCCGGGATACGGACGGGTCGTCGATGTCGGTGGTGGGCGTGTGTGGGTCCACGGTATCGCGGAGGCCGGCCGGGGCGGGGGTCGGGCGAGGTGACGGGCTGGTGAACGGCTCGAGTGCCCGTCGACGTCGTCGGTCGGGCCGCTACAGCCATTCGCATGTCTGCCGGTGTCGAGCGAGCGCCTCAGCGGACGGGTGGCCGGCCGGGTCCGACGGCACCCGAAGCGGCTGGTCGTGAAGGTCCGCGTACTCGGTGTCGCGCAGCCACGGCGCCAGCTGAACCGTTCGCGACTCGGAGACGGTGAGTACGCCCAGGTCGAACAGCGTGTGGATGTCGGAGCGGAGCAGGAGGCCGTTCGTCACGTGGTTCGTGTGGTCACCGAAGTAGCGGTCGATGTGCGCGGCCTCCAAGACCGACGTCACGGTGGAGCCGGTGACCGCGCAGGTGTTGCCGTACGCCACGAGCAGCGAGTTTCGGAACCGTGCCTGACCGCGTCGCAACGTGATCTGGCGGACCGCGCGGTCACGCATGTCGTCACCGGGGGAGTACTCGACGGGGACCGTCGTGAAGGCGATGTCGGTGTGGCCGCCGAACCGAGCGCGCAGGAAGGCCTCGGCCGCGGGTTCGGCCACCGGGTTCGCGGGCGCGGGCGGTGCGTAGTTGCGCCCAGCGGCCTGTTGCAGCTCGCCCCAGGTCGCCGGGTGCGCGACATCCTCGCTGACAAGCTCGAACTCGAAGCGGTGGGTGTAGCCGCCGGTGGCGACGTCGATCCAGTGCGCCGGCCGTGACTGGGCTCCGATGACGTACAACGAGGAGGTCGCGCGGACCCACGACGTGAAACCCGAACCGGAGAGCCAGAAGAAGATGTTGTCGCCGGGCTCGATCTTCCTGAATGAGCCGGGTTCCCGGACATCCCAGAACCGGTCGTCGCGTGCAAATCCCCAGTGCTGAGGGGTTTCCTTGCCTATCTTGACAATCCAACTTGTCAACGCCCATGCGCCTATCCGGTATCGCACCGGGTGGAGGCATGTCCTGCAGTGGAAGCCTGTCGGGCCGTGCTCGTCTTGTTCGTGCTTGCTGTCGTTGGTGTGTAGCGGCCGAGTTCGTCGGCCCGGCGTCAGTTGCCGATGAGTTTCCGCAGAGCCGCGCGAGTTCGTTCGTCGGTGGAGTAGATGACCGTCCCGACCATTCCGCGGGTGAGCAGGACCTTGTAGACGTTGCGGACGAGTCTGTCGAAGCGGAGGTCGCTGACCTTCTTCGAGTTCTTCATGTCGGGGTCGCGGTTCGCGGCACGGACGGTCGTGAAGTGCCCGCCGCGCCACACCAGGTCGGGTCCGAGGATCACGCCGTTCCAGTCGTACTCGAACCCCTGCGCGGTGTAGACGCATCCGACCTGATCGAAGCCGCCGTCCTCCGTCGCCCACAGTGGAGCCGGAGGGGCATCTCCGATCCGTCTGTCGCTCTTGCTGTTCCACGGCCTGGCCCAGTCGCCGATCGTGACGTCGGGCACCAGGCTGCCGTCCTTGCGGGCGTCGCTCCAGGGCCAGCAGTATCCCGCGGTCATCCGGGCGGAGTAGCCACCATCGAATTGCTGCGAGAGCAGGTGCTCGAGCTCCTGCGGGCTGTCGGCGACACGCACCGCGAACTGGGGGTCGCCCTTCCATGCGTACGGTCCGCCCTCGACGAGGCCGAGGAGACGCTTGACCCAGAGGACGTATTCCTCACTGCCGCCGCAGCGGAACTGCTCGCCGAGGTGCACGTGCTGGGTCTCGAGACCGAGCGACCGGGCATGGCTCTGCACCTGTTCGAGCGACCCCATCTCGCCGGGCCGCACCACCTGGTGCTCGTCCAAGAGAAACACCGGTACCCGGGCCGCGGCGATGAGTTCGTCGATCTGCGGCCGGTCGGTGCGCAGTTCCGCCTTGGTGTACCGGTCGACCGAGGTCTCGCGAATGCGGTGGGCCTCGTCGAGGATCAGGACGTCGAGACCGTTGCGCTCCGCCGTCATGAACTGGTTGAAGTACTTGAACATCTTCTGCACTCGGGGTGCGCGGTGTCCCGCCACCTTGCGGAGTGTCTGGGTGAACGACCGGGATCCGGTCGCGTGCAGCACTGTTCGGCCGCGGCGGGCGAGCTCGCCGACCAGTGACAGTGCGATGACACTCTTGCCGCTGCCAGGCCCTCCGGTGACGATGACGACCCGCTTGCTGTCTGCGGACCGGGCCTGCTCGACGGCGTGCAGGACCAGGTCGACGGCGAGCTGCTGGTTTCCGAGTAGATGGAACTGTGGGCGGTCCCGCACCTCGGCGGCCGCAACCTTGAGCAACTGCTGGGACGGGGCAACCGCGGACCGCATGAGCGAGTCGCCGGCAGAGTGGCTCGCGGCGCCGGTGGCGAGGCGGGTCCGCAGGAAGGCGATCATGTCGGCGCGGTCGGCGGCGGTGAAGAGCCGCCCGGTGACGCCGGTGGGGAAGGCGCGGAGGTCTGACACGGTCGCGGGGTCAGACGCGTTGTGCAGGTACGCCATTCCTGCCAGCGCATCCGGCTGGTCGGCGATCGACTTGGCGAAGTCCGCGAGATAGTCGCAGTAGCCCTTCACCTGGGCCACCGGGTGAAGCTTCGGCCCGCCTGGCATCCCGGGGACCTCGACCAGATCCGGGTTGTCCTCGTACCGGTAGGCGGACGACCACTGCTTCAACTCGACCACGACGTAGGACGGCGCTCCGGACGAGGGATGAGTGCCCGCCAGTACGACGTCGGCGCGCTGGGAGGTGAGGGGAAGGTGGTACTCGACCAGCATCTCGACGTCGCCGAGACCCGCCTCGACGAGATCGCTCGCCAGTACCGGCAGACTTCGACTCCAGGACTTCTGCTCGGCCGCGCTGGCCCGGCGGCCGGTTTTGTACAGCATCTGTTCCAACAGTTGCTCCGCCAACGAATCGGGATGAGCGATGCCGGCTATATGGTTCGCCGACGTACGAAGCAAGGTCAAGGTGGAGTCCCCCGGGCAGCACGAATCGAGTCGTGCGGGTGGGGGCATGTCCGTGGCTGTGAATCACAGCGGAAGTCCGTCGGGCCGCGGGGTGAACACTATCGGACCCGCGGATTGTGGTTCGCGCTCGTCGCCTCGTATTTCGCCGCGACGGTCAGGTCGGTTCGTCGAAGAGGGTCGGCTCGGTCGGGTGGCCGAATGTGTCGGGCCGGTGGGGCTCCGGCGTCGGATCGGGCGCGCGGTGCCGGCCGGGCGAGTCGACCAGTCGCAGGGCCGCCCGCAGGCACTCGGTGGTCAGGGACCAGCCTTTGGCCTCGCTCTCGCAGAGTTCGAGGTCCTCCTGGTTGGGCGACCGACGCGCCGCCTCCTCGTGTCCCCGCCATTCCGCTTCCTGCTCGGAGCTGATGTGGATGTACTCGAGGAGGGTGTCGCGGTCGTAGCCGCAGGCCTCGGCGACTCGGCGGGCGCCGAGGGCTCCCGCGGCGTCGGGCCCGAGGTCGATCACCGCCATCAGGCCGGGCGGGAACTCCGGTTCACACTCATGCTCGACCGTCTCCTGTGGCTGCCGGAAGGTGACAGTGCCGAACCGGGCTGCGAACCTGTCGTCGAAGGTGGCGAGGAACGCGGGCATGCGTCCGAGCATGTCTTCCAGGTGTCGTGGGACGAACGGCTGCGCCATGAGGTTGATCGACGCGCACAGTCGGCCCTCGACGAGGACGAACTTGATCAGCGGCCACTCGGCGTTGAGCTCGGCGACGATCTCCGCGCCCTGGGTTCGGTTGCTGATCCAGTGCAACAGGGGAACCCAGATCTGTACATAGGGTTCAGTCGGGTGCGCCTTCACGAACACGGCCATCTTCTCGAACCGCAGCTCGAAGTCGCCATCGGCATCGACGAACGGAGGATCCTCGGAATTCCGGGTGAGGAAGTTGCCGACGAGTTCGCGGAGGTGGTCGCGATCGCGTGGGAAGACGATTCCTTGCGCCGCTTCGGTATTGGGTTGCGGGTCCGGGGCGGCCGGGAGGTCGTCCCGGGAGTAGTTGGCAGCGAACGGCAGTTCGGCCGGTCGGCCTGCACTGCCGGCCCGAAGGAAACTCGGGTGCGGCACGTTCCATACCTCACGCAGCGCCGTCACCGACATCGCAGCCAACTGGTCCGCCCGTCGTCGCGGCTGGGCGACCCAGTAGAAGCGGAGTCCCTCGCCGTCGCTGGACCGGTCGGAAAGCGCCCAGCCAAGGTCGACGAGTCGAGTCTCGGCAGCGGCGGTCGGTGCGCGCCGAGTCTCGGAGTCGCCATTCGCGGGCACCCAACATGAAACCCGGTCGTCGTTGACGAGGAAGCGAACAAGAGCGGCGTGGCCGTCGCCGGTGCCGGGTCCGAGCGACTGCAGGACGAGGGAGGCAGTGGTGTCCATTGCGCCGAGGTGGTCGGCGAGGCCGGACTGGAAGTGCTGCCAGGCACGATCGACGGAGTCGTCGAAACTGTCGAAGTCGGACATGAGCCACCCTCTCGCGGCCGAACCGCGGTCGCCATCGGCACCGAATCCGTCCCCCGACGTGGTGCGAAATCACGATATCGCGGGATACTGACAAATCTGTGAAACTCCGGCGTTCAAGCGCCGGCGAACCACTTCTTGAAAACTGAGCAACAGTTGACTTCTAATATCGCGTACGGGCGCCTGGAAGTGCTGGATCGTTGCCCGGGGTCACGGACCAAGGTGCGACCCCGCCAGGTCTTCCCGAGCGGCCGAGGCGGTCCCGTCGGATTGTCTGTCGGACCCCGCCTGTAGCTTGCGTCAATATCGTCAATGTGGTGGTCAGTAAGCGGGCCTGCTGGTCGCGACGTAGCCGAGAAGGGCGTTTTGTCCGAATGGTGTCCTCCATGTGATCGACCTCATCCAAACTGGTATATCTAACTCAAGTGTCGCCACCTGTTCGCTCGGCTGTGCGTTGGTAACGTGCAGGCGCAGATATTGAGAGTTCAACTTCCCTTCAGTTTCATTTATGACCTATTTCCAGGTGTCCGATATGCGGGCACTCACCGACCGATCCAGGGAAGAACTACGTGCCCTCAGCGCCAAATCCTTTCGACTTCAGTGACTACGCGAGTACCCAGCACGACGCAGATGCGCAGTGGCCCGCGAGCTCACCCACCTCGGCGTCGATGTCGAGCCCCTTCGCGGGTAGCTCCGAGCCGATCTCCGGACCCGGTTCCACGTTCGGCGCCGTCGCGGATCCGTTTGGTGCGGCTCCAGCGCGTCCGGCAGTTGGCGCCGTGCAGGGAAGCCCGCCGATGTGGTGGCTGCGGTCGGCAGCTCTGGCCGCGGTTGTCGGAGTCGGGCTCGCACTCGTCGCGTGCATCGGCGGGTCGGTGGTTGCAGGTGCCGTCGGGTGGGCGTTCGCCGGGCTGGTGACCTTCGGGCTGCTTGCCTGTTTCACAGTGCTCGACACCCGTCAGCGGGCGATGTCGGTCTATGCGAAGTCGGCGACGGCAGGGATCGTCTACGGGATCGTCATGGCGGCAGCATTCGTTGGCGTCGTGCTGGGTGCCTGGTCGATCGCGGACTGGGCGGGTCGGCTGTGAGGCGGGCGATCGCCCTCGCGGCGACGGTGTTGACCACCGCGCTTGGATCGCTCGTCCTGGCCAATCCCGTCGCGGCCGCGCAGGCGGCGCCCTCCGCGGTCGGTGACTTCGGTGCCTGCATGGCCTCCCAGCGGGAGGGCGACGTGCTGCTGATGATCGACGAATCGGGGAGCCTGCAGGCCTCCGACCCGGACGCGGCACGGGTTTCCGCGGCGAACTACCTGCTGGACCAGCTGAACTCGTTCGGCGACTCGGCCGGGTTCAAACTCGATGTGGCACTCGCCGGGTTCTCGGACGACTTCGTCGTGCACTCCGGATGGCAAAGCCTCGACGATGCGTCGCTGCCGGGACTGCAGAAATCTGTCGACGAGTTCCGGAGCCGGACGAACGGGATCGACACCGACTACCGGACGGCCCTGGACGGCGCGCGCGGCACCCTGGCCGAACGCGGCCCGTCTGCGGACGGCGGCAACCGGTGCCAGGCGTTGGCGTGGTTCTCCGACGGCAAGCTCGATTACACGACGCGCGACGGCGAGAAGTCCTACGCCCCCGGTATTTCCCTCGCCACGGACGACGGGGTGCGCCGAGTCGCCGACGCCGCACGGGAGTCGATCTGCCGGCCCGCGGGGGTCTCCGACCAACTCCGCTCCTCGGGCATCGTGACGTTCGGTGTCGGTCTTGCGGCCGGCACCGCCCAGGCCGCGGACTTCGACCTGATGCGGGCCATCGCGACGGGCGAGCCCGGATCGGTCGGGGCCTGCGGCAACATCGTCTCGCCCCGGCCCGGCGACTTCTACGTCGCGCAGAACATCGACGACCTGCTGTTCGCCTTCGATGCGTTCAGTACGCCGGGCCAGGCGCCGTTGGAACGCGAGACCGGGGTGTGCGCCTTCACGATGTGCGAGGACGCCCAGCACCGGTTCGTGCTGGACGATTCGATCGGCTCGGTGACCGTCCTCGGCTTCGCCGACGCCGAGGGTCTCGTCCCGACGCTGGTCTCCCCGCGGGGCGAGCAGCTCGCCCTGCCGCGGACGGGCGCCGGCTCGCCGGCGACGGTTCGGGTCGGCGGCGTCGCGGTGGAGTACGAATGGCTTTCGCCCCGGTCGGTGTCGTTCACGATGCGTCACGACGACGCGGCGCAGTGGCAGGGGAAGTGGGCGCTGGCATTCGTCGACCCCACGGGATCCGCGCCGACCGCCAGGTCGAAGTCGAACATCCACATCTCGGGCAACCTATTCCCCGCGTGGCTGGGGCAGGACACCGCCGCGGTGCACAGTGGCGAGAAGACGTCGGCGGTACAGCTCGGCATCGTCGACGCCGATCGGCGTGAGGTGACACCGTCCACACTGCTCGGTACCGCCGCGCTGTCGGTGTCGCTGACCGACAGTGCACACGTCAACCACGAGCTCGCCACGAAGATCCCCAAGGACCGGCTCGGCGAGCCGCTGGAACTGGACCTCACCCAGGTCGCGCCGGGTGAGGCAACGATGCGGCTCACGCTCGAGGTCACCACCGCCGATGCCAAGTCGGAGTCGGGCGCGGTCATCGCGCCGGGCACTGTCCTTACGCCCCAGTCGGTGGACGTCCCGCTGACCGTGGCGCCGCCGATCGGCTACCCGACACTGCCGTCACGCATCGACTTCGGGACCGTCGAGGGGGCCGGCACGTTCGCCGCCGACGTCCGCGTCGGAGGACCCGGCTGCGTCTGGCTCGAATCTGCGGTGCCGGCCCGGATCGACGCGGCCCCGGACGGCGTAGGCACTGTCGCGCTGACCGGCCGCGGCGCGGGTTCAGCCGACGACTGCCTTCAGGTGGAGGACGGAGCCGAGGCGTCGCTGCCGGTCCAGCTCCAGGTTGACAACGCAGGCAACGGTGCGGTCAACGGCGCGGTTCGGCTGATGGTCGCGCCCGCCGGCGAGCCCGACCGGGCCATGCCGGTCGAGGTGCCGTTCTCCGCGGACCTGCAGAAGCCGCTGGACAGTGGACGCTTCTGGTTGACCTTCCTGCTCGTGCTCCTGGTCAGCATTGCGATGCCACTGGTCGGACTGTGGTTGGCCAAGTGGCGGACTTCCCGGATACCCGCGGAAACGCTGAAGGCACAACGGTTCCCGGTCACCGTCGTCGGTGATGCCGTCCTGCGAGACGGTCGGCCGTTCGCGTTTCGTGACGAGGACCTCACCCAGATGGTCAGGGGCCTCGACAAGCCGGCCCGCCACCTGACGGTCGACGGTGTGGAGCTCAACGTCCGTACCGGGCTGCACCCGTTCGGTGCCGGTTACGTGGCCGCCCACGCAGACGGGCGGGTCACCGCGTCCCGCGCCGCCAAGGTCGACGGCAACGGCGACGCGCGCCTGCCGTTGGCCGTGCACAACTCGTGGGTCGTGCTGCACGATCCGGCGGGACCGGCGGACCTGGCCGACGTGCTGGTCCTGGTCGGCGGCAACTCCACCCCGGAGAGCCGAACGCGGCTGGTCGAGGACCTGAACGGACGCCTGCCGGGCTTGCTCCGCACGCTGCGCGAGCAGGCCAAGCCCGGGTCCGGGAACGGAGGCGGTACGCCGCCGTCGTCCGCGGCGTCGCCCGGCCCCGGCGGTCCGGTGGCATACGACCCGTTCGGGATGCCGCCCGGTCCCGGATCGAGTGCCGGTATGCCGAGCACCGGTTCGGCGCCGTCAGCACAGGGGTTCGGCGGCACTTCGGTGGCCGACCCGTTCGACCCGTTCGGCCCCCCGAGCCGCTAGTTCACGGCTCGACCTCAGCTTCAAGCTCTCTCGATGTGGAAGGACCGTAATGAGGCGGTTTCTCGTAGTTGGTTGCGGCGGATCCGGCGCCGTGACGCTGGCGTACATGATGGACCAGCTCCGTTCTGATCTGGCCGCGGCGGGAGTCGACAAGATCCCCGGTGGCTGGCAGTTCGTCAGTATCGACGTGCCGACCGCGCCCGAGAGCGGGCCGGACGGGCTAGACAACGTCCGCGATCAGGGTGGGCACTACTTCGGGAGTGGGCCGCAGGGTGATTCGTACGGGGTCCTCGACAACGCGCTGACCAACCAGCTGGTGGCCCGGCAGAGCCTCGGCGCCATCGCGACGTGGGCACCGCGGGACCCGGCGGCCGTGACCGTGCCCATCGGCTCGGGCGCCGGGCAGTACCGCGCCCTGGGCCGGATGATCACCCTGAGCAAGGCCGGGGGGATTCGGGAGACCCTGCAGCGGGCGTGGGAGCAGCTGTCCACCGTGGAGACCGCCGGTGAGATGTCCGCGCTGAACATCCCCGGCGGCGGATCCTTCGAGCAGGGCGAGTCGCCGATCGTGCTGGTGGTCTCCTCGATGGCCGGAGGCGCGGGCGCGTCGATGGCGCTGGACGTGTGCCGGCTGCTGACGCTGATCCCCGGGCTCGACCCGCGCCTGATGGGCGTGTTCATGGTGACCCCGGACATCTTCGACGGACTCGGCAAGAGCGCCACCACCGGCGTGCGGGCGAACGCCCTCGCGATGCTCGGCGAGATCGTTGCCAGCCAGATGGGCTCGGCGCGCGAGCACGACGTCGAGGTCCTCGGGGCGCTCGGCCAGCAGCATGGCAAGGGCGAGAAGGTGCCGTTCGCGCGGGTCTTCCCGGTCGGCCGACGGGTCGGCGTGGAGGGTGCGCCGTTCGGCGACGGGTCGCAGAAGGCGATCTACCGCGGCCTGGCCCGGGGCCTGGCCGGGATGATGATGAGCGGCGCCGCGACCCGCCAGTTCGTGCAGTACGACCTCACCAACGGGGCCGGCCTGCCTGGCCAGCGCGAGAACATCGGCTGGGGCGGTCAGTGGGACAACCTGCCGTGGGGGACCTACGGGTTCTCGAGCCTGAGCATGGGCCGGGACCGGTACGCCGAGTACTCGGCGCAGCGGCTGGCCCGCAGCGCGGTGGACCGACTGCTCGACGGGCACAGCACCCCGGGCAGCCCGGTCTCCGACGAGGACCAGGTGAACTCGATCCTCGACAGCCAGTGGTCGACGCTGCTGACGTCGATGGGACTTCCTGTGGTGCAGTCCGATTCGCGCGGACCGCAGGCCGGTGTCGCACCGTGGCTGACCAATGTCGTCCTCCCGGCGGACACGGTGGGCCGGATGGCCGGCCAGATCGTGGAGTCCGAGCTCCGGCATTACCTCCCGTCCGGCACCGGTCTCGTCGCCAACCAGTGGGTGCCGGAGGTCGAGCGCGCGCTCGGCCAACGCCGCCAGTCGCTGGTTGCGGCCGCGGAACACCACGCGGTGACGCACGCATTCGCATGGCACCGGCCGCTCGTCGAGCGCATCGAGGAGACCGTCGCCAACGCGGTGGCCGACGTCGGGCTGCCCTACGCGACGGCGGTGGTGAGCCGACTGCGCACCTACCTCAAGGACGTGGTGCGAGCCGGCGCGGAGGACCTGACCCGGCTGGCGCCCGCGGACATCACCGCTCGCACCGCGGAGACCGCGCAGGCGTTCGCCTCGCTCAACGGGCTGATCGGGTCCGACGCCGAGTCCGTCGACATGCTGCTCGGCAACTGCCGCGGGAACGTCCAACGGCAGCTGTACGCTTCGCTGTCCGGCAAGGTGGCGGAGGTGGCGGCCGCGCTGGTCTCCGAGGTGTTGCAGCCGCTGCTCGACCGGCTCAACGAGGAACAGACCGGACTGCGTCGGGCCCGGAGCAAGCCGGCCAGCGACGTGGGCCTCGCGCGCTTGGCCACCGACCAGTACGGGGCCTGGCCGGCCGATCAGGCGGATCGGGTGCCGCCGCGGTTCGCGGAGGCCAACAACGAGGTGATGCTCACCCCGTCGGCGGACTTCATGGCGCAGTACCGCAGCGACCTGCCCCTCACGGTGACCTCCGACGACTTCGGCACCCCCGCGTTCGCGGATGCGGTCAAGCGGGGCGTCGCCGCCGTCGTGACCGGGCAGTGGAGCACGGTCGACGGCACCAGCGCGCCGGCCCAGGAGCGGCCCGTGATCGAGCGCACCGCGGCGTGGCGCTCGCGTGCGTTCCCGGTCGATCCCAGCACCCGCGAGGCGCTGATCCCGTCGGCCGCACGCTACGACGTGCACGTCCGCCCCGCCGAACTGCTCGACCGCGCACGGCGATTCGTCTCGCGCACCGGCGAGTCGTTCGACAGGTTCTGCCGCGTGTCGCTGCGCGAGTACATCGAGGACCACGCCGTCCCCGAGTACGTGCTCGACGAGCGGCGCGCGCGACTGAAGGCCAAGTTCACCGCGGCGCTGTCGTTGGCCCGTCCGCTGGCCAGCGTCAACCAGCAGGCGCTCGAGGCGCTGCACCCGGGACAGCAGGTGGAGTACCGCTACAAGTTCACCGCGGTGCCGTTCCTGAACCTCCCGGTCGCCGACACCCTCGCGCAGGTGCTGCAGAAGGACCCGATGATCGACCACGAGACCGAGTCGGAGTTCCTGCGGCTGCTCTCCGACGAGGACAAGCTCACCCGGGTGGACATCTTCGGCTCGTACCCGAACTACTCACCCCTGGCCTACGATTCGGTGCTCGTCCCCGCGGCGAAGCAGTGGGCGGATTCGACCCCGACGCAGCAGGACGCCTTCTGGAAGTGGCGGCGCGCGCGCCCACTGACGGCCTCGCTGCCGATGCACGACGTCGAACGTCAGGCGATGACGGCCGGCTGGTTCCTCGGCCTGATGCTCGGTCAGGTGCGAATCCCGGCCGCCCCGTACGACGAACCGGTGCGCGTGTGGGAGTCCACGCTGGCCGGCTGGGTGGACTTTCCGCATCCGCTGCTCACCCCGCCGTCCCGGTTTCTCGCCAAGAACGACTGGCTGCCCGCGGTCCTCGAGTCGGTGCTGCTGGCGATGTCCCGTTCGCACGAGCCGCCGGTGATGAGCTCGATGCTGCCGTACCGGGCCCTGCGCTCGGTCTACGACGCGTCGGCTCAGGACCCGGTCGGCGGCATCCACGAGGTCTCGGCGAAGGCGCTGCTGATCGACTGGCTGCGGACGGGTGAGACCGTCACCGGCTGGCAGTCGCAGATCGACGGTTCCGGCCCCGAGGCCTCCGTCGACGCGAGGGCCAAGAGCGCGACCGACTGGCTGTCGACCATCAGGAGCGTGGCCGGCGAGCACTACATGGCGCCCGGCCAGGACGGGGCACCCGGCGGCGGTGTCTTCTCCGCCGTGACCGCACGTGACCAGGCCGCGCACGCTCCGATGTTCCGGGACATCGCGCCGGACGTGTACTGGGCGACCGGCGAGCTGATCCGGCTGATTGCCGAGTGCAAACCGCTTGCCGAGCAACCGGACCGGGCCGCACAGTATGCGGCACCGGCACCGGTGTGGACGCCGCCGGGCCAGGCCTTTGTCGTTCCCGACGCCGGTCGGTTCTGAGATGGGGACGACCGAAATGAAGGCGCTCACCGTGATCCTCGGATCGGCCGGACCGGCACGCGGCGTGCGTGATGTCCTGACCGATCTCTCGGCCGCGGGACTGGTCTCGCCGTTCCTGTGGATCGACGCGGACGGGCTCCGGCAGGGCGCAACCCAGGTCGTCGCTGCCGAGGTGGCCGGCGGCGTCGAGACCGAGGTGGCGCTGCAGGACGTGCTGGCCACCCGGATCATCGACCGGGTCCGGGTGTGCGTCGTGGTGCCGTGCGGAACCGGCGCCACTCCCGTGGACGCCGGGTTCGAACGCGCGATGGCCGAACTGGTCGCGTCGAATTCCGGTGGCGCTCAGGTCAGTCGGCTGCGCCTGCTCGTCCGGCGGCCCGGCGAGGAGCGGTCCGAGGCCGCGGTTCTCGCGCCTGCCGGGTGGCACAACCTGCTGATCGCACCCGAGGACTCGCGGGGCCCGGGTATGGGACACATCTCGCTGTCGGCGACCGGCGACCCGATTGCCGTCGGTCGCCATGCGGCGCCGGTGGTGGCCAGCGTGGCGGGACTGTGGACGGACGCCGCGCACGCGCCGTTCGACCACGTCCCCGTGCTTCCCGGTGACGCGTTGCGGGTGGTGCGCTCGTTCTACCGCAGGCTCGACACGTCGCACGCCGAGGCCGAACTGCGTCGGCAGGTCCTCGACTTCGGCGGACAGCTGCCGCTGCCGAGCGATGTGGGTACCTCCGTGGTCTACGCCGACGACGTCGCGTCGACAGCCCAGTCGATGGCACACGCGGTGTGGTCCCGACATCGGCATCTGTTGGAGGGGAACCGGGTCGTCGCCCCGCCCGCGGCGGAGCCGCGGACCATCGGCCTGCGTGAGGCGCTGGGGATGTTCCTCTCGTTCCTCGGCGCGGTGCTGCGAAACGCGCCGGCCGCACTGTTCGCGCGGGTGACGAACAGGGTGTCGTCGTCGTTGGCGTCGACCGCGGAGGACACGCTTTTCGGCGCGGCGCCGTCCGCATACAAGATCGTGGTCAACGGAGTCGACGCCAACGGACGGCGCGCGAGTTGGTCGGAGTACGAGGCGGCCTCGAAGCGAATCGCAGTGGCACTGGACAGCGTTGCCGCCCAGTCGTCTGCGGCGCAGCGTCATTCGGGCCAGTCGGGTTCCCCGACCGCGGATCTGTCCGACCTGTGGCGCGACTACCAGCGAGGGGCGCTGACCCTCGCCGACGCCAGTGAGCGTTCCCCGTACCTCCCCGCCGCGCAGGTCGGGGCGCACCGCGCCGTGCTGCGGTCCGCATCCGACGTGGTACCGGGCCCGGCCGATCAGTTCGCCGACATTCCGGGGATCGTGTCCGCGACCCTGGACGTGCACGCCGTCGACCCGGCGGATGTGCTCGGTATCAACGAGATCCGCGATCAGCTTCGCGGACTCGAACAGGACCCGGCCCTCGGCCTCGAGGCGCGGCGCACCAACGCGGCGCTCGGCACCTGGGCGTCGCGGGTGGGACGCAGCTACGCGGTGGGTTTCGGAGGGATCCTCGCCCAGCGCCTGACCGCCATCCTGGCGGAGGCCCGCGGCCTCATCGAGCGGATCGGCGCGTCGACCGAGCCCGAGGACCTCGCGGCGGTGACGGCCCAGCGGCACCAGCGCCTGGTGCGGCGGCTGCAGGTGCTGACGGCGGTGTTTGTCGTCGTGGCGGTGGTGGCCGGAGCGCTGGCCCACTTCGGGGTGTTCTCCTGGTGGGTGGGCGCCGCAGTGATCACCCTGAGCGTGCTGGGCTGGTGTGGATTCGTCGGGCGGGCCTTCATGTCCGAGCAGCAGGAACTCTTCCAGCTGCTTGCCGAACGCGAAGCCGCGGAGTCGGCGCGGGAGGCCAACCAGACGAATCTGCGTGCCGCGCTGCGGGACGTGGAGGTACTGTCGGCCGCCTACCGCCAGTACCTGTCGTGGAGCCGCGCACTCGGCGCCTTCCTGGCGAAGCCGTTGGGGACCAGTGCCGACGTCCGCCAGGTGCGGCGGCCGGTCGAGTGGGGCCTGCCTCTCAGCACCGTCGTGGCCTCGGGCAGCCCGGAACCGAGCCAGATCAAGCGGGTGGCCGAGCAGCTCCGCCACGACCTGCTCAGCGTCGGGTGGCTGACCGACCAGTGGGACTCCGCGGTCCGCGACGCCGGCGAGGTGCTCGGCGCGTCCGGTCAGGATCTCCGCCGCAACCCCGCACTGTTGGCGTCCCAGCCCGGCGCCGGCTCCGGATCCGCCCTGGACGAGTGGTCGACCATGCTGCATCGCGGTGAGGTCGAGGCGGGTGGTGCGTCGCTGCTTTGGGAGCGGGCGCGCACCGAACTGTCCCTGGCCGACGGGGACCTGACCCGACGGCTCGTCGACAGCGTCGAGTTCCACGCCGACGGCCGCGTCCACCGGAGCGGTCTGGACGACTTCCTGGCCGGGGTCGGTTCGTCGTCGCCGCGCGCGGACAGCGACTTCTTCGACCGGGCGGTCTTCACCGACCTGGCCTCGACCAAGGGCCTGTCGGCGGTCGCGGGCTCCGTCCCGAGCACGGCCCGGCTGGGGCTGGGACTGGTCGCCGTCACCACGCAGTACACCGAGGGCATCGCCGAGGAGGACCTGCGTCTCACGGCGTCCGACGGGCTCGCCGTGCCTCGCGAGATTCTGCTGGCGCCGGACCTTCCCGTGCGGTCGTCGGAACCGAACAACGTGCAGCAGCCTTCCGCGCGAACGGCATTCGAGGTGCCGGTCGCGGACGGCCTCAACTTCTGAGAGTGAGTGGACCCATGGCCCAGGACGCCTTCGCCGCGCTGCAAGAGCTGCGCCAGCACGAGATCGACGCCGCGCACCTGCAGGTCGGAATCCTCAAGGACACCCACCTGCACCAGATCATCCGCTCGAACCGGCGCACCGCCGCCGAGATCGAGCCGATGCTGCCGCGCAAGGCGAAGGCGCTGGCCGCTGATATCGCCGAGCTGCTCGGCTCCCACGAGCCGGAGTCGGTGGACACCGCGACCGCCGCCGGCCCGCAGCAGACGCAGTCGACACCGGCCCCCGCAACGGCCCGGCTCCCCGTGCCGCCGGCGCCCGCGCCGTTGTCGGGTGAGCTCGTGGACATGCGGTCCGAGGACTTCTGCGAGTACGCACACGGAGACGCCGACCGGTTGCCGTCGACTCTGACGATCACACCCGAACCGGGTGGCGGCCACCTGATCGAATGGGAGCCCGCGCAGGTGCGGCCGGGTCAGCGTGTGCTGTACCGCGTGGTGGCCAACGAGGAACACCGGGCTTACAAGCCGGAGGCCGGCCACCTGACGGCGGTGACGCGGAGCCCGCGGGTGATCGACGCGACCCCGCCCGCCTCGGCCGTCCGCTTCCTGCAGGTGTGGTGCCACATCGGCGCCGACGACCGCGACGCGGCACAACGCCAGCCGGTACTGATCGCCGAGGGCCAGATCCTCAGCCCCGTCGTCGACTTCCTCGTCCAGGAGGACGAGGGCACGGTCATCGGCCAGTGGTCGGCGTGGCCGGGTACCTCCAGGGTTCGGGTGCTGCGCATCCCGCTGGACGGAACCGTCCGAGTCGAGACCGATGCCCGGCACCGAATCCTGGCAACCGAGGCGAACATCGGCGGGTTCGTCGACGGGGAGGCCGAACGGGGGCGCCGCTACCTCTACCGCGCGATCGGTGAGGTGGAGGTGGACGGCCGCACGCTGCTCTCGTCCGCGGCGCAGGCGGAGGTCGCCGTATCCGTCGTGCTGGAGCCGGTGGCCAACCTGGCCGTGCACACCCACGGCGCCGGCGACGACGCCCGATTCGACCTCGAGTGGACCGCACCCGCCGCCGGCACGGTGGTGATGTACCGGACGGAGGTCGGGCCCAGACCCGGGCTCGGCCAGGAGCCGCTGCCGGACAGCGCCCTCGAGGTCTCGGGAGGCCTGCCGCGCTCGGCGAGGCTGGTGCACCCGGTGATCCCGGGCGAGGACTCGACCTGCCGGATGACGAACGTGTCCTGGCCGCGGGGCTGGGTCCGCGCCTACTTCACGCCGGTCACGGTGCTGGACGGCAAGGTCCAGGTCGGATCCACCGTCACCGCGACCCGGCCACTGCCCGCGCTGCGCGATGTCCGGATCGTCGAGCGATGCGCAGAGCAGGTGCTCACCTTCCCGTGGCCGACAGGCGCTGCATCGGTGTCGGTGTACCTGAGCCAGCGGGAGGTGACCGCCGAGCAGGTGCTGGGACAGCGCCCCGAGGCGGAGATCTCGCGATCCGTATACGACCGGGACGGCGGGCTGCACCTGGCGAAACCGCTTCCTCCGCACGGTTGTTCGGTGCACGTGGTGCCGGTCGCCTACACGGCGGGCGAACGGATCGTCGGAGTTCCGGCCACCGTCGACTACCCGGGCCTGCTGCGGATCTGGTACGACGTGACGGCGCAGCCCGGCGGGACCACGGTCGCGGTCCGCCTTGCCGCCGAGGTCGAGACCAGCACCGCGCCGCCGTTCGTGCTGGTGCACAACCCGGCTCGGCTGCCGCTCAGCGCACGGGACGGGCAACCGTTGGAGGTGCGCGCGAGCCACGACCGGCAGGCGCCGGGTGCGCGCAGTTTCCATCCGCAGCGGCTCGGCGGCGTCAACGACCAGATGTGGTTCGCGGACGTCGCGAACCTGACGGGCTACCTCCGCGTCTTCGCGGACGTCCGGCCGGAGCAGGGCAAGTTGATCGCCCTGATGGATCCGCCGATGGACCGTATCCGTCTCGACCTGCTCGGCGGCCGGGTGCGATGACGGGTTCGGTGGATTCCGCGCCGCCCCGGTTCGGCCAGCTCACGTACACCTCCTACGATTCGCCGGCGTCCGCGCGGGCAGGCGGGGGAGGCTGGCAGGTCAAGGAGGTCGGCGGCGGTCTGAGTGAGCCGGAGCAGGACCTGATGCGGTCCGGCGTGGCAACACGATTCGAGCCGGTCGAGCCGCCGCCGCCGTTCCCGACCCCGGAGGATCTCGAGGCCCGGCCCCGCCGGCTGTCGTACGTGCCGGTGGCCGGCGGCGCCGGTTGCTACTGGCACACGGTCGCGGCCGGGGCGGACGCCTCGGGTCGGCCGGGGAACGTCTTCGCGCACGTCCTGCTGGACCGGGCCGACGACACCGCGGCCGAGTCGGTGCGGCCCGTCGAACTCTGGCGTTCGCGGGACTGGCTGGTGCCGTACGGAGCCGACGCCGTGGCGCACGCGAGCCTGTCCGAGGCCGCGCCGGCGGTCGGTGCGGTGGTCGACCGGACCTCGGTGCTGGGCTTCCTGCTCGACCCCGGAACCTGGCGGATCGGGGTGCTGAGCCTGCTGCTCGACGCGGTCGCCCGGGCAATGGCAGGCGGCCCGGCGGTGGTGCTCGGTACCGACAACCCCGAGTCTGCGGCGCTGTGGATCGGGGCGATCAGCCAGTTCATGTCGCCCGGGTCGGCGCGGCGGTTCGGCTGGTGCACTTTCGACCGGCTGCCGGCCGTCGAGGAGACCGTCACCCGCGGAGCGCATTTGGTGGCGGTGCCGCGCAGGGACGTCGAGGGACTCCCGGTGCTCGGCGGTCAGGTGTTGATCGACGAGCACGAGACGCCGGACCTCGGCGAGCTCGGCGGCGAACCGCATCGCACCGCCCGCGGTGAGGCGGTCCCGGTGACGGCGTGGTCGGTGCTGGCGCAGACCGCCCTCGTCGACGCGACGGTCGCCGAACGCACTCTCGCCCAGCAGGACTCGATTGCGTGCCGGGCCGGTGACCGGGGCCTGTCGCCGATGTGGCCGCTGGCGATGGCGGTGACCCTCGAACCCGGACTGTACGACGGACACGACGAGGCCGCCCAGGTGATCCTCGAGCAGTCGCCCGAGACGGTCGTCGACGAACCGGACCTCGCGGCGGTGCCGCTGGCCGTCGTCGATGCGCAGTTCGGTCACGACACCGCGGCGGCGTGGCCGGCGTTGGTGCTCCTCCTCGACGACGACACCGTCGCACCGGCGGTGCGGGTGCTGGCCGGGCGAATGTTCCTGTTCCGCATGCTCGGCGATCGCCGCTGGATCCGCGGCAGCACCCGGGAACAGCGCGAACGCCTCGATCCGGCGTGGTCGTCGCATGACCTGCTGGCCGAGGCGGACCGGGTGGCGGCGGCGCTGCGGACCCGTGCGCACGCGGTCTCGACCCGCCAGGAACTTCGCGACCTCGCGGTGGACGCGGTGGCCATGCTCGATGTTTTCGCGGAGGCAGGGCTGCTGAACGGACCCGGCAGGGCGGCGGTGTTCGAGGTGCTCGAGGCTGCGGTGGTGCCGATCCTCTGCGACCCGGTCGACGGCCCCGCGCTGGTCGCGGACTCCGGACCGGTCGGGACCGCGACCAGACTCGAGTACCTGCAGCCCGCGCTCGCCGCGCACCCGGCGGTCACCGGCCGGCCGCTTGGGTCACGGGTTCCGCACCTCGTGCTGAAGTGGGTAGTCGGGGAGACGGGGCAGTCGGTGCCGGAGGCGTTGTCACGAGATCCCGGCCGAATCGCGGAGCCGCTGAGCATGCTCGTCGCGGACGGGGTGCGCGCCTCCATGGCGGCGGGCGAACTCGACGTGAACAGCCCACATCTGCTGATTGTCCTGCGACGCGCGCTGTACGAGGCATCCCGCGGCGGCTGGGCAGGCGAGGACCTCACCCGGTTGCTCCGGGAGGTCGTGTGGACGTCGCGCGACCTGAGCCTGGCGGTGACGGAGTATCCGTCCGTGGTTCCCCGGGGCTTCCTGCGGAACGGGATCGTCACGGACCCGTGGGGCCCGGAGGTCGAGCTGCTCGTCTCGCGGGCGGCGGACCCACGGGCCGGTGCGGCGCTACCGATTGAGTCCGATCCCTACCTCGACGGGCTGGCGACGTCGTGGGCGGCGATCCGGAGCTGGGGACGGTGGGGCAGCCTCACCGAACGCGACATCCGGCCGTTGCTGGACCAGCACGTGCGGCCCGTTCTCCTCGACTACGCGGCGTGTTTCGAGGCGGACCTTCCGCACGACCTGCTGGTGCGGCTCGCGCTCCTCACCGTCGCCGCCCGGGCGAACGCGTCCACCGGGCGGGGTTCTGCGGTGCCCCGGTTGCCGGACGGGCACGAGGAGGCGTTGGTGCGCGCGGTCCGTGCAGATCGGCGGCTGGCGTTCGACGTGGTGTCCTCCTGGGTGCGATCCGGTGTGATCGATCTCCGCTGGGCCGTCGCGTACGCGGTGTTCACCGACCCGTCCGCGTCGCGGCTGCGGCTGGCCGTCGATCGAGATGACCTGCTGTGCCGGATGGAGATCGGGTCTCCGGACGATCCGCGGTCGCTGCTGGAGTCGGTCGTGTGGACGCTGATGGGGGAGTCCGACTATCGCGGTCCCGTCGACGCGCAGGGTGTGCTGGACGCGATCCGGACCGTCCTCCGCCAGGAGGGCGGGATCGATGTGGAGTACGCATGCAAGGGCTACGCACCGTTCGTCAAGGGCTGGACCGAGAGGCGCTCACTGAGCGCCGACCGGCCCGCGGCCGGTCGGTTGAGAAGGAAGTGAGTGGACTGTGACCACGCAGAAGTGCTGGCGCCGTGGGCGAAGGGAATCGATCTGATGCCGGGATATGTGCTCGACGGCGCGGGACGGGTGGACCTGCCGCGGCGACCGCTCGCGGTGACGGTGGATGCGCCAGGCGTCTCGGTCGAGGTGTGGGCGTTCGGCCCGGACGGGACCGGCGCTGGGCAGGTGCTCAACCCGCGGCCTGGACTGATGATCCTGCCGCGGGTGGACTCCGAGACGGTCGTGATGGCGCGGCCGTCCAGTGGCGCAGGGGGATTCCCGCAGGGTACGGTCCTGCACGTCACCATCGGGGTCGACAGCGAGCGTGACCCGGACCCGGAACGCGCCGAGCTGACGCCGATCGACGTCTCCGGGTTGCACGGCGTCGAGCTGGCGACGATCGCGCCCGTCGGTGACCGGCTCGAGGTGACGGCCCGCAAGACCGCCGTCGACGTGCCGCTGAGTGACCTCGCGGCCCGGGCCCGTTCGGCGGCGCGGGGGCTGCTCCGCGTCGACCGACTGCCGGAGATGCGCCGCCTGCTGGTCGAGGTCGACATCGACACCACGATCTCGATGCTGCCGCGGATCGAGGACCGCAGCATCCGGGCAGTGGTCGACATCGTGGCTGGCATCGCCACCGTCGTCGGGGCACGGGACTCGGTGCAGGTGAACCTGATCGGGGGCGCCGTCACGACGCCGCCGTCGGGGGAGCTGCGGGATCTCGCCGACCGTGTGCAGGCCGAACTCGACGTGGCGGGCCTGGGCGTCGGATTCCGGTCGGCGGCGATCGATCGGTCCTCGCGGGTCGTCGAGACGCTGGTCGTCACGGTGACCGACGCGGTGCCCGCGGACCGCGTCCGCGACGGTGGCGCGGGGTCGGCGGTCCGGCCGCACCTGGTGCTGCTGGCACCGCGCTCGGCGGGCGCGGCGGCGGAGGTCGGTGCCACCGTCGTCGCGCCCCCCGAGGCGGGCGGCGACCTGGTCCCGGCGCTGCTGGCCGATGCCGACGAGCTGTCTCGAGTTGTGGAGTCCCTGCTGGCCGAGGTTGCGGCGCTGCAGGATTCGGAAGGTGTACTGCGATGACCAAATGCCCACGCTGCTTCGTGACGCTGACCCAGGACCGGTACGCCTGGGTCCCCCTGGCGCCGGACGCACCGGAGGTGGACGAGGTGGCCTCGGCCTATCACGGGAGCCCGGTGAAGTCGGGCAAGGTGATCGAGCTGGTTCGGCCGGCGGACGCGGCGGACGACTGGGCCCCGCCCGCGTTCTACGGCGAGCGGCAGACCGGCGGCGATGTCGCCGAGGTGTGCCCGGTGTGCCACTACCGGCTGCCGGCCGGCTGGCGCGGCGCCCAGACGACGTGCGTCGCGCTGGCCGGCGCCCGCGCGACCGGCAAGACCGTGTACATCGCCGTCCTGGTCAAGACACTGCAGTTGCTCGGCGAACGGCTCAACCGGGTGGCCGAACCCGCCACCACGGAGACGGAACTGAACTACCTCGAGCACTACGAGCGGCCGCTGTACGAGGAGCGCGGGATCCTCGAGTCCACCCCGGCCGCGCACACCGGCAACCCGTACCAGCGCGAACCGCTGATATTCAGCCTCGGGGTCTGGAACGAGGCGCGGCAGTACCTGGTCATCCGTGACGTGGCGGGCGAGGACCTGGAGAACGCGAACAACGTCAACGCCGCTTCCATGCAGTTCTTCGGGCACGCCGACGGGGTGGTGTTCATGTTCGACCCGCTCAAGGTGGAGTCGGTGCGCCATCAGTTGCACGACCTGGTGCCCGCGCAGGAACGCGTCGGCGGCGACCCGCGGTCGGTGCTGCGGACCGTGCTGTCGATCATCGGCACCGGGACTCCACACCTCGCGGTGGTCCTGTCGAAGTTCGACGCCCTGCAGGCACTGGCGCACGTGGACGGGAGCGACTGGAGCGAGGTCATGTCGCACCGCGGCGCCGGGTTCTCGCGGGACCCCAGCCTGCGGGCCGGGCCGTACGACGAGCAGGACGGCCGGCTGGTGCACGAGGAGGTGCGGAGCCTGCTCGAAAAGCTGGAGGCGCGGACCATGGTGATGGCCGTCGAGCAGCCGCACACCGGGGTTCAGCTGTCGAGCCGGTACTTCGCGGTGTCGGCGCTGGGGGAGTCGCCGGTGGGAGATCGGTTGCACCAGAACGGGATCTCGCCGTTCCGGTGTCTGGATCCGGTTCGGTGGGTGTTGGCGCAGCGGGGGGTGTGGGCGTAGCTGCCTCCCGCTGCGGGACCGTGGCCTTCTTCCGGTCATCGCGCGCGGGACCGCGCTACGTCTACCAGCGGTCTTTGCGGGCGCTGCAGTGTCGAGTGGTGCCGGCGAGGCTGGAATCGTAGCCGGCCAATGGTGCGAAACTTCCAGTCTGCGCCGTGCCAGTTGAACTCGCCGAACACCGATCGGTCTCGGCGAAGGCAGCCCATTTCCACGCTCGCAAGACCTGTGTCAGGCCAGCAACCTAGACTGGCCGCAATTTACCTTGACTCGCAATAGCGACAAGCGATTTTCTGAGATGGCTGGGGGATGTGTTGAGCACCGAGTTCGACGAGCAGTACGCACATTTTGTAGATCTGATTGACAGCAAGACGCCTCAAGACGCAATCAAGATGCTGTCGATGTTTGGTGTCCCGCCTGCGCTGATTCAGCAGATTCGTGAACGCCACGAGCTCGAGGCCATCAAGGTCCGTGAGCAGGACACTGCTCAGTCCGTTGTGCTTGACAACCGGCCGACCTGGTACACAGGCCCGCAATCGGACGACACCTGCTGGCCCACACTCGCAAAGCAACTGCGAAAGAAGGATTGGACCACGGAGTCCATCGATGCGTTGGATCAGTCATCCACTCAGGTGGTCTCGCTGCTCAACCACCCCAAGGAGAAGCGCTTTTCTGCGCGGGGCCTCGTCGTCGGACACGTTCAGTCCGGCAAGACGACGAACTTCACGGCCGTCATGGCGAAGGCCGCAGACCGCAACTACAAGCTGTTCATAGTTCTCGCGGGCGTCCACAACGGACTCCGCCGCCAGACGCAGTTGCGCCTCGTCCAGGACCTGATCAAGCCCAATGCGGCGAGTTGGATGCAGCTCACCGTGCCGGAGAAGGATTTCGTGGCGCCAGCAAATGCAGCCGCGTACTTCGCCAAGAGCAACAAACAGCACGTTCTGTGTGTGATCAAGAAGAACGCCGCAGTTCTCCGGCGATTCCGGGAATGGCTCGACACGGCATCTGGATACCTGGTGGACTGCCCGGCCCTCATCATCGATGACGAGGCCGATCAGGCAACCGTCGCGACCAAGACAATCAACCCACTGATCCGCGACATTATGGACAAGCTCCCCAGATCAGCATACGTCGGCTATACCGCGACACCGTTCGCGAATCTACTCATCGACCCGGCGGCGGAGGACCTCTACCCGAAGGACTTCATTGTCAGCCTCCCGAAGCCGGAGGGGCACTTCGGCACGGAGGTGCTGTTCGGTCGGGACGTGCTCGACGGCGAGGATCCCGAAGACGTCGACGACGGCTACGACATGATTCGTGAGATCCCCGACGACGAAGTTGATCTTGTGCGTCCGCGCACCCGCGCGGAGCGGGAAGGCTTCGAGCCGGAGATCGGCGATGCCCTCCGCGACGCGGTCCACTACTTCTGGCTGAACACCGCTGCTCGCAAGGTAAGGGGCACTGGGACGAGGCATGCCACGATGCTGATCCACACCAGCGTCAACACGGCGATTCACAACAGCTTCCGGGACCCGCTAGAGGACTTCCGCGCCGAGACTGAATCCCTGCTTGGATCGGAGGACAGCGCACTTCTTGACGAGCTCCGTGAACTGTGGGACACGGAAACGATCAAGGTTCCGGCATCAGAGTTCGGCCGCACCCCGATTGCGTTCGATGAGCTTCTGGATGAACTTGCCCGCGTCGTTTCTGACTGCGAGATTATTCTCGACAACGCGAGCAGCAAGGTACGTCTCGACTACGAGGGGGATCCGGTCGTTGCGATCGCGATCGGCGGCAACACACTGTCCCGAGGCCTAACGCTCGAAGGGCTGTCGGTGAGCTATTTCGTTAGGTCGGTGTCGGCGTACGACACACTCCTACAGATGGGCCGCTGGTTCGGCTACCGCACCGGATATGAGGACCTCCCTCGGGTCTGGATGACGGCGGAACTCCGCGACTGGTTCCGACACCTTGCGACCGTCGAGTCGGAGATCCGTCGCGACATCGGTGTGTACATGGTTGAGGACAAGACGCCGACCACCTTTGCGGTCCGCATACGCACCCATCCCTCACTGCGCGTCACTGCCGCGGCGAAGATGAAGGACATCGCCAAGGCGGCAGCCGCGTATGGCGGTCAACGAATCCAGACGCGTTACTTCGACCTGGACGCCGAGACCCTGCTGGGCAACCAGTCGGCGGCACAGCAACTGATCGCGGAGGTCATCGCCAGTCACACCGATGAGGAGCACACACCGACGGAAGGCCGATACTTGTGGCGAGGAGTTCCGTTCGAGGACGTCATCAAGTTTCTGGAGGCCTACAGCTTCCATGCCAAGTCGCAGGATTGTGACGCAAACCTGTTGACCCGGTACATCAATCAGCGGGTCGGGAAGTCCGCACTGCACAAGTGGAATGTCGCGATTGTGGGCAAGAAGCCATCCGGTGTGGCCGGCGCTACGTTTGGGTTTGCCCCAGGTATCGACGTCGAGCGAGTCACTCGTGCCAGGTTGAAGGCCAGTGACATCGTCGACATCAAGACACTCATGAGCCGCCGGGACGCTGCCGTCGACCTGGATACCAGCAAGGTTGAAGGTGAGCTCACTGAAGCGGCTATCGTCCGCCTGCGATCAGAGCAGGCGGGCAAGACAGGGCTGCTCGTGTTGTACGCAATCGACAAGGATTCCGAACCCGGCGAGCGCACCGCCGAGATGCGTGTCGGGCTCAACGCTCCCGAACACGTAATTGGAGTGGGTCTCGTCTTTCCAACTCCGAAGGATGGCGACAGCGAGGTCGAGTGGGAGTACATCAGCGCAGACTTGTCTAGGCTCGAGATCGAGGAAGAAGATCTCAGCGAGCTGGAACTCGTGGAGACGTAGTGGCGGGTTCGCTGCGCGATATTCTGGATGATCACTGGAAGGTTCTCGAATCAGATCATCCAACGAATTCGAATCGCTTGAGGACCTCCGATCTCCCTGTGGAAGGCAGAGACGGGCGGTTGCTTGCGGCGGTCGACGCTGATGGATTGCGCCATATCCTGATACCTATATCGCGGAAGCAGAGGGTGCGCAGGCAGCTCGATGGGGCAAACCTCCGTGTGGCTGAACGCGCGCTTGAGACCAGCACCACATACACCCGTTACGCCGACGTGAGCTGCCTCAATCAGGAGTTGAACGACCTGTTCAGTGACGTCTGCTCGGATGTGCTGCTTGCGGTCGCGTCTTCACCGGACAAAGCGCTCGGCGCGACCCACCTCGTGTTGGACCGATGGCGCTCATTGTTCTCGACATCATCGTCGGTCCTGGGCGAATCTCGGCTAACCGGGTTGTTCGCCGAACTCTGGGTCCTGCGTCGTCTCCTGACGAAAAGCTCATCGGCTGTCTCGATGTGGGCCGGCCCAGCTGGCTACTGCCACGATTTCGCTTTTGGCGCAGATGCTTTCGAAGTGAAGGCTACAACCGCGACCGATGGGCGCAGAGTCAGGATTCATGGGCTAGACCAGCTTGACGCGCCACACAACGGCCGCCTCTTCGTGGCCTGGATGCGACTGCAGTCAAGACCCGACGGCCACAGCCTCGTTGATCTGGTCAGTGAGGTGTTGAACCTCAGCGACGACCAGGCAGCGTTGGTCGACAAGCTCCAGCAGTCGGGATATCGGCTGGCGGACTCGGACTGGTACCGCGACATTCGATTCGAAGTGGTCGAAGATGCCTGGTATGCAGTCGATGCCGAATTCCCGCGCCTGACCATCACGCAGCTGTCCGACTCGGGGCTTCCCGTCTTGGTGGCCGATGTGGCATACACGATCGAACTGCCTGATCCGGCAACCTCGGGCTTGGACGCCTCCGCAGTCGAAGCCTTGCACGAGCGAGTTATGAAGGATATTGCTCCATGAAGTTCGGCTGGGAATCCCAGATGTATCCACCTGAAGGCGCAACCGCGGCTGAGGGAATCCGCAACCAGCTTGGCCGGCCGGCGTTGAACATGCTCACAGTCCTCGTCCGTGAAGCCGCCCAGAACAGTTGGGATGCGCGGAGTGGTCCTGATCCGGTCGACTTCCGGATCGCACTCAATGATCTGGGTGCCGGAATGGCTCCAGTGTGGAGGCGGCTGCTGACGCCGTCGGCACCCACCGACTCTCAGCTGCCACTTCGGCAAACGTTGGCAAAACCGATCCGAGTTCTGTCGGTATCCGATCGAGGAACAAAGGGTCTCGGAGGCCCGACCCGTGCGGACAACGCGATCACCACGGACAACAACTTCGTGCGCTTCGTCCGCAATATCGGCGAGCCCCGAAACCGGGACTTCGGTGGTGGTACCTATGGATTCGGAAAGGGCATCTACTATCTTCTATCTCGCACTGGCACCGTCCTGGTCCACACTCGCTGTCGGGTGAAGGGTGGTTTCGAAACACGACTAGTCGGGTGCAGCCTGTGGAAGAGCTACTCCGTGGGTGAAGGAATGGAAGGCAAGCGCTATACGGGCCGGCACTGGTGGGGTGACATGTCCGGGGAGGTGGTCGAACCGTTCATCGGTGCTGAGGCCGACAGGATCGCACACCAACT
Source organism: Rhodococcus tukisamuensis NBRC 100609 (assembly GCF_001894985.1). GTDB lineage: Bacteria > Actinomycetota > Actinomycetes > Mycobacteriales > Mycobacteriaceae > Rhodococcus_G > Rhodococcus_G tukisamuensis. The sequence goes on along the minus strand of NZ_BCXG01000014.1, from coordinate 18,693 downwards.
GGGATTTGAGCAGTTCGGCGAGAAGGAAACGGGCACCACTGTCATGATCGTCGACCCGGATCTCGACGACCGAGACCCTGACGAGGCCGCCCAGTGGATCGCGGACGCAATCGCGTGGAACTTGTGGCCCAAGATGATCGACAAGGCAGACGGATCGCCTCCCGATATTCGATTCTCAGTTACGTGCAACGGGAATGATGTTCCGATTCCCGACCCGGTCGAGACGTCGCCACTGAGGTTGTTCGTGCAGGCCTATCGCAAGATGGAATCGCCCGATTCAGACCGGCTGTGGGTGAAGAGTCCGAAGATCTACCTAGGCAGACTCGGTCTCCACAAGACAATGATGAAGCCGTTCGAACCGAGCTCGGTCTCCGAGGAGTGTGGCTTCAGGGACACGTCGCATCACGTATGTCTCATGCGCACACCGGAACTCGTCGTCAAGTACCTGAGAGGTCCGGCCACGGGTGCCCGTTTCACGTCATATGCCGGAGTCTTTCGGGCTGATGCCGAAGTCGATCAGGCCTATGCGAAATCGGAACCGCCGACGCATGACGACTGGCGTCATGAGCCGCTCGAAGGAAACGACCGGAAGATCGTGCGTGTCACGTACCAGAGGATCAAGGAGAGCCTCAGTCCGCTCGTCGAGCTCGGCTCAGACGCGGTGAGCGCGACGGTCAATGCTCCACTTGGGGCAGCGAGTCGACAATTCTCGTCGTTGGTCTCCGGCTCGTTCGGCTTCGGGGGGATGACTGCGGCAATATCGACGAAGAATCACCCGCGCAAGCCTGCCACTGATCACGATTCGGCACCGACACCTGAACCAGGAGCCAGGCCATTCGGAGCCGATGGTGAATCCGCCGGAGCGGGGGCCGGGCAAGGCCGTTCAGCTGGCTCGGCCGAACCGGCTAATCGGTCCGGCGGCGACGGCGCGTCGCCAGATGCAAGCGGCGGCCGGCTCGGCCGGCACCGCGCGGGAACACGGCCCCGAGTCGCCTACATCGGCGAACCCGCCATTGAAATCCGCAATGGAGAAGCCGTTGTGGTTCAACGCTTCCGGGTCGCGCAGCATGGCAGTTACGCGATCCGCGCGGACGTAGGTGTCGCGATCCCGTCCAACCGGGGTAAGGAGACTGATCCGCCGCTGAACGCCCAGCAGCCCGTTATTCTCGGTTGGGATACCGACGACGACAGTGCATTCGTCGGTCTCGCCGGACTCGACATGGTGGGCGGTGACACAATCTGGAAGGTCGTCGTCCGTCCAGCCCCGGACACGGTCACGTCTATTGACCTGTTCGCGGAGCGAAAGGCCGTCGAGGCATGAGTCGCACGGCATTCCCGTATCGCGTTCCGGGCGACGCAGTCGTCTCTGCCGCCAGCTGGCAGATTCTTGTCATGGACACGCCATTCGACCTTGACGACAACCTGCCGGACTGGGACTACAACACAGATCTGTTGCTGACACGTGTCGTCGATGTCGATCTCGACCGGTTACGTTCGGACACGGGGCTCCCGCCCGGCGCCGAGATCGCATTGTCGGTCGTCTGGACGGCGTCCGGGTCTAGTCTGCGCGCTCCTGCATTTCGAGAAGTGCTCTTCGGCAATGGAGTTCAACGAGTAGCGATTCGGTCGACTCTGCGTGGTTCGGATCTCGGTGGAACGCTTACCCTCGACACGATCCTGACGTTGGCCCACGATCAGGCTGACGTCGCGGCCTTTGCTCCTCGTCGCGCAGGGTCGCTGCTTTGGTCCGACAGCAAGTCGGTTCGCTTGCAGGGTGACGCTCCGCAGTTCCCGATCGCTATTATCGACTTCGCGTCGACGCCGTACCCTCTAGAGGCGGCGTGGTACGTCCAAATCGGAACGAACATGCACGCTGCCACGATGGGTTCGTTGCTACTGCTGATCAACGAAGCAAACGAGCCTGCGTCGACTGCATTCAAGAACGCCTCGAGCCCGAGGCCAGTCGATGTGGCGATTATTTCTTCGACGTATGCAGATGTCGCACGGACCCTGATCGAGCATGCACTGAGCAACGCCGAGTTCGACGATGTGACGTCGTATCCCGAGGACAGTTTGGGGGCAACGTTGCAGGCGATGATCCAGATGCGCTTTCCGGATGAGGCGTTTGAGGATCTCCGTCGTCAGCGTGACAATTCGCCGACTGCGTTCTCGACTCGGGTCCAGGCGTCGGTCAAGATTTTCGAGGAGCTCTCGTGAGTGTTCTGTACCCGCGACTCCTCCCCGAGATCGCGAGCGCAATGCATGAGGAGTGTCGGTTCCTGTCGATTGCGGAACTCGGAAGCCGATGGCGTTCGAGTGACGACAGTGCGGTGTATGTCGCTACCGGCGGAGCTCGTGTATCAGGCGAACAGCTCGAGTCAGTGCGAAACCATGTACACAAGCTGGCAGAGGACGCGGGCTTTCCGGACACAGCGACGGTAAGCGATCGAAACGATTTTGATCTCGAGGTGGCGAAGTACCTGCACAGCGACTCTGGGATGGTCCCGGCGGAGGCCGCATCGGGCGACATATGGGCGTTCTTTGCACTCGTCCTCTTGCCGGACGTGGCGTACTGGCGTTATCCGGATCCACCAGGCGACCGTGTACTTTCGACTGACATCACCCGGCATGTCTTTGGCAGACTGTGGTGGAGGGCGCACTTGGTCCAGCAGCCTGACAGCGTGGATCCCTATGCATATCTTGGCTTGCTCGGTGAGTCCGAGTTTGACCAGATATACGCCCGCCGTACGTCATTGGGTGCCAGTTCGTTCGTGGTCAGGATGATCCTGACGGTTTGGGCCGAGCTGGACGAGTCATCGTCGCGCCGCGATATTCTTCGTGACTTCCTCAAGCGACTTCTTCGGCTGGCCGCTTTCATACGATTTGACGCCCAGTCGGAAGATGAACTTGCGGGCACGTTGCGCGCGACGTTGAGTGATGCTGTCCGGGAGATCAGAGCCCTTCGCTGAGTGTGGGGCGGTGTCGGGGTCCTTGTTGGACCGAGCGGATCCGTGCTTTTCTAGGTTGTCTGTCTGCCACGTTAGGGTTGCTGCATGGCCGTTCCAAACTCGATCAGCACCCTCGACCTCTTCGCCGGTGCCGGGGGTCTTTCCGCAGGTCTGCATGCTGCGGACGGTCGGTTCGAGGTGACCCAGGCGGTCGAGATGGACCTCGCTGCGGCCGCAACCTACAACGCGAGCTTCCGACGGCCGGTGTATGCGGGCAGAATCGAGGACTGGCTGAAGGAAGAGGAGGTTCCCGAGGTCGACGTCGTGGTTGGAGGGCCGCCGTGTCAGGGATTCTCGGCGCTGGGCAGGCAGGACGCGGCGGACGACCGCAACAAGATGTGGTGGCATTACGCCGAGACCGTGCGCCGTGCCAAACCCAAGTTCTTCATCCTCGAGAATGTTCCGCAGTTTTTGAAATCTCCGGAGTTCGAGCTCTTCCGGCGGAGCATTGAACCAGGAGCCCAGCTGTCTGATTACACGTTCAGTCACTACGTTCTGAATGCTGCTCACTACGGCGCGGCCCAGGCGCGAAAACGGACCATCGTGATTGGCCGTCACCGAGATATTTCCTCGCCTGGTGCGCCAGAACCCACGCATCTCGATCAGCCGGTGACGGTGGCGGACGCGCTGGCTGGCGTCGCTGTGCACGTCACAGAAACCGAACTGCCAGAAACCTATATCGACTTCAACGGGAAGACCTTTCGGGGAGCATTCAAGACCCCCGAACTTCACCTCACCCGGACGTTCACAGACCTGTCGTTGTCACGCTTCGAGACGATTCCGCCTGGAGGCAACCGGTTCGATATTCCATTCGAGCTTCAAGCCAACTGTTGGCGCAAGCATCGGTCGGGTTCCGGCGACGTCATGGGGCGTCTTCGTTGGGACAAGCCATCGGTCACGATTCGCACGGAGTTTTTCAAGCCGGAGAAGGGTCGATACCTACACCCGACGGCCAATCGGTCAATCACCCACTACGAGGCAGCCCGTATTCAGGGGTTCCCCGAAGAACATCAGTGGGTCGGATCGAAGACCGCGATCGCGCGTCAGATCGGAAATGCAGTGCCGATTCCTCTCGGAGCAGCGATTGGCCGTGTGCTGGTAGCCGGACTGATGGGGCTCTGACCCAGACGCCACCCTTTCGGTGCAGAGTCGGCGCGGGCCTCAGATCAGGATGATTTCGAGGACGTCGCCGAGGTGCAGGGCAGGATCGAGGCGTCTTGTTCGTTCAGGACGGACTCCGCGACGGAGAGCACCTGCGAGCCGAGAGGGTGGTTGATCTTGCGTTGGCGCAACGGTCGGCGTTCGGCGTGCCGCTGTGAACGGCGCTGTTTGCTGAACCCATGTTGCCGGCCGAACCAGGTGCCTACGCCCCGTCGTGCTGATGCAGCTGAGTCTTCTCGCTCAACACGGTAGCGGCTCCGACGGCGTTCACCATTCGGGTAGCCAACGTCCGCCGCGCCAGCTCTTCCGGCAGCGCAGCGGAGAACATCAGCCCCTTGCGCGCGCCCTTGTCCACTGCCGACAAGGACCGATCGGCGCCGGGCGACCGCAAGGTTGCCAGTCCATAGGCCGGTCATCGGGTCGAGACAGGACGATCACCTCGACGAGCGGGTCATCGGCGGCCAGGCTCAGATCGTTCGACGACAGCAGGCGATTCACGAAGGGAAAGCCACCCCACCAGTTAGGTGGTCGTCGAGGTGCTCCTCCTGACAGATGCGTAGCCGGCCTCGCCACGTTCGTGGAACATCGCGTCCGACTCGCTGAGGTCGAACAGCGCACTGGAGGCGACCCCGATCACGAGGCGGTGGTCAAGCATGAAGGGCATGCGACTCCTGTCTATGGGCGTGATGGCGAGTGAGCATGCCGCCGCTTGCGGTGACCTCCCGCTCGGTGTTAGCTGATCGGACCGCTGGGCAGCTCGTCGACACACCGAAGAAGTCGGTTGTGTGAATGACGCGCGTCGGGAGCCGAATCCCGTGCCGGCGGTGCCAGGTCAATCCGCAGGACATCCCCGTCCGCGGCCCCCTCGCTGAGGTACCGCACCAGATCCTCCTGACGCGGCTGGCCGAGGGTGAGCCGGTATGCGGCGACGGTGCGGAGCAGGCGCTGGTACCGCACCGACTCGCGGCTCAGCGGCATCGCTGGCACGTACCGTTCGATGGTCGTGCCGCCCGGCCGGGCGTACACCCAGTCGGGGACCAGGTCGGTGTCCTCGGGGGTCTTTGCGGCCTCGGCGGCCGCGAACATCGCCGACCACGGATCCGTGCAGCCGGGAGTCAGCGCGGCGCCGCCGTGCTCGGCGGCGATGTTGCGGCGGATAGCGTGCCCACGGAACCGGTGCACCCGCCCCTCACGCTGCTCCATGTCCACCGGGTTCCCCGGCAGGTTCCAGTGCACGATCGCATGGCTGTAGGTGTGGAAGTCTAGGCCCTCCTGCCCGACCGATGTCGACGCCAGCACGAACGGCCAGAACGGCGAGTTGTAGGCCGCCAGCACGTCCCCGGCTCGCGCCTGCTGCTGCTCGTCCGTCGCCCCCTTGTGGCCCATCCGCATTGCGAAGTGGTGCCGGATCGAGTTCGAGCCGTCGAGCACCACCTCGTCGCCGCTGGTGTCGAACACGTCGATCTCCGCGCGGCCCAACCCCACCGAGAGGGCCTGCCCCAATCGCTCGGTGAGCGGATCGAGGTCGTTGCCGTCGTGGTCGCGCTCGACGCCACCGAGCGCAAAGTACTCGTCGAGCACCGACTGCAGATTCCCGTCCCGGCAGTAGCCGAGCACCGACCGCCAGTAGGCGTCCGAGGTCGCGGAAACCCGCACCGCCGCCGCGATCTCGGCCTGGTTGAACATCGATCGCAGGTGCTCGGTGGCGCCGAACGCCGCGTCCCACAGGTCGTCGTCCGCGAACTCCCGCACCGACCCGGTGGCCCGGCGCAGCGCCCGCAGCGCACAGTTGCCGGGGCCGGCGAGACCGAGTTCGGTGACGACCTCGACCAGGTCCTCCGGGAACCCGCCGAGTGCCTCGACGTCAAGCTCGGCCGGATCCTCGGCCGACGCGAAGTACTCCGGAATCTCCACCGGATACGGGCGATCCGGATGCGCATGCCGGTCCAGCAGCAGTGGCAGCGCCCAGTACCAGGACGGGTCCTCCTTGGACCGTGACGACCTGCTGATGTCACGCTCCGCACACATCGCGTCGAACCTTTCGCGGACCGCGCCGGACGCGCGGTCCCGCAGCTCCGCGGCGCTGACCGTGCCGCCGACCTGCTGGGCCAACGTCAGCGGATCGCACAGTTCCGCCAGGATGATCGACGGCTGGAACAGTGCCTCCGGGGCCATGTTCTGGTTGTTTCCGTCGTGGCGGGGCCGCCGGATCGGCGGGTTCAGCGACGCCCGCTCCGAGTACCCGCCGGTGCGGCCGGACTCCCGCACCCCGCGTCGTTCGGCCTCGTAACTGACCACGCTGGCGATCGCTTTCGGCGTGACCGTCCACGCCGAGAACACCAGCCGCTTGGTGAAGGCCAGTAGGGCCTCGTCCGCGAACACCCCGGCGGGTCGGTAGTAGGGCAGTGACGGCGGGAGCCACGCGAGCTTCCATGCGCCGCGGTCGACGGTGTCCGCGACCAGTGCGCGCATCTTGGCGTTGCCGGGGTCGAGCGGTCGGTACTGCTCGACGGACTGCCAGTCCAGCAGGCCGTCGGCGGTGTGGATCGCGTCGTGCACCGGCTTGCGGACCGCCGGATCCGGCGAGTCGATCGCCTTCTTCAGGGCCTGCTTGACCTGGTAGTCCTCCATGATGTTGAACAGGTACGGGCTCGACCGCCACAACTCGAACATGTCGCGTCCGCCGCGGCCCCGGCCGATGGCGTCCGCGATCCGCTGCCCACCCGCGTACGCCTGCAGGTCGCCGGCGGTGACCGGTACCGGCATCGGCTTCTCGGTGAGCATCCCGTCCCGGTCCGGTGTCGACGCAAGCCGTTCGACCCTCGACATCACGCGGGTCAGTGTGTGCTGCACCCGATCCCGGGCCGCGAGTCCTGCCGCTCGCGTGTCGGCGCCGGGCAGCGCCGCACGGCGCATCGTCTCGAGGTCGCGACCGAGGTCCGCGACTCGGGCGTTCACGTCCTCGGCGGACAGGCCGCGGCCACCGAGGAGGAACCGGACGGTCGCGAGGAAGTCCTGATAGTGGTCCGCGCCCTCCGGCTCGTCCGGCAGCGTGTACATGCTGAACGGGGTCGCAGACAGTAACAGCACCCGGGCGGTCGGCTGGTTGAACAGGGCCTTCGCGAGCTCCGCCTCGGGGTTGTCGTCGTCGAGCAGGGTCTTGAAACGGTGGAACTCGTCGAGGATGATCAGGTCGGGTTCGAGGGCGCGAATGGCGGCGTGCGCCACCAGGTTCCGCATCCGGCCGATCAAGCGGTTGCGATAGCGGCTCAGCTCCCGGTCGGGGTCGCCCTTGAGGTAGGCAAACCGGGAGTGGGCGACGTCCCACACCTCGTCCTCCAGCGAGGCGAAGCTGGGGTCGATCGGGTCCGCGACCTTGAGGTCCGCGATGAACGCCTCGGCGATCTCAACGGTGACGGCGTGAGTGTTGAAGGCCTTGACCTTGCCCTCGAACCGCTCCGCTCCGGAGCTGCCGCGGAAGAACTTCAGCCAGCCCTTCGACGTCATCTCCTGTCGACCCCAGCCGCAGCGCAGTAGGTGGTAGATGAGGACCCGCTCGGCGGACTTGCCCGCCGTCTCTCCGACGGTGAAGGACGTGCCCGGGGTGAAGGAGATGTAGTTGAGCTTGCGGCCCTGGAACTCGGCGACGTTCGCCATCAACAGCGTCAACCGGTCGGCATGCGGGACGTCGACGTCTCCGGGCACCAGCTTCGCCAGGTTCTGCTGCGCGATCTGCGCGTTCGAGCAGATGTAGACGATGTCGATGCGGTCCTCCTTCTCCCAGAGGTGCTCGATCGTCTCGGCGATAACGCCGCGCCCGACGAGGGTCTTGCCGAGACCGACCTCGTCGGCAACCAGGAATCGGGTGGTCGGGTCGTCATCCGTCCACAGCCTGTTGGTGACGTGCGCGACGGTGTCACGCTGGAAGGCCTTGAGTGGGGCCAGGGTTCGGGCCAGATCGGGCTTGACGGTGGTCACTTTTCTCCTCCCGCCACCGCGGCATGAGCGACGCGCACCGCGTCCAGCAGGTCGCGTAGCTCCGCGTCGATGAGGTCGGCAGGGGCGTCGAGATCGCGGATCAGGGCATCGATGCGGTCGAGGGCGGCGCGGTCCCCGATCACGGCCCGCACCAGCGGTTCGAACAGTACGGTGTCGTCGACGGTGCCGCGGCCGGGTGCGCGTTCGCCGTTCGGTCCTCGATCGGTGCCGGCGAGCGCATCCAGGTCACCGGGAAGTTCCCCACCGAGCAGGAACAGCAGGCAACGCGTCAGGTCCTGTGCGCTCGTGATGTGACCGCGCAGGATCAGCCGGTCACGACCGGCGACGTCGCCGTGCAGCTCGGCCTTGACCACGCCGAACAGCTCGATGCCGTCCCGAACGGTCCGCACGCCGACGAACGCGGTCACGTTGGTGGCCGCGACCCCGGACCAGGTGACCTCCGGTGCCAGCGGCCGGTACTCGCCCTGCAGGGAGATCGGGCTGACCGTGACCTCCCCGTCGAAGGCGCCGACCATCCCCTCCGGAACGAGCAAGGTGCACTGCGCGGTCTCGCCGTCGAAGGTGAAGTGCAGCTGTGGGCCAGCGGCGGCGAGCAGTGCGCGAAAGTCGGCCATCTCCTTCTCCACCCGCGCCAGCGCGTCGGCCGCGGCATCCGGTTCGGCCGGGGTGATCGTATAGGGCTCGACGATTCGAGACAGGCCCGTCGTCCCCCTGCCTCCGTCCCAGACCGCGTCGATGCCGCATCTTGCCGACGGTCCGGACAACGCGGCGGAGAACTCGATGTTGCCGCCGAGCGCGGCGCTGGTCGCGTTCGCGGACCCGGTGATCAGCAGGGTGGAGTCGCCGGTGTCGAACACGAACGCCTTCGCGTGCAGGCCGGACGGGACGCCCCCGACCTCCGAGGCCGGCTCGTCGGCGGTCTCTTCCTCGCCCGGCCGGTCCGCAACGGACTGCAGCGTGAAGGTCTCCGCATAGCCGAACGCGGCGGAGCCGGTGCGGTCGAACGTCTCTGCCCGCGAAACGATCCGGGTCTGTGGCGCGAGTGAGGCGAAGCGACGCGACGTTGACGGGTCGAAGAACGGTGAGATCACCAGGGCACGGTCAGCGACAGCCGGGATCGGCAGCGCGGCGCCCTCGCTTAGGCCGAGCGGATGCAGTGTCATCGACGTGAACGGGCTCGGGCATGCGAAGTGGGCTCCGCGCACGGTGCGCGCCAGGTCCACTACCGCGGCAGCACGGTCCACACTCATCGGGGTCGTCGCGAGATCGGGCAGGGCCGAGACGAACTCGGCAATCGGCGCCGGGTCGACGACGTCGGCCGAGTCGGGGTCCTCGTCGAGTACGAGCAGCGTGTCCCAGGACGCGTCAAACGTCAGGTTCCGGCTCGAGCACAGGAAGCGGTGCAGATACCCGCCGTCCTCGTCACTGACGAACCGCAGCAGCCAGATCTTCGGGTGAAACAGCCGCCCCGGCTGCGGGGCCCGCACCTCGACGACCGCATTCTCGGCAAACGAGAGCACCGAGCGGTAGGCGCTCGGCAGCTTCAGGCCCCCGGCTTGGGTGAACACCGTAATTGACCCCACATGGCGGCGGATCGACTCGAGTAGTGCGATCGGGTCGGCATCGTCGATGTCGCCGGTGCGGGTGCGGGCGGAGAACGTGAGCGGCGCCAGCAGCAGTGCCGTCAGGTCGAGCGAATACGTCGTGGTGACAACGGAATCGATGGCGTAGCCGACCGGTGGTAGCAGCGCGTCGGTGAGAAGGACCCGGGTGTCGGGGCTGAGCATCAGTTCTCCCGTCCGTCGATCACGTCGCGCAGGATGCGCACGGCGACCGGCCAGTTGTAGTTCAGTTGGCCACCGGACTGCCCGCGCCAGGCGTTGACCCCGGCGACGTTGCCGCCGAGACGAGCCCGTGCGCCCTTGAGCTGGATCTCGCGGCCGCGGACTATCTCCTCTGCTGCCGCGTCGGGCGCAGATCCCGCCGCTGTGGCGGTCGTGAGCCAGGCGTCGACGAATGACGCGGTGGTGCTGGTGATGTTGCCGTTGCGCTGCACCAGTTCCCAGAACGCACCGCGGTCCCAACCGGCGAGGAGATTTCCGGTCTCGACCTCGGCGTTCCAGTCGCGCCAGGCCTCGGAGTATCCGTCGACCAGTTCGTCGTCGTCCTTCTCGCGGGCGAGCATCAGGTTGTAGAGGACCGTCGCGCCCGTCATCACGGTCGAGAAGCGCCGGCCGTGGTCGACGGTGGCGGCAAGCGGACCGTCGAGCCGCGCGATGTCGCGGTGCTGCCACAGGTAGCGAGCGTCCTCGTCGACACCGTGCTCGAACAGCCACGGGAACATCGAGCCCGGCTGGGTGGTGCACATTCGCTCGCGTAGGTACTCGGCCTCGGTGGGGGAGAGCGTGAACGTGGTCTCGACCAGTAGGTCCTCCGGCGGAGCCGGCAGCCGCGGGTCGAAACCCGTGGGGGCGACGTCGGGGCGGGCGCCCGGATCGTCCGAGGCCTCGGTGCGCCGGTCGAACCTGGCCGCGTCGTGAGCCTGCCGCAGCGTCGCGTTGATCGACTTGCCGGTGAGGCGAAGTCCGTAATGTGCTGTGGCGGACCAGAACATGCCGCTGGGCATCCGCTGCAGCTTGCGCTTGGCGGTGCCGCCGATCACTCCCTGTGTTTCGCCGGCCCGGTCGAGGGCCTCGATGAGCCGGTACTCCTTCTCGCGGAACAGCGGGGCGAGTGCGCGGGCGTCCTTGGCCTCGGCCGCGGCGGCCTCCGCGAGCCATGGAATGAACAGAAGGTAGCGGGCACGGGTGTGCAGTGTCGACAGCCCGGGCAGCAGCAGCGACGAGAAGGTGTCGCGAATCGAGCCGAGTCCCAGCTCGTCGACGGTGCCCTCGTCGCGGAATTGGTCGATCACCTGCATCACGCGCCGTCGCTGGGTTTCGTCGTGGTCCAGCCACGCCAGATGGGACACCATGTGAGTGCTGTGGTCCTTCTGTCTTGGGGGTGAGTGCGAGGGTGAGTCGGGCACGATCGGGTGGTCTGACCGGTGATGCTGTCAGGCGGGTGAGTGCTGCCGTATCGCGGGGTGCGGTGTGGGCGGGCTGGTGTCATTCAGATGACGGACAGCGGTGGTGCGAGCGAATTGTCAGGCGACGGGTCGGCGGGGTGTGGCTCAGAACAGCGTCGGTTCGGGGAGGGTTCCGCCGGGCATCGTGGCGTCGCGCGGCCCAGCGTTCGACGAGCTCGCGTTCGGCCAGTTCGGGGAAGATTCGGCGGTGCTCGGCCTAGGCCTTCAGCGTGGGCGTAGCACCGGTGGGTCGAATCTGCAGTCAGGCAAGACTTCTCCATCAGCGCGCGAGCGAACAGACGAGCGAACTGAAGTGCTGCAGTCTGGTTTCGACAGGTAAGTGCGGGCCAGCATGTCGGAGCCCTGTGATCTGATGACGAGGTTTCAAAAGTTCTAGTGGGGGAGTAGTCCTTGCCGAATTCCGATACGGCCGTTGTTCTCGACGCGAAGACCGCCGACGTCATTGCGCGGTTGGTCGACGATCTGACCATCTTGGCGGGGTGGCGCAAACTGCGTGGAGCGGAGGGGAAGTCGCTGCTCTCGGTAGACATCGAGGACGGCGCGCCACCGGAGTTGGAGGATCTCGCGGCCCGGATCTCCGCGCTGACTGCAGCCGACCTGCCAGACGCGGTGGGCCCCGCGGACGCGATCGCGGAGCTCGAGGAGATCTTTGCCGTGCTTGACGAGCGTGAACGGTTCGTCCTCCGCGAGCGATTCCTCGCACCGGAGCCGAAGACTCTCGCGGAACTCGGCAGCGAATTCGGTGTCACTCGTGAGCGGGCCCGACAGATCGAGGTGAAGGTCAAGCGGCATCTCGAGGGTCGCTTTGGGTTCGGTACGGCAGTGGGGAACCTGCTGGCCAGCCTCCGCGTCGAGATCCAGCCGGTGGCGGCCCTCGACCGGCTGATTGATCAGCATCCTGAGATTGCCGTTCCGGTCCCCAGCGTCGGGGTACCGCTGTGGCTGGTCCTCGATCGCCTCGACGACTACTTCGAGGTGACCGACGGTTGGGCCGCGGCACCGGGCGTCGCAGAGGCAAAGGCGCAGACCCGGGCACTGCTCGAGGAATTCGAGTCCCCCAACGGGGTGGTGGAACTGGTGGTCCTCGCCGAGTCCTCCGCGCTCTCCAGCGACGAGCTGGTGCGTTGGTTGACCTGGTGCGGGTACGCATTGCTCGGCGGCCGCATCCTCACCCGGGTGCGCAACACCGGCGACCACGCCGCCGCAATCCTCGAGGTGCTCGGCGAACCCACACCGCTCGATGAGCTCGTCGCGGCCATGGCGTGCGGCCGCAACCCGCGCTCGGTAGCCAACGTGCTTGGTGGGGACGACCGGTTCGTACGTGCAGACCGGGCCACCTGGGCACTGGCCGAATGGGGCGTCGAGGAATACACCACCATCCGCAACCTCATTGCACGTGAATTGGACGCCCACGACGGTGAGATGCCGCTCAGCGCGCTCGTCACGCAGGTGGCCGGCAAGTTCGATGTCTCCGCGAGCAGCGTGCAGGCATATGCCGCCAGTGGCGACTTCGAGGTAAGGCAGGGCAACGTCCGCCGGCGGTCGACCCGCGGGGTCCCGCAGAAGACTCCGGAACAGACGCGCCGCCTTTACCGTCACGGTGATATCTGGCGTCTTTCGCTCAAGGTCACCTCCGAGCACCTACGTGGCTCCGGGTTCACTGTGCCTGCCGCGCTGGCCGGCATCGTCGGTTGCGGTTACGGCGAAGTTGTCGAGTACGAGAGCCGACTCGGTACTCACGCGATCCGTTGGAAGAATTTGCAGCCAGCCAGCGGGACGGTACGTCGGTTCCTCGACGACCTTGGAGTCGGCGAGGGAGAGTACGTGTTCCTCGAATTTCACTCTGACCGTCGTTTCGACGTCCGGCGCGCGGCTGTCGCCGATCCGACCGGGGCGCCGCTGCGTCGGGCATTGGCGGCAGTCGGCCGGCCGGATGCGAACAGCCTGCCCGACGACGAGGTGGTACTCGCACTCGCCGAAGCGATAGGAAGGGCAGGCGAGGACCGGCCGCGTCGGGTGCTCAGCGGGTTTCGGGCCCGCGGCGAAGAAGAGATCGTCGAGTTGTTGGAGCAGGCATGGGTGCCTGCCGGGTAAGGCTGCGCACCCAGGGGTTCACCGGGTTGACGTAAGGGATGTGAGAGGTCGGATCTGAGTAGCAGGCGCGGCGCGAGACATCAGGCGTCTGCTCGGAGTTAGTGGACTGAGAGTGACTCCAGCAGTGACGGATACGCGGGATGGCTACCGATGATCCGAGTGATGACGTCGACAGCCTGTCCGGTGAACGCCGGGTCGTCGCGGACGAGGTCGTATGCAACGACGCTCAGCCCAGCAGCGAGGTCACGCTCGGCGACGAGCTTGTAGGGAACGGTCGCCTCAAGTTCCCACCACGGCGACTGACCCAATGCCACCCACGGGTTGGCAGGGTTCGGCGGAGTCTTGGCGAGTGCGAACGGGGCTAGTGCACGGCCCAGTTCGTCCTTGACCTCACTGAATCTGGCGATTCGCGGTTTGTCGGTATTTGCCCGATCGATCGCGTAAAGCAGGACCACAAACTGGTAAGGCGCTGGCTGGCCTCTGTACGACTGAACTTTCAAGTCGCGCAGAGATGCGAGCAGGCTCGCGGCGGTCACTGGTTGCCTCCCGATGTCGTGGCGATGTCGACGTACTCGTCGATCGCGGTCGGACCTGATGCCCGGGTGATAACTGCTATTGCCACGAGTGCACGCTAGCTGCACCCGACCCCGCCGGTGAGTCGGGCCGTCCTGTAGAGACGGACCAGATCCGGACAGTGCGGGGCGGGGTGCGGGTGGGCGACCTCAGAACAAGGTCGGCTCCGCCAACGCCCCACTGCGCGCCTCGACCACCCGCGCGTGCCACCGATCCACCAGCCACCGCTCGACCAGTTCTGGTTCGGAGCCGGCGGTGGCCGCCCAGTGCTGGAGCACCTCGAGGTAGCGGTCGTAGCGGCGGCGGGTGAAGCCGCTGACGGACGGGTCTTCGAGCCAGCCCTGGTGGATGAGGGTGGACACGCCGTGCTGGTCGAGCAGCTGTGCACGCATCCCGCCGGCCTTGACGTCGACGGCCCAGAGGAACACCGTCGTCAACGCGACCCCGACGTTCGGCAGTTCGGGCCAGCCGGTGCCACTGGTGTAGTCGTAGTCCGGCAGTCGCTTGTCGCGGATGAGGCGGTCGATGGCCGCCTTGATCGCGGTGTGCCGGTGCACGTTCGGGGCGACGAAGCGGTTGGACACGTCCGGGAACCGGCGCGCCGCGCGCCGCCTGGTGTGACCGCTGCGCCACGCGGCGCAGAGGAACAGCAGGCCCAGGCCGGCATGTTCGGCGTCGACGAGCTCGCCGTCCAGGCGCAGGTCGTTGCGCAGGACCGTTGCCCGGCCCCCGGTGACGATCCGGCCGTCGTGGTCGCGGCCCCGGAGCCGGATCTCGTGCTCGTCCTCCTCGAGGTGCCGGTTCCACCAGTCAAGGTCGACGAGCGCGCCGTCGTCGAGGACGTGCAGGTCGTAACTCCTGGTCTTGCACCACGACACGCAGTCCTCGGGCGGCTCGAAACCCTCGTCGAACAGATGCATGCCGCCCATGATGGCAGTGCGCACCGACACGATCGCGGAGGCGCGGCCGCGGTGGGCCCGTCAGGCGTGCGCCGCCGCCAACGACTGCGCCAACTGCTTGCGCGCCCGGTGGATCCGGGTCTTGACGGTCGCGACGCTCACCTGCTGGTGCTCGGCAATGTCGGCGTAGGGCAGGTCGGCGAACTCGGCGAGGACGATGGCTACCCGGAAGTCCTCGGGGAGCTGGCCGAGGGCGTGGTGGACGGCGTCGGCCGTGACCACCCGCTCGTCGAACCCGCTGCCGTGATCGGTGAGATCGATACCGGGGGAGTCGTCGTCGGCGTCGTCGAGGCTGGTGGTGATCTTGCGGCGCCGGACCACCGCGAGGGCGGCGTTGGTGGCGATGCGGTGCAGCCACGTGTTGAAGCGGGCGTCGCCGCGGAACCGATGCAGGTTCTGCCAGGCCGCGGTCAGCGCGTCCTGCAGCGCATCCTCGGCGTCGTGGGCGTTGCCGGTGATCTGCAGGCACACGTGCCAGGCGTTGGTGCGGTGACGACCCACGAGTTCGGCGAACGCGTGCTGGTCACCGCCCCGGCAGGCGGCCAACAATTCCGCTTCGTCCATCGACTTCCCCCGCGCTCCTTGCGTTCTCACCCACACCCCCACATGGCCGACGGGGATGCTACCCGCCGCCGCGTCGTCGGTCGCGACCGTGGTGGTGGAGTGCCGGTCACAGCAGGTCGTAGCCCGGATCGGGGTCCACGATGTGGTGGTGGAGGTCCGGCTCCTGCGGATCGAACGCGCTCGCCGGGTCCTCGCCGGAAACCCCCACGTCGTCGATGTCCAGCGCGGTCAGCTCGTCGAACACGGAGTCGCCGTCGTCGAGAACGACCTCCGCGGTGTCGTCGTCGTCCGGATCGCTCTCGTCGTCGACGAGGACGATGCCGTCCTCCTCGGGCACCACCGGCTCGTCGTCCATCTCCGGGACGAGGTCGGCGTCCACCGCCGGCGCAGCCGGGTCGAGCGCGGCCGCCAACGCCCGCGCCCACACGTCGTCGGGCACGGGAGGCAGCGCGCTCGCTGCCTCCGACCCGGTGAAGAGCGACTCGTCATCGTCCATCGGTCACCTCGCTGACTCTCGTGTCCGCCACCCCGCGGTGGCACTGCCCCTCATTGTCGCGTCACCCGCGGACGCCGCCGTCATCATTGTGCGTCCTGTTCATCGGGCCGCGCCGACCGCAGGGTGACGATCGCCGACCGACGCTCGCCCGTCGTGCCCGCGGGCGGACCGATCAGGGCCTCGTCCGGCGCGTCGGTCACGAGCATCTCGAATCCCGAGTCGGCCCAGGCGTCCTCGAACTGCTTGATCGGGATCTCGAGCTGATTGCCGTACGGCACACCGGGATCCGACAGGATCACCACCCCGCGGGCGTCGTCGACGCCGGCGACGACGAGGACGTGATCGGGGGCGTCGTCCTCGTCGGCCTCTTCCCCCGGTGTCCAGATCTCACCGGAGTCGACCATCGCGATCACTCCGTACCCGGCGTCGAGCCGGTCGCGCAGGTCGTCGAGGGAACTGTCGGTGCGCGTGCACGGCACGCCCTGATCCTCGAGCAGGGTCTCGACGGCGGGCAGCGTCATCCCCTCGCTGGGGTCGTCCGTCAGCCCGAGCTCGACGGCGCGGTCCACCAGCTGCTGGGGGTCGGTGATGGGAGCGCCGGTGTACTGGGCGACGACCTGTGCCACCACCGACGGCCCGCAGTACCCGTCGAACTGCTGGTAGAACCAGTCCAGAGTCCACGCGACCGGGTTGCCGTGCACCCCGTCCTCCCCGCCGGCGAGGTCGGGCACGTCGTCGACGCCGTCGTCGGCGTCGTCGGTACCGACCGCCCCCACCGGTCCGTCGCCGGACCCGGGCGCCGGGTCGGCCGGGTCGATGGCGAAGTCGGACAGGGGATCTGCGCGCGGGATCGGCTCGGGTCCGGCGGCGTCGTCGACCGCCGACGACTCGTCGACGGCCGCGACTGTGTCGGACCACATGGCAACTGCGTCATGGTCGAAGTCGTCCATCGTCGAATCCTTCCGGGTCGCAGCGTCGGTGGAGGTCAGGCGAGGTCGCCAGGGATCTCGTCGACGGTCGGCGGCTCGTAGGCGCCGGTGCCGGCCTGGGTGTGGTAGCTGTCGTCGGCCGGGATCAGCGACTCGTAGGTGCTGATGTCGCCCAGCGACCCGACCCCGTTCTCGGCCGAGGTGAGGTACGACTCCTGGGTGCCGTCGTTGTCGTCGTCGGAGCTGATCAGGTCGAACGCGCCGTCGCCGTCGGTGTCGACGAGGGTCTCGTTGACGATGCCGTCGGCGTCGCTGTCGACGGCCACGGAGTCGAAACGGCCGTCGCCGTCGCTGTCGACGAGGTGGACGTCGGGCTGGGCGTCTCCGTCGGTGTCGAACTTGCTGTCGGTGATCCGCGCCCCGTCGATCGCGTCCTGACGCTCCGGCTGGCGGGTGGCCGGGTCGTAGTAGGTGACCAGGTCGACGTCGCCGTCGTCGTCGGAGTCCTCGGCGGTCCGGACGGTGCCGTCGGCGCGGACCGAGGCGGCGGTCTCGTAGGTGCCGTTGAAGTCGGTGTCCTGCTCGACCAGGGTGATGGCGCCGTCGTCGGCGTAGTGGGTGATGGTGTCGACGCCGTCGACCCGGGAGTGTGCGATGTCGACGTCGCCGTCGCGGTCGACGTCGCGGGGGGAGAAGTAGTCGACGTTGCCGTTGACGCCGATGGCCTCGTTGACCTCGGAGGGGGCCTCGGCGGGCACCTCGGCGGGGGCCGCGGTGGTGTCCGCGGCGGGTACCGGCTCACTGGTCGGTGCGGTGGCGGTGTTGTATGACGCGGTCGCGGGGTCGCCGACCACGTCGGATCCCGCGGGCGCGTCGGGGCCGATGCTGCTGAGGTCCTCGATGGTGGCGTCGATCGCGTCGAGCTTGTCGTAGACGGTGCTGGTCGGTTCGGTCACGGGGGTCTCCTCGGGTGCGGTGGCGGTGGCGTCGTGAGCGTTGACGATGTCGTCGAATTCTTCGCCGGCCGCGTCGGAAATCGCGTCCAGCTTCTCCTCGAACGTCAGGTTCGGGTCGGTGACGATGGCGTTCAGCTCGGCCTTGTACTCGGCGAGGTCGGTGTCGGTGTACGCGTCCGGGTTGCTCATCGTCTCGTCCTCGCTCGCTCTCGTGTGCGTTGTCGAGAGTTGGATGCGGCCGGACGCCGGAAAGGTTCCCGACCGTTTCGAGGAAACTTCTCCGGGCCCGCAGATACGCGAAAGGGGCTGCCGAACACGGTTGTTCGGCAGCCCCTCGTCATGCGTCGACGATCAGTGGATCAGGCCCGACCGGGCCAGGAACGTCTTGGCGCCGTCGAGGCCCTGCGCGCCGTTGAAGGACGCCATCACCCCGGTCGACGAGTTGGCGTACCAGATCTTGAAGGTGTCGTTGTAGCCCGGACCGTCGATGTGCGCGGCCGCCGACCGCGCCGTGTCCTCGACCGTCTCGTTGGTGGCGGCGGCGGTGTTGTTCTGGAAGCCCTGACGGATCCCAATCACCCGCTTCTTCGCGTCCTTGACGTCCACCGAGACGATGATCGACTGGTAGCCGCCCTCGGTGATGCCCGCGGTCAGCGCGCTGCCCTCACGGATCTGGCACTGCAACTGCAGGCCGCCGTTGTCGGTCTCCCCGGAGGCCTTGCAGTTCTCCAGCTCGGTGCGCAGTGCGGGCGGCAGCCCGGCGATCACCGCCTCCTTCGACGCCGGTACGGGGACGGTGACCGCGCCGTCACCGCCGGAACCCGCGGCCGGGCCGGACGGCCCGCCGGCGGCGGCCGGTGCCGCGG
>NZ_BCXG01000013.1 GCF_001894985.1 Rhodococcus tukisamuensis NBRC 100609 | reverse complement strand
GGCGGGCCGTGGTCGCTGCTCGGCGCCACCCAGTGGCGCCACCCCGCCGTGCTGGCGCTCGCCGCGGTCGGCGGCATCTGGCTCGTCGGTTTCGCGGTGGTCGCGGCCAACACCGGCGTCGCACTGCTGGTCGTCGGCGGCCGGTCGGCCCGCTGCTGGGGCGCCGCCGCCGCGGCCGTCGCGGTGGCGGCGGGACCGCTCTGTTTCGCGGCCCGGCCGGCCCCGCCGGCCGACATCCTCACGACCGTCGCCCTCGTGCAACCGGGCATCGTGCACGGCGACCTGCTGGCGAGCCAGGAGCAGCTGACCCGCGCGATCGGCAGGCCGGTGGACCTGGTGGTGTGGGGGGAGAGCAGCGTCGGGGCGGACCTGACGGACCGGCCGGACGTGTTGGCCCGGCTCACCGCGTTGTCCCGGGAGGTCGGGGCGGACCTGCTCGTCAACGTCGACGCCCGAGACGCGACCGGCGCGGTCGCGAAGACGTCGGTGCTGCTCGACGGGCAGGGTGTGCGCGTCACCTACCGCAAGACCCGGCTGGTGCCGTTCGGTGAGTACGTCCCCTTCCGGGACCAGCTCGGCTGGGTCAGCCGGATCACCGCCGCCGCGGGCCAGAACCGGCGACCCGGGCACGAACTGACGACGATGGAGACCGGCGGCGGGGTGACGATCGGGCCGCTGGTCTCGTTCGAGGAGACCTTCCCGGACCTGGCCCGGAGCCAGGCGCGTGACGGTGCGCAGGTGCTGGTCTACCAGACCTCGACCGCCACCTTCCAGGGCAGTTGGGCACCCGCGCAGCTCGCGAGCGTGGGCGCGGTGCGGGCCGCGGAGACCGGCCGCCCGGTGGTGGCCGCCGCGCTCACCGGGGTCTCGGCGGCGTTCGACGCGCGGGGCGAGCGGCTCGGGTCGATGCCCGCCGACCAGCACGGCAGCCTCGTCGTCGAGGTGCCCGCCACGGGGGCGGACACCCCCTTCGTCCGGTTCGGCAACTACGTGCCGGTGCTGTCGGCCGTGGTGGTCGCGGCGATCGTGGCCGGAGCGCTGCTGCGTCGATTTCGCCCGTTTCGCACCCGACGCGGGTCCGGGCAACCATCATCTGGTTGAGAAGTTCAACTGTCGACAGGAGTGCTCACCGTGCCCGACCAGTTCGCGTTCTTTGCCACGACCGAGGACGGCTACGTGCCGCTGCCATTCGCGACCAGCCGGTGGTCGGAGGACATGGTGCACGGCGCGGCGCTGTGCGGACTTTTGGCGCGGGCGGTCGAGAATGGTCACGGCGCAGAGGGATTCACCCCCGCCCGGCTCACCGTCGACCTGTTCCGGCCCGCGCTGACCAGGCCGTTCACCACGACCACGGCGTCGGTGCGGGAGGGGCGCCGGATCCGGGTCGCCGACGCCGAGCTGTGGCAGGACGGCGAGGTGGTGGCGCGGGCGTCGGCCGTGTTCCTGCGTCGGTCGGAGCAGCCGCCCGGCGAGGTGTGGACCCGCGAGCACCGGCCGTCGCCGCCGGACGCGGGCCCGGTCGACGAGCTGCGGCCGCCCTGGTTCGGCAGCGACGACCATCCGGAGGGCTGGTCCTCATCCATGCTCGAGCACCAGGGCGCGAGCCGAAAGCGGATGTGGTCCCAGAACATTCCGGTCGTGGAGGGGGAGGAGCTGTCGCCGTTCGTGCGGGCGGCGATGGCCGCCGAGCCGACCAGCCTGATGACGAACTGGGGCACTGCCGGGGTCGGCTTCATCAACGTCGACCTGACGATGGTGCTCTCGCGGCTGCCGGACGGCCCGGAGGTGGGACTCGAGGCGGACGACCACCACAGTGCGGACGGCATCGCGGCCGGCACCGCCACGCTCTTCGACCGGGGCGGGCCGATCGGTACCTGCGTGGTCAGCGCGCTGGCGAACGCGCAGCGGCAGGTGGACTTCTCCGGACAGGGCGAGTTCGAGCTGCCCATCGACGTGTGAGTGGGCCCCCGCGTTCGACGAATCCACGAAGAATCGGACATTTCGTGAATAGACTCCAGGAGTTGGGCTGAGGCAGTCCGCCAGGGCCCGCTCTGGAGTCGCCATGACGAATCCATCGCGCACCGGTTGCCTGTTGTGCCGCCGCACAGGCTTGTTCGCCGTCGCGGTCACCGCGCTGATGGTCCTTTCCGGGTGTACCTCCGCCCCGAGTGGTGCCGACGGTGCCGCGCCGTTGCCAGTCGGGCCGTACAGCTACGCCGCGAACCCCTGCCCCGAGCCGGTCCTGCCGGGTCTGTCATTGCCGCCGCTAGGGGACGACTTCGTCTGCGGCACACTGACAGTCCCGCAGGACCGAGCTCGGCCCGACGACGGCACCGTCACCGTGCCCGTCGCGCGGCAACGCGCACGGAACCCGCAGCCGTCGCAGCCGCCGCTGCTGACGCTGGCAGGTGGGCCCGGGGGCAGTGGACTGCTCGATGGGGTGTCCCTCTACCGGGGCCTGGGCGTCAACGACAACCGCGATGTGATCTACCTCGACCAGCGCGACACGCTGCACGCCACCCCCTTCCTGCCCTGCCCTCAGGTGGACGCCTACCTGCGGGACGCACTGGCCCTGCCCTACACCGCCCCTGCGACGGCGGCCGGCGGAAACGCCGCCGTCGGGGCCTGCGGCACCCAATTGCGAGGGCAGGGCGTCGATCTCGCGGCCTTCAACACCCTCGAGAACGCGGCCGACCTCGCCGCCCTGCGTTTCGCGCTGAACCTTCAACGCGGTCGCACTGACCTTCCCCGAGTCCGGGCACAGCGTGCTCACCCAGTCCGACTGCGGCCCCGCCGCCGTCACCGGGTTCCTGGACCACCCGTCGACGTCGTACCGGCCGCCATGCCTCGACTCGGCGGTGGTTCCGCCCTTCGCGACGGCGTCGGAACCCGCGTGACGTCGGCACGCGGCGGCACCACCGCGCCCGAGCGGCCAGCCGACCCGGAATGCCCGTCGACGTAAGGACATCCCCATGCGAAGAGTTCCGCTGCTCCTCGTGACGTGTGCCGCGCTGGTGGCGGCGTGCTCGTCGTCGGTCGATTCCGCCGGGTCAACCCAGCCGTCGACTTCGGTCGACGACGCTCGGGGCGGCGTCCCGCCCGGCTACCCCCTCGATGTCGATGTGGCGGCGCCACTCGTCATCACGGCCCTCGGGCCCGACCCGATTCCGGTCACCGGTACCGACGGCAAGGTCCATGTGGCCTACGAGATCGAGGTGCTCAACCTCTCGCCGAGGCCCGCGACCGTCACCGCGCTCGAGACGCTGGCCGGTGGACCGGACGGCAAGGTGGTGGCGAGCCTGTCGAAGGACGAGGTGCTGGCCCGCACGTACCCGTTGGCGAAGTTCGAGGCGGAGCCGGTCACCGACATCCCGGTCGGGCGCACTGCCGTGCTGGTGCTCGACGACGTCTACGACACCCGCGCCGACGTACCGGCCGAGGTGACTCATCGGCTGACCACCACGTACGGCCCCTCCGTCGCACAGGATCCCAGCCTCGACGCGAGGTACCCGGACACCGTGACTCAGATCGGCGGAGCCATCACGACCGGGACGGGCTCGCCCGTGATCATCGGCCCGCCGCTCACCGGCGACGGTTGGGTAGCGGCCAACGGATGCTGCGTGATCACCTCGCACCGTGGCGCGATGATGGCGGTCGGCGGACGGATCAACGGAACCGAGCGCTATGCCGTCGACTGGATGCGCATCGATTCGAACAGCCCGGAGCTGAGTTCCCAAAGGGGTGACGGCTCGAAGAACGAGGACTACCTCGCCTACGACGCCCCGCTGTTGGCCGTGGCCGACGGCACGGTCGTGGCAGTGGTGTCCGACAAGCAGGACGAGCCGCCGCATCAGGTCAATCAGACCCTCACCCTCGATCAGCTCGGTGGCAATTACGTGATCATCGACATCGGCGACGGCAACTACGCCTTCTACGCGCACATGATTCCGGGATCGGCGTCGGTGAAGATCGGTGACCGGGTGTCGCGTGGTCAGGTGATCGGGAACCTGGGCAACTCGGGCAACACCACCGAGGCCCACCTGCACTTCCATGTGACCCGGGCCCCGGTGCCGCTGTCGAGCGACAACGTGCCCTACGAGATCGACCGCTTCGCGTTCGTGGGATCCACGGCCACGGACAGGCTCGTGCGTGGCCCGAATGCCGGAGATCGAACGGATCAGCTCCCCCTCGAGGGGGACATCGTCAACTTTCCGGCGTTGCCCTGACCGCCCGGCCGGGGCGCCGTGGGCGGTCGGCGAAAATGAGTAGCAACTATCCTGGATAATCGACACAAACCCATCCTTTCGAAGGGACCCTCATGCCTGCCCGCACCGAGCTCGCCCGCGTCGATCTCCGCGGTCGAACCCCCACCACCGCCGAACTCCGAGCGGCGCTGCCCCGAGGTGGAGTGGACGTGGACGCGGTGCTGCATCAGGTCCGCCCGATGGTCGAGGCCGTGCGCGACCGCGGCGCCGAGGCGGCGCTCGAGTTCGGCGAGAAGTTCGACGGCGTCCGCCCCGACACCGTGCGGGTCCCCGCCGCCGAGCTGGCCCGCGCCCTCGCCGAGCTCGACCCGGCCGTGCGGACGGCGCTCGAGGTCGCCATCGAACGCACCCGCAAGGTGCACGCCGACCAGCGCCGCACCGACACCGTCACCGAGGTGGTGCCGGGCGGCACCGTCACCGAGCGGTGGGTGCCGGTCGACCGCGTCGGCCTGTACGTGCCCGGCGGCAACGCGGTGTACCCGTCGTCCGTGGTGATGAACGTGGTGCCGGCGCAGGCCGCGGGTGTCGAGTCCCTGGTCGTGGCCTCGCCGCCGCAGGCCGCGTTCGGCGGGCTGCCGCACCCGACCATCCTGGCCGCGGCGCAGCTGCTCGGCGTCGAGGAGGTGTGGGCGGTCGGCGGCGGTCAGGGCGTCGCGCTGCTCGCCTACGGCGGCACCGACACCGACGGCGCGGAACTGGCGCCCGTGGACCTGATCACCGGACCGGGCAACATCTACGTCACCGCGGCCAAGCGGCTCTGCCGCGGCATGGTCGGCATCGACGCCGAGGCCGGCCCCACCGAGATCGCGATCCTCGCCGACCACACCGCCGACCCGGTGCACGTGGCCGCCGACCTGATCAGCCAGGCCGAGCACGACGTGCTGGCCGCCAGCGTTCTGGTCACCACGTCCACCGAACTCGCCGACGCGGTGGACGACGCGCTGACCGCCCAGCTCGAGCTGACCAAGCACCGCGAGCGGGTCGCGACGGCGCTCGCCGGCACCCAGTCCGGCACCGTGCTGGTCTCCTCGATCGAGGACGGCCTGCGGGTGGTCAACGCCTACGCCGCCGAGCACCTGGAGATCCAGACCGAGAACGCCGCCGAGGTGGCCGGCCGGGTCCGCAGCGCGGGCGCGATCTTCGTCGGCGCGTGGTCGCCGGTGAGCCTGGGCGACTACTGCGCCGGCTCGAACCACGTGCTGCCCACCGCCGGCTGCGCGCGGCACTCGTCCGGCCTGAGCGTGCAGACCTTCCTGCGCGGCATCCACGTCGTCGACTACTCGGAGGCGGCCCTCAAGGACGTCGCCGGTCATGTCATCACCCTGGCCAACGCCGAGGACCTGCCCGCGCACGGCGAGGCCGTCCGGCTCCGTTTCGAGGCGCTCAAGTGAGCGCGGCACCGGGCGGGGACGCCCGGCTCGACCAGCTGCCGATACGTGAGAACCTGCGGGGGAAGTCGCCGTACGGGGCGCCGCAGCTGACGGTTCCGGTGCAGCTGAACACCAACGAGAACCCGCACCCGCCGACGCAGGCGTTGATCGACGACGTCGCCGAGTCGGTGCGGGAGGCCGCACGCGAGCTGCACCGCTACCCGGACCGCGACGCCGTGGCCCTGCGCACCGACCTGGCGGCGTACCTCGCGCGGCAGACCGGGGTTCCGGTGACGGTCGAGAACGTCTGGGCCGCAAACGGTTCCAACGAGATCCTGCAGCAGCTGTTGCAGGCGTTCGCCGGGCCGGGCCGCAGCGCGATGGGCTTCGTGCCGTCGTACTCGATGCACCCGATCATCGCCGACGGCACCGACACGCAGTGGCTGCCGGTCTTCCGCGGTGCGGACTTCGCGCTGGACGTCGACGCGGCGGTGGCGGCCATCGCGGACCGCCGCCCCGACGTGGTGTTCGTCACCAGCCCGAACAACCCGACCGGGCACAGCGTCGGCATCGCCGACCTGCGCCGGGTACTCGACGCGGCCCCCGGCGTCGTGATCGTCGACGAGGCGTACGCGGAGTTCTCGGAGGCGCCGAGCGCCATGACGTTGATCGACGAGTACCCGGCCAAGCTCGTGGTGACCCGGACGATGAGCAAGGCGTTCGCCTTCGCGGGCGGCCGACTCGGCTATCTCGCGGCGGCGCCGGCGTTCATCGAGGCGTTGCTGCTGGTGCGGCTGCCGTACCACCTGTCGGTGGTCACCCAGGCCGCCGCGCGCGCGGCCCTGCGGCACGCCGACGAAACCCTCGGCAGCGTGCACGCGCTCGCGGCCGAGCGGGTGCGGGTGTCGAAGGCCCTCGCGGACAGCGGATTCCATGTCATCCCGTCGGATGCCAACTTCGTCCTGTTCGGCGAGTTCACCGATGCGGCCCGGGCCTGGCAGGCCTACCTGGACCGCGGGGTGCTCATCCGCGACGTCGGGATCCCCGGCTTCCTGCGCGCCACCGTCGGACTCGCCTCGGAGAACGACGCCTTCATCACGGCCAGCGACGAACTCGCGGCCACCGAACTGGCAGCCACCTCATCCAGCACAGGAGACAATCGATGACCGACCGCATCGCGAAGGTCGAACGCACCACCCGGGAGTCGAGCATCTCCGTCGAGTTGAACCTCGACGGGACCGGCATCGTCGACATCTCCACCGGCGTGCCGTTCTTCGACCACATGCTGACGGCCCTCGGCAGCCACGCCAGCTTCGACCTGACGGTCAAGGCGGAGGGCGACATCGAGATCGAGGCGCACCACACGGTGGAGGACACCTCCATCGTGCTCGGCCAGGCGCTCGGTCAGGCGCTCGGCGACAAGAAGGGCATCCGCCGCTTCGGCGACGCGTTCATCCCGATGGACGAGACGCTCGCGCACGCCTCCGTCGACGTCTCCGGCCGCCCGTACTGCGTGCACACCGGCGAGCCGGACCACATGCTGCACAGCGTCATCGGCGGGTACCCGGGGGTGCCGTACGCGACGGTGATCAACCGGCACGTGTTCGAGTCGCTCGCCTCCAACGCGCGCATCGCGCTGCACGTGCGGGTGCTCTACGGCCGCGACCAGCACCACATCACGGAGGCGGAGTTCAAGGCCGTCGCGCGGGCGCTGCGCGAGGCCGTCGAGCCGGACCCGCGGGTGACCGGCGTGCCGTCGACCAAGGGCGCGCTGTGAGTGGAGCCTGCGGAATGAACCCGGAAGGGACGTAGCTGTGAGCGGAGACGCACTGATCTACATCCTGTTCCTGGCGGCCGGATTCCTCGGTGGCGGCGCCTACTCGCTGTGGAAGGTCAACAAGTTCGCCTCGGGCGTGCTGCTGGCCATGGCGGTCATCGCGGCGGCCGGCGGAATCCTGCGGTTGGTCTAGTGCCTGCCGGGACAGCCGGGCTGCTCCGCACGCCCGGGTTGCCGGTCGCACTGCTGATGGGCGCCACCACCTTCGGCGGCTGGTCGTTGCTGTTGCCGGTGGTGCCGTTGGCGATCTCGCGCTCGGGTGGCTCGGACGCCCTGGCCGGGGCGAGCACCGCGATCTTCATGGCCACCACGGTGCTCACCCAGCTGGCGGTGCCCGCGCTGCTGCGGACCTGGGGGCACCGCTGGGTGCTCGCCGTCGGCTGCCTGCTGCTCGGGGCGCCGACGCTGGCGTTCCTGCTCTCCACCGATCCGGTTCCCGCGCTGGCGATCTCCGCGGTGCGCGGGGTCGGGTTCGGCCTGGTGACGGTGGCGGGCAGCGCGCTGATCGCGGAGCTCGCGCCGAAACGACTGCTCGGTCGGGCCACCGGCGCCCAGGGCATCGCCGTGTCCGCGTCCCAGATGGTCGCGCTGCCACTCGGTCTGGCGCTGTTCGGCGGCGGCCACGAGTCGGTGGTGTTCGTGCTCGGCGCGCTGGTGCCGTTGCTGTCGATCGTCTCCATCGTGGCGTTGCCGTCGATCCCGCGGGCCCACGGCGGGCCCGGCGGGGTGCGTCGCCTGCCTGCGAGCGTGCTGCTGGCGCCGTGCCTGGCGATGCTGATGGTGGCGTCCGCGTACGGCGGGGTGTCGAGCCTGCTGCCGATCGCGGTCGGGGACCGGGCCGCGATCGCGGGTGTCGCGCTCGCGGTGGTCAGCGGCGCCATCCTGGTGGGACGTTACGGCGCCGGGGTGCTGGTCGACCGGATCGGCCTCGGCCGGATCATGGTGCCCGCCTTGGCCTGTGGCGCGCTTGGTGCCGCGCTGTTCGCGCTCGGGGTTCAGGACGGCGGCCGGGTGTCGCTGCTGCTCGCCGGGTCCGTCGCCTTCGGCATCGGGTTCGGCGCGGTCCAGAACGAGGCGCTGGTGACGCTGTTCGCGGCGGCCGGTCCGGCCCGTTTCGGTGCGGCGAGTGCGGCCTGGAACATCAGCTACGACGCGGGCACGGGGATCGGCGCGCTCGCGCTCGGCGTGGTCGCCGGGATCGCGGGCTACCCGTGGGTGTTCGCGGTCGCCGCCGCCGGCATCGTGGCGGTGATTCCGGTCGCGCTGGGCCGGACGATTCAAGCGGCGCCGCGGGCCGATAGAGTCGAGCCATGACCTCCGTCGCCCTCCTCGACTACGGCTCCGGCAACCTCCACTCCGCGCAGCGGGCCCTCGCCCGCGTCGGCGCGGACGTCGAGGTGACCTCCGACCCGAAGGTGGCCCTGGCCGCCGACGGCCTGCTGGTGCCCGGCGTCGGCGCGTTCGGCGCCTGCATGGAGGGCCTGCACGCGGTCCGCGGCGAGCGGATCATCGGCCAGCGCCTCGCCGGCGGCCGGCCGGTCCTCGGCATCTGCGTCGGCATGCAGATCCTCTTCGAGCGAGGCGTCGAGCACGGTGTCGACGTCGAGGGCTGCGGGGAATGGCCCGGAACCGTCGAGCGCCTGCAGGCCGACGTGCTCCCGCACATGGGCTGGAACACCCTCGAGGCGCCCGCGGACAGCGTGTTGTTCGCCGGCATCGACGCCGACACCCGCTTCTACTTCGTGCATTCGTACGCGGTGCAGAAGTGGGAACTGGCGGATCCGGAGGTGATCGCCGCGCCGAAGCTCACCTGGGCCGACCACGGCGGACGGTTCCTGGCCGCGGTCGAGAACGGCGCGCTCTCGGCCACCCAGTTCCACCCCGAGAAGTCCGGGGACGCCGGCGCCACACTCCTGGAGAACTGGGTCCGCAGTCTGTGAGTGCGCCGCGGGGCGGTCGCGGGCTCTCGTTCGGGTGGCTCGCGCTGCTCTCGCTCGGCAGCGCGGCCACCGTCCTGCTGGTGGCGACGATCCTGGTTGCGGTGCTCCGGCCGGGACCAGGAATCGGGCTGGTCATCGTGCTGGCAGGGGTCGTCGGCGCCATCGCCGCGATGGGCCTGGTGTCCACCCGGCTGACCCGCCGCGCCCTCGACGAAGCCGACGACGACCCGGGGACCGGCCCGTCGGCGTGACGCACTAGGGTTGGCGCAGTGAGCCTGGTCCTTTTGCCTGCTGTTGATGTCGTCGACGGACAAGCCGTCCGCCTCGTTCAGGGGGAGGCAGGTAGCGAGACCAATTACGGCTCGCCCCGCGACGCCGCCCTCGCCTGGCAGAACGCCGGTGCCGAGTGGGTGCACCTGGTGGACCTCGACGCCGCCTTCGGCCGCGGATCCAACCGCGACCTGCTTGTCGACGTGATCGGCGAGCTCGACGTCAAGGTGGAGCTGTCCGGCGGCATCCGCGACGACGAGACCCTCGAGGCCGCTCTGGCCACGGGCTGCGGTCGCGTCAACCTCGGCACCGCCGCCATCGAGAACCCCGAGTGGTGCGCGAGCGCCATCGCCCGGTACGGCGACAAGATCGCCGTCGGGCTCGACGTGCGGCAGACCGACGGCGGTTACCAGCTGCGCGGCCGCGGCTGGGTGACCGAGGGTGGCGACCTGTTCGAGACCCTCGCCCGCCTCGACCGCGAGGGCTGCGCCCGTTACGTCGTCACCGACGTCTCCAAGGACGGCACCCTGACCGGCCCGAACCTGGACCTGCTCGCGCAGGTGTGCGCGGTCACCGACGCCCCGGTCGTCGCCTCGGGCGGCATCTCCGTGCTCGACGACGTCATCGCGATCGCCGCTCTGACCGGACAGGGCGTCGAGGGCGCGATCATCGGCAAGGCGCTGTACGCGGGCCGGTTCACGCTGCCCGAGGCCCTCGCCGCGGTCGCCGGTTAGTCCGATGACCCCCGCCCGGCTCGACGAGCTGCTCGCGGTCGCCTCCGCCGTCCTGGACGGGGTCAGCGAACGGTTCGTCGCCGGGGTGGGGGCGCCGAGCGCGGTGGACAAGGGCCCGCGCGACTTCGCCACGGCCCTGGACCTCGAGCTCGAGCAGCGCATCGTCGCCGAACTGACCGAGCGCACCGGTATCCCCGTGCACGGCGAGGAGTTCGGCGGCCCGGAACTGGCGACCGGCACCGTCTGGGTGGTCGACCCCATCGACGGCACCCTGAACTACTCGTCGGGTCTGCCGACCGCGGGAATCCTGCTGGCGCTGCTGCGCGACGGGGTCCCGGTGCTGGGGCTGACCTGGCTGCCGATGCTCGGCCGCCGCTACGCCGCCTCCGTCGACGGCCCGGTGTTGTGCAACGGAAGCCCGGTCGCGAGACTGGAACCGGCACGGCTGACCGACTCGCTGGTCGGGCTCGGCGCGTTCAACGTGGACGGGCGCGGACCGATCCCGGGCCGGCTGCGGGCGGACGTGCTCGAACAGCTCAGCCGCACCTCGCGCCGGATCCGGGTGCACGGCAGCACCGGGGTGGACCTGGCGTTCGTGGCGGCCGGGGTGCTCGGGGCAGCGGTGGTCTACGGGTACCACCCGTGGGACAACGCGCCCGGTGTGGCGCTGGTGAGGGCGGCCGGCGGGGTGGTGACCGACCTGGACGGCGCGCCCTGGCATCTGGGTTCCGGCTCGGTGCTGGCGGCGGCTCCGGGCGTGCACGACGAAGTACTCGAGATCTTGCGAACGGTGAAGGAAGGCTGACCAACGATGACGGTGGCGGTGCGGGTCATCCCGTGTCTGGACGTGGACGCGGGCCGCGTGGTGAAGGGCGTCAACTTCGAGAACCTGCGTGACGCAGGCGATCCCGTGGAACTGGCGGCGGCGTACGACGCGCAGGGCGCCGACGAGCTGACGTTCCTGGACGTGACGGCGTCCACCTCCGAGCGCGGGACCATGCTCGACGTGGTCACCCGCACCGCCGAGCAGGTGTTCATCCCGCTCACCGTCGGCGGCGGCGTGCGCACGGAGCAGGACGTGGACCGGCTGCTGCGCGCGGGCGCGGACAAGGTCAGCGTCAACACCGCCGCGATCGCGCGGCCGGAGCTGCTGCGCGAGCTCAGCGCGCGGTTCGGCTCGCAGTGCATCGTGCTGTCGGTCGACGCCCGCACCGTGCCCGAGGGCCAGCCGCCCACGCCGTCGGGCTGGGAGGTGACCACCCACGGCGGTCGCCGCGGCACCGGGATCGACGCCGTCGAGTGGGCGCAGCGCGGCGCCGAGCTGGGCGTGGGGGAGATCCTGCTGAACTCGATGGACGCCGACGGCACCAAGGTCGGGTTCGACCTGCGGATGATCCGCGCGGTGCGCGCGGCCGTGCACGTCCCGGTGATCGCCAGCGGCGGCGCCGGCGCGGTGGAGCACTTCGCGCCCGCCGTGCAGGCCGGCGCGGACGCGGTGCTCGCGGCCAGCGTGTTCCACTTCGGCGACCTGACCATCGCCGACGTCAAGACCGCCATGCGCGGAGAGGGGATCACCGTCCGATGAGTCTGGATCCCGCGATTGCCGCGCGGCTCAAGCGAAACGACGCCGGCCTGTTCAGTGCCGTCGCCCAGGAGCGCTCCACCGGCGACGTGCTGATGGTGGCGTGGATGGACGACGAGGCGCTGGCCCGCACGCTGGAAACCCGTAAGGGCACGTACTACTCGCGTTCGCGCCAGCAGTACTGGGTCAAGGGGGAGACCTCCGGGCACACCCAGTACGTGCACGAGGTGCGCCTCGACTGCGACGGCGACAGCGTGCTGCTGATCGTCGACCAGGAGGGCGCGGCCTGCCACACCGGCACGCACACCTGCTTCGACACCGACGTCCTGCTCGCCCGCCCCTGACGTCGAGGCGACGATACTCGCCCCCTCGCTCGGTGCCCGCCTGCATCCGCAGGTCGCGGATCGGCACGTCGGCGGTCCGGGTCGGTCCGCCGAGCCTGAAAGGACACCCGCGACTGTGAAGGACGTCAGTTCCGCCGGACCGGACGGCCGTGGGGCCGACGGGTTCACGCGCACCACAGGGCATTTCGACGGCGTCGACTTCGAGGGCTTCTGGGACGACGGCGAGTACTCGCGGGAGAACTACGTCGAGTCCGCGCCGACCGACGAGCTGATCGCGTCGATCGAGGAGGAGCTGGGCGGGTACCGGCTCCCGGACTCCTACGTGGAGTTGGCTCGGATGCACAACGGCGGAATGGTCGAGCGACCCTGCTTTCCGATGGACACGTCGACGAGCTGGGCCGAGGACCACATCCAGATCAGCGGTCTGTATGCGATCGGCCGTACCGCGACGTGGTCGCTGTGCGGGGAGCTCGGCTCGACGTTCCTGCGGGACGAGTGGGGGTACCCGGACATCGGCATCGGTGTCGCCGACACCCCGAGCGCCGGGCACGAGCAGATCATGCTCGACTACCGTGCCTGTGGCCCGCACGGCGAGCCTCGGGTCGTCCACGTCGACCAGGAGTTCGACTATCGCATCACCGTGGTCGCGCCCGACTTCGCGACCTTCGTTCGCGGCCTGGTGGGCGAGGACGAGTTCGACGACGCCGGGGAGACGTTGCAGGCCGATCTCGCGACTGTGCGGCACGGTACGTTCTCGCCGATCCTCCGCCGCGCCCTGGAGGCGGGTCTGCCGGACGGCGGGGTGCTGATCCGCGCTCTAGCCGAGCGGATCGTCACGGAGAAGGGGTTTTTCGCGCTCCACGCGGACGGCGACTCGTGGCTGATGTACGACGTCCTGTTCTGGCTCTACTCGCACCTGACCACCGCAACGTCGTTCGAGGACTTCGTGAACCGGGCCGAGGGGCAGGACGACTACGAGCGGCCCTGCTACACCCTCATGATCACCACCTCGTTCGTCGCCGACCCGTACGGATTCTGCACTGGAGGGTTCGCGGAAGGGTTCCTGCGGGACTGGTGGGACGCGAAGGTGGAACGCGGGAACATCGCCGCCGCCGACGGCGGGTACCGGGTCGCCCCGGAGTACGCGACGCAGCTCCTCAGGGTCCTGCGGGCGACCGCGGGGATGCCGTGAGGATGGCGCCCGCATGGCGGGCAGGCGCACGCGGACGGGTTGACCGTCGCCGTCGGCCCGGGTGCGTCGAGCCGCGCTGTGCTCGCTAGCATGGCGCCCATGCCTGCTTCGCCTCGTTTGCCTGTTTCGACGCTCTCGACGTCACGGGTGGGCCGATGACCCGCGGCGTGAGGATCTCGCTGGCGTTGGTCGTGGTCTTCGTCCTGGGCGTCGCGTCGTTGTTGTTCTTCGGCCGCTCGGACACCGGAGGCGAGGACAGTGCCGGCGGTGGTGTCGACGCAACGGTGCTGGTGCGCCCGGACAGCCACCGGCTCTCCTCCACGCCGGACGGCAGCGTGACGTTCGTGGAGTTCCTGGACTTCGAGTGTGAGGCCTGCGGGGCGGCGCACTCCTCGATCGAGGAGCTGCGCGCCGAGTACGGCGACCGGGTGAGCTTCGTGGTGCGCTACTTCCCGATGCCCGGTCACTTCAACGGCGAGCGCGCGGCCCGGGCCGTGGAGGCCGCCGCCCAGCAGGGCAGGTTCGAGCAGATGTACCAGCGGATGTACGAGGCGCAGGCGCAGTGGGGTGAGCAGCGGATCCCGAAGGACGACGTCTTCCGGGGCTTCGCCGCCGATCTGGGGCTCGACCTGGCGGCCTTCGATGCCGCCTACGCCGACCCGGCGACGGCGGCGCGGGTCGCCGCCGACGTCGCAGACGGGCAGGCCCTCGGGGTGACCGGCACCCCGACGTTCTTCGTCGACGGCCAGCGGGTCGACGCCTCGTACCACCAGGACCTCGTCGATGCGCTCGACGCCGCCCTCGGCTGAGGCGCCCACCGTCGCCGAGTCGGGTGACGGTGCACCGTTCGAGCGGTCTCTGCCCTGGCTGCTGCTGATCGGCGGCCTCGTCGGCGCCATCGCCTCGTTCGTGCTCACCGTCGAGAAGCTCGCGCTCGTCGCGGATCCCGGCTACATCCCGACCTGCAGCCTGAACCCGGTCCTCAACTGCGGCTCGGTGATGGAGACCCCGCAGGCATCCGTGTTCGGGTTCCCCAACTCGCTGCTCGGCATCGCCGGGTTCGCGGTGGTCGCGGCCACCGGCGCCGGGCTGCTCGCCGGGGCCCGCTTCGCCCGCTGGTACTGGCTGGGCCTGCAGGCGGGGGTGAGCGCGGCGGTCGTGTTCGTGCACTGGCTGATCG
Organism: Rhodococcus tukisamuensis NBRC 100609; assembly: GCF_001894985.1. Lineage (GTDB taxonomy): Bacteria > Actinomycetota > Actinomycetes > Mycobacteriales > Mycobacteriaceae > Rhodococcus_G > Rhodococcus_G tukisamuensis. The sequence continues at coordinate 116,764 of NZ_BCXG01000013.1, read as the reverse complement.
TGCAGAGCCTCTACGTCATCGGAGCCCTGTGCCCGTACTGCATGGTCGTGTGGGCGGTGACCGTGCCGGTCTTCTGGTACGTCACGCTGCGCAACCTCCGCCGCGGCACCTTCACCCGCCCGGTGCGGGCGGAAGTGCTGTCCGCCAACGGAAACCACGTGGTGCCGGTGACGGTGTGGGCGCTTGCCGTGGGCGGGCTGGTGATCCATCGCTTCTACTCGTACTGGTCCTCACTGCTGTGACCGGTGCATGAATCTGATGGTGGCACAATGCTTTATATGCCCCTCATTCAGATCAGCCAGACGCCCGGACTGACCGCCGAGCAGAAGCGCGCCACCATCGAGGCCGTCACAAAGGCGTACGCCGAGGCGACCGGGAAGAACCCGGCCCAGGTGTGGGTGACGCTGACCGACGTGCCGCGCGAGAACTGGGGCGTCGGCGGCGTCCCGCTCGGCTGACTCAGGCCTTGCCGGCGCCGCCGGCGATGCCCTTGTCGAGTTGGGTGACCATCGCGGTGCCCAGTGCGAGCAACTCGCGTACCTGAGCGTCGTCGAGTCCGTCGAAGAGCAGCGCCCGCACGGTCGCCACGTGGCCCGGCGCCGCCTCGACCACCTTGTCGTACCCGGCGTCGGTGAGGACGGCCAGCGACCCGCGGGCGCCGACGATGCTCGCGCGCCGCACCCAGCCGGCCTTCTCCAGCTTGGTGACCACGTGCGAGAGCCGCGAGAGCGACGCGTTCGCCCGCGCGGCGAGGACGCTGAGCTGGAGCCGGCGCTCGGGCGCCTCCGAGAGTGCGGACAGCACGAAGTACTCGAAATGCGTGAGCCCGGAGTCGCGCTGCAGCTGGGTGTCCAGCGCCGCTGGCATCCGCGTCATCACGGTCACCAGCTCGCGCCACGCGGCCTGCTGCTCGCTGCTCAACCACTGCGTCATGTCCGAACCCCGCGTCATCTCGAATCCTGTGTCGTCTCGAACCGTGCCTCGTGCCGAACTCGCGTTCGGCGCAGGTCTGGTGGTGCCGGGCCGGTGGGAACAATTGGCGTCCGCCGACGTTGACCCTTAGGCTAGTTGAAGCTTCAATCTAAGGAGTGGCAATGACGGACCAGGCAATGCCGGCGCTGTACCTCAGTCATGGTGCACCCCCGCTCGTCGACGACGCGCTGTGGGTCTCTCAGCTCGGCGGCTGGGCGCGGGACCTGCCCCGGCCGACCGCCATCCTCGTGGTGTCGGCGCACTGGGAGTCGGCGCCGCTCACCATCGGCTCCACCGTCACCGGTACGCCGCTCACCTACGACTTCGGTGGCTTCGACCCGAAGTACTACCGGGTCACCTACCGGTCGCCGGGTGCGCCGGACCTGGCCCGTCAGGTTGCCGCGCTGATGCCCGACAACGAACCCATCGCCGAGCAGCCGAGCCGCGGGCTCGACCACGGCGCCTATGTCCCGCTGACCGTGATGTACCCCGACGCCGACATCCCGGTCCTGCAGATCTCCATGCCCACTCTCGACCCGGTGCGACTGCTGCACCTCGGCGAGAGGCTGCGGCCGCTGCGCGAGCAGGGCGTGCTGATCGTCGGCTCGGGCTTCACCACCCACGGCCTGCCGTTCCTGCGGGACTGGACGCCGAACGCGCAGGCACCCGGTTGGTCCGCGGAGTTCGACGCGTGGGCGAGCGAACGCCTCGCCGCGGCCGACGTCGACGCACTCATCGACTTCCGGGCGAAGGCGCCCGGCATGCCGTACGCGCACCCGACCATCGAGCACTTCGCGCCGCTGTTCGTCACCCTCGGGGCGTCGAGCAACCCCGAACAGGTGCCGACGCAGGTGATCGACGGCTTCTGGATGGGCCTGGCGAAGCGTTCGCTCCAGGTCGCCTGAGGTTCAGCGCGCGCGGAGGAACTCCAGCGCCTGGTCGGCGTGGGCGTTCATGCGCACCTCGCTGGCGATCACCTTCAGCACCGTGCGGTCGGTGTCGATGACGAAGGTGGTGCGCTTGACCGGCGACAGTTTTGCCAGCAGCCCGCGCCGCACCCCGAACTGCTCCGCGACCGTGCCCGCCTCGTCGGACAGCAGCGGGTAGTCGAAGGACCTCGCGGCGGCGAACGACGCCTGCTTGGCCACCGCGTCGATGCTGATCCCGGCCCGCGACGCCCCGACCGCGGTGAACTCGGCGGCCAGGTCGCGGAAGTGGCAGGCCTCGGCGGTGCACCCCGGGGTGTTCGCGGCCGGGTAGAAGAACAGCACCAGCGGGCCGTCGGCGACCAGTTCGCTTAGCGTGCGAACCGTCCCGTCCTGGTCGGGGAGTGCGAAGTCGGGTGCCTGCTGTCCAGTCTGCATACTGCCGAGGCTACGCGTGCGTCCGTGGCGTCGAATACTGTGCCGCAGGTGTTCTCGGGCCGAGGCCCGAGGCGACGGACGGGGGAGCGGGTGCGGCGGACCGTGCGGGTGTTCTGGGGGCCGCGGCCCGAACCCGTCGGGTCGGTCGCGGAACGGTGGTGCACCACCCTGAACGGGGTCGACGAGCTGCTCGAAGCGACGGAACCGGGTCGCGACCGGTCGTGGCGGCAGGTCCGTCCCTCGGGTCCGCCCACCGACCTTCCCGCCGACGCCGTGGTCCCCGAGGCCGAACTCCTCGCGATGCTCGCCCAGGTGTGGGAACCGGACTTCGGTGATGTCACCGACGACGACATCCTCGACGCCCTCGAACGCGACGCCGGCTTCGCCGTCGGCGATCCCTGCATCGGCCGTCATGCCTACCTGTACCCGCGCCACCCTGTAGTGCCGCTCCTGCCTGCCCCGGTCGCTCCGCAGGCTCCGCTCAGCCCTCCCCGGTCGCTCCGCAGGCTCCGCTCAGCCCTCCCCGGTCGCTCCGCAGGCTCCGCTCAGCCCTCCCCGGTCGCTCCGCAGGCTCCGCTCAGCCCTCCCCGGTCGCTCCGCAGGCTCCGCTCAGCCCTCCCCGGTCGCTCCGCAGGCTCCGCTCCTGGGATGATGGGTGCCATGCCCGGCGAGCCAACCACCGTCCCCTCCGCAGCCGCCGTCGTCGGCGCGGACGATTCCACCACCACCAGGGATCAGTTCCGCGCCCTCGCGGCCGAGCACCGGGTGGTGCCGGTCACCCGAAAGGTGTTGGCGGACTCCGAGACACCCCTCTCGGCGTACCGCAAGCTGGCCGCGGACCGGCCCGGCACCTTCCTGTTCGAGTCCGCCGAGAACGGCCGATCCTGGTCCCGATGGTCGTTCATCGGCGCGGGTAGCCCCGCCGCCCTGACCGTGGTCGACGGCGAGGCCGGCTGGCAGGGCAACGTCCCGGCCGGTGCCCCCTCGGGCGGCGATCCGATCGTCGCGCTCGGTCAGACCCTGGAACTGCTTCGCAGTGAACGACTTCCGGGCCTGCCGCCGCTGACCGGCGGCATGGTCGGGTTCATGGGATACGACATCATCCGCCGGATCGAGCGGCTGCCCAGCCACGCCGTCGACGACCTGCAGGTCCCCGAGATGGTGATGCTGCTGGCCACCGACCTGGCCGCCGTCGACCACCACGAGGGCGCCATCATCCTGATCGCCAACGCGGTCAACTGGGACGGCACGGACGACCGCGTCGACGAGGCCTACGACGACGCCGTCGCCCGGCTCGACGAGATGACCCGGGCGCTCAGCGCGCCGGCGCCGTCCACCGTCTCCACCTTCAGCAAGCCGGCCCCGGACTACCGCCGCCAGCGCACCACCGAGAGTTTCGGGGCGGACGTGCGACGGCTGATCGGCGAGATCGAGGCGGGCGAGGCATTCCAGGTGGTGCTCTCGCAGCGTTTCGAGATGGACACCGACGCGCACCCGTTCGACATCTACCGGATGCTCCGCGCCTCCAACCCGAGCCCGTACATGTACCTGGTCAACGTCCCGGACGGCGACGGCGGCACCGCGTTCACCATCGTCGGATCCAGCCCGGAGTCGCTGGTCACGGTCAAGGAGGGCGTCGCGACCACGCACCCGATCGCGGGGACCCGCTGGCGCGGCGAGTCCGAGGAGGACGACCTGCTGCTCGAGAAGGACCTGCTGGCCGACGAGAAGGAGAACTCCGAGCACCTGATGCTGGTGGATCTCGGGCGCAACGACCTCGGCCGGGTCTGCGAGCCGGGCACCGTCAAGGTGCACGACTACCGGCACGTCGAGCGCTACAGCCACGTCATGCACCTGGTATCCACGGTCACCGGCCGGCTCGCCGAGGGCAAGCACGCGCTCGACGCGGTCACCGCCTGCTTCCCGGCCGGCACCCTCTCGGGCGCCCCGAAGGTGCGGGCGATGGAGCTGATCGACGAACTCGAACCGACCCGGCGTGGAATCTACGGCGGCATCGTCGGCTACCTCGACTTCGCCGGCGACGCCGACACCGCCATCGCGATCCGCTCCGCCCTGGTCAAGGACGGCACTGCGTACGTGCAGGCCGGCGCGGGGATCGTGGCGGACTCCGACCCGGTCTACGAGGACACCGAGGCGCGGAACAAGGCGATGGCCGTGCTCAGCGCGATCGCCGCGGCGGGAACCCTCGCCGCACTCGACGGAGAGCGCGATGACTGACGCGGCGGCCACCGAACCGGCCCGGCGCGGGTCCGGCGCGACGGCGGCGCTGCCGGTGCTGCTGCTGGCCGTGGCCGCGCTGTGCCTGTGGGCGTCCTCGCGGATGACCTGGGTCCAGGTCGACTCGCAGGACGGACTCGGCGAGGCCCGCAGCACCACGCTGGGCGGCGGCGTCTGGGCCGCGGCCACCACGCCGCTGGCGTTGACCCTGATCGCCGCGATCGCCGCGTCGTTCGCGGTGCGCGGTTGGGCGCTGCGGGTGGTGGGGCTGCTGGTGGCCCTGGTCGCGGTCGCGGCGGTCGTGCCCGCGGTGTCCCTCCTCGTCGGTGGTGCCGACGAGGAGAAGGCCGGCCGGCTGGCCGAGCTGCCCGGCCGGGCGGAGGTCACCGGCGCGACGACCTACCCGGCGCCGGCCCTGCTGGCCGTGTTCGGCGGTGTGGTCGCGCTGGCCGCAGCGATAGCCCTGATTCGCAAGGCCGGCCGCAGTGCGGGCCTGTCCTCGCGCTACGCCGCACCCGCCGCGCGGCGGGAGGAGGCGACCCGCCGGGGCGCGTCCTCGCAGCCACCGAGCCAGCGGGTGATCTGGGATGCGCTCGACGCGGGGGAGGACCCGACCGAGGACGAACCCCCTGCAGGACCGGCGTCCGGCACCGGCCCGGCGGAGCCAAACCACGGCCCGGACAACGACGGTCCGCCGCCCACAGAGACCCGCCGTTAGTCAAGGCATCGGGGCCAACTACGCTTGCCCAATCCGATGATTTACCTCACATCGTCGGTCTGCCCAGAAAGGACTCGGGACAAATATGACTGTTCTCGAATCGATTCTCGACGGGGTGCGTGCCGACGTAGCTGCCCGCGAAGCCGTGCTCGACTTTGCTGCGGTCAAGGCCGCGGCAGCCATCGCCCCCGCCGCGCTCGACGCGGCCGCCGCCCTCCGGGCGCCCGGTATCGCCGTGATCGCCGAGGTCAAGCGCGCGAGCCCGTCGAAGGGTGAGCTGTCCGGCATCCCGGACCCCGCCGAACTCGCACTCGCCTACGAGCAGGGCGGCGCGCGGGTGATCAGCGTGCTGACCGAGGAGCGTCGCTTCAAGGGCTCGCTCGCCGACCTGGACGCGGTCCGCAGGGCCGTCAGCATCCCGGTGCTGCGCAAGGACTTCATCGTCGGGCCGTACCAGATCCACGAGGCCCGGGCGCACGGCGCGGACGTGGTGCTGCTGATCGTCGCGGCCCTCGAGCAGCAGGTGCTGGCCTCGCTGCTGGACCGCACCGAGTCCCTCGGGATGACGGCGCTGGTCGAGGTGCACACCGAGCAGGAGGCGGACCGGGCCCTCGAGGCCGGCGCCACCGTGATCGGCATCAACGCGCGCAACCTCAAGACTCTTGAGGTCGACCGGGACACCTTCGCCCGGATCGGCCCCGGCCTGCCGAGCCACGTCGTCAAGATCGCCGAGTCCGGCGTGCGCGGGACCGGTGACCTGTTGGCCTACGCGGGTGCGGGCGCAGACGCGGTGCTCGTCGGTGAGGGCCTGGTGACCAGTGGGGATCCGCGCGCCGCCGTCAAGGAAATGGTCGCCGCGGGCGCGCACCCGTCCTGCCCCAAGCCGGCTCGCTGACCCGACCCCGGTGACCCCGGACCCGGAATGAGTCCGAGGTCACCGTTGGGGCAGACTGGACGGGTGACTGCAGACGATCCCGTACTTTCCGCCAAGGGCCGCGGCCTTCCCCGCATGAGCGCGGGTGTGACCGAGCGCAGCGCGCACGAACCCGACCAGGGCGGCCATTTCGGCGTCTACGGCGGACGCTACGTCCCCGAGGCGCTGATGGCGGTGATCGAGGAGGTCACGGCCGAGTACGACAAGGCGCGCGGCGACGACGCCTTCCTCGCCGAACTCGACCGCCTGCAGCGGGACTACACCGGCCGTCCGTCGCCGGTGTACGAGGCCACCCGGCTCAGCGAGTTCGCGGGCGGCGCCCGACTGCTGCTCAAGCGGGAAGACCTGAACCACACCGGTTCCCACAAGATCAACAACGTCCTCGGCCAGGCGCTGCTCGCCAAGCGGATGGGCAAGACCCGGGTGATCGCCGAGACCGGCGCGGGCCAGCACGGCGTTGCCACCGCGACCGCCTGCGCGCTGCTCGGCCTCGAGTGCGTCGTGTACATGGGCGAGGTCGACACCAAGCGCCAGGCGTTGAACGTCGCGCGCATGCGGCTGCTCGGCGCCGAGGTGATCCCCGCCGTCACCGGCTCGGCGACCCTCAAGGACGCCATCAACGAGGCACTGCGCGACTGGGTCACCAACGCGCACAACACCTACTACTGCTTCGGCACCGCCGCGGGGCCGCACCCGTTCCCGGTGATGGTGCGCGACTTCCAGCGGATCATCGGCCTCGAGGCGCGAGCCCAGGTGCAGGCACACACCGGCCGACTGCCCGACGCGGTCGCGGCCTGCGTCGGCGGCGGTTCCAACGCGATCGGCATCTTCCACGCCTTCATCGACGACCCGTCGGTGCGGCTCGTCGGCTTCGAGGCCGGCGGTGACGGCGTCGAGACCGGCAGGCACGCCGCGACCATCGGGGGCGGCACGCCGGGCGCCCTGCACGGCGCCTACTCGTACCTGCTGCAGGACGAGGACGGCCAGACCATCGAGTCGCACTCGATCTCCGCCGGCCTGGACTACCCGGGCGTCGGCCCGGAGCACTCGCACCTCAAGGACATCGGCCGCGCCGAGTACCGGTCGATCACCGACACCGAGGCGATGGACGCCCTCGCGCTGCTCAGCCGCCGCGAGGGCATCATCCCCGCCATCGAGTCGGCGCACGCGCTCGCGGGCGCGCTGAAGCTCGGCCAGGAACTGGGGGAGGGCGCGATCGTGCTGGTCAACATCTCCGGCCGCGGCGACAAGGACGTCGACACCGCCGCGAAGTGGTTCGGCCTCTTCCCCGACGACGACACCGACTCGAACAAGGATGGGCAGACGAAGTGAGTGCGCAGCAGTCCCGGCTCGGAGACCTCTTCGCGCAGTGCCGGGCCGAGAACCGGGCCGCGCTGGTCGGCTACCTGCCCGCCGGCTACCCCGACCTGCCCCGGTCGATCGAGGCCGTCGAGACGCTCGTCGCGGGGGGCTGCGACCTGATCGAGGTCGGCATCCCGTACAGCGACCCGGTGATGGACGGCCCGACCATCCAGGCCGCCGCCGACGAGGCGCTCACCGCCGGCTTCCGGGTCCGTGACGTGTTCACCGTCGTCGAGGCCATCACCAAGGTGGGCGGCAAGGCCGTCGTCATGACGTACTGGAACCTGGTGCTCAAGTACGGCGTCGACAACTTCGCCCGCGACCTCGCGGCCGCGGGTGGGCTCGGCATCATCACGCCGGACCTGATCCCGGACGAGGCGGCCGACTGGATCGCGGCCTCGGACAAGCACGGCCTGGACCGGATCTTCCTGGTCGCACCGTCGTCGACCACCGAGCGACTCGCCATGACCGTCGACTCCTGCCGCGGCTTCGTCTACGCGACATCGACGATGGGCGTCACCGGCGCCCGCGCCGCGGTGTCCAACATGGCACCGGAGCTGGTGGCGCGGGTGCGCGAGCACTCCGACATCCCGGTCGGTGTCGGCCTGGGCGTCCGTTCCGGGGCCCAGGCCGCCGAGATCGGTGCCTACGCGGACGCGGTCATCGTCGGCTCCGCGCTGGTCACGGCCGTCGCCGAGGGTCCCGCGGCGCTGCGCGCGATCACCGAGGAACTCGCCGCGGGAGTCCGTTCGGCTACCGTGGCGTCGTGACTTCCACCGCCGACCTGCTTGCCTACATTCCGAGTCCGCCGCAGGGAGTGTGGGAGCTCGGCCCGGTTCCGCTGCGCGCCTACGCGCTGTTCATCATCGCGGGGATCGTCGTCGCCCTGTACTGGGGCGAGCGGCGCTGGATTGCCCGCGGCGGTGAGCCGGGCACGGTCCTCGACATCGCGATCTGGGCGGTGCCCTTCGGACTGGTCGGCGGCCGGCTCTACCACGTGGCGACCGACTGGCCCACGTACTTCGGTGAGGGCGGGGACCCGGTCGACGCGCTGAAGATCTGGCAGGGCGGCCTGGGCATCTGGGGCGCCGTGCTGCTCGGCGGCGTCGGCGCCTGGATCGGCTGCCGCCGGCGAGGCATCCCGACGCCCGCATTCGGAGACGCCCTGGCCCCGGCGATCCTGCTCGCCCAGGCGATCGGCCGGATCGGCAACTACTTCAACCAGGAGTTGTACGGCCGCGAGACCACCGTGCCGTGGGGCCTGGAGATCTACCAGCGGGTCAACGCCAGCGGCCGCATCGACGCGCTGACCGGGACCTCGAACGGCGTGGTCGAGAAGGTGGTGCACCCGACGTTCCTGTACGAGCTGGTGTGGAACCTGCTGATCGTGCTGCTGCTGGTGTGGGTGGACCGTCGCTTCCGGATCGGACACGGCAGGCTGTTCGCGCTGTACGTGGCGGGCTACTGCGTGGGCCGGTTCTTCGTCGAGTTGCTGCGCGACGACCACGCCACCCTGATCGCCGGCATCCGGATCAACATCTTCACCTCCGTGATCGTGTTCCTCGCTGCGGTGGCCTACTTCGTGCTGGCCAAGAAGGGCCGGGAGGCGCCCGAGGACCTGCAGCCGCGGCATCCGCATGAGCCCGTCGCGGCCGCCTCGGCGGGGAAGACGGCGCCGGGCGGCGAGTCGGCGACGGCGAGCGCGGAGTCCGCGAAGGTCGCGCCGGGCGAGGCCAAGCCGGCGGGCGACTCCGGCGATGACCCGGCCTCCTGACGGCGGGCAGGGTTTCGAGTAACAGCCCCACCGCCAGCCCGCCTACCTCGGCGCGGTCTGGCCGGTGATCGACGGGATCGTCATGTTGGCCGGCACGGTCCGGGACAGACAGAGGCGAAAGCTTCGGGGCTGAGCGGTCGCCCGACTGCTAGAATTTCCGCACCCGAGTGTGACGCTCGGCGGCTCTTCTCGACGGTGGGCGGCCCGAATCGGGCCGCGGCATCCACCCGACACCTCGAACGATCCCTGCGCCACACCCGCCGGTCGGTGTGAGCGCGGAGGCGGCACGTGGTTGACCCCGAGGGCTTCATGAAGGTCCCGAAGCGGGACGCCCCGCGGCGTCCGGTTCAGGAGCGGGTGCACGACTGGCGCGAGGTGTACGTCGAGCAGCCCCCGGCCGAGCGGGCGCGTGAGGTGTCCGCGCAGGCGAGCCGCTGCATGGACTGCGGAGTTCCGTTCTGTCACTCCGGTTCTGCGGGCTGCCCGCTCGGCAACCTGATCCCGGAGTGGAACGACCTGGTGCAACGGGACATGTGGTCGGCGGCGTCCTACCGCCTGCACGCCACCAACAACTTCCCGGAGTTCACCGGGCGGGTCTGCCCGGCGCCGTGCGAGAGCGCCTGCGTGCTCTCCATCGACGAGCGCGACTCCGGCGGCAGCGTGACGATCAAGTGGATCGAGAAGGCGATCGCCGACGCCGCCTGGGAGGCAGGTGTCGTCGCGCCGTGTCCCGCCGTCGTCCGCACCGGCAAGGCCGTCGCGGTGATCGGTTCGGGCCCGGCCGGGCTGGCCGCGGCCCAGCAGCTCACCCGTGCCGGACACGACGTCACGGTGTTCGAACGCGACGACCGGCTCGGCGGGTTGTTGCGGTACGGGATCCCCGAGTTCAAGATGGAGAAGTCGGTGCTCGGCCGTCGCCTGGAGCAGATGTGTGCCGAGGGAACCCGCTTCCGGACCGAAAGCGAGGTGGGCGTGGCGCCTACGGTGGCGCAGCTGAGCGCCGGGTTCGATGCGGTCGTGCTTGCGGTGGGCGCACTGCGGGCTCGCGACGACAGCCGCGTCCCGGGACGCGAGCTGGGCGGGATCCACCTGGCGATGGATTACCTGGTGCGCTCGAACAGGGAGTGTGAGGGCGACGGGCCGACGGCAGTGTCGGCGAGCGGCAAACATGTGGTGATTATCGGTGGCGGCGACACCGGGGCCGACTGCCTCGGTACCGCGCACCGGCAGGGTGCCGCCTCGGTCACCCAGTTGGACTACCACCCGGAGTTGCCGGCGGAGCGCGACGAAGAGCGTTCGCCCTGGCCGTCGTGGCCGATGGTGCTGCGTACCTCGCCGGCGCACGCCGAGGGCGGGGTGCGCCGGTTCGAGGTGGCGGTGCAGCGATTCGGCGGCAACGCCGACGCCCGCGTGCGTTCGGTGGTGGTGGCCGAAGTGCGGGTCAGCGTCGACGAGGGCGGCCGGCGTCGAGTCACTCCGGTCGGATCGCAGGTCGAATTGCCTTGTGATCTGGCGCTTCTCGCAATCGGTTTCGAGGGCGTCGAGCACGGGCCGCTGCTCGACGGCTTCGGGCTGCGTCCCAACGGCCGCGGTGCTCTGTCCTGCGGACCGGACTGGCAGACCACCGCGCCCGGCGTGTTCGTGTGCGGTGACGCGCACCGTGGAGCCTCGCTGGTGGTGTGGGCGATCGCGGAGGGCCGCTCGGCCGCGCGCAGCGTCGACGCCTACCTGACCGGGCACTCGGACCTGCCCGCGCCCGTGCACCCGACCACGCTGCCGCTCGCGGTGTTGTAGGCCGGTCCGAGGGCTCGAGTTATTGCAGGCAAATTCACCGCGACAATTCCGTGAATTATCAGTTAAATGATTTGGACCAATGGTCGGCGCAATGGTGGTGAATAGAGTTGCCGGTCCGCAACGACTAGGCTCACAGTCGTGACTCGACGAACCAAGATTGTGTGCACGCTGGGACCCGCTACCGCGACCGGTGACCGTATCCGAGAACTCGTCGAGAGCGGCATGGACGTCGCCCGACTCAACTTCAGCCACGGCGAGCACTCCGACCACGAGGACAACTACCTGCGGGTGCGCGCCGCCTCCGAGGCCACCGGCAAGGCGGTCGGCATCCTCGCCGACCTGCAGGGACCGAAGATCCGCCTCGGACGCTTCGTCGACGGCCGCACCGTCTGGGAGAACGGCGAGGAGGTGCGCATCACCGTCGACGACGTCGAGGGCATCCACGATCGCGTCTCCACCACGTACAAGCAGCTCGCCAACGACGCGAAGCCGGGCGACCGCCTTCTGGTCGACGACGGCAAGGTCGGGCTCACCGTCAAGGCCGTCGAGGGCAACGACGTCGTCTGCGTGGTCACCGAGGGCGGCCCGGTCAGCAACAACAAGGGCGTCTCGCTGCCCGGCATGAACGTCACGGTGCCGGCGTTGTCGGAGAAGGACATCGAGGACCTCGAGTTCGCGCTCCGCCTCGGCGTCGACTTCATCGCGCTGTCCTTCGTCCGCTCGCCGGCGGATGTCGAACTGGTGCATGCCGTGATGGACCGCGTGGGCCGCCGCGTCCCGGTCATCGCGAAGCTGGAGAAGCCGGAGGCGATCGAGAACCTCGAGGCCGTCGTGCTGGCCTTCGACGCGGTGATGGTGGCCCGCGGCGACCTCGGTGTGGAGCTGCCGCTCGAGCAGGTGCCGCTGGTGCAGAAGCGCGCCATCCAGATCGCCCGCGAGAATGCCCGCCCCGTCATCGTGGCAACGCAGATGCTCGAGTCGATGATCGAGAACTCGCGTCCGACCCGGGCCGAGGCCTCGGACGTCGCCAACGCCGTCCTCGACGGCGCCGACGCGGTGATGCTCTCCGGCGAGACCTCGGTGGGCAAGTTCGTCATGGAGACCGTGCAGACGATGGCCCGGATTGTCGAGGCCGTCGAGTCCGAGTCCACCCGGGTTCCCCCGCTGACCCACACGCCGCGGACCAAGCGTGGCGTGATCTCCTACGCGGCCCGCGACATCGGCGAGCGACTGGACGCCAAGGCACTGGTGGCCTTCACCCAGTCCGGTGACACCGTCCGCCGCCTGGCCCGGCTGCACACGCCGCTGCCGCTGCTGGCCTTCACGCCGCTGCCCGAGGTGCGCAGCCAGCTGTCGCTGACGTGGGGGACGGAGACGTTCCTGGTGCCCGGGATGTCCACGACCGACGCGATGATCGGCCAGGTCGACACCGCGTTGCTCTCGCTGGGCCGGTACAACCGGGGCGATCTCGTCGTTATCGTCGCCGGATCGCCCCCCGGAACCGTAGGCTCGACCAACTTGATTCACGTGCATCGGATTGGCGAAGAGGACCACTAGGTGACTGACGCGGGGGCCGGAACACAACTCGACCGGTCGACGGATCTCGACGTTCTGCTCGACCTGCTCGACCTCGAGGAAATCGGCGAGGACGAGTTCCTGGGCCGGCATCCCGCGCAGGCCCAACTGGGCAGCCGCACCTTCGGCGGCCAGATGATCGCGCAGTCGATCATCGCCGCGGGCCGCACCGTCGGTCCGGGGCGTCCACTGCACGCGCTCAACACGCACTTCATCCGTGGCGGCGACGTCAAGGAACCGATCGTGTACCGGGTGCAGCGGCACCGGGACGGCCGGGCCTTCGCGAACCGGCAGGTGACGGCGTACCAGGACGGCAAGGAACTGTGTGTCATGCTCGCCGCCTTCCAGGACTCGGGGCGCGGGCTCGAGCATGCCGTCGCGGTGCCGGAGGTGCCGTACCCGGAGTCGTTGCCGCCGTTGGGTGAGCACCTCGTCGGCTTCGAGGACCGGCTGGAGATGTTCGTCAAGGCGCTCAAGCCGGTCGACATGCGTTACGCGAACGACCCGGCCTGGATCATGAAGGGCACGGGGGACAGGCTCAACCACAACCGGGTCTGGATGAAGGCGGACGGCTCGCTGCCCGACGACCCGCTCCTGCACGTCGCCGTCATGGGGTACGCCTCCGACACCACGGTGCTGGACTCGATCATCACCACCCACGGCCTGTCCTGGGGCCTGGACCGGATCGTCGCCGCGACGGTGAACCACTCGATGTGGTTCCACCGGCCGTTCCGGTTCGACGACTGGACGCTCTACGCGACGGAGTCTCCGGTCGCCGCGGGCTCCCGCGGCATGGCCACCGGCAGATTCTTTGCGCGGGAGGGCGAACTGGTCGCGACCGTCGTGCAGGAGGGGCTGATCCGGCACTTCCCCAAGAAGGGGTAGGTGCCTCCGAGCGGCAGCTACCGCCGGCAGCCGCCGCGGGAGGGGGTACCGGTCTTCCGTGAGCTTCGCCGCGCTCGCCTTCGTCTCCCTCGTGGCTCTGCTCGGGCCGGCACTGGCCGCGCGGCAGCGCTGGCACGTGCCGGTGGTGCTGGGCGAACTGCTGGCCGGGATCGTGGTCGGCGGCAGCCTGCTGGGCATCCTCGACGCCTCGGAGCCGACGTTCACGATGCTGGCGGACATCGGCTTCGCATTGGTGATGTTCGTCGCGGGCACTCACGTGCCGATGCGCGACGCGACCCTTCGGCCGGCGTTGCTGCGCGGCACCGGTCAGGCGCTGCTGGTCGGGATCCTCGCGGTACCCGCCGGAATCGCCGTCGCGGCACTGTTCGGTACCGGTCAGGCCGGGCTGTACGCGGTGCTGATCGCGTCCTCGTCGGCGGCCCTGGTGCTGCCGATCGTCGACTCCCTGGGCCTCGGCGGGTCGTCGGTGCTGCGGATGCTGGCGCAGGTCGCGGTGGCCGACACGGCCTGCATCGTGGCGTTGCCGCTGGTGATCGCCCCCGACTACGCGCTCCGCGCGGCGCTGGGTGTGGTCGCGGTCTCCGTGTGCGCCGGACTGGTCTACCTGCTGTACCGGGAGTTGGAGCGGCGCGGACTTGGGGTCCGGCTGCACCGACTGTCGGAGGACCGCAAGCTCGCCTTGGAACTGCGGATGAACCTGGGCATCCTGTTCGGTCTGGCCGCGCTGGCCGTCTGGTCGCACGTGTCGGTCATGCTGGCCGGGTTCGCGCTCGGCCTGGTCGTCGCGGCGGTGGGCGAGCCGCGCCGGCTGGCGCGCCAGCTGTTCGGGATCACCGAGGGTTTCTTCGGTCCGCTGTTCTTCGTGTGGCTGGGCGCATCACTGAACCTGCGCGAGCTCGTCGACCACCCGTCCTTCGTCCTGCTGGGTCTGCTGCTCGGGTTCGGCGCCGTGGCCGTGCATTCCGCACTCCGGCTGCTGGGCCAGCCGCTGGCACTCGGAGTGCTGGCGGCGTCGCAGCTCGGTATCCCGGTGGCCGCGGCCACCGTCGGCACGCAACTGGGCGTGCTCGCACCGGGGGAGGCGCCGGCTCTGATCCTCGGTGCGCTGGTGACGGTGGGTATTGCCGCGGTGGCGGGCGGAGTTGCCGCCCGGCAGGGATTGACGAAGACCTGACACGCGAAGGCCCCGACGGGTCTACATTTCGAAGGAATGCCACGCTCGCTCGTCCCGGCTGATCGGGGAGTCGCATGTCCGCATCGTCCGGCCTCGACTGGAACAACGAGGCGCTTCACAGCCTGATCTGGACGCTGGAGGCCTTCGCGATCACGGCGGTGTGCCTGTTGATCGTCGCGTGGCTGCTGGCGCGGATGACGCGGTGGGGCCGGCAGTTCTGGCGGATCAGCGGCGGCTACTACACCGGCCGCGGCAGCTGGCGGGTGTACGCGCTGCTGTCGGCGGTGCTCTTCCTGACCGTCTTCGCGGTCCGGATGACGGTCCTGTTCTCCTACCAGGGCAACGAGATGTACACGGCCCTGCAGATGGCCGCCCAGGCCTACGCCCAGGGCGACACGGACGCGCTGGATCTGGCGAAGGCCGCGTTCTGGCACAGCCTGCTGGTGTTCGGGATCCTCGCGACGATCCACGTGGTGCGCAGCCTGGTCGACTACTACGTCGGTCAGGCCTTCGACATCCGGTGGCGGCTGTGGATGACCGAGCACGTCACCACCGACTGGCTGGACGGGCGAGCCTTCTACCGCGGCCGGTTCGTCGACGCGGGCATCGACAACCCGGACCAGCGCATCGAGACCGACATCACCAACTTCGTGCAGACCTCGCGCACGCTGTCGATGGGTGCGGTCGGTGCGCTCGTGAGCCTGGTGTCCTTCACCAGGATCCTGTGGGACCTGTCGGGCCCGATGACGGTGTGGGGCAACGAGATCCCCCGCGCGATGGTGTTCCTGGTGTTCGCGTACGTCCTCGTCTCCACCATCGTGGCGTTCTGGATCGGACGGCCGCTGATCCGGCTCAACTTCTGGAACGAGCAGCTGACCGCCAACTTCCGGTACGCACTGGTCCGGGTGCGCGACGGCGCCGAGAACGTGGCGTTCTACCGGGGCGAGGGCGTCGAACGCCACGGCCTGCTGACCCGGTTCGCCGCGGTGATCGCCAACTTCTGGCGGATCGTGTTCCGGACGCTGAAGTTCAGCGGCTGGAACCTCGTCGTCAACCAGATCTCGGTGGTGTTCGCCTTCGTCATCCAGGCGCCGCGGTTCTTCGCGGGCACCATCACCCTTGGCGACATGACCCAGTCGTCCACGGCCTTCGGCCAGGTGCATGACTCGCTGTCCTTCTTCCGCGAGTCCTACGACGTCTTCGCCGGGTACCGGGCGAGCCTGATCCGGCTCAGCGGACTGCTCGACGCGGACCGGCACTCGCGCGAGCTGCCGACAATCGAGACCGCGGAACTCGCGAGCGCCCTGGAGTTGAGCGGTGTCCAGGTGCGCCGGCCGGACGGGCAGTCGCTGATCGCCGACCTGAACCTGGCGATGGCACCCGGCGACACCCTGGTCGTGAAGGGGCGCTCGGGCAGCGGCAAGACGACGCTGCTCCGGAGCCTGGCGGCGATGTGGCCGTACACCGAGGGTGTGATCCGTCGTCCACTCGGCGACGACACCCTGTTCCTCTCACAGATGCCGTACCTCCCGCTTGGAGACCTGCGCACCGCGGTCGCCTACCCGGGCACCCCTGACCTCCTCGACGACGAGGTGATCCGCGAGACACTGCGAAAGGTGCAGTTGGGCAACCTCGTCGACCGCCTCGACGAGCAGGCGGACTGGGTGAAGATCCTCTCGCCCGGCGAGCAGCAGCGGATCGCGTTCGCCCGGATCGTGCTGATCCGGCCGAAGCTCGCGTTCCTCGACGAGGCGACCTCGGCGGTCGACGAGGGACTCGAGTACGCCCTGTACGACCTGATTCGCACGGAGGTCCCGGAGTGCATGCTGGTGAGCGTGAGCCACCGCAGCACCGTTGACCGGCACCACTCCCGGCAGCTCGAGTTGGACGGGGACGGACCCTGGGAACTGTCGCCGGTCCCCGCCTGACCCGCCGGGTTCCGGCGCCGACGAGATGCCGGTGCCGGCACGGATCAGGGGCGCCAGCCGTTCGGCATGTGCTCGTCGGCGAAGGCCAGCTTGATGCGGATCAGCTCCGACCGGTTCGGCTTGCCGGACTTCATCAGCAGCCCCTCGTGCGCGGCCTGCTGGTCGTACTCCTGGATCTGGTTGGCATCCATCTTCACGCCCACCAACGGGCGGACCGGCCCGGGCCTAGGCACGGGCATCCTCTCGCCGCCCGGCCACTGGCTCTGTCGTCGCGCTCAATCCGACCTCCCGAAGATCGTTACCGCCAACCAGTGCGCGGCGGACGTGCACTGGTGAATGCCTGGTGAACGGATCCTTGTCCTACGGGGACCTCGCTCGCCCTGCAATGTAGCGACAAAGGGATTACCGATTGCGGGATTGGCCGTAATTTCCGATGCGGGCGTACCCGTAATTGCCGGGCCGGCGGGCCCGCGATCCCGTGAGGTGGGAACCGACGGTGTCCCGCAGACGGTCGCGGGGCAGGGTTGCGGCATGACCCACGCCGAAGCCGTCGTCGAAATCCAGTCCCTGCTCGCGCGATTGGCGCATCTCGCGGACGACGGGGAGGTCGAGGAGTACCTCGCCAACTTCACCGTCGACGCGGTGTGGGAGTCGCCGGCCAACCCACGGACCGGGATGGTTGCGCAGCGCCGCGCGGGTCGGGAGGAGTTGGGGGAGGGCGTCCGCGCGCGTCGGGCGGACGGTATCCAGGGGCCCGGCACGGCAACCCGGCACGTGCTCACGACCATCTCGGTCAGTCCGACCGGCGAGGATGTCGCGGAGGCGACGGCGTACTGGATGTTCTTCGTGGACACCACCACGGCGGTGCGGCTGTCGAGCGTGGGCCGTTACGACGACGTGCTCCGGCGGGTCGACGGACGCTGGATGCTCGCGCACCGCCGCATCACGATGGGGTGAGCCTGAGGCCTGTCGCACCGTGATGCGACGGCGCAGGGCCAGTGGACCCGGGTCATGATTCGCCTCGCCGGCCGACGGTGGATCGGGTCGCGGCGATCGTGCGGCCGATGCGGCGCAGCAGGTCCGCCGCATTCGCGATCGATCTGTCCAGGTCCGGCTCCAGTTCGGCGAGTGTGTAGGCCCGGATGATGCCGGCATCACGCAGTTGGATGTCGCTGAGCGCGCTTCGTCCCGCCACCGCGACGACCGGCACACCCGATTGGCGGGCTGCGGCCGCGACGCCGATGGGGGCCTTGCCGTGCAGGCTCTGCGCGTCCAGCGATCCCTCCCCGGTGACCACGAGGTCCGCCCCGGCGAGCACCCGGCGGAAGTCGACGAGGTCGAGGACCGTCTCGATGCCGGGCTGAGTCTGGGCACCGAGGACGGAGATGGCGCCGAATGCCGTCCCGCCCGCTGCCCCCGCCCCCGCGCGGTCGCTGTCGTCGCGGCCGGTCGCGGCGCGCACGACCCGCGCCCACTGTGTCATCGCCTCCTCGAGCGCGACGAGATCGTCAGCTGTCGCCCCCTTCTGGGGTGCGTAGACGGCGGTGGCACCGCTGCGCCCGAGCAACGGGTTGTCGACGTCGCAGGCGAGTCGGAACCGGGTCTGCGCCACCGCGGGATGGAGCCGGCTCAGGTCCACCCGCCGCGCGACGCGCAGCGGGCCGCCGCCGCGCGTGACGTCGTTTCCCTCGGCGTCGACCACCCGAACGCCGAGCGCCTGCAGCATCCCGGCACCGCCGTCGGTCGACGCGCTGCCCCCGAGGCCGATGACGATCTCGCGAGCGCCCCCCTCCAGCGCGTGCCTGATGACGGTGCCGAGCCCGAACGTGCTGGCGCCGAGCGGGTCCGGCACCCCGCCGGGGAGGGCTTCCAGTCCGACCGCCGATGCGAGTTCCACCACGGCGACCGATCCGCGCGCCGCGTACGAGGCCGAGATCGGCTCACCGGTGGGCCCGGTGGTGTTGACGAGGACGGGCGACCAGCCCGAGGCGACGACGGCGGCGACAGTGCCGTCGCCACCATCTGCCACCGGAGCGCACAGGACCTCCAGGGTGGGGTCTCCCGTCACCAATCCGTCGGCGAGGGCGTTCGCAACCTCGGCTGCCGTCAACGATCCCTTGAACTTGTCGGGCGCCACCACCACACGTTTCATGGTGGCCACTATCCAGCAGCAATTTCGACGATGCACCTCGTCCAGGCCCCGGGAGTTCGCGCAGATCACGATGGGGTGAGCCGAGGTAACGATTGAGCACAGACCTCGTCGCCGCACGCCGCCGGTAATACCGTGCTTGTCAGTGAGACCCAAGTTACTGATGTGACGGAGGTTGATTCTGATGCGCGAAACCCCGCGACCCCCACGGCGCTCGTTGCGCTCACTGGTGCTGCTCGTCGTCGCGGCGGTGGTTCTGCCGCTGGGAATCGCCCTCGGTAGCGGCGCCGCCGCATCCGCCGGACCGTACGCCAGGTTGCAGGAGGACTGGGTGTCGGCACCCGGCGGTGTCGGCCGGATCAAGGTCCGAATCTGGCTGGCCAGGAACGGGAGCAATCGCGCCGTCTACCTGCTGGACGGCCTGCGGGCCACGGACGACGTCAGCGGCTGGGAACACGAGACCAACGCCGCCTGGCTCTCGGACCACGGTGTCAACGTGATCGAACCGGTCGGTGGCGAGTCCAGTTTCTACAGCGACTGGTACGGGCCGAACAACTTCACCAACCAGTCCTACACCTACATGTGGGAGAAGTTCCTCACCGAGAACCTGCCCAACCACCTCGCCTGGAACTACGGCATCAGCCGGTCCAGGAACGCGGTGGTGGGACTGTCGATGGGCGGCAACGCGGCGCTGATCCTGGCCTCCCGTCATCGCGACCAGTTCGTCTTCGCCGGCGCCCTGTCCGGATACCTCAACCTGTCGGCTCCCGGGATGCGGGAGGCGATCCGGGTCGCGATGCTCGATGCGGGACAGTACAACGCGGACAGCATGTGGGGTCCGCCCTGGGATCCGGCCTGGTTGCTGCACGACCCGTTCGTACAGGCAGAGGGGCTGCGGGGGTTGCCCATGTGGATTTCGGCCGGCAGCGGACTGCCGGGCGATCACGACCGGCCGGCGAACCCGGTCGACTACTTCAACACGTCCACCGCGATGGGGCTGGAGGCCCTGTCGCTGGTGCAGACCCGGGCGTTCGAGGTGCGGTTGATGACCATGGGCATCGACTCCGCCCACTTCGAGTTCCCGTCCTTCGGCACGCACAGCTGGCCGTACTGGCAGGACCAGTTGTGGGCGATGCTGCCGGCGATGCGGGACGCGATCAGTCGGTGAGGCGGTCTCAGCTGCTGGGCTGCGGCAGCGTGCAGTCCGAGATCTTCGGGTTCACGCCGAAGTAGTTCAGCGGTCCCGCGACCACGGTCAGCGCGATCGTGCCCGCGCTCGCACAACTGGTCGCCGAGTCGCTGCTGTAGTACCCGCGTTGGCCCGCGGCGACGGCCCCGACAATCAACCAGGCCAGGGCCAGGATCGTGACAATTCTCATGACTCCTCCGCGGTGGTGAGTACGGGTGGGCCGGGCAGCGGGTCCGGCGTCGGTGGAATCGGGTCGGGTGGCAGCGGATCGGGAGCCGGGCCGGGTGGTGGCGGCACGGGTGGCTGGGGCGGCGGGGGTTGAGGCATCGGCGGCACCGGGTCGGGCTGGGCTGCGCGGAGGTCGGTCATGGTCGAGGAGTACCCACCGGCGGGGTATCGGAAACGGCGACGGTGCGTTCGGTTTCGGCTGGTCGTCCTGCGCAACACCGACGTCCTGCGCAACACCGACGTACTGCGCAGTGCACACCTTTTGCCGGTGTCTCACGCGCATTCCGCGCGGAACGGGTGTGCGAGGCGGCGAAAAGGTGTGCGGCGCTCGCCGTCAGTTGTTCTCGGCGCGGGTCGCGATGTCGCGCAGGTCCTGCGTCATGGCCTTGGTGGTGGCCTTCATCCCGATCCCACCGAACAGCTTCATCATGATCTTCAGGAGCAGCGAGGATCCGGTCTCGGCGGAGAAGACCATCGTCAGGTCGGTGCCCTCGCCGGCGGAGACAAGCGTGAAGGCCGTGGTGTAGTCGGTGCCGGACGAGTGCGCCTTCACCACTGTGCGGCGTTCCGGTTCCACCTCGGCGACCCACATCTCCTCGGTCGCCTCCCTGCCGAACATCTTCCGGGTCTCGCGCCAGCGGGTGCCGGCCGCGTATCCCTCGCCGGAGACGCGCTCGACCCGGGAGACCCCCGACAGCGTCTGCTGCGCGTTGTCGAGGTCGGTGAGCACCGCCCAGACCTTCGCGGGTGACGCGGCGACGTGCTGGGTCAGCCGGATCTCGTTGCTCGCCATGGTTCGTGCCCTCCGCTGCGTGACGCCGGTCCGGGGGAATGACGACCGGGCGGCGCCGGAAGTCCGTACGCTGCTGGCTGATCGCCTCCCGCAGACCGAAGGTAGCAGCCAGTGATCCGTCGACTTCGACCCCGCGCCGCAGGCGCAGCCAGGCTTCGGCACAGCGCCGCAGGCGTAGCCATGATTTTCGTCGCGTCGGTCGGCGCCGCGACACCCGCGGTCGCGGGAACGGGAGCGCCGCAGTCGGTCCCGGCCGGGTCGACCTACGCGGACACCACGTCCGTCGGCGTGCACAACACCTACGAGAAGACCGCCTACCCGTACCTGGCCGACGCCCTGGACTCCGGCACCGCGCTGATCGAGCTGGACGTCTGGAGCAACTTCGCCGCGCCGGGTTGGCGGGTCGCGCACAACAATCCGGTGGGCAACGACAACAATTGCGCGGGGGCCCAGACCGCGGCGCAGTTGCGTGGCGGGCCCCGGGACACCGGGCTCGAGGGGTGCCTGTCGGACCTGCGGGCGTGGCACGACGCGAACCCCGGCCATCGTCCGGTCTTGGTCAAGGTGGAGATGAAGGACGGATTCAACGCGGGCTGTGGTCTCGGGCCCGACGAGTTCGACCAGTTCTCGGCCGGTTGTGCCACCCACGGACCCGGCGAGTTCGACGCGCTGGTCGGCGAGCGACTCGGTGACGCCCTGCTGCGGCCCGCCGACCTGGTCGGGGACTCCGGGCTGACCCTGGACGAGGCCGTGCAGGAGCGGGGATGGCCCACCGTCGACGAGATGGCGGGCAAGTTCGTGTTCGAGTTGATCCCGGGCACCGTCGAGGAGGTCAACCCGCTCGACGACCTGTGGACCGATCGCGAGTACGCCACGCACCTGCGCGACCTGGCCGCGACGGGCAGGCTGGCCGAGGCGGCCGCCTTTCCCGCGGTGCACGGCGCGCAGTCGGGCGATCCCCGTGAGACCCGATACGACCCGACGGTGCGACCCTGGTTCGTGTTCTTCGACGGCGACGCCTCGGACTACCTCGGGGGTGGCATCGACACCCGGTGGTACCGCGATCGCGGGTACATCCTGGTGATGACCGACGCGCACCGCGTGGCGCCGCCGATCGACGGTGTCTCGCCGCCCCAGGGAGTGGCCCTCGGCCGGGTCTCGCTGCTGGCGCAGCACTCGGCGAGCGTGGTGACCGCGGACTGGACGGCGTTGCCGCAGGTGCTCTCCGCGGTGTCGCCGCGCGGCTGAGATCGGCCGGGCGCGGGCAGACTGGGCGCCCGCGCCGCCGTCGTTCTGCCGCTCCCGCGACGGTCAGTGGGGGAGCCGGGACTCCAGTGTGCGCGTGAGGATTTCGCACGCGAGGTTCCAGCCGGCCGCGACGTCCGGGTTCAGCGCCACGCCGTAGTCGGCGAGGGCAGGGGCGGCGAGATCGGCAATCTCGTCGTAGCCGACGCGGGTCTGCGCCAGTTCGATGACGTCGAGGAGCAGTCGGATCCGGTCGCCGTCGCCCATCGGCAGGCAGGCGCGGTCGGCCAGGCTGAGGGGCTCGTCGGTGCCGGCGGGGTTGGTGGACTCAATCATGGCTCACCGCCGTTTCGTGCGTCGCCGCAGTGTCGTGCGTCGCCGCATTGTCGGGAGACGTCGCGGCGAGGGCCGCCCGGGTGGCCGCGACGACGCTCGCCCCGGCGGCCTCGAGGGCCTCCGTGCTGCGTTGCGCCCGGCTGAGCACGAAGCCGCCCTCGAGCCCGGTGATCAGGGCGAGGGTCAGCGATCGGGAGGTGGCCGCGTCGAGCCCCCAACGGGCGAACCGGGGGACCCCGGCCCGGACCCAGCCGTCGAACACGTCCGCGGTGGCCCGGCGCAGGGTGTCGTTGGTGCTCGCCACCTCGAGGGCGACGGTGGCGATGGGGCAGGCGTCGGCAAAGTCGGTCTCCACCAGGGTCCGGGCCGCGCCGGTGAACATCGCGGCGACGCCGCTGAGCAGGTCTGGAGCCGGATCCATGATCTCGGCGAAGAGGTCGGCGTACGTCGCGCCGGACGCGCGGATCGACTCGTCGGCGAGCTGCTCCTTGCCGCCGGGGAAGAAGTGGTAGATCGACCCGAACGGTGCGTCCGCCTCGGCGGCGATCCGCTTGAGTCCGGTGCCCGCGTAGCCGTTGCGCCGAAGCAGCTCGGCGCTGCTGTTCATGATCCGAGTCCTGGTGTCCGGCATGGTGATTCCCTCCCTGTCGCGCGGTGGGAACGAAACGGCCGTTGCGTCCGTACTGCCTGTGACCTAGCCTACATTAGAACGATCTATCTAATCGTTGCCGAGGGGGCGCATCGTGCGCACAGTCGAGCTGTCCGTGGGAACCGTCGAGTACGAGGACACCGGCGGCGCGGGACCGGTCATCGTGTTCCTGCACGGACTGACCATGGACGGGACCCTCTGGCGCCACGTCGTCGACGACCTGCGTGAGGACTTCCGGTGCATCCTCCCGACCTGGCCGCTCGGCGGGCACCGGGTGCCGATGCGGGCCGATGCCGACCTGTCCTTGCGTTCACTGGCCGTGCTGATCGGGGAGTTCGTCGGGCGGCTCGGCCCCACCGACGTCACACTGGCGCAGAACGACTGGGGCGGTGCGCAGGTGCTGGTCGCGAACGGCGACACCTCTCGCATCGGACGGCTCGTCCTCACGGCCAGCGAGGCCTTCGAGAACTATCCGCCCCCGCCCGCGAGGCCGATCGTCGCGGCTGCCCGCGTCCCGGGTGGGTTGTTCCTCGCAATGCAACTGATGCGGCTGCGGGTGATGCGGCGGTCACCGCGGGCCTGGGGTGCGATGAGCAAGCGGCCGGTGCCGACCGAGGTGATGGACGGGTGGTTCCGTCCGGCCACCCGCGACCGGTCGATCCGGCGCGACCTGCGCAAGTACGTGACATCCGTCCCGAGCCGACGGGTGCTGGGCGAATGGGCCACCGCGGCAGCCTCGTTCGAGGGTCCGGTGCTGGTGGTGTGGGGGACCGAGGACGTGGTGATGCCGCCCGAGCACGGTCGCAGGCTCGCCGAGGCGTTCCCGCGCGCGAGGCTCGTCGAACTCGACGACTGCTACACCCTGATCCCCGAGGACCGCCCGCGTGAACTGGCCGCGGCGATCCGCGACTTCCTCGGGGCGGTCGACGATCCGCCCGGGAGTACGGGAGGAGCGGGGACGTGAGGGCCGCCGCGCGGTTCCGCTGTTCCAACCAGTCGGGCCGCTTTGTCGCTAGCCTGGGACGAACCGGACGTAGCGGATACCGACGGGCCCGTCACGTGAAGCTACTGTCGCGCAAGGTGCGACCCGGACACCCCGGGACGGTTGCCGAGAGAAGGGGCTTCCATGAAGAAGCTGCTGAAGTCGTTGTCGGAGACCGAGAACGTGCTGGTGCTGGAGACGAAGCGGGACCACCTGCACGGTCTGGACGAGGACGCCCTGATCGACCTGCACACCCGGGTGCGCAAGGCCCGCAACAAGCACGCCAAGGTCTACCGGCGTGAGGCCGCGGCCGCGGTGACCGACAAGGCGAGCCGGGGTGCGGCGGGACGGACCACGACTCGAAACGCCGCCAGGGTTGAGGTTTTCGAGCAGGCGCTCGGTCGGGTGAGTCGTCGCCTGGGCGCGGTGGCCAAGGAGAGCGCCACCGAGTTGAAGCGGGAGCGACTCGCGCGGGCACGCCAGGACGCCCCGGCCTTCGCGGGCAACGGCACCGGCCCGGATTCCGCGGGTCAGCAGGGCCGGGTGAACAAAAAGTCGAAGCAGAAGTCGGCGGGCCGTAAGAAGCGGGAGGCGTCCGACATCGCCGCCGGCGTCAAACGTCAGGCCAAACGCGACAGTTCGTAGCACCGAGGGCCGCCCGCTCGCGTATGGTCAACTCCGCCTTGACCAGATCGTATTGAAGGAGCCCACAATGGGAAGCGTCGAAACCATGCTCACCGCCGTCCTGATCGGCGTTGCCACCAATCTCGTGAAGGACCTGATCGGTTCCTGAGCTGGTGTCGAAAGGCCCCCACCCTCGTTCGAGGGTGGGGGCTTTCTCGTCTCCCGCCCCGACAGGGCGTGGGGTGCCGGGGGAGCGGACTCCTCAGACCACGCAGATCGGGAAGATGACGTTCGGCCCGAGGATCGGTAGCAGTCCGACCGGTGCGCACGAGAGGACAGCGCCGAGCGGACCGAGCTGGCCGAACAGGACGACGGGGTGGACCGCCTCGGGAACCGGGGTCGGCGCCGGGGCCGCCGCTGCGACACCGGGTCCGAGGGCGATCAGGGATGCGGCAGCCGTTGCTGCCAGTGCGAGGCGTAGCGCGGTCTTGTTCATGGCGGTCTCTCAGCGGTGTGTTGGTGGTGACTGTCCGGCCCGCCCCGGCCTGGTCCTACGGCGGAGCAGGTGTTCGGCTGCCGGTCTTGGCGTCGTGTTGCCCACTGACGTTGTGTTGTCCACTAACACTGCGCTCTGACGTCGCCGAGGGCAACCACGCCGGCCGCCACCAGTTGGCCTCGCCCATGAGCTTCACCAGGGCGGGGACGAGCAGCATTCGGACCAGCGTCGCATCGAGCACGAGCGCGATCATCATGCCGATTCCGATGAACCGCATGGGAGTGAGCGTGGAGAGGGTGAACGCGCCGGTGACGAGCACGAGCAGCGCGGCGGCCGCGGTCACCACCCGGCCGGTCCTGGTCGTGCCGGCCAGGATGGCGTCGTCGGTGCTCGCGCCCTGCTGGTGGGCCTCGACCATGCGCGAGATGAGGAACACCTCGTAGTCGGTCGAGAGTCCGAAGACCACGGCGATGACCAGTACCACCATCCCGGCCGCCAGCGGACCCTGGCTGACGCCGAGTACGCCGGCGAGATGGCCGCCCACGAACACGGTCGTCAGGATCCCGAAGGTGGCACCCAGGCTGAGGAAGGCGACGAGCACCGCCTTGACCGGCAGCACGATCGACCCGAACCCGAGGAACAGCAGCACCAGCGTCGCGAGGACCATCACCGCGATCATCAACGGCAGCCGGTCGACGATCGCGTCGACCCCGTCGGCGGTGATCGCGGTCATCCCGCCCAGCATCACGTCGGTGCTCGCCGGGGCGTCGACGGCGCGTATGCCGGCGAGGGCCTGCATCGCCTGCTGGGACCGGTCGGGCACCGACAGCTGAGCCCGGAGGAGGGTCACGTCCTCGCGGGTCCCGGCGACGGCGACCTCGGACACGTCGTCGACCGCGGCGATCTCGCGGCGCAACCCCTCCACCGCGAGGGCGGCCGGTGGTTGACCGTCGGCGCCGCGGACCGCGACGATGACGCCGCTGTTCGCCGCCGGGAACTCGGCGGCCACCTGCTCCGCCGTGACCCGCGCCGCGCTGCCGGGCGGGAGCGCGGTGTGGTCGACGTCGGTCAGCGTGATGCCGAGTATCGGGGTGGCCAGTACCAGCAGGGCCGCGGTGACGGCGGTGGCGGTGGCGAGCGGCCGCCTCAGCACGCTCCGGGTGACGCGGCCCCAGAATCGTTGGGCGCGGGCCTCGCCCCGCGCGAAGGCGTTCCGGCGCCAACTGCCCGCGCCGATGCGGGGTCCGAGGAGGACCAGTGCCGCCGGGAGCGCCGTCAGCGACAGCGCCGCGGCGACCGCGACCGCAGACATGGCGCCGTAGCCGAGGGACCGGAGCGAGACCTGCGGGAACACCAGGGTCCCGGCGAATGCGCAGATCAGCAGGACCGCCGAGAAGCCGACTGTGCGGCCGGCCGTGGCGAGCGTGCGGGTCAGGGCGCCGTCGACGTCGGCGTCGTCGTCGGCGAGTTCCTCGCGGAAGCGGCTGACGACGAACAGCCCGTAGTCGATGGCCAGTCCGAGTCCGAGGAGGGTGGCGATGTTGGCCGCGAATACGTTGACGTCGGTGAACTCGACGATCAGCCGCAGGCTGGCCATGGCCCCGAGTATCGCCAGCCCGCCGACGGCCACCGGCAACGACGCGGCGACCAGCCCGCCGAAGACCAGGACCAGGACCAGCAACGTGATCGGGAGGGACAGCGACTCGGCGACGACGAGGTCGCGCTGGGACTGCGTGTTGATGTCGGCGGCAAGGGCAGCGAACCCGGTTATGTCGGTGTGCACGCCGGGCACCGACAGGTGCGGGGCGATGTCGGCGAACGCGACGATGCGCTGGTCCTCGTCGCCCGCCGCGAACACCACGGCCAGTGCCTTCGTCCCGTCGGCCGACCGGAGCGAGGAGGCGGCGGCCGGGGTGTTCCAGTAGGTCAGCACCGGCTTGTCGAGCAGGGCCGGGTCGAGGGTGTCGAGACGGGCCTGCACCGCGGGTCCGATGTCGTCGAGACTCTGGCCGTCCGGGGCGGTGTAGACGGCGACGACGTCCGGGCTCTGGCGGCCGAACAGGTCGTCGACGAGCCGCTCGACCTGCATCGACTCGCTGCCGTGGTCGGCGTATCCGCCGGAGCCGAGTCGCGACGTCACCGAGGCGCCCCACGCGCCGGCGGCGACGACGAAGCCCACGGTGAGCAGCAGGACGATCCACGGGCGCCGTGCCACCGCCGCGGCCCACCCGGTCATCGGGCGGCGCCGTCCGGCGATCGCTGCCCGGCAGTGGCCGCGGCCAGGTCGGGGTACAGCGGGGCGAAGACCCCGAGCGAGGCGGCGCGCGAGAAACCGTCGGTCCCGCGGCGGGCGGCGATGTCCGCGAGTTGGCGACGGCCGTAGTACCCGGCGGGCTGCGTCGACGGCGGCATCGGAGACAGGGTGTTCTCGACCGCCGCGGTGAGGTTGCGTACGAACACCGCATGGCAGGCGCGCAGCCCGGCGAGCATCACCTCCTGGAACCCGTCCTGCGGCGCGATCGGGAACCGTTCGATGTCGAGGACGGCGCCGGTGTCGATGCCTGTGTCGACCTCGTGCAGTGTGGCGCCGTAATGCGTTTCACCGCCCAGCAACGCCGCGGCGATGGCGATCTCCGGCAGGCCGCGGTACGCCGGGAGCGGGCCGTTGTGGATGTTGTAGATCCGCAGGCCGGAGCCGAGCAGCTTCGGCCGCAGGATGGTCTCGTTGTTGATCGACCACACCAGCCCGTCCCGGCAGGCCGCCGTCACGGTGGCGGCGTCGTCGTTGACGTCGGTGGTCCGCAGGGCCGGAATACCCTCCGGGACAGCCTCGTCGGGGCCCACGCAGACCAGGTCGACCCGGTGTCCGGCGGCGTCGGCCGCGCGCACGGCCCGCCACACCAGGGCGCCCCGGCCGACGAAGATCACGACGCCGCCCCGGCGTCTCGGGCCGCGACCGCGGCGGCGTGCACCCGGGCGAGGGTCAGGTGGTGGACCAGCCCCTCGAGTTGCGCGACGAACCGGGCCTCGCCGGCCGCGCCGACGACGGTCCGGGAGACCTGCGAGAGCATCTCGAGGGAGGACAGCGAGTCGCCGCCGAGCGCGAAGAAGTCCGAGTCCGGTGTCAGTCGCTGCGGGCCGATCTCGAGGACCTTCGCCCAGATGGCGGTGATGCGGCCCAGGTCCGGGTCCGCGTCGTCATCCGGCATCGGGGCGGCGTCTCGCGGGCCGGCGGCCTCGACAGCGCCGGGCAGCCGGGCCAGGTCGAGCTTGCCGTTGCCCGTCAGCGGGAGGTCGTCGACGACGTGGATCGCCGCCGGGATCATGTACGCGGGCAGGCGTTCGGCGAGGAAGCTCCGCACCGCGTCGACGTCGATGCCGCCGTCCGCGACGAGGTACGCGGCGAGGACATTGCCGCCGCTCGGGCCGCGCCGGCCGGCCACCGCGGACCGGCCGATGCCCGGGAACCGGTCGAGCACGGCCTGGACCTCGCCGGGCTCGACGCGATTGCCGCGGACCTTGACCTGGTCGTCGACGCGGCCGACGAAGTCGAGCACCCCGGAGGGCAGCAGGCGGGCCAGGTCCCCGGTGCGGTAGGCCCGGACGCCGCCCGGCAGGACGACGAACCGCTGCGCCGTCAGCTCCGGCCGGCCCAGGTACTCGCGTGCCACCTGGGGGCCACCGAAGTAGAGCTCGCCGATCTCGCCGGTCGGGACGGCCCGCGCCTGCGCGTCGAGCAGGTACACCGGGGTGTTCGTCGCCGGTGTGCCGATCGGGACCGACGTCGCGTCCGGGTCGGGGTCGGGGTCGATCAGGTGTGAGGTGCACACGATGCTGAGCTCGGTGGGGCCGTAGCTGTTGTGCAGGCGCGCTCCGGGCCCGAAGAACCGGCGTGCCGCCGCGGCCAGCCCCGGCCGGAGTTGCTCCCCTCCGATGATCACGGTGCGCGGATTCGGCGGGTCGATCTCCAACCCGACGACGACCTCGAGCAGGCTGGGGGTGAGCAGGAAGGTGTTCGCGACGCCGTCGCCGACCATCGACCGCAGCGACACGTGCGAGATCTCGCCGGGCACCAGGGTGACGGCGCCTCCGGTCAGCAGCGCGCCGAAGAACGCCGCGCAGGCCATGTCCGCGGCCGGCGTGTGGTGGTGTGCGAATCGGGTCTGCGGCCCGAGCAGGTACCAGTCGGTGGCCGAGTCGACGAAGTTGACCACGCCGGCGTGGGGGACCAGGACACCCTTCGGCTGCCCCGTAGATCCGGACGTGTAGGTGACGAACGCGACGTCGTCACCGCGGATCCGTTCGCGGACGGGGTGATCGGTGTGTTCGGGGAGATCCTCCAGGACGAGCACCGGTACGTCTGCGGTGATCCGGTCGCGGTGCGGCCGCGCCGCGAGCAGCGCCCGGGCCCCCGAGTCGGCAACGATCGCCGAGAGCCGGTCGGCGGGGTGCTTCGGGTCGAGCGGGAGGAAGGCCGCCCCGGCCCGGAGGATGCCGAGCTGGCCGGCGACGCCGTCGACGCTGCGGTCGGCGAGGATGGCCACGATCGAGCCCGGCCCGGCGCCGTGGCCGCGGAGTTCCGCCGCGATCGCGTCGGCCCGGCGGTCGAGTTCCCGGTAGGTGTGCCGGCCGCCGGGTCCGATGACCGCGACCGCGTCCGGGGTCAGCTCGGCGTGCCGGCGGAACCGGAGGTCCGCGTTGTCGGAGGTCGGGGTGGCGGTGGTCTCCACGGGCAGGGCGGGCGCGAGGTCGAGGGCCGGCGCGGGGTGGTCGACGGTCAGCGCGGTGGCCACCCGGTCGAGCAGCTCGTCGAGGCGGCCCGCCACCTTGTCCCCGGCCCGGCAGGACACCGTGATCTCGGTGTTCCCACCGGATTCGAGGATCACGAACGACATCGGCACCAGGCCGGTGTGGACCGGGAGTGCCCGGACGCTGGCTGCGGTGAAGCCGGGGGCGGACAGGAGTTCGGGGCCGACGTCGCCGGCATGCGAGACGATCGCGGCGACCAGGTTCCGGTCGGCGTGGGCCCCGAGGCGATGCGCGGCCTCGAGGATCGCGCGGGTCACGGCCGCGGGCAGCTTCGCCAGGCCGCCGTTGTCCATCTCGTTGAGCTCGCGCCCCTCGACCAGGCCGACGAGCAGCTGCGCGTTCACCTCGGACCAGGACTGGCCGGGGGCGACGTCCAGGAACAGGGGCAGCGCCAGGTTCGCGGTCGAGCGGATCGTGGGGTCGTGGCGGCGCAGGTCGACCGGGACCATGATCCGGGTGGGCCGGCCGACGGCGTCGGCGAGGACCGCCGAGATCCGGGCGACCGCGCCCGTGGTGGTGCCGGGCACGGTGCGGTGCCGCCAGGTGAAGCGGGCGTCGCGCGGCGCCCGGCCGGTGACGCCGAGGGGTGAGCGACGGGTCGGCACCAGCGTGGTGGGCTTGCCCCGCATGCCGATTCGGGCGACGAGGTCGTGGTCCGCGGTGGGATCGGGCGCGCCGATCGGGTCCTCGCCCCGCAGTACCCGGAAGACGTCGGCGGCCCACGTGCCGAGTCCCTTCGCGTCCATCACGCCGTGGAAGGCGCGGAAGACGACGGTGGTGGCCTCGCCGCGCAGCAGCACCACCTCGGTGGTGGTCTGCGGGCTCAGCCCGAGCTGCCGGCGCAGGACCGGGCTGGCGTCGAGGTCGGTGAAGTCGATCTCGGCCGAGTCGACGACCTCGACGTGCGGCGGCGCGCCGGAGTCGACCCAGGTGCCGGCGCGGCGCACCAGCCGCGTGCCGGGACATGCGGCGGACGCGCGTGCCACCGCCGCGACGAGGTCGTCGGGGTCGAGGTCGCCGGTGCCGGTGACGACGAGCTGGATCGCGAACGGCGGCGCCAGCGGCTGCGTCGCCAGGTACAGCCGTTCGGTGGCCGAGACGGGTCGCTGGAAGGTGGGGACGGTCGTGGTCACAGGCAACCTCGGTTCGGCGCGGGTGGTGGGGTCAACGGAGATCACGGGTGAGCGTGGCGAGGCCGCCCTGGCGGTCCACCCAGTCCCGGAACTCGGTCATGCCGGCGGCGCGGTCGACCACCGGGACGTACCCGAGGTCGCGTCGGGCGGCGCTGGTGTCGAAGGTCGACGAGCGGGTCATCAACGCCAGCACGTACATCGAGAGCGGGGGCGAGTACCGAGTCGCCAGGTAGGGGATCTTCCAGACCAGGTCGAGGACCCGGACCGCGGACCGGACCACCCGCGGGTCGGCCGACCGGTCCGGCATCTCGAACCCGAAGTCCTGCGCCACCTCGGCCATGTACGGCCAGATGTTGGTGACCTCGGCGTCGGCGATGAAATACGCCTTGCCGCCGACGGTGTCGGATTCCGCGGCCCTGACGCAGGCGTCGACGATGTTGTCGACGTGGCACAGCGACGCGAGGACGTCGCGGCCACCGGAGAGGTTCGGCAGGGTCCCGGCCCGGGCCCGGCCGAGGAGCCGCACGATGGGACCCGAGCGGTCGCCCGGTCCCCAGATCGCCCGCGGTCGCAGTGCGCAGGTGGTGAACCCGTCGGTGTTCGCGGCCAGGACCGCCTGCTCGGCTGCGGCCTTGGTCTCGGAGTAGAGGTTGAGGAACCGGGTGGGGTAGGGCGCCGACTCGTCGAGGTCGAGCTGGTCGCCGCCGTCGTAGCTCATCAGCGCGCTGGGGCTCGAGATGAAGACGAAGCGGCGGGCGCCGTTGGCCCGCGCCGAGGCGAGCAGTTGCGCTGTGGCGTCGACGTTCTCGCGCTGGAACTGGGACCGGACACCGCGTTCGTCGACCCGGGCGGCGCTGTGCACGACGACGTCGACGCCGCGGGTGGCGGCCTCGAGCGAGTCCGGGTCGGCGAGGTCCCCGTAGACGAGCGTCATCGCGGAGGTGTCGCCGAGATCGGTCAGGATGCTGCTGCGGCGGACCAGTATCGAGACCTCGTGCTCACCGTCGTCGACCAGGCGGCGGGCGAGACGGCCGCCGAGGAATCCGGATGCCCCGGTGACCAGGATCCTCACGGGTTCGTCTCCTTTGTCTCGGAACCGGGCTGGGTCTTCCACCAGGTCATGCCGAACGTCATGGTGAGCAGGGCGGTCGCCAGCGGCGACCGGTCGCCGCCGGCCACGCGGACCGCGGCCGGGACCTGCGCGGCGTGCACCACGACGCTGAGGACCGCGTCGAGCCACCAGGCGGCCCGGGCCAGCGGATGCCGCAGGGGCCGTCCCCGCAGGGCCCGACCGGCCCCGAAGGCGAGGTAGAGCCAGCCGAGGATCGGAATCGTCCGCAGCAGGGCGGTTTTCGGCGTCACGACTGCGCTCCTCGGGTGAGGCGGGTGGCCGCCCAGACGGCCAGCTCCTCGCGGCCGATCTTGGCGTTGTGGCGGATGTCGACCGGAAACTGCGGGTGGACCAGGAACCGGTCGATCTGCGCGGTGAGCGGGAACCGGGCACCGCGCTCGCGCAGGCCGTCGAGGACGGCGGCGGCGTCGGCGCCGGGGGACGTCTCGACGCACAGGACGGGACGCTGGGCGCCGCGGTCGCCGACACCGACCAGCGCGGTGCGGGCCACGCCCGGCGCGGCGTTGAAGACCTGCTCCACCTGCACCGGGTGCAGCGTCACCGCGCCGGTCTCGACGCGCTGGGACTTGCGGCCGCAGAACCAGATCCGGCCCTCGTCGTCGATCCGCCCGAGATCGCCGGTGCGGTGCCAGGTCCGGTCGCCGTCCGCGATCTTGCCGGTCAGGTTCGCGGCCGCCGGCCAGTGGTAACGGGTGCTGACGTTCGGGCCGCTGACGACCAACTCCCCGATGGCGCCGCGCAGCGGTTGGGCCTGCGCCCAGCCCTCGAGCGGGGCGTCGGTGACGGCGATGACCCGGACCTCGACCCCGTCCACCGGCCGGCCGATGCAGGTGCCGTCGCCGCTCTGGGCGCGCTCGATCAGGCCGTCGAGCAGTTCGCGCGACTCGATCGTGGACATCGGGATCGCCTCGGTCGCACCGTATCCGGCGTGGACCTGGGCGTCGGCCGACAACACCTCGCGCAGACCGGTGACGACCGCGGCCGGCACCGGGGCGCCGCCGGAGAAGACCGCACGGACGGTCGGCATGACCACCTCGTGGGTCCGGGCGTGGTCGAGCAGCGGGCCGAGCAGGGCGGGGGAGGCGAACATGGTGCGCACCCGGAACCGGTTGACGGCGTCGACCACGTGCCGGGGGTCGGTGTCACCGACCTTGCTCGGGACCAGCGGCGGCAGCACCACCTGGGCGCCGAGCAGCAGGTACAGGACCCCGAACATCGGCAGCGTCACCAGGGCGGATTCCTCCGCGGTGACCGCGGTGACGGCCTGCGTCTGGGCCAGCATCGCGGCGAGGTTGCCGTGGGTGAGCTCGACGGCCTTCGCCGGCCCGGTCGACCCGGTGGTGAAGGCGATCATCAACAGCTCGTCGTCGCCGGCCGGTGCGGTCGGCGGTCGCTCGCCGACGGGCTTGCGGCCGAGTCCGGCGAGGGTGTGCCCACCCCAGAACCAGCGGCGTCCGACGGTCACCTTGGCGCCGACCCCACGGAATCCCCGCCGGAACAGGACCCGCACCGCATGCGCCTGGGGCAGCCCGACGAAGGCCTGCGGGTCCACCGCGGCGAGGCAGCGAAGCATGGGACGCAGCCCCATGCCGGGATCGATCACCACGGGGACGGCGCCGGTCTTGAACAGCCCGAACAGGATCGCGTACAACTCGGGACCGGGGTTGACCAGCACGATCGTCCGGACACCGGCCGTCATGCCCGCGGCGGCGAACCGCTGCGCGAGGGCGTCGGACCACTCGTCGAGCTCACCGAACGTCACGTCGGCGTAGTCGGGCAGTCCCTCGGCGGCGGCGCCGGCGGCGGACGTCACCGCCGGGGCGCCGGGCCGCCGGCGGGCCGTGGCGGTGAGTCGGTCGAGCCAGTTGTCCGTCAATGCGGCGCTCATCGCCCGGCTCGGCCGGCCGGGACCCGGTACACGGTGGCCGCGGCGCTGGGCCCGGCGCCGGCCGCCACGAACAGGACCCGCTCGACGCCGTCGAGGCGGCCGGCGCCGACGGCATGGTGGTAGGCCAGGGCCAGGGCGGCGGTGTGGGTGTCGCCGGTGACGTGGTCCGCGGTGCCGTCGTCGTCGGCGGCGCGGATGCCGACCTTCGCGGACAGTGCGGCGCGGAATCCCGGCGTCGGCCGCGAGGAGATCAGCACGGTGGTGGCCGGATCGCACTCGGTGGCGTCCAGGGCGGCGGTCGCCGCGGACAGCGCGACGTCGAGGACGCGGGCCTCGAAGTCGTCGGACCGCCGGACGGTCATCGCGCTGCGGCCGGTGACGCCCATCGTGTCGGTGTCGACGAAGCCCTCGACGGCGGCCGGGCCGTCGGCCAGCTCGACATGCAGGGGGCCGAAACCGTCTGCCCCGTCGGTGTGTTCGAGCAGGAGCGCCGCACCGGCGGTTGCGTACGGGAAGTCCGCCGGGGCGTCGGGTCCGGTCATCGACGGATGGGTGTCGCCGGAGACCACGAGCACGCGGCCGGTGCTGCCGGTGGTGAGCAGCGCGGACGCGACCTGGACGGCGTTGAGGACGCCGCAGGCGCCGTTCATCAGGTCGAACGAGAACGACCGGGGGTCGTGTTCGTCGTACTCGAGCCCGATCCCGGCGGCCTTCTGGATCAGCGCGCCGATCGCCGGTTCGACGGTGTTCGAGTCCCGGTAGATGCCGGTGTTGATGAGCACCCCGATGCTCTCGGGGGCGACGGCGGCGTCGGTGAGCACCGCACGCACGGCCCGGCCGGCGTGCTCGATGCTGCTCGCGGTGTCCGTGTCGTGGCTGGCGCCGGTTGCCGTGATGACGATACCCATTTCAGGCCTCCAGAGACGAGACGGTGGCCGACAGGAATCCGGTGACGATGCCGGACGCCGCCGGCACCATCAGGATCTTCGAGCCGGCGGGAATGTTGGACTGCCGCAACTGGTCGTGCAGGACGATGAAGTGCGAGGTGGTGGACGTGTTGCCGTACTTCTCGACCACGTTGAGCGCCTCGGGCATCGGCGTGCCGAACTCGCGTTCGCCGAGCGCGTTCATGAACGTCACCGCGGACGCGCCGAACTGGTGATGAATGATGTAGTCGAACTCTTCGTCGGCGAAGGTGCGCCCCTGGCGGGCCAGGTGATTGCGCTGGGTGTCGGTCCAGAGTTTGAACCGGTCCTCGTTGTGCATCCGTCGGTTGTCGGTGTACAGCGCGACGCCCGCGGTCCGGTCGCTGGGCATGCCCAGGCAGGCGTCGGCGTACTCGGAGGCGGTCATCAGCTCGATGTAGTTGATGCGGTCGCCCTCGTCCTCGGACCGGTCGATGACCAGCGCACACCCGGAGTCGCCGACGGAGAGTGAGGCGAACTGCGGGTCGTAGCCGCCGGCGAGTTCCTGGACGGCGGTCTCGGCGATCGGGGTGATTGCCTCGCCGCTGACCACCATCCCGTTGCGGACCGTGCCGGCCCGGATCATCCGGTCGAGCAGGTAGGTGCCGGTGAGCATGCCCGCGCAGGCGTTGGACAGGTCGAAGTGGATGGCCCGCCGCGCGCCGAGTTCCTTGGCGATCGCCGAGGCGAAGGAGGGCTCGAAGTAGGTCTTCGTGCGCTCCTTGCTGCGGGTGATGGACACCGAGATGACCACGTCGAGGTCGTCCGCGTCGTAGCGCGAGCGCGAGAGGCAGTCGCGCGCGGCCTTCATCGCGAGCGCGAATGAGTCCTCGTAGTTTTCGGGCGACTTGTCCCGGACCCGACGCTCCTGCACCCCGGTCACCGCGGCGAAGTCGAAGGACGGCTTCTGGGCGAGTTGCCCGATCAGATCTTCGGTGGTGAGGACGTCGACCGGAAGGTAGGCGCCGATCGCCTCGAATCGTGAATGAACCAATGAATTCTCCTCAGCTGGGTCGAGCAACCGGACAGCAACGATTGGGCGCGAAAACATCAGTGCTCCACGGAATTTCCGCAAACCGGGCGCGGTGGGCATGGTGGAGTGTCTGGATCCGCTCGGAGTAGGTTCTCACCCCCGCGCACTTCTGCGCCGAGGAATGTACACAGTGGGCCAGGTGTCTCGGACTCTGAGCGTGGCACCATGCTCTGGAATGTCCAGTACCTGCGGTTACATGTAGTGGTCTCGCGGGTGAGCGTGTGTGCCCATCGAAGCCGGGGCGGGCCGGATTCGTGGATGGGATCTGGTCGCGGTCAGCACCCGGTCTGAACATGCCGTGGCGCCGAACAGTGGGAGAAGTGGTTGATCATTGAAACATGGTGCGGCGAAAGGACGTCAAGGTCTCCGTCGGTGCCAATGCAACCGCGGTGATTGCGTGGCCCGTGCCGGCCTCGACTACGATTGCTGCGCTATGGCGGAGGAGTGGGGCTTGGGTACCTACGGAACGCGAGACTTGTTGCGAGCCTATGAGTGTCACGCGACACGGGAGGTGCGGCCGGTCTCCGGCGAGCTGTTGATCATGATCCCGCTGAGTGATGAGAGCACCTTGGAGATCACGGTCGTCGATCCCTCGGCGGACTGGATCGAGTCGAGGCTTCGCGGGCTCTTCGCGTCGCTGGGCGAGATAGACCGCCGTGCCCAACGCATTCTGCGCGGCGAGTTCTCGATTGGCTGGATCGAACTCGACTCAGCGCGCCACGGCGTCATCGACTACTGGGCCACCGGGGTCAACAGCGAGTACGCCATCGACATCTCGTGGACCGGAGATGCATGGGTGGAATCGCCGGCCGAACAGCTGACCTGACGCACGATCGGAGATGCTCTTGTATCTGTCCGGGCGCGGCGCTGTTGTGGGGCGTCGGCCGAGGAAGTGTTCACGACCCTGCTCGATGAGAGCGTTGTTCCGCTCCTGAAGGAGCAAGGATTTCGGAAGCGGAGACTGACTTTCACGCGGGAGCGGGATGGCCTGGTCTGGTCGACGTCGTCAATCTGCAGCGGTCGGCGGGGAACAGTTATGAGTCGATTCGGTTCTACGTCAACTGCGGTGTCTACTCGGCGGAGTTCGACCGGGTCATCGGACGGTCACCACAGGAGCATCCGGCCGAGGTCGACTGCCAGTACCGGCGCCGGATCGAGAGCATTGCGGCCGGGATCGGGCCGCACGTGACCGTGAACGCTGACACCGATGTTCCCGCAGTCGCCGACCAGCTGTGCGCGGCACTCACCAGTGCGTTGGCGGTCATGGGTCAGGTTCGTGGCTCCGACGACGTCGCCGGTTCGGTGGGGTCGGACATGGACTTCGACGTCCTCCGCTACCGACTGGCCACAGGCGACGTGTCCGGTGCGCGCGAGCAGTATCTGAGAGCGCGCTCCCGCTTCGGTGCAGAGCCCCGTTGGTCGCGCCTGCAGGAGCAGTTCCGCAGGGCGGCGGACTCCTGTGCCATCGCCGTCGTCGACCGTGAGTAAAAGGCGCGCCCACCGCAGTTCTGACAGGCGAGCCGTCAATCTCACTGTCGGGCAGGGAGAGGCCCCCATCTCGACGAGGTGGGGGCTTCTTGGTGCGGGGACCGTGAGAGACGGGCCGCTGGGTCAGGAACCGAGCGGCAGGAGGCCGAAGATCAGGTCGTCCGAGCCCGTCAGGCGGATGAAGCCGAAGTCCGTCGAGCCGGCCGAGTCGAGGGGGCTTCCCTGCCGGTGCCAGGTGGTGCAGCCGACGGAGTCGAGCCGGTCGCCGATTTGCTTGCGAGCTTCTCTGGGCATACCCCCATTGGGGTACCCGCTCGAAAACCTGCTCTGATCTGGCCTTACTGGTGCCCTCGGTGAGACTCGAACTCACACTGCACGGGTTTTGAATCCGTTTCCTCTGCCAATTGGGATACGAGGGCGGGTGCTGCGTGTCCACTCTAGAAGATCGGGTGGCAGGGTCAAGCACCGGTACCCTTCAAAAGGCTTGTGCCATGTTTCCGAGGTGGCCGGCAGTAGAGGAAGGCAACGATGAACGCTCCTGTCACGCAGGGAGAAGGACCCGCCCCGCGCCGTGTGGTGGTCGCCGAGGACGAGGTCCTGATCCGTATGGACCTGGTCGAGATGCTCCGCGAGGAGGGGTACGACGTTGTCGGCGAGGCCGGGGACGGGCAGCGCGCCGTCGAGCTCGCCGAGGAGCTGCGGCCCGACCTGGTGATCATGGACGTGAAGATGCCCCGCCGCGACGGGATCGACGCCGCCTCCGAGATTGCCGTGAAACGTATTGCGCCGGTGGTGATCCTGACCGCGTTCAGTCAGCGCGAGCTGGTCGAGCGGGCCCGGGACGCCGGTGCGATGGCGTACCTGGTCAAGCCGTTCTCCAAGGCGGACCTGGTGCCGGCCGTCGAGCTGGCCGTGAGCCGGTTCGCGGAGCTCTCCGCCCTCGAGGCCGAGGTGGTCAACCTGACCGACCGCATCGAGACGCGCAAGCTGGTCGAGCGGGCCAAGAGCGCGCTGATGGCCTCGCAGTCGCTGACCGAGCCCGAGGCGTTCAAGTGGATCCAGCGCGCCGCGATGGACGGCCGGACCAGCATGAAGGTCGTCGCAACGGTGATCCTGGATACGCTCAGCGCCGGCTGACACGCCCGGTCGGCCGCGGAAAACTGCCCCGGTGGTGACCGGGGCGTTTCCGGCATGTTTCGTGCCTGTCTGCCACGTAATTCTCCGCACCGAAACGCGAAACGCCGTGGATATTCCATTGTGATGCACGGTGATTCCGGCGGGGATATGTTTTCCCCGGGCTGGCGTGGTCGGCCCCTCCGGCGCGACCGGGGAGCACCTATTTCGGAGGTGGGACGTGCATCGTCGTGCAGCGAAGGGCGCATTGATCGTGGGAGTGGCCGCGACACTGGTGGTCGCGGGGTGTAGCAGCAAGTCGACCGACGGCGGATCCTCCGGCGGCACGTCCTCGGATTCCTCCTCGAGCGCACTGAGCATCCAGCCGCAGGTGCTCCTAGACGCCCAGGGCAGCGAGGTGCCCACCGCGGACGTCACCGACGCGGTCAACCCAGCCGGCAGCGGCAACGCGACCTGCTCCGGCGTCACCCTGGCCATGGCGGGGGCGCTCACCGGGCCGAACGCCGCGCTCGGCCAGAACATCCTCTACGGCGCCAAGCTGGCGCTCGACAAGCACAACCAGGCCAACCCGAACTGCCAGGTCGAGATGCGTCAGTTCGACACCGAGGGCGACCCCCAGAAGGCCACCCAGGTGGCGCCGAACATCGTCGGCGACCAGTCCGTCATCGGGCTCCTCGGGCCCGCGTTCTCCGGCGAGACCAAGGCCACCGGCTCGATCTTCAACCAGGCCGGCCTGCCGTTCCTCACCGCGTCGGCCACCAACCCGACCCTCACCGAGAACGGCTGGACCACCTTCTTCCGCGGCCTGGGCAACGACAACAGCCAGGGCTCCGTCGCCGCGAAGTACCTCACCGGCACCCTCGACGCGAAGAAGGTGTGCGTGGTGCAGGACGACACCGACTACGGCGTCGGCCTCGCCAAGGTGGTCACCGCCGAACTGGGCGCCGCCGCCGACCCCGGCTGCGCGGCCAGCGTGAAGAGCGGCCAGAAGGACTTCTCGGCCACCGTCTCCCAGATCAAGGCGGCCGCACCGGACGCGATCTGGTACTCCGGCTACTACGCCGAGGCCGCGCCGTTCGTGACCCAGCTGCGGGAGGGCGGCGTCACCGCGCCCTTCAGCTCCGGCGACGGCTCGAACGACCCCGAGTTCGTCAAGCAGGCCGGCAGCGCCGCGCAGGACGCCGTCCTGACCTGCCCCTGCATCCCGGCGCCGCCCGCGCTGGCCGCCGAGTACCAGGAGTTCAACGGCCAGGCCCCCGGCGTGTACTCGGTGGAGGGCTACGACCTCACCACGATCATGCTCACGGCCATCGACTCCGGCGTGAAGGACCGCGCCGGGCTGCTGGAGTTCGTCAAGGCCTACGACGGCCAGGGCGTCGGCAAGCGGTACCAGTGGAACCCGCAGGGCGAGCTGTCGAACGCCCTGATCCAGATCTACAAGGTCAACTGACCCACCGCGACGGTCCGAGAGAGGTCCGATGAGCGCGATCGCCCTCGCCGAGACGGCGACCCTGTACGCCGGCAACGTCGACTTCAACGTCGAGGGGCTGACCCGCAGCTTCTGGCAGCTCACCGTCGACGGGCTCAGCTACGGCGCCATCTACGCGTTGGTGGCCATCGGGTACACGCTGGTCTACGGGGTGTTGCGGCTGATCAACTTCGCGCACTCCGAGATCTTCATGCTCGGCATGTTCGGTCAGTACGTGGCGCTGGAGCTGATGGGGTTCACCCCCAGTGGCAACGCCTACAACGAGGGGGTCGTCGCGACGGTCGTGTTCCTGGGGCTGGCCATGCTGTTCGGCATGGCCGTCTCCGGGGCCGCGGCCGTCGGCCTCGAACGCGTCGCCTACCGGCCGCTGCGCCGACGCGGCGCGAAACCGCTGGTGTTCCTGATCACGGCGATCGGGATGTCGTTCGTGCTCCAGGAATTCGTGCACTACGTGCTGCCGAAGATCTGGCCCGGACTCGGCGGCACCAACGCGCAGCAGCCGATCAAACTGGTCCAGCCGGTGGAGGTGTTCACCATCGGCGGCGCGGTGGTCACCAACGTGACGGTCGTGATCATCGTGGCGGCGCTGCTGCTCACGCTGCTCACCGACATGATCATCAACCGCACCCGGTTCGGCCGCGGCATCCGCGCGGTCGCGCAGGACCCGGACACCGCCACCCTGATGGGGATCTCGCGGGAGCGGATCATCATGCTGACCTTCCTGCTCGGCGGCGTCCTCGCCGGCGCCGCCGCGCTGCTCTACACCCTGAAGATCCCGTCCGGGATCATCTACAACGGCGGGTTCATCCTGGGCATCAAGGCGTTTGCGGCGGCCGTGCTCGGCGGCATCGGCAACCTCCGCGGCGCGCTGCTCGGCGGACTCGCGCTCGGCGTGATGGAGAACTACGGCCAGGTGGTGTTCGGCAGCGAGTGGCGCGACGTGGTCGCGTTCGTGCTGCTCGTGGTGGTGCTGATGTTCCGCCCCACCGGCATCCTCGGCGAGTCCCTGGGGAGGGCGCGGGTATGAGCACCACCGACACCAGCACCGGACGCCGCGACCCGGACGGGTTCCCGACCGAGCCCGGTCCGCCGCGCCGCGGTGTCGGCGACGCGATCCGGGGCTGGTGGAACGGCCTGGCCCGGCCGATGCAGTGGCTCGTCGGGGTCCCGCTGATCGCGCTGATCGCGATCCTGCCGGTGTGGCGCCCGCCGCTGCTGGACACCCCGGGCACCGACTTCGGCGGCGTGATGGCGCAGTTCGCCATGTACGCGCTGATCGCGGTCGGGCTCAACGTGGTGGTCGGGCAGGCCGGCCT
This sequence comes from Rhodococcus tukisamuensis NBRC 100609, assembly GCF_001894985.1. Classification (GTDB taxonomy): domain Bacteria; phylum Actinomycetota; class Actinomycetes; order Mycobacteriales; family Mycobacteriaceae; genus Rhodococcus_G; species Rhodococcus_G tukisamuensis. The sequence continues at coordinate 74,947 of NZ_BCXG01000013.1, read as the reverse complement.
GCTCGACCTCGGGTACGTCGGCTTCTACGCCGTCGGCGCGTACACCGTCGCGCTGCTCACCAGCCCGAACAGCCCGTGGAACAAGATGACCGCCGACGGCTTCTTCTCCACCGACTGGGCGTGGCTGTCCTGCCTGCCGATCGCGGTGGCGATCACCGCGTTCACCGGGCTGATACTCGGCACCCCGACGCTGCGCCTGCGCGGGGACTACCTGGCCATCGTCACCCTCGGCTTCGGCGAGATCGTGCGGTTGCTGGCGGACAACCTCACCGACGTCACCAACGGCGGCCAGGGCCTGGCCGAGATCGCCTACCCGCGGATCGGGGTCTCCGAGGACAAGCCGTTCGGCGTCTTCTCCGCGGGCAACTCCGCGGGCGACATCAACTCCGGTGTGTGGTGGTACTGGGTCGGCATGGTCCTGGTGATCGCGGTGCTGCTGATCGTCGGGAACCTCGAGCGCAGCCGCGTCGGCCGGGCGTGGGTGGCGATCCGCGAGGACGAGGACGCCGCCGAGATCATGGGGGTGCCCACCTTCAAGTTCAAGCTGTGGGCGTTCACGATCGGTGCGTCCATCGGCGGACTGTCCGGCGCGCTGTACGCGGGCCAGGTGCAGTTCATCAACCCGACCGGCTTCAACGTCATCAACTCGATGCTGTTCCTGTGCGCGGTGGTGATCGGCGGCCAGGGCAACAAGCTCGGCGTGATCGTCGGCGCCTTCATCATCGTGTACCTGCCCAACCGGGCGATGTCGATCGAGGTCGGCGGCCAGTCCCTCGGCGACTACAAGTACCTCTTCTTCGGACTGGCCCTGGTGGTGCTGATGATCTTCCGCCCGCAGGGGCTCTTCCCGGCGCGACAGAAGCTGCTGACCTACGGCAGGCAGGTGTACCAGGCGGTCCGTCCGAGCGCGGCGGCCGACGCCACGACCCCGGCGGACCGGCGATGACGGCGGGGCCCGGGCCGGGCGACGCGATGTTCGACAACGAGGACATGGCCGCCGACCTCGCGCCGGAGGTCGACATCCCGACCGCCGGCGTGGTCGACGTGTCCGCGATCGACCCGGCCCTCGCGGACCCGGACGTGGTCGCGGAGGTGGTCGCCCCGCAGCGCGAGATCGACACCGGCGAGGGCGAGGTGCTGCTGCGGACCGAGGAACTGTCCGTGCAGTTCGGCGGGCTGGTGGCGCTGGATGCGGTGTCCTTCGAGATCCGCCGCGGCGAGATCCTCGGGCTGATCGGGCCCAACGGCGCCGGCAAGACCACCTGCTTCAACGCGCTCACGGGCGTATACACGCCGTCGTCGGGGTCGGTGACGTTCGACGGCAAGCTGCTCGCCAAAACGAAGCGCAACGAGATCACCCGGCTCGGCATCGCGCGGACCTTTCAGAACATCCGGCTGTTCGGGGAGATGACGGCGCTCGAGAACGTCGTCGTCGGCACCGACGCCCGGCACCGGACCTCCGTGCCGGGCGCGATCTTCCGGACCGCGCGGCACCGGCGGGAGGAACGCGACGCGGTCGACCGGGGGATGGCGCTGCTCGAGTTCGTCGGGATCGCCCCCCGTGCGGTGGAGAAGGCCCGCAACCTTTCCTACGGGGACCAGCGGCGGCTGGAGATCGCCCGCGCGCTGGCCACCGAGCCGAAGCTGCTCTGCCTCGACGAGCCGGCCGCCGGGTTCAACCCCAGCGAGAAGGCGGCGCTGATGGACCTGATTCGCAAGATCCGCGACGACGGGTTCACCGTGCTGCTCATCGAGCACGACATGCGCCTGGTGATGGGGGTGACGGACCGCATCGTGGTGCTCGAGTTCGGCCGCAAGATCGCCGACGACCTGCCCGCCGCGATCCGGGCGAACCCGGCCGTGATCGCCGCCTACCTGGGGGTGCCCGACGATGCCAGTGCCTGAGACCGACCCCACCCCGCTGCTCGAGGTGACGGACATGGTCGTCGACTACGGGCGGATCCGGGCGCTGCACGGGATCTCGCTGCGCGTCGAGCGCGGCGAACTGGTGACGCTGCTCGGCGCCAACGGGGCGGGCAAGTCCACCACCATGCGGGCGCTGTCCGGACTGCTGCCGCTGACCACCGGCCGGATCGTCTTCGACGGCCAGGACCTCACCCGGGTCAAGGCCCACGAACGGGTGCGGCTCGGGGTGGTGCAGGCGCCCGAGGGGCGCGGCGTGTTCCCCGGCATGAGCGTCCAGGAGAACCTCGACATGGGCTGTTACGCCCGCAAGTTCGAGACCAAGGCGGACTACGCGCAGCGGCTGGACTGGGTGTTCGACCTGTTCCCACGGCTCGGCGAGCGGCGCACCCAGCTCGGCGGCACCATGTCGGGCGGCGAGCAGCAGATGCTGGCGATCGGCCGGGCGCTGATGTCGCGGCCGCGGCTGCTGATGCTCGACGAGCCGTCGATGGGGTTGGCGCCCATGGTGATCCAGCAGATCTTCCGGATCATCGCCGAGATCAACGCGCAGGGCACCACCATCCTGCTGGTCGAGCAGAACGCCCAGCAGGCGCTGACCCGCACCGACCGGGCGTACATCCTCGAGACCGGCGAGGTGACCAAGACCGGGACCGGCCGGGACCTGCTGGCCGACCCGGCCGTCAAGCACGCCTACCTCGGGGTGGGCTGACCGCCGTCGGCCAGGTTGGTTCCACACTGTCGGTGTCGCTCCCTAGACTCACTGCGGTGAGCCCAGCAACCGATGAACGGTCCACCACCCGAACCGACGGCGACACCGCGGGCCCGCAGCCGACGCTGCTGCTGCTCGACGGGCACTCCCTGGCCTACCGGGCGTTCTTCGCGCTGCCCGCGGAGAACTTCAAGACCCACAGCGGTCAGACCACCAACGCGGTGTACGGCTTCACCTCGATGCTGATCAACCTGCTGCGCGACGAGCAGCCCACCCACGTGGCGGCCGCGTTCGACGTGTCCCGGCAGACCTTCCGGGCCGAGGCGTTCCCCGAGTACAAGGCGAACCGCGCGAAGACCCCGGACGAGTTCAAGGGTCAGGTGGAGATCACCAAGGACGTGCTCGGCGCGATGGGCATCCCGGTGATGGCCGAGGCCGGTTTCGAGGCGGACGACATCATCGCCACCCTCACCACCCAGGCCACCGCGCTCGGCTACCGGGTGCTGGTCTGCACCGGCGACCGCGACGCCCTGCAGCTGGTCACCCCCGACGTGACCGTGCTCTACCCCAAGCGCGGCGTCTCCGAGCTCACCCGGTTCACCCCGGAGGAGGTCGAGGGCAAGTACGGGCTCACCCCGCGCCAGTACCCGGACTACGCGGCGCTGCGCGGCGACCCGAGCGACAACCTGCCCGGCATCCCCGGTGTGGGGGAGAAGACCGCCGCCAAGTGGATCCGCGAGTACGGCTCGCTCGACCAGCTCGTCGACCGCGTCGACGAGGTCCGCGGCAAGGTCGGCGACTCGCTGCGCGCGAACCTGTCGGCGGTGGTGCTCAACCGTCAGCTCACCGAGATGGTGCGCGACGTCCCGCTGCCGTACACGCCGGACCAGCTGGTGCTGGCGCCGTGGGACCGCGACAAGATCCACATGCTCTTCGACGACCTCGAGTTCCGGGTGCTGCGGGACCGGCTGTTCGACACCCTCAGCTCCGCGGAACCGGAGGCAGAGGAGGGCTTCGAGGTGCGCGGCGGCGCGCTGGCACCCGGCGAGGTGAGCGCCTGGCTTGCCGAGCACGCGCGCACCGGGGCGCGCAGCGGCGTGTCCGTGGTCGGCGCCGGCACCCCGTACGCGGGCGACGTCACCGCGGTGACCATCGCGGCCGCCGACGGCGAGGGCGCCTACATCGTCGCCACCTCGGCCACCCCGGAGGACGAGCAGGCGCTCGGCGACTGGCTCGCCGACCCGTCGGCGCCGAAGGCGCTGCACGAGGCCAAGGCGGCGGTGCACGCGCTGCGCGGCCGCGGCTGGGTGCTCGGCGGACTGACCAGCGACACCGCCCTCGCGGCGTACCTGGTCCGGCCCGGTCAGCGCACCTTCAACCTCGACGACCTGTCGCTGCGCTACCTCAAGCGGGAGCTGCGGGTCGAGGAGTCCGAGCAGGGCCAGCTGTCGCTGCTCGACACCGAGGACCAGGCCGACGCGGCCGCCGCCGAGGCGCAGATCCTGCGGGCCCGGGCCGTGCTGGACCTGGCCGCCGCGCTGGACGGGGAGCTGGAGACGATCGAGTCCACCGGACTGCTCGCGGACATGGAACTGCCGCTGCTCGGGGTGCTTGCCACCGTCGAGTCCACCGGCATCGCGGTCGACACCGCGCACTTCAGCGACCTGCAGTCCCGCTTCGCCGACGAGATCAACCAGGCCGCGAACGCGGCGTACGCGGTGATCGACAAGCAGATCAACCTCGGCTCGCCCAAGCAGCTGCAGGTGGTGCTGTTCGAGGACCTCGGCATGCCGAAGACCAAGAAGACCAAGACCGGCTACACCACCGACGCGGACGCCCTGCAGTCGTTGTTCGAGAAGACCGGCCACCCGTTCCTCGAGCACCTGCTCGCGCACCGTGACGCCACCCGGCTGAAGGTGACGGTGGACGGACTGCTCAAGGCGGTCGCCGACGACGACCGGATCCACACCACCTTCAACCAGACCGTCGCGGCCACGGGTCGGCTGTCCTCGACCGAGCCGAACCTGCAGAACATCCCGGTCCGCACCGACGCCGGACGGCAGATCCGCGACGGCTTCGTCGTCGGCGCGGGGTACGACTACCTGCTCACCGCCGACTACAGCCAGATCGAGATGCGGATCATGGCGCACCTCTCCCGCGACGAGGGCCTGATCGAGGCCTTCAACACGGGCGAGGACCTGCACAGCTTCGTCGGGTCCCGGGCCTTCGGGGTGCCGATCGAGGAGGTCACCCCCGAACTGCGCCGTCGGGTCAAGGCCATGTCGTACGGGCTCGCCTACGGGCTCAGCGCGTACGGACTGGCCTCGCAGCTGAAGATCTCCACCGAGGAGGCCAAGGGGCAGATGGACGCCTACTTCGCCCGCTTCGGCGGCGTGCGGGACTACCTCCACGAGGTGGTCGAGCAGGCCCGCAAGGACGGCTACACCTCCACCCTGTACGGCCGGCGCCGGTACCTGCCGGACCTCAACAGCGACAACCGTCAGCGCCGCGAGGTGGCCGAGCGGGCCGCGCTCAACGCGCCGATCCAGGGCACCGCCGCGGACATCATCAAGGTCGCGATGATCGACGTGCAGAACGCGCTGGCGGCGACGGGACTGAAGTCACGGATGCTGCTGCAGGTGCACGACGAGCTGGTGCTCGAGGTGGTCGAGTCCGAGCGCGAGCAGGTCGAGACGCTGGTGCGGGAGAAGATGGCCGGCGCGATCGAGCTGTCGGTCCCGCTCGAGGTCTCGGTCGGCACCGGGCGAAGTTGGGACGCGGCCGCGCACTGACGCGGGTTGTGAAACCATCACGGCATGAGTGTTCTGGTCTGCTTCCACGCGCATCCCGACGACGAGGTTTTCGGCACCGGCGGGGTGATGCGGCAGGCGGCGGACGCGGGGCACCGTGTCGTGGTGGTCACCGCCACCGACGGCGCGCTGGGGGAGGTGCCGGAGGGCCTGCTCGCGGCGGGCGAGACGCTCGCCGAGCGGCGTCGGCGTGAGCTGGAGGAGTCCACCCGCGTGCTCGGCGCGCACCGGGTGGTGCAACTGCACTACGCGGATTCGGGGATGGCCGGGACGCCGGAGAACGCGAACCCCGAGGCCTTCTGCAACGTCGACGTGGAGGACGCGGCCGCCCGGTTGGCGGAGATCCTCGTCGAGGAGTCGGCGGACGTGGTCACGGTGTACGACCGTAACGGCGGCTACGGACACCCCGACCACGTGCAGGTGCACCGGGTGGGCGTGCGCGCCGCGGAGCTGGCGGGGGTCTCGCACGTGTACGAGTCGACGCTCAACCGCGACCACCTCCGCGCGCTGATCGCCGCGAACCCGGAGTGGTCGGCGGACGCGCAGCCGCCGGAACTCGACACCCTCGGCCTGCCGGCCTCCGAGATCACCACGGTGGTCGACGTGAGCGAGGTGATGGCGGCCAAGCGTGCCGCGATGCTCGCGCACGCCACCCAGGTCGGGGACTTCGGGCCGTTCCTGCAGATGCCCGACGAGCAGCTGCGCGCCGCCTTCGGTCAGGAGTGGTTCCGGCGGCACGGCGCCCCCGACGGCCTGGCCGAGACCGGCCTGCCGCTCTGACGGCAGGTCCCGGCCCCGCGGTCAGGCCTGCTGCTGCGCGGCGGCCTGCTCGCGGACCTTGTCCATGTCCAGCGCCTTGACCTGCGTGAGCAGGTCGTCGAGCTGGGCCGCGGGCATCGCGCCGGGCTGCGAGTAGACCAGGATGCCCTCGCGGAACGCCATGATGGTCGGGATGGACCGGATGTTCGCCGCGGCGGCGAGACCCTGCTCGGCCTCGGTGTCCACCTTGGCGTGGACCACGTCGGGGTGCTGATCGGACGAGGCCTCGAAGGTCGGCGCGAAGGCGCGGCACGGTCCGCACCAGGCGGCCCAGAAGTCGACGAGGACGACGTCGTTCCCGCCGATGATCTCGTCGAAGTTCTGCTGGGTCAGGGTCTGCGTGGCCATGAAGGTCCTCTCGTCGCTGCTTGTCTCGCCGGTTCAACGCCTCGGCGCGCTCGATTCTTCCTCAGGCTATGCGCCACTCCCTTTTGGCGTCGCCGTCCCAGCGCCGGATCCCGTCGACGGAGCCGGTGAGTTCTCGCGGCGTGAGCGCATTGATCGCCGGGCCGATCTCGTCGGGGAACACGCGCCGGGCGAGGGTGACGTGCGGCGTCCACTCGCCCGGATGGGTGTGTGCGGGGATCCCGGGGCTGGCATGTATCAGCCGGAAGACGGTCCGTTGCAATGCAAGCAGGCCCGCGGTGGGAATCACCATGTACGACAGCGTCTTTCGCTGGCCGCCGAACACCACCAGTCCGCCGAGGGTGATCCGCAGCTTCGGTGCGATCAATCCCTGCTGCAGGATCAGCTCGGTCTCGGGGTCGATGTGCCGGGCGACCGCGAGGGTGATGTGCGGGCGGTTCGTGGACTTGCGCACCACGTCCTGGCTGGGCAGGGCCTCGGCGGACAGCCGCGCCCACTGCCGTCGGACGGCGGCGTCGAGCTCGGCGTCCAGCAGCAACTCCACGGACTGCACCATGGTGAGTAATGATGGTCGGGTGAACCCAGCCAACGCAACGACGCCCCGGATCGGACTGTTGGTCGGCGACGGCATCGGGCACGAGATCGTGCCCGCGGCCCAGGCGACCGTGGACGCCGCGATGAGCGCGGTCGGCGCGCCCGCGGTGGAGTGGGTCGACCTGCCGGTCGGGTTCGACGCGATCGCCGAGCACGGGAACCCGATTCCGGACTCGACCCTCGACGCGCTCGACGGACTCGACGGCTGGATTCTCGGCCCGCACGACAGCGCCGCCTACCCGCCGCTGTTCCGCGGGCAGCTCACCCCCGGCGGCACCATCCGCAAACGCTTCGACCTGTTCGCGAACATCCGCCCCGCCCAGGCGTTCTCCGGGGTGCGGGCGACCGCGCCGGACATGGACCTGGTGATCGTGCGGGAGAACACCGAGGGCTTCTACGCCGACCGCAACATGTTCACCGGCAGCGGCGAGTTCATGCCGACGCCCGACGTGGCGATGGCGGTCGCCGTCGTCACCCGACGGGCGTGTGAACGCATCGCGCACACGGCATTCGCGTTGGCCACCGGGCGCCGGCGCCGGGTGACCGTGGTGCACAAGGCGAACGTGCTCGCCCTCACCACGGGCCTGTTCCGGGACGTGTGCCTCGAGGTCGGACGGCAGTACCCGGGAGTCGAGATCCGCACCGAGCACGTCGACGCGATGGCCGCGCACCTGGTGCGGCGCGGCGCCGACTTCGACGTCGTGGTGACGGAGAACATGTTCGGCGACATCCTCTCGGACCTGGCCGGCGAGTTGGCCGGGTCGCTCGGCACCGCGCCGTCGCTCAACGCGTCGGAGACCAAGGCGATGGCGCAGGCCGCGCACGGCGCCGCCCCCGACATCGCCGGGCGCAACCGGGCCAACCCGACCGCGGTGATGCTCTCGTCCGCGATGCTGCTGGACTGGATGTCGGCCCGGCGGGCCGACGACCTCCTCGGACTGGCCGCGGACCGGATCCGCCTCGGGGTCACCGGCACCCTCGCGGCGGGCGTGGCCACCGCGGACCTCGGCGGGCTGGCCTCGACCGCCGAGTTCACCGAGACGGTGGGCGCGCGGATCCTGCGTCGCTGACGCGGCTGTGACGGCGTCCCGAGGATTCGGGTGAACCGCAGGTGAACCAGTAGTCTTCTGCAGGTGTGGTCAAGACGGGTGCAGCAGTCTCGGAGCCCGCGTCGGCTGCGACGGGCCAGAGTTTTCGGGACGGTTCTCGCGGCGCTGTTGCTCGGGTCCGTGCTGACCGGATGCGTCACCAACAACGAGGGACTGGTCCCCGCCGAGCAGGTGAAGGTGGACCGGGTCGACGAGATCGCCGCGCTGGTGCCGCCCGACATCGCGTCGACCGGCCGGCTGGTGATCGGCGTCAACGTCCCCTATGCGCCCAACGAATTCAAGGACGAGTCCGGTGAGATCGTCGGCTTCGACGTGGATCTGATGACGGCCGTCGCGGGGGTCATGGGTCTGACCGCGGACTTCAAGCAGGCGGACTTCGCCAGGATCATCCCCGCCGTCCAGGCCGGGACCTTCGACATGGGCGCGTCGTCGTTCACCGACACGAAGGAACGCGAGGAATCCGTCGACTTCGTCACCTACTACCGGGCCGGCATCCAGTGGGCCCAGCGGGCGGGCGACTCGATCGACCCCGACGACGCCTGCGGGCTCCGGGTCGGGGTGCAGACCACCACCACCGAGGACATCGACGAGGTACCCGCAAAGAGCGACGCCTGTGTCGCCGCGGGCAAACCCCCGATCTCGAAGATCAAGTACGACAGTCAGGACGCCGTGGCGAACGCGCTGATCCTCGGGCGCGTGGACGCGCTGTCCGCGGATTCGCCGGTGACCGCCTACGCGATCAAACGCAGCAACGGACGACTGGTGCCTGCCGGTGAGCTCTTCGATTCGGCGCCCTACGGTTGGCCGGTCAAGAAGGGCTCGCCGCTGGCGCCCGCGCTGCAGCAGGCGTTGCAGCACCTGATCGACACCGGCGTTTACCAGCAGATCGCCGAGAACTGGGGCGTCGGGGCAGGCACCATCACGACGTCGCAGATCAACGGCGCAGCCGGGTAGAGGGGCGAGACCATGTCAGAGAACCAGACCAGCGCCGCGGCGGCCGCCGGCGCCGACGCGGGGGAGCCGCTGCCGATCAAGGCGGTGCCGCTGCGTCGGCCCGGACGGTGGATCGCTGCCGCCGTCGTGGTCGTGTTGCTCGCGCTCTTCGTCTACGGAGCGGCAACCAACGAGGCCTTCGGCTGGGACGTGTACGGGCGCTACCTGTTCGACCGCCGGATCACCGAGGCCGCCTGGGTGACCGTGCAGTTGACGGTGATGGCGATGGCGTTGGCGGTGGTCCTCGGGGTGATCATCGCGGTGATGCGGCTTTCGCCGAATCCGGTGCTGCGCTCCACCGCGTGGGGGTACCTGTGGATCTTCCGTGGCACGCCGGTGTACGTGCAGTTGGTGTTCTGGGGGCTGTTCCCGTCGATCTACAAGTCGATCGACCTGGGCATCCCGTTCGTGCACCAGTTCGTCCACATCGAGGTCCAGGGTCTCGAGGCCGCCTTCCTGTTCGCGATCGTCGGTCTCGGACTGAACGAGGCCGCGTACATGGCGGAGATCGTCCGGGCCGGTGTCGGCTCGGTAAACGAGGGGCAGACCGAGGCCTCGACCGCCCTGGGCATGACCTGGTCGCAGACCATGCGCCGCACGGTGCTGCCGCAGGCGATGCGGGTGATCATCCCGCCGACCGGCAACGAGCTGATCAGCATGCTCAAGACCACCTCGCTGGTGTCCGCGATCCCGTTCAGCCTCGAACTCTACGGCCGCCAGGGGGACATCGCGGGCGCGAACTTCCAACCCATCCCGCTGCTGTTGGTGGCCGCGACCTGGTACCTGGCGATCACCAGCGTGCTGATGGTCGGGCAGTACTACCTCGAGCGTCACTACTCGAAGGGGGCCTCGCGCACCCTGACCGCCCGGCAGTTGCAGGCCCTGGCCGACGCACAGGGCAAGCCTGTCGTGATCGAGCCGTCCACCGGCACCCTGCCCGACGCACCCGGAGGCGAACGCAAATGACCGCGATGGTGAAGGAGGACCGGGTCTGCAAGAACTACGGCGCGCTGCAGGTGCTCAAGGGCGTGTCCCTGGAGATCGACCGCGGCCAGGTGCTGTGTCTGGTCGGGCCGTCGGGGTCCGGCAAGTCCACCTTCTTGCGCTGCATCAACCACCTCGAGGTGGTCAACGCGGGCCGGCTGTACGTGGACGGCGAGCTGGTGGGCTACGAGGAGCGCGGCGGCAAGCTCTACGAGCTGCACCCGCGGGCCGCGGCCCGGCAGCGCCGCGACATCGGCATGGTCTTCCAGCACTTCAACCTGTTCCCGCACCGGACCGCGCTGGAGAACATCATCGAGGCGCCCACCCAGGTCAAGCGGGTGCCCAAGAAGGACGCCGTCGCCCGGGCCCGGGACCTGCTCGACCAGGTGGGCCTGAGCGCGAAGGCCGACGCGTACCCGGCGCAGCTCTCGGGCGGCCAGCAGCAGCGCGTCGCGATCGCCCGGGCGCTGGCGATGGACCCGAAGCTGATGCTCTTCGACGAGCCGACCTCCGCGCTGGATCCGGAGCTGGTCGGTGAGGTGCTCACGGTCATGCAGAACCTCGCCAAGGAGGGCATGACGATGGTCGTCGTCACCCACGAGATGGGCTTCGCCCGCGAGGTGGCCGACGAGTTGGTGTTCATGGACGGCGGGGTGGTCGTCGAGTCGGGCAATCCCCGTGAACTGCTGGCCAATCCGCAGCACGACCGGACCAAGCTGTTCCTGTCGAACCTGCTCTGACGGTCGTCGGGGCTGCTGCACCTCCTCCATTGCTGATATCGTGGTGATATCACTTTGCAATCGACGAGGTTGGGGGAGCAAATGGAGCGACGGGCGTTTCGGCTGAACGGGTTCGGGGTGCTGCTCGGACTGGTCGTGGCGGCACTCGCGGGGGCGGCGCTCGCGCTGACCGCCGGTGTCGGCGGCATCGCGGTGGGCGTGGTTGTGGCGGTGTTGGTGGCCGTCGGGCTGACCGGGTTCACGGTGATCAACCCGAACGAGGCCCGCGTGATCCAGTTCTTCGGCCGCTACGTCGGTTCGGTCTCGCAGGACGGCTTCCAGTGGGTGCTCCCGCTGACCACCAAGCGGCGGATCACGTTGCGGGTGCGCAACTTCGAGACCGCGAAGCTGAAGGTCAACGACGCGGACGGCAACCCGGTGGAGATCGCGGCCGTGGTGGTCTACAAGGTCGTCGACAGCGGCAAGGCGTCGTTCGCGGTGGACGACTACGAGGAGTACGTCGCGATCCAGTCCGAGGCGGCGGTGCGTCACCTCGCGACCACCCACCCCTACGACTCGCACGAGGCGGGCCGCACCAGCCTGCGTGACGGCAGCGAGGTGGCCGCCGAACTGACCGCCGAACTGGGGGAGCGGACCGACCTGGCCGGCGTCGAGGTGGTCGAGGCGCGTATCACGCACCTGGCGTACGCGCCGGAGATCGCCCAGTCGATGCTGGTCCGTCAGCAGGCCGCGCAGGTCGTCGCCGCCCGCACCAGGATCGTCGAGGGCGCGGTCGGCATGGTCGGCCTGGCCCTGGAGCGGCTCGCCGAGCAGGGCGTCGTCGAACTCGACGAGGAACGCAAGGCCGCGATGGTCTCCAACCTGCTGGTGGTGCTGTGTGGCGACAAGGCGACGCAGCCGGTGGTCAACACCGGCACCCTGTACGCCTGAGCCGCCGGACTTCCGATGACCGAACGCAAGAAGGTGCTGCTGCGGCTGGACCCGGCCGTCTACGACGCGATCGCGAAGTGGGCCGCCGACGACCTGCGCAGCGTCAACGCGCAGCTGGAGTACGCGCTGCGCCGGGCGTTGGACGAGGCCGGCCGGCCGCCGCGCGGTTCCGGCTAGTTGTGTGAGGTGGTGCGGCACCGCTCGACGAGGCCTCGGTGCCCTCCGTGGTGCGCGGCGCGTTCTTGTGGGTCACGCGGTCGCGCCTGGGGCCGAAGCCCGGACCGCGGTGTCCTGATTCTCGACGGCCGTGGTCACCTCGTCGATCGCCGCACGAATGAGTTCCCCATATGAATCGGGAGGCAGCGCAGACGAGCGCTTCCGGGCGGCGTCGATGTGTTCCCGGGCGGCTTCGAATGATCCCAGCCGGCGATAGTTGTCGGCGAGGTTGAGGTGGAGCGAGGGATAGAAGCCGGCGATGTGCAGGCTCGCGTGATGTTCTTGGACGCGCCGCTCGGTGACGGCGTCGGCGGCATCGAGTGCGCGCACATCCCAGGCCAGTGCCTGCGCCGGATCGCCGCAGAGGTCGGCAAGGTAATGCGCGAGTGTGCAGCGGTGCAAGGGATCGCCGCTGACTCCGATCACCTTCCACAGGTCCAGGAGTTGGCCGCGGGCCCTGACCGTGTTTCCGCTGCGCCCCTCGGTGACGGCCATGCCGATCGCGTCCATCATCGGGTCCGTACTGGAGGGTTCTGTCATGTGTCCTTCCCCTTCGGGTTTGTGGTGTTGTCTCTCGGATGGGGCTTGGTGGGCATGGCAAGGGTGGTGAGATCGCCGTGGTCGGCCGAGCGGACAGTGGCGGGCTGTGCGGGGCCCCTGAGGTCGAGCAGCACGTCCGCGCCGATCGCGGTGCTGATAGCGGGATAGAGCGTGGTCATCTCGAACCAGGCCTCGATCGAGGGCCCGCTCACGCGGGCCGGCAGGTGTACGCCCGTGTCCGGTCCGCCGCGGTTGTCCAGCACCGTGACCCCAGCCTCGGTGACGTGCATCGAGACCCGGTCAGCTGGTCGCTCCTCGAGGGCCCGCAGGAGCGATGACTTCGAGGCCTCGACGCGGGTCGTCACCGCTGGTAGCGCGTCGAGCATCGACCGGTAGTCGGGAAACGGCTCGGGCAGTAGCCGGCAATGCCGGTCACCCCGGTCCGGCAGCCGTATCCACATCCCCTGCTCGGTCGCTTCGATCCGAGCCAGAGGCGTGCGCCGCAGGTCGCCGAGGCAACTGCGTAGATCTTCGCCGTTCACCGTCGCCGCCCACGTCGCAGCAGTCGGATCGGCGGTCACAAGGGTGCGGGTGGACAGACGGTAGCGATCAGTGGCGGTCACGGTCACCGCGCCGGTATCGGACTCGAATCGGACACCGCCGAGAACGGCGATGTCCGGTTCGTCAGTGGTGGCAGTCAGAACCTGCTCGATCGCCGCCGCCAACACCGGCCCGCTCAGGGCAACGACCACCACTGCGGGCTCAGCGGCCAACGCTGCCTTGATGACGGCGGCCTGCTGTCGTGCGGCCGTGGCGCCGCTGACCACTGCGTCGACATGCTGGTCGACCAGGCGAACTGCCTCGTTGCGTCCAGCATCGAGGACGGATTTCGCCGTTGCGAGCGGCATGCCGATCTCGCGCAGTTGTCGGAGCAGAACGGCCCGCTCGAGCTGGTCTTCCCCGTAGAACCGGTATCCGGAATCCGGGTCGACCTCCGCAGGTAGTAGCAGTCTTGCATCAGCGTAGAAACGCAATGCGCTCGCCGTCAGACCGCTCCGACTCGCGAACGACCCGATCGACATCAACCCGAAATCCGCCACCCCGACATCATTGGGCTTCGACCTACCTGAAGGTCAACCAAGGCGGTGGCCGCCACCGACGCCATGCCCCGCGACAGCTGGTTGCCGGTGGTGTCGTCGTGGCCGCCGGCGACGTTGTCATGCCCCGGATCTCCCCGGGAGCGCTGCAGCGTGGCGCATCTTCGCGTTCGCCCACCCGCGCCGTCGGCCGCTGTGACCTGCGCTTTCATCCGCATAGCATCTTGTTGGCACCACTTTGACACCAGTAATGACGTGGTACCTATTGCAATGGCGTCCAAGTGGTGTCATAGTGGTGTCATGGATCTGACAAGATACGTCGACGAGCTGCAGCACCAGCTCGCAACCGCAGCCGCCGCGGGCGGGGAGGAGGCACGTGAGCTCGCCAGCCGCATGACGGCCCCGCTCGACGCCGCCGTCCGTCTCGTGCTGCTCGAGGCGCTCTCGACCGCGGCGAACGAGATCACGGCCGACCTCGCCCCGGGGTCTGTCGATGTGCGCCTTCGGGGCCGCGACCCGGAGTTCGTCGTCACCCCCGCCCCGGCCCCGGCGTTCGAGGCCCCGGAGCCCGCGGCCGCAGAACCGGTCCGGCCCACGGTTCTCGACCCCGACGACGTCAGCACGTCCCGCACCACGCTCCGCCTCCCCGACCAACTCAAGTCCCAGGCCGAGGCGGCGGCGGCTCGTGAGGGCGTGTCCGTCAACACGTGGCTCGTGCGCGCGGTCGCTGCCGCGCTCGCGCCCGCCGCACCGTCCCGCGCGGCAGCGCGCAACTCCAGCACCTCCGGTCGGCTGACCGGCTGGGTGCGTTGACCCACACCGCCCAACCGCAGTCCCGCGCCCCGCAAGCAGTGGCAGACACCAGACCCGGAGGACCCACCATGCCCACTTTCGCGACCCCCGAACCGATCACGGTCTCCGTCGACATCGCCGTCGGCGCCGTCAACCTCGTCGCGAGCGATCGCGCCGACACCGTGGTCACCGTCCACCCCGGCGACCCGAACAAGTCCGGCGACGTCAAGGCCGCGGCGGAGACGCGCGTCGACTTCCACGACGGCACCCTGACCGTGCAGACGAGCACCAGGTGGAAGTACCTCACCAAGTCCTCCGTCGAGCTCACGATCGAGCTTCCGGCCGGTTCCGCCCTGCAGGGCAGCGCGCTGGGCCCCCTGTTCGTCCAGGGCGCGCTCGGCACCTGCTCGTTCACGAGCCGCGCCGGCGACATCCGGATCGACGAGGCCGGTCGGCTCGACCTCCGCGCGAGCGCGGGCTCCGTCGTCGTGGGACGCGCCCTCGGCTCCACCGAGATCGTCGTCACCGCCGGCGGCGTGCGGATCCGCGAACTCGACGGAGACGCCACCATCAAGAACACGAACGGTTCCACCGAGATCGGCGAGGCGACCGGCACCCTGCGCGTGAACGGCGCCCACGGCCCCATCTCGATCGACCGGTCGCTCGGTGACACCACCGCCCGGACCGCGCACGGAAACATCCGCGTCGAGCAGGCCGTCGGTGGCCGGGTCCAGCTCGAGAGCTCGACCGGCGCGATCGAGGTCGGGGTGCCGGAGGGCACCGCCGCCTGGGTCGACGCCACCGCGCAGCACGGCAAGGTCCGCAACCTCCTGCGCGGCGCCGCCGGCCCCGACGAGAGCGACCGGACCGTCGAGGTGCGCGCCGGCACCAGCTACGGCGACATCGTCGTCCGACGTCCGCACTCCTGACCCAGGCCCTGACAACCCGCCATCGAAGGAGAACCCATGACCACCACCGTCCGCGGTCCCGCGATCGAGGTCGCCGGCCTGCGCAAGTCGTACCGGTCGAAGGCAGGCGAACAACTCGTGCTCGACGGCGTCGACCTGGTCGTGCCGGCCGGGACCGTGACCGCCCTGCTCGGCCCCAACGGGGCAGGCAAGACCACTGCCGTCGGCGTCATGTCCACCCTGCTCGCCGCCGACGCGGGCACGGTCCGCGTCGCGGGCCACGACGTGGCGCGCGAGCCCGAGGCGGTCCGCGCATCGATCGGCGTGACCGGCCAGATCACCGCCGTCGACGAACTGCTCAACGCCACCGAGAACCTGCGGCTCATGGCCGACCTAAATCACCTCGGCCGCGCCGAGGGGCGCCGCCGGATCACCGAACTGCTCGAGCGTTTCGGCCTCGCCGACGCCGCGCGCAAGCCCGTGGCGACCTTCTCCGGCGGCATGAAGCGCAAGCTCGACCTCGCGATGACGCTCGTCGGCGCACCGTCCGTGGTGTTCCTCGACGAGCCGACGACAGGTCTCGACCCGCGCAGCCGTCGTGTCCTGTGGGACGAGGTGCGGGCGCTCGTCGCCGCGGGCACCACGATCCTGCTCACCACGCAGTACCTCGAGGAGGCAGACAAGCTCGCCGACTCGGTCGCCGTCCTGAACGGCGGCCGCATCGTCGCCGAGGGCACACCCGCCGAGCTCAAGGCCGCGCACGACACCGGCTCACTCGACGACGTGTTCCTCGCCCTGACCGAGCCGCCAACCGAGACCGAGACCGACACGACGCAGGACAAGGAGATCGTCCGATGACCACCCTCGCCGCCACCCCGCTCGCTGCCACCCCGAGCCCCAGCCCGGTCGCCGACGTCGTTACCATGCTGCGCCGCAACCTCTTACGCGCGGTGCGCTACCCGGGGCTCACCATGTTCCTCGTCGCAGGCCCGCTGGTGATGCTCGTGCTGTTCGTGTACGTCTTCGGCGGCGCCCTCGGTGCGGGCGTCATGCCCGGGGTCGCCCCCGGTGCCGACGGGCGGGCGGCGTACCTGGACTACATCACGCCCACCCTGTTCGTCCTCACCATCGTGGGCGCGGGACAGTCCGTGGCCATCAGTGCCGCCATGGACGCCGCGAGCGGGATCATGGCGCGGTTCAAGACCATGGCGATCTCGCCGGGGTCCGTGCTCTCCGGGCAGGTGCTCGGCACGGTGCTCCAGTCGCTGGCAGCGCTCGTCCTCGTGCTCGGCGCGGCACTCGCGATGGGCTACCGTCCCGACGCCGACGTGCTCGACTGGCTCGCGCTGCTGGGTCTGTTCGTGCTGCTGGGGCTCGCCCTCAGCTGGCTGTGCGTCGCCATGGGACTGAACGCTCGGAGCGTCGAGACCGCCAGCAACACCCCGATGATCCTCCTGCTGCTGCCATTCCTGGGTAGCGGGTTCGTGCCGGTCGAGACCATGCCGACGGCGGTGCGCTGGTTCGCGGAGTACCAGCCGTTCACGCCGATCATCGAGACCGTGCGCGGGCTGCTCGCCGGCGGCGCGGGGCTCGAGGGCGCGGTGGTTGCGCAGGCGGTCGGCTGGACCGTGGCGATCGGCGTCGCCGGGTACGCGTGGGCGCGCTCGCTCTACCGGCGCGAGCGTCGCCTCTGAGCGTCCCGTCGGTGCCGCGGGCCGGTCGGGCTTGCGGCAGACGAAGATCGCGGTGCCCGGGAACAGTTGCCCGCGAAGCGGACTCCACTGCCCCCACTCGCGGTCCAGCCACTCCGGCCAGTCCGGTTCCACGATGTCGCGGACCTCGAGTCCCGCCGCGACGATCTCGCGAACCCGGTCGCCGATCGTCCGGTGGTGCTCGACGTAGGTCGGGACCCCGTCGTCGTCGACCTCGACGTAGGGGGTGCGGTCGAAGTACGGAATCGTCGCGGTGAGCCCCTTGGGGCCGGGGTCGTCGGGGAAGATCCAGCGCATCGGGTGGTTGACGGAGAACACCCAGAGCCCGCCGGGCCGGAGCACCCGGGCCACCTCGCGCATCACCAGCGCGGAGTCGGCGACGAACGGGACGCCGCCGAAGGCCGAGCAGGCGATGTCGAAACTCGCGTCCGCGAACGGCAGCGACTCGGCGCCGGCCTGAACCAGCGGCACCCGCGGCCCGCCCGCGGCCATCGCGTCGAGTCCGCGCGCGAGCATCCCCTTCGACAGGTCCAGGCCCACCGCCCGGGCGCCCTGGCCGGCCAGCCAGCGCGCGCAGGGCGCAGAACCGCAGCCGATCTCCAGCACGTCCTTGCCCGCGACGTCGCCGAGCAGGTGCACGTCGCCCTCGTGCAGGCCCTCCGGGCACCAGACGAACTCGCCGCCCGCGGACTCGACGCCGAGGAAGTCGCCGTGGGTGCGGTGGTAGTCGTCGGCGTCCGCGTCCCACCAGGCGCGGCTGGCGCGCTCGCTGTCGGCGGAACCGACGCGGGTGCGGCTGACCCCGGTGGTGCCGAGGACGGCATTGGCGGCGGCATGCCGGTCGTCGGGAACGGGTGGTTGCGTCATGTGTTCAGCCCCTGGCAGGTGTGCGGTCGGACGCCAATCATCCAACGTCGGGCCGGCGCGGCGGGGCAGGGGGCCTAGCGCATCCGGGGGTGCACGAACTCGTGGTCGACCCCCTGCGACATCCACACGACCGCCATGATCGAGTAGACGACGACGAACAGCAGTGCGAGTGCCCCGAACAGCCAGAGCGAGATCTGGCCGAGGCGGCGCGCACGGTCGGATGCGTCCGTGGATCCCTCGACGTCGCCGTCCGCCCACAGGGGGTAGACGTTGAACGAGTGGGTGAACGCGGCGAACGCCAGCGGCCAGAAGAAGACCAGCGACGCCACGGCCCAGCCGACGTTGCTCGGCGGTCGCGCGCGGCGGTCGGGGCCGGCCGGTCGCGGCGCGTCGGGGGTGTCGGCGGGTGGGGCGGGTGTTGCTGCTTGGAAGGGTTGAGGATTCTGATCCGGAGCAGTCATGTCGGTACTCCTCGTGTGACTTCGGTCACTGTCGACGGTACCGAGTTCCCCTGCGGGATCGCCGAGTCCGGTCGGCGGCGACCAGTCGCGAATGCGGTGGTATCCGACCCGGGTTTGCCCAGCTAGCTACCGGCCGCGTACCCTAATCCACGCGAGTGTCCGCGGTCGCGCACCGAAGTTTGGAGCGCAGTCGTCTGCTCGTAGGTCCGACAGAACACCATCAACCGACACCTATCCCTCCGGAGCAACTCACCAAATGCCCACAACCACTCATACCTCGCCGCAGGTAGCCGTCAACGACATCGGCTCCGCCGAGGACTTCCTCGCCGCGATCGACGCCACGATCAAGTACTTCAACGATGGCGACATCGTCGAAGGCACCATCGTCAAGGTCGACCGTGACGAGGTTCTACTCGACATCGGTTACAAGACCGAAGGCGTCATCCCTTCCCGCGAGCTCTCGATCAAGCACGACGTCGACCCCAACGAGGTCGTTTCCGTCGGCGACGCCGTCGAGGCTCTTGTTCTCACCAAGGAGGACAAGGAAGGTCGACTGATCCTGTCGAAGAAGCGCGCACAGTACGAGCGCGCCTGGGGCACCATCGAGGAGCTCAAGGAGAAGGACGAGGCCGTCAAGGGCACCGTCATCGAGGTCGTCAAGGGCGGCCTGATCCTCGACATCGGTCTCCGTGGCTTCCTGCCCGCCTCGCTCGTCGAGATGCGTCGTGTCCGCGACCTCCAGCCGTACGTCGGCAAGGAGATCGAGGCCAAGATCATCGAGCTCGACAAGAACCGCAACAACGTGGTCCTGTCGCGTCGCGCGTGGCTCGAGCAGACCCAGTCCGAGGTCCGCAGCGAGTTCCTGCACCAGCTCCAGAAGGGCCAGGTCCGCAAGGGCGTCGTGTCCTCCATCGTCAACTTCGGTGCCTTCGTGGACCTGGGTGGCGTCGACGGCCTGGTGCACGTCTCCGAGCTGTCCTGGAAGCACATCGACCACCCGTCCGAGGTTGTCGAGGTCGGCACCGAGGTCACCGTCGAGGTTCTCGACGTCGACCTCGACCGCGAGCGCGTCTCCCTCTCGCTCAAGGCGACGCAGGAAGACCCGTGGCGCCAGTTCGCCCGCACGCACGCCATCGGCCAGATCGTGCCCGGTAAGGTCACCAAGCTGGTTCCGTTCGGTGCCTTCGTGCGCGTCGAAGAGGGAATCGAAGGCCTCGTCCACATCTCCGAGCTGGCCGAGCGCCACGTGGAGGTTCCGGACCAGGTTGTCGGCGTCGGCGACGATGCTCTCGTCAAGGTCATCGACATCGACCTCGAGCGTCGCCGGATCTCGCTGTCGCTGAAGCAGGCGAACGAGGACTACAGCGCCGAGTTCGACCCGTCCAAGTACGGCATGGCCGACTCGTACGACGAGCAGGGCAACTACATCTTCCCCGAGGGCTTCGACTCCGAGACCAACGAATGGCTCGAGGGCTTCGACAAGCAGCGTGAAGAGTGGGAGTCCCGCTACGCCGAGGCTGAGCGTCGCCACAAGATGCACACCGCTCAGATGGAGAAGACGGCTGCCGACGAGGCCGCCGAGGCTGCTGCCGGCGCTGCCGGCACCAACTACTCCTCCGAGACCGGTGCGGACGAGAGTGGCGAGGCTGTCGCCGCTTCGTCCGAGGCAAGCGGATCCCTGGCCAGCGATGCACAGCTCGCTGCGCTGCGGGAGAAGCTGTCCGGCAACGCATAGTCTGACGACCCGCTAGTCGGGTCCGACCCGAGAGCCCCGGCCCTTGCAAAAGGACCGGGGCTTTCTGGTGTCCGGGTGTCGGGTGCGCGGGCGGTTGCGGTTCAGGCCCCGTTGCTCGACACCAGCTCGTCGAGCAGGGCGGCCTTCTCCACGAGGTCGTGCTCTGTCGGGTTGTCGGCGTCGGGTAGCTCCGCGAGGAGGTCGTCGCGGGTGGTGACCACCCAGGGCGACTGCCGCGTGACCTCCTCGCCGGAGAAGATCTTGAGCGATCCCTCCTCGAGCACCAGGGTCGGTGCCGGGAGAGTGCTGCCGAGGAGCTGTCGAAGGTCGTTCGCTGTGACGGTCATGTCTTCACGCTAGGACCGTTGCGCCGCGCTCGCATCCCTCGTTGCGTACACGAACGAGAGTGACCCCGCCCTGGGACTGTCGGGCGGGGTCACTCTCGTTCACCGTGTCGGTGGGTGGCGGTCAGCTCACCTGGTCAGTTGGCGACGGCGGCAGTCGGCGACCAGGAGCCCTGCATCTCCGTCGTGCGCTTGCGCATCGATGCGAAGCTGTGGCGGGCCGGGCTGAGCATCTGGGTGAACCAGTTGCGGCGGTGGTCGGCCAATGCCAGCGCGACCTCCGGGATCAGGATGCAGTGCACTCCGTCGACCATGCCGAGACGGTGCCGACCGGGGTGAGTGAGGCTGCTTCGCATGGTGATCCTTCTGATTGAAAAGAGGCCTGGTCGTCACGGACGAAGATATCCGAAAACGCAGAAAACCTGGTGTATTTGGGCTGGATGTGCTTTGGCGTGTTTGGTGACAGACTGTTGCGGTGTTGCGAATCGGCCTCACCGGAGGCATTGGAGCAGGAAAGTCCACTGTGTCGAGGATTCTCGGCGAGCTCGGGGCGGTGATCGTCGACGCTGACAAAATCGCCCGTGAGGTCGTAGAGCCCGGTACTCCCGGATTGGCCGCTCTGGTAGCTGAATTCGGCAACGACATCCTAGCCGACGGGGAGCTGGATCGCCCGGCTCTGGCTGCCAAGGCGTTCGGCGACGACGAGGCGCGCGGTCGGCTCAACGCGATCGTGCACCCGCTGATCGGCAGTCGCACCAATGCGATCGTCGACTCTGCACCCGCGGATTCCGTGGTGCTGCAGGACATTCCGTTGCTCGTCGAGGGTCGAATGGGCCCGCTGTTCCACCTCGTCGTGGTGGTGCACGTGGAGGCGCAGGAACGGGTCCGGCGCCTGGTCGAGTTGCGCGGCATGCCGGAGGCCGACGCCCGAGCCCGGATGGCAGCACAGGCCACCGACGAGCAGCGTCGGGCCGCGGCCGACGTGTGGCTCGACAACAACGGCCCGGAGGGCGACCTGGACGTCGAGGTCAGGGTCCTGTGGGAGCGGTTGACGCGGTACGCGGAGAACATCCGAACCGCCACGGTGGTCCGCACGCCGCCGGTGCTGGTGCCCGCGGACCCGTCGTGGCCGGACCAGGCGCGCCGGCTGACCGACCGGCTGCGGGCGGTGTGCGGGGCCGCGGCCGTGCGCGTCGACCACATCGGCTCGACCGCGGTGCCGGGCCTCGACGCCAAGGACGTGCTCGACTTCCAGGTGACGGTGCCGAGCCTGGCCGTCGCGGACGAGTTGGCCGGGACCCTCGCCGCCGCCGGGTTCCCGCGAGTGGAGTCGGTCACCGCGGACGACCCGAAGCCGGCGTACGACATCGGCGGCGAGGCAGATCCGGCGCTGTGGGACAAGCGGTTCCACGCCGCCGCCGATCCCGGGCGGCCGGTCGAAGTGCACGTGCGGGTCGACGGCTGGCCCGGTCAGCGGTTCGCGCTGGTGTTCCGGGACTGGCTCACCGCGGATCCGCAGGCGCGCGCCGAGTACCTGGCGGTCAAGCGTGCGGCGGCGGCGCAGGCACTCGGCGCTCCGGACCTGGCGACGGCCGCCGACCGGTACGCGACGGCGACGACGCCGTGGTTCGACGGTGCCGCGGTGCGCGCCGAGCAGTGGGCACGCGACGCCGGGTGGACCGCCGGGTGACCGGCGTCAGCGCCAGCTGACCGGCATCCCGCGTGAGGCCAGCCACGCGTCGAGGTCGTGGCCGTGGCTGGCGATGCCGTCCACGGCCACCACGGCGCGGGTGATGGCCCGGTCGGTGGTGGCGGCGTCGAGCAGGCCGGCGGCGTGCGCGGCGACCAGTTCGTCGACGTCGAGGAGTTCGGTGTCGCGGCCGGTCCGCACCACCAGGTCCAGGTAGTGGTCCTGCGAGCGCCACACCGCGCCGCCGTCCGTGTACTCGCCGATGTCGACGTAGCGGTCCTGGTCACGGGCGTGGAATGGGTGGTAGTGGAAGATCGACGCGCGCAGGCCGAGCTCGGGCAGCAGCCACGACTCCAGGTAGTGGAAGTGCGGGTGGTCCGACGCCCGGGCCATGTACAGGCCCCACGGCTCGGCGTGGTAGTGGTCGACCGGCCGGACGAATCCCTTGGGGTCCGTGTTCGTCCGGTCGTCGAGGCTGAAGGACTCGATCTTCGGGGCGTGCACCGCGGCGTCCATAGCTGCAGAAGCTACCAAGCGCATACGCCGCGCGCGGATCGCCGACGATCATGTCGGACCCCCGGCCTACGCTGGTTCCATGGCGTTTGCATCCGAGCATCCCGTGGTGGCTCACTCCGAGTTCCGGCCCGTTGGCGAGATCGAACGGTCCGACGGCCGCTTCGAGGTGGTCAGTGACCACCGGCCCGCGGGCGACCAGCCGACCGCGATCGCCGAGTTGGAACGCCGGATCCAGGCGGGCGAGGAGAACGTGGTCCTGCTCGGCGCCACCGGCACCGGTAAGTCGGCCACGACGGCCTGGTTGATCGAGAAGCTGCAGCGGCCGACGCTGCTGATGGCGCCGAACAAGACCCTCGCCGCCCAGCTCGCCAACGAGTTGCGGGAGATGTTGCCGAACAACGCCGTCGAGTACTTCGTCTCGTACTACGACTACTACCAGCCCGAGGCGTACATCGCGCAGACGGACACCTACATCGAGAAGGACTCGTCGGTCAACGACGACGTCGAGCGGCTGCGGCACTCCGCGACGTCGAGCCTGCTCTCGCGCCGCGACGTGGTGGTGGTCGCCTCCGTCTCGTGCATCTACGGCCTCGGCACCCCGCAGTCGTACCTGGACCGGTCCATCGAGTTGGACGTCGGCGTGGAGGTCCCGCGCGACGCGCTGCTGCGGCTGCTGGTCGACGTCCAGTACAACCGCAACGACGTCGCGTTCACCCGCGGGTCGTTCCGGGTCCGCGGCGACACCGTCGAGATCATCCCGTCCTACGAGGAGCTCGCCGTCCGGATCGAGTTCTTCGGCGACGAGATCGAGGCGCTGTACTACCTGCACCCGCTGACCGGCGAGGTGGTCCGGCAGGTGGACTCGGTGCGGATCTTCCCGGCCACCCACTACGTGGCCGGTCCGGAGCGGATGGAACGCGCGGTCAAGGACATCGAAGCCGAACTCGAGGCGCGGCTCGCGGACCTGGAGGGCCGGGGCAAGCTGCTCGAGGCGCAGCGGTTGCGGATGCGCACCAACTACGACCTCGAGATGATCAAGCAGGTCGGCTTCTGCTCGGGCATCGAGAACTACTCGCGGCACATCGACGGCCGGCCCGCGGGGTCGGCGCCGGCCACCCTGATCGACTACTTCCCCGAGGACTTCCTGCTGGTCATCGACGAGTCGCACGTGACCGTCCCGCAGATCGGCGCCATGTACGAGGGCGACATGTCGCGCAAGCGCAACCTGGTGGAGTTCGGGTTCCGGCTGCCCTCGGCCACCGACAACCGCCCGCTCACCTGGGAGGAGTTCAGCCAGCGGATCGGCCAGACCGTCTACCTGTCGGCCACCCCCGGCAAGTACGAACTCGGCCAGTCGGGCGGCGAGTTCGTCGAGCAGGTGATCCGGCCGACGGGCCTGGTGGACCCGGAGGTGGTCGTCAAGCCCACGAAGGGGCAGATCGACGACCTGGTGCACGAGATCCGGCAGCGCACCGACAAGGACGAGCGGGTCCTGGTGACCACCCTGACCAAGAAGATGGCCGAGGACCTCACCGACTACCTGCTGGAACTGGGCATCCGGGTGCGCTACCTGCACTCGGACATCGACACGCTGCGGCGGGTGGAACTGCTCCGTCAGCTGCGGCTGGGCGAGTACGACGTGCTCGTCGGCATCAACCTGCTCCGCGAGGGACTCGACCTGCCCGAGGTGTCCCTGGTCGCGATCCTCGACGCGGACAAGGAGGGCTTCCTGCGCAGCTCGACCAGCCTCATCCAGACCATCGGCCGCGCGGCCCGCAACGTCTCCGGCCAGGTGCACATGTACGCCGACCGGATCACGGACTCGATGCAGCACGCGATCGAGGAGACCGACCGGCGCCGGGAGAAGCAGATCGCCTACAACAAGGAGCGGGGCGTCGACCCGCAGCCGCTGCGCAAGAAGATCGCCGACATCCTCGACCAGGTCTACGAGGAGGCCGAGGACACCGCGGCCGGGGTGGACGTAGGCGGGTCCGGACGCAACGCGAGCCGCGGCAGGCGGGCGCAGGGCGAGGCCGGACGCGCGGTCAGCGCCGGGGTGTTCGAGGGCCGCGACGTGAAGTCGATGCCGCGGGCCGAACTCGCCGACCTCGTCAAGGAACTCACCGACCAGATGATGAACGCCGCGCGTGACCTGCAGTTCGAGCTGGCAGGCCGGCTGCGCGACGAGATCCAGGACCTGAAGAAGGAGCTGCGGGGGATGGACGCGGCCGGGCTCCAGTAGCTCCCCGCTACGGTTGCGGGATGGACGCCCAGACCGCAGGCCGGTACGCGAAGACCTTCGACGCCTTCCACAGCATGTGCTATTTCGTGCCGGAGGTGTCCGACTCACTCGTCGCGGCAGGCCTCGAGCCCGGCGCGATGACCTACTTCGCGGGCCGGTCCGCGGTGATGGGCCGGGTCGCGGCGCCGGTGGTCGCGGCGACCTTCTACAACTTCAACCCGGACCTCGTCGCCACCGTCGTCCCGCGGGCGTGGGACCTGGCCGGTCCGGAGGCGATCGTCGCCGCGCGCTACGCCGGGGTGGACGCGGCGCTGACGCGGCTGCTGGGGGCCCGGTGTGTTGCCTCCGTGGAGATGGCGGAGGCCGCGGACATCGCCGCGATCGCCGCCCGCGCGGCCCGGCCCGAGGGACGCGCGCTGTTCGCCGCCCATGCCGCCGTGGACTGGCCGACGGCGCCGCACCTGTCGCTGTGGCACTCGCTCACCCTGCTGCGCGAGCACCGCGGCGACGGCCACGTGGCCGCGCTGCAGGCCGCCGGGCTCTCCGGCATCGAGGCGCTGATCACCCACAGCGCGACGGGCGCCGGCTTCAAGGCCGAGGTGGCCCGCACGCTGCGCGGCTGGTCGCAGCAGCAGTGGGAGGAGGCGGCCGCCGACCTGCGCGACCGCGGCCTGCTCGCCGGCGACGGCACTCTCACCGAACTCGGCACGGAGACCCGCGAGGTGGCCGAGGACGTCACCGACGACCTGGCATTCGCGCCCTGGGCCGAACTCGGCGACGCCGGACTGGACCGCCTCGCCGAACTGGTGACGCCGATGCGCGCCGCGATCGTCGAGGCCGGCGCCTTTCCGGCCGGTGCGTTCGGTCCGCGCTGGGGCAAGTCCTGACCAATCAGCTGGTGATGTCCTTGACCGCGAAGCGCTGCCAGGCCAGCACCCCGAACACCGCGGCGTAGGCCAGGGCGGAGAACGACCCGACGACGATGTCGTGCCAGTCGACGGTGGGGGCGAGGAACCTGGTCCAGGCGAAGGAGAAGTGTCCGGGCAGCAGGTCCCGCCAGCCGCCCAGTGCGGTGATCTGGTCCAGGATCTGCACGAGAATCGAGACCATCACGGTGCCGCCGACCGCGCCGAGCGGCGCGTCGGTGAGCACCGACAGCAGCATCGCCAGCCCGGCCACCCAGGTCAGGTTCACCGCGATGTACGCCAGCGCCAGTGCCAGCCGCCCGACCGCGTCGCCGTAGCCCAGCGAGTCGCCGAACGGGGTCACCAGTGGTCCGGTCCCGTACAGGGCCGTGCCCAGTGCCAGGCCCACGCCGAACAGCAGCAGCAGGGCCAGCACGGACAGTGCCGCGGACACGATCGCCTTCTGCCGCAGCAGCCGGCCGCGGGGGACCGGGATGGCCAGCAGGTACCGCAGCGACGACCACGACGCCTCGCTGGCCACCGAGTCGCCGAAGAACAGCGCCACCACCACGATCAGCAGGAACCCGACGGACATGAACAGGCAGAACACGGTGAAGTTCACGCCGCCCCGGGTGCCCAGGTCGATCAGGTTCACCGCGCCCGGGGACGACGAACCGGAACCGCCGATCGCGAAGGCCGCGGCCAGGATCACCGGCAGCAGCGCCAGCAGCCCGAGCGCCAGGTGGGTGCGCCTGCGAAGGAGCTGGCGGGTCAGTTCGGTGCGCAGCGGCAGGGTCGAGTGCGGCCGGTAGCCGGGCGCCCGGCCGTCCGCGGCCGCCGCGTCACCACGGCCGTCGGCGGCCACCACGTCACCGCCACGATCTGTCGACGTCACGGCGCCTGCACCTCCTGCTCGGGGGAGTCCGACGTTGCGGATCTCCGTGGTCGGGGCATCGCCGCGTCGTGCTCGCGATGGTCGGAGACGTGGACCAACCTCAGGAAGACGTCCTCGAGGCGGGTGGTCCCGCTCAGCCCGCGGACCCCGACGCCCGACTCGACCAGCGCGCGTACGACCACGGTCGGGTCCGTGGCGCCGAGGTCGAGCCGGACCGTGGGGGTCTCGCCCTCGACGACGTGCACGCCGGTCGGGCCGTCGAGGCCGTCGAGCACCTCGACGGCCCGCGCCGCGTCGTCGACCCGCAGTTCGGTGGCGCCCTCCGCCGAGGTGAGCTCCTCGACGGTGCCGGCCGCGATCACCCGTCCGTGGTTCATCACCACCACGTCGGTGCAGGTCTGCTCCACCTCCGCGAGCAGGTGGCTCGACACCAGCACCGTCCGCCCGGTGCGCGCGTAGGCGACCAGGACCTCGCGCATGGTCCGGATCTGCGGCGGGTCGAGTCCGTTGGTGGGTTCGTCGAGGACCATCAGGTCCGGCAGCCCGAGCATCGCCTGCGCGAGGGCCAGGCGCTGGCGCATCCCCTGACTGTAGGAGCGGACCTTCCGGTGGACGGCGTCGCCGAGGTCCGCGATCTCGAGGGCCTCGTCCATCCGGGCCTCGGCGGCGGGCCGGCCGGTGGCCTCCCAGTACAGGCGCAGGTTGTCGAGACCGCTCAGGTGCGGCAGCAGCCCGGAGCCCTCGACGAACGAGCCGAGCCGTGAGAGCACCGGCGCGCCGGGCGTCACCTGGTGCCCGAACACCCGCAGTTCGCCGCTCGACGGCGTGATCAGGCCCATCAGCATCCGCAGGGTGGTGGTCTTGCCCGCACCGTTGGGGCCGAGGAGCCCGAGCACCTGGCCGCGGCGCACGGTGAAGCTCACCCCGTCGACCGCGCGGAAGCCGTTGTCGTACGACTTGTGCAGGTCGGTGACCACGAGCGGGGTGTCGAGCAGGGCCGGGTCCACCGCGGCGACCGCGCGCCGCCGCGACCGGACCGCGCCGACGATGCCGAGGAGCGCCACCACGGTGAGGATCGCGCCGATCCCCACCAGCGGCGCCACCGGCAGGGCCCGGCGGTTCGTCGTCGCGGGGACACTCGGGACGGTGATCGCCGGGTCCGTGAGCGCGACGGTGAACTGGGCCGGGGAGAGCGGGTTCGCGTAGGCCTGGTCGGTGGCGGCCAGCACGAGTTCGAGGTGGTGCCCCTCCGGCACCTGGTGGGCGATTCCGGGCAGCGTGACGGTCAGCGGGACTGGTTGTCCGGCAGGCGCGTCCGGCAGCCGGATCGCGGCCACCGCCCCGCCCGGCAGGGTGCGCCGGCCCTGCGGGCTGACGTCGTAGAGCTTGGCGAACAGCACCGCCGCACCGGGGGCGGCGAGCGTGGACACCTCGACCGTGACCGTGCTGGTGCCGGTGACCGTCAGCGGATGCCCGAGCGGCGCGGTGGCGAAACGCGCCGACTGGCCGGGCGGATCGGCCGCCAGGTCGAGGGCCGGCCCGGCCGCAGACGCCAGGTTCGAGACCGACGCGCCGAGTCCCGGCACCGACGACAGGCCGGCGGGCGAGGCGCCGGGTGGGCGGACCAGGGTCTGCTCGGAGCCGATCATCGGCAACGAGATCGTCGGGGTGGGGTCGGTGGGGACCGCGCCGAGCCCGGGGTAGTCGGGGGCGGTCATCCGGCGCTGGGCCGGTGCACCCTGGTCGGTCGGTGCGCCGGGCAGGGTGAAGACGAACCGCGTGTCGGGCTCGCCGTCGCCGAGGCGGTCGGACAGGAAGGCGGCCACCGCGCGCTGGCTGGGCGCGGAGTCGCCGCCGGCGTCGTGGCCGCCGGGAAACCAGCGGACCTGGACGGGGGCGCCCGCCGCCGCGATCTGCCGGGCGTTCGCGTCGGCCTGGTCCAGCCCGAACAGGGTGTCCTGTTCGCCCTGGACCAGCAACGTCGGTGCGGTGACGGCGCCGATGACGGCGGCGGGGGAGTGCGCGGTGAGCATGGCCAGCAGCTCCGGGCTGGGGCGGCCCGTCTCGGCGGCGGCGGCATAGGCCTGGCAGATGGTGGCGAGGAACCGGCCGCACGGCCCGGAACCGGGCGCGGGCCCCGCACCCGCATCCGGCGTACCGCCCGCGCCGGCCCCGAAGAAGATGCCGGCCCAGCCCCGCTTGAGCACACCGGGTCCGCCGTACCCGGCGGCGGCGGGTGTGGTGCGCGCCACCGGCCCGGGTGTCCCGAAGTTGGGAAACAGTGCCTGGCCCAGGTCATTCCAGGTGATCGACGCGGCGATCGCGTCGATCCGCTGGTCGGTGCCGCCGAGCGTCAGGGCGAGCGCACCGCCGTAGGAACCGCCGGTCACGCCCACCCGCGGATCGTGCGGGCCGTCCTGGCGGACCTCGGTGCGGCCGGCCAGCCAGTCCACCATGGCGCGGGCGTCCGCCACCTCCCGGTCCGGGTCGTTCAACGAGATCTGCCCGGTGCTGCGCCCGAATCCACGGGCGCTGTAGGCCAGCACCACGAAGCCCTCCTCGGCGAGATCGCGCGCCTGCGCAGCCACTGAGTCCTTGCTGCCGCCGAATCCGTGCGCCAACAGCACCGCGGGGGCCGGGGTCTGCTCCGGAACGTACAGTCGGGCATCGAGATTGACCTGATCGGTAGAGCCGGGAGCCTCCGGCAGCGCGAACTGGACGTCCTCCGTAGTGACCGCCGGCGCCGACCTGGACGTCCAGGTCACTGCCGCCGCCACGACGAGAAGCAGCGCGACCGCGGCAACGGCTGCCCACGCCCGGAGACTTCGCGGTCGCGGTAGGTACATGAGACCCAATCTAGCCATGTGGCGCGGATGTGCGTTGTAACGCAATTCCCACTACCCCGGCGGCCGTCCGACTAGGGTTTTGCGCAGCGACTGGGGGTGTCAACCGTGAGATTCCGTGCATGCCCCGGTGAGGAAGAATGCACTACGACGCAATGCACTACGACGCAATGCACCACGAGACAGTGCAGCAGGATCCATCGCACCGAGGATCCACCCGCACTGACGACCCACCTGCACTCTGGAGGAAGCAATGACCGCCTACCGCACCATCGTCGTCGGAACCGATGGCTCGGACTCGTCCTTGAAGGC
Source organism: Rhodococcus tukisamuensis NBRC 100609 (assembly GCF_001894985.1). GTDB lineage: Bacteria > Actinomycetota > Actinomycetes > Mycobacteriales > Mycobacteriaceae > Rhodococcus_G > Rhodococcus_G tukisamuensis. The sequence continues at coordinate 44,892 of NZ_BCXG01000013.1, read as the reverse complement.
AGTCGAGAAGGCCGCGGCACTGGCCACCGACGCCGGGGCGAAGCTGGTCCTCGCCTGCGCCTACTACCCGACCGACCCGAAGGACATCGAGGCGGCGGCCGACACCCTTCGCGAGGACGCGTACCAGATCACCGGCTCCGCGCCGACGTACGACATCCTGCGGACCGCGCGTGAGCGCGCGCAGGCCGTGGGCGCCAAGGACATCGAGGAGCGGGCGATCGTCGGCGCACCCGTCGACTCGCTGCTCACCCTGATCGCCGAGGTCTCGGCGGACCTGCTGGTGATCGGCAACCGCGGCCTGAACACGCTCACCGGTCGGCTGCTCGGCTCGGTGCCCTCCGACGCCGCCCGCAAGTCCACCACCGACGTGCTGATCGTCCACACCGTCCGCTGACCCCACCCACTGTCCCGGCCCGGTGCCACACCGGGCCGGGACAGTGCTGTGTGAGGGAAGTTACTCGGCCGGAACCAGTTTCGCGAGCACGTCCGGGAGCGGCCGGGCGTGGACCACGCCGAGCCGCTGGGTGGCGCGGGTGAGGGCGACGTACAGGTCGTTGAGTCCCCGCGGTGACTCGTCGAGGATCCGCTGCGGCTCGACGATCAGGACCGAGTCGAACTCGAGCCCCTTCACGTCCCGGACGGCCAGCACGCTCACCGAATCCGATGCCAGGTCCGTGAACTCGCCGACCGAGTCCTCGGCCGCGATCACCACGGTGAGCCCGGGCCCGGTGTGGGCGGCCACCCGCCGACGGACCTCGTCGGCCACCGACGCCGCCGGAACCCGGTGCGCCCAGGGCACGTTCCCGCTCTCGCGCACCGACCGGGGCGCCGTCTGGGTCGGGTCGATCGCCGCGAGCACGTCCTGCGCCACGGCCATGATCTCCGCCGGGGTGCGGTAGTTGACGGTCAGCTCGGTCAGCTTCCAGCGCCGGGCCACGTACGGCTCGAGCACCGTCTGCCAGGACGAGCTGCCGGCCGGGTCGCCGGTCTGGGCGGTGTCCCCGACCAGGGTCATCCACCGATTCGGGATGCGGCGCATCAGCATTCGCCAGGCCATCGCCGAGAGCTCCTGTGCCTCGTCGACGATGACGTGCCCGTAGGTCCAGGTGCGGTCGGCTGCCGCCCGCTCCGCGGCGGTGAGCCGGTGGCCCAGGTCCTGGCGTTGGGCAAGCTGATCCGCGTCGATCAGGTCGTACGCCATCAGGATCTCGGGGTCGAGTTCGTCCTCGAGGTCCTGCGGCGCGGAGCCGGTGAGGATGTCGAGCGCGCCCTGCGCGTCCGCGATCTGTGCTCGCCACTCGCGTTGTGCGCGGTCACGTTCCGCGGCGTCGTCCACGCCGAGCAGTTCGGCCAGCTCGTCGAGCAGGGGTGCGTCGGCCGGGCTGAACCCGGTCATCCTGGTGCGGTGCAGGAGTGCGCGCTGGCTCTCGGTCAGGTCGCGGGCCGCGGTGTCCAGCCGGGACCGCGAGGTCAGCAGGTCGGCGAGGACCCGCTGCGGCGTCAGTTGCGGCCACAGCGCGTCGATCGCGTCCATCAGGTCCGGGTCCTCGCGCATCTCGTCGCGGATGTCGGCGACGTCGTCGCGGCTGAGCAGATTCGCGCCGCCGAGGACGTTCGACCCGAGCCGTGCGGCGAACTGGTCGGCGAGGGACTCGATCACCGCGGAGACGAAGATCGGCCGGGCCAGGTTGTGCGGCCGCCGGGAGGACCGCGCGCGGCCGCGGGCCCGGGTGACGGTCTTGCGGTCGAGGGTGATCGGGTAGGTGTCGAAGGTGATGGTGACCGGTTCCGGCGGGGTCAGCTGCCGGTCGCGCACTGCCTGCTTGAGCACCTCCACCATCTCGAGCGAGCCCTTCACCTCGCCGCACTCGAGCGAGTCGTGCACGGTGGCAATGACTCCGGGGTACAGGTCGCCGATGGTGGAGAGCAGCACCCCGGTCTCGCCGAGCGACGGCAGCACCTGGCCGATGTAGTCGAGGAACGTCGCGTTGGGGCCGACGATCAGCACGCCGCTCTTCGCCAGTTGCTGCCGGTAGGTGTAGAGCAGGTAGGCGGCGCGGTGCAGCGCGACGGCGGTTTTGCCCGTGCCCGGTCCGCCCTGCACCACCATCACCGACTTGTGGCTGGACCGGATGATGGCGTCCTGCTCGGACTGGATGGTCTCGACGATGTCGTTCATGTGTCCGGTCCGGGCCGCGTTCAGCGCGGTGAGCAGGGCGCTCTCGCCGGCGACGCCGTCGGTGCCGTCCGCCACGCCGGCGCGCTCCGCGGCGGCGAGGTCGAGGTACTCGTCGCCCAGGCCGGTGACCCGGCGGCTGCGGGTACGGATGTGGCGGCGTCGCGTCACGCCTTCCGGTTGCGCCGGGGTGGCCAGGTAGAACGGACGGGCCAGCGGTGCGCGCCAGTCGAGCAGCAGCGTCTCGTAGTCGTTGGCCTCGTCGAGGATGCCGACCCGGCCGATGTACCGCAGCGCGTCTCCGTCCGCGGCCTCGCCGTCCAGGTCGATGCGGCCGAAGCAGAGGCCGTTCTCGGCGGCGTCGTACTTGGCGATGTCCTCGGTGTACATCTGGCTGAACGACTCGCGCTCGCTGCGTGCCTGCGGGGTGCCGCCGGTCTGCAACAGAACCTTCGACAGCCGGGTCGCGGCGTACGAGCGCAGGCCGTCGAGCCGGTCGTACAGCATCGACACGTACTCCTGCTCACGGTCCAGGTCGCCGTGTTGCAGTGCCTTGTCGGGCAAGTGATCTCCTCGGCCGGAATGGGTCCAAATGGGCCAAGCGAGTCTAGTGGCTGGGTGCGGCGGGTGCAGAAGCGCCAGGTCAGCGTGGCGGGCCGCGTCGCTCGGGACGCGCCCGGATCAGTCGGCGACCAGTCGGCCGTGGCCCGCCGGGCGGGGGTGGCGTCCGCTCTGGTGCTCGGCGGCGTGCGGAGGTGACCGGGGCACAATGGGTGGCACCGGCGCTGGGTCGGAATCGGTCGGTGTGAGGGGGCGGTGTGGGCGATACGCTCGTCGGGTGCGACTGTGGGGATTCGGCGAACCGGCTGGATCACGCGCGGCAGGCAGCCGCATCGATCGGCCTGCTGCTCGGACGGATCGAGGCGGGGGAGCTCACCGCAGCTGCGGGGACGGTGGCCCGCCTGGAGGGTGCCGCGCTTGCGCTCGGCGCTCTGTGATTCCGTTAGGTTTCGCCGAAACCAATTAATAATGACGGTCCCAATGTTAATGTTGTCGTATGACCGCAGCCGAACCCCGCATCGAGGCGACTGCCGACACGGTAGTCGCCTACTTGCGGGTGGGTAGGGCCGAGCGTGCGGCGTCGGGACTCGGGCTCGACGACCAGCGGGCGGTCATCGCGGACTACGCGGACCGGAAGGGTCTGACCGTCGTCGGCGAGTACGTCGACGAGGACGAGGACCTCACCGGCCTCAAGCTGTTTCGGGGGTCCGTCGGAGCGAGGACGGCGTTCGAGGCGGTCGCACGCGGTGATGCCGGCGGCCTGGTGGTGTCCAGGGTCGACCGACTGTGTCGACCGATCGTCGACCTGCTGCGACTGCTGGGAGTCTCCCGGGCGGAGGGCTGGTCCGTGCACCTGGTGGACCTGGACCTGGACACGGGCACTCCGGCGGGACGAATGGCGGCGGACATCATCACGCGGTCGGTCAGCAGTGCGCAGCAGCGCACGAGTGAACGCACCAAGGTCGGTCTGACCGCGAAGAAGGAGCGCGGCGAGCGAGTCGGGGCCGCGCCCTCGCTGCCGGTCGAGGTGACCCGTCGAATCCTCGTCGAACGTGCGGGTGGCCGCACGCTCCAGGCCATCGCGGACGGGCTGATGTCCGACGGAATCCCCACGGCCCGTGGCGGATCGAAGTGGTTCGCCGCCACCATCAAGGCGATCCTCGGCAGCGACAACGCCGCCGACGTCCGCCGGCAACTCGACCTGGACTCCTAGCCGCCAGGCGTCCTTCTCCGCCGGCGCACCTGTCGGCGGCACCTCTTCCACCGATTTCCGGCCGACCGCACCGTGGTCGGCCGTCGTCGACGGCTGCCGCCGTCACACCCATCGGAAGGCGACCTCTGTGAAGCTCTACTACAGCCCGGACTACGTCGGTTCGTCCTACTCCTTCGACACCACCCGCAAGTCGCAGTGGATCGCCGACTCGCTGCTGCGCTCGCCGATCGCCGGGGTCGAGCTGACCCGGCCCCGCGTGCTGAGCGTGGACCAGTTCGCTCAGGTTCACGACCCGGCCTACGTCGATGCGGTCGTGACCGGCGAGCCGCGTCAACTGGCGGAGGGGCAGGGGTTCGACTGGGACGCAGGCCTTTTCCCCATGGTGCAGGCGTCCAACGGGGGAGCGGTGGAGGCGGCGATCGCGGCCCTGCGGGAGGGCGTGGCGGGGTCGCTGTCGTCCGGTTTGCACCACGCCCGGTACGGGTCGGGGAGTGGCTTCTGCACCTTCAACGGCCTGGCGTTGGCGAGCAAGGCCGCACTGGCCGCCGGGGCCGGCAATGTGCTGATTGTCGACCTGGATGCCCACTGCGGCGGCGGCACGGCCTCGTTGATCGCCGACGAGGCCAGGATCTGGCAGGTCGACGTGTCGGTGAGCATGTTCGACATGTACGCAGGCACCGACCGCGCGAAGCTGGCCGAGGTCACCGATGCCGACCGCTACCTGTCCGAGATCGGTCAGGCGCTGAGCCGGATCGAGCGCCTCGGTCCGCGTTTCGACCTGGTTCTCTACAACGCGGGCATGGACCCGTACGAGGGCTGCGCCGTCGGCGGCCTGGACGGCATCACGGCCGAGATCCTGGCCGAGCGGGAGCGTTTCGTCTTCGAGTGGTGCCGCACCCGTGGCATAGCGGCTGCCTTCGTCCTGGCCGGCGGCTACATCGGTGAGCGTCTGGACGCCGAGACGCTCGTCGACCTGCACCGGTCGACGATCGCCGCCGCGGCCGAAAGTGTTGCCCGCCAGTCCCGCTGATCCCGACCCGAGGAGTGAAGTGATGACCGACAACCACAGTGGCCACGTCTTCGTCGAGGGCAGGGAGGTGACCGCGAACCTGGAGGCGGGCGCGAACTCCCTCGTCGCAGCTTTCAAGTCGATCGACGACACCCGGGTGCGCATCGAAGCGGAGACGGGCGCCGCGCCCGAACCGAGCGAATGGGCGCGGATGAGGAACATCCAGCGTGAGTACGACCGCGAGCTGCGGCGGACCACGAAGGGGCGCAAGGGAACTCGATCCAGAGCGTCGGCCGTCGCGGTGGCGGCCGCCGCCGAGCGGGTCCGTCAGCGCGCCCATGCGCGTACCCGCAAGGTGCTCGAGCACTCGGAGTCGGCGCGCGGTCACGCAGCCGACGCGGAAACGCTGTTGGCGTCAGGCGGCAACATCCCGGCGTTGCTGGCCGCATTGGCACGTGCGCGGGAGGCCCACCAGGCCGCGGTGCGCGTCATCGAGGTGAACGAGGAGGCGCTGGTGCGGCAGGCCGGGAGGGGGAAGTCCTGATGGTCATCAGCCGCGTTCGGCGACGCGGGGGTGAGGACTGGCTCGCTCGGGGCAGGCATACGTTCAGCCTTTGCCCCGAGCGGGCCTGGCGACGGTGGCAGTCCCTGGCGCGGGGTCGCGGCCGGCGCTGGACGTCGGGCGGCGCTCACCGCGACAGCAGGCCGGATCTGTCGTCACTCCTCGCGACAAGTCACCAGCCGCGGGCCTGCCACTCCGCCAGGTGCGGCCGCTCGGTGCCGAGGGTGGTGTCTTTGCCGTGTCCCGGGTAGACGGTGGTGTCGTCGGGGAAGCGTTCGAAGATCTTGGTCGTGACGTCGCGGTAGAGCCCGTTGAACTCCTCGGGATTTGTTGTCCGTCCAAGACCCCCCGGGAACAGGGAGTCGCCGGCGACCGGCAACTTCTTCGCATGGCAGCCTGGTGGGGCCGTCGACGAACTGTTGTTGTCAGTCACTTGCGGGACTGGGGCTATTCTCTTTCTCTTTCTCAATTTCAAGTTCCAGAAGCTCGTCCACAAGGGGCATTTGGCCTGCGCTAACATTGATGTCATCGACGACGATAGGCGCCCAATCCTCGGGGTTCATTCCGTACTTCTCCGTCAGAAATCGCAAGCGGTATGCCTGCTGGGCCCTCGCGAATGTCTGGTTGACGAAGTATGCGTTCATTCCGCCGTTAATCACGGCACCTGCAATCGGCACGGCCTGTGCCAGCTTCTTGTGTGTCAGCGTTAGGCCAAGCGAGGCGAAGACTCCCTGGATGAGTTTAACTAGCCAATCGCCATTCAACTGCTTCCACGTGGCTTTTCGCATCATCATCTGTGTCAAACGTGACAAGGAGGCCAAGGAAGCCGCCTTCTCCCCAGCACTACTGGCTGAAGAATATGCGAGTACGCCGGCTGCGTAAACCTGCTCCTCGGGCTCGCGAACGTCGTACCCGTAATGTGCTGCAGTGAGGGCGATTATTCGACCCATTCCGACGAGCACGGTCACGATGTCGGCCGATATCGCACCGATTGCAACCGCGGCCGTTGTACCGCCAGTTACAGTCGAGGAAACCATTGCTCCAGTGACGGCGAGTGATGACGCGACACCCTCAGTTACTCCTAGAAAAAGGTAGCCCTCGCGTTTTCGGGGTAGCGACCGATCGCAGTATCGTAAATCGATCCCGCTAATGTCCTCATAGTGAACAATTTCCACTCCCTCCGCCTTAAATGCTTCGATGACATTCGATAGCTTGACGGAGTTGAGACCTCGCTCGACCGTGATGGTATGTATCCCGTTCATTGCCTGGCGAACCGAGGAATCGAAGCCGTCGGTAAGCGTCGAGCCCCCAGGCACCCGTTCAATTGCGCCCTTGGCGCGCTGTGCTCCACGCTTAGCCTTTTGCTTTGCTTCGGCCAAGGTGCGTGAGCGCCACGTTTCGGGTGCCGTTCCGTTGGCCGATTCAACTAGTGAAACCCATGCCTTGAGCTCGTACGGGGACATCAAGTCGATGCCAGATGGCTTGTCAGTCATGGCGGAAGCGTATAGCGGAGGTACGACACGGCGGCTGACATGCCAGGTCTTGGGGCCGAGCTTCGTGACTCGACTTCCTGGCTGGCATGCCCCGGCAGGCGATGAGTCAGGTGTTCGTGGGTTCGACGATGAGGCGAATCAACTAACAGGTGCCGTAGAGACTTGGCTGAGGCGGTCACCAGGCGCGTTTCCGCCACTCCCTCCAGGAAGGGGCGCGCAGGTTCTATGGTGGTGTCCCGCTGGCCGGAGGAGACCACCGCGTCACCTGACAAGCGCTCGGAGTTTCTAGTCTTGAGGTCCCGGGTCCGTCGAACTCTTCGGGATTTCTGTCCACCAAGGACCAAATGGGGAACAGTGGGCCACTCATAGCTTCCAACTACCAGTAACTACGGTGCGGAGCGACAGTCTCGGTGTTTCCGCGCATGATGAACCGGGTGCGTGCAAGGGTGGAGTCGAAATTTGAGACCGCGGGAGGTCGGGGCAGCACATGAGGTATTGGCTCTACAAGTGCAACGTCGAGGGTGGCCCGGCGGGCTATTGGGGAGATTGGTCGGCGGACGTGTTCCGCAAGAAGGGCCCGATTCAGTGGGGCGGTGACTATTCGACACAGTCGGCCGAGGTATCGAAGTACCTCGCAGGAGATGTCGCAGTGGGGGACGTGGTGGTCGCGCACCAAACGAACGACAAAGGCGTGGTCGGCTTCTGTGCGGTCACCAAGCTCACCGGGAAGGCCGGCGCTCGCAAGCTGTACCTGCAACCCATCCACCGTCTTGCTCAGCCATTTCGCGTGCACGACAACAAAGTCGGGACGGTGCTCGAGTGCTCGGTCGCGGTGAACGGACCGGTCATGCTTCGTGAGTTGTATGCCAACGAGATGAAGGCCCTCGTGAACCTCAGCGGTGCTCCACAACGTGTCCTTCGTGGCAAACCTGCCGCGAGCGGATGGACGCCTGTCGCAGTCGCATAGCGGGTCGCGTGGCCCCGGCTATACATGTCACAACTCGGCCAGCTACGGCGCACCGACCGGTCGGATCCAGTTGGTGATCTGCATTCCGCGATCGACGAGAGCGGCCCACGGATTTTTGGGGGTGCCGTAGCCCAGTCCGTTCCAGTCACCGTCCTGGGTTTCGTACCAGGTTGCTTCGCGCGTGAACGCCGAACGCGATACTCGGCCGTCCCCATCGGTGGTCTCGATGATCCAGCCGGACATGTCCCCGGCCGTGGGGTCGATGACGATGTATCTCACACCGTCGACGTCCGAGCAGTACGTTGCGGGAAGGTCGCTTGGCCGTTGCCCGACGTCGGTCATCTTCACTCCTGCGGTGTGTGGTGTTCGGCTGGGGAGCAACTGAGTCACCAGCCGCGCTCCTGCCACTCCGCGAGGAAGGGCCGCTCGGCGCCGAGCGTGGTGTCCTTGCCGTGACCCGGGTACACCGCGGTGTCGTCGGGGAAGCGTTCGAACAGCTTGGTGGTCACGTCGCGCAGCAGGGACGCGAACTGTTCCGGGTCGGCGGTCTTGCCGACGCCGCCCGGGAACAGGGAGTCGCCGGTGAACAGGTGCACCTGCCCGGACGCGGGGTCGGTCAGCGCGAGCGCAATGGAGCCCGGGGTGTGGCCGGCCAGGTGGATGACCTCCAACGTGAGCCGGCCCACCTCGACGAGGTCGCCGTCGGTGACCGTGCGGTCCGGGGTGACCGGCAGCTTCTCGGCGTCGAGCGGGTGCGCGAGCGTCGGCACACCGGTGAGCTTGACCACGTCCGCGAGTGCCAGCCAGTGGTCGGGGTGCTGGTGGGTGGTGACAATCGACGCCAACGTCGGCGCGCCGGCCTCCAGCAGCAGCGCCAGCCGGTCTGCCTCGTTCGCCGCGTCGATGAGCAGGGACTTGCCCGTCTCGGAGCACACCACCAGGTAGGAGTTGTTGTCCATCGGGCCGACCGAGATCTTGGTGATCGTGGCGCCGGCAATGGTGCGGCGTTGCGGGGCGGACCCCTGCTTCAGCTCGCCGGTGTAGTGGTCGTCGATTGTCATCTGCTGCCCGTCCATTACTGGGACGCTACCGTCGAATGAGGGCTCGTGACGGGTTGGACGCAGTCGTGTCCACCGATCGTGTCGGAGCCCCGACATACCATGTGCTGCGTCCGGGGACGTTTCCCCGAGAACAGCCGAGAAGGGACAATCAGTGGCGGACCGCCTGATCGTGCGCGGAGCGCGTGAGCACAACCTGCGGGGCATCGACATCGATCTGCCGCGGGACAGCCTCATCGTCTTCACCGGGTTGTCCGGTTCAGGAAAGTCCTCGCTTGCGTTCGACACCATCTTCGCCGAGGGCCAGCGCCGCTACGTCGAGTCCCTCTCGGCCTACGCGCGCCAGTTCCTCGGCCAGATGGACAAGCCCGACGTCGACTTCATCGAGGGACTCTCGCCCGCGGTGTCCATCGACCAGAAGTCGACCAACCGCAATCCGCGCTCGACCGTCGGCACCATCACCGAGGTGTACGACTACCTGCGTCTGCTCTACGCCCGCGCCGGCACGCCGCACTGCCCGGTCTGCGGGGAGCAGATCGCGAAGCAGAGCCCGCAGCAGATCGTCGACCAGGTCCTCGCGATGGAGGAGGGCACCCGCTTCCAGGTGCTCGCGCCGGTGGTGCGCACCCGCAAGGGCGAGTTCGTCGACCTGTTCGAGCAGCTCAACTCCCAGGGCTACGCCCGGGTGCGGGTGGACGGGGTGGTCCACCAGCTCACCGACCCCCCGACGCTGAAGAAGCAGGAGAAGCACGACATCGAGGTCGTGATCGACCGGCTGACGGTGAAGGCGAGTTCGAAGCAGCGCCTCACCGACTCGGTGGAGACCGCGCTGCGGCTCGCCGACGGCATCGTGGTCCTCGACTTCGTCGACCGGGAGGAGTCCGCGGCCGACCGGGAGCGCCGCTTCTCCGAGTCGCTGGCCTGCCCCAACGGGCACGCCCTGTCCATCGACGACCTCGAGCCGCGGGCGTTCTCGTTCAACTCGCCGTACGGCGCCTGCCCGGAGTGCACCGGACTCGGGATCCGCAAGGAGGTCGACCCCGACCTGGTGGTGCCGGACCCAGAGCTGAGCCTCGCGGACGGCGCCATCGCCCCCTGGTCGATGGGGCAGACCGCCGAGTACTTCGGCCGCCTCCTCTCGGGCCTCGCCGACATCATGGGCTTCGACATGGCGACGCCCTGGCAGAAGCTGCCGGCCAAGGTGCGCAAGGCGGTGCTCGAGGGCAGCGCCGACCAGGTCCACGTCAAGTACAAGAACCGGTACGGGCGCACCCGCTCCTACTACGCCGAGTTCGAGGGCGTCATGCCGTTCCTGCACCGTCGGCTCGAGCAGACCGAGTCGGAGCAGATGAAGGAACGCTACGACGGGTACATGCGCGACGTGCCCTGCCCGGCCTGCAACGGCGCCCGCCTGCGCCCCGAGATCCTCTCGGTGACGATCTCGGCCGGCACCCACGGCAAGAAGTCCATCGCCGAGGTGGCAGAGCTGTCCATCGCGGACTGCGCCCGGTTCCTGAACAGCCTGACCCTCGGCAGCCGCGAGGAGGCGATCGCTGGTCAGGTGCTCAAGGAGGTGCAGGCCCGGCTCGGCTTCCTGCTCGACGTCGGCCTCGAGTACCTCTCGCTCTCCCGGGCGGCCGGCACGCTCTCCGGCGGCGAGGCGCAGCGGATCCGGCTGGCCACCCAGATCGGGTCCGGCCTCGTCGGCGTCCTGTACGTGCTCGACGAGCCGTCCATCGGGCTGCACCAGCGCGACAACCGGCGGCTCATCGAGACGCTGACCAGGCTGCGCGACCTGGGCAACACCCTCATCGTCGTCGAGCACGACGAGGACACCATCCGTACCTCCGACTGGGTGGTGGACATCGGTCCGCTCGCCGGTGAGCACGGCGGCAAGGTCGTCCACAGCGGCCCCTACCAGGAACTGCTCACCTGCGAGGAGTCCCTGACGGGGGCCTACCTGTCCGGCCGCGCGTCGATTCCCGCCCCGGCGGTTCGCCGGACGGTGGACAAAAAGCGTCAGGTCACCGTGGTCGGGGCCAAGGAGAACAACCTCGCCGGCATCGACGTGAGCTTCCCGCTGGGTGTGCTCACCTCGGTCACCGGTGTGTCCGGTTCCGGCAAGTCCACGCTGGTCAACGACATCCTTGCGACGGTGATGGCGAACAAGCTGAACGGGGCGCGTCAGGTGCCCGGCCGGCACACCCGGATCAACGGGCTCGACCAGCTCGACAAGCTGGTGCAGGTGGACCAGTCGCCGATCGGTCGCACGCCGCGGTCCAACGCCGCCACGTACACCGGGGTGTTCGACAAGATCCGCACCCTGTTCGCGGCGACGACCGAGGCCAAGGTGCGCGGCTACCAGCCGGGACGGTTCTCGTTCAACGTCAAGGGCGGCCGGTGCGAGGCCTGCTCCGGCGACGGCACCCTCAAGATCGAGATGAACTTCCTGCCCGACGTGTACGTCCCGTGCGAGGTGTGCCACGGCGCCCGTTACAACCGGGAGACCCTCGAGGTGCACTACAAGGGCAAGACCATCGCCGAGGTGCTGGACATGTCGATCGAGGAGGCCGCAGGCTTCTTCGAGGCGATCACCTCCATCCACCGCTACCTCAAGACGCTGGTCGAGGTGGGCCTCGGCTACGTGCGACTGGGCCAGCCGGCGCCGACGCTGTCAGGCGGCGAGGCTCAGCGCGTCAAGCTGGCGGCGGAGCTGCAGAAGCGGTCGACGGGCCGGACGGTCTACGTGCTCGACGAGCCGACGACGGGTCTGCACTTCGAGGACATCCGCAAGCTGCTCGGTGTGGTCAACGGGCTGGTGGACAAGGGCAACACGGTGATCGTGATCGAGCACAACCTCGACGTCATCAAGACCTCGGACTGGATCATCGACATGGGCCCGGAGGGCGGGTCCGGTGGCGGCACCGTCGTCGCGGAGGGCACGCCGGAGGTGATTGCGGCCGTGCCGGAGAGCTACACCGGTCGGTTCCTGCGTGAGGCGCTGGCACAGTCAGTCGCCGAACCGAAGGCGGTCGTCGGTGGGGCGGCCAAGCGCAAGCGGGCGCCTCGTAAGGCCGCCGCTGCCGTCTGACGTGAGGCGGGTGTGCCGGGTGGTGGCATCCGGACAGGCCCGACGGCCGCACGCTGCGACGGCAGCGCAAAGGAGGGCCGGGTCGCTGGTGCGACCCGGCCCTCCTCGTTGCTCGCGCTGAGATCAGGCGCCAGTGGTTCCGACGTCGACCAGGTCGCCGGTCGAGGAGCCGCCGCTGAGCAATGCGTTGACGATGTTCGCGAGGCTGCCGAACAGGCTGTCGATGTCGCCGGGTGCAGGCATGTGAATCTCCTTGTGTCGAGTGTTCTGGCAAACCGGGGCCGCGGGCGGCCCCGGCAGGATGTTGATCCCCCGATTGCAGTGCGACCCCCGCCGAGACCGCCCGCCCTTGCTGCATCGCAGGTGGCCGGATCCGGTGTGTTGCCAATCACTGCAGTCGGGACCTTTGTACACGAGCACGCGAGTCGAGCGTCCAGGAATCACGAATTGATCTCGAGCCCGCGAGAGTGATGTGCCTCACATGTCTGCGGGCGGCGGTGTTTCCGGTGCGACAGCTCAGCGAGCAGCCGCGGAATGGATCGCGGCAGCGAGTTCGACGGGGCGCGACCACATCGGCCAGTGGCCGGTCGGCAGGTCGACGTAGTCGGCGGGTAGCTTCGTCAGCTCGGCGGCCATCGGATGACCCGACGCCGCCAACTGCGCGACCGCCTCGGCCGGGAAGCTGCTGCTGATCACCGTGGTGGGAATCCGCAGCCGTGCCGGGTCCGTCAACTGCATGCGATCGCGGGCGGGGCCGGCCGGTTGCGGCACCGCGCGCCGGCGGAACCGGGCCAGCGCGTCGTCGTCGAGGCCCTCGAGACTGTTGCCCTCGGCCTCGAGGCCCGCCCAGTCGGGGAGCGGGATCTCCGTCGTCGACCGGGGGAGGTCGCCGAGTAGCGCATGTCCGTCGGCGACCGGACCGCTGTCGACGTAGACGACCCGGGCGAACAGGCCCGGGTCCAGGTCGGTGGCGGCGTACGCCGCGGCGCAGGCGCCGCTGTGCGCCACCAGGACGGTGGCGTGTTCGTCGGCGGTGGTGTGGGCGGCCGCGACGATCGCCCGGGCGTGGTCGGCGAGGCTGATCGACGAGCGGTCGGTGTCGGGGGAGTCGAGTCCGGGCAGCGTCAGCGCGGTGCAGTCGTCGCCGAGGCGGGTCAGTTCGGCGGCGACGTCGTCCCACGCCCAGGCGCCGAGCCAGAATCCGGGAACCAGAAGAATGTGTACAGGCACGTCTCCAGCCTGCTTCAGGATTCCCGGCGACGCATCTCCAGGGTGGGGTTCGGCCGGTTCAGGGCTGCGACTCCAACGCGCGGGCCGCGGCGACCGACGCCTCGATCAGCGCGCCGAGGGCGGTCTCGTCGACGTCGGCGAGGCGCTTGACGTACAGGCAGCTCTTGCCGAGCTTGTGTTTGCCGAGTCGGTCGAACGTCGCGGCGAACTCGTCGTGGTCGAGCGACAGGTACAGGGTCAGCGCCGCGGCCCGTGGGGAGAATCCGATCAGCGCGGTGTCGCCCTCGTGTCCGCTCGCGTAGCGGTAGTGCCTGCTGCCGAAGCCGATGATGCTCGAGCCCCACAGCACCGGCGGCTCGCCGGTGGCGGCTTGCATCATCTCGACCAGCCGCTCGCTGTCCGTGCGCTTGGCCGGGTCGGTGAGCGCGCCGAGGAACTCGTCGACGCTGGCATCGGTCGGGCCGGTCTTGGTCGCCATCCGGTCAGTATGGCCGGACACGTGGAGTACGGCACCCGGGCCGCGGCGGTCGGGCCGCCGCGGCCACGGGACGGTTCCGGGTCAGTTGACCGGGCCGGTGTACTTCTCGCCCGGGCCCTTGCCCGGCTCGTCCGGGTGCGACGACGCCTCGCGGAAGGCGCGCTGCAGGGCCTGCAACCCCTCGCGGATCGGGCCGGCATGCGGGCCCAGGTACTCCACCGACGCGGTGACCAGGCCGGCGAGTGCGGTGATCACCCGGCGGGCCTCGTCCAGGTCGAGGTGGTCGCTCTCGTCGGGGTTGGGGTCGCCGAGCCCGAGCTTCTCTGCGGCGGAACTCATCAACATCACTGCGGCGCGGCTGATGACCTCGACCGCCGGAACGTCGGCGAGCTCTCGAACGTCGTCCGTGTGGGCATCCTCTGTCATGCCTGCTAGACTTCCATACACGACCGCCCCCGACGATGTTGGGGGCAGCAAGTGGAGTCCGACTCCCACCGCTTCTCGGCGCATCAAAACCGCTGGTAAACGGTCCCGGTCGCCGGTTCTGGAGATGCACGGACGAGCACTAGATGCTCCGAAGTCATCCGAGGACCGGCTCCCTCTTTGTTGAGGGGATGTGTCGCGACGTGGTCGCGGCGACATTGTATCGGTCGGCATCGGACCCCGCATGGTGATCATCCACCGTCGCGGGGTTCTTTTGTTGGGGAAACGGGCTACGGGCTGCCGGCGGTCAGGACGACCTGCCGCTCAACCTAGGAGGCCCCATCAGCACTGAGACCCGCATCAACGATCGCATCCGCGTACCCGAGGTCCGACTCGTCGGACCAGGCGGTGAGCAGGTCGGGATCGTGCGTGTTGAAGATGCACTCCGCTTGGCGCTCGAAGCCGATCTCGACCTCGTCGAGGTGGCGCCGGACGCCCGCCCGCCGGTGTGCAAGATCATGGACTACGGCAAGTTCAAGTACGAGAACGCGCAGAAGGCGCGCGAATCGCGCAAGAACCAGCAGCTGACCGTGATCAAGGAGCAGAAGCTCCGGCCGAAGATCGACGCCCACGACTACGAGACCAAGAAGCGCAACGTCGTTCGCTTCCTCGAGGCCGGGTCCAAGGTCAAGGTCACGATCATGTTCCGCGGACGTGAGCAGTCCCGCCCCGAACTGGGATTCCGTCTGCTGCAGCGCCTGGGTGCGGATGTCGCCGATCTCGGCTTCGTCGAGACCTCTGCCAAGCAGGACGGCCGCAACATGACGATGGTCCTCGCCCCGCACAAGGGCGCGAAGACCCGCGTCAAGGCTCAGGAGAGCGCGCAGGCCCCCGCGGTCGTCGTCCCGAGGCCCGCCTCGGCACCGGCCCCGGCTGCGCCGGCACCGGCACCGGCGCCTGCGGAGCCCACCCCGGCACCGACCGAGGGCTCTGCCCCGGAGACGCCGGCAAGCTAGCCGTCACCGGCCACCAGATCAGCACGACCGTACGCAGTATCGAAGAACACAGAACTGAGGACTCCATGCCCAAGATGAAGAGCCACAGCGGCACCTCGAAGCGATTCAAGGTGTCCGGCAGCGGGAAGATCCTGCGCCAGAAGGCCGGCCGTCGCCACCTGCTCGAGCACAAGGCCAGCAAGGTGACCCGTCGCCTCGACGGTGTTGCGGTTGTCGCCAAGGCGGACGTTCCCCGCATCAAGCGCCTGCTCGGCATCTGATCGTTGACCTGCACTATTTGACCAACCAGGGGCGCGCGTCGCGCCCCGAGATCGACAGGATTTCCCAGTGGCACGCGTAAAGAGGGCGGTCAACGCCCAGAAGAAGCGTCGTTCAATTCTCGAGGCCTCCAAGGGCTACCGTGGACAGCGCTCGCGCCTCTACACCAAGGCCAAGGAGCAGCAGCTCCACTCGCTCGCCTACGCGTACCGGGACCGCCGCGCGCGCAAGGGTGACTTCCGCAAGCTGTGGATCACGCGTATCAACGCTGCCGCCCGCGCGAACGACATGACCTACAACCGCTTCATCCAGGGCCTGGGCGCCGCGGGTGTCGAGGTCGACCGCAAGATCCTCGCCGAGCTGGCCGTCTCCGACGCCGAGGCGTTTGCCGGCCTGGTGGCCATCGCGAAGGCCGCACTGCCGGCCGACGTGAACGCCCCTGCCGGGGACGCAGCCTGAGCAAGTTGTTCCAGGAACGACCCGTGGACCCGTTCACCGAGCGGACGCCACGGGTCGTTTCTGCTGTCAAGCTGCTGCGCGGTGCCGAGCGCAGGAAGACCGGCCGGTTCCTCGCCGAGGGGTCCAACTCGGTGACCGAGGCGCTGGCCACCGGGCGGGTCCAGGAGCTGTTCGCCACCGAGGACGCGGCGAGCCGGTACGGCGACCTGTTGGCCGCCGCGGAGGCCGCGGGCGTCCGCACCTCGCCGATCACCGAGCGCGCGGCCCGCGCGCTCAGCGACACCGTCACGCCGCCCGGGCTGGTCGCGGTGTGCGGGCTGCTCGACGTGCCGCTGGAAGTCGCCCTCGGGCCGAGTCCGCGGCTGCTGGCCGTGCCGGTGGCGGTGTCGGAGCCGGGCAACGCGGGCACCGTAATCCGGGTCGCGGACGCGGTCGGGGCGGATGCCGCGATCCTGGCCGGCGACAGCGTCGACCCGCACAACGGCAAGTGCGTGCGGTCGTCGGCGGGCAGCGTGTTCCACCTGCCGGTCGCCCGCGAGCGGGACGTGGACCTCGTGCTCGAACGGGTGGCAGCGGCCGGGGTGCAGATCCTGGCGACCGCCGCCGACGGCGAGGTGGACCTCGACGAGGCGGACGAATTGTTGGCCCGACCGACCGCGTGGCTGTTCGGCAACGAGGCGCACGGGCTCGACCCGGCGATCGCGGCCCGCGCGGACCACCGCGTCCGGATCCCCATCCGTGGCCGCGCCGAGAGCCTCAACCTGGCCACCGCCGCCGCCATCTGCCTGTACGCCAGCGCCCGGGTGCAGCACCGACCTGTCGGGCCCGCAACCTAGGATCGTTGCAACCCGCGACGCACTGACCATCGACGAGGAGATTCACAAGCCGTGGCAAAGAACGAGCCCGACAGTTCAGCGTCCATCGACGCCGACGCACTCACCGAGGCGGCGCTCGACGCGTCCGCCGCGCAGGCGGAGCAGGGGTTCGCCGCGGCCGCGGATCTCGATGCCCTGGCCAAGGCCAAGATCGAGTTCCTCGGCGACAAGGCGCCGCTCTCGCTGGTCCGGCGGGCGCTCGGTGCGCTGCCCGGCAAGGAGAAGGCCGACGCGGGCAAGCGCGTCAACGCCGCCCGTACCCGCGCCACGGCCGCGTACGACGCGCGCCGCGAGGTGCTGCTGGCCGAGCGTGACGCCGCCGTCCTCGTCGCGGAGGCGATCGACGTGACGCTGCCGGCCGGTCGCCGGCCGGTGGGTGCCCGGCACCCGATCACGATCATCTCCGAGCAGGTCTCGGACGTGTTCGTCGCGATGGGCTGGGAGGTGGCGGAGGGTCCCGAGGTCGAGACCGAGCACTTCAACTTCGACGCGCTGAACTTCCTGCCGGACCACCCGGCCCGCACCATGCAGGACACCTTCCACGTCGCGCCCGAGGGCTCGCGTCAGGTGCTGCGCACCCACACCTCCCCGGTGCAGGTCCGCACGATGCTCTCGCGCGAGGTGCCGATCTACGTGGTGTGCCCGGGGCGGACGTTCCGGACCGACGAACTCGACGCCACACACACCCCGGTCTTCTCCCAGGTGGAGGGCCTGGCCGTGGACAAGGGTCTGACCATGGCGCACCTGCGGGGCACCCTCGACGCCTTCGCGCGGGCCCTGTTCGGGCCCGAGACCCGGACGCGGATGCGGCCCAACTACTTCCCGTTCACCGAGCCGTCCGCCGAGGTGGACGTGTGGTTCCCCGGCAAGAAGGGCGGCGCCGGCTGGGTGGAGTGGGGCGGCTGCGGCATGGTCAACCCGAAGGTGCTGCGCGCCAGCGGAATCGACCCCGACGAGTACTCGGGCTTCGCGTTCGGCATGGGCCTCGAGCGCACCCTGCAGTTCCGCAACGGCATCCCGGACATGCGCGACATCGTCGAGGGCGACGTGCGATTCACGCTGCCCTTCGGTGTCCAGGCCTGATCGACGAGAACGAGAGAGCTGAGTAGACGTGCGAGTAGCGCAATCGTGGCTGACCGAGATCCTGCAGCGGGCGACCCCGGGCTGGGAGGTGACGCCCGAGGAGTTGGACGCCGGCTTCGTCCGCGTCGGCCTCGAGGTCGAGGAGGTCGACGTCCTGCACAAGGTGCCCGGGCCGCTGGTGGTCGGCCGGGTCACCTCGATCACCGAACTCACCGAGTTCAAGAAGCCGATCCGGATGTGCCAGGTGGACGTCGGCGAGGCCGAGGACCGCGGAATCGTCTGCGGCGCCCGTAACTTCGCCGAGGGCGACCTGATCGTCGCGGCCCTGCCCGGCGCCGTGCTGCCCGGCGACTTCAAGATCGCCGCTCGCAAGACGTACGGCCAGGTGTCGGACGGCATGATCTGCTCGGTCGCCGAGCTGGGCATCGGCAAGGACCACTCCGGCATCCTGGTGCTCGAGCCCGGGACCGCGGAGCCCGGCACCGACGCCAACGAGCTGCTCGGCCTCGGTGACACGATCATCGAACTGAACATCACCCCGGACCGCGGCTACTGCTTCTCGCTGCGCGGGCTGACCCGCGAGCTGGCCTGCGGCTTCGACCTGGAGTTCGCGGACCCGGCGGTGCTGGCGCCGCGCGAGGCGTCGGGCGAGGCCTGGCCGCTGCGGGTGGAGCCGGAGTCCGGTTCGCCGCGCTTCGCGCTGCGCCGCGTCACCGGTGTGAACCCGTCGGCCGTCACCCCGTGGTGGATGCAGCGCCGACTGCTGCTTTCCGGTGTCCGGCCGATCTCCCCGGCCGTCGACGTCACCAACTACGTGATGCTCGAGCTGGGCCACCCGCTGCACGCCTTCGACGCCGCCAAGCTCGACGGCACGCTCGTGGTCCGCCGGGCCGAGGCGGACGAGAAGCTGACCACCCTCGACGGCGTGGAGCGGACGCTCGACGCGGAGGACGTGGTGATCTGCGACGACACCGGGGCGATCTCGCTGGCCGGCGTCATGGGCGGCGCCAGCACCGAGGTCGGCGCGGACACCACCGACGTGCTGCTCGAGGCCGCGATCTGGAGCCCGCTCGCGGTGTTCAAGACCTCCCGCCGGCACAAGCTGATCAGCGAGGCCAGCAAGCGCTACGAGCGTGTGGTGGATCCCGCGCTCTCGGCCGCCGCACTGGACCGGGCCGCCGGGCTGCTCGCCGAGATCGCGGGCGGCCAGGTCGAGCCGGTGCTCACCGACGTCGGCGCGGTGCCGGCGGCGGACGCCATCCGGATGGACATCGACCTGCCCGACCGGGTCGCGGGCGTCGCGTACCCGAACGGGACCGCCGCGCGCCGCCTCACCCAGGTCGGCTGCGGCGTGGACGTGGCCGTCAGCGACGCGGGCCACGGCCAGCTCGTAGTGAGCCCGCCCTCCTGGCGTCCGGACCTCACCGGCCCCGCGGACCTGGTCGAGGAGGTGCTGCGACTCGAGGGGCTCGAGCAGATCCCGTCGGTGCTGCCCGCGGCCCCGGCCGGCCGCGGACTGACCGCCGAGCAGCGTCGCCGCCGCGCGGTCGGCAAGGCGCTCGCCTTCGACGGCTACGCCGAGGTGCTGCCGACGGTGTTCCTGCCCACCGGGGTGTTCGACACCTGGGGTCTGGACGCCGACGACCCGCGCCGCAACACCAGCCGGGTGCTCAACCCGCTCGAGTCGGACCGCCCCGAGCTGGCCAGCACGCTGCTGCCGGGGCTGCTGGAGATCTTGTCCCGCAACACTTCCCGTGGTCAGCGCGACCTCGCGCTGTTCGGCATCGCGCAGGTGGTCCAGCCCGGTCCGGACACCAAGCCGGTCGCGGTGCTGCCGGTGGACCGTCGGCCCACCGACGACGAGATCGCGGATCTGCTGCGGTCGCTGCCGGCCCAGCCTGTGCACGTGGCTGCGGTGCTGACCGGGCACCGCGACCCGAGCGGACCGTGGGGCCCGGGCCGCGTTGCCGACGCCACCGACGCATTCGCGGCCGCGGAGACGATCGCGGCCACCGCCGGTGTGGTGCTCGAGCGGCGCGCCGCCCAGTACCTGCCGTGGCATCCGGGCCGGTGCGCCGAGCTGTTGGTCGACGGGGTGGTGGTCGGTCACGCCGGCGAGCTGCACCCGGCGGTGCTCGAGCGGGCCGGGCTGCCGGCGCGGACCTGCGCCGTGGAGTTGAACCTCACCGCGCTGCCGATCGTCGAGGTGCTGCCCGCGCCGCGGGTCTCGCCGTTCCCGGCGGTGCTGCAGGACGTGGCAGTGGTGGTCGAGACCTCGGTGCCCGCGGCCGCCGTGGAGTCTGCGCTGCGCGCCGGCGGCGGCGAGCTGCTCGAGGACGTCCGCCTCTTCGACGTGTTCGAGGGCGAACAGGTCGGCGCGGGCCGCAAGTCGCTGGCGTTCGCGCTGCGGGTGCGGGCCACCGATCGCACCCTCACCGAGGACGAGGCCAGCGCGGTCCGCGACGCCGCGGTCGCCGCGGCCTCCGCAGCGGTGGGTGCCCAGCTGCGGGCCTGAAACGGACGGTCGGCGGGCGAGCACGGGGGAGCAGGAGACCCCGCGCTCGCCCGCCGATCTCGTGACGGGGGCCTGCGCCGCCGCGCCCCGGCCCGCGGCGGTGAGATCGCGCTCGCGGTGACCTGAGGCTCGCGGGGCTCGCGGTGACATGAGCTCGCAGAGCTCGCGGCGGCATAGGGTTGGGGAACCCACGGACGAGGAGTGTGGCGTGATGAGCGAATCCCCGAAGGACCCCGCAGCAGAACCAATGCCGGTGCTCGACGCGGAGGTCGTGCCTGA
This sequence comes from Rhodococcus tukisamuensis NBRC 100609, assembly GCF_001894985.1. GTDB lineage: Bacteria > Actinomycetota > Actinomycetes > Mycobacteriales > Mycobacteriaceae > Rhodococcus_G > Rhodococcus_G tukisamuensis. The sequence goes on along the minus strand of NZ_BCXG01000013.1, from coordinate 24,146 downwards.
CCCGTCGCCGGCGACGGAGACGCCCGAGCCCACGGCGTCCGAGGCCGCGGCATCCGACGCTCCGCCGCCCGCAACCCCGACCGCCGCCCCGATCGCGGTGCCCGCGTCCGACTACACCGACGCCGGGGTGCCGACCTTCGACGCCGTGCGCGAGAAGATCGAGTCGATCGCCGGCCGTGCGATGGGCGCGCGGGAGCTCGACGCGGACACCCCGGCGGGCCGCAGCCTCGACGAACAGTGGGAAGACCGGCAGAAGGCGGCGCGCAGCAGGCTGGACGAGATCCGCAAGTCGATGGACAGCTGACCCCTACCCGGCGACGTCACCACACAGAATCGGCGCGAACAGCAGTGTGGGGAGATGTTTTCGAGGAATTTCACTCATCGGACCCAGGTGCAGGTCGACCTGTCGGGCCGCCGCGTCCTTGGCCATCGGAGCGAGCGAGCGAGACGGGTGCGGGTTGGGGAGCCGACGCGCCGGGACTCCCGGACGTCGCGGTCGGAGGCGAGGACGAGGTGGACTCTGTGCTCGGCGAACTGGCGCAGCCGGCGAGAACCGCCACGCGGTGAACACCGCCCTGCGCCGTCGCGCGGGGCGTAGCGTGAGCCATCAGTCCACTCCGAGAGGTGCTGTGATGGAAATACTTGTCGCGTTCGCTTACGCCGTCGTGGTCGTCACGATCGCGGTGGTGCTGATCGGCGTCACGATGCTCTTCATCGTGTCGATCAACGAGAACTTCGGGCAGCGCAAGCCGAAGGATTCCTTCGCCGACCTCGATCGCCGGTCCGGCCGGTCCGGCTGACGGGAGAGCCCGCCGGCCGGACCGCTCGGCTCAGTGCCGGTCGAGAATCGTCGCGAAGTCGGTGCCGGCGGGCAGGCTGCCGTACTCGAGGTCGCGCTCGGGTCCGAGGCGGGCGGCGAGGAAGGCTTCTGCGACCGCGGTCGGGGCGGTGCGCAGGAGCAGGGAACCCTGCAGGCCCAGCGCCATCGAGGCGGCGACGGCCCGCGCCCGCAGCTGCGCCTGGGCGGGGGCCAGGGTCGACAGTTCGGCGAGCGAGCGTCGCATCGCGTCGTGGTGGGCGTCGAAGATCGTCGACGCGCCGCGGGCCAGCGCGAGCTCGGCGTCGAACGCCTGCACCGACTCCGGCTCGCGGGTCATGGCGCGCAGCACGTCGAGCGCGATGACGTTGCCCGAGCCCTCCCACACGGCCATCACCGGCTGCTCGCGGTAGCGCCGCGCCAGCGGGAACGCCTCGGTGTAGCCGTTGCCGCCGAGGCACTCGAGTGCCTCGTAGGCGTGGTGCGGACCCCTCTTGCAGATCCAGTACTTGCTGACCGCGGTGGCCAGGCGGCGGAACGCCTTCTCGGACTCCGACGCGTCGTCGTCGTGGGCGCGGGCCAGCCGCAGCGAGGTGGCCGTCGCCGCCTCCGACTCCAGCGCCAGGTCCGCGGCGACCGCGGTCATCGCCGGCTGGTCGATCAGGGTCGCGCCGAACGCGGCCCGGTTGCGGACGTGCCAGAGCGCCTCGGCCACGGCCTGACGCATGCCGGCGGTGGAGCCGTACACGCAGTCCAGTCGGGTGCGGGCCACCATCTCGATGATGGTGCGCACGCCGCGGCCGGGCTCGCCGACCAGGTGGCCGACGGTGCCGTCGAGCTCGATCTCGGACGAGGCGTTGGACTTGTTGCCGAGCTTGTCCTTGAGCCGCTGGATCCGGAACACGTTGCGGGTGCCGTTTTCGAGCACCCGGGGCACCAGGAAGCAGGAGAGCCCCTCGGCGCCGTCCTGCACGGTCTGGGCCAGGATCAGGAAGCCGTCGGACATCGGCGCCGAGCAGAACCACTTGTGGCCGTTGAGTACGTAGTCACGCCCGCCGATCGAGGTCGCGGTGGTGGTGTTGGCGCGCACGTCCGAGCCGCCCTGCTTCTCGGTCATCGCCATGCCGAACAGCACACCGGGCTTGTCGCCGGGGGCGCGCAGTGCGCCGTCGTAGCCGCGTGCGTACAGCCGGGGCAGCCACACCTGCGCGAGTTCGGGCTGCAGTTCGAGCGCCGGCACCACCGAGTGGGTCATCGAGACCGGGCAGGAGTGTCCGGGCTCGATCTGGGCGAACATCATGAACGTCGCGGCGCGGGCCACGTTGGCGCCTGCGCGGGGCTCGGCCCAGGCGCTGGTGTGTGCGCCGTGCTCGACGGCGGCCGAGATGATGCGGTGGTACGCGGGGTGGTACTCGACCTCGTCGATGCGGTTGCCGTGCTTGTCGTGGCTGTGCAGGCGCGGGATCTCCGTGTTGGCGAGTTCCGCGTCGTGGATGAAGCTCTCGGTCCCGACCAGCGCCCCGACGTCGGTGAGGTGCGACTGCGCCCAGTCCGCGTCGTACCGGCGCACGCCCTCGACGAGCGGGATGTTCGAGGTGTACTCGTTGACGTCCACACGCGGCGGCGCCTGGTTGAAGACCTCGTGGGTGTGGTGTCCCTGCGCTACGACGTTGGTCATGGTGCGTCCCTTCGGGATTCGGTGGCGGGGTGGATCGGGCGGGGTGGCAGGGAGGGTGTGACCGGTGGTCAGCGGGAGGCCGGCTCGGCGCCGACCGCGCGCAGGCAGAGCTCGAGGATGGCGTCGACGATGTCGGCGTCGGAGGACGACTCCGTCGCCTCGACCGGCACCGGGGACAGTCGGCCGGCGAGCGACTCGCTGATGGCGCCGATCAGGGCGGCGGCGGCGATGTCGACGTGCTGCGCCGGGAACTCCCCGGCGGCGATGCCGTCGTGCAGGATCGCCGTGGTCACCTCGACGTAGGAGCGGCGGTAGATCAGGCGTTCCTCGTCGACCCGCGGGTCGACCGGTTCGAACAGCAGCGACCAGGCCATCTGTCGGCCACGGATGGCGCGCCAGGCGAAGGTGCGGACGACGGCCTGCAGTCGGTCGGTCGCGCTCTCGCACGCCTCGACGGCCTTGCGGACCTCGGCCAGTTCCTGGTCGGCGCCGCGTCGGAACACGGCGGCCAGCAGGTCGGCGCGACCGGCGAAGTGGGAGTACACCGACCCGACACTCATGCCGCAGGCATCGGCGATGACCTTGACCGGTGCGGCGGCGAACCCGCCGGCGGCAATCAGCTTCTCGGAGGTGGCCAGCAGCAGCTCCCGGCGCTGTGCCTGCGCGGCCCGGGTCTTGTCCGTCGCTCGGTACGCCATCAGACACCACCTTTCCCGAAACTCTGAATCATGGTTCAATCCTTACCAGAGCTGACTGTAGAACGAATCGGCGCACACGGCAATCCCCGACCCGGAGACACTCCGGGACGTCCCAAGGAGAATTCATGAACCTGACGACGATGCTCGAGAGCACCTGCCGGAAATTCCCCGACAAGGAAGCGGTGGTGTACGGGGACGAGCGCATCACCTACCGGGAACTGCTGGCCGCCTCCCGGCGCGCCGCCGAGGTGTTCCGGGCCCGCGGCGTCGGCCGCGGCGACCGTGTCGCGGTGATGACCTTCAACACGCCCGGATTTGTGATCGCCGCGTTCGGCGCCTGGCGGGCCGGCGCGGCGGTCGTGCCGGTCAACCACAAGCTCGCGCCGCCGGAGGTCGAGTACCTGCTGCGGCACAGCGGGGCGACGGTGGGCGTCGCCTCGGCCGAGCTGCGACCGGTGGTGGAAGCCGGTGCGCCGCAGGTTGACTGGCTGTTCACCGAGGGTGGGCCGGACGCCGAACGGGACTTCGACTCGCTCGTCGACGTCGCCGACGAGTGGGACGGCGTCGACCTGGACGAGACCGACATCGCCCAGGTGCTCTACACATCGGGGACCACCAGTGCCCCCAAGGGCTGCCTGCACACCCATCGCTCGATCACCACCGTCGCGCCGTACATCGCGACCACCCTCGGACTCGACCGCGACGAGCGGGTGCTGATCGCGATGCCGATCTGGCACGCGGCCCCGCTCAACGTCTGGTTCGTCCCGACCATGTTCCTCGGCGGCACGGTCGTCCTGATGCGCGAGTACGCGCCGCTGCCCTTCCTCGAGATCATCGGTGCCGAGAAGATCACCGCCTTCTTCGGCGCCCCGATCGCCTACCTGGCGCCGCTGCAGGTGGCCCGGGCGGCCGGCATCGACCTGTCCGCCTACGACTTCTCGACCATGCGGCGGTGGACCTACGGCGGCGCCCCGATCGGCGCCGAGGTCGCCCGGCAGCTGCAGCAGGCGTACCGGTCCGAGGACTTCTACCAGGTGTACGGCATGAGCGAGATGGGGCCGACCGGCACCGCGCTGTACCCGCACGAGCAGATCGCGAAGGCCGGGTCGATCGGGCGCGGCGGCATGCCCGGCGTCGACTTGCGGGTGGTCCGCGCCGACGGCGGCGACGCCGGGCCGGGGGAGACCGGCGAGATCTGGCTCAGCGGGGACACCCGGATGGTCGGGTACCTGAACAACGACGAGGCCACCGCGGAGGTGTTCGAGGGTCGCTGGTACCGGACCGGCGACGTCGCCCGACTGGACGAGGACGGCTACCTGTACATCGTCGACCGCACCAAGGACATCATCATCACCGGCGGTGAGAACGTCTACTCGCAGGAGGTGGAGGAGGCAATCCGGCCGCGTGCGGACGTTCTCGACGTGGCAGTGATCGGCCGGCCGCACCGCGAGTGGGGCGAGACCGTGGTCGCCGTCGTGGTGCCGGCGCCGGGCTGCGAGCTCGAACTCGAGGAACTGCGCGAGTACCTGTCCGGCAAGCTCGCCCGCTACAAGGTCCCGCGCGAGCTGGTGCTGGTGGAGTCGTTGCCGCGCAACCCCTCCGGCAAGCTGACCAAGCACGTGGTGCGTGAGAGCGTGTTCGGCGACTGACGCCCGCCGCTGGGGGCGGGGTCCAATATCTGTTGCCAGTAAGAAAGCAGGGCGCCGCCGCGGTGCAGAGCCCGCGAACGACCGTGCCGCCTGGACCGGGGGCGCTGCGGGTGATAGACAGTATGTGGTTGAGACAACAGCCTGCGTGCCTGCCCCTTGTGCGGCGGTCGTGGACTGTTCGAGGTTCCGGCAGGCATTCCCCTTTTTGCCGCGGAGGTTCCAGCTGTGTCTTCCTTCCTTGCATCCGCCTTCTGTCCTGGCTTCGGTGTGCGCATGTGCCGGTTGCCGCACGTCGGTGACCGGGGCACGGTGCTGCTCACGCTGTCCGGCGAGTTGGACGAAAACTCTCTGTGCGACTTCGAGGCGGCGCTGCGCGGTGGCCCGGACGAGTGGCCGGCAGCGGTGATCGTGAACCTGCGTGGGTTGACGTTCCTCAGTGTCGGTGGCCTGTGGCTGCTGACGGCGGTGAACGCGGACCGGCGTGGCATCGAGATCAGTGTGGTGGCACCACCTCGTGGTGTGCGGCGTGGTCTCGCAGTCGCCGGATTGACCGAGCAGATGCCAATCTTCGACACCGTCGAGGAGGCGATCGTGTGGCACGAGCGTTCGCGAGCGGGTGTTTCTGGCGGTGTGACCGGAGCCGCGGCGCCCCGACGAATCCCAGCACGGAGGGAACAGGCATCTTGATGACGCACACAGCAAGCATTCCGACCCGATCCCCGGACTCCGACGATGCCGAGAAGGTGGCGGCGCTCACTGCGGTAGTGGCGGAGATCGACCGTCGACTGGCTCGAACGGGGGACGAGGAACCCGACCGTCAGACGGTGCTTCGCGACCGGGACCGCGCCACGTTGTATCTCGCTGCTACGCGCGCCGGCCGAGCGGAACTGATCCCGGAAGCTCTCTACCGGGCTCTCCTTGCCCGCAATTCGTCCACTACGTCGACTCCGGAGACGGTCGTCACCGTACGCGAACGACGGCTCGCGGCACCACATCCCGATCGGCCGTCGTATCAGGTACCGGATCGCGGCGGATACTGTCACACCACGGTGGTGACGGTAGGTGGTGATCTCGAGTCCTCGACCCTGCCCGAGTTCCGTCGGGTGCTCGACCATGCACTGTCCACCAGCTACCACGGTGTGGTGGTAGACCTCGCGGCGACGACGTTCGTCAGCATCGCGGTTACACGCGAGTTGGCCGCCGCGACGCGGCGGGCCGACCGCAACCGGCTCGATCTGCGTCTGGTCACCGGTTCTCCCCGCCTCGGGCTCATGCTGACCACCACCGGCACGCTCCCGCTGTCCCGCTGCTACGACTCATTGCCCTCGGCGTTGGGGGGCTAGCCCCGACATTGTCGGACGTGCTGCCGAGTCGACAGCACCCGACTTGCAGGAGCGTGGGCTACGGTGACAACGACACTTGACGACGCGCCTCGTCCGCGCGTGGCGAGGAGGGTCTGATGGAGAACGCCCCGGTGTCGGTGCCAGACAATCCTGCGACGGTGTTCGCCGCGTTGGCGGAGATCGTCTACCGCGGGTCCAGCGAAGGCGAGGTGTACGAGGCGATCTGTGCCGCCGCGACCTCACTGGTGTCCGGATGTGACCATGCCAGCCTGATGCTCCGAAACGGGGGCACCTATGTCACGGTCGCGGCCAGCGACGAGATCGCCCGCCGGGTCGACGACCTGGAAAGGGCCGTGGGCGAGGGGCCCTGCCTGGATGCCATCGAGAACGAGGCCGCTCAGTTGGACCCGGATCTGACCACCGCGCCGCAGTGGCCGCGATTGGCGGCCCGGGTGGTCGCGGCGACCTCGGTTCGAGGGGCGATGGGGTTCCGGTTGCGCGTCGACGACCGCAAGGTCGGTGCGCTGAATCTGTTCACCGACACTGCGGGGGTCTTCACCGACACCGCCGCCGAGCAGGCGGCGATCCTGGCGGCGTTCGCCGCAGTCACTGTGTCCGCGGTCATCGGAGGCAGCGAGGCGAGCACCCTGCGTGCCGGGCTGACCAGCAACCGGGAGATCGGCAAGGCCGTCGGTCTGCTGATGGCCCTGCACCGCATCTCCGACGACGCAGCCTTCGACCTGCTGCGGCGTACCTCGCAGCAGATGAACGTCAAGATCGCCGACCTGGCCCGCCGGGTGATCGACCAACATCACGACGCCACCTGATCGGGGGAGTGCGGAACGCCTCGATGTGGCCGTTCCTGCCGAGGCGCTCGACGCCCCGTCGCGGTGGTGCGGACCGCGCCCACAGATTCAGTTCCTCGACCGCAGTCGCCGGGCGTCGGAGCGTCTTCTCGGGCCCGGCCACCGACCGATGCCCGCGCCACCTCGGATCGGCTCCTCGTCGGGAGCGTGTTAACGTCCGCGTGGCGGTTTTACCGACATCGTGTCGGTAAAATCGCCGTCAACGCGCGAGAGCGGCATCAAAGGTGGTGCCGCCGGGCATCCGACGACGAAAAGGCACGGGCTCTGTGATGGACGACTTCAGCGGGATCGACGGGTTCTTCGGTACGAGGGCCTCCCTGGCGATGGACCTGATGGTCCTCGTCATGGCTCTGGTGACCGTCGCCCTGGTGTGGAGTGTGTACCAGGTGAAGGTCCGGCGCCGGTTCGGCCTGCACCGGCGGGTGCAGATCCCGCTGGGCCTCGGACTGCTGGTCGCCGTGGTGCTCTTCGAGTTGGACGTCCGGCTCAACGGCTGGGAGGAGCGCGCGGCCGGCGTGGTCGGGGGCGAGGCGTCCGGTGTGGTGTGGACGGCCCTGGCCGTCCACCTGGTGTTCGCCGTATTCTCGGTGCTGTTGTGGCCGGTGGTGATCGTCCGGGCGGTGCGCAACTTCGGCAGTCCGCCGCAGCCGGGTGGGCACTCCGCGTGGCATCGGCGGTGGGCCCCGGTGGCCGCGGTCGGCATGATCCTCACCGCCGTGACGAGCTGGGTGTTCTACGCGGTCGCCTTCGTGGGCTGAAGCGGCCGGGGACGGCCGGAGCGACTGCGCGTGCATGAGATTGCATCATGATGCATAATCAATCGTATGGTGATTTCTGCAGGTTCCTCAGGCACGGCGTCCGCGCCGATCCGGGTCGCGATCGCAGGGGCGAGCGGGTACGCGGGCGGTGAAATCCTCCGGCTGCTGCTGGGGCACCCCGCCTACCTCGACGGCAGGCTGACGATCGGCGCGCTCACCGCGGGCGGCAACGCCGGCAGCACTCTCGGCGAGCATCACCCGCATCTGCTGCCGCTGGCCGACCGCGTCCTCGAGCCCACCGACATCGACCGACTGGACGGCCACGACGTGGTGTTCCTCGGTCTGCCGCACGGCAACTCGGCCGCTATCGCCACCCAGCTGTCCCAGGACACCGTGATCATCGACTGCGGCGCCGACTTCCGGCTGAGCAGCGCCGCCGAGTGGGAGCGCTACTACAACAGCGAGCACGCGGGGACCTGGCCGTACGGGCTGCCGGAACTGCCGGGCCACCGGGAGAAGCTGACCGGGGCCACCCGGATCGCGGTCCCCGGCTGCTACCCGACCGCGGCCAGCCTGGCGCTGGCGCCCGCGGTGGCGGCGGGGATCGTCGAGCCCCGGGTCAACGTGGTCGCGGTCAGCGGCACCTCCGGCGCGGGCCGCGCGCCCAAGGCCGACCTGCTCGGCTCGGAGGTGATGGGGTCGGCGCGGGCGTACGGCGTCGGCGGCGTGCACCGGCACACCCCCGAGATCACCCAGAACCTCTCCGCGCTCACCGACGCCACGGTGGCGGTCTCGTTCACCCCGGTGCTGGCACCGATGCCGCGCGGGATCCTCGCCACCTGCACCGCCGCCACGACGGTCGACGAGCAGCGGGCCCGCGAGGTGTACGAGAAGGCCTACGCCGACGAGCCGTTCGTACATGTGCTGCCGCACAACAAGTTTCCGCAGACCGGCGCGGTGATCGGCTCGAACGCCGCCCAGATCGGCCTCACCGTCGACGAGGCCGCCGGCCTGCTCGTCGTGATCTGCGCCATCGACAACCTCACCAAGGGCACCGCCGGCGGTGCCGTCCAGTCCATGAACCTGGCCCTTGGCCTGCCCGAGACCGCAGGTCTCTCGACCGTGGGAGTTGCCCCGTGAACGCCGTGCCCGTCATCCCCGACTCCGTCCCCGTCGCGGGCGGACAGCTCGTCCGCACCCAGGGCGTCACCGCGCCCGCCGGGTTCCGTGGGGCCGGCATCGCCGCCGGCATCAAGGTCAGCGGCCGCCCCGACCTGGCCCTGGTGTTCAACGAGGGCCCGGACACCGCCGCGGCGGGCGTGTTCACCACCAACAAGGTCAAGGCCGCCCCGGTGCTGTGGTCGCAGCAGGTGCTGAGCACCGGCCGGGTCCGCGCCGTGGTCCTCAACTCCGGCGGCGCCAACGCCTGCACCGGAGCCCCCGGGTTCCAGGACACCCACAAGACCGCCGAGCACGTCGCCGCCACGCTCAGTGACTGGGGCACGGAGACCGGCGCCGTCGAGGTCGCGGTGTGCTCGACCGGGCTGATCGGCGACCGGCTGCCGATGGACACGCTGCTCGCCGGCGTCACCGAGATCGTGCACGAGCTGGCCGGCGGCATCTCCGGCGGCACCGACGCCGCGTACGCGATCATGACCACCGACACCGTCCCCAAGCAGGCGGCCCTGCACCACGACGGCAAGTGGAACGTCGGCGGCATGGCCAAGGGTGCCGGCATGCTCGCGCCCGCTCTGGCCACCATGCTCTGCGTCATCACCACCGACGCCATCGCGACCGCCGAGCAGCTCGACGAGGCCCTGCGCAACGCGACCCGGATGTCCTTCGACCGCCTCGACGTCGACGGCGCCACCTCCACCAACGACACCGTGCTGCTGCTCGCCTCGGGCGCCAGTGAGATCACGCCGTCGCAGGAGGATCTCAACGCTGCCGTCCTCGCGGTCTGCGACGACCTCGCGGACCAGTTGATGGCCGACGCCGAGGGCGTCACCAAGCGGGTCACGGTCACCGTCGCCGGTGCGGCCTCCGAGCAGGACGCGCTGATCGGCGCCCGCACCGTCGCCCGCGACAGCCTGGTCAAGACCGCGCTGTTCGGCTCCGACCCCAACTGGGGCCGGGTGCTGGCCGCCGTCGGCATCGCCCCGATCGAACTCGACCCGGACCGGATCTCGGTGTCCTTCAACGGGAACCCGGTGTGCATCGACGGGGTCGGCGCGCCCGGCGCCCGCGAGGTGGACCTGTCCGGGATCGACATCGCGCTGCGCATCGAGCTCGGCGTCGGTGACGCGGAGGTCTCCATCCGCACCACCGACCTCTCGCACGCGTACGTCGAAGAGAACTCGGCGTACTCGTCATGAGTGCCGGCGTCGAGCATCTTGACGACACCGCCCGCGCGCAGGTGCTCGCCGAGGCGCTGCCCTGGCTGCAGCGTTTCCACGGCAAGATCGTCGTGGTCAAGTACGGCGGCAACGCGATGGTCGACGACGAGCTCAAGAGCGCGTTCGCGGCGGACATGGCGTTCCTGCGCACGGTCGGCATGCACCCGGTCGTCGTGCACGGCGGCGGCCCGCAGATCAACGCCATGCTGACGCGTCTGGGCATGGAGGGCGAGTTCCGGGGCGGATTCCGGGTCACCACACCGGAAGTCATGGACGTGGTCCGGATGGTGCTCTTCGGGCAGGTCGGCCGTGAACTGGTCGGGCTGATCAACGCACACGGCCCGTACGCGGTCGGGATCTCCGGCGAGGACGCGCACCTGTTCACCGCGACCCGCCGCACCGTCCAGGTCGACGGCCAGGCCACCGACATCGGCCTCGTCGGCGACGTCACCACCGTCAACCCCGACGCGGTGCTCGACCTGATCGCCGCGGGGCGCATCCCGGTGGTCTCCACCATCGCCCCCGACGCCGACGGCGTGGTGCACAACATCAACGCCGACACCGCCGCCGCCGCGCTCGCGGAGGCGATCGGCGCCGAGCGACTGGTGATGCTCACCGACGTCGAGGGCCTGTACACCGACTGGCCGGACCGGTCGTCGCTGGCCAGCGAGATCGACTCCGCCACACTGGAAAAGCTGCTGCCGAGCCTCGACGCGGGCATGGTCCCGAAGATGGAGGCCTGCCTGCGCGCGGTGCACGGCGGCGTCCCCTCCGCGCACGTGATCGACGGTCGCGTCGCGCACTCGGTACTGCTCGAACTGCTCACCGGCACCGGCATCGGCACCATGGTCACCCCCGCACCCACCACCCAGAACCTCGAAGGACAGTCATGACAGAACCGCTGCAGCAGCGCTGGTCCCACGCGCTGATGAACACCTACGGGGTGCCGCGGGTGGCGTTGGTCCGCGGCGAGGGCGCGGTGGTCACCGACGCCAACGGCAAGCAGTACCTGGACCTGCTCGGCGGGATCGCGGTCAACATCCTCGGGCACGCGCACCCGGCGATCGTCGACGCCGTGACGGCCCAGCTGTCCACCCTCGGCCACACCTCGAACCTGTACGCCACCGAGCCGGGGATCGCGCTCGCCGAGCAGTTGCTGGCGCACCTCGGTGCCGGTGAGGGCGGCAGCGTCACCGGCCGGGTGTTCCTGTGCAACTCCGGCACCGAGGCCAACGAGGCCGCGTTCAAGATCGCCCGGCTGACCGGACGCCGCAAGATCGTCGCCGCGGAGCGGGCGTTCCACGGCCGCACCATGGGTGCGCTGGCCCTGACCGGCCAGCCCGACAAGCGGGCCCCGTTCGAGCCGATGCCGGCCGGCGTCGAACACGTCCCGTACGGCGACATCGCCGCACTCGACGCCGCTGTCGACGAGGACACCGCCGCGGTGTTCCTGGAGCCGATCATGGGTGAGGGTGGCGTCGTGGTGCCGCCCGAGGGATACCTGGTGGAGGCTCGCCGGATCACCGCCGAACGCGGTGCGTTGCTGGTGCTCGACGAGGTGCAGACCGGGATCGGGCGCACCGGCTGGTTCTACGCGCACCAGGCGGTCGGCATCGTGCCGGACGTGATGACCCTCGCGAAGGGTCTCGGCGGCGGCCTGCCGATCGGTGCCTGCATTGCCACGGGGGCGGCCGCGGAGCTGCTCAGTCCCGGCAAGCACGGCACCACCTTCGGCGGCAACCCGGTCAGTGCGGCCGCCGCGCTCGCCGTGCTGCGGACCGTCGCGGACCAGGATCTGGTCAGCCATGCCGACGCACTCGGCAAGCACCTGATCCACGGCATCGAGGGCATCGGGCATCCGCTCGTGGACCACGTGCGTGGTTCGGGGCTGCTGCTCGGCGTCGTGCTCACCGCGGATGTCGCGCCCGCCGTCGAGAACGTGGCGCGAGACGCGGGCTTCCTGATCAACGCCGCGCAGCCCGGCGTCGTGCGGCTGGCGCCGCCGCTAATCCTCACCGAGGCACAGGCGGACGGCTTCGTGGCCGCTCTGCCCGGGATCCTCGACGCAGTTCAGAGCCAGGGAGATACGAAGTGAGTTCCACCGAGAGCACCAGCACGGTCAAGCACTTCCTGCGGGACGACGACCTGAGCCCGGCCCAGCAGGCCGAGGTGCTCGCGCTGGCCGCGGAGCTGAAGAAGGCGCCGACCACGCGCCAGCCGTTGGCCGGCCCGCGCGGGGTCGGGGTGATCTTCGAGAAGAACTCCACCCGCACCCGCTTCTCCTTCGAGATGGGCATCGCGCAGCTCGGCGGGCACGCCGTGGTCGTCGACGGCCGCAACACCCAGCTCGGCCGCGAGGAGACGCTGCAGGACACCGGACGGGTGCTCTCGCGCTACGTCGACGCGGTCGTGTGGCGCACCTTCGGCCAGGACCGGCTCGAGCAGATGGCGGAGGGCGCGACGGTGCCGATCGTCAACGCGCTCTCCGACGAGTTCCACCCGTGCCAGGTGCTCGCGGACCTGCAGACCCTCGCCGAGCGCAAGGGCGAGCTGAAGGGTCTGCGGCTGACCTACCTCGGTGACGGCGCCAACAACATGGCGCACTCGCTGCTGCTCGGTGGCGTCACCGCCGGCATCCACGTGACCGTCGCGGCGCCCGCGGGCTTCGCGCCCGCCGAGTGGGTGCTCGACGCGGCCCGGGCCCGGGCCGCCGAGACCGGTGCCAGTGTCACCGTCACCGACGACCCGCAGGCGGCCGCGGTCGGCGCGGACGCGCTGGTGACCGACGCGTGGACCTCGATGGGGCAGGAGAACGACGGACTCGACCGGGTCGGGCCGTTCCGGCCGTTCCAGATCAACGCGGCCCTGCTGGCGAAGGCGGCGCCGGGTGCGGTGGTGCTGCACTGCCTGCCCGCGCACCGCGGCGACGAGATCACCGACGAGGTCATCGACGGACCGCAGAGCGCGGTGTGGGACGAGGCGGAGAACCGGCTGCACGCGCAGAAGGCGCTGCTGGTGTGGCTGCTCGAGCAGAACGGCCGGACTGCGCAGGGTGACGGGACTGTGCAGGGTGACGGGACGAGGCCGTGACCACCGCCCGGTCCGAGTCGGCGCGGTCGCAGACCGTCGCCCACACCCGGGCGGGCAGGCAGTCGCGGATCACCGCGCTGCTCGCCACCCACGAGGTGCGTAGCCAGCCGGAGCTGGCCGCGCTGCTCGCAGCCGAGGGCATCGAGGTGTCCAACGCGACCCTCTCCCGCGATCTCGAGGAGCTGGGCGCGGTGAAGCTGCGGGCCGCCGACGGCGGTGCCGGGGTGTACGTGGTGCCGGAGGACGGCAGCCCGGTGCGCGGCGTCTCGGGCGGGACGGACCGGCTCGCCCGGCTGCTGGGGGAGCTGCTGGTGTCCACCGACGCCAGCGGAAACCTGGCCGTGCTGCGCACGCCGCCGGGCGCCGCGCACTACCTCGCGAGCGCCCTGGACCGGGCTTCGCTGCCGGAGGTTGTGGGAACCATTGCCGGGGATGACACCATTCTTGTTATCGCCCGCGAGCCGCGCACCGGTGCGCAGCTCGCCGACATGATCGAAAAGCTGGCCTGACGGGCCGATCGACGGCCCGACAACTGAACCTCTCGCCTCACGTACTGGCGAGGCTTTCCAACCTTAAGGAGCACAAAGACCATGGCTGAACGCGTCGTACTCGCCTACTCGGGCGGGCTTGACACCTCAGTGGCCATCAGCTGGATCGGCAAGGAGACGGGCAAGGAAGTTGTCGCCGTCGCCATCGATCTCGGCCAGGGCGGCGAGGACATGGAGGTCGTGCGTCAGCGTGCCCTCGACTGCGGTGCCGTCGAGTCGGTCGTGGTGGACGCTCGCGACGAGTTCGCGGACGAGTACTGCCTGCCGACCATCCAGGCCAACGCGCTGTACATGGACCGGTACCCGCTGGTGTCGGCCATCAGCCGTCCGCTGATCGTCAAGCACATCGTCGAGGCGGCCCGCGCCCACGGCGGCACCGTCGTCTCGCACGGCTGCACCGGCAAGGGCAACGACCAGGTCCGCTTCGAGGTCGGCTTCGGCGCCCTCGCACCCGACCTCGAGGTCATCGCACCGGTCCGCGACTACGCGTGGACCCGCGAGAAGGCGATCAAGTTCGCCGAAGAGAACAACATCCCGATCAACGTCTCCAAGAAGTCGCCGTTCTCGATCGACCAGAACGTGTGGGGCCGCGCGGTCGAGACCGGGTTCCTGGAAGACCTGTGGAACGCGCCGACCAAGGACGTCTACGACTACACCCAGGACCCCACGGTCAACTGGAACGCCCCCGACGAGCTGATCATCAGCTTCGAGGCCGGCAAGCCCGTCGCGATCGACGGCAAGCCCGTCACCGTGCTCGAGGCCATCCAGGAGCTGAACAAGCGCGCGGGTGCGCAGGGCGTCGGCCGTCTGGACGTCGTCGAGGACCGTCTCGTGGGCATCAAGAGCCGCGAGATCTACGAGGCCCCCGGCGCGATGGTGCTCATCACCGCGCACCAGGAGCTCGAGCACGTCACCCTCGAGCGCGAGCTCGGCCGGTACAAGCGTCAGATGGAGCAGCGCTGGTCCGAGCTGGTCTACGACGGCCTCTGGTTCTCCCCGCTCAAGGACGCGCTGGACACCTTCGTCGCCAAGACGCAGGAGCGGGTCACCGGCGACATCCGCCTGTTCCTGCACGGTGGGGCCATCACGGTCAACGGCCGCCGCAGCCCGGAGTCGCTGTACGACTTCAACCTCGCGACCTACGACGAGGGCGACACCTTCGACCAGACCTACGCCAAGGGCTTCGTCAACATCCACGGCCTGTCGTCCAAGGTCGCCGCGAAGCGGGATCTGGGCCTGTAACGATGGCCGAACACGGCACCAACGAGGGTGCCCTCTGGGGCGGCCGGTTCGAGTCCGGACCGGCCGCCGCCATGGCGGCGCTGAGCAAGTCCACGCACTTCGACTGGGTGCTCGCGCCCTACGACACGCGCGCCTCGATGGCGCACGCGAAGGTCCTGCACTCGGCGGGTCTGCTCGGTGAGGCCGACCTGGCGACGATGCTCGACGGGCTCGAGCGGCTGGCGGCCGACGTCGCCAGCGGCGCGTTCACCCCGAGCGAGTCCGACGAGGACGTCCACGGCGCCCTCGAGCGCGGCCTGATCGACCGCGTCGGTCCCGAGGTGGGTGGGCGGCTGCGGGCCGGTCGCTCGCGCAACGACCAGGTGGCCACGCTGTTCCGGATGTGGCTGCGCGACGCAGTCCGCCGGGTGGCAGCGGGCGTGCTCGACGTCGTCGACGCGCTGGCCACCCAGGCCGCGGCCCATCCGGCCGCGGTGATGCCGGGCAAGACGCACCTGCAGGCGGCTCAGCCGGTGCTGCTGGCGCACCACCTGCTCGCACATGCGCACCCGCTGCTGCGGGACGTCCAGCGGATCGTCGACTTCGACAAGCGGGCCGCCGTCTCGCCGTACGGGTCGGGCGCGCTGGCCGGCTCGTCGCTCGGGCTCAACCCGGACGCGATCGCCGCGGAGCTGAACTTCGACGCGGCGGCGGACAACTCGATCGACGCGACGTCCTCCCGGGACTTCGCGGCGGAGGCGGCCTTCGTGCTCGCCATGATCGGCGTCGACCTGTCCCGGATGGCCGAAGAGGTGATCATCTGGAGCACACCGGAATTCGGGTACATCACGCTGGCCGACGCGTGGTCGACCGGATCGTCGATCATGCCGCAGAAGAAGAATCCCGACGTCTCGGAGCTGACGCGCGGCAAGTCGGGACGGTTGATCGGCAACCTGACCGGCCTGCTCGCCACGCTCAAGGCGCAGCCGCTCGCATACAACCGGGACCTGCAGGAGGACAAGGAGCCGGTCTTCGACTCGGTCGCACAGCTCGAACTGCTGCTGCCGGCGATCACCGGACTGGTCTCCACCCTCGAGTTCCACACCGAGCGGATGGCGGAGCTGGCCCCGGCCGGCTTCACCCTGGCCACCGACATCGCGGAATGGATGGTGCGCCAAGGCGTTCCGTTCCGGGTCGCGCACGAGGCGGCCGGCGCGTGCGTCCGGGTCGCGGAGGCGCGCGGGGTCGGGCTCGAGGACCTCACCGACGAGGAGCTGGCGGGCGTCGACCCGGCACTCACGCCGGGGGTGCGGGAGGTGCTCACCGTCGAGGGCTCGATCTCCTCGCGGGACGCTCGCGGTGGCACCGCCGGGGTCCAGGTCGCACGGCAGCTCGACGGTGTGCGTGAGTCGCTGGACACATTGCGGGGCTGGCTCACGCATTGATCGGCTCTGCGTGGCGGCGCAGAATATAGTGACCCCAGCGTGATCGTCGAGTCATTGGGGGCACAGTGGGTTGGTATCCGGAGATTCTGAACGGTTCCGTGCGGCGGGTGGTCGCCACCGCCCAGAACGGTCTCGAGGTCATGCGGCTCGGTGGCCTCGAGACCGAAGCCCAGCCGTCGGAGTTCCGGGTCGTCGAACGCGAACCGATGTACCGGCTGCGCCGCTACTTCGCCGACGAGGCCGCCGACGTCGCACGGCCGCCGATCGTGCTCGTGCCCCCGATGATGATGTCCGCCGACGTCTACGACGTCACCCAGGACCAGGGCGCGGTCGGCATCCTGCACGGCATGGGCCTGGACCCCTGGGTGGTCGACTTCGGTTCGCCCGCAACGGAGGACGGCGGTTGGGACCGCACCCTGACCGACCACGTCGTGGCGATCAGCGACATCATCGACCGGGTGCACAAGCACACCGGACGGGACGTGCACCTGTCCGGTTACTCGCAGGGCGGCATGTTCTGCTACCAGGCGGCCGCGTACCGACGGTGCAAGAACATCGCCAGTCTCGTCACCTTCGGCGCACCGGTGGACACACTGGCCGCGCTGCCGCTCGGGATCCCGGCCGGCCTGGCCACCCGCGCCGCGGACTTCCTCGCGGACCACGTGTTCACCCGGCTCTCCATCGCGGGATGGATGGCCCGCACGGGATTCCAGCTACTCGATCCGGTCAAGACGGCGAAGTCCAGGCTGGACTTCCTGCGTCAGTTGCACGACCGGGAGGCACTCCTGCCCCGGGAGCAGCAGCGCCGGTTCCTGTCCACCGAGGGCTGGGTGGCCTGGTCCGGTCCGGCCGTCGCAGAGTTGCTCCAGCAGTTCATCGTGCACAACCGGATGATGTCCGGCGGGTTCGTGATCGGCGACCGGCCGGTTTCGCTGGCGGAGCTGACCTGCCCCATCCTCGCCTTCGTCGGGGAGGTCGACGACATCGGTCAGCCGGTGGCCGTGCGCGGCATCCGGAAGGCCGCTCCGAAGGCGAAGGTCTTCGAGTCCACCTTGCGCGCAGGCCATTTCGGACTGGTCGTGGGTTCGCTTGCGGCCGCGCAGACCTGGCCGACCACCGGCGAGTGGGTGCGCTGGCAGGACGGGTCGGGGCCGCGGCCCGAGGCCGTCGAGGTGATGACCCGCGTCGAGCAGCCCGCCGACGAGACCGGCGTCTCGGTGAGCGACCGGATCCTGCACACCGGCGCCTCCATCGCGGAGGTCGGGGTCGGCATCACCAGGGGTGTCGTCGACGTCACCTCTCAGGCGGTTCGGGGCACCCGCGAGCTGTCCGTCGAGGCCGCCCGCGCGCTGCCGCGCCTGGTCCGGCTCGGGCAGATCCAGACGCACACCACCATCTCGCTGGGCCGGCTGCTCGAGGAGGCCGGCGCCAAGTCTCCGCAGGGTGAGTGCTTCCTGTTCGACGACCGGGCGTACACCAACGAGTCCGTCAACACCCGGATCGACAACGTGGTGCGGGGGCTGATCCTGTGCGGGGTGCGTCCGGCGGCGCGCATCGGCGTGCTGATGGAGACCCGGCCCAGCGCACTGACCGCGATCGCGGCGCTGTCGCGGATCGGTGCGGTCGCCGTGCTGCTCCCGCCCACCGCCGACCTGGTCGCCGCGGCCGAGCTGAGCGGCGTCGGGGTCGTCGTCTGCGACCCCGACAACCTGGCCGCGGCCGAGTCGCTCGGCGCCCGGGTGCTGGTGCTCGGTGGCGGCGAGTCCCGGCTGCTGGACACCGAACCGGACTCTGGCACGGTCGACCTCGAGCAGATCGATCCCGACGAGGTGGACCTGCCCGCGTGGTACCAGCCCAACCCCGGCCGTGCGAACGAGCTGGCCTTCGTGTTGTTCGGCCGGTCCGGCGGACGCCTGGAGGCCAAGCGGGTGACCAACTACCGCTGGGCGCTGTCCGCCTTCGGCACCGCCACCGCGGCCAACCTCGGTCGCGGCGACACCGTGTACTCCATTGCCCCGCTTTACCATTCGTCGGTCCTGCTGGCGACGCTCGGCGGCGCGATCGCGGGCGGCGCCCGGATCGCGCTGTCGCGGGGGCTGGACCCGGAGCGGTTCGAGGCGGAGGTGCACCGGTACGGCGTCACCGTCGTCGCCTACACCTGGACGATGATGCGCGAACTGGTCGACAACCCGGCCTTCGGCCTGGCAGGGAACCATTCGATCCGGCTCTTCGTCGGGTCCGGCATGCCGCGCGGGCTGTGGCTGCGCACCATGAAGCGGTTTGCGCCGGCGCAGGTGCTCGAGTTCTACGCCTCCACCGAGGGCGCGGTGGTGCTGGCCAACGTCTCGGGCGCCAAGCCGGGCTCCAAGGGACGGCGGCTGCCGGGCAGCACGCCCGTCCGGATCGCCGCCTACGACCCGATCGCCGGCACCTACCTCGAGGACGAGCGCGGCCTGGTCCGCGAGTGCGCCCCCGGCGAGGTGGGGCTGCTGCTCGGCCAGGCCACGGCGAGCGAGACCCTCGACGGCGCCCAGCGCGGGGTGTTCGCCGCCGGTGACGCCTGGGTGCCCACCGAGCACCTGTTCCGGCAGGACGCCGACGGCGACTTCTGGTTGATGGACGACCGGTCCACCGTGGTCCGGGCGCGGCGCGGGCCGGTGTTCAACCAGCCGATCGTCGACGCGCTCGGCGCCCTCGGCCAGGTCGACGTCTCGCTGGCCTACGGGATTCCGCTCGGCGAGGAGGAGTTGTCGGCGGTCGCGGTGCGGCTGCTGCCGGACGCCTCGCTGACCGCGGTGGACCTGACGGACGCCTTCGCGCACCTGGCGCCACGGCAGCGACCCGATCTCGTGCACGTCCTGCCCGAGATCCCGATCAGCAACTCGTACCGGCTGCGCCGCACCGAGATCCGGGCGACGGGCCTGCCGAATCCCGGTGTGCGGTCGTGGTTCTACGACAGCGAGCAGGACAAGTACCGCCGACTGACCCGCGCGGTGGTGACCAAACTCCGGGAGCGGGGCAGTGCGGCGCTGACCGGGTAGCGACGGTAGCGTGGGCGCCGAGACATTCCGGTGACGAGAGGGATCTTCCGTGGCGCTTGACCCCACCCTGCTGAGCATCCTGGCCTGCCCGCAGGACAAGGGCCCGCTCCTGCTGGTCGACGACGAGCTGCTCTACAACCCGCGGCTGCGTCGCGCGTACCCGATCGAGGACGGCATCCCGGTGCTGCTGGTCGACGAGGCTCGCGACGTCGCCGAGGACGAGCACCTGGCGCTCCTCGCCCGCGCGGAGTCGGCGCCGCAGCAGTAGTGCGGCGCGCTCAGCCGTCGAGGTCGCCAGTCAGGTAGTGCTGCAGGACCGGGCCGGCGAGAGCGACCAGCCGGTCGGCAGGCAGCGTCGCGATCGGGTCGATGCGCAGCAGGTAGCGCGAGAGCACGATCCCGGACATCTGGGTGGCGACCATCCCGGTGCGCAGCGGCGCGGAGCCGGGCGGCTGGTCCACCCGGCCGGCGATCTGACTGAGCACCACCTCCGTGATGAAGGTGCGGATCAGCCCCACCGACTCGCCGGTGAGCGCGGTGCGGAACGCGGCGAGCAGCGCCTCGCCCTGCGGCGAGTCCCACAGCGAGAGCACCACCCGGAGCAGGCGTTCACCCAGTTCGTCCGTCGGCGCGTCGAGCACGGTCGCCAGCACCACCTCGGGGTCCACGGGAATCGCGACGGCGGCCAGGAACAGCTCGCGCTTGGACCGGAAGTAGTGGTGGACCAGGGACGGGTCCACCTCGGCCGCGGCGGCGATCGACCGCACCGACGTCTGGTCGAAGCCCTGCTCGGCGAACCGGCTGCGGGCGACGGCGAGGATGTGGTCGCGGGTGGCCGGGCTGCCGGGGCGTCGTCCACTGCGGGTGCCGGTGGTGGCCGGCCCGGTCACGGCGTCCGCCGGCGCAGCGTCGCGGCCGCCAGGCACAGCGCGACCACGGCGAACCCGGCCACCACCGCGAGGTCGCGCCACATCAGCGCGGTCGCGCCCGGGTGCCTCGCCACCTGCTGCAGCGCGTCGACGGCGTAGCTCAGCGGCATCACGTTCGAGATCCATTCGAGCCACTGCGGCAGCTGGTCCCGCGGCACCAGCAGGCCGCAGAGGAACAGCTGCGGGATCACCACCACCGGCATGAACTGCACCGCCTGGAACTCGGTGCGGGCGAACGCGCTGCACAGCAGGCCGAGGGAGACGCCGAGGACGGCATCGACGACCGCGATCAGCACCACCCATCCGACGCTGCCGGCGATGGTGAGTCCGAGCAGCCCGAAGGTGACCAGGCAGGCCAGCCCGGCCTGCGCGGCGGCGGCCAGCGAGAACGCGGTGCCGTAGCCGCCGAGCAGGTCCAGCTTGGCCATCGGGGTGGTCAGCAGCCGTTCGAGGGTGCCGGACCCGCGTTCGCGCTGCATCGCGATGGAGGTGATCAGGAACATCACCACGAACGGGAGGATGCCGAGCATGGTGATCGCGATCCGGTCGAACAGCGGCGGCTGGCCCGGGGTCGGCGGCACGTTCACGTACAGGAAGTAGAGCAGGACCATCAGCAGCGTCGGAACCAGCAGGATCATCGCGACGGTGCGGTGGTCGCCCCGTAGCTGCCGCAGGATCCGCCCGGTGCTCGACGCGTAGATTCCGACGTTCATCGCGCGGCCTCCGATTCATGGGCGCGGATCAGGCTGAGGAAGGCATGTTCGAGGCTCGACTCGTGGGTCTCCTCGCGCAGTTGCGCCGGCGTGAGCTGGGCCAGCAGCAGCCCCTCGCGCATGAGCAGCAGTTCGCCGCAGTGCTCGGCCTCGTCCATCACGTGACTCGACACCAGCAGCGTCACGCCGTCGGCGGCGAGATCGGCGAAGCGTCCCCACAGTTCGGCCCGCAGGACCGGGTCGAGACCGACGGTCGGTTCGTCGAGGACCAGCAGGTCCGGCTTCGCGACCAGCGCGCAGGCCAGCGACACCCGGCTGAGTTCACCGCCGGAGAGGTCGCGCGTCAGCTGGTCGGTGTGCGCGGTGAGCCCGACGGCCTCGATCGCCTCGGCGGCGGCCTGGCCCGACCGGCCGTACAGCGAGGCGAAGTAGCGGACGTTGTCGCGGACCGACAGGTCGAGGTAGACGGTGGGGTTCTGGGTGACGTACCCGACGCGGCTGCGCAGGGGACGCGAGCCGGCGGGCAGCCCGAGGACGGTCACGGAGCCGGACGCCACGATCTGGGTGCCGACGATCGCGCGCATCAGCGTGGTCTTGCCGCAGCCCGACGGGCCGAGGAGTCCGGTGATGGTGCCGCGCCCGACGCGCAGCGTCAGGTCTCGCAGGACCTCCCGGCCGCCTCGCCGGACCACCAGGTTCCGGATGTCGATGGTGGCGTCGGCCGGGGGCTGGGGGGCAGTTTGTCGGAGGGGAGGGGGAGCGGCGGTGGCCGCCCGTTCGTGGGCCGGTCCAGTCATCTTCGCCTCAATTCATCGAGCGATGAACTCATCGTCTGATGAATTTACCGCCGTCCGGTACCCGCGGTCAACGGTCCGAACTCGGGCGGGAAAGCGCACAATCGCCTGGTGAGCGAACCCGCGCGGCAGTCCACCCGGCAGCGGCAGGCCCAGCGCGAACTGGCCCGAGCGGACCCGCTGAGTGCGGCGCACCTGGTCCTCGGCGCGCGGCTGAGCGTCGGGGAGGTGACAGTCCGGATCGTCGAGGTCGAGGCGTACGGCGGCGACGAGGCGGGTCCGTGGCCAGACCCGGCGGCGCACTCGTACCCGGGACCGACCGCTCGCAACGCGGTGATGTTCGGGCCGGCTGGCCGACTCTACGTCTACCGCAGTCACGGCCTGCACTTCTGCATGAACGTCACCTGTGCGGGCGAGGGGGTTGCGGGAGCGGTACTGCTCCGGGCCGCCGAGGTGATTGAGGGGGAGGGCGTGGTCCGGTCGCGGCGGGGGCCCGGCCGGCGGCCGCGGGACCTGGCCCGGGGACCGGGGAACCTGGGGCAGGCCGTCGGGATCACACTGGCGGACAACGGATCCGAGTTGCTCACCGGTCGATCCCGGGTCCGGCTCGAGCTGGACCCGGCGGCCGGTGCGGCGGCCGGGCCCAGGGTCGGGATATCGCGGGCGGCCGACCGGCCGTGGCGGTTGTGGCTTCCGGGATCGGCCGCGGTCTCGGCCTACCGGCGCAGCCCGCGTGCACCGGCACCGCCGGATACGGGATGATCGTGCACGTGACTGCGAACATTATCGACGAACTGAGCTGGCGCGGACTGATCGCGCAATCGACCGATCTCGACGCACTTCGACGCGACGCCGATGCTGGTCCGGTCACCCTCTATGCCGGGTTCGACCCGACCGGGCCCAGCCTGCATGCAGGCCACCTGGTTCCCCTGTTGGCGCTCAAGCGCTTCCAGCTGGCGGGGCACCGGCCGATCGTGCTCGCCGGCGGCGCCACCGGTCTGATCGGCGACCCCCGTGACGTGGGGGAGCGCACGATGAACTCCGCCGACACGGTGGCCGAGTGGGCGGGGCGGATCCGTTCGCAGCTCGAGCGCTTCGTCGACTTCGACGGCCCGGGTGCCGCGATCGTCGAGAACAACATGAAATGGACCGGGCAGCTCTCGGCCATCGACTTCCTCCGCGACGTGGGCAAGCACTTCTCCGTCAACGTGATGCTGGCCCGCGACACCGTCAAGCGCCGGCTCGAGTCCGACGGCATGTCCTACACGGAGTTCAGCTACATGCTCCTGCAGGCGAACGACTACCTGCAGCTGCGCCGCGAGCACGGCTGCACGCTGCAGGTCGGCGGGTCCGACCAGTGGGGCAACATCATCGCCGGTGTCGAGCTGAACCGGCGGGTCGACGCCGAGTCGGTGCACGCCCTCACCGTTCCCCTGGTGACCTCGTCGGACGGCAAGAAGTTCGGCAAGTCCACCGGCGGCGGCAGCCTGTGGCTCGACCCGGAGATGACCAGCCCGTACGCCTGGTACCAGTACTTCGTGAACACCGGCGACGCCGACGTGGTCAAGTACCTGCGCTGGTTCACCTTCCTCGACGAGGCCGAGCTGGCGGAGCTGGAGGCCGAGACGGCCGAGCGTCCGCAGGCCCGGACCGCGCAGAAGCGTCTCGCCGCGGAGATGACGACGTTGGTGCACGGCGCGCACAACACCGCCGCCGTCGAACTGGCGAGCCAGGCGTTGTTCGGTCGCGCCGAGCTGACGGACCTCGACGAGCCGACGCTGGCCGCGGCGCTCCGGGAGGCGTCGGTCGCGCAGGTCCGTCCGGGCGACGCGACCACGATCGTGGACCTGCTGGTCGTGAGCGGGCTGTGCGAGAGCAAGGGGGCCGCCCGCCGGACGGTCAAGGAGGGCGGGGCCTCGGTGAACAACGGGCGGATCAACGCCGAGGACTGGGAGCCGCAGACCACCGACCTGCTGCACGGCCAGTGGCTGGTGATCCGGCGGGGCAAGCGGAACTTCGCCGGCGTCCAGGTACTGCCGACCTGACCCCGGCCTGGGTGGTGCGAGTCACAACGACGTAATTCGTCCGGATTCGCACCATCCGGGCGCCGGCCGAGGCGTTCACCTGCGGGAATGTCGCTTCGTCCGGCGGTGACCTGGG